>JAWKIT010000008.1:0-160450 GCA_041394165.1 Acidimicrobiales bacterium
CTTGAACCAGCATCCGGCGTACGAGATGCAGCGTGATTCATCGGTGTGCTTGTGACCCCGTTGTGACCCGAAAGGAATCTCGTGCCGTTTCGCGCAAACGCCCAGGTGCTCTGACCTGGGCGTTCTTGCTAGAAACCTGGTGTCGGAGGGGGGACTTGAACCCCCACGCCCCTAAGGGCACTAGCCCCTCAAGCTAGCGCGTCTGCCAATTCCGCCACTCCGACGTGGCTGGCCGGTGACCCGGCCGGGCGGTCACCTTAGCCCAGCCCCGCGCCCCGCCACGAAACGCGATCGAGCGCTCACGAGCAGGCGGGGCGCCGCGGTGGGACCATGGTCCGATGGCCGACGCACCCACCTCCGCAGCCATCGATGTCGTCACCCGCTTCGGCGAAGCGTGGGGCAACCACGACCTCGACGCCACCATGGCCCTCGTCCACCCCGACGCCCTCTTCGACGCCACCGGGCCGGCACCCGACGGCGCCGAGCACCACGGCCACGACGCCATCCGCGCCGCGTGGCAGGCCATCTTCGACGACGTGAGCGCCACCTTCACCGTGGAGAGCACGTTCGTGGCCGCGGATGACCGGGTGGTGCAGACCTGGCGCTACGACTGGGGCGACGGCCACGTGCGCGGGGTCGACCTGTTCGCCGTGCGCGACGGGCTGGTGTCCGAGAAGCGGTCGTACGTGAAGGGGTGAGGCGAGCCGACCGGTCAGGTCGGCGTCGACATCAGCAGGCCGAGCGCCAGCGTGGTGAAGAGGAACACGAGCGCCGCCACCACGGTGATGCGATCGAGGTTCTTCTCCACGACCGTGGAGCCCTGCGCCGCCGCCCCCATGCCACCACCGAACATGTCGGACAGGCCGCCGCCCTTGCCGCTGTGGAGCAGCACGAGCACGAGCATCGTGACCGACGTGATGACGTGGAGGATGACCAGGGCGAGGACCACGGTGGACCTTTCGACTGCGGAGCCCCTGCGACCAGGGGCTGGACCATGCTAGCGAGCGGCGCGCCCACCAGGAGCATCGCCGGCGGCGGCGCCGATCAGCCCGGCGAGCCGATCTGCACTGGCGCTTCGGCGAAGTGGCAGGCCACCGGGTGGCCCTGGCCCCGCTCCACGAGCGCCGGCTCCTCGTTGGCGCAGATGTCCTGCGCCTTGGGGCAGCGGGTGCGGAACCGGCAACCCGACGGCGGGTCCTGCGGGCTGGGCACGTCGCCCTCGAGCACGATCCGGCGCCGCTCGCGCTCGGCGTGCGGGTCGGGCACCGGCACGGCGGAGAGCAGGGCCTGCGTGTACGGGTGCGAGGGCGCCCCGTAGAGCTGGTCGCGCGTGGCGATCTCCACGATCTTGCCGAGGTACATCACCGCCACCCGGTCCGAGATGTGGCGCACCACCGACAGGTCGTGGGCGATGAACAGGTAGGCCAGATCGAGCCGCTCCTGGAGGTCCTGGAGCAGGTTCACCACGCCCGCCTGGATCGACACGTCGAGCGCCGACACCGGCTCGTCGAGCACGATCAGCTCGGGCTCGAGGATCAGCGACCGGGCGATGCCGATGCGCTGGCGCTGGCCACCGGAGAACTCGTGGGGGTAGCGCCCGGCGTGCTCGGCCTTCAGGCCCACGGTACGCATGATCTCGGCGATGCGGTCCTCGGCGCCGTCGTCCCAGAGGTCGTGGACCTTTAGCCCCTCGCCGATGATGTCGCGGACCTTCATGCGAGGATCGAGCGACGCGTACGGGTCCTGGAACACGAACTGCATCCGCCGCCGCAGCTTGCGCATGTCCTTGCGCGGCTGGTTGACCACGTCGATGCCGTCGAAGGTGACGCTGCCCGAGGTGGGCTCGATGAGCCGCAGCAGCATCCGCCCGGTGGTGGACTTGCCGCAGCCCGACTCCCCCACCAGCCCGAGGGTCTCGCCCCGGTGCACGTCGAAGCTGACGTCGCTCACAGCCTGCACCTGGCCGACGGTGCGCCGCACGACCGACGAGCGCACCGGGAAGTGCTTCACCAGGTGCTCGGCGCGCAGCAGCGGCTCGGCCGGCGACGACGGAGTGGGCTCGGTGGCGGTCACGACGGGTCCTCCTCGATCCCGGCGGCCTCGGCGATGCGGTTCGCCGCCGCCTCGGCCTCGGGGTCGCCGGCCTGCGCCTCGATGGCCGCAGCCACCGCAGCCAGGTCGCTGCCGGTCTCGGTGGCCCGCTCGATCAGCCGGTCGGCGAAGTGGCAGGCCGACCAGTGGCCGGGTGCCACCTCGAGCAGCGGCGGATCGACCGTCCCGCACGGCGACGGCATGCCCCGCAGCTCGCAGCGCGGGTGGAACGAGCAGCCCGACGGCGGGTGCAGCAGCGACGGCGGTTGGCCGTCGATGGGCTTGAGCCGCCCGGTGCCGTCGTCATCGGCCACCACGCCGTCGCGGTCGACGCGGGGCACCGAGGCCATCAGCCCCACCGTGTAGGGGTGCCGGCCCCGGTAGAAGACGTCGTCGGTGGCGGCGGTCTCCACCTGGCGCCCGGCGTACATGACCATCACCCGGTCGGCGACGCCGGCCACCACGCCGAGGTCGTGGGTCACGAGGATCACCGCAGCGCCCGTGCGCTCCTGGATCTCGGCCAGCACCTCGAGCACCTGGGCCTGCACCGTCACGTCGAGGGCGGTGGTGGGCTCGTCCGCGATGATCAGCTGCGGGTCGCACGAGATCGCCATGGCGATCATCGCCCGCTGGCGCATGCCGCCCGAGAACTCGTGGGGGTACTGGTCGAAGCGCTTCCTGGGCTCCGGGATGCCCACGGCCTCGAGCATCTCGATCGCCCGAGCCCGGGCGTCGCGCTTGGACGCGCCCAGGTGCACCCGGACCATCTCGGAGATCTGCCGCCCCACGGTGAGCACCGGGTTCAGGGCGGTGAGGGCGTCCTGGAAGATCATCGAGATCTCCCGACCGCGCACCTTGCGGATCACGTCGTCCGACGCGCCCACCAGCTCCTGGCCCTTCCAGCGGATCGACCCGGTGGTGTGGGCCACGGGCTTGGGCAGCAGGCCGATGAGGCTCATGCCGGTCACCGACTTGCCCGAGCCCGACTCCCCCACCAGGGCCACCGTCTCGCCGGCGCCGATGGCGAACGACATGCCGTCGACGGCCTTCACCGTCCCGGCATCGGTCTCGAAGTGGACCCGCAGGTCCTCCACCACCAGCACCGGATCGGTGGCCGCCTGCGCCGGCGACGGGCCGGCCGCGACCTCGGTCGGCGCGCTCTCGTCGGTCGTCGCGCTCATCGCTTCAGCTTCGGGTCGAGGGCGTCGCGGAGGCCGTCGCCCACCGCCGTGAACGCCACGATCGTGATGGCCAGGAACGCGGCCGGGAAGAACAGCAGGTGCGGATCCGAGCGCAGCGCGGCCCGACCGTGGTTGATCATCAGCCCCCACGACGGCGTGGGCTCCACGGCGCCGACGCCGAGGAACGACAGCGCCGCCTCGGAGAGGATGGCGGTGCCGATGCCGAGGGTGGCGTACACGATCACCGGCTGGATGGAGTTGGGCACCAGGTGCCGGGCGATGATGCGCCGGTCCGAGCACCCGATGGCTCTGGCCGCCTCCACGTACTCGAGGCTCTTCTGCTGGATGATCGATGATCGGAAGATCCGGGCATCGCTCATCCACCCGAGCGCGCCCAGCACCAGGATGATCGTGAGCAGGCTGCGCCCAAACACCACCACCAGGGCGATGGCCAGCACGATGTAGGGCAGGGCGAGCGCGACGTCCGTGGTGCGCATCACGAGCGAGTCGATCCACCTGCCGTAGTAGCCGGCGGCGGCGCCGAGCACGACGCCGATGGTGGTGGCCAGGATCACCGACGAGAAGCCCACGAGCAGCGAGATGCGCGCCCCGTAGATCACCCGGGCGAACAGGTCGCGGCCGGTCTTGTCGGTGCCGAACCAGTGCTGCGCGCTCGGAGGGAGCCGCGCCGGGCTGGTGCCCACCTCGGGATCGAGCTTCGAGACCCCGCCGATGGCGGACTCGAGCTTCACGATCAGCGGGGCGAACAGGGCGCAGAACACGAGCAGGCCGATGATCACCAGGCCCACCACGGCGAGCTTGTTGCGCTTGAAGCGCTTCCAGACGTCGGCGAAGCCGCTCGGGTCGGCCGAGTCGCCGCCCTCGTGCACCAGCTCCGCGTCGGCTTCGAGCTCCTCTTGGATCGCGGTCATCGCTCAGTCCTCGTAGCGGATGCGCGGATCGAGCATGCCGTAGCTCAGGTCGATCAGCAGGTTGACGAACAGGTACACGATCACCACGACCATGGTGAGGCCGAGCACGACGGGCACGTCGCGCAGCTGCGCGGCCTTCACGATCGCCGAGCCCATGCCGTTGTACGAGAACACCGTCTCGGTGAGCACGGCGGCGCCGACGAGGGTGCCGAAGTCGAGGCCGATCAGCGTCACGATCGGGATCAGGGCGTTGCGCAACCCGTGGCGGAACACCACCGCCCGCTCGGTCAGCCCCTTGGCCCGCGCGGTGCGGATGTAGTCGGTGTTGATCGTCTCGAGCATGGTGGCGCGCATCATGCGGGCGATCACCGCGATCTGCACGAAGGCCAAGGCGATGGCGGGCAGGATCAGCTTGCGCCAGCCATCGTCGCTCGCCGGGAAGATGAAGAGGAACCACTCGTCGGGGGTTCCGCCCGATCTCATCCGCATCCACGCCGGCCAGCCGTCCTGGAACGACCGGATGGCGAAGAAGTAGATGAGCAGGTAGCCGGTGACGAACACGGGGATCGCCATGGCGATCGTGGTGGTCAACGTCACCAGCGTGTCGAAGAACGAGTACCTCTTGACCGACGACACCAGCCCCACGCCGATGCCGATCACCGCCTCGAGCAGCAGGGCCCACAGGGCCAACCGGATGCTGTTGGGCGCCACCTGCTTCACCGTCTCCCACACGGGCGTGCCCGTGCGGTACGAGGTGCCGAGGTCGCCGGTCAGCACCCCCTTCCAGTAGTTGACGAACTGGACGGGGATGGGATCGTCGAACCCGTACTTCTCCTCGATGTTCTGGCGGGTGGCCTCGGGGATGTTGCGACCGGTGCCGCCCGAGATGATCGTGACCGGATCACCGGGCAGCACGTAGAAGAGGAAGAACAGCAGGCTGATGGCGAGGAAGACGACGGGGATCGCCTGCGCCACCCGTCGAATCGCGTAGCCGAGCACGTGGGGACCTCGTTCAGGGGAGGGAGGGCACGAGGGTGGGCCCCGCCGCCGCGGGGCCCACCTCCGGTGTGCGTTCGGAGCTGGTCAGGCCGTCAGCCGGCCAGGCTCATCTCCGGGTAGTTCACGGCCTGCAGGCCGTTCGCCACCAGGTTCTCCACCCGGTCCGAGTACACGATCTGGTTCGTGTACCAGTTGATCGGGATCACGGCCATGTCGGCGAAGAGCTGCTTCTCCGCCTCGTTCCACAGCTCGTTGCGGGCGTCCTCATCGGTCTCGGCGGCCGCGGCGTTCGCCTTCTCGTCGTAGGCCGACGAGTTGTAGCGGCCGAGGTTGTCGCCGTCGATCGACGTGGACGTGAACAGGGCGTACATCGCGTTGTAGTAGCTCGGGTAGTCCCAGATCCATCCGGCCCGGCACATCACGCAACCGCCCTCCTTCTTCATCTCGTCGAAGTAGGTCTCGCCGTCACGGGGGTCCTGCTCGACCTTGAGGCCCACGGCCTCGAGGTTCTCGGCCACGATCGACACCACGTCCTCGTGGCCACCGCCCAGGTTGAACTGGAGCTTGATGGGCCGCATGCTGTCGGCCTTGCCCCACTCGTCCACCAGGTCGGTGGCACGATCGGGGTCGTACTCGCAGTAGCCGCCGCACAGGTCCTCGGCGTAGCCGGGGATGCCGGGCGGGGTCACGCCGGTGGCCGCGTCGCGGGCGCCGTCGTAGACCTGGTCGTTGATCCGGTCGCGGTCGATGGCCAGCGAGATCGCCTGGCGCACGGCCAGGTTGTCCTCGCCGCCCAGCTCGTCGTCCTCCCACGAGATGCCGAAGTAGTACAGGCCGAAGGTGGGATCGGTCGAGTTGTTGTAGGTCGACGTGGCGTCGGCGAAGGCGCCCGGCGGGATGTAGCCGGTGTCGGCCTCACCGCTCTCGAAGGCCGCGTACGCCGACTCGACCTCCTTGGAGATCATGAAGTCGATCTTCGGGATCTTCGGGGCGTCGCCCGTGTAGTTCTCGTTGGCCTCGACCTTGATGTACTGGTCGTCCTTCCACGGCTCCGACATCTTGTAGGGGCCGTTGCCGATCATGAGGCCGCGCTCCCACTCGTTGATCTCGTCGCCGGTGGTGGCCGAGAGGGCCTCCTCGGGCATCGGCGAGAACACGGTGTGCGACACGACCGCCGGGAAGTCCGACAGCGGGGCGTCGAGCGTGACCGTGAGGGTCATGGCGTCGTCGTCGGCGACCACGCCCGTGATCTCGTCCGCGTTGCCCTCGGCCACGTCGTTGGCGCCGGTGATGACCAGCAGGTGGTACGAGAGGGTGGAGGCGAGATCGGGGTTGAGCACCCGCTCCCACGCCTTCTTGAACGACGAGGGCAGGACGGGCTCGCCGTTGGAGAACTCGTCCTCCTTCAGCGTGAAGGTCCACTCCGTGGCGTCATCGTTGCCCGACCACTCCGTGGCGACGGCGGGGACGACCTCGTTGTCCGCGTTCACCTGGGTGAGGCCGTCGTAGAGGACCTCGGTCACCTGCGAGCCCTGGCGGGTGTCGGCGGTGGCCGGGTCGATGTGGTTCGGGTTGTCCGCGGACAGCGTCTGGTAGTCGACCAGGGTGTCCTCGGGCAGGCCTTCGCCGGTGGCTGCCGTGCCGCCCTCCTTCTTGCCCGTGCTGCCGTTGGAGCCGGCGCTGGGCTCCTCGTCGCTACCGCCGCAGGCTGCGGCCAGCAGGGCGAGGGAGAAGGCGAGCGCGGCGACCTTCGCGCCACGCGTGGTTCGTCGCATGTGACGTACCTCCATGATGAGGGGTTGGGGGAGCTACGTGACCTGGGTCACTTCTCAGGCCACGCTTCGGTGACCATAACCCGCACTTGGCGACATCGCCGTGAAAGCCAGGTGTCGCCCGGATGACCCTCGAGTTGCCGACCACGGGTTGGAACAACCGTTTCACCGCCTGACCTGGGCCGATGCAGCTCAGCCAGCGGGCGGCGCGCCCGGCGCCTGACGAGGCGTCAGGGATTTGACGGGATCCGGCGATCGGCCGGATCCGGCCGATCAGCCGTGCGAGCGATACTGCACGATCGCGGCGAAGTCCTCGGCCACGAGCGACGCGCCGCCCACGAGGGCGCCGTCGATGTCGGGCTGGGCCATCAGCTCGGCCGCGTTGGAGCCCTTCACCGACCCGCCGTACTGGATGCGGACCGACGCGGCCGCCTCCTCCCCCGCCACCTCGGCCACCGTGTCGCGCACGACCTTGCACATGGCCTGGGCGTCGTCGGCCGTGGCCGTCTTGCCGGTGCCGATCGCCCAGATGGGCTCGTAGGCGATGACCATCGAGGACACCTGCTCGGCGCTCAGCCCCGCCAGGCCGGCCCGCACCTGGCCGGACACCTTCGCCTCGGCGCCGTCGGCCTCTCGCTCGGCGAGCGTCTCGCCGCAGCACAGGATCGGGGTCATGCCGTGCTGGAAGACCGCCTTGACCTTCTGGTTCACCAGCTCGTCGGTCTCGCCGAAGATCTCCCGTCGCTCCGAGTGGCCGACGATCACCAGCTCCACGTTGAGCTTGGCGAGCATCGCCGGCGACACCTCGCCGGTGAACGCGCCCTTCTCCTCGAAGTAGCAGTGCTGGGCACCGATGCGGATCGGGGTCTCGTCGGCCTCGAGCACCGTCTGCACCGAGCGGATGTCGGTGAAGGGCGGGTGCACCGACACGTCGACCACCTCGTAGTCGTCGGCGTGGAGCAGGTAGGCCAGCTTCTGGACCGTCTGGATGGCCTCGAAGTGGTTGTGGTTCATCTTCCAGTTGCCGGAGATGAGCGGGGTGCGAGCGGTTGCGGCCATCACGAGCTCCGTTGCGGGTGGGTGGGTCCGGGTCGGACGAGGGTCAGCGGGCGTTGGGGGCGTTGCGCAGGGCCTCGAGGCCGGGCAGGTCGCCCTGCTCGATGAGCTCGAGCGATGCGCCGCCACCGGTGGACACGTGGTCGATCTGGTCGGCCAGGCCGAACTGGGCGGCCGCCGCGGCGGAGTCGCCGCCGCCGATCACGGTGAAGCCCCGGCACTCGGCCACCGCCTCGGCCACGGTGCGGGTGCCGGCCTCGAAGCGCGGGTCCTCGAACACGCCCATGGGGCCGTTCCAGAGCACCTGGCGGGCGTCACCGATCACGTCGGAGAACTCCGCAGCCGTGCCCGGGCCGATGTCGAGGCCCATCCAGCCGTCGGGCAGGTCGCGCCCGAACTGGCGCACCTCGCCGCCGGCCGACGGATCGCCGATCTTGCCGCCGGCCCCGAGACCGGTGATGTCGTGGGGCAGGTGGATCGTGGCGCCGGAGGCGAGCAGCTCCCGGCAGGTGTCGACCTGGTCGTCCTCGCAGAGCGACGAGCCGATCGAGTGGCCCTGCGCCTTCAGGAACGTGAAGCACATGCCGCCGCCGATGATCAGGCCGTCGCACACGTCGAGCAGGGCGTTGATCACGCCCAGCTTGTCGGACACCTTCGAGCCGCCGAGGATGGCGATGAAGGGGCGCCGGGGGTCGTTGCGGGCGCCGAGGAGGACCTCGACCTCCTTCTCGAGGAGCCGCCCCGCCGCCGACGGCAGCGTCTGGGGCGGGCCGACGATCGACGCGTGGGCGCGGTGCGACGCCCCGAAGGCGTCGTTCACGTAGAGGTCCTGGCCCTCGACGAGCTTCGCGACGAAGGCCGGGTCGTTGCCCGTCTCGCCGGCGTCGAAGCGCAGGTTCTCGAGCAGCTCGACGCCCGGTGCGAGCTCGGCGAGGCGAGCCCGCACCGGGTCCATCGAGAACTGCGGGTCGGGCGCGCCCTTCGGGCGGCCCAGGTGGCTGCACGCGGTGACCGTGGCCCCGTGCTCCTGCAGCCACCGGAGGGTGGGCAGGGCGGCGCGGATGCGCAGGTCGTCGGTGATCTGCCCGTCGCGGATGGGGACGTTGAAGTCGCACCGCACGAGGACCCGCTTGCCGGCGACGTCGCCGAGGTCCTCCAGCTGGGGCACGCCGTTGATCATCGCTGCAGCCCCGTCCGCGCTACTTGTTGGCGGCGCCGACGATCATCGTCAGGTCGACGAGGCGGTTGCTGTAGCCCCACTCGTTGTCGTACCAGCCGCACACCTTGACCAGGTTGCCCATGGCCATGGTGAGGCCGCCGTCGATGGTGACCGAGTACGGGGTGCCGACGATGTCGGACGAGACCAGCGGGTCGGTCGAGTAGAGGAGGATGCCGGCGAGGCGACCGTCGGCCGACGCCGCGGCGAAGGCCTCGTTGACGGCCTCGACGGTCACGTCGGCCTGGAGCACGCCGGTGAAGTCGGTGATGGAGCCGGTGGGCACCGGCACCCGCAGGGAGGTGCCGTCGAGCTTGCCCTGCATCGCCTGGAGCACCAGGCCGGTGGCCCGGGCCGCACCCGTGGAGGTGGGGACGATGTTGATGGCCGCGGCGCGAGCGCGGCGCAGGTCGCTGTGGGGGCCGTCGACGAGCTGCTGGTCGCCCGTGTAGGCGTGGATCGTGTTCATGAGGCCCTTCTCGACGCCGAACGCGTCGTCGAGCACCTTGATCATGGGCACGAAGCAGTTGGTGGTGCAGGAGGCGTTCGACACGACGATGTGGTTCGCCGGATCGAAGGTGTCCTCGTTGACGCCCACGACGAAGGTGGCGTCGGCGTTGGTGGCGGGCGCCGAGACGATCACGCGGGGCGCGCCGGCCTCGACGTGGGCCACGGCCTTCTCCTTCGAGGTGAAGAAGCCGGTGGACTCGATGACGACGTCGACGCCGAGGTCGCCCCAGGGGAGCTTCGCCGGGTCGCGCTCGGCGAGGATCTTGATGGTGTCGCCGTCGACGACGATGCCGTCGTCGCTGACGCTCACGTCGCCCTCGAAGCGCCCCATCACGGAGTCGTTCCTCAGCAGGTGGGCCATGGTGTCGACCGAGCCCAGGTCGTTGGCGGCGACGAAGTCGATGTCGACGCCCTGCTGCTTGACGGCCCGGAAGAAGTTGCGGCCGATGCGGCCGAACCCGTTGATGCCGACGCGGATGGTCATGGGTGGAGCTACCTCTCTGGTGGTCCGGCGCGACCAGGCCGGGCGGCCCGATGCGTGCGCCCCTCTGCTGCTCGGAACCTAACCCACCCGATCGAGGGCGGCCCAACGAGGTCGGCCCTCGGGCCGGGGCTCAGCCGGCTCGGCCGCCGACGAGGGCGGCGAGCGCCTCGGCCAGCAGCGCCGGGTCGTGGACCGCCCGCCCGGCCTCGGCCACCGGCGCCACCACCTGCTCGCAGCTCGACCCCGTGGCCGCGTCGCGCCGAGGGTCGACGAGCACCACGTCGACCTCGACCCCGTGGTCGCGCAGCGCGGCCAGCTCGTCGTCGATGCCGTACCCCGAGGTCTCGGGCACCTGGGGGGCGAGGTTGGCGACGAGCACCCGCTGCGCGGACGTGCGCATCAGGGCCGAGCGCACGTCGGGCGCGATCGCCGCGGCCAGGACGCTCGTGAACAGCGATCCCGGGCCCAGCACCACCTGGTCGGCCGCCTCGATCGCGGCGGCGACCGCCGGGTCGCTCGGCGGGTCGGCCGGTTGGAGGGCGAGGCGACGGCGGCCCGAGGCGTTGTGCACCGCCACCTGGCCCACGACGCGACGGCCCCGCTCCTCGGGGGCATCGGCGATCACCGCCTCGAGCGCCACCGGCACCGAGGTGGCGGGCAGGACCCGGCCCACGGCCCCCACCCGCGCCCAGCTCGCGCACCGCCTCGTCGAACGATCCGAGCTCGGTGGCGAGGGCCACCAGCAGCAGGTTGCCCAAGGCGTGGCCGTCGAGGTCGCCCCCGTCGAAGCGGTGCTCGAGGATCGCGGCGAACGGCTCGCGGTCGTCGGCGAGGGCGCCCAAGCACTTGCGCACGTCGCCGGGCGCCGGCAGGTCGGGGCGAGCCGCCCGCAGCCGGCCGGTCGAGCCGCCGTCGTCGGCCACGGACACCACGGCGGTGATCGCGCCGGCGTAGCGGCGCAGGGCGCGCAGCGAGGCGGAGAGCCCGTGCCCTCCCCCGATCGCCACCACGTCTGGTCGCTGCGCCCCCGCCTGCGCCTCCCCTCGGGCGCCCACGCTCACCCTCCCTTGGCGATGTCCCGGTGCAGCACGCCCGGGGCGAGGCCCCGTTCGCGGAGCCGGTGGGCCACCTCCTCGGAGATGGCCACCGAGCGGTGCCGCCCCCCGGTGCACCCGAAGGCCACGGTGAGGTAGGCCTTGCCCTCGGCCGCGAACGCCGGCAGCAGCACGTCGAGCAGGGCGTCGAGCCGATCGAGGAAGCGCTGCGCCAGATCGGAGCCGAGCACGTAGTCGCGCACCTCGGCGTCGGTGCCCGTCTGGGGCCGCAGGGCGTCCACCCAGTGCGGGTTCGGGAGGAACCGGCAGTCGAGCACCACGTCGACGTCGCTCGGCACGCCGTGCTTGAACCCGAAGGACGTGACGGTGACCTGCATGCCCGGCGCCCGGTCGTCGTCGCCGAACAGCTCGAGGATCCGGTCGCGGAGCTGGTGCACGTTCAGGTCGCTGGTGTCGACCACCACGTCGGCCTCGGCGCGCAAGGGCTCGAGCAGCTGGCGCTCCTGCTCGATGGCGCTGCTCAGCAGCTCGCCGGTGGACGCCGGGTGGCGGCGCCGGCTGCTCTCGTAGCGACGGATGAGCACGTCGGTGCTGGCGTCGAGGAACACCATCCGCACGCGCGAGCCGCCGGCGCGCAGGTCGTCGACCATCGGCATCAGCTCGGCGGGCGCCGCGTTCAGCCCGGCGACGAAGGCGACCCGATCGGTGGCGGACGAGGGCTGCGTCGCCAGCTCGGCCACCTTCGGCATGAGGGACACGGGCATGTTGTCGATCACGAACCAGCCCTGGTCCTCGAGGACGTCGGCCGCCGTGGATCGACCCGCCCCGGACAACCCGGTGATCACGACGAAGTCGGTCATGGACTGATCCTACGGAGCGACGATCAGGTGCAGCGCGACCCGTGGCCGAGATCCTCGTCGGGCGCGGGGAGGGGCAGCGCCACCAGCGCCCCCACCGTGGCGCCCACCATGGCGGAGAGCAGGATCGTGCCGCCCCACATCGCCTCGCTCCAGAGCAGGCGGCCGTCGGCGGCGAGGGCGGCGAACATCGCCGACCACAGCGCCGCGCTCATCGCGGCGCCCGTCACCGCCGCACCCACCCGACCGAGCGTGGGCCGGCCGAGCAGGGCGAGGAGCACCTCAGCCACGATGCCCGCCGCCGCGTAGCCGATCACGAGCGGCTGCACCGTCTGCGGGTCGCTCAGGGCCAGCACCGGGGCCCCGCACAGGAAGATGCTGAGCGCGACCAGCCCGCGGGTGGGACGGAAGCGGACCAGCAGCACGGTGAGGGCGGCGACGAGCAGCGCCGAGGTCCACGCCGCGATGCCGAGCCCGCGGACCTGGTCGTAGTCGACCGGCGACTCGCCCACCATCGGCTCCACGTAGCCCTGCGACAGGCTCATCCCGCTCGCGAGGGGCGACAGGAAGCCCGTGAACAGCGAGGTCACCAGCAGGAAGGTGACCATCGACGAGAGGGCGACCAGCGACGGCACGACGCCGAGGCGCCGCTCGGGGCGGCGCCAGAGGATCACGATGGGCGACGTCAGCAGGAGCCCGAGGCCCCCGAACACGAGCAGGTGCGGCGGGCTGACCAGCGCCTCGACGTTCGCCTCGGTGCCGAACGCGGCGTGCCAGAGGGCGTCGGCCACCCCGCCGACGGCGAGCATCAGGAAGCCCGCGGTGGTCCAGGCGGCGGACGCCACGAACCGCGGGCCGTGGCGGATCGCGCCCACGCCGAGCCACACACCCACCGCGGTCACGCCGCCGTAGAGCACCAGGTGCCAGCTCGAGAGGAAGTCGCCCTGGAGGTCGTCGGGGTCTGGAGGTGGCGGGCGATGTCGCCCGCCAGCCCCACCGTGCTCACCAGGTTGCACACGACGAGCACGAGCAGCTCGGCGTCGCCGATGGGGACGCGCGGCCCGTCGAGCAGTTCGGCGAGCAGCCCGCGCCGGCGGGCGGCCGGCTCGGGATGCGTCGCGTCGACGGCGGCGCCGACGTCGCTCACGAGCGCACCCTGCGGCGCAGCACGCCCACCACGACGCCGGCCACGCACACCGCGGTGTAGACGCCGACGACGGACCACACGAGGACGTCGTAGGTGTCGTCGAGGTAGCGCACGTAGCCGAGCCCGGCGGCGACGGCCCCGAAGAAGGAGAGGGCGACCTGGCGGCGCGGCGAGTACCCGATGAGCCGCAGGTTGTCGAGCACGAACTCGATCACGCCGGGGAGGGGGAACAGCCACAGCACCCACGGGTCGAGCTCGTGGGGCCACCACGAGCCGATGCCGACCACCAGCCCGGCCACGAGCGCCACCGGGTAGAGGACGAGGCAGCGGCGGCAGATGTGCATCCCGCCGACCACCGCGCAGCGGTCGTAGTCCGAGGGCCAGTGGTGCGAGAGCCACATCGGCGTGTCGGCCATCGGTGGGTCGTCGAGCGATGGGCTCGGCGGCGTGCCGTCCAGCGACGGCTCGACGCTCACCGACGCTCCTTCTCGGAGACCAGCACGAGCAGCCGCGGGATCGAGGCGGCCGCCAGGTACTCGGGGGCGCGGGCGAGGAACCCGGGAGGCGGTGCCGGCTCGAGCATCCGCCGCAGGACGAGGCCGGCCTCGGCCATGGCGTTCACGTACCGGCTCATCGGCCGGTGGATGAAGGGGATGAACACGTCCTTCTCCACCTCCTCCACCGACTCGTCCTCGATCAGGTAGGGCCCGATGCGCCAGTATTGCTCGGGCGGGTCGACCACGTGGTCGTCGATCCAGCCGCTGCTCGGCGTCTGGAGGAGCGGGTGGTTGAGGAAGAACGCGAAGCGGCCGCCCGGCCGCAGCACCCGCGCCACCTCGTCGATGGCGTCGTCGACCGCCTCGATGTGCTCGAACACGAGGCAGGCGACCACGGCGTCGAACGCCTCGTCGGCGAACGGCAGGCGGTCGGCGCCGGCCCGGGCGTACGCCGGTCCCCCGCCGCGCCGGGCGGCCTCGGCCACCTGGTTGGCGGTGGGGTCGATCCCGGCGACGACCGCGGCCCCGCCGGCGACCGCGAGCCGGGCGACCTGCCCCTCCCCCGTGCCGACGTCGAGCACCCGCTCGTAGCCGGCGAGCAGGTCGGCGGCGATGGGCAGGATCTGCTCCTCGTACTCGGGGTCGGCCCCCTCGGTGAACCCCTCCTGCCACCAATCGGCGTGCGCCTCCCACAGGTCGATGTCGTCTGCCACCGTCGCGACGCTACGCGGGTCGGCGGTACCGTCCCGGCCATGGCCGACGACGTGGTCCCCGAGGGCTCCTACTGCGCGATCGCACCGGGCCACGAGTGGCACGGGCCCTACCACGACGAGGTCTACGGCTTCCCGGTCGACGACGAGGCCGCCCTCTTCGAGCGCCTGGTGCTCGAGATCAACCAGGCCGGGCTGTCGTGGCTGACCATCTTGAAGAAGGCCGACGCGTTCCGAGCTGCGTTCGACGGCTTCGACGTGGACCGCGTGGCCGCCTACGGCGAGCCCGACCGGGCCCGGCTGCTCGCCGACGCCGGGATCATCCGCAACCGCCTGAAGGTCGATGCCGCGATCGCCAACGCCGGGGTCGTTCAAGAGCTGCGCGGCACCCACGGCGGCTTCGCCGGGTGGCTCGACGCCCACCACCCCCGACCGAAGGACGAGTGGGTCCGGCTGTTCAAGCGCACGTTCCGCTTCACGGGCGGGGAGATCACCGGCGAGTTCCTCATGTCGACCGGCTGGATCGACGGCGCCCACCACCCAGCCTGCCCGGTGCGCACCGAGATCCTGGCGCTGGGCCCGCCCTGGGCGCGCTAGCCGCCACCCCAGGGCCCGCTCAGGTCGGGCCGTGGATCTTCTCGTGGACGGCCTCGGCCACCGCGTCGGGGAGCCAGCTGAGCGCCTTCAGGGTCTCGAGGCTGGCGGCCTTCACCGCCTTCACGCCGCCGAGCTCCTTGGTGAGCCGCTTCTTCCGGGTCTCCCCCAGGCCGGGGATCCCGTCGAGGACCGAGGTGGTCATGCGCTTGGCGCGCAGCTCACGGTGGAACGTGATCGCGAAGCGGTGGCTCTCGTCGCGGATCCGCTGGAGGAGGTAGAGGCCATCGGACTGGCGGGGCACGCGGATGGGGTCGGCCCGGCCCGGTACGAACACCTCCTCGAACCGCTTGGCCAGCGACGCCACCGGGATCTCCTCGTCGAGGCCCAGCTCGGCGAGCACCCGCACCGCCACGCTCAGCTGGCCCTTGCCGCCATCGACGAGCAGCAGCTGCGGCGGGTACTGGAACCGGCCCCGCTCGGCGATCGGCAGCTGCCGCTCGGCCAGGTAGGCGGTGAAGCGGCGGGTGAGCACCTCCTCCATGGCCCGGAAGTCGTCGTTGCCCTGCCCGCTCTTGATCTTGAAGCGCCGGTACTCGGACTTCTTCGGGAGGCCGTCCTCCATCACGACCATGGAGCCCACGTAGTCGGTGCCCTGGAGGTGGCTCATGTCGAAGCACTCGATGCGCAGCGGCGCCTCGGGCAGCCCCAGCGCGTCCTGCAGCTCGTTGAGCGCCCGGGCCCGGCTGTTGTGGTCCTGGGCCCGCTTGAGGCGGTGGCGGACCAGCTCCTCGGACGCGTTGCGGGTGACCATCTGCTGGAGCTCGCGCTTCTCGCCCCGCTGGGGCACGCGGACCGACACCGCCGAGCCCCGCAGGTCGCTCAGCCAGTCCTGGTAGAGCTCGGTGTCGTCGGGGTCGGCCGGCACGAGGACCTGCTTGGGCATGCCGATGGGCGGCGGCGGGTCGTAGAGGCCCTCGAGGATGCGGCCGGTGAGCTCGTGGGGATCGAGGTCCTCGACCTTGTCCATCACGAAGCCCTTGCGGCCGACCACCCGCCCCTTGCGGACGTGGAAGACCTGCACCGCCGCCTCGAGCTCGTCGTCGGCCACGCCCACCACGTCGAGGTCCTCGCTGCGGTCGGCCACCATCATCTGGCGCTCGATCGCCTTGTTCACGGCGGTGAGCCGGTCGCGCAGCCGGGCCGCCCGCTCGAACTCGAGGTCGTCGGCCGCCTCGCGCATCGCCGCCTCCAGCTTGCGGACCACCTCGTCGGTGTCGCCCTCGAGGAACTCGATCAGCTCGTCGACGTAGCGCTGGTAGGTCTCGTGGTCGACCTCGCCGACGCACGGCCCCGAGCACTTCTCGATGTGGAACAGCAGGCACGGACGACCGAGCCGCTCGTGGTGCCCGAACTTGTTGTCGCTGCACGTGCGGACCGGGAAGGTCCGCAGCAGGAGGTCGAGCGTCTCGCGGATGGCGTAGGCGTGGCCGTAGGGCCCGAAGTAGCGCACGCCCTTGCGCCGGGCGCCGCGCATCACCATCGGCCGAGGCCACTCGTCGCTCACCGTGACGGCGAGGAACGGGTAGCTCTTGTCGTCGACGAGGCGGATGTTGAACCGCGGCTTGTGCTGCTTGATGAGCGTGTTCTCGAGCAGCAGCGCCTCGACGTCGTTGTTCACCTGCATCCACTCGACGGTCGCCGCGGTGGCCACCATCTGCGCGGTGCGGATCGGCAGGTTCTTCTGGAAGTAGTTCGACAGCCGCGAGCGCAGGCTCTTCGCCTTGCCGACGTAGATCACCCGACCGTGGGCGTCCTTGAACTGGTAGGAGCCGGGCGCGTCGGGGATGGTGCCGGCGGGGGGACGTTGGACCACGGCTCCTAGGTTGCCGGATCGCCCGCCCGTCCGTGCACCCCGCCGCTCACGCCGGCCGCCCGCCTGCCGATGGAGGGAGGTGGGATCGCCGGACGAGGCCTCGGGCGCGCGCCCGGACGGGAGCGACGGGTTCTCGGCGCGCGCCATCGCCGTGCTCACCGTGGTCGGCGTCGGGCTCGTCCTGGTGCTCCAGCTCCTGGTCCTCGACCCCAGCGCCCCCAAGGAGCCGCACTACAACGGCGCCTGGAACCCGCCCGAGTCGCGAGCCGAGCTGCTCGTGGCGAAGATGGACGGCCACGCCTTCGCCCAGACCGCCGAGGACCCGTTCCTCCAGCACACGCTCGAGGACTACTCGAACGATCCGGTGAACGCCGCCTACCGAGCCTCCCGCCCGTTCCCGGGCTGGGTATACTCGGTGGCCTCGCTCGGCGGCCAGCGGGCCCTGCTCGCACCGGTGATCCTGGTGATCACCGCCCTGTCCATCGGCTTCGTGGTCTGGGCGCTCGACCTGCTCGGGCGAGCGCTCGACGTCCAGGTGCGGCTGCTCGGCTCGGTCGCCGCCCTGCCCGCCGTCGTGGCCGCCATCGCCTACCCCGGGATCAGCGAGCCCATGGGCCTCGGGCTGTCGCTCAGCGGGCTCGCCCTCTGGTTCCGCCATCGCACCGCCGCCGCCGTGGCCTGCTTCGCCGCTGCGGCCCTGTGCCGGGAGACGATGCTGCTCGTGCCCCTCGGCCTGGCCCTGTCGACCATCGCCGAGCGGCGCTCGCTGCGCCCGGCGCTCCCCCTCGCCATCCCGGCCGCGACGTACGTGGGCTGGGTGGCGCTGGTGCACGCCCGCTTCGGCGAGCTGCCCTCGAGCTACTCGCCCATGGCGGCACCCTTCACCGGGCTCGTGGAGGCCGTGTCGTACTGGCACCTGGCCGAGTGGCTCACCGCCGCCCTGCTCGTCGCCTCCGGCGTGGCCATCGTCCGCTGGGGCGCCCGCTGGATGCAGGCCATCCTCGCCGTGCACCTGCTCTTCTTCACCACCATGAGCACGATCGTCTGGTGGGTGTGGTGGGGCTTCGGCCGGGTGGGCACGATCCTCCCGCTCCTCGCCCTCGTGGCCTGGTCGTCGAGCCGCTCCCCCGCCCCGGCCCCCGAGGGCGCATCCTCCGGCGCCGACGCCCTCGCCGCCACCCCCGCTCCCGCCTGACCGCTCGCACGCCGCCGGCACCGGCGGTCCGTGTGCACATCTGCGCACTGGGTGCGCACAACTGCACAACCCCCTCGCCCGCCACCCCGCCCCAGCAGGTCCGTGTGCACATCTGCGCACCTGGTGCGCACAACTGCACAACCCCCTCGCCCGCCACCCCGCCCCAGCGGGTCCGTGTGCACATCTGCGCACCTGGTGCGCACAACTGCACAGGCCCTCGACGCCGCCCACCCCGGCGGCGGCCGCCCAGGGGTCAGGCGGTGGGGAGGACGTTGCGGCCGCTCGGGCGGTCGAGGGCGAGGGCGTCGCCCGCCCTCGACGCCTCGCCGGCCGGCTCGACCTCGCCCCGCTCGAGCCGCTCGAGGCGCAGCGCCTCGACGAGCAGCCAGGCCACCAGCCCGACGGTCGCGACGTGGACCGCCCAGCCGATGGGGCCGAGCAGCATCGTCCAGAGGGTGAGCACCGGCCCGTCGGCGGCCAGGCTCTGGAGCTGGGCGGCGACGGCGAAGGTGCCCTCGGGGGTGAGGTGCACGGCGATCACGGGCATGGCCATGGCGAGCACCGACCAGCGCAGCGCCATGCGGCGGGCGGCGGGCGCCACGTCCCAGATCTCGGCCATGCCGACGATGAGGAACGGCAGGCTGGGGATGACGTAGCGCGGCCCGGGCGCCTCGCCGCCCCAGGGGTTGACCCAGGCCGACTGGAGCACGAGGAACAGGCCGAAGACCACCAGGCCGACGATCCCGTGCCGGCGCGCCACCCCGCTCAAGGTGCGGGCCAGCCGCCACAGGCCCCAGGCGGCGAGGGCCACGATCGGGCTGAAGAGCAGGAGGCCCCGGGTGCCGAGCAGCACCTCGAGGAAGCGCACCGGGTGGGGCAGGCCCACCACGAGCGGTTCGGCCTCGTGCACCGACTTCTCGGAGTACGACACCGTGAACGGGCTGCCGTAGGCCAGCCACTGGTACCCGAGCAGGAGGGCGACGAAGGGGGCACCGCCGGCGGCGTAGGCGGCGAGCCGACCCCAGGCCCGGTGGGCCACGAGCAGGCCGGCCACGACGACCACGACGATGGCGAGCGGGTACTCGGTGGCGACGGCCGCGCCCCCGAGGGCGCCGGCGCCGAGGGCCAGCAGCATCGGCCGGCCGCCTTCGGCGTCGGCTCGCAGCGACCGGTCGGCCACGAGGAAGCACGACCAGCCGAGCAGGCCGGCCAGCACGTGGGCGTAGAGCTGGGTGCCGTAGGCGAGGAGGAGGGTCCCGCCGCAGATGGCGAGCGTGCCGGCCACGGCGCGCTCGGGCCCCACCACCCGGCGCACCACCCGCACCCCGATGGCGCAGATGGCGAGGAGCGGGACCAGGGTCGACCACAGGGTCACCCACCAGAGGCCGAGGTTGCCCTGCACGCGCAGCACCGAGGCCGACTCGGCCCCCACCGCCTTGGCGGCGAGGTACGCGGGGACGGCGAGGATCGGCTGCAGCGGCGCCTTGTCGCCGTAGACGTGGCCGTCGCGCTCCACCCGGTCGATGCCGATGACGTGGTCGTAGTCGTCGAGGACGACCGTGCCCTCCTCGACCATGGCGGCGGTCTGGGCGACGCGCACCGCCGGCTGGGCGCTGAGCTCCTGCACGAACGGCACGAGGGCGACGGCGAGGAGCAGCACGGCGAGCCAGCCCGAGCCCAGGCGCGCCGCCCACCGGGCGCGCACGTGATCGAGGGAGGGGGCGCTCACCTGCCCCCATCGGCAGCGCCGGCGTCGGATCAAGGCGGTCGCGCCCACGCCGAAACCCTCCCGCGCCCGCCGCCTCGGCCGATGGATGCCCATGGCCACGATCGTCCCGCCGCGCCCGGCCGCGCCGGTCCCCGCCGGCGCGGCGGTCGATGGCGAGGCGGTCGACCGCGCCGCACGTGAGCACCGGGACCGCCCGGATGCGCTCCCCCGCTCGATCGCCACGCTCCTCCACGCCACCGCCGCCCTGGTGTGGGCCGGTGCGTTCACCTTCTACCTGCGGGTGTGGCTGGGCCCTCGGGAGAGCGACGGCTCGATCGGCCGCTCGGTCCGCGAGGTGGTGGGCGGCACGGCCGACGCCCCCTTCCAGTACCGGATCCTCGTGCCCCAGCTGCTCGACCGGCTCCACGACGCGCTCGGCTGGCCCTACGGCTACGGCGAGATGGTCGTCGACCTCGTGGCCCTCACCGTCGCCGTCGCCGTGACCGCCGCCCTCCTCCGCCGCCTCGGCCTCGAGGTGTGGGTGCTCGCCGTCGCCCTCGTCGGCGCCCAGCTCACGATCGGGGCGATGTGGTGGGGCAAGACCGAGACCTACGCCGCCCTCGCCGCCGCGACGGTCGGCCTGTGGGCCGTCCTGGACGACCGCCGACGCCGCTGGCTCCCCCTGCTCGCTGCGGCCGCGGTCCTCGCCGGCACCCGGACCGACCTGCTGCTGGCGCTCGGGATCGCCGCCCTGGCCCGCTGGGCCCTGGCCGGGCGCGAGCGGCGCGACCTGGTCGCCGGCGCCGGCCTCGTGGCCGCTGGGCTGGCCGCAACCGTCGCCCTGAAGCTCGCCTACCCGACGGCGACCTACGACGAGGCGGCCGGGATGCTCCAGGTCGAGCACAACCTCCAGCCGCTCACCCTGCTGGTCGTCCTGGCCTTCCTGCTCCCGACGCTCGGCCCCTACCTGCTCGTGCGCTCGCAGCCGATGCTCCGCGCTGCCATCGCCGGTCACCGACGGTGGATGGTGCCGACGCTGGCGCTCGTGGCCGCCGAGGTGGGCTCGGTCCTGGTGGTCGGCCGGGCCGACGAGGTCCGGCTCTTCCTGCCCATCGCCCCGGCCCTGGGCATCGTCGGCGTCGTCGGGTGGCGGGCGGTGCTCGGCCCGCACCTGGCCCGGGAATGGTCCACCGCCGCGCGCGGTTGATGTGGTGCTCCGACCGGGGCACGTACACTCGAACCGCCGGCCTGGCATCCGGCTCCATGACATCCCGTGCCGACATCCCCGTGGCGAGGCGACCAGGCTGTCCCCACCGGCACCAAGCGGGATCACCACCACATCGGAGGCACCCGTGCTCAGGCTGCAGACCCCCCTCCCCGAGCGGTACCGCGACGCGACCCCCGAGGCGCTCGACGAGATGATCGGTGCCGCCAAGGCGGCCCTCGGCGACCGGCTGTTCATCCTCGGCCACCACTACCAGCGCGACGAGGTGATGCGCTGGGCCGACGCCCGAGGCGACTCCTACCGCCTGTCGGTGCTGGCCCAGGAGCGGCCCGACGCGGACTACATCGTGTTCTGCGGCGTGCACTTCATGGCCGAGTCGGCCGATGTGCTCACCGGCGACCACCAGGCCGTGGTCCTGCCCGACCTGAACGCCGGCTGCTCGATGGCCGACATGGCCGACCTCGACGAGGTGACCGAGGCGTGGGACGCCCTGTCGGAGGTGATCGACACCAGCCGCCTGGTGCCCATCACCTACATGAACTCGAGCGCGGCCCTGAAGGCGTTCGTGGGCGAGCACGGTGGCGCCGTGTGCACCAGCACCAACGCCCGCGAGATCCTCGAGTGGGCGTTCACCCAGGGCGACAAGGTCCTGTTCTTCCCCGACCAGCACCTGGGCCGCAACACCGGCATCGCCATGGGCTACGGCCACGACGACATGCGGGTCTGGAACCCCCGCCTCGAGCTGGGCGGGCTCGGCGAGGACGACGTGCGCGACGCCACCTTCCTGCTGTGGAAGGGCCACTGCTCGGTGCACCAGCGCTTCACCCCGAACCACGTGGCCGCCTTCCGGGCCGAGCACCCCGACGGCATCGTCATCGCCCACCCGGAGTGCGCCCACGAGGTCTGCTCGATCGCGGACGAGGTGGGCAGCACCGACTACATCATCAAGGCGGTGGCGGCGGCGCCTGCGGACAGCACGATCGCCATCGGCACCGAGATCCACCTGGTCAACCGCCTCGCCGCCGAGACGCCCGACAAGACCGTCGTGAGCCTTGACCCGCTGGTGTGCCCGTGCTCGACGATGTTCCGCATCGACGCGCCGCACCTGGCCTGGATCCTGGAGAACCTGGTGGAGGGGCGGATCCTCAACCGCATCACCGTCGACGAGCGCACCACGGAGTGGGCGAAGGTCGCCCTCCAGCGCATGCTCGACATCACCCAGGGCAACCCGGTCCAGGCCGTCCGCGACCCCGCCACCGACACCCGCCCGCTGCCCGTCTGAGCCCCGAGGGGTCCCCGGGATCGGCCGGTCGCGCTGCCAAGATGGCGCCCGCATGGACCTCGCAGGCAAGACCATCCTCCTGACCGGCGGGACCGGTTCGTTCGGGCACGCGTTCGTCGACCGGATCCTCGCCGACCACCCCGACACCACGCTGCGGGTGTTCAGCCGCGACGAGCTGAAGCAGTCCGAGATGCAGGCCCTCTACGCCGGCAACGACCAGCTGCGGTTCTTCGTCGGCGACGTGCGCAACCGCAGCCGCCTCACCCGGGCCATGAAGGGCGCCGACATCGTCGTCCACGCGGCGGCCATGAAGCAGGTCCCGGCGTGCGAGTACAACCCGTTCGAGGCGGTGCAGACCAACGTCCTCGGCGCCCAGCACATCGTCGACGCCGCCATCGACACGAGCGTCGAGCAGGTGGTCGCCCTCAGCACCGACAAGGCCGTCAACCCGGTCAACCTCTACGGCGCCACGAAGCTGTGCGAGGAGAAGATCATCATCCAGGGCAACGCCTACGCGGCGGGGTCGGGGACGAAGCTCTCCTGCGTGCGCTACGGCAACGTGGTCGGCTCCCGCGGCTCGGTGGTGCCGCTGTTCCGCAAGCAGATCGGCGAGGGCCGCCTCACCATCACCGACGAGCGGATGACGCGCTTCTGGATCACGCTCCCCCAGGCGGTCGACCTGGTGGAGTACGCCATGACCCACAGCGTCGGCGGCGAGATCTTCATCCCCAAGATCCCGTCGATGACGGTGGTCGACCTGGCCAAGGCCATGGCCCCCGACCTGCCGGTGGAGATCATCGGCATCCGCCCGGGCGAGAAGCTCCACGAGGTGCTGATCACCGACGACGAGAGCCGCCACACGATCGACGCCGGCGAGGTCTACGTGGTGCTCCCCGAGCACCCCTGGTGGACCGACCACCCCAAGTGGGTGTCGGGCGGCGCCCTCGACGACGGCTTCATCTACGCCAGCAACACCAACGATGAGTGGCTCGGCCCCGATGAGCTCGCCGCCGTCCTCGACGCCTGAGGAGGGCGCGCCGGCGCCCATCCCCTACGGCCGCCAGACCATCGACCAGGCCGACGTCGACGCCGTGCTGGCCGTGCTCCAGGGCGACTGGCTGACCCAGGGCCCCGCGGTCGACGAGTTCGAGCGCCTGCTGGCCGAGGTCACCGGCGCCCGCCACGCCGTGGCCTTCACCAGCGGCACCGCCGCCCTGCACGGGGCGGCGGCGGCCGCCGGGCTCGGCCCCGGCGACGTGGTGGCCACCTCGCCCCTCACCTTCTCCGCGTCGGCGGCGTGCGCCCGCTACGTGGGGGCGACCCCCACGCTCGTCGACATCGATCCGGCGACGCTCAACGTCGATGTGGCCGCCGTGCCGGCCGGGCTCGACGCCCTGGTGGCCGTCCACTACGCCGGGCTCGCGGTCGACCTGTCGAAGCTGGCCCACCGGCCCCGCATCGTGATCGAGGACGCCTCGCACGCGCTCGGGTCCACCACCGACGACGGGCCGGTGGGCAACTGCGCCCGCTCCGACCTCGCCTGCTTCTCGTTCCACCCGGTGAAGCCGATCACCACCGGCGAGGGCGGGGCGGTCACCACCAACGACGACGAGCTGGCCGAGGCGCTGCGGCGCTTCCGCAACCACGGGATCGAGCGGCTCCCCGAGGTGGACCCCTGGTACTACGAGGTCCGCTCGCTCGGGTTCAACTACCGCCTCACCGACCTCCAGTGCGCCCTCGGGGTGAGCCAGCTGCGCAAGCTCCCCGCGCTCATCGCCCGCCGCAACGAGATCGCCGAGCGCTACCGCACCGCCCTGGCCCACCTCCCCATCGAGCTCCCGCCGGCCGCGCCCGAGGGATGGGCCCACGGCTACCACCTCTTCGCGATCCGGGTTGCCGATCGGCGGCGGGTGTTCGAGGGCCTCCACGAGCGCGGCATCCGGGTGCAGGTGCACTACGTGCCGATCCACCACCACCCGGTCTACGCCGACCTGGGCCTCGGCCCGGCCGACCTGCCCGCCTGCGAGGCCGCCTACGCCGGGCTCATCTCGCTGCCGATCTTCCCCACCCTGGCCGATGCGGAGGTCGACCGGGTGGTGGCCGCGCTCGACGAGCTGGTCGGATGAGCCCGCACCCGCTCATCGTCGTGCAGGCGCGGGCGGGCTCCACCCGCCTGCCCGGCAAGGTGCTCGCCGACCTCGGCGGCCAGCCGATGCTGGGCTTCCAGCTGCACCGCCTGCTCCCGATCACCGATCGCCTGCGCGCCACGATCGTCGTCGCCACGAGCGACCTGCCGGGCGACGACGCCGTGGCGGCCGTCGCCGAGCACGTCGGCGTCGGCGTGGTGCGCGGCTCGGAGGCCGACGTCCTCGGCCGCTACGCCATCGCCCTCGCCCAGCACCCGGCCGACACGGTGGTGCGCCTCACCGGGGACTGCCCCCTCACCGACCCGTTCATCGTCGAGGCGGCCATCTCGCTGCACCTCGAGACGGGCGCCGACTACACGAGCAACGTGCTCCCCCGCTCGTACCCGAAGGGGCTCGACGTCGAGGTCCTCTCGGCGCGGGCGCTGCGCCACGCCGAGCTCGAGGCCACCGAGGCCGCCGACCGCGAGCACGTGACGCCGTACCTCTACCGGCGACCCGAGCGGTTCCGCCTGGCCAACCTGCACTCGGGCCAGAACCTGGGCGAGGAGTGGTGGACGGTCGACACGCCGGCCGACCTCGATCGCCTCCGCGAGATCGTCGCCCTGGTCCCCGACCCCCTCGTGGCCAGCTGGAACCGCATCCTCTCGGTGGTGGGCCGGGCCAACAAGCCCAAGCCCGGCCAGGTGGTGCTGCGCCCGCGCGAGGGGCCCGAGCCCGGATCGGCGCCGTGGACCCGGACCTGGGCCGTCGAGGTCGACGGGGCCGAGGTCGGCGCCGCCTCCATCTCGGTGGGCAAGGGCAAGGTCGACCGGCGGGTGCAGGTCCCCGAGCCCTGGGTCGAGCCCACGCGCGAAGCGATGTACCGGCTCCTCCTCGGCGACCAGCAGTCGCGCCCGTAGCCGTCAGGCCAGGTCGTCGAGCGCCAGCGGCGTGCCCCGCCGCAGGGCGTGCCGGGCGCGACGCCCGAGCACGTCGGGCAGGTGCTTGGGAGCGAGGCCGCCGGCGGGGCGGATGGCCCGGACGTTGGCGGGCGTGAGCTCCTCGCCCGGCGCGACGTCGGCCACGACGTAGAGCGACCGCCGGAAGGCCAGGCTCGCCTCCTCGGCGGGCGACGGCCCGAAGCGGACCCCGCCGAGCGCCTCGGCCGCCACCCGGACGTCGCCGACGAACGCGAGCAGCTCGTCGGGCTCGGCCGAGAAGGCGGCGTCGGGGCCGCCATCGGTGCGAGCGCCGATGAGGTGCTTCTCGAACGCGCACGCGCCGAGAGCGGTGGCGACCACGGCGGCGGTGGAGCCGGCGCTGTGGTCGGACAGGCCGACGGGCACGCCCCAGCGGGCGACCATCTCCGGGATGGTGGCGAGGTCCATCTCCGCCGGCGACGCCGGGTAGGCCGAGTTGCAGCGCAGCAGCACGATGCCGCCGTCGCCGCCGGACCGAGCGGCGGCCACGGCGTCGTCGATCTCGTCGACGGTGGCCATCCCGGTGGAGATGATGAGCGGGCGGCCGGTGGAGGCCGCGTAGCCGATGAGGTCGAGGTCGAGCAGCTCGAACGAGGCGATCTTGTGGGCGGGCGGGTCGAACGGCTCGAGGAAGTCGACCGCGGCGCGGTCGAAGGGCGTGGAGAAGCAGGCGAGCCCGACCTCGGCCGCCACCGCGAACAGGTGCGGGTGCCAGTCCCAGGGGGTCTGGGCCTCCTCGTAGAGGTCGTGGAGGGTGCGACCCGCCCAGAGGGTGCCCTCCCCCACGACGAAGGGCGGCTCGGCGAGGTCGAGCGTCATGGAGTCGGGCGTGTAGGTCTGCAGCTTGACGGCCTGGGCCCCGGTGCCGGCGGCGAGGCGGATCACCCGCTCGGCCGCCTCGATCGAGCCACCGTGGTTGGCCGACAGCTCGGCGATGACGTACGGCGCGCACCCGGGCCCGACGCGGTGCTCGCCGATGCGGACCGGCGCCACCGCGCCCGTGACCTCAGCCATCGGCGCGCCGTCCATGGGGGCGAGCGTACCGGAGCACGTCGGGGTCGCCGGAGGGCTCGGGGTCGAAGTCGGCGTCGAGGAACGCCCGGCTCGACGCCTCGTTGCCGGGCTTCACCAGGGCGTCGATCCGCACCATCGGCTCGATGCCGCCGCCGGCACCGAGGTCGGCCTCGAGCCGCCGGACGCCGGCGTCGATGAGCGCCGCGCCCCAGCCCCGGCCCCGCTGCGAGGCGTGGGCGACCACGCCGATCGTGGCCACCCGCGCCTCGACCTGGAAGCGGACGAGACCGACGAGGGACCCGTCGGGCGCGTGGCCGAGATACAGGTGGCTGCGGGGGTCGGCGAGTCGGGCGGCGAACCAGCGCTCGTGGTCGGCCCAGGGGATCGGCTCGGACGACCACGACACCGCCCGCACCGCCGGGTCGTCGTTCAGCTCGTGGACGGTGCGGACGTCGCCGGGCCCGACCGGACGCATCGCGAGCAGGCCCGAGCGGAGTCGGGTGGCGACGCGGGCGGCCCCCCGACCGTCGACCAGCGCGGCGATGGCCCGGGACAGCGCAGCGCGATCGGAAGGCGAGGCGACGAGGCGACGGACCTCCAGGGCGACCTCCTCGGGGATCAGGGTCGTCAGGTCGCCCAGGTCTCGCGCCGCGCCCCGCTCCCCCAGCCGGCGGGCCAGCGGCTCCTGGTTCGGCGCCACGCTCACGACCACCGACGGCACGGCGAGGAGGCCGAGCTCCCAGCAGGTCGATCCGGCGGCGGCCACCGCGAGGTCGGCGGCCGCCAGCTCCGCGGCGGCATCGGCCCGGCCGTCGAGCACCCGGATGCTCAGGTCGTCGGCCGCCAGGCTGGCCACCACGGCCTCGAAGAAGGCCCGCACCTCGGCGCTCGGGGCACCGCCCATCGCCACCACGACGCGCAGCGGGGCCGTGCCGCCGCCGGCCGCGCCCGACCGGACCGTCCCCGGCCGACGACCGGCGGCCGCGGCGACGAGGTCGCGTCGGAGCAGCGCGTAGCGGGGCCCGAGCAGCAGGTCCGCACCGGTCCCCGGGTACGCGCCCGCCGTGGCCCCCAGGTTCTGGTCGAGCAGGACCTCGGCGTCGACGACGGGCGACCGGCCGTCGTCGTCGATGCGGGCGAGGTGGCTGCCGGGGGCGGCCCTCGGCGCCGAGGTCGTACCCGTCGACGACCCACCACGCCGGCGGGCGGTCGAGGTCGGACGCGGTGGCGACGACGGCGACGCCGGCCGCCTCGTAGCGCTGGTCCCAGGGGGGCGGGACGGACCGGCTGACCAGGGCGGCCGCCCCACCGAGGCCGACCCATGCCTCGGCGAGCGCGAGGCTGCGGGCGAGGTGCCCCACCCCGCGACCGGGACCGCCCTCGGCTCGCAGGGCGAGCAGCGGTGGGTCCGAGGATCGGCCCGGGTCATCTGGGAGCATGGACCTTGATGATCGCGCCGCTGGGCCGATCATCGATGCCAAGGCCGCTCCCTCGGCCTCCACCGCCTGGACATCCTCGAGGACCTCCGTGATCCGCTACTGCACGCGCTGCGTGATGCCCGAGACCAAGCCGGACATCCTGTTCGACGACGAGGGGGTCTGCAGCGCCTGTCGCCACTTCGCCGCCCGCACCGAGGTCGACTGGGACGCGCGAGCCGCCGAGCTGGAGGACATCCTCGGCCGCTACCGCAACGACGACGGCTCGAACTACGACTGCATCGTCCCGGTCAGCGGCGGCAAGGACTCCACGTTCCAGATCCTCCGGGTGCTGCAGCTGGGCCTCAACCCGCTCGCGGTGACCTCCACGACGTGCTGGCTCACCGACATCGGCCGCCGGAACCTCGACAACCTCCACCGCCTCGGCGTCGACAGCGTGGAGGTCACCCCCAACCCGAAGATCCGCCGGACCATGAACCGCCTCGCCCTGCGGGAGGTGGGCGACATCTCGTGGCCCGAGCACGTCGGCATCTTCACCACGCCCGTCCGGCTCGCCGTGCAGATGCGCATCCCCCTGATCGTCTGGGGCGAGAACTCCCAGAACGAGTACGGCGGACCGGCGGCCGCAGCGGACGACAACGTGCTCACCCGCCGCTGGCTCGAGGAGTTCGGGGGCCTGCTCGGGCTGCGGGTGAGCGACCTCGTCGGCCAGGACGGCATCCGCGCTCGCGACCTCGTGCCGTACACCTACCCCTCCGACGAGCAGCTCGCCGAGGTCGGCGTGACCGGCATCTTCCTCGGCTACTACCTGCCGTGGGACGGCTGGGGGAACCAGGTCATCGCCCAGGCCCACGGCTTCGAGACCTACCCGCACTTCGTCGAGGGCTCGCTCGTGAACTACGAGAACCTCGACAACGCCTTCCACGGCATCCACGACTACTTCAAGTTCATCAAGTACGGCTTCGGCCGGGCCACCGACCTGGCCTGCATGGCCGTCCGGCGCGAGCGGCTGCGGCGCGACGACGCCGTCGAGCTGGTGCGCATCCACGACGGTCGGTTCCCGTCGTCCTACCTGGGCGTGTCGCTCGACGAGATGCTCGACGACCTCGACCTCACCGCCGACGAGTTCCAGGCCATCTGCGACCGCTTCACCAACAAGCGGCTCTTCGAGTGCGACCGCCACGGCGAGCTCCTGCGCGACCGCCACGGCAACCTCACCAAGATCAACTACGACAACGTCGCCGAGGGCTAGGTCGGGCCCGTGGCCTTCGTCGCCGTCGTCGACTACGGGATGGGCAACCTCGACTCGGTGCGCCGCGCCCTCGAGGTCTGCGGCGCCTCGGTGCGCGTCACGAGCGACCCGGCCGACCTCGCCCGAGCCGACCGGATCGTGCTCCCCGGCGTCGGCGCCTTCGGCATGGCGATGGACGAGCTGCGCGCCCGCGGCCTCGACGCCGCCCTCACCGAGCAGGTGGTCGAGCTGGGCGCACCGTTCCTCGGCATCTGCCTCGGCATGCAGCTGATGGCCGCTCGCAGCACCGAGCACGGCGACCACCAGGGCCTGGGGTGGGTGGCGGGCACGGTCGACCGCCTGGTGCCCACCGCCGCCGACCCGCGGGTCCCCCACGTGGGCTGGAACGAGGTGCACCCCACGGCGCCGCACCCGGTCTTCGCCGATGTCGATCCGGATCGCGACGTGTACTTCGTCCACTCGTACGCCATCACGTGCGACGACCCGGCCGCCTCGCTCGCCACCACGCCGTACGCCGGTGGGTTCACGTCGGTGATCGGGACGGGCAGCGCCGTTGGCATGCAGTTCCATCCGGAGAAGAGCCAGCAGGTGGGCCAGCAGCTGCTGCGCAACTGGCTCGCGTGGGACGGTCGGCCGTGACGCTCAAGACCCGGATCATCCCCACGCTGCTCTACAAGGACTTCGGCCTGGTGAAGGGCGAGCGGTTCGACTCGCGCCGCGCGGTCGGCTCCGCCATGCAGGCGATCAAGGTCTACAACCTGCGCGGCGTCGACGAGCTGGCCTTCTTCGACGTGACGGCCACCCGCCAGGGCCGCGAGCCCGACTACGAGCTGATCGACGACCTCGCCGACGACTGCTTCATGCCGCTGACCGTCGGCGGCGGGGTGCGAACCATCGACCACGTGCGCCGGCTCCTCGAGGTGGGGGCCGACAAGGTGGCGTTCGGGACCGCCGCGATCGAGTCGCCCGAGCTGCTCACGGCGGCGGCCGAGCGCTTCGGCGTGCAGTGCGTGGTGGCGGTGGTCGACACCAAGCCGGCGGTCGACGGCGGCCCCGAGCGGGCGTGGGCGCGCTCGGGCACGGAGGCGACCGAGCTCGACCCGGTCGAGCTCGCCGTGCGCCTCGAGGCGGCGGGGGCGGGCGAGATCCTCCTGCAGTCGATCGAGCGCGACGGGATGATGGTCGGCTACGACGTCGACACGATCCGCGCCGTGGCGGACGCGGTGTCGATCCCGGTCATCGCGTCCGGCGGGTGCGGCACCTACGACCACATGGTGGAGGCCCTGGAGGCCGGGGCCTCGGCGCTCGGCGCGGCGGCGATCTACCACTTCACCGAGCAGACCCCGATGGAGGCCAAGCACCACCTGGCCGCCGCCGGCTACCCCGTCCGGCGCTGACCGACCGCGCCGCGGCACGCGCTAGGAGCGGGTGACGGTCCGCTTCAGCCGCTCGGCGCGGCGACCGACCCAGCGGCCGAGGCGGGAGGCGAAGTCCTTCGGGTCCGAGGCCAGCGTGCGGACGTGCTGGCGCGCCCGACCGGCCACGCCCAGGGGGATGCGCAGCGGCACGAGCGCCAGCTCGCGCTGCACCTTGGCGGGGTCCTCCGCGGTGGGCCGGGGCCGGCGAGGGCCGCCCTCGGGGCGGGCCTTGGCGAGCAGCCACAGCTCGGAGTCGGCGGCGCCCACGTAGGCGTGGTCGACCACGTCGAAGCCGGCCTGGTCGAGCACGTTGCCGAGCGAGACGTCGGTGAACATGTACGTGTGCGGTGCCGTGAAGCACGACCACGCCAGCGTGGTGGCCTTGCGGAACGTGGGCACCACGATCATCAGGTGCCCCTGGCGCTCGGCCAGCAGGGCGTGGGCCGCCCGCGAGGTGGCCACCGGGTCGGCGAGGTGCTCCCAGACGTGGCAGGAGTAGGCGAGGTCGACGTGCTCGTCGAGGAAGGTGTCGGCCTCGAACATGCCGGTGGTGACCGTGAGGCCGAACCGATCTCGGGCCACGTCGGCCATGTCGCCGTCGGGCTCGACGCCGAGGACCTCCCAGCCCTCGTCGCGCAGCTTCACCAGGGCGCCACCGATGCCGCACCCGATGTCGAGGGCCCGGCCGGGACCGGCGATGCGAGCGAGCGCCCAGTCCAGGGCATCGACGGAGCGGCGCAGCGAGTACTGGACGTAGTGCTCGGGCACCCCGCCTCGGGTGGTGTGGTAGTCGCCGCCGTCGTAGAGGCGGGCGACGGCCTCGGGGCCGGGGCGGCGACTGGTACACCAGCGCGCACGAGTCGCAGACGACCCAGTGGCTGCGGCCGCCGGGCAGGTCGAGCACCCCGGCGTGGTCGTCGATCGGGACCCGCAGCCGAGCCGGGTGCGAGGCCGAGGCACCGCACACGGCGCAGGGGACCTCGACGAGGTCGGCGGAGGGAGGGGCGGTGGCGGTCATGGCATCGGGGCGCTCGGCGAGCGCCACGGCGCCGCTCGGAGCATCGTCTCGACGGTAATCCGGCCCGGTCAGACTGGAGGGCATGGTCCTGCTGTCGGCCGGTGCGGCCCCGACGTGAGCGACGCCCCCGATCCGGGCGCCCGCGCCCGGCCGCTATCGCAAGCAGGTCCTGCGGAACACGGCCGCCACCGCCGCGTCGAACGGGTGGGCCATCGTGCTCACCCTCGTCTCGCTGCCGCTGCTGCTCGACGGCCTGGGCACCGCGGCGTTCGGCACCTGGGCGCTGCTGCAGACCTTCTCGGCGCTGACCGGCTGGCTGTCGCTCGCCGACCTCGGCCTCGGCGTGGCGACGACCCGAGCCGTGGCCGATCGAGCGTCGCTCGACGACGAGGCCGGCGTCGGCCGCGCCGTGGGGTCCAGCCTGGTCACCGCCCTCGCCATCGGGCTCGTCTGCGCCGCCCTGCTCCTGGTGGTGGGCCGCGCCGCCATGCCGGCCGCCTTCAACGTGCCGGCGGCGCTCCGCGACGACCTGCGCTTCGCCCTGGTCCCGTTCGCGCTGCAGGTGGTGTGCGAGCTCCTCGGGTCGATGGCGGGCTTCAGCCTCGACGGCGTGCAGCGCATCGACCGGTCGCGGGCGCTGGAGTCGCTGCGTCGCACCGTCGTCATCGGGGCCAGCGTGGTCGTCGCCCAGGGCGGCGGTGGCCTGCGCGGCGTGGCGGTGGCCGCGGCGCTCGCATCGGCTGCCGCCACGGCCCTGGCCCTCGGCGTCCTGCTCCGGAGCGTGCCCCTCGCCTCGCTCCGCGCCTCACGAGCGGAGTCCGCGGCGCTCCTGCACTACGGACGGCGCGTGTGGCTGCTGAACGGCACCGGCGTGCTGCACCGCACCATGGACCGCACCGTCGTCGGGGCCATCCTCGGTCCCGCCGCGGTCGCCCTGGTCGAGATCGCCACCCAGGTGCAGAACGGCGTCGCCGCCGTGCTGAGCGCCGCGTCCTACGCCGCGACCACCAGCGCGGCCTGGGTCCAGGCCCGGGCCGATCGCGATCGGCTCCGCGAGCTGCTGCTCCGGGGCACGAAGTACACGTGCCTCGTGACGCTGCCGCTGTGCGGCCTGGTCGCGGTGCTCGCCGCCCCGCTGCTCGAGGCGTGGCTGGGGAGCCGCTACCTCGAAGCGGCCGGCCTCGTCGCCCTGGCCGTCGCCTACCTCGCCACGCAGGCGCCGCTCGCCACCGGCTCCAACCTCCTGCTCGGCGTCGGCCGCGCCGGGGCGATCCTCGGCCCGGCCGCCGTCGCGGTCGCCGTGAACCTCGGGGCGTCGATCGTGCTCGTGCACACCAACGGGATCGCCGGCGCCTTCGTGGCGACGATCCTCTCGAGCCTGGTGCTGACCCCCCTCCTGGCCCGGGCGGTGGCCGACGCCACGGGCGTCGCCATCGGCGAGGTGGCCCGCACCGCCGTGCTCCCCACGATCTGGCCGGCGCTCGCCGCCGTCGCGGTCGCCGGCGCCGTGCGCCTGGCCGGCTGGGGCGACCTGGTCACCCTCGTCCTGGGCTTCGGCCTCGGTGGCCTGGCGTGGCTGGTGGTGGGGGCCGCGCTCGCCCTCACCGCCGACGAGCGCACCGAGCTGCGCCAGCTGGTCCCCGTCGGCCGCTGACCCTCCGGTCGTCCGCCCGCTACTCGGCGGGGACGGCGAAGCTGGTGCCGTCGAGCAGGCCGGCGCAGATCCGATCGACCGCCGGGTCGGCACCCGGGGCGAGCTCGTCGAGCGAGGCCACCGTGAGCCGGGCCAGGCCCGGCAGGGGCTCCACCACGCCGGGGGCCGGGATCGGCGCTCGGAAGAAGAACACGTGGGCGTAGCGGCGGGCCGTCTCGACGTCGACGGGGAGCGAGGCCGGGTCGGCGAGCGCCCGGTCGAGGGCGGCCTCGAACTCCTCGGGCGAGGAGACGTCGGTGGTGAAGCCCTTGCCCCGGTAGTGGGTCTCGCCGGCGACGATGACCGGCGTGCCCGACAGCGCCAGCTCGAGGCCCGTGGTGGACGTGTAGACGAGGCCCACGTCGGACGCATCCATCAGCGGGTAGCTCGAGGTCAGGTCGTCGGGCTCCACGAGGGTGACGTTGGGGGGCAGCGTCGGGAACTCCCGGTGGACGTAGGAGGCCAGCGAGTCGCGGGTGACCTTCCCCGGGAGCGCCACCTCGGAGGGGTGGACCCGGATCACGAGGCGGTGCTCGGGCCGGGCCTCGAACGCCCGGATGGCGGCCGAGATCCAGGCCTGGATGTCGGCGAAGGCCACGTCGCGGTCGATGACCGCCGTGTCCCAGGTGAGGTTGGTGTACAGCGACACCAGGCGGCCGGTGCCCCGGTCGACCTCGCGCTCCTCGGGCCGCCAGTACTGGTCGAACGCCGTGCCCCGCCGCCGAGCACCGAGGTACTCGTCGAGCTCGGCCTCCTCGGCCGCGGTGAGCGGTCGGTTGGCGGCGTCCCAGTCGGCGGAGAGGTCGTAGAAGCCCGCCGGCACGCCCCGGTGGAAGACGAGGGTCTCCTTGCGGAACGCCCGCTCGTAGGTGACCACGTCGATCCCCCGCTGCTGGCAGAGCGCCCAGGCCACGCCCTCGAACAGGAAGAGTCCGTTCAGGAGGAGCACCAGGTCGGGCTGCACCTCGTCGAGCACGGCGCCGATGCCGGTCGCGATGCGCTTCGCCGAGCGGAGGAACGCCCGGTTCGTGGGCCCGCCGAGCGGATCGTCGGCGATGTCGGCGGCGCAGAGGAACCACTTGAGGGGGATGTCGACCAGCCGCCCGAGCGGCAGGCCGTCGTGCTCCACCGCGCGCAGGTCGGGGATCGACACCAGGTCGAGCTCGGGCCACCCGTCGTCGCGCCCCTCCCAGCCCGAGCGGATGGTGCGCCGGGGGAACCCGTGGGCCTCGATCGACGTCGCCGTGTAGCGCGAGCACGACGTGCACGGCATCGGCGGCGCCTCGTAGGTGTTGGCCCGGTCGCAGATCTCGAGGCCGCCGCCGCAGGTGAGGAACGACACGTCGGCGCCGCGCAGGCGCAGGGCGTGGCCGATCACCGCCTCGTACTGCACGTGGGCGGCCCAGTCGCGAGGCGAGACGATGAGCACCTTCGGACCGCCCTCGGGCGCCGGGCCGGCGTGCTGGGCGGCGAGGTGGCGGGCCTGGCGCTGCTCGGGCGCCTCCCCCACGGTGCGCAGCAGCAGCTCCACGCCTTTGCGGGCGTACTCCTCGAGGCGGGCGGGCGTGGGCAGGGGCATCAGCGGCCCTTCGTCGGGCGCTGGTCGAACGGCTTGCGGGCGACGATGCGCCACAGCCCGGCCCACAGGCCGAGGCCGTAGCCCCAGTGGCACAGCGCCAGCGCCCCGAGCACGCGGTGGGGCGCGACGCCGGGGTCCCTGCTCATCTTCGCCGTGGCCGCGCCGGCCCCGACCGCCCACGCGAGCGGCGGCGCCAGCTTCAGCCACCAGGGTCGCAGCACGACGGGCGCCGCCACCGTGGCGCCGACGAGCAGCGCCGGGGCCACCGGCCGCCAGTACGGGAGGGTCCGGTGCTTGGCCAGGGTCGAGGCCTTGGCCAGCCCGTAGTTGCGGTACTGCTTCAGCAGGGCGCGCGGCGTGGCCCGGGGGAAGTACCAGGAGCGGATCGAGGAATCGAGCACGACCCGCCCCCCGGCTTGGCGGATCCGGAAGTTGAGCTCCTGGTCCTCGGCCGCCCACTGGAGGTGGTCCTCGTCGTAGCCGCCGACGTCGAGCAGGGTCTGGCGCTCCCAGCACCCCAGGTACACGGTCTCGACCTCGTGGCGACCGGTGGCGTAGTGGAAGCGGCCCGGCCCCACGCCGAACGGCGAGGTGGTCACGGCGCTCACCGCCCGGCCGAAGCTGGTGGTGCCCACGGGCACCATGGGCCCACCCACGTTGGCGGCCCCGGTCTCGGCCAGCACCTCGACGCAGCGGCGCACGTAGTCGGGGGCGTAGACGGTGTGGGCGTCGGCGCGCACCACCAGGTCACCGGTGGCGGCGGCGATCCCGACGTTCATGGCGGCCGCGGCGGTGACCTTCGGGTTGTCGAGCAGGCGCACCACGCCGCCCTCGCCCTCGACCACCTCGCGCGTGCCGTCGCGGCTGCCGCCGTCGACCACCAGCACCTCCACGATGTCGGGGAAGTCCTGGGCGAGCAGGCTGTCCAGGCAGTCGCGCAGGTGTCCCCGCTCGTCGAGCGTCGGGAGCACGATGCTCACCGTCGGCATGCCCGCTCCCCTCCTCGTCGCGTGGCGGAGCGCCGACCATACCGGCCACCCCGGCCCGGGACGGACACCCTCACGAGCCGGTGGCGCCGGTGCGGAACCGGCGGTAGGTGCGAGGGAACCGGGCGAGGGCGCCGGCCAGCGGCTCCTCGGGCGAGCGCAGCCAGGGTCGGGTGAAGGGCGCCCCGAACAGCGAGCTCGACCACTCGAGCTGGAACACCAGCCGGTGGCCGTGGCGCAGCGCGAGGCCCTTGTGCATCCCGATGGTGTCGGCGAGGAACATGGTCCCCCGCGGGCCGGTGATCTCGGTGGCGGCACCGGGGAACGCGGCGTCGACCTCGTCGTCGAGGTGCCGGCCGTCGAGGCGGAGCGACCGCGGCTGGTCGCGATGGGAGCCGCGGACGTACACGTGGGGCCCCGTGTCGGCGTCGACGTCGGTGAGGAACACGAACAGCTTCACGAAGCGGAGCCGGTCGAGGTCGAAGTGGAAGAGCTGGGCCGCCGCGCTCGAGGCCGCCGTGCCCTGGGCGGCGCTCCACCACATCGCCACGAGGTCCTGCACCGGCGCGGCGCCGAGGTACCGCTGGGCCACCGCCAGGAGGGACTCGTCGGCGAGCAGCCGCTGGCAGGCCGGCGAGTCGACGACGTCCTGCTCGTCGACGTCGTAGCGCACCGCGATCGGGTGGTCCGGGTCGAAGCGGGCCGACCGCTCGCCGCCGGGCGCGTCGGTGAGCCGGCAGGTGGCGGTGCTCGCGACGGCCTCGAGCTCGGCGCACGTGGGCTCGTCGAGGCGACCGTCGACCAGCGCGAAGCCGTCGGCCTCGAGCGACCGCACCAGCGCATCCACCTGCCCGCCGACGATCCCGTCGGCGGCACCGGGCAGGTCGAGCCGCGGGTCCTCGGCCGCCGCCCGGGCGGCGAGGGCGTCGAAGCCCCGCGTGGTGGGCGCCCCGTAGAGCTTGCGCATGGCCTGGTACGCGAGCCGGGGGGTCTCGTCGTCGACGAGGTGCCGGCGGTAGCCCCAGCCGGCGATCGGTTCGGCCACCAGGCGGCTGCCGGGGCCGCTCGAGGCCACCCGGTCGAGGCGGCTCACCGGCCCTTCCCCTCGCTGCCGAGCACGCTGCGCACGGTGCGGCCCATCACGCGCAGGTCGAACCGCAGCCCCTGGTGGCGCAGGTAGAAGAACTCGTACTGCAGCTTCTCGAGGGCGTCGTCCTCGTCGCCCGCGTACCCGTACTTCACCTGCGCCCACCCCGTCAGGCCCGGCCGGACGAGGTGGCGCATGCCGTAGAAGGGCAGCGAGGCGCTGAGCTCGGCGACGTAGCGGGGCTGCTCGGGCCGGGGCCCCACGACCGACAGCTCGCCCTTGACGATGTTGAGCACCTGGGGCAGCTCGTCGAGGTGCGAGGCCCGCAGCACCTTGCCGAACGTGGTGACCCGGGGTCGTCCACGGCGGTCCAGTTCGCCGGCTGCGCGCCCACACCGGGAGCGGTCGGCAGCATCGAGCGGTACTTCAGGATCTCGAACACCTCGCCGTCGCGCCCGACGCGCGGCTGGCGGTAGAAGAGCGGACCTCGGTTGCCCGCCAGGTTGGCGAGGGCCACGAGCGGGACCGAGAGGGCGAAGGGCACCAGGCCGGCCACCCCCAGCGCGAGGTCGATGAGCCGCTTCACTCGCGCGTAGCGCACCCGGTGGATCTCGCTGATGTCGAAGAAGAGCGAGGCCCGCTGCAGCTCGGCGACCGGCAGCTTGCCGAGCCACTCCTCGTAGAACTGGACGAGCGTCCGCACGCGCAGGCCCGCCTCGTGCAGCGACGCGGCCTGGGCCACGACCTCGGCGTCGGCCTGGGCGGTGTTGTCGAGCACGATGACCGAGGCCCGCTCGGCCAGGACCGTGTCGACCAGCGGCCGGGCCGCCGCCGCCCCCGCCGCGTCGGCCGGCGCGAGGTGGGCCACCAGCCCGGCCGGCTGCTCGGGCGCCAGGTCGAGGTCGGCCACGAGGCGCGCCCGCTCGTCCTCGGAGGCCACCAGCACCACGCGATCGCGGTCCTCGTCGCGCGAGCGACCGCTGCGGGCCACGGCGTTGATCGCGACGTGCACGGGCACGAGGACCAGGGCCGAGCCCAGGACCACGAACCGCGGGAGCAGGGCATCGCCCACCAGCAGCTGGACGGCCGACACGGCGAGCGCCGCGCCCGCGATGGCGCCCGCCGACGCGGCGGCACCCTGGCGCACGGAGCGGGGCAGCTCGGGCAGCCCGGCCCCGTAGGCGGCGATGACGAGCACGACGATGTAGCCGAGGGCCCAGGCGAAGCGGCTCGAGTCGGTGAAGTCGTAGGGCGGGTCGGCCACCCAGGCCGCGTGGGCCTTGCTGGTGGCGAGCACGACGACGACGGGCGCGAGCAACGAGAGGTACCGCGCGAACCGACGCATCGCTCGGCATCGTAGGGGCGCCCTCCCGGCGCCCCGTGGACCGCGGAGCGTGCTCGGCCGTGCCTCAGGCCGGCGTCAGCACGACGGTCACCGGCGAGAGGACCTCGCGCGTCCAGCCCTCGACCTCGACCTGGTCGGCGCCGGGACCGACGATGGCGACCGGTGCCGTGCGACCCGGGCGGAGCAGGGCGAGCGCCTCCTCGATGCCGTCATCGTCCGCGGCCAACCAGTCGGGGCCCGGCAGGGCGCTCCACGAGGTGCGCGACAGGTACCGAGGGGTGCGGACCACCGTCGAGCCCTCGGACGTGACCGATTCGGATGCGGTGCGGAAGGCGGCGTTCGACGAGCGCAGGTCGGCCGCCGACCACAGGCCGGCCACCGTCGGGAGGGCGGCGAGCACCAGCAGCACCACGGCGACCGCACCGATCGGGCGGCGGGCCCGGCCCTCGCCGAGCTGCTCGCCCCACGGTCGCAGCGCTCGGCGGAGCGCGAGGACCGCCACCACCGTGGCCGGGACCAGCGCCGGGAACAGGAACCGCCCGCCCCAGTCGCGGCTGCCGCCCTCGGGGTACTGCGTGGCCAGGACGCCCAGGAGGTGGAGGCCCGCCACGAGCACCAGCGTGCGCTCGGCGAGCGGGGCTCGCCGCCAGGACCACGCGGCCAGCCCGGCGACCAGCAGCGGCACCGCGACCACGAGCCCGCCCAGGTCGCTCGGGGCCACGATCGCCCGCAGCAGCACGACGCCCGCCGAGGTGGCCAGCAGCGCGCACCCGTCGGCCGTGCGGCCCCGTCGGATGGCGACGCCCGCCAGCACGGCGAGCACCAGGACCAGGGCGGCGAGGGCGGTGCCGGCGCCCGATCCACCGAGCCCGTCGAGCAGCGTGCGCGTCGCGCCGCGCACCTGCCCCTCGACGACGCCGTAGCCGCGCAGGGCCGGGTCGAGGTCGCCGACCTCCGGCCCCGGAGCGAGCTGCCCCGACCACCACGACGACAGGGTCCGGCCCGCCAGGGCGCCCAAGATCGCGGTGCCCGCCCAGAGGACGGCCTCGCGCGCGGCGGCGACCAGCCGGGCGTGCCGGACGACCGCGCCCACGCCCACCGCGATCGCGACGGCGATCGCGAGGAGGAGCGCCTCGCTGCGCAGCAGCGCGAGCGCGCCCACGGCCGCCCCGAGGCCGACGAGGTGAGGCGGGCCGGCGCGGTCCTGGTGGAGGGCGAGGATCGCCAGCGCCGCCGCCCCGCCCAGCGCGGCGGCGGCCGTGTGCGCCCACATCGCCTGGCCGTGCACCAGGAGCGGGCCGAGGCCGACCACCCAGAACGCCACGCCCCCGCTCCCCGGGGCCAGGCGCTCGGCCAGCAGGCCGGCGACGAGGGCCGCGGCCACGGCGCCGAGCACCGAGGGCAGGAAGAGCCCCCAGGAGCCGCCGACCACGGCGCGAGCACCCACGATCGCCTCGACCCAGGCCGGCTGCTTGACGTACGGGAAGGTGCCGTCGGCCGTCGTGGTGGCGTGGTCGACGGGCGAGAACCGGAACGCCGGATCGAGGTCCTCGTGGGCGTAGGGGAAGGCCCAGCCTCCGGTCTGGTCGATCACCTCGGCCTGAATGGCGTAGGCGCCGTCGTCGAAGTTCCACGAGTCGGTCCGGCCCACCACCACCAGCGCCACGAGCAGCAGCGCGAGGTAGCCGACGACGTGCACCCCCCACCGACGCACGGCGGCCTCAGGTGGCGACGGGGGTGGTGGCCACGACGGCGGCGACGGGGATCGGCCCGTAGGCGTGGGGGAACGCCTGGCCCGAGCCGTAGCTGTCCTCCTCGACGAGCACGAGGTCGCCGAGCGCCCCCGGGTCGATCCGCAGCGCGAGCAGGCCGGGGACGCCGGGGAAGTGCCGGGCGACGGTGCCGGCCACCTGGTGGCCCCACGAGCAGTGCACGAACCCCTCGGCGTCGAGCGACGACGGGTCGATCCATCCGTCCTGCTGGTAGTCGGCCCACTCCTCCTCGGTGGCCAGGTGGTACAGCGCACCGGGCTCGAGGTCGGCGGGGATCACCCCGGCAGTCTCCCAGATGCGAGCAGCGGTTCGAGGAACCTCCCGGTGTGCGACCCCTCGGTGGCGGCCACCAGCTCGGGCGGGCCCTCCACGAGCACCTCGCCGCCTCCCGAGCCGCCCTCGGGCCCGAGGTCGATGATCCAGTCGGCCGTCTTGATCACGTCGAGGTTGTGCTCGATCACCAGCACCGTGTTGCCCTGGTCGACCAGGCGGCCGAGCACGGTGAGCAGCTTGCGGATGTCCTCGAAGTGCAGCCCGGTGGTGGGCTCGTCGAGCAGGTAGATGGTGTGGCCGGTGGAGCGCTTCGAGAGCTCCGACGCCAGCTTGATGCGCTGGGCCTCGCCGCCCGAGAGGGTGGGTGCCGGCTGGCCCAGGCGCACGTAGCCGAGCCCGACGTCGACGAGCGTCTGCATGTGGCGGGCGATGACCGGCTGGTTGGCGAAGAACTCCAGCGCCTCCTCGCATGGCAGGTCGAGCACCTCGGCGATGTTCTTTCCCTTGAACTCGATGTCGAGCGTGTCGCGGTTGTAGCGGGCGCCCTTGCACACCTCGCACGGCACGTACACGTCGGGCAGGAAGTGCATCTCGATCTTGATGGTGCCGTCGCCCGAGCAGTTCTCGCAGCGGCCGCCCTTCACGTTGAAGCTGAACCGACCGGGCAGGTAGCCGCGGACCTTGGCCTCGGTGGTCTGGGCGAACAGCTTGCGGATGTGGTCGAACACGCCGGTGTAGGTGGCCGGGTTCGAGCGGGGCGTGCGCCCGATGGGCGACTGGTCGATGTTGATGACCTTGTCGAGGTGCTCGATGCCCGTGACCTTCTTGTGGAGCCCGGGCGGGGTCTTCGACTTGTAGATCCGCTGCATCAGCGAGCGCAGGAGGATGTCGTTGACGAGGGTGCTCTTGCCCGAGCCCGACACGCCGGTGACGGCGGTGAGCACGCCGAGGGGGAAGTCGACGTCGATGCCCTTGAGGTTGTGCTCGCGGGCGCCGTGGACGGTGAGCTTCTGGCCGTTGGGCGTGCGCCGCTCGGCGGGCACGGGGATGGTCTTCTTCCCGGCCAGGTACTGGCCGGTGAGCGAGGCCTTGTTCTTCAGCAGCTGCTTCACGGTGCCGGCGTGGACCACGGCCCCGCCGTGCTCGCCGGCACCGGGGCCGATGTCGACCACGTAGTCGGCGACCGCGATGGTGTCCTCGTCGTGCTCCACCACCAGCACGGTGTTGCCCAGGTCGCGCAGGCGCGTCAGCGTGTCGATGAGCCGCCGGTTGTCGCGCTGGTGCAGTCCGATCGACGGCTCGTCGAGCACGTACAGCACCCCGACCAGACCTGAGCCGATCTGGCTGGCGAGGCGGATGCGCTGGGCCTCGCCGCCGGCGAGGGTGGCCGACGAGCGGTGCAGGCTCAGGTAGTCGAGCCCGACGTCGAGCAGGAACCCGATGCGGGCGTTGATCTCCTTGAGCACCCGCTCGGCGATGAGCTTGTCGCGCTCGGACAGCTCGATGGCGGCGAACGCCTCGGCCGCCTCGCGGATGGAGATCGTGGAGAACTCGTTGATGCTCCGCCCGTCAATGGTGACCGCCAGCGTGAACGGCTTGAGCCGGGCGCCCTTGCACGCCGGGCAGTCGACCTCGCGCATGTAGCCCTCGAAGGCCTCGCGCTGGCTGTCGGACTCCACCTCGGTGTGGCGGCGCTGGATCCAGCTGACCGCGCCCTCGTAGCTGGCGGTGTAGCTGCGGACCCGGCCGTAGCGGTTCCGGTAGCGCACGACGGTCTTGCCGGCGCCCGTGCCGTGGAGCACCAGCTTCTGCTGCTTGGCGGTGAGGGTGTGCCAGGGCGCGTCGAACGGGATCGAGTGCTCCTCGCACACCGACTCGAGCAGGCGCTGGTGGTACTGCATGTGGCCGCTGGCCCAGGGTTGGATGGCGCCCTCGGCGAGCGACGCGTCGGGGTCGGGCACCACGAGGTCGGGGTCGACCTCGAACTGGGTGCCGAGGCCGTCGCAGCGCTCGCAGGCGCCGTAGGGCGAGTTGAACGAGAAGTTGCGGGGCGAGAGCTCGTCGTAGCTCTTGCCGTCCACCGGGCAGGCGAGGTGCTGGCTGAAGGTCATCCGCTCGGGCTCGCCCTCACCTTCCTTGGGCACCAGCTCGATCTCGGCCACGCCCTCGGCGAGGCGCAGCGCGGTCTCGAGCGAGTCGGTCAGCCGGCGCTCGATGCCGTCGCGCTTCACGAGGCGGTCGACGACCACCTCGATGGTGTGGTTCTCGTAGCGGGCCAGCTCGAGGTCCTTCACCGGCAGGTCGTGCAGCTCGCCGTCGATGCGGGCGCGGGCGTAGCCCTGGGCGGCGAGGTCGGCGAGCAGGGTGTCGTAGTTGCCCTTGCGGCCCCGGACGACGGGCGCCAGCACCTGGAACCGGCTGCCCTCGGGCAGCTCGAGCACCCGGTCGACGATCTGCTGGGGGGTCTGGCGGCTGATGACGACCCCGTGCTCGGGGCAGTGCGGCACGCCGATGCGGGCGAACAGCAGGCGCAGGTAGTCGTAGATCTCGGTGACCGTGCCCACGGTGGAGCGCGGGTTGCGGCTCGCCGACTTCTGGTCGATCGAGATGGCCGGGGACAGGCCCTCGATGAAGTCGACGTCGGGCTTGTCCATCTGGCCGAGGAACTGCCGGGCGTACGACGACAGCGACTCGACGTAGCGCCGCTGGCCCTCGGCGTAGATCGTGTCGAAGGCGAGCGAGGACTTGCCCGAGCCCGACAGCCCGGTGAACACGATGAGGCGGTCCCGGGGCAGGTCGAGCGAGATGTTCTTCAGGTTGTGCTCGCGCGCGCCGCGGATGACGAGGGAGTCAGACACGAGGGCTGATCCTATCGGTGCCACGCAACTCCCAGGCGAACACGTGTTCTGATCCGACCATCCTCACGGCGGGGGTGCTCCGTCCGATGGAATCGGGCCTATGGAACCCGTCGTCGCGCCCGATCCGGGCACCTCCCTCGCGACGTTGCCCCGCTCCCCGGCGACGGCGCGCGCCCGAGCCGGGCCCGGCGACCGACGACCACCCGACCGATCCCGCCGAGGAGGAGGCCCAGACCGCGGCCTCGCTGGTCGCCCTGCTCGCCCTCACGATCCCGCTGGCCACCGGCTACGTGCTGTGGAGCAGCGAGGGCGGCTTCGAGGACTGGAACCGCCGGATCTCCTCGCCCCGTTCGACCTGGTGCTGGTGCTCATCACCGGGTGGGCGCTGCTGCGGCGCCACCTGCTCGTCGACCTGTTCCGCTCGCGCCGTGCAGGTCGCCTCGGCCGCCCTCGCCCTGGCCGGCCTGGCCTCGTTCGCGGCCCACCCGAGCCCGCTGGGCGTCGCCCTGGCACTGCGCCTGCTCGCCGGGCTGTGCGTGATCGCCACGGTGAGCGCCGCGTTCGGACGTCCCAGCCGCGGCGGCTCCTCCTGGGGTCGATCGCCGGCGTCGGCGTGGCCCAGGCCGCCCTCGGCATGGTCCAGGCGGCGCGCGGCGCGGCGTTCGGCATCGAGTACCTCGACTTCGCCGGGCCGCTCTACCCCTTCGGCACGTCCCACGCCGGTCGCGGCGGGCTCACCCACCCCTACCACCTCGCCGTGGTGCTGGTGGTGGCCCAGGGCGCGGCGCTGCTCGGGCTGCGCCAGGCCCACGCCGAGCGCCGATCGCCGCTCCCGTGGCTCGGGGCGCTCGCCGTGCTCTCGGCGGGCATCGGCGTCACCTACACGCGCGCCGGCGCCATCGGGCAGGTCGCCCTCGTGGTCTGCCTCCTCCTCGGCCGGGCCGACCGGCGCGCCCTCGCCCCGGCGGCGCTGGCGGTGGTCCTCGGGCTCGGCATCGGCGGCGCCGCGTTCGGCGACGGCTGGATCGCCCGGGGCACCACCACCGTGGGCGCCGACGAGAACACCTCCGCCGACTCCACCCGCGGCGAGCGCTGGCGCGAGGCGCGCGAGCTGGTCGAGGCCAACCCCCTGCTCGGCGTGGGTCCGGGACGCTACGTCGAGGCCCTCGCCGAGACCGAGCGCATCGAGTACCTGCCCGCCCACGACCTGGTGGCCCAGGAGGCGGCCGAGCTCGGCATCCTGGGCGGGGTGGCGGCCTTCGCCCTGCTGGGCCTGCTCGGCCTTCGGGTCCTGCGCGGCGGCGCCTGGACCGGAGCCGTCGTCCTGCCGCTCGTCCCGTTCCTGCTGCTCGACGCCTACCCGTACGTGTTCGCCACCGGGCTGGCCGCCTCGGCCATCTGGCTCGGCCTGGCCCGCGCCTCGCTCGACCCGGCCGAGCCCGAACCCGAGGCCGTGGCATGACCGATCTGGCCCCGGCTCCGACGATCGACGGCGACCACGTCACCCCGACCCACCCCCACGATCCGGCCACGTGCGCCATCCCGTGGCAGGAGATCGGCCGGTGGACGGCGATCGGCGTGCTGCTCCTGCTGGCGTGGGTGATGGTCGATGTCGCCCGCTACGGCGGATCCAACCCGGTGAGCCTCATCCAGCCCGGTACGGAGGGACCGTCGGCCGAGGTGGTCGCCCGCGACTTCCCCGAGGTCGAGCCGCCCGCCGGCAGCGGCCTCGACGGCCAGCAGTACTACGCCATCGCCCGCGACCCGCTGCACCTCGACCGCACCGCCGACCAGCTCGACAATCCCCGCTACCGCTTCCAGCGACCGCTCCTGCCGTGGCTGGCTTGGGCGGTGCAGCCCACCGGCGGCGGCATCGGCCTGGTGTGGGCGCTGTTCGCCGTGGGCCTCGTCGGCATCGTCGTCGGCTCCCTGGCGAGCGGGGTGCTCTCGACGATCTGGCGCGGGCCGCCCTGGGTCGCCGCCGTGTTCCCCCTGCTGCCCGGCGCGTGGTGGTCGCTCCGCGTCACCGTCTCCGATGCCCTGGCGCTCGGTCTGGTGCTCGCGGCCATCGCGCTCTCCGCTCGCAACCGGCACGCGGCGGCCGTCGCCGTCGGGGTCCTCGCGGTGCTCGCCAAGGAGCCGGCCATCCTCCTCCTGCTCGGCTGGGCGCTGCACCGCCGCACGCGCCGCGAGGCCGTGCTCGTCGCCGTGCCCGCCGCCGTGGTGGTCGCCTGGATGGGCTGGCTGGCCGTCCAGCTCCCGCCCGACACCGAACGAGCCAACGACATCGGGGCGCCGTTCGTCGGGCTCGTCCAGGCGTTCACCGACGTGTGGTCGCAGGGCCACGAGCTGGTGGGCATGGCCTGCACGCTCGGCGGCCTGGCCCTCGGGGGGCTGGCGCTGTTGCGGCGGGGCCTGCGCCACCCGCTCGGGTGGGCGCTGGCCGTCCAGCTGGGCTTCCTCCTGATCATGGGGGTGAACCCCACGTCGGTGAACTTCGGCGCCACGCGCATGGCGATGCCCGCCATGATGGTCGCCGTGCTCGCCCTCGCCACGCCCGACGCCGGTCGCGCCGCCGACGCCGCCCGCCCGTGACCGTCGCCCGCACGCGGGTGTACCGCGGCGGCGAGGTGGTCGACGAGGGGTGCGCCCCCGACGAGCTGGTGGCGCGCATGGCCGACGACGCGTGCGTCGTCTGGATCGACCTGTGCGGGCCCGGCGACGGCGAGCTCCGATCGCTCGCCGACCAGCTCGGCCTGCACGAGCTGGCCGTCGAGGACGCGCTCGAGCCCCACCAGCGCCCGAAGCTCGACCACTACGCCGACCACCTCTTCCTGTCGTGTCGGGCGGCCCGGGCCGACGCGGCGCGCGCCGAGCTGGTGGAGCACGAGGTCGACGTGTTCATCGGCGACCGCTGGCTCATCACCGTGCGGCCCGACGACGAGTTCGACATGGATGCGGTGGTGGCCCGATGGGACCGCTCCCCCGACCTCGCCGCCCTCGGCGTCGGCTTCCTGCTCTACGGGCTGCTCGACGTGGTGGTCGACGGGTACTTCGACGCCGTCGAGGTCTTCGACGACTACTACGACCAGATCAGCGAGACGCTGTTCTCGGACCGGCCGATCGAGCCCGAGCAGCAGCTCCACTGGTTCCAGATGCGCCGCGCGCTGTTCCGGCTCCACCGCCTCGCCGTGCCCATGCGCGAGACGGTGTCGGCCCTCATGCGGCGCGAGCACGGCGCCGTGCCCGACGAGCTCTACCCCTACGTGCAGGACGTCTACGACCACGTGCTGCGGGTCACCGAGTCGACCGATGCGCTGCGCGACCTGGTGGCCACGATCGTCGAGACGAACCTGAGCCTGCGCGACTACCGCCAGAACCAGATCATGAAGAAGGTCACCAGCTGGGCGGCGATCATCGCCGTGCCCACGCTGATCACCGGCTTCTACGGGATGAACGTGCCCTACCCCGGCTTCGCCCGCCACAGCGGCGTGTGGGTCTCGGTGGTGCTGATGGTCGCGATCTCGACGGCGCTCTGGGCCACCTTCAAGCGCAACGAGTGGCTCTGAGCGAGCCGCCGTAGGGTCGTCCCATGACCGTCGCATGGGAGCAGATCGTCGTCGACGCCCTCGATCCGGTGGCGCTCGGGCGCTGGTGGGCGGAGGCGCTCGACTGGGTGGTGGTGAACGACGACCCCGAGGAGTTCGAGATCCGACCGACGCCCGACCGCCTGCCGGGCATCCTCTTCGAGCTGGTGGCCGACCCCAAGGTCACCAAGAACCGGGTGCACGTCGATCTGCGCCCCGACGACCAGGCCGCCGAGGTCGAGCGGTTCCTGGCCCTCGGCGCCACGAAGGTCGACATCGGCCAAGGCGACGTCTCGTGGGTCGTGATGGCAGACCCGGAGGGCAACGAGCTCTGCATCCTGAGCAGCCGCCAGCCCTGATCAGCGAGCGGACGACGCCGCCGCACCGAAGCACGGCTCCACCGGCCGCTCCGGGCCGGGAGCCGGATCGGGCGCCTCGTCGAAGCGGTACACGAGGACGCTCCCGCCGCCCAGCTCGCCCACGGGGCAGTACTTGCGGAGCCAGGCGAGGCTGAAGCCGGGCGGCGGGTCGGCGCTCGGGTCCGGCCACACCGTCTCGTCGCGCCGGGTCTGCATCAGCGGGGTGACGCCCACGGCCACCCACCCCCGGACCTCGGCGGGGTCGACGGCGCTCAGGGCTCGGCTCCACCCGGCCGTCGACAGGCCTCGCGTGGTGTCCATGGCGACGTACGGGTCGTCGTGGGCGCGCGCCCAGTCGCGCACCTCCCAAAGGGCTTGGCCGGCGTCGAGGCTCGAGTCGCTCACCCACCGGTAGGCGGGGGTGAACGGCGCCGGGGTCCAGGCGAGGCTGTGCGGCGCGGCCACGACCGTGGAGACCAGCCCGACCAGCACGATGGCCCCGATGGCCGCCAGCCCGACGCGGTGCCGGGCCGTGCGCAGGTCCTCGCCCACCAGCCGCGGCAGCGCGCCGAGGCCGATGAAGGCGAAGGCGAGGCTGGGCATCGCCAGGCGCAGGCCGAGGTTGAGCGGCTGGGCCACGAGGAACAGCCACAGCATCAGGCCGGGCAGCACGACGAAGCGCACGAGGTTGCGGCGGTCGCGCCCTCGACGGGCCGCCACCCACCACCCGCCCACGATCCCGAACGTGATGGCGAGCGGCACCTTGATCGCCGCGCTCACCGGGAAGAACCACCACGCTCCCCCGTCCCAGCTCCGCCCGAGCAGCGACGATGGTCGGGCTCCGGAGGTCAGGTCGAGGTACGCGAACCCGGCGCGCCACTCGAGCGGCAGCGGCAGGGCGCCCACCAGCTTCACCAGGATCGAGCCCTCGGCACCTCCGTCGATCAGGCCCTCGAACGACGCCTGCACCCCCGACGACGACCCGCCGGGCGACAGCCCTCGGTACACGACCCACAGCCCGACGAACGACACCGCCGCGAGGATCCCCACGTCGCGCAGCGCCGCCTTCGGCTCGCCCCGGCGCCGCTCCGCCACCAGGGCCACCGCGAGCGCGGCCAGGACCAGGGCGGTGTGGCGGCTCGCCAGCGCGCCGGCGAGCGCCGCACCCAGGGCGAGGAGGCGTGCGGTGGTGGGCCGGTCGGACCACCTGGCCAGCAGGAGCGCGACCCCGAGCGAGGCGAGCACGAAGGGGAGATCGATCATGGCGACGTGGCCGATGCCGACCACGTACGGGGTCAGGAGCCAGGCGGCGGCGACGAGCAGCCCTCCGTCTCCGCCGAACCACCGCCGGGCCAGGAGGTACAGGAGCCCGGCGCACGCCAGCGCCTCGAGGAGCACCACGGCGCGGGCGTAGAGCAGGACGTCGTCGAGGCGACCGGCCGCCTCGTTGGCGGCGATGAAGTCGTCGGACCAGTCGAACCAGTCGCCGCGCTCCCACGCCTCGGTGTCGGGGACGATGGGGTGGGCCAGCAGCGCCGGCAGGGCGGCCAGCGCCTTGGGCAGCGCCGGGTGCTCCGGGTTCATGCGCAGGTCGCGCCGCACGAGCGAGGCGACGCCGCTGGACACGTCGACGCCCTCGTCGACCGTCGGGGCGTCGCGGCCCGCCTGGTGCAGCCCGATGGCGAGGAACAGCGCGGCCAGCACGAGCAGCACCGCTCGCCGCCCGGCGACCGGGATCCGGTCGCCCGACGGGCGCGCCGGACGGGCAGGAGCGGTCAGGACGGCCATCGTCGCCCATCCTGTCGGGCGCGCGCTGCGTCCGGGCGGACCGCTGCGACCGACGCCGGGTGGGGCCGGCGGCGCGCCTCAGCCGGCGGCAGCCGGACGCGGACGGGCCGCGCCTGGCGCCAGGCCGAGCAGGCCGTGGTGGTCGCGCACCCGCCCCACCAGCCCGAGGTCGCCGTCGACGGGCTCGTCGCCGCGCTCGACGACGATCCAGTTCGCCTCGAAGGCCACGGAGCGGATCGCGTCGCCCTCCGATGCCCGGGCGAGGACGAGCTCGAGGGCGAGGCGGGTCGGCGGATCGCCTCGCCGCGGATCGGATGCCCCCGCCTCGATGGCGCTCCAGATCTCGGCGTCCTCCGGGCGACGCTGACCGTCGGCGTCGAGGCGCGCCACGAGGAGGTCGCCCAGCAGGTGATCGCCGTTCCAGTCCTCGATGACGTAGATCCCGCCGGGTCGAAGCCGCGGGAAGGCCACGTCGAAGGTGGCCAGCGTCGGCCCGTAGATGTGGGAGCCGTCGTCGATCACGAGGTCGAGCGGCGCATCGCCGAACACCTCGTCGAGGATCGCCCGGACCGTGGGGCCATCCGCCTGGTCGATGCCGTAGCGGGCCTGGACGGCGTCGGCGAGGCCGATCCGCTCGAGGTGCTCGTCGAGGGCGGCCACCCGGTCGGCGAGGAGGTCGATCGCCACCATCCGCTCCGGGCGGGCCAAGCTGGCCAGCAGGGCGGTGCTCCCGCACCGCCAGATGCCCACCTCGAGGATGCGGCGCGGCGAGAGCCGCTCGACCAGCGCCATCGTCCGCTCGACCATGGCGCGGTCCTTCATGACCGCCAGGTGCCCGCCAGCGTCTCGCACCGGGAACTCGCAGGCGAAGGCGACGCCGTCGACGATCAACGTCCGCTCATCGATGAACTCGGCCATGCGGGCCCTCCTCCGGCGCCGGGGCAAGCTACCGCGCTCGCCGCCTCGGCGGGGCGACGTCGCTACCGGACCTGGCTCAGCTCCCGGCGGAGGTCCTTGATCTCGTCGCGCAGCCGGGCGGCGTACTCGAAGCGCAGCTCCTGGCTGGCCTCGGCCATCTCCTCCTCGAGGGTGCGGATGAGGCGCTCGAGCTCGTCGCCCGGCAGCTCGGCCAGGTCCTTGCGGCGCTGGCGGTCGGCCTCGGTCTCGCGGCGGCGCTGCTTCTCGGGCACCGGCGCCCCCTGCTTGGGCCGGAGGTACTCGAGGATGTCGGTGACCGCCTTGCGGATGGTCTGCGGATCGATGCCGTGCTCGGCGTTGTAGTCCTGCTGGAGCTTGCGCCGGCGGTTGGTCTCGCTGATGGCCCGCTGCATCGACGGCGTGACCTGGTCGGCGTACATGATCACCTGGCCCTCGACGTTGAGGGCGGCGCGCCCGATGGTCTGGATCAGCGAGGTCTCCGAGCGCAGGAACCCCTCCTTGTCGGCATCGAGGATGGCGACGAGCGAGACCTCGGGGAGGTCGAGGCCCTCGCGCAGCAGGTTGATGCCCACCAGCACGTCGAACTCGCCGGTGCGCAGGTCGCGGAGGATCTCGATGCGCTGGATGGTGTCGACCTCCGAGTGCAGGTACCGGACCTTCACGCCCAGCTCGAGGAGGTAGTCGGTCAGGTCCTCGGACATCTTCTTGGTGAGCGTGGTGACCAGCACCCGATCGCCCCGAGCCACCCGGCCCTCGATCTGCTCGATGAGGTCGTCGATCTGGCCCTTGGTGGGCTTGACCACGATCTCGGGGTCCACCAGGCCGGTGGGGCGCACGATCTGCTCGACGACGTTGGTGGACACCTCGAGCTCGTAGGGCCCGGGGGTGGCCGACACGAAGACCACCTGGCCGACCGTGTCCATCACCTCCTCGAACCGCAGCGGCCGGTTGTCGGCGGCCGACGGCAGCCGGAACCCGTGCTCGATCAGCTGCTCCTTGCGGGAGCGGTCGCCCTCGTACTGGCCGTGGAGCTGGGGCACGGTCTGGTGGCTCTCGTCCATGACCACCACGAAGTCGCGCGGGAAGAAGTCGAGCAGGGTGTTGGGCTTCTCGCCCGGTGCCCGACCGTCGATCGGCGCGGAGTAGTTCTCGATGCCGTTGCAGTACCCGAGCTCCTGCATCATCTCGAGGTCGTACTGGGTGCGCATGCGGAGCCGCTGCGCCTCGAGCAGCTTGCCCTGCTCCTCGAAGAGGGCGAGGCGCTCCTGCAGCTCCTTCTCGATGCGGCCGATGGCGGCGCGCATGCGCTCCTCCCCGGCCACGTAGTGGGTGGCCGGGAAGAAGACGAACTCCTGGGGCTCGTGCACCGTCTCGCCCGTCAGCGGGTCGACCACGAGGATCCGCTCGACCTCGTCGCCGAACAGCTCGATGCGCACCGCCGTCTCGTCGTACGCGGGGTGCACCTCGATCGTGTCGCCCCGCACCCGGAACTTGCCGCGCACCAGGTTCACGTCGTTGCGGTCGTACTGCATGTCGACCAGCTTCTTCAGCAGCTGGCGCTGGTCGATCTCCTCGCCCTGCTGGACGATCAGCGTGTTCTCGCGGTACTCCTCGGGCGAGCCCAGGCCGTAGATGCAGGAGACCGAGGCGACGACGATCACGTCGCGCCGGGTGAGCAGCGCCGAGGTGGCCGAGTGGCGCAACCGATCGATCTCGTCGTTCACCGACGAGTCCTTCTCGATGTAGGTGTCGGACGCGGCCATGTAGGCCTCGGGCTGGTAATAGTCGTAGTAGCTGACGAAGTACTCGACGCGGTTGTGCGGGAAGAACTCGCGGAACTCCGAGGCGAGCTGGGCCGCCAGCGACTTGTTCGGCGCCAGCACGAGGGTGGGCCGCTGGTACTGCTCGATGGCCCAGGCGATCGTGGCGCTCTTGCCCGAGCCGGTGATCCCCTGGAGGGTCTGGAACCGCTCGCCCCCCGCCACGCCCTCGGCGAGCGCGGCGATGGCCTTGGGCTGGTCGCCCGCCGGCCCGAACGGCGACACGACCTCGAACGGGCGGGACAGATCTGCCATGGCGGCCATCCTACGGAGAGGGGGTGACAACGGGCCCCGGGGCGGAGGTCGCGCTCGGCCGCCACGGACCCGATGGTTGACACCCCACCGCGTGTTAGGCAGACTTACCGACGCATGGTCGTGTGTCATTGCAACGCCGTGAGCGATCGGGAGATCCGCTCGGAGATCCTCGCCGGTGCCCTGGGCGCCGACGAGGTGGCCGTGCGCTGCGGAGCCGGCGGCCGCTGCGGCAGCTGCCGCCCGGTGGTGGAGGCGCTGCTCGCCGAGCAGGGCGTCGACATCCGCCCGGCCATCAGCGCCGCCTGAGCGGATCGAGCGGTCTCGACCGTCACCCCCGCTCGCTAGGTTGCGAGCACCCACCCACCTCCGGAACGAAGGCGACCATGCAGGGCGACCCCGAGATCATCGAAGCGCTGAACGAGATCCTCACGGCCGAGCTCACGGCCATCAACCAGTACTTCATCCACGCCAAGATGCGGGAGAACTGGGGCTTCGCCAAGCTGGCGGCGGTCGCCCGCAAGGAGTCCATCGAGGAGATGGAGGACGCCGACAAGATCATCGAGCGGATCCTCTACCTCGACGGGGTGCCCAACCTGCAGCGCTACAACCCGGTGCTCGTGGGCGAGGACGTGCCCGAGCAGCTGCGGCTGGAGCTCGACACCGAGAAGGCGGCGATCGAGCGCTACAACCGGGCCATCGCCCTCGCCGTCGCCAAGGGCGACAACGGCAGCCGCGAGCTGTTCGAGCACCGGCTGGTCGACGAGGAGTCCCACGCCGACTGGCTCGAGACCCAGCTGAGCGTGATCGACACGATCGGCGTCGAGCTCTACCTCGCCCAGCAGCTGGAGAGCTGACGGTGGGGCCCGTGGGCGGGTCGCGCTGGACCGACGATCCCTCGGTCCCCCGCGGCGCGGACTACGACGCCCGCTTCCACCAGCTCGCCGCCGACGGCCACCACGTCCACGGCGAGGCCGACCTCGTGGCCGAGCTGGCCCCGGGCCGCCGGGTGCTCGACGCCGGCTGCGGCACCGGCCGCGTCGCCATCGAGCTGCTGCGCCGGGGCTTCGACGTGGTGGGCACCGACCTCGACCCGCACATGCTCGAGGCCGCCCGGGCCAAGGCGCCCGACCTGCCCTGGATCGAGGCCGACCTGACCGAGCTCGACCTCGATGGCCCGCCGTTCGATGCCGTCGTGCTCGCCGGCAACGTGCTGATCTTCGTGGCGCCCGGGACCGAGGGCACCGTGCTCGAGCGCTGCGCCACCCACCTTCGCCCCGGCGGCCTGCTCGTGGCCGGCTTCCAGGTGCGGCGCCGGGGCTACGGCCCCGACCAGCTCGACGCCGACGCCGATGCGGCCGGGCTCGACGTCGTGGTGCGCTGGGCCACCTGGGACCGAGCGCCGTGGGACGGCGGCGACTACCAGGTCTCGGTGCACCGCCGGCGCTGACCCACGGCGGTCGACGCCGTCACGACGGCTTGGGCGGGCGCGGGAAGAAGGCCGAGGTGCGCCGGGCGTACGCCTCGTAGCCGGGCCGCCGCTTGCCGATGGTCTTCTCGAGCAGCGTCACGCCCGACACCCGCAGCAGCAGGAACGACATGACCACCGGGCCCACCACGCCCCAGCGGGCCACGCCGGTCTCGGCCGCCACGAGGAACACGCCCCACCAGGCGCAGAAGTCACCGAAGTAGTTCGGATGGCGGGTGTAGCGCCACAGCCCCTGGTCCATCACCTGGCCCTCGTTGTCGGGGTCGGCCTTGAACCGGGCCAGCTGGGCGTCGCCCAGGGTCTCGAAGAGGAGGCCGACGAACCAGAGCGCCACGCCGAGGTAGGCGAGCGAGCCGAAGTCGGCGGGCTGGTCGGCGGTGGACGCCAGCTGCACGGGGAGCGACACGATCCACATCAGGACGCCCTGGAGGAGGAAGACCTGCACCAGGCTCACCAGCCAGAACCGGTCGCCCCACCGTCGGCGCATCGCCTGGTACCGCTTGTCCTCGCCGTGGCCCAGGTTGCGCCAGGCCAGGTAGCCGGCGAGGCGCAGGCCCCAGATCCCGACGAGCACGAAGAGGAGCTGGCGGCGGGCGTCCCAGCCGTCGCCGACGGCGAGCGACGTGGCGGCTACCACCACGAAGCCCGCACCCCACACGATGTCGACGATCGACGCGTCCTCCACGAGCACGCTCACGATCCAGGTGGCGACCATCACCACGGCGATGGCGGCCGCGCTGGCGAGGAGGACGTCGGCGATCACGCCGGGGCACCTACCCGCAGCGCCCCCGGCGCATCCACCGGCACCGCAGGGCGACGGGGCGCCACCGGTGCGAGGCGACGGTAGGGCTGGCCCGCCGGCGGGCGCGGGTCGGCGTCGCCCTTGTTCGGGAAGCAGCTCATCGCCCGCTCGGTGAGCGCGGTGATGCTGAGCGACGGGTTCACGCCGAGGTTGGCCGAGATGGCCGAGCCATCGGAGACGTAGAGGCCCTCGTACCCGTAGACCCGGTGGTACGGGTCGATCACGCCGGTGTCGGGCGAGTCGCCGATGACGCAGCCGCCCAGGATGTGGGCGGTCGTCGGGGCGTCGAGGATCGTCTCGTTCCAGGCTCCCCACGGGTCGCCGTCGAGCATCTCGGCCACCTCCCGCGCCGCCTCGTTGGCGACGGGGAGGTAGGTGGGGTTGGGCTCGCCCTCCCCCGGGCGCGACACGAGCACACCGAGCTTGGCGTTGCGGCGCAGGGCGATGCTGTTGTCGCGGCTCTGCATCACGAGGAGGATGATCGAGCGCTCCGACCAGCGGTGCACCGACATCGACCGGAGGAACCGCATCGGGTGCTTGGCGATCTCGGCCAGGAAGCGGCGCTGGCGCGAGACGTCGCCTCCGCCGTCGACCAGGACCGTCGAGAGCAGGCCCATCGCGTTGGAGCCGGGTGGGTAGCGGCAGGGCTCGATGTGGGTGGTCTCGTCGGGGTGGATCGACGAGGTGATGGCGACGCCCCGGCTGAGCCCGGGGTCGGGCACCTTGGCCGACGCGCCCACGATCGCCTCGCTGTTGGTCCGGACCACGTCGCCGAGCCGGTTCGACAGCTTCGGGAGGCGACCGCCGTCGCGCAGCTTCAGCAGCAGGTTCACCGTGCCCAGCACGCCGGCGGAGAGGACCACCTGCTCGGCGGTGAACACCTTGCGGCGCTTCCGGGCCCAGGCGCCCGGGCGCTCGGTGGTCACCCGCCAGCCGCCGCCGGGGAGCGCCTCGAGGTCGACGACCTGGCGGTCGAGGTGGACCTCGGCGCCGTTCTTCTCGGCCAGGTACAGGTAGTTCCGGTCGAGCGTGTTCTTCGCCCCCACCTTGCAGCCCACCATGCAGGCGCCGCAGTGGTTGCAGCCCACCCGGTCGGGGCCCTCGCCTCCGAAGTAGGGGTCGGGCACCCGCTCGTTCGCCTTGCCGAACCAGACCCCCACCGGCGTGCGGTGGTAGGTGTCGGCCACGCCCAGGCGGTCGGCCAGCTCGTGCATGTACCGGTCGGGTGGCGTGTCGGCGGGCACCTCGTTGACGCCGAGCATGCGCTTGGCCTGGTCGTAGAAGGGCGCCAGCTCGTCGCGCCAGTCGGTGATGTGCCCCCACTGCGGATCCGTGTAGAAGGGCGCCAGCGGCTCGTAGAGCGTGTTGGCGTAGACGAGCGAGCCGCCGCCGACGCCTGCGCCCGAGAGCACGGCCACATCCTTCAGCGGGGTGATCCGCTGGATGCCTCGCATGCCGAGGCTCGGGGCCCACAGGAACCGGCGCAGCTGCCAGCTGCTCTTGGGGAGGGTGTCGACGTCGAAGCGGCGGCCCGCCTCGATCACGCCCACCCGGTAGCCCTTCTCGGTGAGCCGCAGCGCCGAGACGCTGCCCCCGAAGCCCGAGCCGATCACGAGCACGTCGTAGTCCGTGGCCATGGCGAGCATCGTCCCAGATCCGCACCACCACCGCCGAACCCCGGACGCGGAGAGCGGGCCGACCCGAAGGCCGGCCCGCTCCCGCTTCCCCCAGGAGGGAGAACGGTCATCGAGGATCGATCAGGACGCCGGGGGCATCAGGACCGAGTCGATGAGGTACACGGTGGCGTTGGCGGTCTGGATGCCGGAGCACACGACCGTGGCGCCGTCGGAGCCGACGGTGAACTCGGGGGCGTCGCCCTCGACGGTCAGCTCGGCACCGTTCACGGTGGTGTAGGTGCCACCCAGGTCGCTGGGCTCGATGCGCTCGGGGACCACGTGGTAGGTGAGGATCGAGGTCAGCGTGTCCTTGTCGGCCAGCACGGCGTTGAGGTCGGCCTCGGGGATCTTGGCGAACGCGTCGTTGGTCGGCGCGAACACCGTGAAGGGGCCACCCGTGTTCAGGGTGTCGACGAGGTCGGCCTCGGTGACGGCCGAGACGAGGGTCGACAGGGCCGGGTTGTTGCTGGCCGCGGTGGCCACCGGGTCCTGGGCCATGCCCTCGAACGAGCCATCGCCGTCCTCGGGGACGGCGGCGCAGCCGGGCCCCTCGGGGGCGGCCATCTCGTCGTCCATCATCGTGGTGTCGGAGCCCTCGTCCATCATGGTCGTGCTCGACATGTCGTCGGCCGGGGCGGCGGTGGTCTCGCTGCCGCCGTTGTCCGTGGCGCCGTCGCTGCCATCGCTGCCGCAGGCGGCGATGAGCAGGGCGAACGGGAGCACCAGAGCGGCGACCTTGCGCTTGCTTCGTGTCTTCATTGGGGGGTTCCCTTCGTGTATGTGCGACGCCCAGTTCGGGGCGGGGGTTGCATGGGGTGTACGCAACCAGGTGACGAAGCGGATGAAACAACGCAAGGGTTTCGACGTAGGGCCTGGTGAGAGCGTTGAGGTGAGCAGGCTCTCACCCGCACCGTCCAGGAACATTTCCCGATTCGCACGGCTCAGATACGTCTCATTTGGGGAATTAGCCCCGGCAGAACTCCCATCCGACCCACCGTCCAGGACCGGACACCTCCCATGGCCACCGAACCCGACCATCCGTCCCTCGTCCGATCGGGGGTCGCCGGTCTCCTGGCTGCCGCGCTGGCGCTCGCGGTGGGCGAGCTCGTCGCCGGCATCAGCGGGCGCCTCGCCGCCCCGGTGATCTCGGTCGGCAACCGGGTGGTCGACGCCGTCCCGCGGCAGGTGAAGGACCTCGCCATCGACTGGTTCGGCACCAACGACAAGATCGCCCTGCTGACGGGCATCTACGTGCTGGTCGGCATCTTCGGCATCGCCGTCGGGGTGCTGGCCGCACGGCGCTTCGCCATCGGGGCCGCCGGGATCGCCGTGTTCGGCGTCGTCGGGGTCTGGGCGGCCGGCCAGGAGGTCGGCGCCCCGTGGTGGGCCGGCCTGCCGAGCGTCCTGGGTGCCATCGTCGGCATCGCTGCCCTCGCCGCCCTCCTCTCGTCCATCGAGCACGCCGACCACCCCGAGGCGATCGATCGGCTCGGCGCCGAGGACGGCGTGGGGCTCCTCGCCCGACGCGGGTTCCTGCAGGTGGCCGCGGGCGCGGCCGTCGTCGGTGCGGTCGCCTTCGCCACGGGTCGCTGGCTGCAGCGGCGCTTCAGCGCCGCCGCCAGCCGCAGCGCGGTCGAGCTCCCCACCCCGGTGGAGGACGCGCCGGAGCTCGCTGATGCGGTCACCCTCGACGTCGAGGGCATCAGCCCGTTCCTCACCCCGAACGGCGACTTCTACCGCATCGACACCAACCTCACCGTCCCCCAGCTCGCCGCCGAGGACTGGGAGCTGCGGATCCACGGCATGGTCGACGAGGAGGTCCGCCTCTCCTACCAGGACGTGCTCGACCTCGATCTGGTGGAGGAGCGCATCACCATGACCTGCGTGTCCAACGAGGTGGGCGGCGGGCTGGTCGGCACCGCGACCTGGCTCGGCGCGCCGCTCCGCCCGCTCCTCGAGCGCGCCGGGATCGACCCCGAGGCCGATCAGGTGGTCGGGCGCGCCTTCGACGGCTTCACCACCGGCTTCCCCGTGTCGATCCTCGAGGACGACCGCCCGGCGCTCCTGGCGGTCGGCATGAACGGGGAGCCCCTGCCCCTCGTCCACGGGTTCCCGGCCCGGATCGTCGTGCCCGGCCTCTACGGCTACGTGTCGGCCACCAAGTGGCTCACCGAGATCGAGCTCACGACCTTCGACCGCTTCGACCAGTACTGGGTGGAGCGCGACTGGTCGGCCGACGGGACGATCAAGACCATGGCTCGCATCGACACGCCCGGGGGCCTGTCCCACAAGCCCGCCGGCACCATCCCCATCGCCGGGGTGGCGTGGGCCCAGACCCGCGGGATCGAGAAGGTCGAGGTCAAGGTCGACGACGGCGAGTGGACCGAGGCGAAGCTCGCCGCCGAGGACTCCTCGCTCACCTGGCGCCAGTGGGTGCACGAGGTCGACCTCGAGCCCGGCCGCCACCAGGTGGTGGCCCGGGCCACCGACGGGACCGGCGAGGTGCAGACCGAGGAGCGAGCTCGGCCCTTCCCCGACGGCGCGAGCGGCTGGCACTCGGTGACCTTCCTCGTCGACTGAGCCGCCGACCACCCCGGTCGGCTCAGGTCGGGATGACCAGGCTCGGCTTGACCGTGTCGCCCCGGAACGGCTCGTAGACCGCGAGCAGGTTCCCGTCCTCGGCCACCACCGCCCACGGCCCGTCGCCGTCGCCCACACCGAGCGTGCGGCGCTCGAGCACCTTGCCCACGGCCACGTCGGCGGCGACCTCCGCACCGACGACCGTCCGGCCGAGGTGCCGCACCGCCTCGACCATCGGCCGCACCACCTCGGGCGACACCTCCTCGAGCGCCACGGCGTCGGCGAGCGTGTAGGGGCCCACCGAGGTGCGCCGGAGGTTCCGCAGGTGGGCGCCGCCGCCGAGGGCGGCGCCGAGGTCGGCGGCGAGGGTGCGCACGTAGGTGCCCGACGAGCACGACACCGCGATGGTCACCACCAGCGGCTCGCCGTCGGGCCCGGGGAGCACCTCGAGGGCGTGCACCGTGACCGGCCGGGGCTGCCGCTCGACCTCGATCCCCTGCCGGGCCAGCTCGTGGAGGCGCTTGCCGCCCACCTTCACCGCCGACACCATCGGGGGGATCTGCTCGATGTCGCCCACGAAGGCGGTCGCCGCCCGCCGGACGTCGTCGAGCGTGGTGCCCGCCATGTCGTGGGTGGCGGTCACCTCGCCGGCCGCGTCGAGGGTGGAGGTCTCCACGCCGAGCACGACCTCGCCGACGTACGCCTTGCCGAGCGGGGACAGGTACCGCAGCAGCTTGGTGGCCCGGCCCACGCCGAGGAGCAGCACCCCCGTGGCGTCGGGGTCGAGCGTGCCCGCGTGGCCGACCTTGCGGGTGCCGAGCAGCCCGCGGCTCTTGGCCACCACGTCGTGGCTCGTCCAACCGGCCGGCTTGTCGACCACGACCAGCCCGTCGGGACCGTCGTGGCCCCCACCCCCGCGCCCCATCAGCGGACGTCGTCGGTGTCCCGGTACACCTCGGGATCCATCTCGACGGTGGGCGCGCCCGGCTCCAGGTCGGGGAGGCCGCGCAGGACCTCCTCGATGTGCTGGGCCCCGCGGATCACGCCATCCAGCTCGAAGCGCAGCTCGGGGGTGCGCTTGATGCGCGCCTGGGCACCGACGGCGCGGCGCAGGCGCGGCGTGGCCTCCACGAACGCCTCGGCGATCTCCTCGTCGGCGTCGTCGCCCCGGGAGTGGTCGTAGTAGGCGACCGCGTGCTTGAGGTCGGCATCGACCACCACCGACGTCAGGGTCACCAGATCGAGGCGCTCGTCGTCGATCCGCTCGAGCTCGTCGCCCAGGATCTCGCGCACCAGCGTGTTGAGCCGCGCCGTGCGGGGGTAGTCGCGGGCGGTGGGGCGCTTCTTCATCGTTCGTCCTCTTCCTCGTCGAGCCAGGAGCGGTGGGCGGTGCTGACCTCGACCTCCGGGAACGACCACACGAACCGCTCCACGGCGTCGAGCACCTCTCGAGCCTGGTGCTCGGCCGACGCCACCGTGGCGAAGGCGAGCTCGCTGCGCTGCCAGCGGTCCTGGTGGCCGACCTCTGCCACCGCGACCCGGTGACGGCGCCGGGCGCCGTCGAGGATCGGGGTGATCACCGCCCGCTTGTCCTTGAGCGATGCGGTGGTCGGCAGGTGCAGGTCGACGACCAGGACGCAGGCGTACACAGCGCGTCGAGCCTACCGAGCACGGCGGGCCGCTCCCCCACCGGTTCCGACGGACGATCAGCGGTGGGGCTGCGCCAGGGCCCGCTGGGCCTCGTCGCTCAGGCGACCGGTCTCGCCGGCGAGCCAGTGCCGGCGGCACAGCAGCTCGTAGGACACCTCGGCGGGCTCGATGTCGCCCAGCGCCTCCACGTCGCCGAGCACGACCGTCTCGCCCTCGTAGACCTGCACGCCGTCGACCATGCGGGCGTTGTGGGTGGCGCGGGCGCCGCACCAGCACCGGGCCTCGACCTGCAGCTCGCAGCGCTCGTCGGCCACCTCGAGCAGGCGCGCCGTGGCGGGGAAGAGCCGGCCGCGGAAGTCCGTGAGCAGGCCGAGGGCGTGCACGTCGGCGCCGAGCTCGTCGACCACCCGGGCCAGCTGGTCGGCCTGTTCGGGCGCGTAGAACTGGGCCTCGTCGCAGACGAGGTAGTGCAGCACGCCGTGGTGCTCGCGCTGCTGGCAGGCCAGCTCGAACAGGTCGAGCTTGGGGCCGACGTCGACGGCCTCGACCGACACCCCGAGGCGGCTGCTCACCTGGGCGCCCTCGCGGTCGAGGTGGGTGCAGAGCAGCCCGTGGAGGCCCCGCGCCGAGAGGTTGTGGTGGATCTGCAGGGCGAGGGTGGACTTGCCCGAGCCCATGGTGCCGAACGAGAACCGCAGCGTCGCCATGGCCGGAAGTTACACCCCTGTCGTTCGGCGTGCTGGGGAGCGGCCTCGCTACCGGCGCCGGAGCGACAGCTGGAGGCCCGTCGTCGGGTCGAGGTCGCCGGCCACCAGCCGACGCCACGCGCCCATCGCCGCCTCCACGCCGTCGATCCGCTCGATCGCCAGCCACGGCGCCGTGAACGCCACGAAGCGCTCCCAGGCATCGTCCAGCACGCGGTCGAACGCGTCCTGCCCCCACTCCCCGGCCCGCTTGGCGATCTGCAGCTGGGCGTAGAAGACCTCGGGCACCGGGCCGTGGGCGGGCGGGGGTGCCAGCAGGCGCTCGGGCTCGGGGACGTTGGAGAGCCCGACGGTCATCGAGTGCCCGAGCCCGTCGCCGAATCGCTCGTGGACGGCGTCTCGGGCGTCGAGGCGCCCGGCGATGTCGATCAGCACGGCGCGGTCGCCCGCGACGGCGCCGGCCTGGTCGTACGGGAGCACCTCGTCGTAGGCGCCGAGCGACCGGACGGCCTCGACGTGGCCCGGCGAGGTGAGCCCGACCACCCGCCGCTCGCCGCGCGCCGTCACCTCGTGGGCGGTGGCGATGGCGGTCTTGGCCGACGCGCTCGTGATGACGACCACGTCTGCGCCGAAGCCGGCGTGGTCGTGCAGGAAGTCCTCGATGAGGAACCCCGTGATGAACAGCGGCCGCAGGAGGCTCCGGACCGCATCGGCGCGCTCGGAGGCCGGCTCGACGCGCTGGTAGTGGTTCCAGACGGTGGCCATCACGTCGCGGCGGTGGGCGACACCGTCGAGGAAGCCGCGGTCGTCGGCGCGCACCGGCTCGACCACCAGGTGCTCCGACATCGGCAGGTAGCCGAACAGCCGCTCGCCCTCGGCCACGCCGGGGTGGCGGGAGGCGACCACCTCGGCGAACCCGAACACGGGCACCCGACCCCAGCCCGGCTCCGAGGCGGGGAAGAGCTTCCAGTAGCCGAGCAGGTCGCCGGTCACGCCGAAGGTCACGTTGTTCGTGCTGAGCCCGAACGTGTCGATCGAGAGCACCGCCTGGCCGTCGGCGGGCTCGCCGATCGGCCGCTCGACGGGCCGGATCCGGTGCAGGTCGTCGGTCCGCACCTCGAGGTCGACCATCAGGCCACCTCGTCGACGCGCTGGTAGGTGTTCTGGAGCTCGTCCTGGAGGACCGTGGCGATGCCGTCCGTGCTGAGCAGGCCCAGGGGCTCGTCGAGGGTCCGGACCCGGTAGCTCCAGCCCTCGGGCAGCTCGAGGCGGTCGCCGAGGGCCGGGAGGTCGGCCTCCTCCAGCCCGGCGTCGACGATCTGGGACCGGGCCTGCATGACGTAGGTGGTGCCGTCCGGCGTCACCAGCTCGTACACCTCGCTCCCGGCGTCGAAGCCGAACACGGTGTCGCGCGCCACCTCGCGCTCGGTGTAGGGCGTCTGGCTCGGGTTCGTCCCGAGGTCGAGCGTCGCCGCCTTGAACATGCCGATGGTCCCGAAGGACGTCTCCTCCGCGCCAGCGCGCAGCTCGGTCGAGATCGAGTCGAGCATCCAGTACCGGGGCCCGTTGAGCAGGGCGACCACCGCGCCGCGCTCCTCGGCGATGGCCGACGCGTCGAGCTGCTCCCACTCGTCCTGGGGGCAGTCGCTCATCCCCATCGTGTTCCACACGTCGGCGGTGAACGCGCCGTCGTCGCCCTGGCTCAGCAGCAGGACCTCGCAGTAGCGGACGCCTCGAAGGGCGTCCATGTCGGGGGCATCCATCGGGGCATCGGTCCCTTCGGTCGTGGCCGGTTCGGGGGTCGGCGCGGTCGTGGCGGCGGCCTCGGGGTCGGCGTCGGACCCGCACCCGGCGGCGGCCACGACGAGCCCGAGCGCGGCCGTGGCGGCGGCGAGGCGGGCGAGGATCGGACGGTGTCGGTTCACGGTGCCTCCGGGGTGGCGGTGAGGGGTGCAGGGGTCAGGCGCCCGACCACGTCGGGCAGCGAGGCGACGAGGGCCTCGGCGAGCGCGACGGCGGACGACCGGTCGAGCTCGTCGCGCTGGGCGAGCTCGGCCAGCGTCACGAACGACGACGCCAGGGTCCACAGGAGGGCGTCCGCGGTGGCCCGATCCAGGCCGAGCGGCGCCAGGGCCGGGAGCCAGCGGGCCTGCAGGTGCGACCGCAGCCGCTCGCGGGCACCGGCGAGCTCGGGCGTCGCCCCGTCGGCCAGGAGGAGGTGCAGGGGGCGCAGGTCCTCGGGCGGGATGGCCAGCAGCTCCCGGACCGCGCCACCGATCGAACGGGCTGCGGGGCCGTCGCCCCCCGTGCTGGCGGCGTCGATGGCCGTGGCGTAGCGGGCGACGCGGTCGTCGAAGAACGCCTCGTAGAGCGTGGCCAGGTCGGCGAAGTGGTCGTAGACGAGCCGGCGGCTGGCGCCGGCCTCGGCGGCGACGGCCGACATGGTCACCGCCGTGAACCCGCCCCGGTCGAACAGGCGCGAGGCGGCGTCGAGCAGCTGCCGCCGCCGTGCCTCGGGCCGCAGGTACGCCCTCGTCCCCATCGCACCTCTCCCTCGCTCGCCCCAAACTGCACATAGTGTGCAGTTTTCTGCGCCGACGCGTCAAGGGCCCGGACGCGACGCAGCGCCCCGCACGGGCGGGGCGCTGCGATCAGGGGGTGGTGGCGGCGGACGAGCCGGTCAGGTGCGGGGGATCTCCCGCTCCTCGTAGGTCTCGATGACGTCGCCTTCCTTGAGGTCCTGGAAGTCGGTGAGGCCGATGCCGCACTCGAAGCCCTGGTTGACCTCGCGCACGTCGTCCTTGAACCGGCGCAGCGACGAGATCGCGCCCTTCCAGATGATCGTGCCCTCCCGGAGGAAGCGCACCTTGGAGCCACGGGTGATCTGCCCGTTGGTGACGTAGCAGCCGGCGATCTTGCCGACGCGGGGCACCGAGAAGATCTCGCGGACCTCGGCCTCGCCGGTCACGACCTCCTCGAACTCCGGGGCGAGCATGCCGACCATGGCCGCCTCGATGTCCTCGAGCAGGTGGTAGATCACCTCGTAGGTCCGGATCTCGACGTCTTCGGTCTGGGCCAGCTCGCGGATCTGGCGATCGGGGCGCACGTTGAAGCCGATGATCGTGGCGTTGGAGGCCACCGCCAGCTCGATGTCGGACTTGAGGATGCCACCCACGCCCTGGCGGACGAACGACAGCTTCACGTCGTCGCGCTCGAGCTTGCGCAGCGAGCCCACCACCGCCTCGAGGGAGCCGGTGACGTCGGCCTTGACGATGAGGTTGAGGGTCGCGACCTCGCCGGCCTGGATCTGGCTGAAGATGTCCTCGAGCTTGGCGCCGCCGTGCACCACCGAGGCCGAGCCGGTGAGGCCGGCGACCCGCTGGTAGTGCTCGCGCTGCTCGGAGACCTTGGCCGCCGAGCGCTCGTCCTTGGCCACCACGAAGTCGTCGCCCGCGGTGGCGACGTCGGAGAGGCCCAGCACCTGCACGGGCGTGGACGGCCCAGCTTCCTTGACCTGCTCGCCCTTGTCGTTGATGAGGGCCCGCACCCGACCCCACGCGGGACCGGCGACGAGCGGATCGCCCACCTTCAGGGTGCCGCGCTGCACCAGCACGGTGGCCACGGGGCCCCGCCCGGCGTCGAGCTTGGCCTCGAGCACCACGCCCTTGGCCCGGCCATCGGGGTTGGCCCGCAGGTCCTCGAGCTCGGCGACGACGAGCAGGTTCTCGAGCAGCTCGTCGATGCCGAGGCCCTGGAGCGCCGAGATCTGGCAGACGATCGTCTCGCCACCCCAGTCCTCGGGGACGAGGTCGCGCTCGGCGAGCTGGGCCAGCACCCGGTCGGGGTCGGCGTTCTCGCGGTCGATCTTGTTGACCGCCACCACGATCGGCACGTCGGCCGCCCGAGCGTGGTCGATCGCCTCGATCGTCTGGGGCATGACGCCGTCGTCGGCCGCCACGACCAGCACCACGATGTCGGTGGCGTCGGCGCCGCGGGCGCGCATGGCGGTGAAGGCCTCGTGGCCCGGGGTGTCGATGAAGGTGATCGGCTTGCCGTCCTTCACCACCTGGTAGGCGCCGATGTGCTGGGTGATGCCGCCGGCCTCGCCGGCCACCACGTTCGCGTCGCGGATGCGGTCGAGGAGCTTGGTCTTGCCGTGGTCGACGTGGCCCATGACGGTGATGACCGGGGCTCGCCACTCGGCGCCCTCGTCGTCCTCGTCGTCGTCGAGCTCGTCGACGCCGAGCACCTTCTGGAGCTCGACCTCCTGCTCCTCGCCGGGATCGACGAGGCGGATCTCCGCGCCGATCTCCGCCGCGAAGAGCTCGATCATGTCGTCGCTCAGCGACTGGGTGGCGGTGACCATCTCGCCCTGCTGGAGCAGGAAGCGGACCACGTCGGCCGCCGTGCGGTTCAGCTTGGGGCCGAGGTCCTGCGGGGTAGACGCCCGCTCGACGACGGTCACGCCCTCGGGCACCGGGCTGTTGTCCGGCGTGTAGGACGGGAGGTCCATCGGCTGGAGCTCTTCGCGGTTGCGACGCCGACGGCCCTTGCGGCGCGGGGGCCGACGGCCGGCGGGACCGCCGGGGCGACCGCCGGGACCGCCACCCGGGCCCCACCGGGGCGACCGCCGCCGGGAGCGACGCCGGCGCCGGGCACCGACGAGCGGGCCGCCCATGGGCGGACGGGCGCCGCCACCGGTGCGGCTGGGCATGCCGCCGGGACGGCCGGGGCCGCCGGGGCCCGCAGGCGGGCGAGCGGCCGCCCATGCCGGGCGGAGGCGGGATCGGCTTGCCGCTCAGCGAGCGCGGCGGCGGGGGCGGCGGGATCGGCTTGCCCGGCGCGCTGAGCGGGGCTTGGCGCTGCGGGCCGCGGCCGCGGCATCGCCCGGCGCGGCGGGCGCCTGGGGCGCAGCGGGCGGCGGGGTGGCCGGGCGAGCGGCCGGAGCGGGCGGCGGGGTGGCCGGCCGCGGCGCCGGCGCGGGGCGGGGGCGGGGGCCTCCTCACGGCGAGCCGGCGGGCGCGGGGCGCCGCCGAGCCGCTGGAGCGCACGACGCCCGGTGCGGCCGGGGCCGCCGGGGGCGGCGTGGGGGTGCGGCCGGCGCCTCGGGCTCGGCTGGCGCGGCCGGCGCCTCGGCCTCGGGGGCGGCGGGGCCGGCGCCTCGGGTGCCGCCTCGGCCGCCGGAGCGGCCGCCTTCTTGGCGGGGGCCTTCTTGGCCGCCTTCTTCTCGGGCTTGGGCTCCTCGGGCTGCTCGTCGCGGATCAGCCCCTCGCGCTCCGCCTTGCGCCGCACGCGGTCGGCCTGCGCGTCCTCGATGCTCGATGAGTGCGTCTTCACGGCGATGCCGAGCGCGACGCACAGGTCCAGGGTCTCCTTGTTGGTGAGACCGAGCTCCTTGCCGAGCTCGTGGACGCGGATCTTTGCTGCCAACGTGAGTTCGCCAGCCCTTCTGTGGTTCTGGTCGCTGCGGCGCGCCCGGGACGGCCCCGGACACGGTTCTCCAGTCTCGCGCAGCCGACGGGGCGGGCACGAAGTCGGATCTGGTCAGGGCCCCGGGTGAGCGCCGAGCACCGAGCGCAGCTCGGCCGCCGCGGTGGCGCTCACCGAGGTCCGGAGCGAGCGGGCGAGCCCGTGGCGCCGGATGGCGAGGTCCAGACAGGAGGTCGATGCCCGGCAGAGCCAGGCACCTCGACCGGGCAGTGTACGCCCGATGGCGACCGATCCGTCGCCATCGGCCACGACCCGCACCAGGTCGGCCTGGGGCCGACGCCGGCGGCAGCCGACGCAGGTGCGGATCGGGCCGGGCGGCTCAGGCGGGCTCGTCGGCACCCTCGGCCGACCCCTCGGGCTCGGCCTCGGCCTCGGGCACCACCTCGTCGGCGCCCTCGGCGGGCGCCTCGGCGTGCTCGTCCTCGATGGCGCCGGCCTGGTCGTCGCTGGAGCCGTCGTCGACCGCCTCGTCGGTGGCGGGCTCGGCGCCCGCACCGGCCTCGTCGGCTGCCGGCTCGCCCTCGCCGTCCGCGCCGTCGATCATGGCGTCGCCCTCGTCGGCGGGCACCCACACCTGCTCGCCGGTCTCGGGATCCACGACCCACTCGCCCTGGGCCCACTCGTCGGCGTTCTGGTACGACTCCTCCTCGGCCAGCTGGGTCTCGCTCTTGATGTCGACGCGCCAGCCGGTGAGGCGGGCGGCCAGGCGGGCGTTCTGGCCCTCCTTGCCGATGGCGAGCGAGAGCTGGTAGTCGGGGACGATGACCTCGGCGGTGCCGGTGTCCTCGTGGATCCGGACCTCCTTGACCTTCGCGGGCTGGAGGGCCTTGGCCACGAAGTCGGGCAGGTCCTCGGAGAAGGGGACGATGTCGATCTTCTCGCCGCGCAGCTCGTTGACCACCATCCGGACGCGGGCGCCGCGCGCGCCGACGCACGCACCCACCGGGTCCACGTTCTGGTCGTTCGACCACACGGCGATCTTCGTGCGGTGCCCGGGCTCGCGGGCGCAGGCCTTGATCTCGACGATGCCGTCGGCGATCTCGGGCACCTCGAGCTCGAAGAGCCGCTTGATGAGGCCCGGGTGGGTGCGGCTGACCACGATCTGGGGGCCCTTGGCCGTCTTGCGGACCTCGACGATGTAGGCCTTCAGCCGGCTGTTGTTCTCGGGGCGCTCGTAGGGCACCTGCTCGGCCTGGGGCAGCAGGGCCTCCACCCGACCGAGGTCGAGGAGCGTGTAGCGGGCGTCGGTCTGCTGGATGATGCCCGTGACGATGTCGCCCTCGCGACCTGCGTACTCCTCGTACTTCATCTCCCGGTCGACCTCGCGCAGGCGCTGCATCATCACCTGCTTGAAGGTCTGGGCGGCGATGCGCCCGAGCGTGTCCTGGTCGGGGGTGACGTCGAGCTCGGGTCCGAAGGGCGTGCCCTCCTCGTCGAGCTCCTGCGCGGTGACGCGCATCTCGCCGCTGACCGGGTCGATGGTGGCCCAGGCGTACTCGAAGGCGCCGGGCAGGCGCTTGTAGGCCGACTCGAGGGCGTCGGCGAGCGCGCCCATCAGGGTCTCGGGCGAGATGCCCTTCTCCGCGGCGAGGGTGCGGATCGCCTCCATGCGTTCTTCGTTCATGACCTGGCTGCCTTCTTTGCGGCGGACGGGGAGGAGGAGCCCTTGGCGGACGGGCCGCCGGGCTTGGGGGCCGGGCCCCACTCGAACACGGTGCGGGCCTTGTCGATGTCGGCGAGGGCGACGACCCGGGCCTCGACGTCGACGCCCTCGGCGGGTGCGATGGTGACGGCGCCCTCGTCGACGCCGAGGAGGGTGCCCTTCAGGCGACGGTCGCCCTCGACGCCGGCGCGGAGCTTGAGCGCCACCAGCGAGCCGACGGCGCCGGCGAAGTGCTCGGGGCGGCGCAGCGGGCGCTCGAGCCCCGGGCTGGAGACCTCGAGCGTGTACTGGCCGGCGATCGGGTCGGCCTCGTCGAGCGCCCGGGAGATGGCCCGGGTGAGCCCGGCCATCAGCTCCATGTCGACCCCCTCGGGGCGCTCGACGGTGACGCGCAGCACCCCGCCGGCGTACTCCAGGTCGTAGAGGGAGGCGCCCGCCTCCTCGACCAGGGGCGCGACGAGGGCGCGGGCACGGCTCGTGGTGTCCATGTCGCTCCTCTCGTCGGGGGGCCAGATCGGCCCGAACAAACACAGGGCGTGGGCCCAGGCCCACGCCTCGCCACCCGAAGGTGAACGGGATCAGCATAGCGGGTGACGCCTCGTGGTTCCCGACCGGACCGCGGCGGCCACGCTCGGTGGCCTCCGGCGGTTCGAGGCCCGCCCGGCGCCGGGTAGGGGCGGACCATGGCCCCCGCTCCCCTCGCCCGCACGGTCGACGCCCTCCTCGAGCTCGCCGTCGTCCCCTCGTTCAGCCGCCTCGGCCCGGCGATCCGCGGCCCGCTCGCCGGCTGGACCGAACCGCCCGACGGCGCCCTCGCCGGGCGCCGGGTCGTCGTGACCGGGGCCACCTCGGGGATCGGGGCGGCGATCGCCCGCGCGACCGCGGCCCTCGGGGCCGAGGTGGTGCTGGTGGGGCGCAGCACGGAGCGCGGTGCCGAGGTCCGTCGCTCGATCGAGTCGGCCGACGGCACCGCGACCTTTCGCCGATGTGACCTGAGCGAGCTCGATCAGGTGCAGGACCTGGCCGACGAGCTCGCGGCGGGGCCGCCGATCCACGCCCTCGTGCACGACGCCGGCGCCCTGCTCGACCGCCGCCGGACCTCGTCGACCGGTGTGGAGGTCACCTGGGCGACGATGGTCGTGGCCCCGCACCTGCTCGACCGTCGCCTCGGCGAGCACGTCGACCGGGCGATCTGGATGTCCTCGGGCGGCATGTACCTCCAGGCGCTCGACCTCGACGACTGGGCCTGGGAGCGTCGGCCGTGGGACGGCACCCGCGCCTACGCCCAGGCGAAGCGGGCACAGGTCGACCTGGTGGCCGAGGCCGCCGAGCGGGGCGAGCACCCGGTCGCCGTGGCCATGCACCCCGGCTGGGCCGCCACGCCCGGCGTGACCGACTCGCTCCCCGGGTTCGCCCGCGCCATGGGTCCGCTGCTGCGCACCGCCGAGCAGGGGGCCGACACCGCGACCTGGCTCGCGTCGCTCCCCCACGAGGAGCTGCGACCCGGGGCGCTCTACCTCGACCGCCGGGCCCGGGGCACGGTCCGCTGGCCGGGCACCGCCACCTCCCCCGCCGACCGCGCCCGCCTCCGGGCGCTGGTGGACGACCAGACCCGTCGGGGCTGAGCGGGCTGCGCTTCGCTGTCACCCCCCTGGGGGAAGATGGCGCCATGTCCACCTGGTCCACCTTCGAGGCCGCCGAGCCCGAGCTCGCCGGCCGCGCTCGCGCCCTGCTCACCGCTACCACCAACTGCGTCCTCGGCACCCTCCGGGCCGATGGGTCGCCCCGCCTCAGCGGGATCGACCCGTTCTTCGTCGGCGGCGAGCTGCACCTCGGCTCCATGCCGGGCGCTCGCAAGGCCCACGACCTCCAGCGCGATCCCCGCCTCGCCCTCCACGGGGTGCCGTGGGAGTCGCGCCGGCCGAAGGAGGGGGCCGCCGATCCGGGCGAGGCCGATGCCAAGCTCACCGGCCGGGCCGTGGAGATCCCCCACGACGAGGCGGTGCGGACGATGGCCGCCTACTTCGCCGAGCGCGGCATCGACGCGCCCGCCGAGGGCCACCTCTTCCGCATCGAGCTCGAGACGGTGGTCGTGGTCTTCGTCGAGGACGACGAGCTCGTGATCGATCGCTGGTCCGAGGCCGAGGGCCGGGTGACGGTCCGGCGCAGCTGACGAGGCTCGTCGCTCGCCCGCCGGCTCAGTAGGCCCGGGCCACCACGGCCACCACGCCGGCCTCGTCCTCGCTCGCCGGCACCTGGCCCTCGGGCGTCTGCAGGCAGCGCACCGTGATCGCGTCCTGGGCGAGGGTGGCCTCGCCCTCCTCGCCGAGCGTCGCCCACGGGATGCGGGCGAAGCCGAGCTGGGCCGCCTCGCGCGCCTCCTCGATCGTGGTCACGTCCGCGGTCCGCTCGTCGCGCCGGCGCGTGGCAGCGGCGAGGAGGTCGGCCTGCACGGCGTCGAGGACCCCCGGGACCGTGGCGGCCACGCCGACCACGGGGGCCTGGGACTTCTCCCCCGTGTCGCGCCGCACCACGGTGACCTCGCCGTTCGCCAGGTCGCGCGGGCCCACCTCGATGCGCACGGGCACCCCCTTGAGCTCCCAGTCGGTGGCCCGCCGGCCGAACGAGGTGTCGGTGCGGGCGTCGAGCTTGGCGCGCACGCCGGCTGCCCGCAGCTCGTCGACGAGGCGACCGGCGGCCTCCGCGGCGCCCTCCGCGTCCTTGATCACGAGGACGACCACCTGGGTGGAGGCCAGCCGCGGCGGGATGCGGAGCCCGGCGTCGTCGCCGTGGCACATGATGAGCCCGCCCATCATCCGCGTCGACACGCCCCAGCTCGTGGTCCAGCAGGTCTGCTGGGTGCCCTCGGCGTCCTGGTAGGCGATGTCGAAGACCGTGGCGAAGTTCTGGCCGAGCTCGTGGCTGGTGCCCATCTGCAGCGCCTTGGCGTCGCCCATCATCGCCTCGCAGGCCAGCGTGTTGATGGCCCCGGCGAAGCGCTCCTGGCGCGTCTTGCGCCCGATGAGCACGGGCATGGCGAGCACGTCGACCATGAAGTCGCGGTACACGTCGTGGAGGATCTGGAGGGCGTAGGCGGCGGCGTCGGCCTGGGTGGCGTGGGCGGTGTGGCCCTCCTGCCAGAGGAACTCCGAGGTGCGCAGGAAGATCCGCGTCCGCAGCTCCCAGCGCACGACGTTGGCCCACTGGTTGAGGAGCAGGGGCAGGTCGCGGTGGCTCTGGATCCACTTGGCCATGAACTCGCCGATGACGGTCTCGCTCGTGGGCCGCACCACCACGGGCTCCTCGAGCTCCTTGCCGCCGGCGTGGGTGACGACGGCGAGCTCGGGGCTGAAGCCCTCCACGTGCTCCGCCTCGCGGGTGAGGTAGCTCTCGGGGATGAACAGCGGGAAGTACGCGTTCTCGGCCCCGGCGCCCTTGATCCGCGCATCGACCTCGGCCTGCATGCGCTCCCAGAGCGAGTAGCCGTAGGGGCGGATCACCATGGTGCCCCGCACCGGCCCGTTGTCGGCCAGCTCCGCCTTCGCCAGCACGTCCTGGTACCAGCGGGGGAAGTCGTCCGCCTGGGGGGTGAGCACGGGAGCCTTGGCCATGGCGGGCGAGCGTACCCGGACGGGTCGCGACCCTCGGCCGTCCGTTCCGGTCCGGCACCGGCCCCGTCGCGCGGTCAGTTGTTGCCGGTCGAGAACCCGCAGCGCTCCTGGGCGTACCGGTCGAGCTCGATCGCGGCGCCGCTGGCCGGCCCGATCTCGTCGTCGTCGAGCAGGACGTCGACCATCTCCTCGAGCGTCCGCGCCGATCGGGGGTCGATCACCAGGCGGCTCGTGAGGTCGCGCAGGGCCGTCAGCTGGTCCGCCATCTCCGGGACGGCGGGGATCGCGACGTCGTAGGCATCGACCGCCGCACCCAGGTTCTCGAGCAGGAACCGCTGGAGCTCCTCCGGGTCGCCCGAGTCGGCCACCTGCCCGGCGCGGACGTCGAGGTCGGCGATCCTGCGCAGCGCCGAGCACTCGGCGCTCGAAGGGTCCGCGATCGGGGCGTCCGCGATCGGAGCGTCCACGATCGCCGGGCCTCCCGTCGGCGCGCCCTCGCCGTCGGGCTCGGAGGCGAGCACCTGGCGGTCGCCCGCGCGAGCACGCCATCGACCAGCCCTCCCCCGCCGTCGCCCCCCGACCCACCGCACCCGACGAGGAGCACCAGCACCGCCGCGAACGTCGCCACCCCGATCCGCCGCACGGAGCGCACGCTAGCCCCGCAGGCACCGGGGCGTCTCGCTCCGCCGTGCGCCGGGCATCCTGGTCGCATGGACCGCGAGATCCGCCACGACACCTGGGACGGCGGCGGACGCTACGTGCTGCTCGTCGAAGGCGAGGAGGTGGGCGAGCTCGACCACCGCGACGCGGGCGACCGCCGAACCATGCACCACACCGGCGTCCGCGCCGACCACGAGGGCCGCGGTCTGGCGGCGCTGCTCGTCCGGCGGGCGCTCGACGACGCTCGGGCCGACGGGGCCACGGTCGTCCCGACCTGCTGGTACGTGGCCCGCTACCTCGAGCGCCACCCCGACGACGCCGACCTCCTCGCCGATCGCTGACCGCGATCGCGTCGGCCCCCGGCATCCTGGGTCGATGGCGATCGAGATCACCCACCAGGCCGACGGCGACCGAGGCCGCTACCACCTGCTCGTCGACGGTGCCGAAGCCGGCGAGCTCGACTACCGGATGCACGAGGGCCGGCGGGTCTTCGTCCACACCGGCGTGCGGGACGAGTACGAGGGCCAAGGGCTGGCCGGCCAGCTCGCGGCGCGCGTGCTCGACGATGCCCGCGCCGACGGCCTCCAGATCGTCCCGCTCTGCCCCTACGTGCGCGGCTACCTCGAGCGCCACGACGAGTACGCCGACCTGATCGACCACGACCTCTGGGACCGTCTCCGCGCCCGGTGACCGTCCGCGATACTGGATCGATGGAGCGGCACGACGACGGCGAGGCCACCCTCGAGCACGGCGGCGCGGCCGCCGATCCCGCCCCGCGCCACGGGGACCTCGACGGCGACGGCCACCTGGACCGCCACGAGCGGATCGAGCTGCTCAAGGAGGCGGCGATCCAGGCGGAGTACGCCACCGGTCGCCACGAGGAGACCGAGGAGGAGGCGAAGCGCCACATCGCCATCCGCATCGGCACGATCGTCGTGGGCTTCATCGTGCTGATCGCCGGCCTGGCGATGCTCGTGCTCCCCGGCCAGGGGATCATCACGGTGATCATCGGCCTCACGATCCTCTCGCGCGAGCTGCCGTGGGCGGAGCGGATGCTCGAGTACGCGAAGAAGAAGGCGAAGGTCGACGAGCTGAAGCAGCAGCCGGTGTGGGTGAAGGCGATCGCCTGGGGCTTCACCGGCCTCGCCATCGCCGCGTCGGCCTGGTACGTGTTCCTCGCCGACCCCAAGCCCGAGCTGGCCCAGATCCTGCCCTGGAACTGGTAGCGACGGCGCCGCCTCGGCGCCTCAGCGCTCCTCGAGGTGCTTGCGGATCAGCTCGACCTTCTGCTCGGACGCGTTGGCGTCGGCGCCCTGCTCGTCGAGCAGCGCCGCCCGGTCGGCCTCGGCGGCTTCGGCGGCGCCGGCCTCGGCGTGGGTGAGGGCACCGTCGACACCCTCCTCGGCGATGCGCCCGGCCCAGTCCACCAGGGCATCGACCATCTCGGCCTCGGGGACCACCGCCACGACCTGGCCCTTCACGAACAGGTGGCCCTTCTGGCGCCCGGCCGCGATCCCGAGGTCGGCGTCGCGCGCCTCGCCCGGCCCGTTCACCACGCACCCCATGACGGCGACCTGGATCGGGATCTCCATCCCCTCGAGGGCGGCCTGGGCATCGTTGGCGACCTTGATGACGTCGACCTCGGCGCGCCCGCACGACGGGCAGGCGATGAGGTCGAGCCCCTTGCGCTCGCGCAGGCCCATGGCCTCGAGCAGGACCCGGCCGGCCCTCGCCTCCTCCACCGGGTCGGCGGTGAGCGAGTAGCGGATGGTGTCGCCGATGCCCTCGGCCAGCAGGGCCGCGATGCCGGCGGTGGCCTTCACCAGCCCAGCCGGCGGCGGTCCGGCCTCGGTGACCCCGAGGTGCAGCGGGTGGTCGGTGGCCTCGGAGAGCTGGCGGTACGCCTCGATCATGAGCGGCACGCTCGACGCCTTCACCGAGATCTTCACCTGGTCGAAGCCGACCTCGTCGAAGTAGGCCAGCTCCATCTGGGCCGACTCGACCATGGCCTCGGGGGTCACCCGACCGCCGTGCTTCTGGTAGAGGCGCTCGTCGAGCGAGCCGCCGTTGACGCCGATGCGGATCGGCACGCCGCGGTCGCGGGCCTCGGAGGCGATGAGCTTGATGTGCTCGGGCTTGCGGATGTTGCCCGGGTTGAGCCGCAGGCCGTGCACGCCAGCGTCGAGGGCGGCCAGGGCCATCCGGTGGTTGTTGTGCACGTCGGCGATGATCGGCACCGGCGAGCGGGGCACGATGTGGGCGAGCCCGGCCGCGGCGTCGGCGTCGTTGCAGGTGCACCGCACGATGTCGGCCCCGGCGCCGAAGAGGGCGTAGATCTGCTGGAGGGTGCCCTCGACGTCGGCGGTCTTGGTGGTCGTCATCGACTGCACCGAGATCGGCGCGTCGCCGCCCACCGAGATCGGGTGGCTCGGATGGGCGAGGGTGATCTGGCGGGTGCGCCGGCGCGGGGCGACGACGATCGATCCGTCGTCCACCTCAGCCCCCGACCGGGTTGACGATGTCGAGGTACATGCTGGTCACGAACAGCATGGCGAGCAGCACCACCACGCCGTAGGTGAGCGGGAGCAGGCGGCTCACGTCGGTGAAGTACCGCCGCTCGCCGTAGTGGAGCCGCTTCTCCTGGATGCGCTCGTAGACGGCGATGGCCACGTGCCCGCCGTCGAAGGGCAGCAGCGGCACGAGGTTGAACATGCCGATGAAGATGTTCACCACGGCGAAGAGGCCGATGAGCGCCCCCGGGTCGACGCCGCCCACGTCGGAGCCGATCCGCACCAGGCCGTAGATGGACAAGATGCGGTCCTCGCCCTGCGACGAGCCCGAGCTCGTGGCCCCGGCGGCGCACGGGTCGCGCGCCTCGTCCTGCTCGGTGTCCTTGCGGGTGGAGGCGTCGTCGCGGGCGCTGCCCACCTGCGAGGCGAAGTTGCCGATCCCGTCGGGCGAGAAGAACGACCCCAGGCCCTTGGCCGAGACCCACAGGATGTCGCCGAACTGCTTCGGGGTCTGGACGAGGCCGGCCGCCGGGCTCACCCGCTCCTCCTCGACGGACTGCATCACGATGCCCATGCCGCACGCCGGCTCACCCTCGTAGGTGTAGCGGCGCAGGGCGACGTCCTGGGTGATCGTCTCGCCGTCGCGCACGACGGTCACCGGCACGGTCTGGCCGCGCAGCGGCCGCAGCGTCTCGGAGAGCTCGCGGGCCGAGGTGATCTCGGTGCCATCGACGTCGATCACCTCGTCACCCACCCGCAGACCGGCGTCGGAGGCCCCGGTGCCGTCGAGCACCTCGGCGAGCACGGCGGGCCGCGATCCCACGTCGGAGGTCATCGAGCCGGCGGGCTGGCCGACGAACACGAGGGCCACGTAGATGAGGACGAGGGCGAGCAGGAAGTGCATGGCCGAGCCGGCCACCGCGACCCCGATGCGGTCCCAGAACGGCTTCTGGCGGTAGGTGCGCCCCTCGTCTTCGGGTGCCACCTCGTCGAGGTTCACCATGCCCGGGATCTTCACGTAGGCGCCGGCGGGGATCGCCTTGATGCCGTACTCGGTCTCACCCCGCCGGGTGGACCAGATCTTGGGACCGAAGCCGAGGAAGAACTCGGTGACCTTCATCCCCGCCCGCTTGGCCATCAGGTAGTGGCCCAGCTCGTGCAGGGTGATCATGAGGACGATGGCGAGGATGACGATCAGCAGCCAGATGTTGGTGAGCCCGAGCAGGGCGAGGGCGACCAGCACGGCGCCCAGGCGCCAGGTGCCACCGCCGGTGGGCTCGCCGGCGCCGTAGCTCTGCGACGACACCTTGGCGGCCACCTTGGTCGCGGTCCCGCCCTCGGGGCGGTCGGGCGCGTCGGGCAGCGGCGGGGGCGGGGTGGCGGCCATCAGCTCGGGCCCACGGCGTCGGTCATGCCCATCACGCTACGGGCTTGCGAGCGGGCCCGGCGGTCGGCCTCGACGACGGCGGTCACATCATCGGCGGGGGCGTCGTCGTGGCGGTCGAGCACCGCGGCGCACACCGCGGCGATGTCGACCCAGGCGATCCGGCCGTCGAGGAAGGCGGCGACCGCCTCCTCGTTGGCGGCGTTGAGCCACGCCGGGGCCAGCCCGCCGGCCCGCCCGGCCGCGTACGCGAGGCCGAGGCACGGAAAGGCCTCGAGGTCGGGCGGCTCGAAGTCGAGGTGGCCGAGCCGGGCCCAGTCGATGGCGCCGAAGGGCGCCGCGCCCCGGTCGGGCCACGCCAGCGCGTAGCTGATGGGCAGGCACATCGTCGGCTGCGAGAGCTGGGCGATGGTGGATCCGTCGGTGTAGGTGGCCATGGAGTGCACGATCGACTGGGGGTGGACGACGACGTCGATCTGGTCGAAGCCGATCCCCACCCCATCGGCACCGGCGGGCCCACCGAACAGCTCGTGGGCCTCGATCACCTCGAGGCCCTTGTTCATCAGGGTCGACGAGTCGACCGTGATCTTCGGGCCCATGCTCCACGTGGGGTGGGCCAGGGCGTCGTCGATGGTGACCGTGGCCAGCTCGTCCTTCGAGCGGCCGCGGAAGGGCCCACCGCTGGCGGTGAGCACGAGCGAGGCCACGCGCGCCGGGCCGTGCGGGTCGCGCGACCGCAGGCACTGGTGCAGCGCGCCGTGCTCGCTGTCGACGGGCACGAGCTCGGCCCCGGGGGTGCGCCGGGCGCGCTGCACGACCGGGCCGCCGGCGATCAGCGACTCCTTGTTGGCCAGGGCCAGGCGGCGTCCGGCCTGGAGGGTGGCGAGGGTGACCTCGAGGCCGGCGAAGCCGACGACCCCGTTCACGCAGACGTCGGCCTCGCCCCCCAGCGACGCCAGCCCGTCGGTGCCGGCCCGCACCTCCACGCCCGCGAGCCGCTCCCTCGCCGCCGCCACGTGGGCCTCATCCGCGATGGCGACCACCTTGGGCCGCACGGACTCGACCTGCTCGACCAGCAGGTCGAGGTTGCGGCCGGTGGCGCCGAGGGCCACCACCTCGTAGCGGTCGGGCTCGGCGGCGACGACCTCGAGGGTCTGGGTGCCGATCGAGCCGGTGGAGCCGGCGATGGCGAGGGTGCGCACGGGGGGGCCGGCTCGGGCCTCAGCCCAGGGGGCCGATGGTCACCGTGAGCCAGAGCACGGTGGGGAGCACGAAGAGCATGGCGTCGAAGCGGTCGAGCATCCCGCCGTGGCCCGGCAGCAGGGTGCCCATGTCCTTGACCCCGAGGTCGCGCTTGAGCACGGACTGGCACAGGTCGCCGAGCGGCGCGGCGCACGCGGCGCCGACGCCGAGGGCGAGCGCGCCGCCGACGCCGTCCCACGGGCCGAGGCCGCCGACCACGGCGAACATGGCGACGAGCAGGGCGCAGCCCATGCCGCCGAGCAGCCCCTCGATGGTCTTGTTCGGGCTGGCGGCCGACAGCGGGCGGTGGCCCATGGCCCGGCCGATGAACAGCCCGCCGATGTCGTAGGCGACGGTGGCGAGCACGGCCACCAGCAGGAGGCCGCGACCGTCGGGGAGCCCGAGGATGGCGGTGGCCGCCGACCCGAGGCCGCCGATCCAGAACACGCCGAGCAGCGTGGCGCCCGACCCCTCGAGGACCCGGGGATCGGGACCTCCGGCGCCGGCCAGGTACCAGGACAGCACGGTGGCCACGACCACGAAGCCCACGAGCGGGACGGCGGCCAGGCCGCGCCAGTAGACCGCGAGCGGGAGGGCCACGACGGCTACCAGGCCCACGAGGTGGGCGGACTCCCAGCCGACCTTGCGCAGGACCTCGAAGTACTCGAAGGCGCAGACCGCCAGGATCGCCGTCACCAGGACGGTGGCCGCCGCCGAGCCGATCGAGAGGGTCACCAGCGCCAGGGCGGCGAGCCCGACGCCGACGCCGATCGCGACGGGCATGTTGCGGCCGCCGTTGTCAGCGCCGCCCGGCGGCAGGTAGCCACCGTCGTCGTAGCCGCCGTCCTCGTAGCCCTGGTCGTAGCCACCGTCGGCGTACTCGTCGCCGTAGCCGTCGCCGGCGTCCCACTCGGCGGCGGGCTCGACGACCTCGTCGGACGCGCTCCAGTCGTCGTCGGTCTGCCAGGGGCCGGAGGCACCTGCATCCGCGGTCCGCTCCTCCACCCGTGCCTCCATGTCCTCGAAGCCGAAGTACTCCTCGTGGCTGGGCTCGGCGTCGACGTCGCCCAGCGCACCCACCCGGACCTCGCCGCTGTCGCCGGCGAGCTGCTCGACGAAGCCGTCGTCGCTCCAGTCGTCGTCGGCGTCGCGCCACCGAGGCGTCGACGTGGCGAACGACGACCAGGCGTCGAGGTCGTCGTCGTCCTCGATGAGCGGCCGATCGTCGCCGATCAGCACCGCGGGGACCTCACCGGTGGGCGGCTCGGTCCAGTGCGGCAGCGAGACGGGACCGGTGACGGGATCGGGCGCCGGGTCGACCGGCGGGCGCTCGATGCGCGACGGGTCGGCGCTGGCGTCGAGGGGGAACCGCAGCGCCGGCCGCGGCCCGGCGGGGGGGCCGGGCGGACGGTCGCCGAAGCGCAGCTCGTCGTCGGTGCGGCGCGGGGCGACCTCGCCCCGCTCGATGGCCTCGGCCGCCTCGTCGGCGCCGATGATGCGCACGCCCTCCGACGGATCGCCGGGCTGCGTGTCGTCGCTTCGTCCTCGCTGGTCGTCCATGCCACCTCCTGGGGCTCGGTCCCCCGCCGGGGCGGGGGTCCGGTGCGGCGGCCGTGCCGCCTGCGGTCGGTGGCGCGGGCCCGACGGCCCGCACCCGGTCAGTCTTCGAGCAGCTCCTGCTCCTTGTGGGCCAGCGCAGCGTCGATCTCGGCCTCGGCGGCGTGGGTGAGCTTGTCGAGCTCCTTCTCGGCGCGGGCCAGCTCGTCTTCGGAGAGGTCCCCGTCCTTCTCGAAGGACTCGAGGTCGTGGCGGCCGGCGCGGCGGGCGTTGCGCACGGCGACGCGGCCCTCCTCGGCCATCGCCTTGACGATCTTCACGTACTCCTTGCGCCGCTCGGCGGTGAGCGGCGGGAAGCTCAGGCGGATGTTGTTGCCGTCGTTCGAGGGGTTGAGCCCGAGGTCGGACTGGCGGATCGCCTTCTCGATGGCGCCCATCGCCCCCTTGTCGAACGGCGAGATCACGAGCATCCGGGCCTCGGGGACGCTGAACCCGGCGAGCTGCTGCAGGGGCACGTCGGAGCCGTAGTACTCCACCGGGATCTTCTCGACCAGCGCGGGGGCGGCCCGCCCGGTGCGCACGCTGGTGAACTCCGAACGGGTGCGCTCGACGGCGCGGCTCATCCGCTCGCGGGAGTCGTCGATCACCATCGACGCCGTGTCGTCGCTCATGGGGCTTCTCGTCGGGGGCGGGTCACCGGACCAGGGTACCGACTCCCTGCGCGCCGGTGAGGACACGCCGGAGGTTCCCGGGGGTGATGGCGTCGTACACGACGATGGGGAGCTGGTTGTCCATGCAGAACGTGATGGACGTGGGGTCCATGACGGCCAGGCCCTTGTTGAGGACGTCCATGTAGGTGACCTCGTCGAGCTTGGTGGCCGTCGGGTCCTTGCGGGGGTCCGCGGTGTAGACGCCGTCGACGCCGCCGTGGGTGCCCTTGATCACCGCGCCGGCCGACAGCTCCGCGGCGCGCAGGGCGGCGGGGGTGTCGGTGGTGAAGAACGGGGCGCCGAGCCCGCCCGCCAGGATCACAACGCGCCCCTTCTCGAGGTGGCGCATGGCCCGCCGGCGGATGTAGGGCTCGGCGATCTGCTCCATGTGGAGCGCGGTCATCACCCGGGTGGGCTGGTCGAGCTGCTCGAGCGTGTCCTGGAGGCCGAGGCCGTTGATGACCGTGGCGAGCATGCCCATGTAGTCGGCCTGGGCGCGGTCCATGCCGGCCCCGGCGCCGATCATCCCCCGCCAGATGTTGCCGCCGCCGATGACGACGGCGACGTCGACGCCCATGGTGCGGGCGTCGACGATCTCCTCGGCGAGGGCGCGCACGACCCCGCCGTCGATGCCGAAGCCGGCGGTGCCGGCGAACGCCTCACCGGAGAGCTTGAGGACGATGCGGTCCCAGCGGGGGGACGCATCGGCGGTGGGCTCGTCCGGTGGGGCGTCGGCCATCGATCAGCCGATCGAGACCTGGGCGAAGCGGACGATCGACGCGCCGCCCAGCAGCTGGGCGATGGTCTGCTTGTCGTCCTTCACGTAGGGCTGGTCGATCAGCACCTGGTCCTTGTACCAGGCCCCCAGGCGGCCGTCGACGATCTTGGCGATCGCCTGCTCCGGCTTGCCCTCGGCGCGGGTGATGGCCTCGAGGCTGGCCCGCTCCTTCTCCACGTCCTCGGCCGGCACCTCGTCGTTGGTGAGGTACTTGGGCTTGGTGAAGGCGATGTGCACGGCGATGTCGTGGGCCAGCTCGGCGCTGCCGCCGGCGAGCTCCACGATGACGCCGAGCACGCCGCGACCGTCCTGGCGGTGGACGTAGGTGTCGAGCACGTTGCCGTCGCCCGCCTCGAACCGGACGATCTCGCCCAGCTCGATGTTCTCCTTGAGGGTGACCTTGAGGTCGTCGATGGCCTCGGCCTTGGCGGTGGTGGCCTCATCGACGCCGGTGGTGGCGGCGATGGTGGCGATCTCCTGCACCAGCGTGGAGAACTGGTCGGACTTGGCGACGAAGTCGGTCTCGCACTTGAGCTGGGCGATGGCGGCGACGCCCTCCACCAGCGAGACGGCGACGGTGCCCTGGCTGTTGTCGCGATCCTCGCGGGCCGCCGACTTGGCGAGGCCCTTCTCGCGCAGCCACTGGGCGGCGGCCTCGGGGTCGCCCCCGTTCTCCTGGAGCGCCTTCTTGGCGTCCATCATCCCGGCACCGGTGGACTGGCGCAGGGCCTGGACGTCCTTGGCGGTGAACTCAGGCATCGGGGGTGCTCTCCTCGGTGGTCTCGTCGGCCGCGGGGGCCTCGGGCGCGGGCGCCTCGGCGACGGGGGCCTCGGCGGTCTCGTCGGTGGCGGTGGGCGCCTCGGGGTCGGGCTGGGGGGCCGCCTGCTGGGCGGCGATGCGGGCCTCGCGCTCGGCGGCGGCGGCGGCAGCCTGGCGACGGGCCTCGGCCTGCTGGGCGGCGACGGCCGCCTCCTCGTCCGCGGTGCGGGCCCGCGGCGGCTGGGCGGCGCCGGGGCGCTTGGACGCGATGAGGCGCCCCTCCTCGACCGCGTCGGCGATGACGCGGCACATGAGGGCGCCCGAGCGGATGGCGTCGTCGTTGCCCGGGATGACGTACTGGATGATGTCGGGGTCGCAGTTGGTGTCGACCACGGCGACGATCGGGATGCCGAGCTTGTTGGCCTCGGTCACCGCGATGTGCTCCTCCTTGGTGTCGAGGATGAACACGGCGGAGGGGGCCTTCTCCATCTGGGCGATGCCGCCCAGGTTGCGCTCGAGCTTGGCCAGCTCGCGGCTGATCAGGAGGGCTTCCTTCTTGGGCATGGCCTCGAACTCGCCCGAGTCGCGCATCCGGCGGTACTCGGCCATCTTGGCGACGCGCTTCGACATGGTCTCGAAGTTGGTGAGCATGCCGCCGAGCCAGCGCTCGTTCACGTAGGGCATGCCGCACTTCTCGGCGTAGCTCTGGATCGGGTCCTGGGCCTGCTTCTTGGTGCCGACGAACAGCACCGAGCCGCCGTCGGCGACGGTGTCGCGCACGATGGTGTAGGCGGCTTCGAGGCGCTGCAGGGTCTGCTGCAGGTCGATGATGTAGATGCCGTTGCGCTCGCCGAAGATGAAGCGCTTCATCTTCGGGTTCCAGCGCCGGGTCTGGTGGCCGAAGTGGACTCGGGCCTCCAGCAGCTGCTTCATGGTCACGACGGGTTCCGTCATGGCTGCTCCTCTCCAACGGTTGGCGATGCCCGCTCCCACGCACCTGCGAGCAGGCGACCGTTGGTGGGGAGGGCAGGTCTGGGCGCGGACCACCGGGCGGTGGACCGACCGACGAGGCTAGCCGCGCTCCCCACCCCTCCCAAGCTGCGGCGGCGCGACCACCGGCTCACCACGACACGGCCTCGGCGGCGCGGACGAGGACCAGCGGACCCGCGGTTCCCGGGAGCAGGCGGCGAGGAGGCCGGCCCGCCTGAAGCGCGGGACGAGCCGGACGTGGCCGCCCCCGGCCTGGGTGCCCCACAGCGTGGCCGGGTCGAGGTACGCATCGCCGCGCCGGACCCCCAGGTGGACCCGGTCGGCGGCGATGGCGATCGGGGCCCCGGCCCACACGGCCGTCCCGGCCGCCACGGTGAGCTCGGCGACGCCGGTGAGCGAGGAGCGCAGCCCGTCGGGGTGCACGATGCTCACGACCAGGCGTCCGGCCACCGACCCGGCGAAGGCGACGGTCCCCGGGCCGATGGCCACCAGGTCGGCTCCCGGCTCGGTCCGGTACTCGATGCCCCGGTTGCCGGCGAGCCACGGCTGGGGCGGTGGTCGAAACGGATCGAGGACCGCGCCGTCGGTGGGCGGCCGGTAGGTGCGCCACCCCGCAGCATCGGACCTGCGCTCGGCCCCCGCCGGGCCGACCGCACCGGCGCAGGCCAGCGCCAGGGCGAGGAGGAGCCCGGCGGCTCGGCGCCGGACGCTCACCGGGACCCTCCGGGGCCGGCGTCGCCTCGGGTCAGGCGGGCTCGCGCTGCGCCGCCTGGAGGCGGCTGCGCAGCTGGAGCACCGACTTGGTGTGGATCTGGCTGACCCGGCTCTCGGTCACGCCCAGCACCTCGCCGATCTGGGCGAGCGTGAGGTTCTCGAAGTAGTAGAGGGTGAGCACGATCTTCTCGCGCTCGGGCATCCGCTCGATGGCCTCGGCGAGCTGCTCGCGCAGCTCCACCTGCTCGAGCAGGGCACCGGGGCCGTCGGCGCGGTCGGGGATGGTGTCGCCGAGGGTCGTGGCGTCGGAGCGGTCGCCCAGCATCTCGTCGAGGGCGGCGACGCCCGTGAGCGAGAGCTGGCCGAGCACCTGCTGGAGCTGGGCCTCGCTCATCTCGAGCTCCTCGGCCAGCTCGGCCTCGGTGGGCGAGCGCTTCAGCTCGGCCTCCAGCTTGGAGAAGGCCCGCTCCACCGCTCGACCCTTCGCCCGCACCGAGCGAGGCACCCAGTCGATCGAGCGGAGCTCGTCGAGGATGGCGCCCTTGATGCGGGAGATGGCGTAGGTCTCGAACTTGAAGCCTCGGCTGGGGTCGAACTTCTCGATGGCGTCGATCAGCCCGAAGATGCCGTAGGAGACGAGGTCGGCCTGCTCGACGTTGCCGGGCAGCCCGACCGCCACCCGGCCGGCCACGTACTTGACGAGCGGCGAGTAGTGGACGATCAGCGGGTCGCGCGTGGGCCGCCCGGGGACCCGGTGGTAGGCCTCCCAGAGCTCCGGGACCGGATCGGCGCTCACGGCCGCACCTCGCTACGCACGGGGGTGGGTCCGATCGAAGACGTCGCGCAGCCGCTCCCGGCTGACGTGCGTGTAGATCTGCGTGGTGGCCAGGTCCTCGTGGCCCAGCAGCTCCTGCACGCTGCGGAGGTCCGCTCCCCGTCGAGCAGGTGGGTGGCGAAGGTGTGGCGCAGCGTGCGGGTGGGTGGGCTCGGGCGCCCGGCGATCGAGGAGCCGTCGCACGTCGCGGGGTGAGCGGGTTGCCCCGCAGGTTGGCGAAGAGGAGGTCGCCCACCTTCCCCGCCGAGGCGAGCAGCGGCCGCCCGTCGGCGAGGTAGACCCGGACCGCGGCGATCGACGGCTCGCTCATCGGCACGATCCGCTGCTTGGACCCCTTGCCCCACACGCGCACCCGGGCCTCCGCCAGGTCGCAGTCGCCGAGGCGCAGGCCGCAGAGCTCGGAGACGCGCAGACCGCTGCCGTAGAGGAGCTCGAGGCACGCCTGGTCGCGGAGGAACCGGGCGCGGTCGACGGGGTCGGCCGGGCCGTCGCGCCCCTCGTCGAGCGCCGCTCGGGCGGGCGGCGCGTCGAGGAGCTGGTGGAGCTGGTCGTCGTGCAGCACCGCCGGGAGCCGGCCGGTGCCGCGCGGCGCGTGCAGGCCGATGGTCGGATCGACCGCGAGGCGCCCGGAGCGGACCTGCCAGCCGAAGTAGCGACGCAGCGAGGACGCCCGGCGGGCGAGCGTGCGCGGAGCCACCGGGCGCTCGGCGAGGTGCACGAGGTAGCGGCGGAGCGTGCGGCGATCGACCGAGCCCGGCCCCTCGATCCCGGACCGCTCGGCCCAGGTCGTGAAGTCGACGAGGTCGGAGCGGTAGGCGCTCACGGTGGCGGGCGCGGACCCGGTGAGGGACGCAACGAACCCATCGACCTCCCAGCGCACGCCCCCACCGTACCGGCCGAACGACGTTCGTGGTCGAAGGAACGCGGATCGTGCGCATCACCGCCCCGCCACCTCCCCCGGTCGGCCGCATCGCTCGAACCAGCCGCCGGACCGGACGATCCGGCCCTGCAGCTCGAGCGCGAGGAGCACCTCGGACGCTCCCGAGACCGTCCAGCCCGTCGCGGCGACCAGCTCCGAGAGGCTCGTCGGACCCCGGTCGAGCACGCCGAGGGCGACGACGGCGCGGGGGTCGTCGTCCGCACCGCCGGCGTCGGCCGCGCCCGGCGCGCCCGAGGTCGCCCCACCGGCACCGATCGCCACCCGGACGTCCTCGGCATCGCGGACGGGGGTCGCCCCGTCGCAGATCAGGTCGAGCGCGCCGGCGGACGCCGCGGCGGTGGGGTGGCCGGGCACGGCCAGCACGGGCACGTCGCGCGCCAGCGCCTCCCCCACGGTGAGCATCGACCCGCCGGCCGAGCGGGACTCCACCACGACGAGCGCATCGGCCAGCCCCGCGATGATGCGGTTGCGGGCGGGGAAGCGCCATCGCGTGGGCGCGACGCCGATCGGCACCTCGCTCACCACCGCCCCGCGCCGCGCCACCTGGGCGTGCAGCTCGGCGTGGCGGCGCGGGTAGCGCCGGTCGAGCCCTGCGGCGACGACCGCCACGGGCGGCGCGATCCGCTGCCCCCGCCCGAAGGCCTCCACGACCGCGCGGTGGGCGGCGCCGTCGATCCCGAGGGCCAGCCCGGACACGATGGCGATGTCGGTCGCCGCCAGCTGGGCGGCCAGCGACGCGGCCGTGTCGCAGCCGAGCCGGGTGGCGTTGCGCGTCCCGACGATGGCGACCGTGCGACCGTCGAGGGCGGCGAGCGACCCGTCGACGAAGAGCAGGGCCGGAGGCGCCGGGTCGCCGGCGAGCCGATCGGGGTAGGTGTCGTCGCCCCGGACGAGGACCTCGATGCCGAACCGGCGATGGTGCGCGAGGAACGCGGCCGCATCGATGGGGCCGGCCGCGGCGTGGACCTCGGCGAGCCCGAGGTGGCCCGGCCGCCCGGCAGCAGCCGAGGCGATGATCGGGTGCTGGTCGCCGCGCCCGCGATGGACGAGGGCCCACGCATCGGCGGCGTCGCCCCGCTGCTGCAGGGCGAGCAACGTGGCCGGCCCGATGGTCGGCAGCGATGCCAGCGCGACCAGGGCGGCCCGCTCGGCCGGCCCGGCGGTCATGCGACCACGCCCGCGCCGAGGCGCACCTCGGCACGCAACTGGAGCGCCGCGCTCAGGTGCGCGACCCCGAGCGACTCGTCGTCGCCTGCGAGGTCGGCCAGGGTGCGGGCGACGCGGCGCACGCGATCGAGCCCCCGAGCGGTCAGCCGCCCCGTCTCCAGCGCGCTGCGGAGGAGCGGCTCGGCCGACGGGTCGATCGACGCGAACCGGTCGAGCGCCGCCCCCCGAAGCTCCGCGTTGCAGCGCACGCCGCGGTCTCGCGCCCGGTCGCGCGCCACCCGGACGCGCCCGGCCACCGCCGCGCTCGGCTCGCCCGGCTCCCCGCCCAGCAGGTCGTCGACGATCGGACGGTGCACGTCCACCCGGAGGTCGAAGCGATCGAGGAGCGGTCCCGAGAGCCGTCGCTGGTACCGGGCGAGGGCGCCGTCAGGGCAGCGACAGGCGCCCGGTCGGCCGGCCTCGCCGCACGGGCAGGGGTTCATGGCGGCCACGAGCAGGAAGCGCGCCGGGAGGTCGGCGGCGAACCGGGCGCGGCGGACCCGGATGGTCCCATCCTCGAGGGGTTGGCGGAGGGCGTCGAGCGACGACGGCGCGAACTCGGACAGCTCGTCGAGGAACAGCACACCGCCCGAGGCCAGGGAGACCTCGCCGGGGCGCATGGCATCGCTGCCCCCGCCGACGAGCGACGTGAGCGTCGCCGTGTGGTGGGGCGCGCGGAACGGGGGCCGGCGGATGAGCCCACCGGCGAGCTTCCGCCCGGCCGCGGAGTGGATCCGAGACACCGCCATGGCCTCGTCGCGCGCCAGCGGCGGCAGGAGGCCCGGCAGCCGCTCGGCCAGCATCGTCTTGCCCGCACCGGGTGGGCCCACCATCAGGAGGTGGTGGCCTCCGGCGGCGGCCACCTCGAGCGCGGCGCGAACCACCGGCTGGCCTCGGACGTCCGCGAGGTCGGGGGGAGGCGAATCGTCGGCATCGGGCCGGGGCAGATCGTGGTCGGGCCACGGGGCGTCGGCTCGAAGGGCGGCCACCAGCTCCGAGAGGGTCCGCACCGCCCGGATGGTCCGCCCGTCGACCAGCGCGGCATCCGCCGCGCTGGCCACCGGTACCACGACCTGGGGTGCCCCGACGGCGTCGACGAGGGGGACGGTGCCGGCCACGGCGCGCACCGTCCCGTCGAGGCCCAGCTCGCCGAGGAAGCCGAGGTCGGCGACCGCCGCGCTCGGGACCTCGCCGGACGCGGCGAGCACGCCCACCGCGATCGCCAGGTCGAGCCCGCTCCCCACCTTGCGCGTGGACGACGGTGCGAGGTTCACGGTGATCTTCCGGTCGGGCCACGGCAGCTCGGAGGCGAGCACGGCGGCGCGCACCCGGTCGCGCGCCTCTCGGCACGAGGCATCGGGGAGCCCGACGATGGTGAGGCCGGGGAGCCCGCGCCCGACGTGGACCTCGACCGAGACGGGGCGGCCGTCGACGCCGAGGACGACGGCGGAGGGGATGCTGGCGTACACCGCACGCGCTCCTTGCGCTCGACGAGCGCGGAGGGGACCGGGGTGGGACGCCGTGTCGCCGGCGAGCGAGCGGGGCCGAGGCCGAGGGGCTGCGAGGCAGCGCCGGCACCCTACCGACGGGGTCCGACGGCGAACGCCGGATGCGACCCATCTGGCGCAGCAGGCGCCGAGCGATCAGCGCCCCCGGTAGGTGGGCGTCCGCTTCTGGAGGAAGGCCTGGATCGCCTCGGCGGTGTCCTTCGTCCCGAAGTTGACCGCCTGGGCCGCCGCCTCGGCCTCGAGCGCCTGGGCGAGCGACATCTCGCTCGACGCGTCGAGCATCGCCTTGGTCTGGGCCAGGGCGATCGGCGGCCCGGCGGCGAGCCGCGCCGCCCACGCACCCACGGCCGCGTCGAGCTCGCCGACCGGGACCACCTTGTTCACCAGGCCGATGCGCTGCGCCTCGGCGGCATCGACGATGTCGGCCAGCAGCGCCAGCTCCTTGGCCTTGCCCAGCCCCACCCGCCGGGGCAGCAGCCAGGAGCCGCCGTAGTCGATCGACAGCGCCCGCCGGGCGAAGATCTCGCTGAAGCGCGCTCGGTCCGAGGCGACGATCAGGTCGCACCCGAGGGCCAGGTTGAGCCCGGCCCCGGCCGCGATCCCGTCGACCCGGGCGATGGTCGGCTTCGCCAGGGAGTGCAGGGCGAGCGGCCCCTCGTTGAGGTAGCGCATGTAGGCGGTGGCGTGGACCTTGGGCCCGTCGCTCAGGTCGGCGCCCGAGCAGAAGTCGTCGCCCTCGCCCGTGACCACCACCGCCCGGACGGTGTCGTCGTGGGCCATCCAGCGGAACGCCTCGGTCAGCTCGCCCCACATGGGTGGCGTGATGGCGTTCTTGCGGCGCGGGTTCGACAGCGTCAGCGTGGCCACGCCCTCGTCGAGGGCGAGCCGGACGCCATCGGTGTCGTCGGGGCGGGGCGGGAGCTGCACGTCGGGGACCCTAGGTGGGGCGCCCGGCGGGCGCGGCCGTAGGGTTGGGGCATGGGCTTCAACCCGCACCGCAAGATGTCCAAGACCCCGGCCGACTACGCCATGGTCGTCGGGGCCGTCGTGGTGTGCGCGCTGCTGCTCGCCTGGGCGTTCCTCGGCTGATGTGGCCCTGGGCCGACGACGAGGTCGAGGTCCGGCGGGTCCAGCCCTACGAGGCCACCAAGCGCTACGTGTGCCCCGGGTGCCAGCAGGACATCCCGCCCGGCACCGGTCACCGGGTGGCGGTGCCGATCGCCGCCCCCGAGGAGCGCCGCCACTGGCACCACGGCTGCTGGGAGCACCGGGCGAAGCGCCGCCCCACCGGTCGCCGCCGCTGACCCCGGCCGACCTCGGCCCGCGCCGCGACGCCGCAGCCGTGCGCTCCTGTCGACCCCGCCCCGTCGCTGTGCACGTCTCCGCACGGGGTGCGCAAACGTGCACACCCCCACCCCGACACCGCACGACCCGCCCCGTCGTTGTGCACTTCTTCGCACCAGGTGCGCAAACGTGCACACCCCGCCCGACGCGCCCGGTGCCAGCGCCCGGCGGGAACGAGGGGGGCCCGCCGCTAGAACGCGCCCTCGATCACGCTGACCTCGCGCGGCAGCACCGCCGCCACGTCGAAGCGGACCACGTCGGGGCGGAAGGGGACCTCGGCCTCGGCCAGCCAGCGGGCGGCCAGGCCGCGGATGCGGCGCTGCTTCGTCGGGGTCACGGCCTCGGCCGGATGGCCGTACGCGAGCGATGACCGGGTCTTGACCTCGCACACCACGATCGTGCGGTCCCGCGCCACGATCAGGTCGAGCTCGCCGTCGCGGCACCGCCAGTTGCGGGCCACCACCTCGTAGCCGTGCGCGACGTACCACCGAGCCGCCCGCTCCTCGCCCGCCGCGCCCAGCCGCTGCCGGCCCCGGGTCACAGGTCGAGGTCGTGCGCGGCGAGCTCCACGACGGTCACGTCCATGAACGTGACGACCCGGACCGACGGCACGAAGCGCATCGGCGTCTGCCGGTACATGTCCCAGACCCAAGCGTCGCGCAGCACGAGCTCCACCCAGGTGCGCCCGCCCTCGGTGTGCACGGTGTGCTCGACGGCGTTGGCGAGGTAGAAGCGGCGCTCGGTCTCGACCACGAAGCGGAACGTGGGCGCGACGTCGCGGTACTCCTGGAAGAGCTGGTGCTCGATCTCCGCCTCGTACTGCTCGAGATCGTCGGCGCTCATGGGCGACACCTCTCGTCCCGCCGGCGCGGGCCTGGTCGGATCACGCGAGCCATCGTACGCACGAGGCCCGGCGTTGCGGCCGGACGCTCAGGCCCGGCGAGGCGCGATCAGAACTCGCGCTTCTCCTTGACCTTGGCGGCCTTCCCGACGCGGTCGCGCAGGTAGTAGAGCTTCGCCCGGCGCACGTCGCCCCGGGTGAACACCTCGATCTTGTCGATGATCGGGGAGTGCACCGGGAACGTGCGCTCGACGCCGACGCCGTAGGAGAGCTTGCGGACCGTGAAGGTCTCCTGCACGCCCCCGCCCTGGCGGCGGATGACGACGCCCTGGAAGACCTGGACGCGCTGCTTGTTGCCCTCGACCACCCGCACGTGCACCTTGAGCGTGTCGCCGGGCGCGAAGTCCGGGATGTCGGTGCGGAGGCTGGCCTGATCGATGAGGTCGGTGCGGTTCATGCGACTGGTGTCCTGAGAGCGAGGGCGTGAGCGGCGCGGAGAGGTGCGCTCGCAGCGGAGGGCAACGCTACCCGTCCGGGGGTGGACGGGGCCAACCGGCCCCGTCCACCCCGGGATCAGGCCGGGGCCAGGGCGTCGACGCCCAGCGGTCCGCCCTCGACCTCGTCGGCGGGCGCCGACGCTCGGGCGGGCAGGGCGGCGAAGGCGACGGCCGAGCCGACCAGCGTGGCCAGCGCCGCCACCCGGCACCCGAGGGCCATGCCGTGGAGGAAGGCGTCCGAGGCTGCTTCGAGGATGGCGGGGCGGGCGAACGCGGGGGCCCGGTTGGCCACCTCGACCGCGGCCACCACCGACTCCTCGGCGATGCGCACCGGCTCGGCGGGCACGCCGAGGGCCGTGAGCTTGTCGACGATCTGGGGCCCGTAGAGGGAGGAGAACGCCGAGCCGACCACGGCGACGCCGAGCGTGCCGCCGATCTCACGGGTGGTGTCGTTGACCGCCGAGCCCACGCCGGCCTTGGCCTTGGGCAGCGAGCCCATGATCGACTCGGTGGCGGGCGCCGTGGTGAGGGCCAGGCCCCCGGCCATGAAGATCATCTGGGGCACGATCACCGCCCAGTACGACGTGTCGGCCGTGAGGAAGCTTGCCCAGAAGAAGCCGACGCTCATCGACGCCAGCCCCAGCCCGACGATGCGCTTGGTGCCGAACCGCAGGGCGAGGCGGGCTGAGATGGGCGAGATGATCGCGGCGGTGATGGCGAAGGGCAGGGTGTGCACGCCCGCCGAGAGGGTGTCGTAGCCCCGGACCACCTGGAAGTACTGCGTGACCAGGAAGATGAACCCGAACAGGCCGAAGAAGGCGGTGGCCACGGCGAGGCTGGCGGCCGAGAAGCGGGCGTTGCGGAAGACGGTGACGTCGAGCATCGGGTGCTCGACGCGCGCCTCGTGGCGGACGAAGGCGGCGAGCAGGGCGGCGACGAGCACGAACCCGCCGACCGTCTGCAGCGAGCCCCACCCGGCCTTGGGCGCCTCGATGACGGTCCACACGAGGAGGGTGATGGTGGCGATGGAGGCGGCGATGCCCACCAGGTCCCACCGCCCAGCGGCCTCGTCTCGCGAGGTGGGCACGAGGCGACGGCCGAGGAATAGCGCGGTGGCCACGATCGGGAGGTTGACCAGGAAGATCGAGCCCCACGAGAAGTGCTCGAGCAGGAAGCCGCCCGAGATCGGCCCGAGGGCGACGGCCAGGCCGGTCACGCCCGACCAGGCGCCGATGGCCTTGGCCCGCTCGACGGGGTCGGTGAACACGTTGGTGAGGATGGCGAGGGTGGCCGGGAACACCAGGGCGGCGCCGACGCCCATGGCGGCCCGGGCGGCGATGAGCTGGGAGGCCGTGCTCGCCAACGAGGCGGCCAGCGATGTCAGCGCGAACAGCACCAGGCCCACCTGGAGGGTGCCCTTGCGGCCCCGCCGGTCGCCGAGCGAGCCGGCCGCCAGCAGCAGGCCGGCGAAGACGAGGGAGTAGGCGTCGACGATCCACTGGAGCTGGCTCGTGCTCGCCTCGAGCTCCCGGGCGAACGTCGGCAGGGCCACGTTCACGATCGTGTTGTCGACCACGACGAGGAAGACGCTCAGGCAGAGCACGCCCAAGATCGCCCATCGTCGGGGGTCGGGTGCGGTGGTCGTAGGTTCGGGGGTGGTCGCCATCGTGCTGCCCTCCACTTGTAGATCAGTGTTCCACTGTTGTAGAACAGCGTTATGGAGCTCGTCAACGTGACGAAGCGCACACCCACCACCACCCGCACCCCCACGGCCGAGGTCGAGGCCGCCGTGCTCGACGCCGCCGAGCGCCTCGTCGCCGGCGCCGGTCCCGGCGCGCTCAGCATCCGCACGCTGGCCAAGGAGGCCGGGGTGGCGCCGATGTCGATCTACAACCGCTTCGGCGACAAGGAGGGCGTGCTGCGGGCGCTCTTCGTCCGGGGCTTCCGCGAGCTGCTGGCCCACATCGCGCCGCCGGAGCTCGCCGGGCCGGTGACCTCCGCCGCCGAGGCGCGCGATCGGATGCGAGCGTCGTGCCGGGCGTACCGCACCTTCGCCCACCACTCCCCCGGCACGTACTCGCTGATGTTCGAGCAGGGCCACGACGACGTCGAGCCCGACGACGAGGCGATGGACCAGGCGGCCGCGGCGTTCCTCGCCCTCGTCGGCCACATCGAGGCCGCCCAGGCCGTCGGCGCGATCGTCGAGGGGAGCTCGGCCGAGCTGGCCCAGCGCGCCTGGGCGTGCATCCACGGCGCGGTCTCGCTCGAGCTGCGCCAGATCTGCTTCGTGAGCGACACCGACGCCCACTACGACGCGGTGGTCGAGACCGTCCTCGCCGGGCTCTCCCCCGAGGCGGGCGTCGTCGGCATCGACGGCCCCCTGGTGCGGCCCAAGTCGGGCCTGCCGCTCGCTGTGCCACGCTGAGCGGCGTGCGCATCGACGTCTTCACGATCTTCCCCGACCTGATCGAGGGGTACGCGTCGCGCTCGCTGCTGGGCAAGGCGCAGGACCGAGGCCTGCTCGACGTCCGGGCCCACGACCTGCGCTCGCAGACCCAGGACCCGCACCGCTCCGTCGACGACGCCCCCTTCGGCGGCGGCGCCGGGATGGTGCTGATGCCCGAGCCGATCTTCGCAGCCGTCGAAGCGGTCGACCCGCCCCGGCCCCTGTTCTTCCTCGGCCCCGGCGGCCGGCGCCTGGATCAAGCCCTGGCCCGGGAGCTCGCCGCCTCCGACGGCTTCAGCCTCCTTTGCGGCCGCTACGAGGGGGTCGACCACCGGGTCATGGAGCACCTGGTCGACGGAGAGATCTCGATCGGCGACTACGTGCTCGCCGGAGGCGAGGTCGCCGCGCTCGTGGTGATCGAGGCGGTGGGTCGGCTGGTGCCCGGCGTGATGGGCAACGACACCTCGGCCGACGAGGAGTCGTTCAGCGACGGCCTCCTCGAGTACCCGCACTACACCCGGCCGGCCGAGTTCCGGGGCTGGGAGGTGCCGGCGGTGCTGCGCTCGGGCGACCACGGCAAGGTCGCCCGTTGGCGCCGGGCCCGAGCGCTCGAGAAGACGATCCGGGAGCGCCCCGACCTCATCGACGCCCGCGGTGGCCTGACCCCCGACGAGGAGCGCCTCCTCGCCGAGCCCCCCGAGTAGCTCAGGCGTCGTTGGCGCCGAGCAGGCCCTCGGGCGGATCGACCACCACGGTCGCCGGCAGCCCGGAGTGATCGGTGACGAACACCTCGGGCACGAGGGTGCCGTCGTCGAGCTCCAGCAGGTCGTGGGCCGGGTTGGCCAGCACGGCCACGACGCTCCCCCACGACCGCCCGTCGGGCGTGCGCACCTCGGCTCCCACCAGCTCGTGGACCCAGAGGGCGTCAGGGTCCTCGATCGGCTCGGCCTCCACCACCGTGCCCACGAGGGCGTCAGCCGCGTTGCGGTCCGAGCAACCCTCGAGGCGGGCGATCCACTTCGTCTGGAACGGGCGGATGGCCGCCACGACCCGGCGCTCGCCGCGCAGGAACCACACCGCCCCGGGCGCGGTGCGCTCGGGGCGGTCGGAGGTGATGGTGACGGTGACCTCGCCCTTCAGGCCGTGGGCCTTGCCGACCCGGCCGATCTCGAGGAGGTCCAACGGGGTGTCGTCAGTCGACGAACTCGATGTCGACCGTCGTCTCGTCCTTGACGGCGGCGGCGCGCACCACGGTGCGGATCGACTGGGCGATGCGGCCCCGCTTGCCGATCACGCGGCCCATGTCGCCGTCGGCGACGCGGACGTCGAGCTGGAGGTCGTTGCGGCGACCCTCGCCCGTGGTGACGGTCACCTCGTCGGGGTGATCGACGACCTGCTGGACGACGTAGGTGAGGACCCGCTCGGCGTTGGCGGCCGAGGGGCGTCGGTGGTCTCGTCGACGTCGCTCACGACTCGGCGGCCGCCGCGGCCGGGGCCTTGCCCTGGAACTCGTCCCAGGCGCCGGAGATCTTCAGGAGGCGCTCGACGGTGTCGGTGGGCTTGGCACCGTTGCGCAGCCACTTGAGGGCCTTGTCGTTGTCGATGACGACGCCCGAGGGCTCGAGGCGGGGCTGGTAGGTGCCCACCACCTCGATGAACCGGCCGTTGCGGGGCGACCGCGAGTCGGCGGCGACGACGCGGTAGGTGGGCTGCTTCTTCTTGCCCATCCGCATGAGGCGGAGCTTGACGGCCACGGGTACTTCCTTCGGTGAATCGGTGTCAGGTGCGAGAGAACGAGGCCGAGCGCAGCTCAGGCCGGTGGACCATGGTGGTCGCTGGCGCCTGCTGCGCGCAAGCGCACGAGGGCGCTACAGGCCGGGGAGCTTGAACTCGGGCTTGGCGCCGGGCCCGCCCGAGGGCAGCACCGGCTTGGCGCCCATGCCCTTCGGCGTGACCCGACCGCCGCCCTTGCCCTTGCCCTTCTTCTTCTTGCGGCCGCCGCCGAGGAGGCCGGCGCCCATGCCCTTCATCATCTTCTGCATCTCGGTGAACTGCTTGAGCAGGGCGTTCACTGTGGTGACGTCGACGCCGGAGCCCTTGGCGATCCGGAGCTTGCGGGAGCCGTCGATGATCTTCGGGTTCTGGCGCTCCTCGCGGGTCATCGAGTGGATGATCCCCTCGATCTTGGCCAGCTCGCGGTCGTCGATCTCCTGGTTCCGGAGCTCCTTGGGCATGCCCGGGAGCATCTTCATGAGGTTCCCGAGGTTGCCCATCTTCTTGACCTGGGCCATCTGCTCGAGGAAGTCCTCGAGGGTGAACTGGCCCTCGAGCATCCGGGCCGCGGCCTCCTCGGCCTGCTGCTCGTCGAAGGCGTCCTTGGCCTTGTCGATCAGGGTGAGGATGTCGCCCATCCCGAGGATGCGCCCGGCGAGGCGATCGGGGTGGAAGAGGTCGAAGTCGTCGAGCTTCTCGCCGGTGCTGGCGAAGGCGATGGGCTTGCCCACCACCTCCTTCACCGACAGGGCGGCGCCGCCGCGAGCGTCGCCGTCGAGCTTGGTGAGGATGACGCCGTCGAGCTCGAGCGCCTGGTGGAAGTTCTCGGCGACGGTGACGGCGTCCTGGCCGGTCATGGCGTCGACCACGAGGAACGTGTACTTCGGGCTGGTGGCCTCGGAGATCTGGCGGACCTGCTCCATCAGCTCGGCGTCGATGGCCAGGCGGCCGGCGGTGTCGACGATCACGACGTCCTTGCCGAGCCGCTTCGCCTCCTCGAGGCACGCCTGGGCCACGGCCACCGGGTCGCCGGCGCCCGGCGCGACGACGTCGTCGTCGGCCGAGAAGACGGGGACGTTGACCTGCTTGGCCAGCGTGCGCAGCTGGGCCACGGCCGCCGGCCGCTGGAGGTCGGCGCCGACGAGCATCGGGTTGCGGCCCTGCTGCTTGAACCAGCGGGCGAGCTTGGCGGAGGTCGTGGTCTTGCCCGAGCCCTGGAGGCCGGCCATGAGCACCACCGTGGGCGGCTTCGGCGCGTAGGTGATCCGGATCGTCTCGCCGCCCAGGGTGGCGATGAGCTCCTGGTGGACGATGTCGATGACCTGCTGGGCGGGATCGAGGGCGGCGTGCAGCTCGGCGCCCACGGCCCGCTCGCGGATGCGGCCCACCAGGCCGCGCACGACGGTGAAGTTGACATCGGCCTCGAGCAGGGCGAGGCGGATCTCGCGGAGGACCTCGTCGACATCGTCCTCGCTCAGGCGGCCCTTGCCGCGGAGCTTCTTGAAGATGCCGTCGAAGCGGTCGGAGAGTGATTCGAACATGGGCGGCCGATGCTATCCGTCGACCTCGGCCGCCCCGCGACCCCGGAGGGGCCTCAGGCGAGCAGGTCGCCCTCGACGGGCAGCTCGCGCCGACCGGCCACCTTGGCCTGGAGCCGGGCCCGCAGCTCGGGGCCGGTCTGGGGCGCGACGAGCAGCCCCACGAGCACCCCGAGGCCGAAGAGCAGGCCGCCCTTGACGCCCGAGAGCTTGAAGAAGAGGCGGACCGCCTTGAAGGGGACGACGAGGAGCTTGAGCACGGGTGGACCTCCGCGGGTGGCGGCCCTCAGGCCGAGAACAGGGCGTCGACGAACTCGTCGGGGTCGAAGTCGATCAGGTCGTCGGCGGTCTCGCCCAGCCCGACGAGCTTCACCGGGATGCCGAGCTCGGACTGGATGGCGAAGACGATGCCGCCCTTGGCCGAGCCGTCGAGCTTGGTCAGCACCACGCCCGTGACCTCGGTGGCCTCCGTGAACTGGCGGGCCTGCACCAGGCCGTTCTGGCCGGTGGTGGCGTCGATCACGAGCAGCACCTCGGTGACGTGGCCCGGGTCGCGGTCGGCCACGCGCCGCACCTTCTTCAGCTCCTCCATGAGGTTGCTCTTGGTGTGGAGGCGCCCGGCGGTGTCGGCCAGCACCAGGTCGGCGCCCTTGGCGGCCGCGGACTCGATCGCGTCGAAGATGATGGCGCTCGGGTCGCCGCCCTCGGCGCCGCGCACGATCTCGGCGCCGGCGCGCTCGGCCCAGGTGGTGAGCTGCTCGGCCGCCGCGGCGCGGAACGTGTCGCCTGCGGCCATGACGACCTGGTGGCCGGCCGCCACCTGGCGCTTGCCGAGCTTGCCGATCGTGGTGGTCTTGCCGACGCCGTTCACGCCGACGAACAGCCACACGTTCGTCCGGCCCGCGTCGACGGCGAGGCCGCGATCGACGCCGGCGAGGCGGCCCTTCATCTCGGCCTTCAGGAGCTCGACGAGCTGGTCGCCGGTCTCGAGCCCCTGCTCCTTCACCTGGGCCTGCAGGTGCTCGAGCAGCTCGGTGGCGGGGCCGACCCCCAGGTCGGCGCGGATGAGCGCCTCCTCGAGCTCGTCCCAGGTGTCCTGGTCGATCTTCGAGCGGCCGAGGAAGCCGGCGAAGGTCGAGCGGGCCTTGGCCAGGCGCTCGCGGAACGACGGCCGCTTGGGCGGCGCCTCGACGACCGGTGGTGCCTCGGCCGGCGGGGCCTCGACCTCGCCGGGCGGGACGGCGACGGTCGCTCCCGCGGCCCGCTCGTCGGCCGTGGGCTCGACCGGGACGGATGGGGCCTCGACGGTCCCGCTCGGTCGGGCAGGGGGCTCGAGCTCGACGGTCGCCCGGCGCTTGCGGGTGACCACCAGCGCGGCGGCCGCGCCGACCAGCAGGACGAGGGCGATGAGGATGGCGATCACGGGCTCCATGGCGTCGGCGAGCCTACCGGCGCGCGCGGAGGCGCCCCGCGGGCGGGATCGCGGGGCGCCTCCGAGCTGGGCCCGGTGATCGGGCGGTCAGTTGGCGCGTGCGGCGCCGAGGGTCACGGTCACCTGGCGCTCCTGGCCTCCGCGCACCACGGTGAGGGTCAGGTCGTCGCCCGGCTGGTGGGTCCGGATGGCGGCGGCCAGGTCGATCATCGACGAGACCTTGCCACCGTCGACGGCCACGACCACGTCCTGGTCGCTCAGCCCGGCCTGGTCGGCGGGCGAGCCCTGCTCGACCGAGGTGATGGCGGCGCCGGCGCGGGTGCCGGTGGCGTCCGCGCCCTCGACCCCGAGGAAGCCGGCGCTCGTGGGCTGGCCGGCGACGATCTTGTCGGCGACGGCCTTGGCGATGTCGATCGGGATGGCGAAGCCGACGCCGACGTTGCCGGTGGAGCCCTGGCCGCCCGTGATGATCGAGTCGTTGATGCCGATGATCCGGCCCTGGCGGTCGGCGAGAGCGCCCCCCGAGTTGCCCGAGTTGATCGGAGCATCGGTCTGGATGGCGGGGATCACCCCGCCCGGGGTCTCCGACGACCGCCCGACGGCGCTGACGATGCCGGCCGTCACGGTCTGGTCGAGGCCGAAGGGGCTGCCGATGGCGATGGCCGTCTGGCCGACCTGGATGTCGACCCCGGTGGCGAGCGTCGCCACCGCGAGGCCGTCGGGCGGGTCGATCTGGACGACCGCGACGTCGGTGGAGGGATCCTCGCCGAGCACGTCGCCCGCGAGCTTGCTCCCGTCGGCGAGGCGCACCTGGACCTGCTGGGCGCCGTCGGTCACGTGCGAGGCGGTGAGGATGAGGCCGGAGGCGTCGTAGACGAAGCCGCTGCCGAGGCCGCGCTGGGTCTCGATCTGCACGACGGCCGGGCCCAGGGCGGCGGCGACAGCCGCAGCCGGCTCGGCGCTGTCGCCGTCGACCGGACCGAGCGCCGTGGTCACGGGCGTGCTGTTGGGCGCCGCCGTCGACGACGACGGGGACGGCGCGTCGTCACGAGCGATCACCGCGCCGGCCACGCCACCGGCCGTGCCGGCGATCAGGGCGGCGACCGCCACGGCGGCGGCCAGGCCGCCCGGCGCAGGCGGCGGGGTGCCCGAGCTGGGCGGCACCGAGGGGCCCGGTCGCCGGCGGCCAGGAGGGCGGCTGGCCGCCGGCAGGACCGAGGCCCACCCGGCGCCGCCGAGCGATGCCGCACCCGAGGGATGGGAGGCGGCATCGGCGGCTGAGGGCCACAGGCGGGCCGGGGGGAAGGGCGGCGCCCGACATCGCGCCGGGGGCGACCGGTGCGACGGTGCGGGGGGCGAAGGGCGAGGGTGCGGAGGCGACCGGGGGGAGCGGCGCCGTGCGGGCATCGGGCGCCCACGGCTGGCGGACGTCGGGGGTGTCGGGCATGGAGGCCCTCCTTTCGCTGCGACCAGTACGGACCGCATCCGAAAGGACCGGTAAACGTCAGCTGGGGATCCGCTGAGCGTCCCCGTCGAGGGGCAGTCGGAGCGTGAACACGGTGCCGCCGGCCACGTTCGGCGCCACCTCGGCCACGCCGCCGTGGTCGGCGAGGATCTGGGCGACGATGGCGAGGCCCAGCCCGCTGCGCCCCTCGGCTCGTGCGGCCTGCTTGTCGCGCGCCGGCGCTCGAACACGTGGGGCCGGTCCTCGTCCGCGATGCCGGGGCCCTCGTCGGTCACCGAGACGACCGCCCACCCCTCCTCGGTCCCGGCGCCGAGCCAGATGCGGCTGCCCTCGAGCGAGCCGGGTGGCGTTGGCCCAACAGGTTGGCGACGGCCTGGCGGCGCGAGGCGGTCGCCCAGCACGGTGGGCGCAGCCGCGGTGTCGCTCACGAGCTCGATGCCTCGCTGCGAGGCGACCGACCGGAACTCCTCGACCGCGTCGGCGACCAGCGGGCCGAGCAGGGACCGGCACGCTCTCGTGCCGGGCGCCCAGCCGGGCGTACACGAGCAGGTCGTCGACGAGGCGAGACATCCGCGCCGCGCTCGCGCCGGCGAGCTCGGCCACGCGCCGGAGCTCGGCGGGGTCGGCGTCGGGATCGGCCAGCGCCACCTCGATGTTCGTGCGCATCACCGCCAGCGGGTTGCGCAGCTCGTGGCTGGCCTCCTGGATGAACCGCTGCTGGCCGGCGAAGGCGTCGTCGAGGCGGGTGAGCATGGCGTCGAACGTGTCGGCCAGCTGCTTGAGCTCGTCGGGCGGGCCCCGCAGCGCGATGCGCCGCGACAGGTCGGTGGCCTGGATGTCGCGCGCGACCGCGGTGATGCGCCCGATCGGTCCGAGCACGCGCCCGGCGACCAGCCACCCGATGGCGAGGCTGGCGACGAACAGCAGGCCGAGGGCCGAGAGCGAGTACGCGCGCAGCAGCGAGAGCGCCCGCTCGTTGGCCAGCGCCTCGACGGAGCGATACCGGGCCCGCACCTCGGTCGGCGTCAGCACCACCCCTCCGGGCACCTGCTCGACGGTGGTGACCTGGTAGGTGCGGTAGAGGGTCTCGTCGTGGAGCCGGGTGGCCAGCACCGCGTACAGGCCGGCGACCATGAAGGCGGCGAGCGCGAACAGCAGCAGCGAGTAGAGGGCGGTGAGCCGGAAGCGGATGGAGCCGAGCCAGTCCGGGAGCCGGTCCGCCAGCTGCAGGGCTCGGCGGGCGGGGCGCGACATCGGCTCGTCGGGCGGGGCCGCGGTGGTGGACCGGTCGGCGGCCGGGTTCGGCGGCCCGAGGGGCTCAGCCATCGGCGCTCCCGGCGGCGCCCAGCAGGTCGGCGCGCAACCGGTAGCCCGCGCCGATCACGGTCTCGATCGGCGGCTCGGGGTCGGTGTCGCGCGTCAGCTTCCGCCGGAGGGTCCCGACCGTGACCCGCACGGTGTTGGTGAACGGGTCGGTGTTCTCGTCCCACACGTGCTCGAGGAGGCGCTCCTGGCTCAGCACCTCGCCGCAGTTCGCCATGAAGTAGCGCAGCAGCGAGAACTCCTTGGCGGTCAGGTCGAGCAGCGTGCCGCCCCGGGTGGCCTCGAAGCGCGCCGTGTCGAGGCGCAGGTCGCCGACGCTCAGCACGGCCCCGCTGCGCCCCGCGTCGCGGCGCAGGAGGCTGCGGACCCGGGCCGAGAGCTCGGCGAACGCGAAGGGCTTCACCAGGTAGTCGTCGGCTCCTCGGTCGAGCCCGACGACCCGCTCCCCCACCCCGTCGCGTGCCGTGAGGACGAGGACGCGAGGGGCCGGCTCGTCGGGCGCCGGGGCCAGCGCGGGGTCCTCGCGCAGGCGCTGCGCGAGGTCGAGGCCGTCGCCGTCGGGAAGGTTCAGGTCGAGCGTGACGAGGTCGTAGACGGCGACCGACAGGCGGTCGACCGCGCCGGCCACGTCGTTGGCCACGTCGACGGCGTAGCCCTCCCGTCGCAGGCCGCGGGCCAGCGCGTCGGCCAGCTCCACCTCGTCTTCCACCACCAGGATGCGCATCGGCACGCGACCGTACCGGCGGCGCGGGAAACGGGAGCGAAACCCTGCGGGGCCCGGCGCCGCCGGCCGATGGAGGTCGGGCCCGGCGACCTGCCCTTTACGCTGTGCTTCGGCGGTGGCTGGTTCCGTGGGCCGCCCGCACGTGCGAAGGAGCACCCGAATGATGGATCAGCCGATCAGCGCCGCCGAGTCCGCGGCCGCCGCGGAGCGGCTCGAGCAGACGCTGTTCGAGGTCAAGAAGATCATCGTCGGCCAGGACCGGGTCGTCGAGCGGCTGCTGGTCTGCCTCCTCGCCCGGGGCCACGCCCTCCTCGAGGGCGTGCCGGGCCTGGCGAAGACCCTCGCCGCCGAGACCATCGCCCGGGTGGTGGGCGGCTCGTTCACCCGCATCCAGTTCACCCCCGACCTGCTCCCCGCCGACGTGATGGGCACGCGCATCTACCGGGCGGGCACCGAGGCGTTCGACGTCGAGCTCGGGCCGGTGTTCGCCAACTTCGTGCTGGCCGACGAGATCAACCGGGCGCCCGCCAAGGTGCAGTCCGCCCTGCTCGAGGTCATGGCCGAGCACCAGGTGTCGATCGGCGGGCAGACCTTCGAGGTGCCCGAGCCGTTCCTCGTGCTGGCCACCCAGAACCCGATCGAGCAGGAGGGCGTCTACCCGCTGCCCGAGGCACAGCGCGACCGCTTCCTCATGAAGATCGTGGTCGAGTACCCGACGCCGGGCGAGGAGGTCGAGATCGTCCAGCGGATGGGCGTCAAGCCCCCGGCGCCGAGCGAGGCCCTCTCCATCGGCTCCCTGGCCGACCTCCAGCAGCAGGCCGACCGGGTGTTCGTGGCCCGGGAGGTCGTGGACTACGCCGTCAACCTCGTGTTCACCACGCGCGAGCCGCACCGGTTCGGCCTCGGCGACCTCGCCGAGTTCCTCCAGTACGGCGCCAGCCCTCGCGCCAGCCTCGGCCTCGTGGCCGGCGGCAGGGCCCTCGCCCTGCTGCGCGGACGGTCGTACGTGCTCCCCCAGGACGTGTACGACGTCGCGCCCGACATCTTCCGCCACCGGCTGGTGCTCACCTACGAGGCGCTCGCCCGCAACGTGTCCGTCAACGACGTCCTGGGCCGGATCCTCTCCACCGTCCCGGCGCCCCGCGTGGCCCCGTCGCAGGACCCCTCCTCGCACCACGCCGGTCCGGCCGCGCCCGCGCCCGAGACGGCCGGTGCGTCGCCGTGGCCCACCGCGCCAGCGCCCACCGGGTGGGACGCGGCTGCCGCGAACCCCTCGGCGTGGGTGCCCCCCAGCTCGATGCCCGCACCCGAGCCCGCCCCCGGGGCCGGCGCCGCCGACGACGACCGCGGCTGGGCCGCGCCGGGTGGGGCCTCCTGAGGTGAGCGCTCCCGCCAACGTCCCGCCGCGCACCGCGGCCACCGGCCCCGACGAGGTCCTGCGCCGCCTCGACCTCGCGGTGAGCCACAAGCTCGACGGCCTGCTCCACGGCGAGTACCAGGGCCTGGTGCCCGGGCACGGCTCGGAGCTGGGCGAGACCCGGGCCTACCAGCCCGGCGACGACGTGCGCCGGATCGACTGGAACGTCACGGCCCGGCTCCGCGACCCCCACGTGCGCGACACGATCGCCGACCGCGAGCTCGAGACCTGGGTGATCACCGACCTGGGCGCCTCGATGGACTTCGGCACGGCGTGGTGCGAGAAGCGCGACCTGGCGATCTCGGCCACCGCCGCGATCGGCTTCCTCACCAACCGCACGGGCAACCGCTTCGGCAACGTGGTCGTGCAGCCGGGCGGTCCGTCGGTCGTCCCCGCCAAGGGCGGCCGGACCCACCTGATGGCGACGCTGCACCGGCTGGCCTCCACGCCGCGCGCCGCCGAGGCGCCAGCCGACCTCGCCGCCGCGATCGCCCGGACCACCGCCATCGCCCGACGTCGCGGCCTCGCCGTCGTGGTGTCGGACTTCCTCGCCGACCCCGACACCTGGGGCCCCCAGCTCCGGCGCCTCGCCACCCGCCACGAGACCGTCGCCGTCGAGGTGCTCGACCCGCGCGAGCTGGCGCTGCCCGACGTGGGCGTGCTCGCCCTGGTCGACCCGGCATCCGGGCAGACCCGTGAGGTGCCGACCGCCAACCGCAAGCTGCGGGAGCGCTACGCCGCAGCCGCAGCCGAGCAGCGAGCCGTGATCGCGGCGACGATCCGCGCCGCCGGCGCCGACCACCTCGTCTTGCGGACCGACCAGGACTGGCTGCTCGACATGGTCCGCTTCGTCACCTCGCGGCGCGAGCGCGTGCACGCCCGCCGCGCCGGATGGGAGGCCCGATGAGCCCCGTGCTCGCCATCACCTTCGTCGCCGCCAACCGGCTGTGGCTGCTGCTCGGGGTCGCCGCGCTGGCGATCTCCTACCTCGTCCTCCAGCGTCGGCGGTCGTCGTACGCCGTGCGCTTCACCAACCTGGCGCTGCTCGATCGCGTGGCCCCCAAGCGCCCGGGCTACCGCCGCCACGTCCCGGCGCTCCTCCTCCTGCTCGCCCTCTCGGGGATGGTCATGGCCTTCGCCAAGCCGGCGCGCAACGAGCGGGTGCCGCGGGAGCGGGCCACGATCATCCTCGCCATCGACACCTCGCTGTCGATGCAGGCCACGGACGTGGCGCCGAGCCGCCTCGAGGCCGCGCAGGTCGCGGCCAAGTCGTTCATCGACATCCTGCCGCCGCGGCTCAACGTCGGCCTCGTGACGTTCAACGGCACCGCGCTCGTCAAGGTCGCGCCCACCCAGGACCGCCAGGAGCTGCTCGCCGCCATCGACCAGCTCCGCCTCGGCGAGCGCACGGCCATCGGCGAGGCCATCTACGCGTCGCTCGACGCCATCAAGGCGGCGCCGCCCGGGCCCGACGGCGAGGAGGTGCCGGCGCGCATCGTGCTGATGAGCGACGGCGAGACCACCAGCGGACGGCCCGACGCCCAGGCGGCGGCGGCCGCCAAGAAGGCGAAGGTCCCGGTCTCGACGATCTCCTTCGGCACGCCCGACGGCGTCATCGACCTCCCGGGCGAAGAGGGGCCGGTGTCGGTGGCGGTGAACCCCGAGGCCCTCGCGAAGATCGCCAACGCGACCGACGGCACCGCGTTCACCGCGGCCACCCAGGACCAGCTGAAGAAGGTGTACGAGGACATCGGCTCGTCGGTCGGGTACACGACCGAGTTCCGCGACATCTCGAACACGTTCGTGGGCGTCTCGCTGCTGATCCTCTTCGTGGCGGCCGCGCTCTCCCAGCTCTGGTTCAGCCGGCTCCCGTAGCCGCGCGCGCGTCACGAGCACGCTCGGGCGATCCGTCGTAGCGTCCGCGGCGTGGGGCTCTTCGATCGGCTGACCCGCGGTGTGAACGCCGCCGCCGAGCCGGTGCAGCGCGCCACCGTGCTCGTGGATCCCCGCCTGAGCGCGGCGGACCGCCGCGCCCAGGCCGGCGCGGCCGCCAACGGGCGGATCGTCGGCGTCGCCCGTGCGCTCGACGACGACGTCACGCACCACCGCTACGCGGTCGAGGTGACCACGCCGTCGGGTGCCGAGCGGTACGGGATCGAGGTGCTCGGCCACTCCCGCTCGCACCTCCGGCTGGGCCTCCCGGTCATCGTGCGGGTGGAGGGGTCGAAGGCGGTGTTCGACCTCGAGGCGCTGGGCGCCGCCTGGGGCATCGCCGAGGACGCGAGCGGTCAGCGCTCCCTGCGCAAGGTGCCACCCGACGGCGTCGAGGACAAGGCGCTCGACTGGCGCGTGCAGCGTCGCCTTCGCAGGTGGGCGCCCGCCCGCGCCACGATCACCGCCCTGTCGCGACGAGCCGTCCTCGGCATGGGCACCGAGAACTGGGACGTGGAGCTCCGGCTCGATGACGGGACCACGTCCGCCTCCGCCGGCGACGCGGTGCCCGCCTACGCCCACCACCTGGCCGCGCCCGGTGCCGAGGTGCCCGTCGTGGTGGACCCGGCGGATCGGTCGAAGGCGGCGATCGACTGGCCGGCCGCGGCCACCGAAGCCGCCGAGCGCGACGCGGTCTCGCTGGCCGACGAACCGCCGCCCGGCTCCATCGCTGCCCTCCTCGATGCCGACCGGGCGGGGACGGCGAGCACGCCGGCGATGGGCGTAGGAGCGGACGCGACGCGCAAGCGGGAGATCACCGACACGGCGGTGGCCGGGTGGGTGGCGGCGGTGCAGGCCGGGCACATGAAGCCCAAGGCCTTCCACGCCGCCGTCCGCGACTGGGAGGCGGCGGGGATGTGCACGCCCGAGGAGGCGGCCGCCGCCCGCGCCCTGGTGCCCGAGTAGCCGACCTCCCCCGGCGTCAGGTGGCCAGGTCGATCACCAGGCGCGACGGGCCGGCCAGCGTCTCGACCGTGAAGGGCACGCGCTCGGGCACGCCGATCACCCAGGTCGTGACCGCCTCGAACTCGCCGGTCTCCACCAGCTCGAGGTGCGAGGCGCACCCGCCGTCGAGCCGGTCGGGCCCGGGGTAGGTGGGCGGCGCGTCGGGCTGCTCCAGGTCGTGGGCCCAGGCGGGCGACATCCGGACCTGCAGGAAGGCCGTGCCGCGGACGGGGACGGTCTCGCCCCGCCCGTCCTCGACGATCGGCGGATCGACGTACTGCACGGTCCACTCCGGCATCGCCTCGTCGGCGAACTCGAGGACCACACGGCTCGCCCCGGCCTGACAGCCGGTGCGGACGTCGGTGAGCAGCGCCGGATACGGGCCGCTCATCGGTCCGGATCGGGGGTCGGTGGAGCCCCCGGGGAGGACGGGCGCAGTGGTGGGCGGCACGGTCGTGGGCGGCGCGGTCGTCGCCGGCGCGAGGGTCGTGGTCGGCTCGGTGGTCGTGGGTGCCGAGGTGGTCGGCGCGTCGGTGGTGCTGGTCTCGGACTCCGTCGTCGACGTGGGCGCGCTCGACGTCGTGGCGCTGGGCTCCGAACCGGTCACGACCTGGTCGCCGCTATCGCCGCCACCCGCGAGCACGAGCCCACCGACCACGAGGACCGCGGCCGCCGCGGCGCCGATGCCGGCCCAGGCGGCGCGCCGACGGCGGCGGGCGCGATCGGCCGCGATGGCCCCGGCGAGGTGGGTCGGGTCGCCCTGCGCCGGCTCGATGCCGTCGGCTCGAGCGTGGAGGGCGTCGCGCACCCGGGCGGCGGTGGGGTCGTCGCCATCGATGGGGTCGTGGGCGTCGTTCATCGGAGGTCCTCCAGGTGGGCGGCCAGCGCGTCGAGGCCGCGTCGGGCGTGCGTCTTGACCGTGCCGGGTGCGATGTCGAGCGTGGCGGCGATCTCGGCTTCACCCAGGTCCATCCAGTAGCGGAGGACCACGACGTCGCGCTGGCGATCGGGCAGGGCCCGGACGGCGTCGAGCACCGCCTGGCGGTCAGGGCCGAGCAGCGGTGCCGCGTCGGGCGCGGCGGCGCTTCGTGGGATCGGGGGCCGGCGCCAGCCGCCGCCGGACCTGCCGCCGCCGCAGCTGCGAGCGGGCGCCGTTGAGCACGGCACTGCGCAGGTACGCCGGAAGGCGCACGGCCTCGATCCCGTCGAGCCCACGACGGTGCAGGGCGACGAACGCGTCCTGCACGATCTCCTCGCAGGTGGCCACGTCGTCGACGAGCAGCGAGGCCAGCCGCACCAGCGAGCGGTAGTGCTCGCGGTACAGCTCCTCGATCGAGGGCGGCGCCACGGGTTCCACGGCGGTCATCATCACCCCGACAGACGCCCGACCGACAGGGTCGGAGGACACGGGCCCGGCCTGGCTCGCGCTAGCTGTCCACCTTCTCGCTGACCACCTTGGACGAACCACCCGGCTGCATGGTGACGCCGTAGAGGCAGTCGGCGGCTTCCATGGTGCGCTTCTGGTGGCTCACGATGATGAGCTGCGCCTCCTCGCGGAACTCGTGGACGAGGTCCAAGAAGCGGTGCAGGTTCACGTCGTCGAGGGCGGCCTCGACCTCGTCCATCACGTAGAAGGGGCTGGGCCGCGCCCGGAACACGGCGAAGAGGTAGGCGAGCGCGGTGAGCGACCGCTCGCCACCCGAGAGCAGCGAGAGCTTGCGCACGTTCTTGCCCGACGGCTTGGCCTCGAGCTCGATGCCGGTGTCGAGCAGGTTCTCGGGGTCGGTGAGCTTCAGCCGACCCTTGCCGCCCGGGAACAGCGTCTCGAACAGGTCCTGGTAGTTCTGGGCCACATCCGCGTAGGCCGAGGCGAAGACGCTGACGATCTCGGCGTCGATCGCCTTGATCACCTTCGACAGGTCGCGTCGAGTGCTCTTCACGTCCTCGAGCTGGGCCTGGAGGAACTCGTGGCGCTCCTGGAGCGCCTGGAACTCCTCGAGGGCGAGCGGGTTGATCGGCCCCATGATCCGCAGGTCGCGCTCGAGCTCCCGGACGCGGGCGGCGGCGCTCACGCCCTCGGCCAGCTCCGGTGCGGGCGCCGCCATGGCGGCCTGGGGCTCGAGGTCGAGGTCGCGCCGCACGGCCTCGACGGCCGACTCGAGGCGGACCCGCACCTCGGCGTCGTCGAGCTCGGCTCGCTGCACGCGCTCGCGCAGCTCGGTGAGGTCGCGCTCGGCACCCTGGCGCTGCTTGCGCAGCCCGTCGAGCCGCTCCGTCACCGCCCGGGTGGCCTCGCTCTGGGCCCGCCGCCGCTCGCGGAGCCCGGCGAGCTCGCCCTCCACGGCATCGAGGCGGACCTGCACGTAGGCCTTGAGCCGGGCGGTGGCCACGCCACGGCGATCCAGCTCGACGCGCCGCTCCTCGGCCTCCTGGCGCTGCACGGCGTGGCGCGACAAGCGCTCGTCGAGCTCGCTCGAGCGAGCGCGCAGGAACTGGCGTCGCTCGTCGATCCCGGCGGAGCGCACCTCGAGCTCGTTGCGCTGGGCGGCGACGGATGCGGCGCGCTCCTCGAGCCGGGCGCGGGCCTCGGCCATGGCCCTCCCCTGCTCGGCCAGGTGCGCCTCCTCGGCCTCGAGCGTGGGGAGGCGGGCCTCGAGCTCGGCCTGGCGGTCCGCGTCGCGCCGCGCCCGGTCGTCGAGCTCGACGGCCTGCGCCCGCAGCGTCTCCACCTCGGCCTCGGCATCGGCGTGGTCGCGCTCGGTGCGGGCCAGCGCGTCGGACGCGGCCCGCAGCGTCGAGGCGTTCCGGTCCGCCGCTCGGGCCGCCTCGACGTCGGCGGTGCGCGCCTCGTCGTTGGCCACCCGCGCCTCGCGGGCCACCCGCGCCGCCTCCTCGGCCGCGGCCCCGGCGTCGGCGGCTCGGGCCTCGGCCTCCTGGAGGGCCGCGCCCGTCGCACCGGCGCCGGCGGCGCCGATGCGCCAACCCGACGGGCCGAAGCGATCGCCCGCCCGGGTCACCACGACGACGCCCGGATCGGCCAGGGCCCGGTCCACGGCCTCGGCCCAGTCGACCGCCACCTCCGTGCTGCCGACCAGCACGTCGAGCAGCTCGTCGACGCCAGGCCGGATGCCGCGGACGTGCGAGCGCAGCCCACCGGTGAGCGACGCCTGGCGGCCCCCGACCCCGAGCGCCAGCACGGCGCCCGACGCATCGCCGGCCCGCAGCTCGGCGAGGGCGAGGCGACCGGCATCGACCGACTCGACCACGACCGCGGCCACGGCATCGGCCACGGCCGCCTCGAACGCGCCCTGCCAGCCGTCGTCGACCTCGACCACGTCGAGGAGGGTGCCCACGATCCCCGGCACCTCGGCCAGGCGCTCGGCCCCGGCGCGGGCCCGGGCCTCGTCGAGCGCCAGCCCGAGCGCCTCGGCGCGAGCCGACCACGAGTGGCGCTCCGCGTCGGCCATCCGTCGGCCCTCCTCGGCCCGCTCGAGCGCGAGGGCGGCGTCGGCGCGTGCGGACTCGGCCGCGGCACGCGCCTCGGCGAGCGTCGTGGTCGCCTCCTCGGCGGCGGTCACCTCGGCGCGCAGGCGCTCGGCCTCCCCGCCAGGCGGGCGATGCGCTCCTCGAGGTCGGCCACCCGCTTGGCGGCCCGGGCCGCCGCGGTGGCCGAGCGGCCGACCGCGGCGCGCACGGCCTGGAGCTCGCCGCGCACCTCGGCGGCCGCGCCGGTCGGCGAGGCCACGCCCTGCGCCCACTCGTCCTGGAACGAGGCCTGGGCCAGCTCGAGGTCGGCCTCGGCGCGCTGGAGCGCCACCTGGTCGGGCGCCAGCTCGGCGGCCGCATCCTCGACGTCGCCCAGCTCGCGCTCGATGCGGGCCGCGTCGGCCTCCAGCGAGGCGACCACCGCCTGGTCGACCGAGGCCGATCGGTCGCGCTCGATCCCCCGCTCGCGCTCGGCGAGCACGGCCACCAGGCCGCGGGCCCGCTCGCGCAGCGACTCGAAGCGCACGAGCGCGTCGCCGAGGTCGTCGCCCCCCATCGCGGAGAGCTGCGACTCGGTGGCGATCACCTCGGCGTCGAGCCGGCGCAGCTCGGCGCGCAGCTCGCGCTCGCGCCCGTCGAGGTCGGCCTTCGTGCGCGCCCCCTGCTCCATCCGCGAGCGGAGGCGGGCGATCTCCTGGCCGGCCAGGAACGTGCGCAGCGCGGTGAGCTCCTCGACGACGGCGCCGTGGCGCCGGGCCGCGTCGGCCTGCTTCTCGAGCGGTCGCAGCTGGCGCCGCACCTCGCGCAGCAGGTCCTGCAGCCGGGTGAGGTTCCCCTCGGTGGAGGTGAGGCGTCGCTCGGCCTTCTCCTTGCGGCGGCGGTACTTCAGCACGCCCGCCGCCTCCTCGATGATCAGGCGGCGATCCTCGGGCCGAGCGTTGAGCACCGCGTCGATCTGGCCCTGGCTGATGATCACGTGCTGCTGACGGCCGACGCCGGAGTCCGACAGGAGCTCCTGGATGTCGAGCATCCGGCAGGGCACCCCGTTGATCGCGTACTCCGAGTCGCCGTTGCGGAAGAGGATCCGGGTGATGGTCACCTCGGTGAACTCGATCGGCAGCAGGCCGGCCGAGTTGTCGATGGTGAGCGACACCTCGGCGCGCCCGAGCGCCTGGCGCTTCTGGGTGCCGGCGAAGATGACGTCGTCCATCTTCTGGGAGCGCACGGCGCTCGGTGCGGTGGCACCGAGCACCCAGCTGATGGCGTCGACCACGTTCGACTTGCCGCTGCCGTTCGGACCGACGACGACGGTGACCCCCGGCTCCATGACGAGGCTCGTCGCATCCGCGAACGACTTGAACCCCTTGATGGTCAACGACTTCAGGAACAACGCGACTCCACACGTCCGGGCCGGCCGGACACCCTATCGGGGGCGGGCGGAGCCGTTCGCCGAGCGGTCACGACGCCCGGCGACCGCCCGCTACCGTGGTCGCCCAACGGGAGCGCAGGGGGTGGAATGGCCGGCCCGAAGGTCATCAAGGGGTACCGACTCGAGCCGTTCGCGCAGTGCGCGGGCGCCCTGCTCGACCACGCACGCCTGAACGCGGCCAACCTCTACTCGATCGACCTGCGCGCCGCGTCGCTGCGGGAGGCCCAGCTGTCCGGGGCCCACATGGCCGAGGCGAGGCTCATCGGCAGCGACCTCTCCAACGCCAACCTCAACGGCGCGAACCTCTCGGGCGCGGACCTCTCACGGGCGAACCTCACGGGCGCCGACCTGAGCGGAGCCAACCTCCGCCGGGCGAACCTGACGGGTGCCCGCCTCTCGGGGGCGGTGCTGGTCGGCGCCCGGTTCTGCAAGACGGTCATGCCCGACCTGCGCATGAACGACCAGCACTGCTAGGCGCCGTCAGCCGCCGGTCACCGAGACGAGCTCGCAGGAGCCCTCCGCCCGGCCCTCGAAGGGCACGAGCACCTCGACCTCCTGGGTCGATCCCGGCTGGAGGAGCGGACTGCGCTGGGTCCCCTCGGCGAAGCTGGCGCCGGAGGCATCGACCAACGACGCGGTGACGTCGAACGAGCTCGCCGGGCCGCCGCGATGGGTGACGAGCACCGAAGCGGCGACCCCGCCATCCGCTCGCCGACAGCCCTGCAGCTCGCCCGAGGCCGACGCCCCGGCCGCCAGGGGCGGCAGCGTCGTGGCGACGGTGGTGCTCACCGCGTCGGTGGTGGCGGGCTCGCCGATCTCGACGGGCACCTCGGTCGTCGAGGTCGCCTCGGTCGTCGCCGGCGGGGCCACGGTGGTCGGGGTGGGGGCCGGCGCGGCCTGGTCGGCGCCATCGTCGCCGGCGACGAACACCCAGACGATCGCGACGAGGACCGTGACGAGCGCGGCCACCGCGAGCAGCTCCGGGATCCACCCGAGGCGGGCCGAGCGGAGCTCCACGACGTCGTCATCGTCGGCATCGCCCGGCCCGGCGGCCGCGCCCGGCTCGGGGACGGACGGCTCGTCGAAGCCGCCACCGCTCCTCGCGCCGGCCCGCTCCGCAGCACCGACCGTGGCGAGCGCACCCGCCTCGACCTCCACCTCGGCCTCGGCGTCGGCGAGCGCGCCGTCCGTGAGGTCGATGACGTCGGGTGGCGTCTCGAGGCCGCTCGTGGCCCGGTCCATCACGACGAGGGTGCGCCCGTCGCTCGACACGGCGGCGCTCTGGTCGGGGCCGAGCAGCACGGGCTCGCGCAGTCCCGCGACGACCCGCGTGCGGCCGGCGAGGCACGAGATGGTCGCCCCGCCGTCGCTCTCGGCCACGGCCTGGAACCGACCGCGCGGGGTCGACACGATGGCCGGCCCGACATGCACCTCGTGGCGCCACGGGCTGCGGCGGCGACCCGCCGAGAACCAGAGCTGGCCCTGCTCCAGGCGGGTCACGAGCGCCGGCTCGCCGCCCGGCGCGCGGACCTGCTCGCGCGTCCACGACGACCACGGCGCGACGCGCGTCACCGCGCCGTCGGGGTCGGTGAGCGTGATCGGCTCGGTCGCACCGGTCGCCCTCGGCTCCTGGCTCCCGTTGCCTTGTCGGTGTCCCTCTGCCACGGTACGTGACCATAGCGCATGTCTCGGCTCGGAGCGTGAGCGAAGCTCCCTCAGGCGAACACGCTGCGTGTCACAATTGTGGAGAAGCCGCCCGATTGACCGCGCAGAGCGTTCATCTGGGTGGGTAGGGACTCACACCTGGCAGGCCTCGCACAGGTAGGCCGTCTTGCCACCGAGGCGGATCTTCGACACCACGCCCCGGCACCGGCGGCAGGCCTTGCCGTCGCGCTCGAACACCTGGAGCTCGTCGGTCCAGCCCCCCGGCTTGCCCGTCAGGTCGACGTACTGGCCATCGGAGGTCGTCACCCCGCGGTGCTTGGCCGACTCGTGGAGCGTCTCGACCACCGCCCGGTAGAAGCGCCGGATCTCCTGGGTCGAGAGCGAGGACACCTCCCGATCGGGGCGCAACCCCGACGCGTGGAGGATCTCGTCGGCGTACACCGGCCCGACCCCGGCGAGGACCCGGCGATCGAGCAGCAGGGCCCGCAGCTTCACGTCGCGGTGGCGCAGCATCCGCTCGCCGAACGAGGTCCACGACACCTGCTCGTCGAGGATGTCGACGCCGAGCTCGCCCAGCTCGGGGCGAGCCTCGAGGAGATCGTCGAACGGGACGACGAACAGCTCGAGCGAGCCCGAGTCGTCGAGCGCCCGCAGCTGGCCGCCCTGGGTGAACGTGATGACGACCTTCGTCCGCTTGTCGACCTCGTCCTTGGCGGCGACGCGGCGCAGCTGCCCGCCGTGCTGGAGGTCGATCACCAGCGCATCGCCGGTGTCGAGCTTGGCGACGAGCAGCAGGTCGCGCCGCTGCACGGCGGCCACCTTCGCCCCCTCGAGCAGCCCGGCGAACTGCTTCTTCGACGCGTGGCGCGGGATGGCGCCCGATCCGGGGACCTCCACGGTCTTGATCCGCTTGCCGCCGATGTCGCGATCGAGGTCGCGCCGAAGCGTCTCGAGCTCGGGCAGTTCAGCCATGGCTTCCTCTCGTGCGGGTTCGGCCCTGGCGACGGCGTCGAGCCGCCTCCAGGTGTCGCGAGCCGCGGCCTGCTCGGCCTGCTTGGAACGGCCCGTGCCCTCCCCGAGGGAACGCCGTCGAGGACGACGACGGCACGGAAGGTCTTGTCGCGCTCGGGCCCCTCCTCGCTCACCCGAACGCGACCCGACGCTGCGGGTCGCCGCGGCGAGCTCGTGGAGCCGGCTCTTGGGATCGGGGGCACCGGCGTGGACGAGGCGGGGCTCGACCAGGCGACCGATGACCTCGGCGGCGGCCGTCAGGCCCCCGTCGAGGTAGATGGCGCCGAACACGGCCTCCATCGCGTCGGCGAGGATGGACGGACGCGAGCGCCCGCCCGACGCGTCCTCGCCCTTGCCCAGCAGCAGCACCGTGCCGAGGTCCACCTCGGCGCCCATCTCGGCGAGCGCCGGCGCGCACACGACCGCGGCGCGGATGCGCGACATCTGGCCCTCGCCGGCGTCGGGCAGCACCGCGTGGAGGTGGTCGGTGACCACCAGCCCGAGCACAGCGTCGCCCAGGAACTCGAGGCGCTCGTTCGAGGCGTACCCCGCGTGCTCGGCGCACCAGGAGCGGTGGGTCACCGCCTGCGCCAGCAGCTCGACGTCGTCGAACCGGTGGCCGAGCCGGGCGGTGAACGCCTCGAGCGCGGCGGCGGGGATCGGGTGGCGAGCGGGCGCGACGGGACCGCCGGCGACGCCGGCCACCCCTGCCCCCGCCGCCTCGGTCACGCCGAGCTTCCGCCGAGCTTCTCGAACACGTAGTCGACGGCGTCGCGCACGGTCTTCAGGTCCTCGAGGTCCTCGTCCTCGATCCGGAAGCCGACCGAGCGCTCGCCGAGCTCCTCCTCGAGCTCCTCGACCAGCTCGATGAGCGCGAGGGAGTCCGCACCCAGGTCGTCGGCGAAGGAGTCGCCCTCCTTGATGCCGCCCGGATCGGTCTCGAGGATGTCCGCGAGGCGGTCGCGGACCAGCTCGAAGACCTCTTGGCGGCTCATCGGGGCCTGTTCGACGTGGGTCTCGGCGGGCACGGTGCACTCCTGGCTCGGGGACGGACCGGGGGGCACTGTAGCGGGTGCGCGACTTTGTGCGCTCGTGAACGACCGGGGGCGCGGCGGGCCGAGGCCGTGGGGCAGGATGGGGCCTGCCATGCCACCGGACCCGCACGACGAAGATCGAGGAGCGCCCGAAGGCATCGAGATCGGCTTCGGCGAGGAGCCGGATGCCGAGCTCGATCAGCCGAACCCGCGGGAGCTGGCCGAGGCGGCCGCGGCGGCGCTCCTCGACGGACCGGGCCTGGTCCCGCCCGACCCGCTGCCCTCGCCCAGCGATCTCGAGGCCGCCTGGGGCGACGACGCCCTCGACGGCGTCGAGCGCCTGCGGGCCGACCTCGGCGGCCGGCGGGTCGGCCTCGCCATCAGCGGCGGCGGTTCCCTCGGCAGCTTCGAGGCGGGCGTGCTGCGGTTCGCCTACGACCACGCGGCGATCGCCCCCGTGGCGATCGCGGGGAACTCGGCCGGCGGGCTGAACGGCGAATGGTCGAGGGCGATCGTCCGCTCGCGGGCCATCGACGATCGAGCGGATCTGGCGCCGCATCAACGCCGACATGTGGGAGCCTGAGCCCTGCTGGTGCGGCTCCAGGCACGCACTGCGCCGTAGCAGCGGCCACCAGCGACGGGTCGTCAAGCCAACGTGGTCCGGTGGCCGCCCGCGTATGGCAGCCTGTGTGGCAGGCCACCGGAGACCCGACGGCGCGGCTTCGACGTGCAGGAAGAGGTGCTCACGGCCCAGTCGCGCCTCGATCGACCTGTCGCCGCGCTGCTCGGAGCAGCTCGACGCCGAGCAGGTGGCGACCTCGGGCATCGCCCTGCGCGGGGGGCGGTGAGCCTCGAGTCGGGCGAGCTCCGCTACGTCACGGAGGCGGGCGCCCTCCACAGACCGCTTCGATCGACCGCTCGACGTGGCGCCCGTGCCGCCGCCGCCAGTCCTCGCCTCGGCATCGATCCGGTCGCCTTCCACCGCGCCTGGGCGAGAGCACTACGTCGACGGCGGGCCCGCCAGATCCTCCCGATCGAGGTGCTGGTGCACCAGCTCGAGGTCGATCGCGAGCCATCAGCGCCGGTCGGCCGGGTCCGCCGGCCGCCTCCTACGCCGAACGAGCGGAACCTCCTCGACATCCCCTCCTCGGCGCGCCGGGGTGAGATCGGGCCTGGACGACCTCCGCAAGGAGCTGCTCGCCGCCGGGCGGGTGGGCCGAGACCGTGCGACTGGCTGTGCCGACCTTCGACGTGCACGACTCGATGACGATCGATCCCGCTCCTTGATCGCCATCTCGCTCGACCACGCCGGCTGGCCCTGAGCCGCCGACGTGCTCCTCGAGCTCGGCGCCGAGGCGGAGCTCACCGATGCGATCGCCCTCACGCGGGTCCGCCTGCCGCCTCCACGGTGCGCTCGCCACCCCGCTCGGGGGCGAGGCTGTCGTGGCCACGATCCCGACGACGAGGCCGCATTTGCAGAGGCCGAGCTGCTGGCCCCGCTGCGGCAGGTCGGCCGACGCGAGCCGGGCTCGCCCTGCCGCCGAGCCTGCCGGCTGGTGGGAGCGGGTCGCGCCCGCCTAGTCGGCCGGATGAGCTGGCACCGACGAGGCCGGTGTCGACCATCTCGGTCGCGACCTTGACCGCGCTCACACGATCGCCGTCGTTCGACGAGGCTACGCGATGCAGACCTTGCTGAGCCCCAGGATGGCGCCGTGTTGTTCGGGTCGAGCTGCGTGCAGAGCGGCAGCAGCGCCGGGAACAGGACGCGCCGCGCCGTCGTCTCCTCGGTCGCGCGAAAGCCGAGGATGGCGCCGACGAGCGAGCGCATCGACCCTTCGAGGTCTTGAGCACGACGTTGCCCGTGAAGCCGTCGACCACCACGTCGACGTCGGGCGACATGATGTCGCTTCCCCTCGACGTTGCCCACGAAGCGACCGCCGCAGCTGGCCGCCCAGCTCCCTCGGCCAGCAGGCGGGCTCTTCACGAGCGGCGTTCTTGTGGGCCTCGCCGATGGACAGGAGGCCGACCTGGGGCGCCTCGATGCCGTAGCGGTGCCGGGCGTAGGTGGCGCCCATCTGGGCGAACTGGACGAGCCACTCCGGGGTGCACTCGGCGTTCGCCCTGGCGTCGAGCAGGACCGTGGTGCGGTCGGTCCCCGGTTGCGGATCGGGGTGATGGCGGGGCGGCTCGACGCCCGGTGCAGGCGCTTCATGCGGAGCAGCGCGGACGCCATCGTGGTTCCGTGTTGCCTGCCGACACCATGGCGCAGGCCCGCCCGTCGCGCACGGCCTTCGGCGGCGCGCACGAGCGACGAGTCCTTCATGGTCCGGACGCTCTTTGCCCGATCCAGCCCATAGCGATCACCTGACGCCGGGATCACCTCGAGCCTCGCCGGTGTCGGGAGGTCCGGCCGCTGACGAGCACGACCGGCACGCCCAGCTCGTCGCGGGCGCGAACGGCCCCCGCCAACATCTCGGCGGGCCCTGTCCTTTCGCCCATCGCATCGACGGCGACGGGCAGGCGCTCAGCGGTGGTCATCGGTCGACTGGCTCGGTCAGTCGACTTGATGCGCGGCCTGGCGGCCGTGGTACCAGCCGCAGTTCCCGCACACCACGTGGGGAGCTTGGCCGCACCGCACCGGGGCAGACGCTGCGCGCCGGCGCATCGAGGCGCCAGGCGCCGGCCCGGCGGCTGCGGCTCTTGACTGGAGGTCTTCTTCTGTGGACAGCCATCGTCGAGGTCCTGAGGTGGTGATCGCGGGCGCAGCGGTGCGCCGGACGCGAGGGATCGATGCGCCATGAGCCGACCTCGGTGCGGCTGGTGCGGCGGCGCGACCAGAGGTCGAGGTCGTCGAGCGCTCACCGGGGTCGCGTGGCGCATCGTCGAGCGCCGGATCGTCCGCCACCGTGGCCGGGAAGTCGGGCGCCGGCCCACGGCAGTCGTCGCCGCACAGCGGGGCGAGGGCAGGGCGAGCAGGGCGAGGTCGTGCAGCGGGGGCCGAGGTCGATGCGGTCGCTCGAGCGGCCAGACCCCCCGTCGGTAATGCAGCACGTCGGCCGAGGCGACCCCGCCACTGGCTTCCTGAGGCACCGACGGCACTCTCCCACGGCACCTCGGCCACGCCCGTCAGCACTGACCCTCGTCGCGGCGACCTGACCTCGCCCTCGAACGAGATCTCGGCGCCTGGGGACCTGGGCGGAGCCCGCGGGCCGAAAGCGGCGCTGGCTGACCGGCCGGCGGCGAGCCGGGCCGACGATGCCGACCTCGACCACCGACACCAAGAGCTGCGGCGCCCGCCGGCGGCGCTGGTGCAGCTCACGGCCGGTCCTGGTCGAAGAACGCCTCGTCGGCGGGATCGGCCCGCCTTCCTCTTCCTCGTCGTCGGGGCGCAGGTTCGTGGCCTGGAGCTTGTCGCTTCCCGAGGCGACGACGAAGCTGGCGAGGCGCTGGTCGACCTCGCACTCGAGCCGCAGCCGCCGCTTCGGCCTCCGCGCCGACGATGGCCGAGCCCGGTGCTCGGCCGCCTTGACCACCTCGGTGCGCTGCACCACCTGCTCGGCGCGCCTGCGCCGCCTCGGTGATCTCCTCGCCGTCGGCGCGCATTCGGCGAGGTACTCCTCGCTTCCCGGCAGCCAGCGGGCCTCGCGCAGCTCGCTGGGGAGGCGGGCGATCGCCTCGTCGAGCAGCTCGAGGACCTCCTCCTTGCGGATCATCGCCGAGGCCGACAGCGGCCGGGGCGGGCGGCGGCGATCAGGTCCGAGACCGCCGCAGCAGGTCGACCTGGCGCCTGCGGACCAGGCTGCTTGGTGGCTCCTCGTCGTCGACCGCGTCCGCCTCGGCGTCGAAGGGGCGATCGTCGTAGCTCATCAGGGGCAACCTTCGGGGTCACGGGGCGAACTCGGCGGCGAGGCGCTCGGCGACTGGGGCGGCACCATCGAGGTGATGTCGCTGCCGAAGCGGGCGATCTCGCGGATCCACTTGGAGGCCACGAACGAGTGCTCGGTGGCGGAGGGGATGAACAGGGTGTGCACGCCCGAGATGGCCAGGTTCATCTGCGGACTGCTGGAGCTCGACTCGAAGTCCGACACGGCGCGCAGGCCCTTGACCAGGAAGTTTGGCCTCGACTCAGCTGGCCAGGTCGCACCACGAGGCTCGACCAGGCACCGCCTCGACGTTGGGTGGGCGACCGACGCCTCGATCATCTCGTGGCGCTCGGCCAGGGAGAACAGCCCCGACGTCTTCTGGGGTTGCCGATGGTGATGACGACCACCGAGTCGAACAGGCGAGGCCGCGACCTCGACGAGCTCCAGGTGGCCGTTGTGGATCGGGTCGAACGATCCGGGATAGAGGACGCGGTCACGAGGGGGCTCCGGCGGACGGGCGAACTGCACCGCCGTAGGTGCGGCCCGAACGCCACGGGAGCGGGCGGATCCGACCACCACGAGCCCCGCCGGCGACAGGGCGGCGGCGACCTCGTCGAGCAGCTCGGCCCACCCGTCGAAGGCGCAGGCGGCGGATCGAGCAGCACCAGGTCCCAGGTCTGGGGTCGCCGGCGACGGCGGCGCGGGCCGGTCCGGCCACGACGCGGCCTGATCGCCGATCCCGAGGGCGGCGACGTTCGCCCGCAGCACGGCGAGCGCCGACGGGTCGACCTCGGCGAAGGTCGCTGCGCTCGGGACAGGGCCTCCACTTCGAGCCGCGCTGTTGCCGGCGAAGGCGTCCAGGGTGGTCGCCCTCGACCGAGCCCAGGCTGTGGCGCGAACAGGGCCTCGCGGTCGGAGGGGCAGTTCTCCCGGCACGTCGAGGCGGCGGCCGCCGAGCGACCCGCCACGACCCGCAGGCCCCGGGAGCCTCGCGCCCGACGCCCTGCGACCCCGCGGGCGCGGCGCGGGACGGGCCCGTCGGCTCACAGCGCGGCGGCGATCAACCGCTCGCTCTCGTCCCAGAGCCAGCGGGCCTCCTCCGGGCGGCGCGCCGCACGCGACGGGCGCCAGCGGCGCTTCCAGGAGAAGTAGCCGCCCGTGGTGCGCGCGACCGCCGGATCGTCGGTGGAGGCGAGCCACACCTGCGTCCGTGCACCGAAGCGCGGGCTGCGCAGCACGACGCGCCCCACGACGGCGATCAGCGACCCGAGCAGCGCCGTGTCGCCGTCGGCCCCGAAGCCGCTGTTGATGCTGCCCGGGTGGACGCAGTTGACGGTCACGCCGGTGCCGTCGAGCCGCCTCGCCAGCTCGAGCGTGAACAGCACGTTGGCGAGCTTGCTCTCGCCGTACACGGCGAAGCCGCGGAAGCGACGCTCGTGCTGCAGGTCGTCGCGGGTCATGCCGCGCCGGGCGAAGCGGTGGGCCACCGACGCCACGTTGATCACCCGGGCGGGGGCGCTCGCCACCAGCCGCTCCCGCAGGAGGTCCGTCAGGAGGAAGTGGCCGAGGTGGTTCACGCCGAACATCTGCTCGAAGCCCTCCTCGGTCTCGCGCCGCTCGTCGAGCACGAGCCCGGCGTTGTTGACCAGGACGTCGAGGCGATCGAACTCGTCGAGGAACCAGGCGGCGAACGCTCGGATCGATGCGAACGAGGCGAGGTCGAGGGAGCCCGCCACCACCCGCGCTGCGCCGGTGCGCTCGACGACCTCGTCGACGGCTCGGGCGACCTTGGCCTCGCTGCGCCCGGCCATCACCACCGTCGCGCCGGCCTCGGCGAGGGCGAGGGCGGTCTCGAACCCGATGCCCGAGTTCGCGCCCGTGACGATCACGACCCTGCCGGTGAGGTCGGGGGGAGGAGGGGCCATGGCGGGAGTCTCGCGCTCGCGACCCCGGGGGTACGGTCCCGGTGGTGAGCGACCCGCCCTCCTCCGCGATCCGCATCGTCCGCATCGACCGCCCCGAGCGACGCAACGCCGTCGACTCGGCCACCGCCGAGCGCCTGTTCCGCGAGTTCACCGCCTTCGACCACGACCCCGAGGCGAAGGTGGCGATCCTCACCGGCGACGCGGCCGCGTTCTGCGCCGGCGCCGACCTCACCGACCTGCCCCGGCTGCGCGACAGCGGCCCGATGGGCCCGACGCGCCTCGAGCTCTCCAAGCCCGTGCTGGCCGCCATCGAGGGCTGGTGCGTGGCCGGTGGCGTCGAGCTCGCCGCGTGGACCGACGTGCGGATCGCCGGCGAGGGTGCCCGGTTCGGGTGCCTGGAGCGGCGCTGGGGCGTGCCGCTCATCGACGGTGGGACGGTGCGACTGCCCCGCATCGTCGGGTTGGGCCGGGCCATGGACCTCATGCTCACCGGGCGCGGGTTCGACGCCGCCGAGGCCGAGCGCATCGGCTTCGTCCAGCGCGTCGTGCCCGACGGCACGGCACTCGACGCGGCGATCGAGGTGGCCGAGCAGATCGCCAGCTCGCCCTGGCCGGCGGTCGTCCACGACCGCCTCTCGGCCTACGAGAGCTACGGGCGGTCGATGGCCGACGCGCTGGCCAACGAGGACCGCCACGGCCGAGCGGTGATCTTCGACCCCGGGTTCGCCGACGGGGTGGCCCAGTTCCAGGCCGACCAGGCCCGCCGTCGCGCCGAGGGCCGGCGATGAGCGGCGCCGACGACCCGACCGACGCGGCGGGCGCCCCGCTCGCCCCGGCGACCATCGAGTGCGTGGACTGCGGGGGCGTCGCCCACCTCCTGTCCCGGCCCGACGACACCGGCCGGTTCTGGCCCGGCGACCTGGTGACCTACCGCTGCGAGGACTGCCTCGACCGGTGGGACCTCATCGTCCCGGAGGAAGCCGAGGGCTGAGCCCGAGCTCAGTAGCCGTTCTTGTGGACCTTGTCGACGGCGATCTGCAGCACGACGCGCTCGCTCTGGATCTCGTTGGGGTACTCGGCGACGCCCATGTACTTCTCGGCGAGCGCATCGATGTCGTCGCGAGCGGCCTGGCCGCCCACGGTGCCCACCACCCGGCCGCGCGCCTCGACGTAGCGGTACGGGCTCTCGGCGCTGATGACCGTCACCGTCACGCGCGGGTCGCGGGCCACGTTCTTGAACTTCTGGCGGTGCACCTCGGTGTTGATGAGGAGGTGCTCGTCGTCGGCGTGGACCCACATGATCTGGGTCTGCGGCTGGCCGTCGGCCATGAGGGTGGTCAGGGCGGCGAAGTTGGTGCCGGTGGCGAGGGCGTGGAGGTCGGCGTCGAGCGTCATGGCCGGCACGGTACCGGCCTCGAGCGCCGATGCGGAGGGCCCTAGCCTCGACGCATGCGCTTCAGCTTCTGGATCTCGGCCGGGCTCGCATGGGAGGAGATCCTCGGCCAGGCCCGCCACGTCGAGGCCACCGGCTGGGACGGGGTGTACGTCGCCGACCACTTCATGCCCAACGACGACGGCTCGCTCGACCAGCCGATGCACGAGTGCTTCTCCGTGCTGGCCGCGCTCGCGGCGGCCGTGCCGAGGGTGCGGATCGGATCGCTCGTCGCCGGCGCCACCTACCGCCACCCGGCCGTGCTGGCCAAGCAGGCGCTCACCATCGACCACATCGCCGGGGGCCGCCTCGTCCTCGGGGTCGGGGCCGGCTGGCAGGAGAACGAGCACCAGCGCTACGGGATCGAGCTCGGGTCGGTGCGCGACCGCCTCGACCGGTTCGAGGAGATGTGCGAGGCCTGGCTCGCCCTGCGCGACGAGCGTCGCGCCACGGTCCAAGGCCGCTACGTCGCCCTCGAGGACGCGCCGGCCGAGCCCAAGGCGGTGGGCCCCCTCCCGCTGCTCATCGGCGGGAGCGGGCAGCGGCGCATGGCGGAGATCGTGGCCCGCCGGGCCGATGAGTGGAACACCTGGAGCACCCCCGAGCTGTGGCGCACCAAGCGCGTCGGGTTCGACCGAGCGCTCGACGCCATCGGGCGCGACCCCGCCTCGCTCCACCGCTCGACCCAGGCGCTCGTGCTCCTCGGCGCCGACGGGCGGGAGCGGGCCGAGGAGCTCGCCGCCGTCCGCCCGGCGATCGGGGCACGTCCGAGCAGCTCATCGAGGCGGTCGGCGCCTGGGCCGAGCAGGGCCTCGACGAGCTGATCGTGCCCGGGTTCACGCTGGGCACGGGCGAGCGCTGCCGAGAGGCGCTCGACCAGCTCGTCACCGAGGTGGCGCCGGCCTTCCGCTGAGCGCCGGCGGGATCAGAACTCGGCGCGCCAGCCCGACACCATCGCCAGCACGGCGGTGAGCACGAGCACCGTGTCGAGGAGCGCGACCTGCAGGTACCGGCGGGCGTCGGGCCGCTCCCCGCGGCCCGCGGCCGCCGCCAGCCGCTCGGCCTCGGGGTGGAAGAACCGGATGCCGAGCACGGCACCGATGGCGATCACGCCGATGCCGACGGCGATGAAGCCCGACGACCACGCGTACCCGACCTCGAGCACGAGGAGCACCCCCGTCACCCCGAGCACGATCCCGGCCACGTTGTAGTAGCGCCGGGCGAGGAAGCCGGTGGCCTCGAACCAGGCGCCGGCCGCCGCCTCCCGGGCGACGAACCACGGGGTGAGGACCAGCTGGACGAGGTTGGCGCCGAGCCAGGCCGCCGCCGACGCGACGTGCACCAGCAGGAGCAGGTTGCGGTAGGCCACGGTGCATCTCCTCGGTGGGGTGCTCGACGCCACCGACCCTAGGGCGAGCGCGGCTCGCCCGCCCGGGGGAGCCCCGAGGTTCCCCGCTCCACCCGACCTCGACCTCCCCTATGCTGCGCTCGTCGCGGCACCGTCGCGTCGAGGGGAGGCGGTTCGTTGGCCGACATCAGCATCTCGCCACCCGTGGGTGAGGCGCCGCTCGCGCCCACCGCGCTCTGCGCCGTGACCATCACCGCCGACGGCGTCGGGTACGTCCGCGACGTGCTGGCCCCGCACACGTCGCTCGGCTGGGCCGAGCTGGAGGTCCTCGCCGCGTTCGCGACCGACGAGCCGACCACCCCCACCGCGGCGATCGACGCGGTCGTGGCGCGCACCGGCGCCCCCAAGCGAGAGGTGCGGCAGTTCATCGCCAAGTCCCGCTACGCCAAGCGGCTGGCCACCGACGAGCGCACCCCGTGGCGCGCCGTGCCCCACCACGACGACCTGGCGGCTCCGGCGCCGTCGCTCGCCGACGATCAGCTCCTGGTCCTCCGGCTCCCCATCACGCTCCGCCTCGCCGACGGCAGCTACGAGGCGATCGACCACGAGGGCCGCCGCATCGCCGCGCTGCGCCCGATCGAGGTGGCCGTGGCCGCGCTCGCCATCGAGCCCACGACCGTCCCGGCCGTCGTCGCCGGCGCCGCCGCCGCCGGCCTCGGCGAGATCGACGAGGCCGGCATCCGCGACCTGCTCGGCCGGCTCGCCCGGGCCGGTCTGCTCCGCCCCGCCCGCACGGCGAGCGCCGGTGACGAGGCGCCCCTCGGTCCGTCGCGCCAGGAGCTGGTCGAGCAGGCCTTCGCCCGCCACGCCGAGGCGCAGCGCCAGGCCGAGGCCGAGCGCGAGGTCGCCACGGGCGTGCGGCGCACGATGGTCGTCCCGGTGACCTTCGACGTCGGGGCGCCGCTGGCGCTCGGGCTGATCGTGGCGTCGGCCCGCGAGCACGACGGAGGACGCCTGCAGGACGACTACTGGTTCCGCACCGACTGGGTCTGGCGCGACGAGCTGCTCGACGAGCTCACCGACGAGCCCGCGGTGTTCCTCATGTCGAACTACCTCTGGTCCCACCAGCGCTGCCTCGAGGTCTCCCGCCAGGTCAAGGAGCGCAACCCGCGCAACGTGACGGTGCACGGCGGGCCCGACGCGCCCAAGTACGAGGGCGACGCCGAGGCCCACCTCCGCGACCACCCCTACGTCGACGTGCTGGTGCGCGGCGAGGGCGAGGCCACCGCGGTCGAGGTGCTCGAGGCCCTCATCGGGGTCGTGCGCGGCACGGCCACGCTCGCCGAAGCCCTCGCGGACGTGCCGGGCGTGACCTTCCGCGACGGCGACCGGATCGTGCGGACCGCGGACCGCGAGCGGATCGCCGTCGTGGACGAGATCCCCTCGCCCTACCTGCTCGGCCTCTTCGACCCGTTCCTCGGCATCCCCGACCTGTTCGTCACGATCGAGACGAACCGCGGCTGCCCCTACGGCTGCACCTTCTGCGACTGGGGCTCGGCCACCACCAGCCGGGTGCGCAAGTTCGACCTCGAGCGGGTCTACGCCGAGCTCGAGTGGTGCGGCTCGGCGGGCGTGTCGTCGGTCGGCGTCGCCGACGCCAACTTCGGGATGTTCGAGCGCGACATCGAGATCGCCGAGAAGGTGGCCGACGTGCGGCGCCGCACCGCAGCGCCCCACACGTTCGGCGTGAGCTACGCCAAGAACACGGTGCGCCACCTCGAGCACATCATCCGCACCCTCGCCGGCGCCGGGATCATGGCGCAGGGCGTGCTCTCCCTGCAGACGATGGACGCGGGCACCCTCGAGGTGATCCACCGCTCGAACATCAAGACCGAGCGCTACGACGGCATCGCCGCCCAGATGCGCCAGGCCGGGCTGCCGCTCATGATCGAGCTGATGATGGGGCTCCCGGGCCAGAGCGTCGCGTCGTTCACCGACGACCTCCAGCAGTGCATCGACCGCGAGGTGCCCGCCCGCATCAACCAGACCACCGTGCTCGTCAACAGCCCGATGAACGACCCGGCGTACCGCGCCGAGCACGAGATCGAGACCGCGTACCCGGTGGGGCCCGGCGTCCACGCGCAGATCACCTCGACGAAGACCTTCACGGCCGAGGACCACGGCCACATGGAGTCGCTGCGGCGCTCGATGATCGTCTACGAGAACTTCGGCATGCTGCGCCTCGCATCGCGCTACGTCCGCCACGAGACCGGCCGGCTCGAGATGGACCTGTACGAGCTGATCCGCACCCGCACCTTCGCCGAGCCCGAGCGCTGGCCCGCCCTGGCGCTGCTGGCCCGGTTCGCCTACTCGACCATGGCCCCGCCCTACAGCTGGTCGCTCGTGGTCGACGACCTCCGCCGGTTCCTCGTCGACGAGGTGGGCGTGGCCGACGACGCAGCCCTCGACGCGGTGCTGCGCGCCCAGCACGCCCTGCTGCCGGCCCAAGGCCGCGAGTTCCCGGTGGCGATCGAGGTCGACCACGACGTGACCGCCTGGCACGCGACGATGGTCGCCGCCAAGCACGACGGGCACCTCCACGACTGGCCCGACCACGTCGCGCCGCTCCGATCGCACGGCCCCGGCGTGGTCACCGTCGACGACCCCGACCGGATCTCGGAGATCTCGGTCGGGCTCAACGGGATCCACGGCTCCCTCGGCATCAACTGGGAGCTCGACTCCCCGCTCTCGCGGGCGCGCATCTCGTCGAGCCAGCTCGTGGACTTCGACCAGATCCTCCCCCGCCACCAGGTGGACGCCTGAGGCTCGTCGACCTCAGGACTTGAGGAGGAAGTCGGCCTCGTCCTCGCCGAGGAACAGGCCGATCTCGCTGGTCAGCTCCGGGAACCGGTGCAGGTCGGGATCGCGCTCGACGAGCTCGAAGGCCACCTCCCGGGCCTTCACGACCCACTCGCGATCGCGCCGGAGCGACGCCAGCTGGAGGTCGTTGCGACCCTTCTGCCGCTCGCCCATCAGCGTGCCCTCGCCCCGGAGGTCGAGGTCGACCTCGGCCAGCTCGAACCCGTCGGTCGTGCGCACCATCGCCTCGAGCCGGGCCTCGCCGTCCGCGGTGGCGCCGGCCCCGACGAGCCAGCACGTCGACTCGTGGGCGCCACGCCCCACCCGGCCCCGCAGCTGGTGCAGCTGGGCGATGCCGAAGCGGTCCGCATCGAGGATCACCATGACGGTCGCGTTGGGAACGTCGACGCCGACCTCGATCACCGTGGTGGCCACCAGCACGTCGAGCTCGCCCCGGCGGAAGGCCGCCATCGTCGACTCCTTGTCGAAGCTCGACATCCGCCCGTGGAGCAGCCCCAGCCGGAGGTCGTGCAGCTCACCGCCCGAGAGCCGTTCGAGCGTCTCCTCCGCCGAGCGAGCCTCGAGCTTGTCGGAGCCCTCGACCAGCGGGCACACCACGTAGGCCTGGCGCCCGGCGGCCACCTCGGCCCGGACGTGGTCCCACACGGGCGCCTCCGCCTCGGGGTCGTCCTCCCCGGCCTCGGTCTGGACCCAGCGGGTGACGATGGGCGTCCGCCCCGGGGGCAGCTCGTCGAGGATCGAGACGTCGAGGTCGCCGTAGACCGTCATCGCCGCAGTGCGCGGGATCGGGGTCGCGGTCATCACGAGGACGTCGGGCGTGGCGCCCTCGGCGCCCTTGTCGCGCAGCGCCGCCCGCTGCTCGACCCCGAACCGGTGCTGCTCGTCGACGACCACCACGCCGAGGGAGCGGAAGGCGACCGCGTCCTCGATCAGGGCGTGGGTCCCGATCAGCAGGTCGACGTCGCCGGCGAGCAGGGCGTCGGCGAGCTTGCGGCGGTTCGCCGCCGTGGTGCGGTTGGTGAGCAGCTCGACCCGCACCGGTCGCTCCTCGGCCATCCCCTCGAACAGCGACCCGGCCTCGGCGTCGCCGGGCACGCGCAGCTCGGCGAGCAGGGCGCGGATCCCGAGGAAGTGCTGCTCGGCGAGCACCTCGGTGGGCGCCATGAGGGCGCCCTGGTGGCCGCCCTGGATCGCGGTGAGCAGGGCGGACACGGCCACCACCGTCTTGCCGGCACCGACGTCGCCCTGCAGCAGCCGGTGCATCGGGTGGGGCCCACCCAGGTCGGCGACGATCTCGTCGACCACCCGGCGCTGCGCGCCGGTGAGGGGGAAGGCGAGCGCGTCGAGGAAGCGCGCCACCAGCTCGCCCGAGGTGTCGTGGACGATGCCCTTGGCCGTGCGCTCGAGCGCCCGCTTGCGCAGCACCAGGGCGAGCTGCACGCGCAGCAGCTCGTCGAACGCGAGGCGCCGACGGGCCACCTCGATGTCGCGCATCGTCTCCGGGCGGTGGAACCCCCACAGGGCCTCGTCGCGGTGGACCAGGCCCAACCGCTTCACGATGTCGGGCGGCAGCGGCTCGGCGATGGTGCGCTTGCGGGTCTTCGCCAGCGCCGCGTGCACCCACGACTCCACGTCGAGCGACGAGATGCGCGGCTTGTCGCTCTGGGGGTACAGCGAGATGATCCGGCCGGTCTGGTCGCCGATCAGGTCGACCACCGGGTTCGACATCTGCTTGCGGCCCTGGAACGTGTCGACCTTCCCGAAGAAGACCGCCTGGGTGCCCGGCGGCAGCTGCCGCTCGCGCCACCCCTGGTTGAAGAAGTTGACCCGGAGGAAGCCCGAGCCGTCGCCGACCTCCGCGGTGACGAGCACCTTGGGCGGGCGCCCCCGCGTGCGTCGGCTCGAGATCCGGGCCACGGTGGCGACCACCATCGCCTGGTCGTCGGGGAGCAGGTCGCGGATCGTCCGCTCCTTCGAGCGGTCGATGTGGCGCCGGGGGTAGGTGGTCAGCAGGTCGAGCACCGACGCGATGCCCCACTCCGCGAGCTTGTCGCGCACGGCCGGCGGCTTGGCCGCGAGCGCGGCGATCGCGGTGAGCGGGTAGCCCGCCAGCTCCGCGTAGGTGATCGGACCGTCGGCCACGGGCCGAGGATAGGCAGCGGCTATTCGATGCCGAGGAAGTACGGGTAGAGGGGCTGGCCCCCGTGGTGGATCTCGGCCTCCACGCCGTCTCGGTGCTCCTCGAGCCAGAGCACGACCTTGCGCGTCTCGGCGGCCGACGATCCCTCGCCCTCGATCAGGGTGACGATCTCGTGGTCGTCGCCGAGGAGGTGCTCGAGCAGCCCGATCGTGGCCTCCGCCGTCGTCGGCGCCACGGCGCGGATGCCGTCGCGCGCGATGCCGAGGAAGTCGCCCTCGGCGATCGGCCCGACGTCGCAGGTGCTGTCGCGAACGGCCTGGGTCACCTCGCCGGCCACGACGTTGGCCGCCGCCTCCGCCATCCCCTCGACGTTGTCGTCGAGGGGGGCATCGGGGTCGTAGGCCATGAGGGCGGCGAAGCCCTCGGGGATGCCCTTGGTGGGCACGACGCGCACCGACTTCGAGGTGGTGGCGTCGACCTGCTCGGCCACGGCGATGATGTTCTTGTTGTTCGGCAGGATGACCACGTGGTCGGCGTTGGCCGCCTCGACGGCCTCGAGGATCTGCGCGGTGGACGGGTTCATCGACTGCCCGCCCGTGAGCACCCTGGCGCCGAGCGAGTGGAAGATCCGCCGGATCCCGTCGCCGGTGGCGATGGCGACCACCGCGGTGGTGACGGGATCGGCCTCGGGCTCGGGCTCGGGGTGGGCCTCGGCCTCGCGCACCCAGCGCTCCTCCTCGACCTCCTCGAGCAGGTCGGTGACCCGGATCTTGGACGGCTTGCCGATCTCGATCGCCGCCTCGATGGCCGGCCCGATGTCGTCGGTGTGGATGTGGCAGTTCCAGAGGCCGTCGCCGCCGACGACCACGATCGAGTCGCCGATGCCGGCCCACACGTCCTTGAAGGCGCCGATGGCCTCGTCGGGCGCCTCCAAGAGGTACATCACCTCGTAGCGCAGGTCGGCGAGCCCGCCGGCGTGGCCCTCGTCGCCGTGCGCGAGCAGCTGGAGCTCCTCGACGTGGCCGGCATCGGCGACGGCCTCGGTGACCGAGGCCTCGGGGACCGGCCGTCCGTCGACGACGTGCAGGAAGGCGTCGAGCAGCAGCAGCAGCCCGGCGCCGCCCGCATCGACCACGCCGGCGGCGGCGAGCACCGGCAGCAGCTCGGGGGTGCGGGCCAGGGCGTCGTGGCCCTGCACCGACGCCGCATCGAGCACCTCGACCAGGCTCGCCCCGCGCTCGGCGGCGGCCTTGGCGCCCTCCGAGGCCTCGCGCACGACGGTGAGGATCGTGCCCTCGACCGGGTTGCCCACCGCCTCGTACGCCCCGCGTGCGGCGACCACCAGGCCCTCGGCGACGGTGGGGCCGTCGACGCCGCCGTCGGGCGCGGCGGCGAGGGTCTGGGTCAGCCCGCGCAGGATCTGCGAGAGGATCACGCCGCTGTTGCCCCGGGCGCCCATCAGCGCGCCGTGGCCGATGGCCTTGCAGACCGAGGCGAGATCGCCGTCCACGCCATCGAGCTCCGCCGCCACCGAGCCGAGGGTGAGCGCCATGTTCGAGCCGGTGTCGCCGTCGGGCACCGGGTACACGTTCAGGCGGTTGATGCCGTCCTTGTGGGCCTGCAGCGCGTCGCGGAACGCCTCGATCACCCGGCGGAGGTCGTCGGCGTCGAGGCGCTCGAGCGTGGTCATGGGCGGGCAGCCTACCGATCGGCCGCGCTGGGCAACGACGGTGCGGCCGGCCCACCCGGCTTGTGGCGCGGCCGTGCTTGCCCCTAGCCTTGCTCCCCGGCCCAGTGGGGGCCGTGAACGGATCTCGACTCCCTGGAGCGCAGTGCGATGGCCTCGACGTGTGACGTGTGCGGCAAGAAGCCGTCCTTCGGCATGAGCGTGAGCCACTCCACCGCCGCACCAAGCGCCGGTGGAGCCCGAACATCCAGCAGGTGCGCCGTCGTGGCGCCGGGCACCGTGCGCCGGGTGAACGTGTGCACCGGCTGCCTGAAGGCCGGCAAGGTCACCAAGGCCACCCGGGCCTAGCGGTCCCGGGCGAGCGATCGCCCACCCCCATCGATCTCGTCGATCCCGCCCCGCCATCGCGAGCGGGATCGTTCGCGCTTCGCCCCATCGCACCAGGCGATGGGGCCGATCCCGAACCTGCATGGCAGAGGCCCTGCTCACGTGTGCGTCGCCCGAGGGGCGGGCACTAGGGTTCGCACACCGCATCACAGGTGGAGGACCGTTGCCGTGCAAGGTGTGATCAAGTCGTACGACCCGGGCACGGGAGACGGCATCATCATGTGCGACACCGACCTGGCGGACTACGACCTGGCCCCCGGATCGCTGCAGGGCTCGCCCTTCCGCATGCTCCGCCAGGGCCAGCGCGTGATCTTCGACCTGGACGATCGCGGTCGGGCCACGGGGCTGCGCCTCGGGTCCGAGGTCGACATGGGGACGCCGGGCTTCGCCCCGGCGCCCGAGGTCTGACCGCTCGCCCCACTCGCGCCACCGGCACCCCCGCCGCCCTCGGTCCACGGAGACGAAGATGACTGCCAGCACCAGCAACGAGAAGCTCGAGGCCTGGGTCGCCGAGTGGGCCGAGGTCTTCGGCGCCGCCGACGTGCACTGGTGCGACGGGTCCGCCGAGGAGTACGAGGCCCTGTGCCAGCAGCTCGTCGACGCCGGCACGTTCGAGAAGCTGAGCGACGCCAAGCGCCCCAACAGCTACCTGGCCCTCTCCGACCCGGGCGACGTCGCCCGGGTGGAGGACCGGACCTTCATCTGCTCCGAGCGCGAGGCGGACGCCGGGCCCACCAACAACTGGAAGGCGCCGGCCGAGATGAAGGAGATCCTGCTCGGCCACTACCGCGGCGCCATGGCGGGCCGCACGATGTACGTCGTGCCGTTCTCGATGGGCCCGCTCGGCTCGCCCATCGCCCACATCGGCGTGCAGCTCACCGACTCGCCCTACGTGGCGGTGTCGATGCGGATCATGACCCGGATGGGCCAGGGCGCGCTCGACGTGCTCGGCGACGGCGAGTGGGTCCGCTGCCTCCACTCGGTCGGGTACCCGCTCGCCGACGGCAAGGACGACGTGGCGTGGCCCTGCGACGCCGACAACAAGTACATCTCGCACTTCCCCGAGACCAACGAGATCTGGAGCTACGGCTCGGGCTACGGCGGCAACGCCCTGCTCGGCAAGAAGTGCTTCGCCCTGCGGATCGCCTCCACCATGGCCCGCGACCAGGGCTGGATGGCCGAGCACATGCTCATCGTCGGGATCACCAACCCCGAGGGCGAGAAGCGCTACGTCGCGGCGGCGTTCCCGTCGGCCTGCGGCAAGACCAACATGGCCATGCTGATCCCGACCCTGCCGGGCTGGACGTGCGAGACGGTCGGCGACGACATCGCCTGGATGAAGTTCGGCGACGACGGCCGCCTGTACGCCATCAACCCGGAGGCCGGGTTCTTCGGCGTGGCCCCCGGCACGGGCGACGACACCAACCCCAACGCCATCGCCACCCTCCACGCCAACTGCATCTTCACCAACGTGGCCAAGACCGACGACGGCGACGTCTGGTGGGAGGGCATGACCGACGAGGCGCCGGCGCACCTCGTCGACTGGAAGGGCAACGACTGGACGCCCGAGGCCGCGGCGCCCGCCGCCCACCCGAACGCCCGGTTCACCGCCCCCGCCGCGCAGTGCCCGTCGATCGCCCCGGAGTGGGAGGACCCCAAGGGCGTCCCGATCTCGGCGATCCTCTTCGGCGGCCGGCGCGCCACCAACGTCCCGCTCGTGACCGAGGCCTTCGACTGGCAGCACGGCACGTTCCTCGGCTCGATCATGAGCTCCGAGAAGACGGCTGCCGCCGCCGGCACCATCGGCGAGGTGCGGTTCGACCCCTTCGCCATGCTCCCGTTCATGGGCTACAACGCCGGCGACTACATGCAGCACTGGCTCGACATCGGCAAGGCCACCGACGCCGAGAAGCTGCCGAAGCTGTTCTGGGTCAACTGGTTCCGCAAGGGCACCGACGGCTCGTTCCTCTGGCCCGGCTTCGGCGAGAACAGCCGCGTCCTCAAGTGGGTGCTCGATCGGGTCGACGGCAAGGTCGACGCCGTCGACACCGCCATCGGGCGCGTGCCCGAGCTCGGCGACCTCGACACCTCCGGGCTCGGGGTCGCCGCCGACACCCTCGCCGAGCTCCTGAAGGTGGACAACGAGGCGTGGCGGGGCGAGATCCCGCTGATCGAGGAGCACTTCGCCTTCATCGGCGAGCACCTCCCCTCCGAGCTGCGCGACGAGCTGCAGGAGCTCGAGAAGCGCCTCGCCAACTGATCCCGGTCCCGCTCGGGACCAGATGAGCGCAGCGGCCCGCCCTCCGGGGCGGGCCGCTCCGCGTCGCCACCCATCTGCGCGTGGACAGAAAACTTGAGTTGCAGACCATCAGGTTCGGTGGCACACTTGGCAGCAGCTTCCGGCGACGGTCCGGAGATCTGCCAGGAGGAACCCCATGCTGCTTCGCTTCGATCCCTTCCGCGAGCTCGACCGCCTGACCGAGCAGGCCGCCCGAGCGCCCCAGCCCCTCCCGATGGACGCCGTGCGTCGCGGCGACGACGTCATCGTGGCCTTCGACCTCCCGGGCGTGGACCCGGCCACCATCGACCTCACCGTGGAGCGCAACGTGCTCACCGTGAAGGCCCAGCGCCGCGCCTTCCGCGCGGAGGGCGACCAGGTCATCGCCGCCGAGCGTCGCCTGGGCGCCGTGGCCCGCCAGCTCCTGCTCGGCGACACGCTCGATGGCGACTCGGTGCGCGCCGACTACACCGACGGCGTGCTGACCCTCACCATCGCCGCGGCCGAGGCGGCCAAGCCCCGCAAGGTCGAGGTGTCGACCGGCGCCGCCGACCCGGCCATCGAGGCGACGGTCCACGCCGAGGCCGACGCCGCCTGACCCCACCCCGCCCGCCCCCCTGCCCGCGGCCCGCCCCCCCCGGTGCGGGCCGCGCCGCGTCCGGACAGGTCAGAGGACGAGGTCGAAGCGGGCTCGAGCAGGGCCCCGAACCGTGGCGATCGCCTGGCCGTCGACCACCAGCGCGTACGCGTCGTCCTCGTCGACGGGCCCGAGGGTCGCCGTCCACCGACAGCGAAGCGCGTCGATCTCCGCGGTGGCGACCGCTTCGGTGAGCGCCGAGAGCGCGCCCGTCGCCCGCACGACGTCGCCGGCGCCGCGCAGCTCCACCGTGGCGCCGACGACGAGGCCGGCGAAGCGGCCCGACCCGGCCGAGGAGGGCGTGCACACCGGACCGTCGGACCCGTCCGACAGGCCACCGAAGCCGTCCTCGCCCGTGGCGATGACCAACAGGTCCATGTGGCGGCCTCGACCCCACCCGAGCGCACGGTCGTCGGCGGCCGATCGCCCCACGAGCGCGGGCTCGGTCGAGCCCTCCCGCCGTCGAGGTGGAGCAACCCGCCATCGCCAGCGACCGCCACCACGGAGGTTCGCCACCGTCGACCGAAGCTCGCCATCGAGCCGACCGTACCCGCGAGGCCGGCCGCCGGCGGACGAGCCCCGATACGCTTCGGGCCCCCCCCCGGACCCTGCGAGGCGTTGATGAGCGTGTCGGCCTACATCCTGATCCAGACCGAGGTGGGCAAGGCCGCCCACGTCGCCACCGAGGTGCGCCAGATCCCCGGCGTCATCGCCGCGGACGATGTGACCGGCCCCTACGACGTGGTGGTGCGCGTCGAGGCCGAGTCGATGGACGAGCTCGGCCGCCTGGTGGTGAGCCGGGTCCAGATGCTCGCGGGGATCACCAAGACCACCACCATGCCCGTCGTCCACCTCTGACGGGGCGCTTCGCGCGCGAGCGCGCCTGGACACATTGTTGCGGTTCCGTTACGGTGCCCGTCACGTTCGTCATCCAAACCGTCACGAACGTCACGAACCTGCCGTCGATCCGGGAACCCCTGCCGTGCGCCTCCGCCGATCTGCCCCCCTCCTCCTCACCGCCCTCGTGCTCGTCGGGGCCGCCGGCCTGTCGGCCTGCACCCCCGAGGCCACGGTCGTGAGCGCCGCACGGGAGCAGATCGGCATGCCCTACGTCTCGGGTGGCGAGTCGCCGGCCGAGGGCGGCTTCGACTGCTCCGGGCTCACGTACTACGCCTGGAAGCAGGTCGGCGTCACCCTGCCCCGCTCGTCGAGCGCCCAGTGGAGCTGGGTCCAGCGCATCAAGAAGGCCGACCTCCGCCCCGGCGACCTCGTCTTCTACAGCGCCTCGGGCCCGTCGGGCAGCGTGAGCCACGTGGCGCTCTACGCCGGCGACGGCAAGATCGTCCAGGCCCACAAGCCGGGCGTGCGCCTCAGCGAGGACGACCTGGCCACCTGGTGGACCGGTCACCTCGTCGGCTACGGGCGGGTCCCCGCCAGCGCCCGCTGACGGGCACGACGGGTCAGCTGGGCAGGGTGGCGATGGCCCGCAGGCCGAGCCCCATGATGAACAGGCCGCCCGCCCCGTAGAGCAGGTAGCGCTTGTCGCCCAGCTGGTTGCGATAGCTGTAGACGATCGCCACCGCGAAGGCCGCCGAGAAGCCGTACAGCTCGTGGAAGCCGAAGTCCTGGTCGCCGGTGCGCCCCTGCACCAGCACGACCCCGAGGATCACCTGGACGAAGATGGCGACCTCGGCCGCCGCCGTCGCCCACCAGAGCGCCGGGATCCGGAACCGCTCGTCTCGATGGGCGGCGAGGGCCCAGAGCCCGACGAGGCCGTTGGCGACGACCACGACCCACGCCCACACCCCGTGGACGTCGCGGACGAGGGCGGGGGCGGCGGCGAGCACGGGCCTCACGCTCGCGCGACGTTCGGGCGCGCGCCCAACGCGCCCGCTCAGCCCGTGTAGCGGGCGTCGCCTCGCACCGGCTGCGCACCGGGGGCGACGGGCGGCGCGGTGCTCCCGGGCGGCGCGGTGGTCGGGGGCGAGGTCGTCGTCGAGGTCGTCGATGTCGTAGGCGGGGCGACCGGCGCGTAGATCGTGTCGAGCTCGGCGTCGACGCACGTCTCGGGCCCGATCAGGGGGTTGCAGCGCGCGACCGTGCCCCCCGGGATCTCGGCGACGTAGCTGGTGGTGAAGCCCACCGCGATGCCGGGCACCGGGTAGTCGGTCGACACGAACTGCGCGCCCGACGCGAGCGCGGCGTCGCGGGGGCCGGTGTCCTCCTCGCGCGCCTCCACGGTGTCGGCGTCGGCCCGCGTCCGCACGAGGTAGCCGGCCTGCACGAGGTCGGGGATCGACGCGTCGAAGGGGTCGTTGCGCTTCACGAAGGCGGCGTCGGCGTCGCCCGGGTTGGCGTTGGTGAAGAGGATGCGCCCCTCGAGGGAGGGGTGCCCGGCGAGGTAGGCGCTCCGGTAGCCGCCGCCGTTGTCCATCATGAACAGCACCTTGCCGCGGCTCTCGCCGAGGGTCGGCCAGCCGTCGGTGAGCACGGCGTCCTCGAGCGTGGGGTGGCCGCCCCGCACGTCGTCGGGCGTGATCAGGTCGTCGGGGCCCATCACCGAGCGGATGTCGTCGTCGAGCTCGTCCATCCCGGCCGCGGTCCACGGCTCGGGCGTGGTGAAGGTGAAGTCGCCGAAGCTGAGCGGGTCGTCCTTGAGCTCGACCAGCACGGCGATCGGGAGGTGGCTCGGGTTGGCGTCGCTCCACCCCTCGATCTGCTGGAGGCAGGCCACGAAGGTGAGGCAGGTGCTCCGGTAGTCGACGTCTTGGATGTGCAGCACCTTGATGCCCGGCTCCTGCATCGCCGGGTCGTAGGGGCCGACGCCCGCCGCGCTGCGCAGGAGCGGGTCGGCGTAGAGCCCGCCCGCCGAGTCGAGGAACACGTCGAGCTCGATCTGGCGGACCTTCTGGCTCGAGAACTGCACCGGGAGGGGCTCGTGCTGGTACTGCATGAGGTTGGCGCCGTCGCTCAGGAAGGAGCGGCGCAGCTCCTCCTCCGGATCGGACACCATGCGCTTGTACGAGTTGTGGCTGCCGATGACCTGCACCTGGTTGAGCCGCACGTCGTCGTCGACGGCGGCCCGCCGACCCGACGCCGGCTGACCGGCGAGCAGCGCCGCCACGAGCGCGACGACCGCGACGACCGGTGCCAGACCTCGACGATGCCCCATGGTGAACGCTCCCCTGCCAGCTGGTGAACGCAGGGTAGACCGCGCCGGGACCGCTACCCGACCTCGGGCGGCGCCTCATCGCCCAGGTCCACCACCTCGAGGGAGCCGCCGACCACCTCGATCGTCGTGACCGATGCGGTCGCCGGGAGGAAGCCGGTCACCTCGTCGGTGCCCTGGGCTGCGGCCACCAGCGCGTTGATGGCGACGAAGTGCGTGAACGCGACCGTGTCGGCCGTGATCGCCCGGGCGGCCGCGACCAGCTCGGCCCGCCACGCGGCCACGGCGGCGTCCGCCTCCGACCAGCGGCCGGCGAGCAGGCCGGGCAGCCACGCGGCGCGCGCCGCCAGGTCGGACGAGGGCGAGGGGACCTCGCCGAGCGCCGGATCGACCGCCGCGACGACGCCCCAGCGACGGGCGAGCGCGGCGGCGGTCTCCTGCGCCCGCCGCAGGGGTGAGGTGCGCAGCTCGCACGGCGCCCGAGATGCCGCGATCCGCTCCGCTGCGGCCTCGGCCTGGCGGACGCCGAGCGACGAGAGGCCGGGGTCGGCGTCGTCGCCCCAGCCTGCGGCCGCCTGGCCGTGGCGCACCAGGAGCAGGCGGGCCATGGCGGTCAGTCGGTGGCCTTGGCCGAGAACAGCTCGGCGTAGAGGGCGGGCGGCTCGCCGTCGAAGCGCTCGTCGACGATGTACCACTCGGGGCCGAACACGTAGGCGAAGACCTCGTCGGGCATGGTGGCCATGAAGTGGTCGGGGCCGATCTGGCTGGCGTGGGCGAGCATCGAGGCCCGCTTGCGGGCGGTCACCGCGGACGTGTCGACCACGTGCGTGAGCTCCGCCTCGGGCTTGCCGAACGTGACCGCGGCCGTCACGCCGTCGGCGGCCTCCAGGTCGGCCGGGGGCTCCTCGGGTGCCTCGGTCGGGTCGGGCACGTCGATCCCCATCTCGCGCGCCATCGCCATCGCCCGCTGGATCAGGTCGCGGTTCATCGTCCCCTGGGCCACGACGGGCACGGGCACCAGCTCGGCGGCGCGCATCCCCACCCGGTGGACCTGGATGTGGTCGGGGTGGCCGTAGCCGCCGTTCTCGTCGTAGATGGTGAGCACGTCGGGCCGCTCCTCGTCGAGGATGGCGGCGAGCCGGCGCGCCGCGTGCTCGACGTCGGCCTGCCAGAAGCACCACGGCACGTCGTTGGTGGGCTCGCCGATCATCCCCGAGTCCGTGTAGCCGAGGAACTCGACCCGGTGCGCGCCGATCGTGCGCGCCGACTCGTACACCTCCGCCGTGCGCCGCAGGCCCAGCTGCTCGCCCTCGGCCAGCACCCCGGGGACCGGTTCGCCGAGCTCGCCGCGGGTGCCGAACACCAGCACGACGCGGTGGCCGGCATCGACCGCCCGAGCGAGCGTGCCGGACGAGGCGATGGCCTCGTCGTCGGGGTGCGCGTGGAAGCTCACGATCGTTCCCATGGCGGCACACGCTACCGGTGCCGCGACCGCGCCCCTCCCGATCAGGCGATCGCGCCCGCCTGGCGCAGCGCGGCGATGCGATCCGCGGCCATCCCCCACTCGGCGAGCACCTCGTCGGTGTGCTGACCGGCGTGGGCCGGAGGCCGGCGGATCTCGCCCGGCGTCCGGCTGAACCGGGGCGCGGGCGCCGGCTGCACCAGCCCGGCGACCTCGGTGAAGGTCCCACGCTCGGCGATGTGCGGGTGCGCGGGCGCCTCGTCCATCGTGAGGACCGGGGCGAAGCAGACGTCGGTGCGCTCCATGATCTCGCACCACTCGTCGCGGGTCTTCTGGCGGAAGATCGCCGCGAACCGCTCCTTGAGCGTCGGCCAGGCCTCCTTGTCCATCTGGCGCGGCAGGTCCTCGCCCTCGAGGCCGGTGAGGCGGAGCAGCTCGGCGTAGAACTGCGGCTCGATCGACCCGATGGAGACGTAGCGCCCGTCGCTGGTCTCGTAGGTGTCGTAGAAGTGGGCGCCGGTGTCGAGCATGTTGGTGCCGCGCTCGGGGCCCCAGATGCCCATGTGCTTGAAGGCCCAGATCATCGTCATGAGGCTCGCCGCCCCGTCGACCATGGCGGCGTCGATCACCTGGCCCTGCCCCGACCGCCCGGCCTCGACCAGCGCGGCGCAGACGCCGAACGCGAGCAGCATGCCGCCCCCGCCGAAGTCGCCCACCAGGTTGATGGGCGGGGTGGGCTGCTGGCCGGCCCGGCCGAGCGGCTCGAGCGCGCCGGCGAGGGCGATGTAGTTGATGTCGTGGCCGGCGGCCGGCGCGTACGGCCCCTCCTGGCCCCACCCCGTCATGCGGGCGTACACCAGCTTGGGGTTGCGCTCGAGGCAGACGTCGGGGCCGAGGCCGAGGCGCTCCATCACGCCCGGGCGGAAGCCCTCGACGAGCACGTCGGCCTCGGCGACCAGGTCGAGCACGGCGGCCACGCCGTCGGGGTGCTTGAGGTCGACGGCCACCGAGCGCCGACCCCGGGAGAGCACGTCGGAGGGCGGGGTCGACGGGTCGGCGGGCCCCATCGCACCGACGCCCGAGGAGCGATCGATGCGGACGACGTCGGCGCCGAGGTCGGCCAGGAGCATGGCCCCGTACGGGCCCGGCCCGATGCCGGCGAGCTCCACGACCTTGATCCCTGCGAGCGGTCCCACGATGTCCCCCTGTGTCGTCCTGCGGTCCGCAGGTGGTCAGGCCGCGCGGCTGGTGAGCGCGGCGATGGCGTCGGCGATCCGGACCCAGTGCACCTTCGGGAGGTCGTGGGCCATGTCGTCGATGGCGAGGAAGTCGGCGCCGGCGATGAGCTCGGCCGTGCGCTGGCCGCCCGAGAAGGTCACCAGGCGATCGGCCCGGCCGTGCACGACGAGGGCGGGCAGGTCGAGGCGCCCCAAGCCCTCGTGGCGCGGCGGCGAGGCGAGGATGGCGAGCAGCTGGCGGCCGACGCCCATGGGGTTGTCGCCCCGGTCGAAGGAGAGCTCGGCGAGCTGGCGCGTGCGCTCCTCGTCGAAGTGCGGCTCGTAGGAGATGGCGCGCGTGGTGGCGATCATCGCCTCGATCGCCGCCTCGCGCTCGGCCGGGCGCTCGGCGAGGAGGATCCCCAGGATCTCCGGGTCGGGCTCGCCGACGCCGGGCTCGCCCGTGGTCGACATGATCGAGGTCAGCGTGCGCACCCGGTTCGGGTGGCCGATGGCGATCGCCTGGGCGATCATGCCGCCCATCGAGGCGCCCACCACGTGGGCCCGTTCGATGCCGAGGTGGTCGAGCAGGCCGACCGCGTCGGCCGCCAGGTCGTCGAGCAGGTAGGGCACCTCGCTGGTGTCGCCGGCGAGGGCGGCCAGGGCGGCGGCGCCCACGTCGAGGCCCGGCGTGTCCCACCACGTGGAGCCGCCGACGTCGCGGTTGTCGAAGCGGATCACGTGGTGGCGCGCGACGAGCAGGGCGCAGAAGCCCTCGTCCCACGCGACCATCTGCGCTCCCAGGCCCATGACGAGCAGGAGGGGCGGGTTGCCCGGGTCTCCGAACGTCTCGTAGGCGATCTCGATCCCGTTGGCGTCGGCGGTGGGCACGTCGAGCATGGTGCCACAGTTGACCGCGCGGTCAAGGATGCCGGTCAGCGCAGCCAGGCCTCGGTGGCCGCGTCGAGCCGGCGGGCCCGATCGCCCGGCCTCGCCTCGGCCACGGCGGCGTGCACGGCGGCCACCGTGGCCGCCACGTCATCGGGCACGAGGGCGTCGGCGATGCCGAACCCGACGAGGTCGGCCGCCGTGAGCCGCAGCAGCGGCGCGACCGCTGCGGCGCGGCCTGCGTCGCGCTCGAGGATCGCGGCCGCCCCCTCGGGACCGATCACCGAGAAGATCGCGCCCTCCTGGATGAGCTGGCGATCGGTGGCCGAGAGCGCCTGGGCGCCGCCGCTGCCGCCCTCGCCGACGCACACCGACACGGTCGGCACGGGCGCCGATGCCATGGCGAGGTGGGTCCGGGCGATGGCCCGGGCGATGCCGGCGTTCTCGGCCTCCGGGTCGACCCGGGCGCCGGGCGTGTCGACGAACGTGGCGATCGGGACCCCGAGGCGGCCGGCCAGCTCGATCGCCCGGCACGCCAGCGCGTAGCCCCGCGGGCCGGGCTGGCCGCCGCCGGCGTAGCGGTCCATCGCCACGACCACCACCCGTCGACCGGCCATCGTGGCCAGGGCGGCCCGCATCGCCGGGTCGGCGGCCTCCTCCAGCTCCGTCCACGACGTGGTGGCGGCGGCGGCGAGGTGGATGCCGGTGGGCCGGCCGAGCCGGCGGGCGGAGCGCACCGCCGCCCACGCCGGGTCGAGGTCCGGCGGGTCGGCCACCGAGCGCGTGGGCACGGGCGGGCGCGGCGCCCGCAGGGGCTGCGCCTCGGCGCCGAGGGCGCCGCGGATCCACGCCAGGACCTCGTCGGCCTCGACCACCGCGTCGACGATGCCGTGGTCGAGCGCGGTGGCCGCGTCGTGCGAGGCGCCGGCCACCGATCGCCCGGTGGTCTGCTCGACGACCCGGGGCCCGGCGAAGCCCACCATGGCGCCGGCCTCGGCGATGCGGAGATCGGTGAGCGACCCGTACGACGCGAACACCCCGCCCGTGGTGGGGCTGCGGTGCACCGAGATCGAGAGCAGGCCGGCCGCCCGGTGGCGGCCGACCGCAGCCGCGGTGCGCGAGAGCTGGATCAGCGAGAGCATGCCCTCCTGCATCCGCGCCCCGCCCGAGCGGGTCACCACGACGACCGGGAGCGCCTGGGCGGTGGCCCGGTCGAACGCCCGCACCACCTTCTCGCCGTGCACCAGGCCCATCGAGCCGCCGATCGCGTCGAAGTCGCACTCGACGAGGGCGAAGCCGTCGGCGCGGCCGGTGCGGACCGATTCGCCGTCGAGGGCGGCGGCCTTGGCGGCGTAGCCGGGGAACGAGAGCGGGTCGCCGGTCCGCAGGTCGGCGTCCCACTCCTCGAGCAGGGGGGAGAGCATCGGGGAAGCCTGCCAGACGCGCCCGTGACCGGTCCCGAGGCGGTCGGTGCAGAGTTCACAGCGCCGACACACGGCGTCCACCTACGATGCCCACGCCCCCGGCTGCCCACGCACCCCGGGGGGATGACCATCGCTCACCCGGGCAAAGGAGTCTCACCGTGCCCCTCCGCAAGAACCACCTCATCGCCCTCGGCCTCTCCGGCGCGCTGCTCTTCGGCGCCGCGGCCTGCGGCAGCGACAGCGACGGCGGCAGCGCCGGCTCCTCCGACGGTGGCACCACCGAGGAGGCGGCCACCTGGAAGGTCTGCTCCGACATCCCCTACGAGCCCTTCGAGATGGAGGGCGAGGGCCCCCGCGGCCTCGCCTACACCGGCTTCGACATCGAGCTCCTCGATGCCATCGCCGAGGACCAGAACGCCACGCTCGACATCACCGACAGCGACTTCGACACGATCTTCGCCTCCGTGAACGCCGGCAAGTGCGACATCGTCGCCTCGGCGGTCACCATCACCGACGAGCGCAAGGAGAACAGCCTGTTCTCCGACCCCTACTTCGACGCCGACCAGTCGCTGCTCGTCCCCGCCGACTCCGACGTCGAGGGCCTCGACGACCTGACCGGTGCCACGATCGGCGTGCAGAGCGGGACCACCGGCGAGTCCTACGCCCAGGAGAACACCCCTGACGGCGCGACCATCAAGTCGTTCCCCGACGCGGCTGCCCTGTTCGCCGCCATCAGCGCCGGGCAGATCGACGCCATCCTCCAGGACCTGCCGGTGAACAGCGCCCGCGCCGACAAGGACGACACCGTCAAGGTCGTCGCCAAGATCCCGACCGGCGAGCAGTACGGGTTCGTGGTCGCCAAGGAGAACACCGACGTCCAGGCCGAGCTGAACGACGGTCTGGCCGCGGTGAAGGACGACGGCACCTACGACGCCCTCTACGAGAAGTACTTCCCGAACGCCGGCTGAGCGATCGAGCGCACGCCGACGTGAACGACCCGACACCGGCTGCGGTGCAGGCCGGGGACCTCCCCGACCTGTACCGCAGCGGTCAGGCCAAGCGGCGCCGGGCCCGCCGGAACCGGATCCTGAGCTACCTCGCCGGCCTCGTCGTCGCCGGGTGGATCGCCGCCACCGGCGACTGGGCGACCATCCGCGCCAAGTACTTCGACCTGGGCGACATGCGGGAGGCCTTCCCCGACGTCGTCACGATCGGCGTGAAGAACACGGTCATCTACACGCTGGGCGCGTTCCTGGGCGGCGTGGTGATCGGCGTGGCCATGATGCTGCTCAAGCGCAGCGAGATCCGGCCGTACCGCTGGTTCGCCACCACCTACATCGAGATCTTCCGCGGCCTGCCGGCGCTGCTGACGATCCTGATCGTGGTGTTCCTCACCCCCATCGCGCTCGGGTGGCAGTTCCCGGTGATCCTCGGCGTCGACAGCGGCGGCACCATCGCCCTGGCGCTCGTGGCCGGCGCCTACCTCGCCGAGACGCTGCGCGCCGGCATCGAGGGCGTCCCCAAGGGACAGGTGGAGGCGGCGCGCTCGCTCGGGATGACCCAGGCCACCACCACCCGGGTCATCGTCATGCCCCAGGCCTTCCGGCTGGTGATCCCGCCGCTCACCAACGAGCTCGTCCTGCTCCTGAAGGACACCTCGCTGCTCGCCTTCGTGGGCACCACGACCACCACGGTCGAGCTCACCCAGTTCGGCCGCAACGCCTTCAACGACGACTTCAACGGCTCGGTGATGATCCTCGCCGGCATCATGTACCTCATCATCACCATCCCGCTCACGCAGCTCGTCGCCCACCTCGAGCGCCGCAACAAGGCCCGCCGATGAGCACGCCGGCGATCGAGCTGCGCGGCCTGCGCAAGAGCTTCGGCACCAACGAGGTGCTGAAGGGCATCGACCTGGCGGTCGCGCCCCGCCACGTGGTGTGCCTCATCGGCGCCTCGGGCTCGGGCAAGTCCACGCTCCTGCGCTGCATCAACCGCCTCGAGGAGCCCACCGGCGGCCAGGTGCTGATCGACGGCATCGACATCACCCACCCCGACTGCGACCTCGACCTGGTGCGCCGCGACATCGGGATGGTCTTCCAGCAGTTCAACCTGTTCCCCCACCTGACCGCGCTGGCCAACGTCACGCTGGCCCAGCGCAAGGTGCTCCGGCGGTCCGAGGAGGAGGCGGAGCAGGTCGCGCGCGAGGTGCTCGACCGGGTGGGGCTCGCCGAGAAGGCCGACAGCTACCCGTCGCAGCTCTCGGGTGGCCAGCAGCAGCGGGTGGCGATCGCCCGGGCGCTGGCGATGAGCCCGAAGATGATGCTCTTCGACGAGGCCACGAGCGCCCTCGACCCCGAGCTCGTCGGCGACGTGCTCGACGTCATGCGCCAGCTGGCCTCCGACGGGATGACCATGGTCGTGGTCACCCACGAGATGGGGTTCGCCCGGCGGGTGTCCGACCACGTGGTGTTCATGGACCAGGGCGTCGTCTGCGAGCAGGGACCGCCCGACGACGTCCTCGGCGACCCGCAGACCCCGCGGCTCCAGCAGTTCCTCGAGCAGGTGCTGGAGCACTAGGCGGCCACGGACGAGCGGGCGGGGCCGGAGGTGGCTACGGTCACCCGGCGGAGCGACGGCGAGGGGGCGCGGTGGCCGCAGAGGACCCAGGTCTGGGAGAGGCCATGGCCGACCACCCGCTGCTGGCGCGGATGGCCGCGGAGACGGCCGCCCGGCCCGAGCACCGCGAGCTGGACCGGCTCGTCGGGCGGTGGGAGGTCCGCACCCAGTGGGAGGTGGTCGGCGGAGGAGGCTGGCAGCGCCACCACGGCGCTGCGGAGAACCGGTGGATCCTCGCCGGACGCGTGCTCGAGTCGCGCAGCTGCGACCACCACGGGGCCGAGGTGTCGCGCTGCTACCTCGCCTTCGATCCGAGCGCAGAGGACTACGTGGCGTTCTCCGCCTCGGTGCTGAGCAGCTACTTCGTCCTCGAGCGCGGCACCTACGACCCGCTGGGCCCGGCGCTCGTGCTCGAGGGCACCGAGCCGGTCCCCTCGATCGGCTCGCTCCGCTTCCGCCGCACCATCACGTTCCTCGACGACGAGCGCTACGCCCTCGCCATCACCTATCCCGACCACCCCGACGGGCCGTTCGGCCGCATGTTCGTCGAGCATCGGCGCACCGGGCCGTGAGCGAGGAGATCGCCCTCTTCCGCACCGTCGTGGCCGAGGAGGCGATCGCCGCCGCGTCCGCCGTGCTGCGCAGCGGTTGGCCCGGCCCGGGCGGGGTGGTCGAGCGCTTCGAGGGGGCCTTCGCCCAGGCGGTGGGCGCACCTCACGCCGTGGCCTGCAACTCGGGCACCGCCGCCCTCCACCTCGGGCTCCGCCTGCTCGACCTCGAGCCGGGCGACGAGGTGATCGTCAGCCCGATCACGTTCGTCGGCGCCAACGAGGTCGTGCTCGAGCTGGGCTGCGCGCCCGTCTTCGCCGACGTGGACCCGGCGACCGGCCTGGCCGACCCGGCCGCCATCGCCGCAGCCATCGGACCGCGCACCACCGCCATCGTCGTGACCCACCTCGGCGGTCGGCCGGCCGACCTCGCCGAGATCTACCGGATCGCCGAGCGCCACGACCTCGCCGTCGTCGAGGACGCTGCCCACGCCTGCGGCTCGACGCTCGACGGGGCACCCATCGGCAGCCATCCGGGGACCCAGGCCTTCTCGTTCCAGGCCACGAAGAACCTGACCACCGTGGACGGCGGGATGGTCTGCGTCCGGACCGAGGCGGAGGCCGATCGAGCCCGGCGCCTCCGCTGGATGGGGATCGATCGCAGCACGTGGGATCGCGCGTCCGGGCCGGGCTACTCGTGGTCCTACGAGGTGGTCGAGCGCGGCCACAAGTACGCCATGAACGACCTCGCGGCCGCCCTCGGGCTCGCCCACCTCCCCCTGCTCGACGACGGCAACCGCCGCCGGCGGGCGATCGACGCGAGGTACGGCGAGCGGCTCGCCGACTGCCCTCGCGTCGCGAGGGCGCCCCTCGCCCCCGGCTCGGTCAGCGCCACGTACCTCGCCACGATCCTCGCCGAGGACCGCGACGACCTGATCGACGCCCTGTCGTGCGAGGGCATCGCCACGGGCGTGCACTACCGGCGCAACGACGACCATCCGCTCTTCGGCGGACGCCGCGACCTGCCCGGCGCCGAGCGCTACTGGACCCGGACCCTCTCGCTGCCGTGCCACCTCGCCCTGAGCGACGACGACGCGGGACGCGTCGCCGACGCCGTCGAGCGCTGGGCGCTCAGCCGAGCGCCAGCTCGAAGCTGAACGCCGCCGGACCCTCGTTCCACATCGGGAAGTTCGTGCCCCAGCAGTTGTCGTGCAACAGGACGTGGAGGCCGCCGTCGAGGTCCGGAACGGGCGGGTCCGCGTCGAGCAGGTTCGGGCGGCCCGGCGCGACCAGCGGCGCGTCCGGCGTGCGGAGCACCAGCTCGCCGTCGGGCCCGGCGCAGCGGAGGCCCCGCTCCCCCACCGCGTGCAGGGCGCGGCCACCTCGGCGCACCACGTCGAGCGGCGACACGTCCTGGCCCAGCTTGTCGAGCACCCACCGCTCGGGTGCGGCGACGATCGGCGCGAACGAGAGCCACGTCGCCTCCGGGAGCCGGGTGGCCACCTTGTCGCGCCACCACAGCGAGGCCTCGATCGCCTCGGGGGCGAACCGCCAGCGCAGCCACGCCTCGCCCGGTGCGCCGACGCGTGCCGCGGGATCGAAGCGGAGGCGCACGAGCAGCTCGGGCGCGGCGGACGCGAGGCGCCCGACCCAGGCGCGCACCTCGTCGGCCGGGCCCCGACCGGACCGGGCGCCGGCGGCGGCGATCCCCGGCTTGGTGTTGTCGCGCCGCGCCCACCACTCGTCGTCGGGCGCCGGCTGCAGCTGGCGGTAGAACCGCTCGTAGTCGGCGGCCGAGAACGTCTGGTGGGTGAGCACGCCCAGCAGGTGGTCGGCATCGGCCAGCTCGCGTCCGCTGGCGCGGTGGCGGGCCCGCCGCAGGGCGCCGGTCTCGAGGTCCACGGCGGCGTCCCACCCGTCGAGGTCGGCGAGGGCCTCGGGCAGCTCGCCGGACGGGTCGAGGGGCTCGAAGCCCCCGACCGGGCGACCGTCGGGCTCCACCGGCCAGTCCGGCACCTCGAGCGCGTGGTCCGACAGGGTCCGGACGGTCGCCCACGATCGCCGCGGTCGCAGCGGCGGGTCCGCCCGCAGGGCCCCGCGGAGGAGGTGGACGGCGTCGTCCACGTACTGGCGCTGCTCGGCCCACGACCGCTCGAAGCGGCGCCCCGCCGAGGAGCGTCGCAGCCCGTCGAGCGCCTCGGCGTCCCACCCGGGCTCGACGGGCAGGACCTCCTTCTGGTCGAGGCCCCACGTGTGCTCGGCGACGAGGAGGAGCCGCCGGTCGACCTCGGCGGCGACCTCGGGCCCGACGTGCTCGGCGACGCGGTGCCGCCGGCCCAGCACCTCGCGGAAGGCGTGCAGCTTCTGCGGATCGCTGCCCGCCCCGAACAGCCAGGGGTCGCCGATCTCGGCGGTCACGACGGGGAGCCGCCGGTGCGCGCCGCTCGCCACGAGGGCGCGGGCGAAGGCGTCGAGCGTGGAGGCCCGGACCTCGGCGCCCGGGTGCTGGGCTCCGAGCTCGGCGTGGGCGGCGCGCACCTCCTCGGCCGACGGCGGGCCGAGGTTGTCGCCGGCGTGGAGGAACGCCAGCGCGTGGTCGCAGCCGTCGACCACCACGTCGCCGCCGTAGCCGCCCGCCTGGTAGGCCACGACCACCTCGCAGCCCTCGGGCGACCGCCACCGGAAGGCCGGCGGCACGTCGGGCACCGGCCAGGCCGGGTTGACCCCGAGGTGCAGGAAGGTCACGCCCGCCTCGGCCAGCAGCGGCACGAGGGCGCGCGTGTGGCCGGGGACGTCGGTCATCTTGGCCGCGGTCGTGGCGACGCCGAAGCGCTGGTCGAGCTCGGCGGCGATCCCCAGCGCGCGCCGCACCAGGTCGGCGTCCAGCAGCTCCGTGTGGAAGGTGAGCGGCAGCGCGTGCCACGCCAGGTGACCGGCCCGCACCGCCTCCTCCACCCTCGCCGCCCGGTCGCGGTCGGCGTCGTGCAGCGCCCGGTGCAGGATCCACGATCCGGTGGTCCAGGTGAGCCGCTCGCGCCCGGGCGACGCAGCCAGCGCCTCGGCGGTGTCGATCGCCTGCGGGAAGAGCTCGCCGAGGTATCGGGCCTCCACCTCGGCGGCGAGCGCGGTGAACCCGGGTCGAGGTGGGTCTTGGCCACGACGTGCACGGTGCGGACGGCCACGCCGGGACGCTATCGACCGGGCCCGGTGGAGCGGAGGTGGCCCGGGCACCTCCGCGACGTGAACGGGTACAGTCGCCCGTCCCCCTCGTGTCCTCCGGAGGATCTCCGTGCGCAAGTTCTGGTCGAAGCTGGCCGTCGTCCTCGGGAAGCGGGTCGGCCTCGTCGCCGCCGTCGGCCTGCTCATCACCGGCATCCTCGGCTTCGGGGTCACCAAGCTCGAGTTCGCCACCGGCCAGGACAGCTACCTGAACGCCTCGGACCAGGTGGCCAAGGACAACGTCGCCTACCAGGACCTCTTCGGCGGCCAGATCATGATCGTCCTGTTCACGATGGACGAGGGCCACACCGTCGACGAGCTGGCCACCCCCGCGAACCGCGAGGTGCTCGAGGCGGCCAAGGCCGAGCTCGAGGCGAACCCGCACGTGCTCACCGTGGTGTCGCCGATCGACGCCCTCCAGTTCAGCCAGAACCTCCTGCTGCGGACGCCGGACGACCCCACCGAGGACATGGCGACCTTCGACCTCGGCACGGCCACCCAGTCGATCGCCAGCCAGGCCGTCAGCTGGGCGACGGCCACCGACCAGGAGGCGGGGCCGGCCGCGCTGCGCGCCGACGACTTCGCCACCACGGTCGACCGGCTCCTGCCCTTCGCCGACGAGCCCGGTGCGCCCAACGACGGCCGCACCCTCGACAACGCCGACTGGGTCGACGTGCTGCTCTACGGCAACGACGGCGAGATCCGCAAGCCCCTCCTGTCGTCGTTCTTCGACGACACCCACGCGCAGATGATCGTGCGGCTCAAGGGCAACGCCTCGATCGAGGACGAGGGCGCCGGCGCCGTCGCCGTGAAGGAGGCGTTCGCCGACCGCCAGATCGAGGGCGGCAGCACGCTGGTCACCGGGGCGCCCGTCCTGCTGAAGGACATCAACGACTACCTGCGCGGCGGCATCCTGTCGCTCGGCGCCATCGCCGTGGCGATCATGATCATCATCCTGCTCGTCTTCTTCGACGTGCGGTGGCGCCTGCTGCCCCTGGCGGTGGTGCTGATCGGCGTGCTCTGGGCGTTCGGCCTGGCCGGCTACCTGGGCATCCCCCTGTCGGTGGTGACGATCGCCGGGCTCCCGGTGATGCTCGGCGTCGGCGTCGACTACGCGATCCAGATGCACGCGCGCGTGGAGGAGGAGGTGGTGATCGACCGCGCCTCCCACCCGATCCAGGAGACCGCCCGGAACCTGGGGCCGGCGCTGCTCGTCGTCACCTTCGACGCCGTGTTCGCCTTCGCCGCCCTGCGGTTCGCCAAGGTCCCGATGATCCGGGACTTCGGCATGCTGCTCGTCATCGGCATCGCCGTGATCTGCCTCAACTCGATCGTGCAGCCCCTGGCCATCCTCGGGGCCCGGGAGTTCCGCTCCCCCACCAAGGGCCGGGACTTCCGCGAGGGCCCGCTCGGCCGCCTGGTGGTGTGGCTCGGCGACCTGCCCACCTGGTCGGCCGTGCCGATCATGGTCGCGTCGGTGCTCATCTTCGCCGGCGGGCTGGCCGTCGAGGGCAAGCTCACCCTCCAGACCGACCCGATCCAGTGGGTGAACCAGAGCAGCCAGAACCGCAAGGACGTGGCCACCCTCGAGCGGCGCACCGACGCCTCGAGCGAGCTGGGCATCTACATCACCGCCGACGATGCCGACCTCCTGCTCCCGCAGGTGGAGTGGAAGGCGGCGGGCGCCGACGGAGCCCCGTGCCTCACGGGCGCCTTCCCCGATGCCCCCACCTACTCCACCGCCGAGGGCTGCTACACGGAGGCCGAGGCGGCCACCATGGCCACCGCCGATGAGTCGGTCCGCTGGCTCGAGAACTTCACCACCGACGCCCTGACCCGCTACGACGAGAAGCTCCTCGTCGGCTCCTCGATCCTGAGCCCGCTCGCCGACCTCACCGACCTCGAGGGCGCGTCGAACGTCGTGCCGCCCGTGGGGCTGGTGAGCGCCTCGTACCGGGCGGCCCCGGACTCGATCCGCACCCTCACCGTCACCGAGGACCGCAAGGCGGAGAACCTCCTCTTCATCACCAAGCCCGGCGACCTCGAGGAGCGGGCCGTGATGATCGACGACATGCGCGAGCGCTTCGCCACCTCGGAGGGGGCCGATGCCGCGAAGCCGCCCGAAGGCGTGTCGGCCACGCCGTCGGGCCTCGCCGTCGTCGGCGTCGGCCTGCTCCAGAACCTGGAGTCGAACCGCGTCGAGCTCACGTACCTGTCGATCTTCCTCGTCTTCGCCTTCCTCACGGTGCGGCTCAAGTCCGTGGTGCGATCGCTCCTGTCGCTCGTGCCCGTGCTGATCGCGGTGGGCATGGCCTCGCTGGTGGCGTTCGCCTTCAGCCTCAAGCTGAGCCCGATGACCGCCGTGGGCGGTCCGCTCGTCATCGCCGTCTGCACCGAGTTCACCTCGCTGATCCTGCTGCGGTTCCTGGAGGAGCGCGAACGTGGGTTCAGCCCGCGCGCCGCGGCCGAGATCACCGCGGCGCGCACCGGCCGGGCCTTCATCGTCTCGGGCATGACCGCCGTCGCCGGCGTCGCCGTGATCGCCACGTCGTCGCTGCCGCTGCTGCGCGACTTCGGCATCATCGTGGCCATGAACGTGATCGTGGCCCTGCTGGCCGCGCTCGTCATGCTCCCGCCCGTGATGATCTGGGCCGAGGAGCGCGGCTGGGTGTCGCGCGGGATGATCCCGCCCGAGAAGCTCGGCGACAAGTCGCGCGACGAGGTCACGCCCACCGAGAACCTGGTGCCGGGCGCCCCCGACATCTCCGGCGAGATCGACCCGAACGTCTCGATCTGATCGGCGCGCTCAGCGCCCCCCGTCGGCGAGCCAGGCGTCGATGACCTGGCGCGCCCGGGAGGCCAGCGCCGGGTGGCACACCAGCAGGTCGGGCAGGTACGGGTCGGGCTCGTTGTAGCGCAGCACGGCGCCGTCGAGGCGGGTGGCCACCAGGCCGGCCGCGGCCGCCACCGCCACCGGTGCGCACGAGTCCCACTCGTACTGGCCGCCGCTGTGCGGGTAGACGTCGGCGAGGCCCTGCACGACCGCGGCCACCTTGGCCCCGGCCGAGCCCATCTCGACGAGCTCGCCATCCAGCGCCTCGGCCAGGTGCAGGGCGATGGCCGGCGGTCGGGAGCGGCTGACGATCACCCGAGGCCGCACCGGCGGGGCCGGCGGCTGGGGCGCGGGCGGCACGGCCGACAGGACCGTGCCCTGGGCGGGCAGGGCGACGGCCCCGGCGATCGGCCGACCGGCGGCCACGAGCGCCACGTGCACCGCCCAGTCGGTGCGCGGCGGCTCGGAGAACTCGCGGGTGCCGTCGAGCGGGTCGACGATCCAGGTGCGGGCCGTGCCGAGGCGCCGCGTCCCCGACGGCCCCTCGGCCCCGCGGCCCTCCTCCGACAGCACGCCGTCGTCGGGCCGCTCGGCGGCCAGGCGAGCCATCAGGAGCTCGTGGGCGGCCTCGTCGCCGGCTCGCTTGAGCTCGGCGCCGGAGGCCCCCTCCGCCACCAGCCGCGCCCGCACCTCGAGCAGCAGGTCGCCCGCCGAACGGGCCAGATCGATGGCGAGGGCGTGGTCGTCGGCGGTGGCCGTGGGGTCGGTCATGGATGCATCATGCCGAAGCGACGGCCTGCACGACGAGGATGGCCGTGTCGTCGCGCGCGCTGCGCCGGAACGCGGCCACCGACGCCTCGAGCCCGGCGGCGATGACCTCGGCCGGCTGGCCGGCGAGCTCGCCCAGCGCGAGGTCGAGGCGATCGTCACCGAAGAGCTCCTGGCCCCGCCGGGCCTCGGTCACGCCGTCGGTGTAGAGCACCACCGCGTCGAGGGGACCGAGCTCGACGTCGACGTCGGCGAGCCGAGGGTCCGCCACCACGCCGAGGAGGGTGCCCTCGCAGCGGAGGCGCTCCACGCGCCCTCCGCCCGGACGACGACCGGGCACGGGTGGCCGGCGCTCGACGCGACGACCCGGAGCCGACCGTGGGCCTCGTCGAGCACCTCCAGGTGGAGGTACGCGGCGGTGCAGAACCGCGCGTCGTCGATCTGCTGGAGGACGGCCTCGTTCGTGTGGGCCAGCACGGCGCTCGGGCGCTGCTCGCGGACCGCGGCCGTCCGCACGGTGTGCCGCACGAGGCCGGTGAGGGCGGCGGCGTCGGGGCCCCGGCCGCACACGTCGCCGACGACCACCCCCCACGTGCCGTCGCTCCGCGGGACCAGGTCGTAGAAGTCGCCGCCGATGGCGACGTCGGTCTCGGCGACGTCGTAGCGGGCGGCGAGGGCCACGCCGGCCATCGCCGGCAGGGCGGGGGGCAGCAGCGCCGCCTGGAGCGACCGGGCGACGCGCGCCCGGGATTCGTAGAGGCGGCCGTTGTCGATCGCCAGGGCCGCCCGGCCGGCGAGCTCCTCCACCAGCGCCAGGTCGTCGTCGTCGTAGGGGACGGCCTCCCCGATGCGGAGGAGCGTGAGCACGCCGAGCGGGCGGCCGCGGCTGACGAGCGGGGCGAGGATGGACGAGCGCGGCTCGAGGCGGCGGGCCACGGCGAGGTGGTCGTCGTCGGCGGCCGCCGCGGTCAGCTGCGCGTCGGTGATGCGCTGGTAGCGCACGGCGCGGCCCTGCATCGCGGTCGCGTGGCCCGTGTTGGTGGGCGCGCCCCGCCCCAGCTCGAGGCGCCGTCGGCGCAGGGCGCGCGCCGCGGCCAGCCCGTCGTCGGTGCTCCCCCGGCCGGCCTGCTCGACCAGCTCGCCGTGCTCGTCGACCAGGTCGAGGAAGCACACGTCGGCGAGGAGGGGCACGACCAGCTCGGCGATCCTCGCCACCGTCACGTCGAGGTCGAGGCTGCGCCCGAGCACCTCGCTGGCCTCGGCCAGGAAGGCGAGCCGCTCGCGCGCCGCCTCGGCCTCGAGGCGGGCATCGTGCTCCCGGGCCAGCAGCTCCTCGCGGTGGGCCTCGGCGAAGCGTCGCTCGGTGACGTCGGTGCAGACGCCGACGAGGTGGAGGCCGCGCGCCTCCGTGCGCAACGGCCGACCCCACGCCTCGATCCACCGCAGGGCACCCGTGTCGGGGCGGACGATCCGGAACACCACGTGGTGCTCGCCGGCCGGCTCGGCGATGGCCCCGGCCACGGTGGCGCGGAAGCGATCCCGGTCCTCGGGGTGGATGACGGCCAGGAAGTCGGCCGGGTCACCGGTGAAGCGGGCCTCCGTGAGGCCGAACACGGCGAGCGCCGAGCTGCTCAGCTCGACGCGCTCGTCGCCCACCTCCCACGACCAGGCGCCGAGGCCGCCGGCGCTGAGCGTGATGTCGAGCCGGGCGCTGCTGTCGCGAAGGTCGGTCTCGACCCGGGCGCGCTGGATGGCGAGGCCCATCGTCGTGGCGACCGCCTGGACGAGGTGCACCTCCTCGTCGCTCCAGCGCCGCGGCGCCCGGTCGTAGACCACCAGCACGCCGATCGGGTGCTCCTCCCAGCCCAGCGGCGCGGCGATCGCCGCCCGGCCCGGGAAGGCGAACTCGCCGGCCCGAGCCTGGAAGCGCTCGTCGGCGTGGATGTCGGCGCTCACGATGGTGCGCCCCTCGGCGGCCGCGAAGCCCGGCAGCGACGCCCGATCGACCGGCAGGCCGATGCGACCGACGGTGCGGCGCCCGGCGAGGCGGCCGTCGAGGAGCCCGGCCCGCCCGCGGAGGATGGCGCCGTCGCCGACGAGGTCGAACAGGGCGGCATCGCGCGCCTGGAGCGTGTCGGCGGCGGCGACCATCGCCTCGCGCAGCACGTCCTCGAGCTCGTGGGCGCCGAGGCCGACCCGACCCAGCCGGGCGAGCGCGACGTCGCCGCGCACGGCGGCGGGCAGCTCCCCTGGGCTGGGCACGGACGTCATGGGCCACCCGGTCGGCGTGCGGTGGGCGCGGATCGCGTGCGGCGTCGCCGGGCCGCCGCCGCCCCACGATACCGAGCGCGTGGCGCTCGGCCCGGCGGCTGCCACACTGCCGGGGTGACCGCCGCCGCCTCCGACGTCGACTGGGCCGCGTTCTCCGACGACGGCCCGTGGGCCCTCGACCCCGACCACCTCCCCTGGGCCGACGGGCTCGCGGCGGCGCGAGCCGACGTCGCGGCCTCGGTGCCCGAGCTCACCCGGCGTCGGGTCGTGCCGCCCGGGCGCCGCCTCGGCACCACCGGGGTCCACCTCGGCGGCGCGGTGGGACGCTGGTACCTCGGTTCGGCCCGGCGACAGGGGTCCGGATCGACGCGAGACCTCGCTCGCCGCCTGCGCTCGGCCGCCGAGCGGCTGGGCCCCTCCTACATCAAGCTCGGCCAGATCGTCTCCTCGGGTCGCGGCCTGTTCCCCGACGACCTCGTCGACGAGTTCTCGTCGCTGCGCGACCGGGTGCAGCCCGAACCGTTCCCGGTGGTGCGGCGGGTGGTCGAGGAGGACCTCGGGCGTCCCCTCGACGAGGTGTTCGCCTCGTTCGAGCGCCGGCCGATCGCCGCCGCGTCCATCGCCCAGGTGCACGCCGCCGTGCTCCGCACCGGCGAGCCGGTCGTGGTCAAGGTGCAGCGGGCCACGGTGGCCGAGCGCGTGCGCGCCGACCTGCGGGTCATGTCGTGGATCGCCCCGTTCCTCGTGGGGCGGATCCCCGTCGCCGCCCTCGCCAACCCGCCGGCCCTCGTGGAGCTGTTCGCCGAGACCATCACCGAGGAGCTCGACTTCCGGCTCGAGGCCGAGAACGTGCTCGACGTGGCCCGGTCGTTCGCCGAGCTGGGCCAGCGCGGCTACGTGGTCCCCCGGCCCCATCCGGAGCTGGTGACCCGTCGGGTGCTCGTGATGGAGCGACTGGAGGGCTACGCCTTCGACGACGTCGTGGGCATGCAGGGGGCCGGGATCGACACCGAGGCCGTGGTGCGGACCGGGATGATCGGCTTCCTCGAGGGCGCCATGTTCCACGGCGTGTTCCACGGCGACCTGCACGGCGGCAACCTCCTCGTGCTCGCCGACGGTCGGACGGGCCTGCTCGACTTCGGCATCACCGGGCGGCTCACCGCACTCGAGCGCCAGGCGTTCCTCCGCCTCCTCGTCGCCGGCTCGATGAACGACGTCGGAGGCCAGCTCCGCGCCCTGCGCGACCTCGGCGCCCTGCCCCCCGACGCCGACCTCGGCGCCCTGGTGGCCGAGCTCGGGCTCGACCAGCCGCCGGTCGACCCGACATCGCTCACGCCCGACCAGCTGACCGGCGAGATCCAGCGCGTCATCAAGGGGCTCCTCGGGGCCGGGGCGAAGCTGCCGAAGCCCCTGATGCTGTTCGTCAAGGACCTGGTCTTCCTCGACGGGGCCATCGCCACCCTCGCCCCCGACCTCGACCTCTTCGCCGAGATCGCGACCATCGCCCTGTACTTCAACGAGCGCCACGGCGAGCGGATCGCCGAGGAGGTGGGCCTCGACGCCGGCGCCTGGCAGCTCGACCTCTCCGCCCTGGAGGCGAGCGTCGGCGCCGACGCCACCTCGGCCTCGTTCACCCACCGTGAGCTGCAGGAGCGGCGCCAGCTGCTGCGAGATCGCGCCGGCCTGGGCCCGGGGCGCCGCCGTCGCCGCCGCGGCCGTCGCAGCTGAGGCCGCCCGAGCCGCGCCGAACTAGGGTGCCCGCCCGATGCGGCTCGTGATCGCGAGGTGCTCCGTCGACTACCAGGGTCGGCTGAGCGCCCACCTCCCCCCTGCCATCCGCCTGCTCATGGTGAAGGCCGACGGCTGCGTCGCGATCCACGCCGACGGCGGCGCCTACAAGCCGCTGAACTGGATGAACGCGCCGAACCGCCTCGAGGAGGGCGACGGCGCGTGGACCGTGACGAACCCGAAGGGCGAGACCCTGCGGATCACCCTCGAGGAGGTGCTGAGCGACTCGGCGTGGGACCTCGGGGTGGACCCCGGCCTGCAGAAGGACGGCGTCGAGGCGCACCTCCAAGAGCTGCTGGCGGCCAACTGCGAGCGCCTCGGCGACGGATGGCGGCTGGTGCGGCGCGAGTACCCCACCGACATCGGCCCGGTCGACCTGCTGTGCCGCGACGGCGAGGGCGGAGCCATCGCCGTCGAGATCAAGCGGCGCGGCGAGATCGACGGCGTCGAGCAGCTCACGCGCTACCTCGAGTTCCTGAACCGCGACCCGATGCTGCGCCCCGTGCGCGGGATGTTCGTGGCCCAGCAGATCAAGCCCCAGGCCAAGGTGCTGGCCACCGATCGGGAGATCGCCTGGCTGGAGGTCGACTACGACGAGCTGCGCGGCATCGAGTCGCGCGAGCTGCGGCTGTTCTGACGTGGTCGCCGGGCTGCTCCCGGGCGGTTCCCCGCCGCCGGCCGGCTTCGAGCCGTGGTGCCTCACGCTGCGCGGCGAGCAGGCGTGGCGCCACGAGGTGGGCGGCGGCGCCGCCGCGCTCGAGCTGTGGCGCCAGCTGCGCGACCGCCACCCGCGGACCGGGCTGTGGCCGATCCTGCTCGGCGACGATCCGCAGGTGGTCGACCAGCTCACCTGGCGCCTCGGGATGCTCGCCCGGTCCACCCCGGGGATCCCGGAGCTGGAGGACGCGCCCGACGTGGCCGACCTCTTCGACGGGTGGATGGCGAAGGTGGCCCAGGACGGCTACCTCGACGACGTGCCCCGCCACCTGGCCAAGCTCGAGGCCGACGCCGCCGCGATCCGCGAGCGGATGGCGGCGCGCCCCGACGAGGCGGCGGTGCGCGCCGTGGCCGCGCCGGCGGTGACGATCGCGCTCGTGCCGGCGGCCGCCGGCTGGGAGGTGCCCGCCCTGCTCGCCTGGTCCGGTGCCGAGCGCGAGGAGATCGACGGACCCCAGCACCTCGCGGTGCTGCACCTCTGGTCCGAGCTCCACGGCGCCGAGCTGGTGGCCATGGGCCTCGAGCGCCTCGAGCTGCTCGTCGAGCGCCCGCCGGAGGACGCGCGCAGCGCCTTCGAGCTCGCTGTCCAGCACTACACCTACTGCCCCGAGCTGATGGACAACCTGGTCCCGGCGCTGGGCGCGCTCGCCGCCACCCTGTTCGGGCGGCACTGGCTCTTCGACTGGCGCTAGGCGCGCCCGCTCAGGGGATCCGGGCGTCGTACTCGGGCAGGCGGCGCAGCACCTCGGCCAGGTCGCTCGGGCCCGCGGGGCCGTCGAGCAGGGCGACGTCGTCGGCGTGCTCGACGGGGGTGGGCATCCGCTGGAGCATGCTCGAGCGCAGCAGCACCGAGTGGACCTCGCTGTCGCGCTTGCGGACGTTCTCGGAGGACTCGGAGAAGTTGAGCATCACCGAGCCGCGGCTGAGCGCCCGGGTCTCCAGCTTGCGCACCCAGTAGGCGAGGCCGCTCGGGTCGGGCTGGCGCCCGAGCACGTTCTCGTACACGCGGGCGACGAAGCCCCGGTCGGAGAGGCTGCCGTAGCGGCGCTGGAACTCGGACGAGGCGGCGAAGGTGTCCGATGCCCGCTTGAGCGAGGTGCCGGCGCGGAGCCGCCGGACCCAGTAGCCGTAGCCGCCGACGTCGGGCAGGCGCTCGAAGTAGGCCGAGTAGAGCCGGGCGACGCGCACGTTCGGCACCCCGGCCTCCTCGGCGATGCCCGCGATGGTGCCGGCGGGCGAGACGCGCCCGCTGTGGAGGTCGTCGAGCCAGACCAGCAGCTCGGCGAGGGTGGGCTCGCGGCCGGCGACGTCGCGGAACTGCTGGCGGACGAACGTGTCGGAGCGGCTGAACGGCGCGAGGTCGACGGGTCGGATCGAGGCGCTGCGCGCAGACGCGGCCGACGGCCCGCTCGCGTTCACCGCCGCCACCGCGAACCGGTAGGGCGTGCCGTTCGCCAGCCCCACGACCGAGGTGCTGGTGGCCGTGGCCGGCAGGTCCACGTGCTGGTCGGGCGAGGCGGCGTCGCCGGGGTAGCGGTAGACCCGGTAGCCCGTGAGGGGCTGCCGGCCGGTGTCGACGGGCGGGGTCCAGCCCAGGATCACCCGCTGGTCGCCGGCGAGGGCGGTGGCGAGCGCGGGGGCGGCCGGGACGCCCTTGGGCCCCGTGGTGGACCACCCGAGGTCGCGCAGCATGCCGAGCACGATGTCGCCCGGGTCGTGGAGGGCTTCGCCGTCGTCGAGGTAGGGCGTCATCAGCGCGTCGGGGTCGCCGGTGGGGAACACGCCCTCGTCGAGGTGGGAGACCGAGGAGCCCGGCTCGAACGAGGCGGGGGCGTAGAGCCGCGGGCCGACGCCGCCGTTGGCCGCCGACCCCTGGCCGCCCGCCCAGCGCAGCGCGTTGGACCGGATGGCCGAGGCCAGGCCGCTGCTGCCGCTCGGGTAGCTCGACAGCGGGGTTCCGGCGGCGGACGCGGCGAGGCGGTCGTACGCGAACGGGTACGGGGTCCCCGACCCCCAGGAGGCCACCCCGCCGACGTACTGGAGGCTGTCGACCATCCCGAGGCCGTGGCCGATCTCGTGGAGGACGACCGTCGTGAGGTCGAGGCGGTTCGCCGGGACCTCCCCGTCGGTGCCGAAGTACCAGTCGGAGCGGACGCTCGAGAAGACCGCGGTGATGTCCGAGCTGCTCGAGAGGTCGCGGCCGGCCCGAGCGTTCGCCAGCGCCACCGGGTACCACGTGCCCGACCGGGGCGCGCCCGGGAAGTCCCGGATGAGGTCGGTGGGGCCCGCGCCGCCGAGCACCCCCGGATCGAGCGCGGTCCACGTGGCGTCGATGCGGATCGGCACCGAGGAGGTCACGAGGAGCGACCAGAGGTCGACCGCCCGCTGGAACGACGCCTTCGCCGCCGTGGGGAAGCCGTGGTAGGTGACGACGAACGTGCTCCTGGCCGTGCTGATCCGCGTGCTCTCGGGGAGCCGGGGGGCCACCGACCCGGTGGCCGGGGTGGACGTGGCCCGCAGGTAGGCGAGCGGCCCCGGCGTGGAGGCGAGCGTCGGCAGGTCGCTCGCCCGGCCGGCGGCGACGCCCGTGGGCACCAGCAGGGCCAGCGCCGCGGCGATCGCGGCGATCGCCACCGAGGTCCTCGTGCGAGCCATGGTTCCCCTTCCGCCTGCGCCGCGCCGGTGGCGGCACGGCGACGCAGCGTAGTCCGGGGGGTCAGGCGCGCAGGACGACCGGTGCCCGCTTCAGCCCGGCGATGATCGCCGAGCCGGTGCGCTTCACCTCGCCGGCCGGCTCCAGCCCCCGCCACCGCGCCAGGAGCTCCTCGAGCACGATCCGACCCTCGAGCCGGGCGAGGGCGGCACCGATGCAGAAGTGGGGGCCGAAGCCGAACGCCACCTGCGGGTTCGGGTCTCGGTCGATGCGGAAGGCGTCGCTGTCCGCGCCGAAGGCCGCCTCGTCGCGGTTGGCCGCCGCGTAGAGGAGCAGGATCGGGTCGCCGGCGGCGATGGGCACCCCGCGCAGTTCGGTGTCGACCAGCGCGGTGCGCAGGAAGGCGACGACCGGCGTCGTCCACCGCAGCCACTCCTCGACGCACGAGGGGATCAGCGAGGGGTCGGCCACGAGCCGGTCCCACTCCCCCGGGCTCGTGGCCAGCGCCCACAGCCCGCCGGAGATCATGTTGCGGGTGGTCTCGTTGCCGGCCACGAGCAGCTGGTTGAAGAACATCAGCAGCTCGTCGTCGGTGAGCGCCTCGCCGTCGACCTCGACGTTGGCCAGCGTCGTGATGAGGTCGTCGCCGGTCCCGCCCCGACGCGACCGGCCGGCCTCCATCAAGAAGGCCTGCATCTCGGCCATGAGCGCCTGGCACTCGTCGAACGACAGCTCCGACGCGCCGGGGATCGTGGCGTCGGACCACAGCACGAAGCGGTCGCGGTCCTCCACCCCGAGGAGGTCGGCGATCACGTGCACGGGGACAGGCTCGGCCAGGGCGGGCACCAGGTCGACGACCTCGTCGGTGGGGAGCTGGTCGATCGCGGCGCGGGCGATGGCGCGCACCGGCTCCTCGAGCGCCCGGATCTTCGACGGCGTGAACCCCGGCTGGACCAGCTTGCGGTAGCGCGTGTGGTCCGGCGGGTCGGTGTGCATCATCGTCGGCGGCGAGGGGTACTCGACGCCGATCTCGAAGGTGAGGATGCCCTTCCCCGAGCAGAAGCGCGCCGGGTCGCGCGACACCTCGAGCACCTCGGGGAGGGTGCTGACGACCCACCAGCCGGGGCCGTCGTCGGGCTGGTGCCAGACGACCGGCGCCTCGGCGCGGAGCCGGGCGTAGGTGGGGAACGGGTCGCCGGCGTAGAACGCCTCGTCGACCAGCGGCGCCGTGAGCTCGGGCGCCGTGGGCCGCGCCACCTCAGCCCGCCACGTAGGTGAGCTTGCCGGCGTCGAGCACCACCCGACCGTCGCCGCCCCGGGTCCGGAACGTCGCCTCGCCCTCGCCGGTCTCCCAGGCCTCGATCGTGAGCTCCTCGCCCGGCAGCACCGGCGACGAGAAGCGGCCCTCCATCGCCGTGAACCGGGCCGGGTCCGAGCCGCACAGCAGGTGCAGCAGGCCCCGGCCGGTGAACCCGTAGGTGCAGAGGCCGTGCAGGATCGGCCGGTCGAAGCCCCCGAAGGCCGCGAACGCCGGATCCGAGTGGAGCGGGTTGCGATCGCCCGAGAGGCGGTAGAGCAGCGCCTGGTCGGTGCGGGTGGCGTAGGCGATGGTCCGGTCGGGCTCGCGGCCGGGGGCCTCGTTCTTCGGGCCCGACGGCCCGCGGTCGCCGCCCCAGCCGCCCTCGCCCCGGATGAACGCCGACATCACGTTCGTGAAGAGGGGCTGGCCGGTGGCCACGTCGGTGGAGGTGGAGGTGACCTCGATGACGGCGCCCTTGCCCTTGTCGTAGATGCCGGTGATCGTCCCGACCGTCTCGACCTCGCCCTTCACCGGGATGGTGCCGTGGAGGGTGATGGCCTGCTCGCCGTGCACCAGCATCGCCGGGTTGAACGTGCCGATGCTGCCGAAGGCGCTCGCCCCGCCGACGCCGAGCACGACCGCCATGGTCGGCAGCACGACCAGCTCGGTGTCCTGCGAGTTCTCGGTGGTGAACTGCAGCTCCTGGAGCGGATCGACCGCGCCGGCGCCCACGCCCAGGGCGTAGAGGATGACGTCGCGCTGGTCCCACGCGTGGCGGAAGGGGGCGCCGGTGGCCCCCACGGCATCGGGGTTGATGGGCATCGGTGCTCCTAGCTCTCGTCGTAGCCGTACATGTTGGCGTTCGGGCGCGCCTCGGCGACGAGGCGCTTCACGACCTCGCCCAGCTCGGCGGGATCGTCCGTGGGGTGCTCCTGGGTGGGGCCCCGGTGCCACCCCTCGGCCACCGACAGCGCCTGGCCGGTCACGTCGAACACCCGACCCGTCACCTCCGCGGACTCGGCCGAGGCCAGCCAGGTGACGACGGGCGCGATCCACCGGGGCGACAGCATCGCCTTGGTCATGTCGTCGGCCTGGCCCATGCCGAGGTTCTCGGTCATGCGGGTGAGCGCCGCGGGGGCGATGGCGTTGACGGTGACGCCGTAGCGGGCGAGCTCCTTGGCGGCGATGATCGTGAAGGCGGCGATGC
>JAWKIT010000009.1:0-159788 GCA_041394165.1 Acidimicrobiales bacterium
GGTGCTGGTTCGAGCGGGGCGCGCTGAAGGTCCACCTCGGCGTCGACCGCGACTTCCGCCCGGCCACCAAGGCCCACCCGGCGCTCCTCGTGCGCGACGTCCGCGCCCTCGCCGCCGAGCTCGCCGCCGCCGGCTGCCGGGTGGTCGACGGCGAGCCGCTCGAGGGCTACGACCGCGTCTACGTCGACGACCCCTTCGGCAACCGCATCGAGCTGCTCCAGCCGCTCGAGGCCTGAGCAGCCGGAGCACCCGACCTCACGCCACGGCGAGGCAGTCCACGCAGGGCGACACCGAGCTGGCCGCCACCACCGGCTCGGCCGTGCGGTTCCACAGCGTCATCGACCGCGGGCCCACCGCCGCATCGGCCGACACCGACACCTGCACCCGGACCTCGGTGGCCGAGACCACCTCCACGCCGGTCACGTGCACGCCAGGCGCCGCCGGATCGTCGATCGCCGCGCCGGCACCGTCGAGGAACCCGTCGCCGGTCACCACCACCGTCGCCGTGGTGCCCGGCGCCAGCGTCGAGGGCGTCACGGACGAGATCGTGGGCCGCCACGCCGCCCGCACGTACACGTCGCGGTACCCGTTGGCATCGCTGCGCGAGAGCGCGGCCTCGGTGGCGAACGCCGCCACGTGGCCGTCGTCGGAGATCACGGGCGACATCCAACGGTGGTCCGAGTCGCCCGTGCCCTGGCCGCCCTTCGAGTCCACCGACACCTGGCTCGTGGCGTGCCGCACCAGGTCGCGCACGTACACGTCGAGGTGCTTGTTCTTGTCGGCCTTCTTGAGCGGCGCAGCCGAGGCGAACAGCACCATCCGGCCGTCGCCGCTGATGGTCGGCACCACGCCCCCGGCCGGCGTCCCGTCGGGCAGTACGGCCGCCGCCTCGCTGGTGGCCGCCACCAGGTCGCGCACCCACACCGTGCCGCCGCCCTCGAAGGTCACGAACCGCCCGTCGCGGTTGATCGAGGGGTTGAGGGCGGCGTAGTCCACCGGTTCGCCGGCGGCATCGATGCTGCCCTTCACCGTGGTGCCGGCCACCCGGTCGCGCACGTAGATCTCCCGGTAGCCGGTGGCCGTGTCGCCCACCGTGAGGTTCGACGCCCACGACGAGAACGCCACGAAGCGGCCGTCGCCGCTGATCGCCGGCGTGTGGCTGGTCTCGTTCGCCCGGCCTCCGTCGGCCGCCCGGCTGACCAGCTCGGTCGAGCCGGTGGCCAGGTCGCGCGCGAACACGTTCCAGCCGACCACGCCGGGCACCAGGTCGGGCGACCACGACTCCCACGCCACGTACCGGCCGTCGTCGCTGATCGACGGGTTGAGGTTGTAGACGTCGCTGTTGTCGGTCCGGGACGGCTCGCCGTCGGGGCGCACCGACACCACGATCGTCTCCCCGGTCTGGCGGTCGAGGCGTCGCACCTCGCCGGGTCCGTACACCGAGTCGGCGTACACGAGGTAGCGGGCGTCGGGCGTGAGGTCCGGGTTGTAGCCCACCCCGATCCGCTCGATCGTCCCGGTCTGCAGGTCGCGCACGAACAGGCCCGCGGCGTTGCCGCCGGGCAACAGGTCGGTGGCCGACGACTCGAAGGCGATCACCCGCCCCCCGCCGTCGATGGCCACGCCTCCGCGCACCCGCAGCGCGTTCGACGGCCCGCTGTGACCGTTGGCGTCGCCGCCCGACGCGGCACGGCTCACGATCAAGACCCGATCGCAGCTGGTCATCGCCACCAGGGCCGTCGCCGCCAGGGCGACGACCAACGCTCGCTTCGCTCGGTTCCCCACAGCCGCGATCCTCGCGCTGCGGAGGGCGCCCTCGCAGGGCCGAAGGACCCGGCGGCGTCAGCCGCCCTGGCCCACCGACCGCAGGCGGTCTCGCCGACCGAACAGCGCCAGCACCGCGCCACCGATGAGCAGCAGCACGCCCACGGTCACCCCGTCGATCGGGTCCGTGCCGGTGCGGGGCAGCTCGCCCGAACCCACGCCCGGACCGCCCGCCGAGCCACCACCAGCTCCGACGCCGCCTCCGCCACCAGGCGCGGCCGTCGTCGGCACCGCCGTGGTCGACGAGCCCGGCCCAGCCGTCGTCGTGGTGGTCGACGCCGGCGGTGCGGTCGTGGTGGTGGTGGTCGTCGTCGTCGTGATCGGCGGCTCGCCGGTGAGGATGGCGAACCCGCCCGGATCGTGGATCGAGCCGTTGGCGCCGCCGTCGTCGTCGCCCCGCCCGCCGTCGACGAAGCTCAGCGTGTAGCTGCGCTTGATGCCGGTGGGCAGCACGATCAGGTCGCCCGCCTGCCCGCCGGTCCCGGTGGCCGCGTCGTAGTCGAACGGGTACCAGGCGGGCGCGGCGCCCGTCGAGGGCGGCCCGTACTTGTAGTACGACTCCTCGCCGCTCAGGTTCTCGCCCTCGACCACCGCCATGGTCACCTCGGCCGACCCGCCCGGCTCGAGGCCCACGATCGTGAAGCCGAGCAGCCCGAACGGCAGCTCGAGGTAGCCGGGCCGCTCCTTCGGGCCGGCCACGGCGCCCACGCCGGCGAGCCGGGCGTCGGGGCTGCCCTCGGCGCCCTCCACCGACACGAGCACCAGCTGCTCGAGGTCGGTGAGCAGCACGGCGCTGGTCGGATCGTCCTCTGCGCCCGCCAGCGCATCGAGCCCGTCCTGGGAGCCATCGCCGTCGGCATCGGCGTAGGGGGCGATCGACTGGCACTCGGAGAGGGCGCTGGTGCGGTGGTCGTCGCTCGTGAACGTGACCGTGAAGTTGTCGTCGTTGGGCCGGTCCTTCAGCAGGATCAGCTGGAGCGCCTTGCCCTCGGCCTTCTCCTTCACCACGTCGAGCACCTTCTCGGCCTCGCCGTCGCTGCAGCTGGCGTTGGCGAACACCTCGATCCGCCCGGCCTCGTCGGGCAGGTCGCGCACGATCAGCGCGGTGCGGGTGGCCCCGTCGTAGGTGGTGCGGATGGCGGCCGCGATCGTCGGGGGGTTCGGCGCGTCGGACGGGAGGATCGGCGTGCCCGTCGTCGCCAGGATCCGGTTGGCGCGCAGGTCGGCCGTCGCCCCCGAGGCCATGCCGATCCCGTCGCCGCCGCTGCCGGCCACGAGGTTGCGGGTCACCGTCGTGCTCGACCCGCCGATCACGATGCCGTTGCCGGCGTTGCCCACGTTCGGCCCCGACTCGGTGGTCCGACCGATCACGTTGCGCTCCACCTTCGCCTTCTCCCCGGCCACGAGGAGGGCGAACGCCTTGGTGCCGGTGACCGAGTTGCCGGTGACCGTCGCCTCGTCGGGGCCGACCCGGATGCCCTGCTCGCCGCCCGACACCGTGTTGCCGGCCACGTCGGCCGACGACGACTCCACGGCGATGCCGAAGTGGAAGCCCGACACGACGTTGCTGGTCACCTTCAGCGCGCCGCCGTCCTCCGTGACGCCGAGGCCGATCGACTTCTCCACCGTGCCCGACGCCGTCACCGTGTTGCCCCCGATGGTGCCGTCGCTGGCACCCGTGAGGCTGATGCCCGCGTCGGTGGCGAGGATGCGGTTGCCCGCCTCGGTGCGCCCCAGCGCCACGTTGCGGACGTCGGTGGCCAAGATCCCGCCCTTGGCCGGAACCTCGCCGCCCGACGCGTCGTAGCCGACCGCGTTGCCGGTCACGACGTGGTCGCGCCCGGCGTCGAGCAGGATGCCCTCCTCGGCCTGGCCGGCCACGGTGTTGTCGCGGACCGACACCCCCTTGGCGCTGCTCCACACCACGATCCCGTTGGTCGGCCGGGCGCCCGACGCGGCGGCACCCAGCGCCTGGTCGCCGACCGTGTTGCCCGAGACCACCACCGGACCGCCCGTCACGGTCAGGCCGCTGCGCTCGGACTGGTCGTGGGTGTAGAAGCCGATCCCGTTCTCCTCGGTCTCGGGGTTGTACACCGAGTAGACCTCGGCGGCGCCGGTGACCGACACGCCTGCGCCCCGGTGCGCGGCGATCACGTTGTTCGCCACGGTGGCGTCGGCGACGCCATCGATCCGCACCCCCTCGCCGGCGTCGGGGAACACGGTGCCGGCCGCGCTCACGCCGATGCGGTTGCCGGTGATCGAGGCGCCCTTCGCATCGTTCAGGCCGGTGGAGTCCTCGGCCGCGAGGGTGAGGGCGACGACACCGACGAAGGTCCCGCGGATCACGTTGTCGACCACCTTGGCCTGCTTGCCGGCGATGGCGATGCCGATGGCGGGGGTGCCGACCGGGGAGCCCGCCCGCGAGACGCCGATGAGGTTGCCCTCCACCCGCGCGCCCGTGGCGTCGCCCGCCACGCTGACGCCCGACTCGGCGACGAGCAGGTTCCCCTTCACCACGGCCGACTCGCCGGAGACCTCGACGGCGCTGCCCGCCTTGCCCGCGCTGGCCCCGCTCGGGTCCGCCCCCACGACGTTGCCCTCGACGGTGACCCCCTTGCCCTTCACGTCCACCGCCACGGCCACCTGGTCGATCACCAGGCCCCGCACCTCCTGGGCCTCGCCGCCCAGCACCAGCAGGTGCTCCTTCTTGCGGTTGCCGCCGGTGACCCGGACCGAGCCGGACTCCTGGGTGGAGCCGTCGATGGTCGCCGCCGGGGCGGTGAGCTCGTGGCAGGGCGCTGGTGGTCTCGATGCTCGGCAGGCCACCGCCGGGGATGTCGAAGGTGATCTCGCCGGCGCCCACGGCGTTGGCGGCCTCGATGGCGGCGCGCAGGGTGCACTCGGGCTCGCCGTCGACGAGGTGGCCCGTGTCGCACCCCTCGTCCGCGTCGGCCGCCGGGTCGTCGCCGGTGGAGTTCACCACCAGGCCCTGCGACAGGTCGACCGTCTTGGTGACCGCGGCGCCGTTGCCGTCGGAGTCCTCCACCGACAGGGTCACCTGGTACGCGGCCCGCGCCGGGAACTCGTGGACCGGATCCTCCTCGTCGCTGTCGGCGTCGTCGCCGAAGTCCCAGATGTACTCGAGGGACGTGCCGTCCTTGGCGTCGACCGACTCGTTGGTGAAGGTCACCTCGTTCTTCGCCGCATCGGTGATCTCGAAGGTGAAGTCCGCCGTCGGCAGCCCGGGATCGTTCGGACTGCCGCCCACGACGTGGCGGCGCGAGGTGCCGCCGATCGGCACGTCCGGGCAGTCCTCGAACGTCGGCAGGTAGTCCGGCGGCTCGCCGAACTGCGACCGGCGCCGGCAGTCGCCCTCCTTGGCCGTGCCCCGCCACGAGAGCGTGAGGTCGTACGAGCCGGCCGGCACGTCGCAGTAGGTGTACGCCCCGCTGGCCTCGGCGCACAGCAGGTCGAACTCGGTGCCGCGGTGCACCACGGTGGCGCCGGTGACGCCCGAGACGGTGATCTCCGCCTCGATCAGCTGGCCCTCCACCAGCTCCTGGCCGCTCTGGGGCGGCAGGGTGACGAACCGGGTGTAGATCGGCACGCGGCCGTAGACCGACCGGATGGTGGTGGCGCCGCCGTTGTAGGCCGTGTGGTCGGGGTCGTTGGCGGTCGGCGACGTGCCGTAGTCCCAGTAGGAGTTCGTGTAGTAGTAGCCGTCGGGGTCGCTGATCGCCTCGGCGCGGGGCGACACCCACCCCAGCACGCCCGCCAGCAGGGCCGTCGCCCCCAGCACCGGCACCAGCCACCTGGCCCGACGCATCGACCGGCCCCGCAACCCCACGATCCCTCGCATCCAGCGGACGCTACGAATCGGGCGTTAGCGGGGCGCTAGCGAGCCGGTCACCCGCCTGCGATCGGGCGATCAGCCGGCATCGACCGCCTTGCGGATCAGGTTGGCGTAGGCCACCCGCCCACCCGGCGTGAGGTGGATGCCGTCGTCGAGGAACCAGTCTCGGTGGTCGTTCGACGCCGTGTACCAGTCGATGACGTGGCCCTTCTCGAGCTTGGGCACCAGCTCGGCCACGAGCTGGTTGTTGCTCTGCTCCCACGAGCGGGGGACCCGGGCGTTGATGATGTACAGCGGCCGCCCGCCCGCCGCGGCCTCGATGGCGTGGAGGTCCTCGTCGGTCACGGTGCCGTTGATGCCCACCTGGGCCACCACCACCTGGCCGAGGCGGCCCTCCTTGCCCAGCTGGGTGATGATCGGCGCGAGGGCGTCGGCCTGGCGCGACACCTCGGCATCGATGTTGGCCCGGTCGCCGAAGGCCGACAGGACGTCGGGCGCGGCGCCGACCATCACCGAGTCGCCGATCAGCGTCACCGTGCGCTCGCCGGGCTCCACCAGCTCCGGGAGGGTGGTGGTGGTCGTCTCGCCGGGCCGCGTCGAGCCGGTCGTGCTGGGGGTCGACCGCGACTCGCTCGCCGCGATGGCCGCCGCGCCCGCCTCGAGCGAGTCGGCCGTGGCGTCGCGCTGCTCATGGGGCAGCACGACCACGATCGCCGCCACGGCCACGAGGAAGGTCCCGCCCAGCGCCGCCAGCCGCGGGGCGGTGGGCACGCCGCGCGGGGCGAGGAGCCGTCGGCGGATGCCGGCGAAGGAGGCATCGGGCGAGCGCAGGTGCCACGGCCGCTCGATGAACCGGTAGCAGAGCTCGGTGGCCACCACGGTGAGCACGATGCGGACCACGAAGACCACGCCCCACGACCACCCGACGTCGATGCGCGGCCGCAGCAGCATGTAGATCGGCCAGTGCCACAGGTAGAGCCCGTAGGAGCGGAGGCCGATGGCGACGAGGAGGGGGTGGCCGAACGCCCGCTTGCTCCCGATCCAGCCGGTGGGGTGGACGATGGCGGCCACCGCGACCGTCGAGACCAGCGCGGTCACGAGGAAGCCACCTCGGTACATCACGGCCGAGCGATCGCCGGCGGCGTGGACGATCCACAGCAGGGCGACCACCGAGCCGGCGCCGACGGCCGAGGTGAGCGGACCGGCCCGTCTGGCGGGCCCCCGGTCGAGCGCGGCGGGCTGCCACACCAGCGCCAGCATCGCTCCCAGCAGCGGCGCGGCGAGCCGGGCGAACGTGTCGAAGTAGGCGCGGGTGGGGTCGGTGGACGGGTCGAAGAGGACGGCGAGGTAGATGGTGGAGGCCAGGACCAGGCCGCCGAGCACCAGGAGGATCCGGTCGAGCCGCTCGCCGAAGCGGCGCAAGAGCCAGACGAGCAGCGGCGGGAACACCAGGTAGAACTGCAGCTCCACGGCGAGCGACCACAGGTGGCGCAAGAGCGGCGGGCGGCCGAGCTGGTCGAAGTACGACGCCTGGGTGGCGATCAGGTACCAGTTGGTGGTGCCGGTGAGCGCGGCGACCACCTGGCCGCGCAGGTCGTGGAGCAGCTCGGAGTAGAAGAGGGCGGCCACCACCACGACGGCCACGAGCAGGGCGAGCTGGGCCGGGGCCAGGCGGCGGAACCGGGCCGACCAGAAGCGCCGCAGCCCGAGCTGGCCGGTGCGGCGGAACCCGGCCACCACGATGCTGGTGACGAGGTAGCCCGACAGGACGAAGAACACGTCGACGCCCACGAAGCCGCCCTTCGCCCACGGCACCTCGGCGTGGTACAGCAGCACGGCCACGACCGCGAGGGCGCGCAGGCCGTCGAGGCCGTCGATGCGAGGTCGGTTCCAGCGCGGGGGTGGCGGTGCGTGCACGTGGAGGGGAGGCGGGGAGGAAGGGCCGCCAGACGGACGGTAACGCTGGCAGACCGCTCCGGCGCGGTCCTTCGATCAGCCCGCCACGGCGCGCAGCGGATCGGCCACGATGCGCGCCAGCGCCAGCGGCGACGCCATGGCGGTGGCCGCCGCCTCGGCCGACGCGTACCGCTGGGCCGCCTCGTCGCGACGCCCCGTGAGGGCGGCGAGCCGGGCGAGCTGGTGGTCGACCGGGCCCCAGAACGCCCCGCCGCCGCCGTAGCAGTTGAGCAGCGCCTGCTGGCCGGCATAGGGGGCCAGCCGCTCGACGAGGGCGGGCGCCGCCGGGGCGTCGCCCAGGGTCGCCGCCACGTCGGCCAGCACCACCAGGCCGAGCAGGCGGTTGGGATCGTCGGGCAGGGCGAACCCGTCGGCGGCGAACGACCGGTAGGCGGCCTCCGCCCGCTCGAGGTCCCCCGCCTCCGCGGCGCACAGCGCCAGCACGGCGCGGTAGGTGGGGATGTGCGGGTTGGCCTCGGCTGCGCCGGCGAGCAGGTCGACCACCTCGCCCGCCCGCCCCTGGTACAGCCGCAGGTCCACCAGGTTCACGCCGTAGCAGGCGAGGGCGCCACCCACCTCCTCCCCCTGCAGCCCGAGCGCCTCGGCGGTGCGCTCCTCGGCGACGTCGAGCTCGCCGTCGACGATCGCGTCGAGCGCGCGCCAGGCGGCGATGGCCCACCGCCAGTAGGGGTGCGGGTGCTCGGTCACCAGCGCCGAGGCTCGGGCGAGCGCGTCGCGAGCGGCGTCGCGCCGGCCGAGGCGGAGCAGGTCCTCGTGGCGGTAGGTGAGCGCGGCGAGCGTGGTCTCGATCCGGTGGCCGCCGGGGTCGAGCGCCAGCACCTGGTCCACATCGGCGAGCCGGTCGCCGAGCTGGTGCGGTCGAGCTTGGCGATGCGGGCCGACAGCAGGGCCCGGGCGGTCAGGTGGGTGTCGGGCGGGTCGATCCGACGGGCGCGGGCCACCGCGCTGCTCGTGAGCCGGGCCCGCTCCGCCGGGTCGCCGGTCAGCAGGATCGCGAGGGCCAGCTCGCCCTCGAGGCGACACGCCAGCGTCTCGAGGCGGACCCGCCGAGCCCGGGCGTCGGGATCGCCGCGGCCGCCGCCGGTCGCCGGGTCGGGCTCCTCGGCGAGGCTCGCCTCCACGCCGTCGAGCGCCTCGCGCAGCAGCTCGGCCTGCTCGGCGTCGCCCAGCGAGCGCGACGCGCCGCGCCCCGCCCGACCCACGAGCACGAGGGCGGCCTCCGCCCGAGCGACCGGGAGCCGCTGGGCCCGAGCCAGGGCCACGGCCTCGAGGAGCAGGGCCTCGGCCTCGTCGCCCCGCCGCTGGTGGTGGGCGCGGCGCCGAGGCCGGTGAGCGCCTCGGCCCGGGCGGCCGCGTGGTCGCCGGCGCTCGAGCGCCTGGCGGAACCGGAGCTCGGCCAGCTCCCAGGCGCCCTGCTCCAGGGCCTCGCGGCCGGCGGCGGCGAGGGCGAGCGCGGCGCCGGCGCGGTGCTCGTCGCCGGCGAGCGAGAGGTGGCGGGCCACCGCGGCCTGCCGGCCCGGCGCCGCGCCCGCGCCGGCCAGGGCCCCGGCGACGGCGAGGTGCAGCCGGGCCCGGCGCGACGGTCCGATGCGCGCGTACACCGCCTCCTGGGTGAGGAGGTGGGGGAACGCGAACACGTCCGCCCGGCCGGTCTCCTCGAGCAGCCCGTGCTCCACCAGAGCCTCGAGCTGGCCGAGCACCTCGTCGGGATCGGCGCCTGCGCCTCCGGCCACCTCCCGGACCGTCAGCTCCTCGCCGATCACGGCGGCCAGGTCGAGCCGGTCGCGCAGCCGCTTGGGCAGGGCGTCGACCCGGTGGCCGATCCACTCCCGCACCGCCTCGGGCACGCCGGCCAGCTCGATCCCCGTCCCGGCCGTGGCCCCCACCCCCTGGCCGGCGAGCTCCACCACGAAGAAGGGGTGCCCCGCCGTGCGCCGGTGCAGGGCGGCGGCCACCGTGCGAGCATCGGCCCCCTCGACCGCCAGCGGGAGCAGGTCGTCGACCTCGAGCCCGCCGAGGTGGAGCGTCGTGAGGGCGGCGGCGCGCTGCATCCGGGCGAGGTGGTCGTGGGCGACGGGCGGCAGGTTGCGCCCGGTGAGCACGAGCAGCAGCGGCGCCCGCACCTCCTCCACCACGCGCTCGAGCACGGCCAAGACGTCGGCCGACGCCCACTGGAGGTCGTCGACGACCAGCAGGGTCGGCGACGCCGCGATCGAGCGCACCGACCGCACGATCGTGCGGAACCGGTGGGTGCGCGCCAGGCCGGGATCGTCGAGCGAGGCGCCACCGTCGACGATGGCGGCCAGCTCGTCGACCAGCGCCGGGTCCTCGCCGAGGGCCGCCAGGCGATCGGGGTCGAGCTCCGCGAGCACGGCCGACGCGACGGGCTCGAACGGGACCGCCTGGCCCGGCTGGCACCGGCCCCAGCACACCGTGGCGCCGGCGTCGCCCACCTCGGCGGCCAGCTCCTCGGCCAGCCGGGTCTTGCCGATGCCGCTCGCCCCGTCGAGCAGGGCGACCCCCACCGCGTCGGCCTCGACGGTGGCCCGCCAGGCGCGCCGCAGGGCCGCGAGCTCGTCGGCCCGGCCGAGGAACGGCGTCCCCGGGCGGGGGCGTGGAGCCGGCGAGCCGCCGGCGGCCCGTCCCGCCGACGGACGGACCGGAGCGGGTGCCTCGTCGACCAGGGCGGACGTCGCCGCGGCCGGGCCCACCCCCAGCTCGCGGGCGAGGACCTCGACCAGGCGGTCGTGGGCGGCCACCGCATCGGCCCGGCGGCCGTCGGCCACCAGGGCGCGGATCAGCAGGTGGTGCACGCCCTCGTCCAGCGGGTGCCGGGCCACCCACCGCCCGGCCCACTCGGCGGCCACGTCGGGGTGGCCGTCGGCCAGGTGCGCCCGCACGCTCGCCAGCAGGGCGCGTCGGGCGAGGGAGCCCACGTGCTCCTGCGCGTCGCGCACCCAGTCCCCGTCGCCCGCCACGAGCAGCGGCCGTTGCAGGCGCTCGACCCAGGGCGAGGCGAGCGTGGCCGCGTCGCCGGCCCTCGCCGCATCGAGCGCGGCCTCGGCGGCCTCGACCGCCTGCTCGCCCTCGAGCACGTCGACCGTGAAGCCCTCCGGCAGGTCGAGCCGCACCGTCCCGTCGGCCCCCGCCACCAGCTCGGCCGCCACCCCCGCCTCCTCGAACCGGTCGCGCACCTTGGACAGCACGCCGCGCACGGCCCCCTGCCAGTGGGGCGACAGCGGGGCGTCGCCCCAGAGGAGCTCGGCCAGCTCGCCGCGCTCGATCGGGCGGCGCTCGAGCAGCAGGTGGGCGAGCACGAGCTGCACCTGGGGCCGTCGGGCCACGGCGACCGCGCCCGTGGGGCCCTCGAGCTCCACGGTGCCGAGCAGCCGGGCCGCGCCCCGATGCTCCGCGTCCGCGCCCCTCGCCCGCGACCCCTCCGTCACCGCCGCTCAGGGTAGGGCCAGCGCGGGACCTTCGCCCCTCGTCGCCCCGACCCATCGCCCGTACCGTCGAGCACGGAGGTGGACGCCATGTTCGTCGACAACCGGACCGGCATCGAGATCATCGAGCGGCGGGAGTGCCTGGCCCTCCTGGCCGCCGACGACTTCGGGCGCATCGGCATCCTCGAGGGCGGCAGCCCGCTCATCCTGCCCGTCAACTACGCCCTCGACGGCGAGGCGATCATCTTCCGCAGCGGCGAGGGCTCGAAGCTCGCCGCCGCCCGCCGCACCTCGGCCTGCTTCGAGATCGACGGCCACGACTCCGGGCGCCACGAGGGCTGGAGCGTGGTGGCGCGCGGCCGCCTCGAGGAGGTCACGCCCTACGAGGGGCCGGCGCTCGAGCGCCTCGCCGCCCTCCCCCACCCGTGGGCCGACGGCGACCGGGGCCACGTGCTCCGGATGGTCATCGCATCGGTGCAGGGCCGCCGCGTCCGCCCTCGCCCCTGATCGCGGCCGCTCACCCGGGGCTACTCGGCGGTGGGGCCGTCGAAGGCCGGTGGGCGCTTCTCGGTGTGGGACGCGAGTCCCTCCCGGGCGTCGGGGCCGGCGAAGCCGACGAACTCGTAGGCGAGGGAGCCGTCGAGGATCGCCGTCTGCGAGCGGTACCAGTTGTTCAGGGCCTGCTTGGTCCAGCGGATGGCCGACGGGGCGCCCTCGGCGAGCTGCACCGCCACCTCGAGCGCCCGGTCCTGCAGCTGGTCATCGTCCACGCACAGCGACACCAGGCCGATGCGCTCGGCCTCCTCGCCGCTCAGCGGGTCGCAGGTGAGCAGGTAGTACTTGGCCTTCGCCATCCCGCACAGCAGCGGCCAGGCCAGCGCGGCGTGGTCGCCGGCGGCGACGCCGAGGCGGGTGTGGCCGTCGATGATCTTGGCGCTGCGGCCCACGATCGAGACGTCGGCGAGGATCCCCGCCACCAGCCCGGCGCCCACCGCGGGGCCGTGGATGGCCGACACCACCGGCTTCGAGCAGTTCAGGACGTTGAGCACGAGGTCGCGGGCCTCGCGCATCGTGCGGACCCGGGTGGCGTGGTCGCGGGTGAGGTCGTCGAGCAGCTCGAAGCTCCCACCCGCCGAGAAGCCCTTCCCGGCGCCCCGGATCATCGCCACGTGCACCTCGGGGTCGCGGTCGATGGCGAGCCACACGTCGGCGAGCTGGCGGTGGGCCTCGTGGCCGACCGCGTTCAGGCCCGGGCCGTCGAGGGTGATGCGCAGCACACGGGGCGCCGGCCGGTCGAACGTGAGCTGGTCGAAGGCGGCGTACGGGTCGACGGCATCGGTCATGGCCCGATCGTCCCACGTCCGGGTCCGGGGTCGCCCCGGGTAGTCCGTACGGCCCTTCTCCCGGGAGAGGGGCCGCGCGGCCCATTCGCCGCATCCGGACGTTCCGGTACGTTCATCGACGACCACTCAACGCGGCGGAACGAACACGATGCGAACGACCCACCTCTCACCTCCGGCCTCCACCGACCTGCTGGCGTCGATCGTCGACGACGCGTACCAGCTGATCGCCGTGGTCCGGGGCGACGGGTGCCTGGGCTTCGTGAGCGCCGCGGTCGAGCGCCACCTGGACCGCGCACCGACCGACCTGGTGGGCCGGGCGGTCGCCGACCTGCTGCACCCCGACGACCTCGAGCGCGCCGGGATCCACCTGGGGGGCTTCGGCGCCCACGGGGCCCCGGCCGGCACCACGCGCTTCCGGTTCCAGCACGCCGACGGGCGGTGGAGCGACTTCGACGTCACCGCCGCCCAGGTGCGCGACGCGGACGGCACCGCGCTCCTCGCCGTGTACTGCACCCCGGTCGACCACGAGCACGCCACCGACGAGGTGCTCAGCCGCCTGCTCCAGGGGGCCACCCGCAGCGAGGCGCTGGCGCCCGTGCTCGACGCCTTCTCGTGGCGGGCCAACGACGCCCGGGTCGCGATCTCGTGGACGGACCTCGACGGCACCCGTCGCGCCGTGTCCACGGGCCTGCCGCCCGCGCTGGCCGGCGCCGAGGGCCATGCCGACGACCCGTGGGCGATCGCCCGACGCTCGTCCGAGCCGGTGCTCGACCACGAGCAGACCCTCCTCGACCCCGAGCGGCGGCGCCTCGCCGCCGCCCACGGGCGCGGCGGGCTCTGGATCGTGCCGGTCGAGGACCCCACCGGCCACGAGCCCGCCCTCATCACGGTGTGGTCGCGAGCCGACGGGCCCCGGGTCGACGGGCACGGCTACGGCATGTCGATCGCCACCACCTACGTGCAGCTGATCCTCCGCTTCACCGACCAGGTGGCCCGTCTGCAGGGCGCGGCCCGGCGCGACCCGCTCACGGGCCTGGCCAACCGCCGCGCGCTGTTCGAGCGCCTCGACGAGGCGCCCCAGGGCGCGCTGCTGTTCTGCGACCTCGACCACTTCAAGCCGGTGAACGACCGCTACGGCCACGAGGCCGGCGACGAGCTGCTCCGGCGCATCGCCCGGCGCCTCGAGGCCGCCGTGCGCGGCTCCGACCTCGTGGCCCGCACCGGCGGCGACGAGTTCGTCGTGCTGGCGCCGGGCATCGACCCCGAGCAGGCCGCGGCGCTGGCCCAGCGCATCCGCACGGCCGTGGCCGAGCCCACCGAGGTCGACGGCGAGATCGTCCAGGTCGGCGTGACGATCGGGGTGGCCTACGCCGCCGACGTGCTCACCGAGCGCACCCTGGGCGGCGCGGACCAGGCGCTGATGAACGCCAAGGCGCGCGACCGCGGGACCGTGCGGTGGGCGGCGGGCACCGTCACACCTGCGCAGCTGCCCCCGCCCGAGGGCGACGCGCCCTCGAGCTCGGCGCTCTGAGGATCAGAGCGAGCCGGAGGCAGCGCACTCCGCAGCGTCGGCCGGCACCGGGCCCGAGGCGGTCCAGGTGATCGACCCTCCGGGCACCAGGGTGTCGAGGCTGCCCTGGGCGCCGCCGACGATCTTCCCGCCGGCCCGCAGGACGCACGACACCGTGAAGTACTCGTAGATGGTGTCGGTCTCGTTGCTGGCGATGCCGTTCACCTCGACGCCGTCGCCGTAGTCCTCGGGCGAGACGCCCTCGACCGTGATGGCGAGCGAGGTGGCATCGAAGAAGGACTCGTCGTCGACGACGGCGGACGCCTCGACCGTCGCCGGCTCGCCGGTGAGATCGACCATCTGGACCTCGGCGTAGCCGATCTCGCCGGGACCGACGGCGTACACGGTGTCGGTCTCGGTGCCCACGGGCTTGCCGCTCGCGTCCTTGAAGGAGAAGACGACCTCGAAGTAGAGCGCTGCGCTGTCGCCGGTGTTCTCGAGCACGGCGCCCGCCGTGGCCTGCGTGCTGTCGTCGTAGCCCTGGTAGGTGCTGAAGCCCGTCTCGGCGACCTCGATCGCCGGCCCAGCGGACGCCTCGGCCTCCGTCGTGGTGGTCTCGTCGTCCTCCACCGGGTCGTCGACCTCGGTGGCCTTCGCGGTCGTCGTGGTCGACTTGGTGCCGTCGCCACCGGAGGCGGTCGACACCTCCTTGCCCGACGACGCGCAGCCGGCGACGCTCAGGATCGCGGCGCACGCCAGCGCGACGATGGACGCTGCTCGAGGACTCGCAGACATGGCTCTCCCTCCTCGCCGGGTCGTTGCCCGGCACCCCACGTGTTCCGCCGCCCCGCCGACGTGGGCGGGCGCAGCAGCAGACTATCGACTGCCCGGACGAGCCGGCGCGGACGGGCGGCCCCGACCCCGCCGAGCGGCCCTCACTGCGACCAGGTGCCGGTGATGGTGGCTCGGGCGAGGGTGTGGCCCACCTGGGCGAAGCTGGCGTAGTTCGGGCTGGCGCCGGCGGGCACCCCCGTGACGTCGGTGTCGAGGGCGTGCACGGCGAAGATGTACCGGTGGTCGCGGTCGCCCTCCGGCGGGGCGGCGCCGTCGTAACGGTCGTTGCCGAAGTCGTTGCGCGCGCAGCGCGCTCCCTCGGGAAGCTCGCCGCGGGCGATCGACGTCACGTCGGCGCCGACGTTGATCACGAACCAGTGCCAGAAGCCCGCACCAGTGGGCGCGTCGGGGTCGAAGCAGGTGATCGCGAACGAACGGGTCTCGGGCGGGAACCCCGACCACGACAGCTGGGGGCTGCGGTTGCCGCCGGAGTTGACGTGCTCGTCGGCGAGGCGGTCGCCGTCCACGAGGTCGTCGCTCGTGACCGTGAACGCCGGCACCGGCGGCAGCAGCTCGTAGGGGGACGGGGCGAGGGGGCGGTCGGCGAGGTCCATGGGTGGTTTGTACCCCGATCGGGCGCTCGCCGCTCGTGGATCGCCGTCGCGGACCATCGGCCCTGTTCGGCGTCGCGCGCCGGGCGGACCATGGAGACGTTCGAACGATCGAGGGGAGGTCGCCATGACGGACCAGGGATCACCGCAGGACCGAGGGCTCGAGGACATCGCCCGCTGCACCGACTGCCCGGACCCGGAGGAGCTGGCGCACGCCGAAGCCGACCTGCGCACGGCGATGGCCCGGGTGCGCGCCGCGCTCGGGACCTTCGACGCCGCCCAGCACGAGGCGTGGGTGTCGTACGCGGTCACGATCGACCGCGCCCTCGTGCACCTGGAGGCCGAGCTCAACGTCTCGCAGGCCCAGCTCGGCGTGCTGCAGGCGGCCACGAGCGACGACCTGAAGGCCACCATGGCTCGAGCCCGCACCTCGTGGAGCGCCATGAACGACGACCTCCGGCTGCAGGCCCACCTGGCCGAGCTCGACGCTCGCGACCGAGTCGACCAGGCCGGCTCCACGCTCCACCAGGCGGTCGAGGCCATCGGCCAGCGCGCCGCCCACGACCTCGACGCCGTGCGCCGGGAGGCCGAGCGAGCCCTCGGTGGGCTGCGACACGCCCTCGGTGGCCTCCGAGGGGGAGTCGGAGGCGACACCGAGGGCTGATCGCCCGCCCCTCCGGGCGGCGACCGAGTCGGTCAGCCGATGCGGCCGACCGCGACGCCGAGCTTCTTGGTGGGCCAGGCGCTCGAGGCATCGACGGCGTGCACCCGGGTGGCCACCGTGTTGGCGACCCGCTCGTCGAGCGGGTGCTCGGTGCGGATCATCACCTGCGCGGTGTCGCCGTCGCGGACCACCTCGACGCGCACCTCGCCGGCGTCGACGCCCTCCACGGCGAGGATCCGCAGCACCTCGGCGCGCATCGGCGCGGCGCGCCGGGCGGCGGTGGCCTCGACGGCCCGGCCGATGGCGGCGGGCAGCTCGTCGGCGGCCGCGCAGGGCTCGGTCCAGTCGGCGAAGGGGTTGGGGCCGTTCGGCGAGAGCACCACCACGGGGAGGCCGGCGCGGATGGCGCAGGTCACGCCGGACTCGTCGGCGGTCGGCTGGGGCGCGGCGTCGGGGCGGACCGCCACCGCGGCATCGATCTCGCCGCCGACCTCGAGCGGGCAGCCCTCGTCGGTGAGGCCTGCGCAGGGGAAGGCCGGCTCGTCGGCGTGGTGGCAGCGGACGACCTCGTGGCCGGCCGAGGTGAGGACGTCGGCGACGGACGCGCCGACCTGGGGTTCGATGAGGAGCGTGCGCATGGGGTCACGCTCGCGCTGGCCTCCTCGATCCGGACAGGGCCGAAGGTCCCCCGCGCCGTGGCCCTGCGCTGCGTTCTCTGCTCGAAGCGCGCGCCCCTGGCGCGTCTCCCGGGTGCAGAACCCCGCACCCCACCCCTCGCCCGATCCCTGCCCGAAACGCGCGCCCCTGGCGCCACTTCCAGGTGCAGAACCCCGCACCCCACCCCGCGCTCGTTCTCAGCTCGAAGCGCGCGCCCCTGGCGCCACTTCCAGGTGCAGAACCCCGCACCCCAGCGCTCGCTCGTTCTCTGCCCGAAACGCGCGCCACCAGCGCGGCTCACGGGTGCAGAGCGCGGCGGGGGGCGGGCGATGGGGGAGGATGCGGCGGTGGGTGCGTGGGCCGAGACGTCGTTCGAGCTCGAGGGGGTGGTGGTCGAGCGCGACGGGCGGCGCATCCTCGGGCCGGTCGACCTGGCCCTGCCCGAGCGCGGGCCGATCGCCATCTCGGGGCCGTCGGGCGCGGGGAAGTCCTCGCTGCTCCGGCTCCTGAACCGCCTCGACGTCCCCGCCACCGGCACCATCCGGCTCCACGGCGAACGGCTCGACGAGCTCGACGCGTCGGTGCTGCGGCGGCGGGTGGCGATGGTGTTCCAGCGACCGGTGGCGCTGCCCGGCACGGTCGCCGACAACCTGCGCGAAGCGGACCCGGCGCTGACCGACGCCGACGTCGCCCGCGCCCTCGAGCGGGTGTCGCTCGACCCGGACCTGGCGGCCCGCGACGCACGGGACCTCTCGGGCGGCGAGGCGCAGCGGATGTGCCTCGCCCGGTCGCTCGCCACCCACCCGGAGGTGGTGCTGTTCGACGAGCCCACCAGCTCGCTCGACGCCGACCACGCGGCCGCCATCGAGGCGCTCGCCCGATCGCTCGAGGACGACGGGCTCACCACGATCTGGGTCACCCACGACGCCGACCAGCTCGACCGCCTCGCCCGCCACGTCGTGCGCCTGGTCGACGGCACCGCTCGGCTCGAGGCTCGATGACCGGCTCGACGAGCGCCGTCGCCGCCGACGGCACCGATCGCCGGGAGGGCCGATGACCGGGCCGACGGCCGCGCTGGGCGTCGCCACCGGGCCCGACGTGAGCGTGCTGGGCGTCGCCGCGTCGAGCGTGCTGATCCTCATCGCCGCGGCCATCTCGTGGCGCGAGCGCCTCGGGATCGAGCGGTCCATCGCCTGGGCGGCGATCCGGGCCACCGTCCAGCTGCTCGCCATCGGGAGCGCGCTCGGCCTGGTCCTCGCCGACGACGCCCCCATCGCCTGGGCGTGGGCGTGGGTGGTGGCGATGGTGCTGATCGGCGGGATCGTCGTCTCGCGACGGGTGCCGGAGGTGCCGGGCCTGCTGCCGCTGGCCTGCGGCGCGATCTCGGTGGCGCTCGGCACCAGCCTCGCCGTGGTGTTCGGCTTCGGGATGTACGGCCTCGAGCCGCGCACGCTCGTGCCGACCGCGGGGATGCTGCTCGGCAACGGCATCGGCTCCACGGTCCTGGCCGCCCGCCGCACCGCCACCGCGATCGACGAGCACCGCGACCAGGTGGAGGTGCGCCTCTCGCTCGGCCAGACGGGGGCCGACGCCGTGCGGCCGCACCTGCGCGACGCGCTCGTCACGGCCAACACGCCGCAGATCGAGCAGACCAAGATCGTCGGGCTGATCGCGCTCCCGGGCACCATGACCGGCCTGCTCCTCGCCGGGGTCGACCCGCTCGACGCGGTGCTGGTGCAGCTCGCCGTCATGTTCCTGATCCTGGGCGGCGTCGCCATCACGAGCGTGATCGTCGGGCGAGGCGTGGCCCGTCGGCTCATCACCCCCGACCAGCGCCTGGTGCGCCCCCGCCCGCCCGGCGGCTGACGCCCCGGCGGTGGGGGTGCCCCGGTGGCGCCGCCGCGCGCAGCGCCACCGGGGACGAGCAGTCGGACGTCGGATCAGCTCGACGTCCGACCGCGAGCTCGGCCGAGGAGCTTGCGCAGCTCCTCGACCACCAGGACCGAGGAGGCGACGGCGAGCACGATCGCCCAGTCGCCCAGGGCGAGGTCGGCCGTGCCGAACACGTCCTGCACCGGATCGACGTGCACGGCGAGCACCTGCAGCACGACCACCACGCCGAGCGCCGCCCACAGCTTCCCGTTGCGCAGCGACTCGCGGCGGAGCGCCGTGCCGTGCTCGCTGCGGGCGTTGAAGACGTTGACCACCTGGAACATCACGAACGTGGTGAAGGCCATGGCCAGGGCGTGGTCGGTGCTGCCGGTGGCCTGCCCGTAGGCGAGCACCCCGAGGGTGCCGGCCGCCATGACGACGCCGGACAGCGCGATGGTCGCCAGGCGCGGCCCCGACAGGATCCGGGCGCCCGGGCGGCGGGGCGCCTCGTCCATGGCCGTGGGGCTGGCCGGGTCGACGCCGAGGGCCATCGCCGGGGGCCCGTCCATGATCAGGTTCACCCAGAGCACCTGGATCGCCGAGAACGGCACCGGCATCCCGAGCACGGTGGCGCCGAGCAGGGTGAGGATGGCGCCGACGTTCGTCGACAGCTGGAAGCGGACGAACTTGACGATGTTGGCGTAGATCGTGCGCCCGCCCTCGACGGCCCGCACGATCGTGGCGAAGTCGTCGTCGGTGAGCACCATGTCGGCGGCCTCCTTCGAGACCTCGGTGCCGGTGATCCCCATGGCCACGCCGATGTCGGCGGTCTTGAGCGCCGGGGCGTCGTTGACCCCGTCGCCCGTCATGGCCACCACGTGGCCCTTCGCCCGGAGCGCCTCCACCAGCCGGACCTTGTGCTGCGGGGCCACCCGAGCGAACACGCCGGTGTCGTCGACCACCGCGGCCAGCTGCTCGTCGCTCAGCTCGTCGAGGTCGGCACCCCGGAGCGCGCCGCCGCGGATCCCGAGCTGGCCGGCGATGGCGGTGGCGGTGGCGAGGTGGTCGCCGGTGATCATCTTGACGTCGATCCCGGCGCGGCGGCACAGGGCGATGGCGTCTCGCGCCTCGCGGCGGGGCGGGTCGAGCAGGCCGATCAGCCCGAGCAGCTCGAGGTCGGCCACGTGGGCGAACAGCTCGTCCTCGCCGACCGGCCGCTCGAGCAGCTCGGCGGGGAGCTCACGGCGGGCGACGCCGAGGACGCGAAGGCCCTCGGCGGCCAGCGCCTCGACGTCGTCGACGAAGCGATCGTCGGTGGTGCCGCAGCGGCCGAAGAGCACGTCGGGCGCACCCTTCACGTAGAGCACGGCGCGCCCGCCCTCGTCGTGGAGGGTCGCCATCAGCTTGCGCGCCGAGTCGAACGGGACCTCGGCGTGGCGGCGGGCCTGGCGCCGGGCCTCGGCCGGATCGACCCCGCCCTTGGCGGCGAGGGCCACGAGCGCGCCTTCCGTGGGGTCGCCCATGAGCTCGCCGTCGCGGACGATGGCGTCGTTGCAGCGCGCCGCGCCGAGCAGCAGGGCGGCCACCTCCTCCGCCGCGCCGGGTGCCACGTCGACCCCGCCGTCGGCCGAGTAGCCGTCGCCCGTGGCGCGGCTCGTGCCCGACGCCGTGACCACGGCGCGCGCGGTCATCTCGTTGAGGGTGAGCGTCCCGGTCTTGTCCGAGCAGATGACCGTGGTCGACCCGAGCGTCTCGACCGACGCCAGGCGCTTCACGATGGCGCCCCGCTTGGCGAGGCGGCTCACGCCGAGCGCCAGGGTGACGGTGACGACCGCCGGCAGGCCCTCGGGGATGGCGGCCACGGCGAGGGCGACCGAGGCCAGGAGGGTCTCGCTCAGCGGCTCGCCACGCAGGAGGTTCAGGGCGAGGAACAGGGCGACGGCCACGCCGGCCACCGCGGCGAGCCGCTGGCCCAGCGCGTGGAGCTGCACCTGCAGGGGCGTCTCCCCGGCGTCGGCGGCGGCCAGCATCCCGGCGAGGCGGCCCATCTCGGTGGCCGGCCCGGTGGCGGTGACCACGAGCTCGCCACGGCCGCGGGTGACCACCGTGTTGAGGTGCGCCATCGACGAGCGCTCGGCGAGCGGCGCATCGGCGGCGACCGGCTCCACATCCTTGGCGACGGGCGTGGACTCGCCGGTGAGGCTCGACTCGTCGATCTCGAGGGAGCGGGCGGCCACGAGGCGACCGTCGGCGGGGACCCGGTCCCCGGTCTCGACCACCACCAGGTCGCCCACCACCAGCTCCTCGGCCGACACCACCACCTGCTCGCCACCGCGGACGGCCTTGGCGGTGGCCACCAGCATCCGCTTCAGGGCGGCGAGGCTCTGCTCGGCCCGGTTCTCCTGGAGGAAGCCGAGCACGGCGTTGATGAGCAGCACGATCGCGATGACGATCGTGTCCTTCCAGTCGCCCACCAGCCCGGCGAGCACGGCGGCGCCCACCAGGATCAGGATCAGCAGGTTGCGGAACTGGTCGACGAACCGCTTCCAGGCGGCCCGGGGCGGCACCTCGGGGAGGGCGTTGGGGCCGTCGGCGGCGAGGCGTCGGGCCGCCTCGGCGGGATCGAGGCCCCGCCCGAGCTCGACGGCGGCGCGATCGAGCGTGGCCGCGACCGGCTCGGCGTGGGGTGCGGGCGGCCGGCCGCCGGGGTCGGTCCGAGGCTCCGGTTGGGTGGGGATGGTGGTGGACAGCGCGCTTCGCTCCTCGTGCGGAACGAAGGTCTCTCCCACCAGTGGTTCGTGCGACCGGGCCGAAGCCGGAGTGACGACCGCACGATTCCGGGATACTCCCCTTCGGAGTGGTCGTTGCCGGGGACCCTACCCCGAACGCTCGGCGGAGGGAACCCCCTCCTGCTCGATATCGCACGAATCTTTTTTCGTGAGTTGCTTGACCTACGAAGTCTGATTCGTATAAACCTCACCGCATGTTGATCGAGACCGCCCTGCTCGCCACCGCCCTCGGCGCGCCGCTGGCGGCCGTCGCCGCCGCCGCGACGGCACCGGATCGAGCCGACGAGGCCACCGCCCGCACCGCCGGGGCCCTGGGGGTGGGGGCGGTGGCGGCCGTCGCCCTCGGGGTGACGACGACCGTGGGATCGGCGGCCCGCCTGGGACCGCTCGAGGTCGACCCGTTCGCCGCGCTGGTGCTGGTGCTCGTGCTCGGGATGGGTGCGACGGTGGTGAGCTTCGCCGCCCGGGCGCTGCGAGACGAGCCCTACCAGCGGCGCTTCGCCGGGGTGGGCGCCGCCCTGGTCGGCGCGGCGGCCACCGTGGCGGCCGCCGACGACCTCGTGCTGCTCGCCCTCGCCTGGGTCGCCACCAGCGCCCTCACCGTCGCCCTGGTCGCCACCGGCCCCGCCGCGGGCCGGGCCGATCGGACGGTGCGGCTCCGCCGAGCGCTCCTGGTCGGCGACGCCGCGGTGGTCGGCGCCCTCGTGCTGCTCGCCCTGCGCTCGGGCGGCACCGGCCTCGACCAGCTCGACGCCGGCGGGGGCGGGGGCGCGGTGGCCGGCGTGCTGCTCGTCATCGGCGCCGCGGCCCGCTCCGCCACCGCCCCCTTCCACCGCTGGCTGCCCGACACGCTCGGCGCCCCGACCCCCTCCTCGGCGCTGCTCCACGCCGGCGTCGTGAACGGCGGGGCGATCTTGCTGCTCGCCCTCTCCCCGGCGATCGCCCCCCACGCCGCGCCGGCGGTGCTCGCCGTGGTGGTCGGCGCCCTCAGCTGCGCCTTCGCCGAGGCGGTGATGCTCACCCGGCCCGACGTGAAGGGCAGCCTGGCCTGGTCGACCATCGCCCAGATGAGCTTCACGCTCGTGCTGGTCGGGCTCGGGCTCGAGACCGCCGCCGCCCTGCACCTCGTGGCCCACGGCCTCTACAAGGGCGCCCTGTTCCTCGGGTCGGGCGGGACGGTGCGGGCCCTCGGCCGCAACCGGTCGGTCGCCCCCGGAGCGCCGCCTCGTCCCGTCCGCTCGGCGCTGCTCGCCGCCGCCGCGCTGGGTGCCGCCATCGGTGCCGTCGCCGCCACCGGCACCGACCCGACGGCGGACCTGCTCGTGCCCGTCGGCCTCGCCGCGCTCACCGGCGCCGTCGCCGGCCGGGCCTGGCTGGCCCGCACCGCCACGGCTCGGGCGGCCGCGACCGGCATCGTCGGGACCGCCGCCCTGGTGGCGCTCTTCACGGTGGTCACGATCGGCCTGAAGCACGCGATCCGCCCGGGCCTCGACGGGGCGGATCCGGTCCTGCCCGCCGCGACGCTCCTGGTCGTGCTGGCGCCGCTGGTCGCCATCGCCTGGGCCGACCGCCGCGCCGACCGCCCGGCCCTCGCCCGCCTCTGGGCCCGCGCCCGACTCGCCGGCGCCGCCGCTCCCCTCGGCCGGCCCGCCCCGCCCTCGTCCCCCATCCCACCTGCCCCCGCCCCTCGGGCGGCCGTCGTCGGAGGTTGATCCCATGTCCGAGCTGACCCTGCACCGCCTGCACGACGACGTCCGGGGCGCCGCCCTGGTGGTCGCCCCCAGCTGGCCCCTGTCGAGCGTCATCGCCGTGAACCCCCTCGCCGGCTTCGAGGACCGCCCCCACGCGGAGGCCGTCGCCCGGGCCGAGGCCCTGTTCGGGGCGCGCGGCCGGCTGGCGCTCCCCGAGCTGCGGGCGGCCCACGCGACGGGCCGGGTGGGCGATGCCGACCTCCTCGACGCCCTGCGCCGCGAGGTGCCGGGCCTCGACGACCTCCCACCGGTCGAGCTCGGCGACGGCCCCCGGGCGGTGGCCGAGCTGCTGTTGGCCGACCTCGTCCATGGGGCCGACGATCCCCGACCGGTGCGGGCCGAGCGGACCGTGGCCGAGGTGCTCGACGAGGAGCAGGGCACCGCGGTCGCGGCGGCGGTCGATGCGGCGGCGACCGAGCGGGGCCTCGCCCGAGCCGGCGCCCTCGCCCACGGCCACCGGCCGCAGCGATCGGCCGACCGGACCCAGGCCGACCTCCGGACGCTCGCCGCAGCCCTCGACGCCCTGCGCGTGCCGCCCTACGCGCAGCGGCGCTACCTCGAGGCCCACGTGGCGGCCCAGCCGGGCTGGGCCGCCCACCTCCGCTGGTTCGACGCCCACCACGGGACCGAGGCGCTGCTCGAGCACCTCGCTCTGCGGGTGGCCACCGAAGCGGAGCTGGTGGGCGGCCGCGGCTGGTTCCGCAGCGACGGCCCGCCGCCCCGCCCCGCCACGGCATCGCTCCGGGCGCGCGCCGCGGCCGTGGCCGACCACCTCGGTGCGCCGCCCGCCGAGATCCCGACGATCGAGCGGGCCCTCGCCCACCTCGGCCGGGATCGGCGCGCCGCGGTCTGGACCGACGCCTACGAGCGCGCCGTGCACGATCGGCTGCTCGGCGACATCGCCGCCCTCGACGGGCCCGACGAGCCCGAGCGCGCTGACGACGACCTCGACGCGCCCCAACCGATCGCCGACCTCGTCGCGTGCATCGACGTGCGCTCCGAGGGCCTGCGGCGCCAGCTCGAGGGCGCGGCGGCTACCGGACCTTCGGCTACGCCGGCTTCTTCGGCCTGCCGATCCGGGTCGCGCCCCTCGCGGGCGGCGACGCCGAGGACCAGTGCCCGGTCCTGCTCACGCCCGGGGCGACCGTGACCGAGGTGGCCCGGCCCGGCCGCGAGGGCGAGGCGGCACGGGCCACCGGGCGGCGGCGCGCCGCGGCCGCCGCCGACGACGCCTGGGTCGCCGCCAAGCACCACCCGATCGCCCCGCTCGCCCTCGCCGAGGGGACCGGCTGGGTGGCCGGCCCGCTCGCCGCGGCCCGCACCGCGGCGCCCGGCGCCACCAGCTGGCTGGTGGACCACCTGCCCCGGCCGCGGCCGGCGCACCGCCCACGATCGCGGCGAGCTGCCGATCGAGCAGCAGGCCGGCGTGGTGGCCGCCATCTGGCGCCTGGGCCTCGGGCGGCGCCCCGCCCCGCTCGTGGTGCTCAGCGGCCACGGCTCGCGGGCGGACAACAACCCGATGGAGTCGGGCCTGGCCTGCGGGGCGTGCGGCGGCCACCGCGGCGGCCCGAACGCCCGCATCGCCGCCGCCATGGCCAACGATCCGGCGGTGCGCGCCGAGCTCGCCGCGCAGGGCGTCGAGATCCCCGCCGGGACCTGGTTCCTCGCCGCCGAGCACGACACCACCACCGACCGGGTGGCGCTGCTCGACCTCCACGACGTGCCGAGCTCGCACCGCGACCTCGTCGCCCAGCTCCGCGCCGACCTCGACGCCGCCGGCGACGCCGCCGCGCTCGACCGGGCCGCGACCCTGCCGGGCTCGGCGCGGCGGACGACGAGCCGCGCCGGTCGCCTCCGGGCCGTGCGGCGGCGCGCGCGACTGGGCCGAGCCGGTGGCGGAGCTGGGCCTCGCGGGCAACCACGCCTTCGTGATCGGGCCTCGCCGCCTCACCGCGCCCCTCGACCTCGGGCGCCGGGTGTTCCTCCACTCCTACGAGCAGGCGCTCGACCCCGACGGGTCCGTGCTCGGCGGGATCCTCACCGCGCCGCTCGTCGTGGCCCAGTGGATCAACGCCCAGTACAACCTCTCCACCACCGACCCCGAGGCCTTCGGATCGGGCACCAAGGCCCTCCACAACGTGGTCGGCGACGTGGGGGTCCTGAGCGGCGCCGGCGGCGACCTGCGCCGAGGCCTCCCCCTCCAGTCGGTCCGGGCGGGCGGGCGCCTCCTGCACGAACCGATCCGGCTGCTCGCGATCGTCGAGGGCCGCCGGGCCCACGTCGACGCCGCCATCGCCGGGTCGACGACGCTCCAGCAGCTGATCGGCAACGAGTGGATCTCGCTCGTGGCCCGCGAGGGCCCCGGCGATCCGTGGCAGCAGCGCACGGCGGCCGGCTGGGCGCCGAGGGAGCTCGGCCGGGCCGAGCCGCCGCGCGAGGAGGTGCCGTCGTGGGCGGCCGTGGGATGACGGCGACGGTGGGGATCATCGGCGGGGGCCAGCTCGCCCGCATGACCCACCAGGCCGCCATCGCGCTCGGCGTCCGGGTCGTGGTGCTCGACGAGGACCCCGGCGCGCCGGCGGTCGAGGCCGGGGCGGCGCACGTCCTCGGCCGGCCCGACCGCCTCGACGACCTGCTCGCCCTGGCCACCCGGTGCGACGTGGTGACCGTCGACCACGAGCGCACCCCCGCCGCGCTCCTGGCCGCCCTCGTCGAGCGGGGCCACCGCGTCGCTCCCGGGCCCGGCGCCGCCCGCCTCGGCCAGGACAAGGCGGCGGCGCGCACGGTGCTCGGCGCCCGGGGCGTGCCGGTGGCGCCGTGGGCGCTCGTCGGCGACCCGGGCGCCATCGCCCGCTTCGGCGCCGACCACGGGTGGCCGCTCGTGCTGAAGGCGCCCACCGGCGGCTACGACGGGCGCGGCGTGTGGGTGGCGGACGACCTCACCGCCGCGTCGGCCGCCCTCGCCCGAGCCGACGGGCCGCTGCTGGTCGAGCCCCGCCTGCCGTTCGCCCACGAGCTGGCGGTGATGGTCGTGCGGTCGTGGTCGGGCGAGGTCCACGCCTACCCGCCGGTGGCGACGGTCCAGCGCGACGGGCAGTGCCACGAGGTGCTGCTCCCCGCGGGCGTACCGGTCGCGGTGGCGACCCAGGCCCGCCAGCTCGCCGTGCGCATCGCCGAGGCGGCCGAGCTGGTGGGCGGTCATGGCCGTCGAGCTCTTCGTGGTCGACGACGGGCTGCTGCTCAACGAGCTCGCCGTGCGCCCCACAACTCGGCCCACCTCACCATCGAGGCCTGCGCCACCTCGCAGTTCGAGAACCACCTGCGCGCCGTGCTCGACCTGCCGCTCGGCGCCACCGACCCGATCGTCCCCGCCGCCTGCATGCGCAACGTGCTGGGTGCCCCCGACGGCTCGGACCCCTTCGTCGGGCTCCACCGCGCGCTGGCCGTGCCGGGGGCCCACGTCCACCGCTACGGCAAGGACCCGCGGCCCCACCGCAAGGTCGGCCACGTGACCGCCACGGGGGCCGACCTCGCCGAGGCCCGCGCCCTCGCCGCCCGCGCCGCCGACGCGCTCGGCCCGTTCCCGGCGGCGGCGGCATGAGCGGGGCGGACGCCTCGGCGGCGCCGCTCGTGGCCGTGGCCATGGGGAGCTCGTCGGACCTCGAGACGATGCTCCCCGCCGCCGAGGTGCTGCGCGAGCTCGGCGTCGAGGTCGAGGTCCGGGTCGTCTCGGCCCACCGGACGCCGACCGACATGGTCCGCTTCGCCCAGGACGCGTCGGGGCGCGGCCTCCGGGCGATCATCGCCGGGGCCGGCGGCGCCGCCCACCTGCCGGGGATGCTCGCCTCGCTCACCACCCTCCCGGTGATCGGCGTGCCCGTGCCGCTGCGCCACCTCGACGGCATGGACTCGCTGCTGTCGATCGTGCAGATGCCCGCCGGCGTGCCGGTGGCGACGGTCGGCGTCGGCAACGCCCGCAACGCCGGCCTGCTCGCCGCCCGCATCCTCGCCACCTCCGACCCGGCGCTGGCCGACCGGGTGGCCGCGGCCCTCGCCGCCGGCGCCGAGCGGGCGCGGGCCATGGACGACGAGGTCCGCGCCCGCACGGCACCCGCCTCCCTCCCTGCCACCCTGCCCATCCCGACCCCCAACGGAGCCGTCGCCCCATGACCCCCACCCCGACCACCGGCCTGCTGGCCGGCCGCCGCCTGCTCGTCACCGGCGTGGTGACCACCGACTCGATCGCCTTCGCCACGGCGAGGGCCGTGCTCGACGCCGGCGCCGAGATCGTGCTCTCGGGGCTCCCGCGCGACCTCGACCGGACGCGCCGGGCCGCCGAGGAGCTCCCCGGCGCCATCCCGGTCGTGGGCGCCGACCTCACGGTCCCGGCCGACGTGGAAGCCCTGCGAGGCGACCTCGCCGAGCGCTGGGGCCGCCTCGACGGGGCCCTGCACGCGGTGGCCTTCGCCCCGCGCGGCGCGCTCGCCGGCGACCTGCTGGCGACCGAGTTCGACGACGTGAGCCGGGCGATGGACGCCAGCACCTACTCCTACGCCGCCCTCGCCCGGGTGCTGCGCGACCTGGCGCCCGAGACGGGCGGGTCGCTCGTCGGCCTCGACTTCGACGCCGCCGGAGCTTGGCCCGTCTACAACTGGATGGGCGTCTGCAAGGCGGGGCTCGAGGCGGTGAGCCGCTACGTGGCGCGCGACCTCGGCCCGCGGCGCATCCGGTCGAACCTGGTCGCCGCCGGGCCCCTCCACACCCGGGCCGCGGGCGGGATCGCCGACTTCGAGGCCCTCACCGACGCCTGGGCGGCCGGCTCGCCGATCGCGTGGGACGACAAGGACCCGGCGCCGGTGGCCGACGCCGTGGTGTTCCTGCTGTCGGACCTGGCCCGCATGGTCACCGGCGAGATCCTCCACGTCGACGGCGGGTACCACGCCATGGCGGCCCCGCCGCGCCGACCCGGCGGGTGAGCTCGGCGGCCGACGCTCAGGCCGAGGCGCGCCGCTTCGGGGTCCTCACCAGGCGGAGCAGCTCGGACACCTGGTGGTCGCGCTCGACGGGGTGGCGCAGCGGGAGGTCGGGGTGGACCTGGTACTGGTTGCGCCGTCCGATCTTCTCGCGGGTCAGGTACCCGCCCTCGACCAGGTCGGCGATGATGCTCTGCGCCGACCGCTCGGTGATGCCCACCCGCTCGGCGATGTCGCGGCCGCGGATGCCCGGGTCCGCGGCGATGCACAGCAGCACGTGCGAGTGGTTGGTGAGGAACGTCCAACCTGGCTTGGGGGCGTCGGGCACCGGGCCTCCTGGATCGACCGAAGGCTGAATCGTACCTTGCCCTTCGCACGTGCCCGGGGTTCGGTGGCGACCCGTACCATCGGGACGTGACCGGACTGGGCGAGCTCGTCGAGCGCACGAGCACCCCCGACGAGGTGGTGGAGGGGTTCCTGGCCTGGGCCGACGCCGAGGGCCTGACCCTCTACCCGCACCAGGAGGAGGCGCTGCTCGAGGCGGCGGCGGGAAGCCACGTCGTCGTCGACACCCCCACCGGCTCGGGCAAGAGCCTCATCGCCGCGGCCGCCCACGCCGTGTGCCTGGCCGCGGGCGGGCGCACCTTCTACACCGCGCCGATCAAGGCCCTGGTGTCGGAGAAGTTCTTCGAGCTGGCCCACCGCTTCGGGGCCGACCGGGTCGGCATGCTCACCGGCGACGCCTCGGTGAACCCGGAGGCGCCGCTGGTCTGCTGCACCGCCGAGGTGCTCGCCAACGTCGCCCTGCGCGACGGCGACGCCGCCGCGGTCGACCAGGTGGTCATGGACGAGTTCCACTACTTCGCCGACCCCGACCGGGGCTGGGCCTGGCAGGTGCCGCTGCTCGAACTGCCCCACGTCCAGTTCGTGCTGCTCTCGGCCACGCTCGGCGACGTCTCGCGCTTCGTCGACGACCTCCCCCGCCGCACCGGCCGGGAGGTGGCCGTGGTGCGCTCCGCCGAGCGGCCGATCCCGCTGCACCACGAGTTCCGCATCCAGCCGCTGACCGAGGTGGTCGACGAGCTCCTGTCCACGCACCAGGCGCCCGCCTACCTCGTGCACTTCACCCAGGCCGCGGCGGTGGAGCGGGCCCAGTCGCTGCTGTCGACCAACCTGCTCACCCGGGCCGAGAAGGACCGGATCGCCGAGGAGCTCGGCGGCTTCCGGTTCTCGGCCGGCTTCGGCAAGACCCTGTCGAAGTACGTCCGCCACGGCGTCGGCGTCCACCACGCCGGGATGCTCCCCCGCTACCGCCGGCTGGTCGAGCGCCTCGCCCAAGCCGGGCTGCTCAAGGTCATCTGCGGCACCGACACCCTGGGCGTCGGCATCAACGTCCCCATCCGCACCGTCGTGCTCACCGCCCTGGCCAAGTACGACGGCACCTCCACCCGGCTGCTGTCGGCCCGGGAGTTCCACCAGATCGGCGGGCGCGCCGGGCGGGCCGGCTACGACACGAGCGGCCTGGTGATCGGCCTGGCCCCCGACCACGTCATCGAGAACCACAAGGCGGCGGCCAAGGCGGCGGCGAAGACCGAGAAGGACGGCAAGGTCCGCAAGCTGGTGAAGAAGAAGCCGCCGCCCGGGCAGATCTCGTGGGGCCAGCCGACCTGGGACCGGCTGGTGAGCGCCCCACCCGAGCCGCTCACGAGCTCGTTCACGGTCAGCCACGCCATGCTCCTGAACGTGCTCGACCGGCCCGGCGACGGGCGCGCCGCGCTGCACCGCCTCCTCACCGACAGCTACGAGCCCGAGGGCCGCCAGGCCGAGCACGTCGAGCGCGCCGAGGCCCTCTACGAGTCGCTGCTCGACGCCGGGGTGGTCGAGGAGCTGGCCGAGCCCGACGACTTCGGCCGCACCGTGCGGGTCACGATCGACCTGCAGGAGACCTTCGCCCTCCACCAGCCGCTCGCCCCCTTCGCCCTCGCCGCGCTCGACCTGCTCGACCCCGAGGCCGACGCTCACGCCCTCGACGTCGTCTCGGTGGTCGAGGCGATCCTCGACGATCCCCGCCCGATCATCGCCGCGCAGATCAACAAGGCCAAGGGCGAGGCGGTCGCCGCCATGAAGGCGCAGGGGATGGAGTACGACGAGCGGATGGCCGAGCTCGAGTCGGTCACCCACCCCCGCCCGCTCGCCGAGCTGCTCGAACCGATGTTCGAGGTGTACCGCAGCCGCCACCCCTGGGTGGGCGAGCACCCGCTGCGACCCAAGTCCGTCGTGCGCGACCTCTGGGAGCGGGCCATGGACTTCGGCAGCTACGTGCGCCACCACCAGCTCGCCCGCTCCGAGGGCCTGGTGCTGCGGTACCTGTCCGACGCCTACAAGGCCCTCGACCGGACCATCCCCGAGGACCGCAAGACCGACGAGCTGGTCGACCTGATCGAGTGGCTGGGCGAGCTGGTGCGCCAGGTCGACTCGTCGCTGCTCGACGAGTGGGAGGCGCTGCGCTCGCCGACCGCCGAGGTGGTCAGCGGCCACGAGGCGCCCACCCGACCGGTCGACGACGCGCCGCCGCCCGTCACCGCCAACCGCCGCGCCTTCACGATCCTCGTGCGCAACGCCCTGTTCCAGCGGGTCGAGCTGGTGGCCGGGCGGCGCTGGAACGAGCTCGAGGAGCTCGACGCGGACGACGGCTGGGACGCCCAGCGCTGGTTCGACGCCATGGCGCCCTACTGGGAGGAGCACCCGGTGGTGCTGGTCGACGGGGATGCGCGCGCCGCGGCGATGGTGGTGGTCGACGACGACATGGCCGCCCACCCCGGCGAGTGGCGGGTGCGCCAGATCCTCCACGATCCCGAGGCCCACCACGACTGGTCGATCTCGGCGACCGTCGACCTGGCCGCCAGCGACGTCGAGGGCGCCGCGGTGGTGCGCGTCGAGTCGGTCGGCCCGGCGCCCGCGATCTGACGCCGCAGCTCAGGTCGGGTGGAGGTGGGCCGCCTCGCCGTGGCGGTCGAAGATGGTGAGGACCTCGCACGCCCGGCCGTAGCCGGCGATGGCGTGCGGGGTGAGCGTCGAGAACTCGGCGGCCTCGCCCTCGCGCACCAGGTGCTCGCGCTCGCCCAGCACGAGGCGGGCCGTGCCCGACAGCACCACGAACCAGTCGCGGCCGGGGTGCACCTGCAGCGGCAGCGCCCCCTTGCGCGCGGCCATGCGGATCTTGGCCACGGTACGGCCGCTCGGGTCGCCGGGCCGGGTGAGCAGCCAGGTGGTGTGGCCGCCGATGACGTCGCGCCGCGGCCGGATCACCACGTCGTCGGGATCGTCGCCGCCCAGCAGGTCGTCGACGCTCACCTCGAGCGCCCGGGCGATGCTGACCAGGTGGTCGAGGGCCAGGCGACGGTGCCCCGTCTCGAGGCGGCTGAGCGTGGACGGGCTCAGGTGCGAGCGGGCGGCGAGGTCGTCGAGCGACCAGCCCCGCTCGCCGCGCAGCGCCCGGATGCGCTGGCGGACCCCGGACTCGAGCAGCGCGCCATCTTGCGTCATCAGCAAGAGGCTATGCCGATCCAGCCCGCGGTTCCTACCGTGCCCGCCATGGACGCCATCGACCGACCCGCCACCGACCACCCGCACGACTGGGACGTCCTGGTCGTCGGCCGCAGCTTCGCCGGGCTCAGCGCCGCGCTCACCCTCGGCCGGGCCCGCCGCTCGGTGCTCGTGGTGGGCGCAGGCGGCCCGCGCAACGAGGCCGTCGCCCACGCCCACGGCCTGCTCGGCCACGACCACCGGGACCCGAGCGAGCTCGTGCGCACGGCCGAGGAGCAGCTCGGCCGCTACCCCACGGTGCAGCTGCTCCAGGGGCGGGTGACCGACCTGGCGACGACCACCGACGAGCCCGGCTTCCGGGCCACCCTCGACGGCCACGCCACGACCGCGCGCCTCGTGGTGCTGGCCACGGGCGTCAACGACGACCCGCCGGCGATCCCCGGGCTCGCCGACCGCTGGGGCCGGGGCGTCTACACCTGCCCCTTCTGCGACGGCTGGGAGCACCGGGACCAGCCCCTCGCCGTGGTGGGCGATCCGGCCTGGATCCCCCATCTCGCCGGGATGCTGCGCGGCGGCTGGAGCGAACGGGTGACGGCCTTCGCCGAGCTCGCGCCCGAGGCCGCCGATGCCCTGCGCGCCCAGGGCGTCGCCGTGGACCCGCGGCAGATCGCTCGGGTGGAGGACGCCGACGGCGGCGAGCACGCCGGCCTGCGCCTGGTGCTGGCGGACGGCGAGGTCGTCGAGGCGGCTGCGACGTTCGTGGCCGCGGTGCCCGCCGCGAACGCGTCGCTGGCCACCGCCCTCGGCGCCGAGGTGGACGAGTGGGGGTTCCTGGTGACCGACGAGCAGCGCTCGACCACGGTGCCCGGCCTCCTCGCGGTGGGCGACGTGCGCACCCGCATGCACCAGATGGCCGTCGCCATCGCCGACGGCGCCACCGCCGGCGCCATGGCGGCCTCGGCGCTCCTCGCGGCGGGCGTCCCGCCCCGGCGAGCCTGACCCGGGGAGCGTCACCCGCCCCCGCAGGCCCGAACGGACCGCGATCCTCGTCGGCCCGCCACCGGCGATCGCGGTCGGTTCGCCCGGCCCGCCCCTCCGGATTCGACCGATGGTCGGTTTCGGGCGAGACTGGCGCCATGGCAGACACCCCGTGGCAGGACGACGCGTGCTCGCTGGTCGACGCGTTCCGGGCCGGCGAGCGCAGCCCCCTCGAGGAGCTCGACGCGACGCTGGCCACCATCAGCGCCTCGAAGCTGAACAACTGGTCGCACCTCGACCCCGAGCGGGCCCGCCAGGCGGCGGCCGACGCCGACCTCTCGCTGCCCTTCGGCGGCGTGCCCACGGGCATCAAGGAGCTCGAGGAGGTCGAGGGCTGGCCCGACACCGGCGGCTCGCTGGTGTTCAAGGACCGCATCGCCGACTACAGCTCCCACCACGTGCAGCGCCTCCTCACCCGTGGCGGCGTGGTGCCGGTGGGCCTCACGACCTCCTCGGAGTTCGGCGGGCTCAACGTGAGCGTCACCAAGCTGAACGGCATCGCCCACAACCCGTGGCAGCACGGCCGCACGGTCGGCGGCTCCTCGGGCGGGTCGGCCGCCGCGGTCGCCGGCGGCCAGGTGGCGCTGGCGTGCGGCGGCGACGGCGGCGGCTCGATCCGCATCCCCGCCGGCTACACCGGCCTGCTCGGCTTCAAGGGCACCTTCGGCCGCATCACCCGGGGCCCCCACGCCATGTCGCGCCCCAACACCGTGGTGCTCGGCAACCTCGCCCGCTCCGTCCGCGACGCCGCCCGCTACTACGACGTCTGCGCCGGCATCGACGCCTACGACCCCACCTCGCTGCCCTCCGACGGCGGCTGGGAGCGGGGCCTCGGGTCGCAGGACCTCCGGGGCCGAAAGGTCGCCATCGTCCCGAACCTCGGCGGGGTGCGCCTCGAGCCCGGCGTCGAGGAGCTGATCCGCGAGCAGGCCGAGCTGCTGGCGAAGGACGCCGGCTTCGAGATCGTCGACCTCGACGTCCGCCCGCCCAACCTGGCCGCCCAGTGGATGATGGGCAACCTGTCCACGCTGCTCGCGGTGCTCGGCGACCGCTGGCCGGCCTGCGCCGGCGAGCTCACGGGCGAGGTGGCCTTCGGCCTCCACCTGGCGCAGTCGATGTACAACATCAACACCGCCGCCGACGCCGAGCGCATGCGGGTGGAGGCGAACGTCGCGATGGCGGAGGCGTTCGGCGAGGTCGACTTCATCGTCGCCGCCACCAACCCCGGCCCGGCCTTCCCCGCCCACGCCACCACGTCGAACCCCGACGACGACCTCATCGACCTCGTGCAGCGCTCGACGCTCGCCACGTGGGGCGCCCGCAGCGTGCTCGGCGCCGTGCGCATGGCCTCGGCCGTCTACCCGAAGCTGCCGTCGCTGATCCTCGACCAGGCCGCCGAGCGCTTCCCCGACATGGTGGCCATGGGCGCCCTCACCATCATCTCGAACATCTACGGCAACCCGGCGGTATCGATCCCCGCCGGCACCGTCGACGGCCTCCCCATCGGCATGCAGGTGCTGGGCAAGCACCACCAGGACGCCCTGCTGTTCGACGTCGCCCTCACCGTCGAGCGCGAGCGCCCCTGGCCCAAGGTCGCCCCGCCCGTCGCCGCCGCCGCGGCCGCGACGACCACCGCCACCGACTGACCCGCCCCCGAGGTTCTGGAGCGATCGCGCCCGACCGGGGCCCGCTCCCGCCAGAAGTTCGAGGGGTGGTCGGATCGGAGGCCGATAGCGTCGGCTCGGTGGACGACGGCGACGGCGCGACCGACGGCTGGGTCCTCGACGACGACTTCGTCCGGGCGGCGCCGGCGGTCGAGGCCTCGGCGCAGGCCCGCGAGGACGAGGCCCGAGCGCGCCTCGCCGAGGACGACGAGCAGCGCCGCTCGGCGGTGCGGCGGCGCCGCCGGCGGCGGAGGGTGCGCACCCTGGCGGTCACCGTGCTCGTGGCGCTGGGCGTCGGCCTGGCCCGGTTCGTCCCGTCGCCCGACCCCGAGCGCGCGGCGCTGGTCGCGGGCGACGGCGGAGCGTTCGTCGGCGCGCCCGTCGCGGTGGAGCGGCCCACGCCGAGCGGCCCCGAGTCCGCCGCGCCGCTCGGTCGGTCCTCGGTCGACGACGAGGTCGACGGCCCGCACGCGTTCGTGATCCGCCAGGCCGACGGGCGCACGCCGGCGCGGTGGGACCCCTGCCGCACGATCCGCGTCGTGGTGAACGATGCCGAGGCCCCGCCCGGTGCCGACGACCTCCTCGACGACGCGATCGCCGTCGTCGAGGACGCGAGCGGCCTGCGCTTCGAGGTCGAAGACGACCGCACCGACGAGCAGCCCGGCCCGCGCCGACCCGCGGTGGATCGCGAGCGCTACGGCGATCGGTGGGCTCCCGTGCTGGTCGCGTGGACCGATCCCGAGCAGTGGGACGCGCTCGACGGCGACGTCGCCGGCCTCGCCGGCCCGATCGCGGTCGAGGCCGACGGCCGCGATCCGCTCACCCTGGTGTCCGGCCAGGTCGCGCTCGACGGGCCGCAGCTGCGCTCGCTGCTCCGCCGGCGGGGAGGCGGTGCCCTGGTGCGATCGGTGATCGTCCACGAGCTCGGCCACCTCGTGGGCCTCGACCACGTCGACGATCCGACGCAGCTCATGGCCCCCGAAGGTCACCCGGGCGTGGTCGACCCGGCCGACGGCGACCTCGCCGGGCTCCGCGAGGCCGGCCAGGGCCCCTGCCGCGCCCAGCTCTGAGCGCCGCGAGCGGGGATCAGATCGCCCGGTCGGCGTCGGCCCACCACGGGTCGCGCAGGACGCGCTTGGTGAGCTTGCCGGCCTCGCTGCGGGGCAGCTCGTCGTGCACCTCCCACGATCGGGGGCGCTTGTAGCCGGCGAGGCGGTCGCGGCAGAAGGCGTCGAGCTCGGCCTGCAGGTCGTCGTCCCAGGCGATGCCCGACCGCAGGGCGACCGCGGCGTGCACGGACTCGCCCATCTCGTCGTCCGGCACCCCGAAGACCGCCACGTCGGCGATGGCCGGGTGCTCGGCGAGGGCGTGCTCGACCTCCGCCGGGTAGATGTTCACGCCGCCCGACACGACCATGTCGATCTTGCGGTCCGACAGGAACAGGTAGCCGTCGGCGTCGAGGTACCCCACGTCGCCGAGGGTGCCGAAGCCGCCCTCGCGGTGGGCGGACGCCGTCTTGTCGGGGGCGTTGTGGTACTCGAAGTCCGACCCGAGCAGGCTGCGGAACCAGATCTCGCCGGGCTCGCCGGGCGGCTGGCGCTCGCCGTCGGGGCCGATGATGGCGACCTCGACCACCTCCATCGGCCGGCCCACCGAGCCCGGCCGCTCGAGCCACTCCGACGCCGTGATGAGCGACAGGAACCCGCCCTCGGTGCCGCCGTAGTACTCGGTGATCTTCGGCCCCCACCACTCGACCATCGCCCGCTTCACCGCCGGCGCGCACGGCGCCGCGCCGTGCCTCACCTGCACGCGCGAGGACGTGTCGGCCGCGGCCCGCACGGCGTCGGGAAGGTCGAGCAGCCGGACGAACTGGGTGGGCACGAGGTGGGTGTTGGTGACGCCGTGGCGCTCGATGGCATCGAGGACGGCGGCGGCGTCGAAGCGCTGCTGGAGCACGAGGGTCGCGCCGCACACCAGCGGGGCGATGGCGAACACCCACTGGGCCGAGTGGTACATCGGCCCGCACACCAGCTGCACCCGCTCGTGGGCCTCGTCGACGGGCACGCCGAGCGTCGGCGCCATCGAGTGGGCGATGAGCGTGAGCACCTCGGGCGGCCCGCCGGTGGCGGTGAGGGTGGAGCGCACGCCCTTGGGCCAGCCGGTGGTGCCCGACGTGTAGAACATCGGCCCGCCGCGCTCGGGGTCCTCGAGCTCGGTCGAGCGCTCCTCGGCGATGGCCCCGTCCAGGTCCTCGAACCCCTCGCCCCCCTCGTCGCGGGCGAGCTCGCGCCGGACCAGCAGCCGAGCCCGCAGCCCGGGCACCTCGGCCTCGGCCAGCGCGTCGACCGCGACGGGCAGCCAGCGCTCGTCGACGATCAGCGCCGACGCCCCGGCGTCGTCGAGCACGTAGGCCAGCTCGCGCGCCACCCAGTGCCAGTTGACCGGCACGAGCGCCCAGCCGCCGTGGGCGCAGGCCAGCGACACCTCCACGAGCTCGACCTGGTTGCCCAGCATGGCGACCACGGTGTCGCCGACCTGCAGGCCCCGGGCGCGCAGGGCGCGGACCAACCGGGTCACCCGCTCGTCGAGCGCGCCCCACGACGTGACCCCCCGCTCGTCGATCACCGCCGGAGCCGCCTCGCCGCGGCGGGCGAGCACGGGGGCGAGCACGGCCGTCACGGGCTCAGCCCTCTCCGGGCAGCCACGACCCGTGGAACCCGAAGGGCACCCGGCGCGGCAGGTGGACGCAGGCGACCTCGTCGAGCGAGCCGGCGTCGAGCACCACCATCGAGCTGCGGTCGGTCGCCAGGTCGTGCACGAGGTTCACCAGCCACCCGCTCCCCTCGTCGGGGTCGGCCGGGTCCGGCGTGGACCGTCTCGCCGCACACCTGGCCCTCCCCGTAGCGGTGGACCTCCGAGGTCCCCGCGTCGAGGTCCCAGCGGATGACGCCGTCGAAGGTCGCTGCGTCTTCGGTCCACGTCGCCGTGTGGCCCGAGAAGCCGTAGCGGTTCGCCCGTCCCTCGTGGCGGAGGTCGATGCGGGGGAAGTCCGTGGGGCGGTCGTCGAGGGCCTCGTCGGCGACGGCGCCCGCCGCCGGGTCGATGCGCCACCGGTGCAGGTGGGGCCGCACCGGCTCGTCCATCCCGTCCTCGCCGAAGCTGGTGTTGAGGCGGTCGGCCCGGCAGCCGGTGACCTCGATCGAGCCGTCGGGGCGGTCGTGGGCGTTGAGGAAGTGGAACACCCAGAACGGATCGACCTCGATCCACCGCACGTCGGTGCCGGGCGCGCCGCGCTCGAGGACGCCGATGCGGCACCCGCGCTCGGGGGCCCAGTAGATGCCGGGCTCGCCGGCGAGCATGGCGTGGAGGTCGAACGCGGCGGGCAGGTCGAAGATCACGACCCGGGTCTCGGTGATCACGAAGTCGTGCATCATCACCGGGCCGGGGAGCTCGACGACGGTCGACCAGGTGAGCGTCCCCTCCGCATCGGCGGCGTGCACCCGCAGGTAGGGAGCGACCGGTGAGTACCCGAAGAAGACGAGCTCGCCGGTGACCGGGTCGGTCTTGGGGTGCGCCGTCATCGCGCCGACGAGGGCGCCATCGAAGTCGAAGGGACCGACCGTGGCGAGATCGGGCGCCAGCTCGATGGGCCCGACGCCCTCCATCAGCGTGAGGATGCGCCCGGCGTGGCCGATCACGTGGGTGTTCGACGTGTTCTTGATGGGCCCAGCCGTGGCGAGCACGTCGTCGGGCGGCAGCCGGAAGTCCGACAGCCCGCCGAAGAGCGCGCGGCCGGCGGCCTCCTCTGCGGCGAGCCCGGCGTTGCGGACCCACCGGTTGGCGTAGCGAGCGCCGCCCTCGCCGTCGAGCCACAGCCCGTGGACCATGCCGTCGCCGTCGAAGAGGTGGTAGCGCCCGAGCGGCGGGAACATCGGGTTGGGCCCGTTGCGCAGGAAGGCCCCGCGCAGGCCGGTGGGCAGCGAGCCCGTCACCTCCAGGTCGGCGTCGTCGCGCTCGTCGCCGACCGGCGCGAAGTGGCCGGCGAGCCAGGGGTTCCCGCTCGCGGCGAAGGCCTCGGCGCGCCCGCGGTCGGATCATCGGTGACCGTCATGGGCCGCACCGTACCGCGTCCGACTTAACGCTGTTCACCGAACGTCGCCCGGTCGGCCGGTCGGTACCATCGGCCGCCATGGCCGGGGACCGGGAACCGCTGCAGCGCGACGCGATCGTCGAGGCGGCGCGCCAGCTGGTGATCGCCGGCGGCCTCGAGGCGCTGTCGCTGCGCCGCCTCGCCGCCCAGCTCGGCGTCACCGCCCCGGCGCTGTACGCCCACGTCCGCCACAAGCAGGACCTGCTGCGCGCCATCGCCGAGGTCGAGTTCGATCGCCTCGTCGCCCGCTTCGACGCCGTCGCGGCCACCGATCCGGTGGCCCGCATCCGGGCCCACGGCCGCGCCTACGTGGAGCACGCCCGCGAGCACCCCGAGCTGTTCCGGGTGATGTTCCTGTTCCCGCCGGAGATGATCCCCGCCGACGTGCCCGACGACGTGCGCCTCGCCGGCTCCCGCGGGCCTTCGCCGCCGCGGCCGACGCCGTGGAGGCGGCGGTGGCGGCCGGTGCGGTCGAGACCGACGACCCGCTCCTGCTCTCGCTGACCCTCTGGAGCGGCGTGCACGGCGTCGCCTCCGTGCTCCAGCTGGGCTTCGCCCTCCCGCCCGAGCTCGAGGAGGCGATGATCGACGACATCACCGACCGCATCCTCGCCGGCTACCGGCCGGGCGCCCTCGACGGGTGAGCGATCCCGACCGCTGCCCCTGCGGCCTCCCCGCCCGCTACGACGACTGCTGCGGCCGCTTCCACCGCGGCGCCGACGCGCCCACCGCCGAGCTGCTGATGCGCTCCCGCTACAGCGCCTTCGCCGTCGGCGACGCCGCCCACCTCGAGCGCACCTGGGACCCGCGCACCCGACCCCGGCGGATCCGCCTCGGCCCCGACCGCACGTGGACCGGTCTGGAGGTGATCGCCACCTCGGGGGGCGGCCTGCTCGACGCCACGGGCACGGTCGAGTTCCGCGCCCACCACCGCGACGCCGACGGCGACCACGTGCTCCACGAGGTCAGCGAGTTCGTCCGCCACGAGGGCCGCTGGGCCTACGTCGCCGCCGTGGGGTGATCGGGGGCGGCCGGCGCTACGCCGGGGCCGCCTGCGCCAGCAGCCAGGCGACCACGGTGGCCGCCCGCTCGGGATCGACGTGCATGCCGTCCTTCGAGCGCCACGAGTTGCAGCTCGCCGCACCGGTCGGGCACAGGTAGGTGCCGAGGTCGACGACGGCGACGCCCTGGGCCGAGGCCGCCGCCCGGGTCACCGACCGGACGCAGTCGGCCCGCTTGGCCCGGTCGTCGGGCATGATCCAGCCGCTGTTCGAGCCGGGCCAGGCGGGGAGCACGATCACCACCCGATCGGCCTTGGTCTTCAGGTAGCCGAGCCGACCTTCGAGGTCGCCCTGGTACCAGCTGCGGAACGGGGCGTGGCACGGATGGCGCCAGGTCCCGTCGAGCTGGTGGTCGAGCATGGCGTGGTTGCCGGCCACGACGATCGCGACGTCGGCGCGGATGCCGAGCTTCGGCGGGTAGAGCGACGGCCAACCGGGGTCGCACGCGTCGGGCGTCTCGACGACCGCCCCGCTCCGCCCCCGCGCCGGCGGGTTGCCCCAGGCCCCCTCGCACGCCGCGAGGGTGCCGTCGATCAGCGTGAACCGGCCGGCGTCCACGCCGGCCCGACCGTCGCGGAGGGCCCAGTTGGGCACCGAGTCGCCGAAGACCACCACGCGCCGGGTCCCGGGCGCCGTCTCGGGCTCGCAGGCCGTCGCGCCCACCAGCGCCACCAGCGCCACGAGGCCCAGCAGCAGCGCTCGTCGGTTCGTCCCCTGCATCGAGCCCGAGTCTCGCGGCCGACGGCCGCGTCGCTCAACCGACGACCGGCCCCCCGCTCCGATCGGCGGCGGGCGGCGCCGACGAGCCGCTCAGGCCCGGCGCAGCGCGTCGGGCTTGTGGGCGGCGCGAGCGCCGGTCTTCTCGCTCTCGACGAGGTACTGCGGCTCGTCCTCCGACGCGGCGACGTGGTGGCCCTCGATGTCGCACGGCGCGGTGAGCTTGCGCACCACCGTGCCCACGGTCTCGCCCTGCGAGGTGTTCCATCGGACCCGGCTGCCCGCACGGAGGTGATCGGCCATGGGCGGCCGGTTCCCGGCACCGGCGACGGCCAGACGCGGTCAGCTCGGCGCGGCGGGGCCCTCGGAGGGACCGTTGCGGAGCGTCGCGAGCCAGGCCGCCGACTCGGCGTGCGAGCGGAGGTGCACGAACTCGAGGTGCGCCAGCGCGGGGTCGGCCCTGGCCGCCTCCACCTGGGCTCGCTTGCGGTCGTAGTAGGTCCAGACGTACGCGGGCATGGAGCGCATCGGGTCGAGCGAGAGCAGCTCGCGCCAGCGCTCGCGGTTGCCGTTCCAGAGCTCCTCGCGCGTCGCCGCCCGGCGCAGCGACCGCCACGCCACCTGCCGCAGGGCGAGGTGCTTCGGCAGGTCGAGCCACACCACCGTGTCGGCCCGCTGCCACACCGGGCCCTCGCGCACGACCGCCCGGTAGTTGCCGTCGACCACCCAGCCGTCGCCGCTCGTGCTTCGGTCGACCTCCGCGAGGAACTCCGCCGCCGGCCGCAGCTGCCACCCGGGCTGGTGGAAGATCGCGTCGAGCTCGACGCACGGCACCGCGAGCCGCGGCGATGGCCCGGGCGAGGGTCGACTTGCCCGACCCCGAGACCCCCACCACCGACACCCGCCGCACCGCCCATCCTCCCCACCCCGCCTCGCCCTGCGTGCACGCGTTCCGCGCCACCAGCGCGAGAACTGCTCACGACCCCACCGCCGGCCGCCCAGCGCCCCACCTCGTGAGCACCTCCCGCGCCACCAGCGCGCGAACTGCTCACGACCCCACCGCCGGCCGCCCGGCGCGGCCGGGGCTCAGGCGGTGGCGCGCTTCGCCCGCTCGATCGCGGCGACGCCGCGGCCCATGCGGGCGAACGAGCGCAGCACGCCCGGCAGGCCGCGCAGGGCGCCGACGATGTCGCGCCCGGTCCGGGTCCGGTAGGCGCTGGCGTGCGGCCCGACCCGGGTGGGCATCCAGGTCGAGTGGAGCATCAGGTTCGGCGTGAAGCCGGGCGCGGTGGCCCGGGCGAGGGGGCCCTGCTCGATGTGCTGGGCGTCGAACACCTGCAGCTCCTTGTCGCCGTCCTGGTGCACGACCACCACGACGTAGCCGTCGTCGGGGTCCTCGGCGCCCACCCGGGGCACGAACGTGGGGGGCGACGGGAAGGCGCCCGCCTCGTACTGCCAGACCTCCGCGACCTTCATCGACTCGAGGTCGAAGCGGGCCAGCGAGCCGGGCACCACCTCGTCGGGCAGGTCGGCGGGCGCCACGATGCCGTCGGTGGCCGTGCCGTAGAGCCGCCACCACTCCTCGGGCACGAGGTCCGGGTCGAACCCGGCGCCGGCGTACCAGAGGTTGCGCTGGTGGGCTCGGGCAGCGGGCGAGTAGGTGTCGGTGGTGGGCAGGATGCCGCCCCACGCCCGGTCGACGTCCATGGCCAGCTCGGCATCGTGCACCTCGCCGGTGGCCAGGTCGATCTCGTAGCGCCCGATGACCGAGGGCTGGACGGCGAGGGCGATCAGGCCCTCGTAGGCGGGGTCGATCGGCGCCTGGTTGCGATGGTCGATCGTCGTCGGTCCCATCGACAGCAGCAGGTCGCCGAGGGGCACGTGCTGCACCACGACCCGCAGCCGGCCGTCGACCTCGTCGTGGTCGGCGTAGACGTGGCCGGTCGGGATCGGCAGGCGGACCTCGAGGCAGCCGACCGACCCACCCGGCGGGGTCCGGTGCAGATCGTCCTTGGCGACGATCCACATCGTCGTGTGCTCCTGGTTGCGCTGCTCGCGCGGCGCACCGGTGAAGGTGCCGGGCTCGACCACGAAGGGCAGGTCGGTGAACACGAGGTGGTTCGCCGTGGCCTTGATGTCGTGGATCGAGTCGAACGGCGACATCCCCTCGATCCGCCAGCGCCGGATGGGTCCGTCGAGGCCCCAGCGGGCGATCCAGGTCTCCTTCGGGTCGCCCGGCAGCGCGACCTGCGAGTAGTTCACGAACCAGAGCGCCCGCTCGTCGAGGTCGGGCGCAGGGTGGGCGGCCACCGCGCACAGCGGCTCGAGCACGCCCGGCGCCGCCTGGAGCCACTCGTCGTTGTGGCCCACGAAGGTCACGAACGCCATCGTCTCGGGGTCGACCTCGACGGGGCGCCCGGCGTCGTAGCCGACGAACAGGCGACCGTCGATGCCCTGCACGTTCGTGTTGGCGAGGTTCGACACGCCGAAGGGCGAGAGCTCCATGAACTCGAGCCGCTTGAACAGCCACGGCAGCCGGCGACGCAGGCGGGCGACCGGCGTGCGGATCGAGCGGTGGCGCACGACGATGCGGCCGTCGCGGTCCGGCACGAGATCGACCTTCTGCAGCAGGCCGTGCTCCACGAGCCAGTGCCCGCCGGGGCCTCGCTTGTCGGGCCCGACCACGAAGACGGCGCCCTCGACGTCGCCCGGCCAGTGGCCGTCCACCACCCGCAGCCGGAAGTCGCGCTCGCCGTTCCCCGCGAACAGGTTCCTCGTCAACGTCGCCACCGCAGGCCCCCTTCAGGCGTCGCGCAGCGCGCCCCCACGCCCTGCGCTAAACAGTGTTCACCGGCCTAGGGTCCGGGCGCAAGGTGGATGGGGATCCGCCCTGGGGAACGACGCAGCAGGGGGCAGCGTGAGGCGCATCGCCGTGGGTTCGATCGTGGTGCTGGCGGCCGGCCTCGCGCTGGGCGCGCTCACCTCGTGCAGCGAGCCGCTGCCCGACGAGGACGCCACGGCCACCTCGAGCCCCGACCGGGTGGCCAGCACCGAGGCGTGCGCCGCCGACCTGTTCGCGTGCGCCGGGAACACGGTGCTCGCCGATCTCCTCCCCGAGGAGCCGACGGCCGCCACCGGCGAGCCGATCGTGCTCGGGATGGTGAACCAGGAGAACACCGCCGCCGGCTCGTACCCCGAGCTGAGCCAGGGCGCCCAGGCCGCCATCGACTTCATCAACGAGCAGCTCGGCGGGGTCGACGGTCGGCCCCTCGAGCTCGACGTCTGCAACACCGAGTTCTCCGCCGAGGGCTCCACCAGCTGCGCCCAGCGCTTCGTCGAGGAGGAGGTGCCGGCCGTGCTCGGCGGCATCGACGTGTTCGGCAACGCCGTCGACACCCTCGGCGAGAACGGGATCCCCTACGTCGGCGGCATCCCGGTGAGCACCCAGTCGGTCACCGCACCGAACTCGTTCCAGTGGAGCGGCGGCACGTGGGGCGCCACCGTCGCCTTCGCCGAGCACGCGGCCAACGTGGCGAAGGCGAAGCGGGTGTCGATCGTGTATGGCGAGTTCGGGTCGATCACCCACAGCGCCGAGGTGGGCGCCAAGGTGCTCGAGGACCAGGGCGTCGAGGCCCAGCTCGTGCCGTACCCGATCCTCGCCACCGACATCAGCTCCGCCCTCAACGCGGCCGCCGCCTCCGACCCCGACGCCATCATGGTCCTGGCGGCCGATGCGGGGTGCAAGGCCGGCTTCGACGGCCTCGACGCCCTCGACCTCGACGCCGTGCGCTACTTCGTCGGCGCGTGCGCCAGCCCGGCGATCATCGAGGAGGTCGGCGCCGCGGAGGCCGACGGGGCCATCTTCAACGTCGAGGGCCCGATCGGCGTCGAGGAGCAGCCCAACGACGACTTCGCCCTCTACGCGGCGGTGGTCGACGAGTACGGCGACGGGCTCGATCCGGTGGGCGCCGCCACGGTCACCTTCCGGGCCACGATGAACCTCTACCTGGTGCTGCGCCAGCTCGACGGCGAGATCACCCCCGCGTCGATCACCGCCGCCCTGAAGGCGCAGGTGGACGCCCCGAGCTTCGCCGGCCACCCCTACACCTGCGACGGGGAGCAGTTCGACGGGCTGCCCGCGATGTGCTCGCCCCAGCAGATCCTGGGCGAGATGACCGACGGCAACCTGGCCCAGATCGGCGACTGGATCGACGTCGGGTCGATCTACCGGGCCTGAGCGCCGGCGGTCGATGAGCACCTACCTCGGCTACCTGCTCGCCGGCATCGGCAGCGGCGCGGTCATCGCGTCGCTCGCGCTCGGCCTGGTGCTGTCCCACCGCACGTCGGGCGTCGTGAACTTCGCCCACGCGGCGATGGGCATGTACGTGGCCTTCGCCTACTTCGAGTTCCGCGAGACCGGCGAGCTGGTGCTGCCCTTCCTGGGGCTGCCGGCGCGGATCTACCTGCTGCCCCGTCCGACGCAGACGACCGCGCTGATCGTCGCCGTGCTGCTCGCGGCCACGCTCGGCCTGCTGGTCTACCTCCTCGTCTTCCGTCCGCTGCGCCAGGCCGCACCCCTCGCCCGGGTCGTCGCCTCGCTCGGCCTGCTGCTCTACCTGCAGGAGATCGTCCGCCTGCGCTTCCCGGTGAGCGGGGCGGTCGCCACCCGGCACCGCCCGGTGCTGCCCGACGATCCGGTCCACCTCCTCGGCACCACCGTCACCCAGAACCGGCTCCTCCTCCTGCTCCTCGCGGTCGCCGTCGCCGCCGTCCTGGGCGCGGTCTTCCGCTTCACCCGCTTCGGCCTGGCCACCCGGGCCGCCGCCGGCAACGAGAAGGGCGCCCTGCTGCTCGGCATCTCGCCCGACCGGCTCGGCGCGGTGAGCTGGGCGGCCGCCTCGGTCATCGCCGGCATCGCCGTGATCCTGATCGAGCCCATCGCCGGCATCAGCGCCACGACCACGCCCCTGCTCGTGATCCCGGCGCTGGCGGCGGCGCTGCTGGGCGGGCTCGAGTCGTTCGCGATCACCACGGCGGCGGGCGTCGCCATCGGCATGGTCCAGTCGCTCATCCTCGGGTGGGCCGTGCGGCCCGACACCACCTGGATCCCCGACTGGCTGCCCACGACCGGCATCCAGCAGTTCGTGCCGGTGCTCGTCATCATCGCCGTGCTCGTGTGGCGGGGCGACGCGCTGCCCGACCGCTCGGCCATCAGCGGCCGCCGCCTGCCGCCCGCGCCCGAGCCCCGCAACGTCCTGCCGTGGACCGTCGTGCTCGTCGGGGGCACCGCCGCCCTGCTCGCCACCGCCGGCACCGAGCTGCGCCACGCGACGATCATCTCGCTCGCCTTCGGGCTGCTCACCCTCTCCGTCGTGGTGGTCACCGGCTTCAGCGGCCAGATCTCCCTGGCCCAGCTCGCCTTCGCCGGCGTCGCCGGGTTCGCGTCGATCCGCCTCACCGAGCACCACGTGCCGTTCCCGGTCGCGCTCCTCCTCGCCGCCACGCTCGCCACGCTGATCGGGATCATCGTGGGCTACCCGGCCACCCGCGTGCGCGGCATGAGCCTCGCCATCGCCACGCTCGCCATGGCCGTGGCGGTCGAGGAGCTGGTGCTGGCCAGCCCGCCGTTCTCGGGCGGCCACGCCGGCGCCGCCGCCCCGCGCCCGTTCCTGCTCGGGCTCGACGTCGGCGTCGGGGCCACGGGCAGCGACAACTTCCGTCCGGCGTTCGGCTACGTGTGCCTCGGCGTGCTCGCCCTCGCCGCGCTCGGCGTGGTGAACCTGCGCCGCAACCGCACCGGCCTGCGCTGGCTCGCCGTCCGGGCCAACGAGCGGGCCGCGGCCGCCGCGGGCATCGACGTCACCCGGGCCAAGCTCGGCGCCTTCGCCGTGTCGTCGTTCCTCGCCGGGCTGTGCGGGGTGCTGATGGCCTTCTCGGTGACCACCCTCTCGCCCACGTCCTTCATGGTGATCGGGGCGCTCGTCGCCGTCGCCCTCACCTACCTGGCCGGCGTGTCGAGCGTCGGCGGGGCGCTGCTCGCCGGTGCCCTCGCCCAGGCCGGGATCCTCACCACGCTCCTGTCGTCGAAGGGCGGCGGCGACGCCGACACGTACGTGTTCGCCATCAGCGGCATCGCCCTCATCCTCACGGCGATCTTCGCCCCCGAGGGCATCACCGGGCTCATCCGGGCGCGCCTGGCTGCGCTGCGCCACGCCGCGGGGCGGGCCGAGGACCAGCCGCGCACCGGCGCCGTGCCCCGCATCGAGGGCGGCGCCGCGTGAGCGCGCTGCTCGAGGTGGGCGACCTGACGGTGAAGCACGGCGGGCTCGTGGCGCTCGACGAGGTGAGCCTCACGGTCGCCACCGGCCAGATCGTCGGGCTGATCGGGCCCAACGGCGCCGGCAAGACCACGTTCATCGACACGCTCACCGGCTTCACCGCACCGGCCCGGGGCCACGTCCGCTTCCAGGGTCGCGACCTCACCGACGCCCGGCCCCACGAGCGGTCGCGCGCCGGGCTGGTGCGCACGTTCCAGTCGCTCGAGCTGTTCGACGACCTGAGCGTGCGGGACAACCTGCTCGTCGCCGCCCACCCCCCGACGCTCTGGTCCACGATCACCGACCTGTTCTGGCCGAAGAGCCACGACAGCACCGAGACCCACTGCATCCTCGAGCTGCTCGACCTGCTCCCGGTGGCCGACCGGCTCCCCACCGAGCTGTCGAACGGCGAGCGCCACGTCGTCGCCCTCGGTCGAGCCCTCGTCTCGTCGCCGCAGCTCCTGCTGCTCGACGAGCCCGCGGCCGGCCTCGACCCCGGTGAGACCGCCGAGCTGGCCGAGCGCCTGCGCCGCCTGCCCGCCGCCGGCACCAGCGTGCTGGTGGTCGACCACGACATGTCGCTGATCCTCGGCGTGTGCGACGAGGTCCACGTGCTCGACTTCGGCCGGATCATCGCCTCGGGGCCGCCCGACGAGGTGCGCGCCGACCCGCTCGTGATCTCCGCCTACCTGGGCCAGGCGTCGTGACCGCGACCGAGGCCGCCCCCGCGGGCCCCGGCCGGGCCGACGCCGAGGTGCTGCTCCGCCTCGACCGCCTCACCGCCGGCTACCAGGGCGTGGCGGTCGTCCACGAGCTCGACCTCGAGGTGCGCGCCGGCGAGGTCGTCGCCCTCCTCGGCGCCAACGGCGCCGGCAAGACCACGACCCTGCTGGCCATCTCGGGGCTGGTCGAGCGCCAGGGCGGCACCGTCGAGGTGCTGGGCGAGCCGGTGCACGATCGTCGACGACGGACCGTCGCCGACGTGTGGCGCCTGGCCCGACGCGGCGTCGCCCACGTCCCCGAGGACCGCGGCCTGTTCTTCGACCTCACCGCCGCCGAGAACCTCCGGCTCGGGCGACCGCGCGGTGCGGACGTCGTGGCCGACGAGCAGCTGCTCGACTGGTTCCCGGCCCTGCGCCGGGTGATGGACCGCAAGGCCGGCCTGCTCTCGGGCGGCGAGCAGCAGATGCTGGCGCTGGCCCGGGCGGTCGCCAGCCGCCCTCGCCTCCTGCTGGTCGACGAGATGAGCCTGGGGCTGGCCCCGATCATCGTGGAGCAGCTCCTGCCGGTGCTGCGGTCGATCGCCGACGAGACCGACGCCGGGATCCTCGTGGTCGAGCAGCACGTGCGGCTCGTCCTCGCCATCGCCGACCGGGCCACGCTGCTGCGCCAGGGCCGGGCCACCTTCGCCGGCACCGCCGACGAGCTGGCCGCCCGACCGGACCTGGTCGAAGCCGGCTACCTCGGCGCCTGACCCGCGCTCCGGTGCGGAGCGGGGCGGCGGCGCGGTCCGTTCTTCGCCGCGATCACGCGCCCACGACGCACGATCCGAGCGAGGAACGTCAGCACCCGTTCTTCGCCGCGATCACGCGCCCACGACGCACGATCCGAGCGAGGAAGCCGCCGCACGGGGGCTCGCGCTCGGCGAGCTCGATCAACCGCCGAGCGGGGCGGCGTCGGCGAGGTCGTCGGCCACCCGGCGGGCCTCGCGCTGGAGGTCGTCGGGGAGCTCGCCGATGCGCTCGAGCTCGTCGGCGAAGCGCCCCCGCTCCCGGCCGTCGCCCCTGGTCGAGACCGCTCGGGGCATCCACGCCGAGTGCAGCACGAACGGCAGGCGCATCCCGGTGGCCGCGGCGGTGGCGATCGGGCCGGCCCCGACGGCGGCTGCGTCGAACACCTCGACCCGGAAGCCGGCGTCGTTGAGGACCGGCACCACGACCCAGCCGTCGTGGCCACCCGGGTCCGAGCCGGCGTAGCGGCTCGCGCTCGGATCGGCGCCCGGGTCCCTCGGCACGAAGATGGGCGAGGTGGGCAGGTCGTCGACGCCCAGCTCCCAGTCGGCCACCACGTCGAGGTCGGGCATCGAGCTGGTGACCACCCGGGGGGAGATCTCGTCGCCCGGCAACAGCGATCGGTCGACGCGGTCGCCGTAGAGGGCGAGCATCTCCTGGGTGATCGCCTCGGGGCGGTAGCCGAGGTGGACGGTGTGGTGGAGCGTCGGGCGGGTGCGCCCCTCGGTGCTCCAGTCGATGGCGTTGAGCTGTCGGCTCCAGAGCCGCTCGGGGTCGCGCTGCTCGGCCCGATGGCGGATGGCCCCGGTGGCCGGGTCGACGACGAGGTACGTCGTCCGATCGGGCGCCATCGGGAAGCCGTAGAGGCCGGCGAGAGCGGGATCGCACGGGCGCCCGAGCGCGTCGAGGTCGCTCGCTCGCTGCACCATCGAGAGCTCGGCCGCCTCGGTGTGCTCGAAGAGGATGCCGACCCCGTCCGAGTCGTCGTAGGTCGCGTAGTAGTGGTTCACCTCCGGGGCCAGCTCGAAGGTCGTGCACCGAACGGGCTGCCCGGGCGGGGTCGCCTCGAGGTCGGCCTTGCGGATGAGGTGCACCGGCTCGCTCGCGTTGGCGGGCTCGGTGCGCGCCCCGCCGCTCAGCACCTGCGGCTCGACCTTGTAGGCGCAGTCCGCCACGATCAGCCAGTCGCGCGTCTGGGTGATGGTGTGCACCGACTGGGGGATCGCAGCCCCCTCGATCGGCCACCGCTGCAGGCGCCCCTCGCCGTCCCAGCGCACGACGTGCAGCGCGCCCCAGTGCGTGTTCACCGTCCAGAGCACGTCGCGGTCGGGGTCGATCACCGGGTGGGCCGTGGTCATCACCATCGGCAGCAGCGGCTGGGGTGAGACCTCGAAGTCGAGCCACTCGCTGCGGTGGCCGACCTCGCCGAGGAACGTGAGGGTCAGCGGGTCGACCTCCACCGGACGGCCGGCGTCCCACGTGGCGAACAGCCGGTCGCCCCAGGGCAGCGGGGCCGTGTTGGCCGCGTTGACGTGACCGAAGGGGGAGCGGACGCCGATCATCGTGGGCTCGAAGACCTCGGGGCGGGCGGCCCGGAGCCGGGCCGAGGGCGTGTCGAGCATCCGCTGGCGCCAGGCGAGGGCGTCGGCCGGCGCGCCGTGCGCGCCCATCGCCAGCGACAGGCGGCTGACCATGCCCTCGCCGAAGAACGGGTGCGGGCCGCCGAACGTGGAGGGGTGGGGCGAGCTGAGGACGAGCTCGCCGCTCAGGCCCGACGGCCACGTGCCGCTCGTGACCCGCAGGTCGTGGTCGACCGGCTCGCTGGCGTCGAACAGGCAGCGCGGCAGCGGCATGGCTGAACACCGTAAACCACCGGGGCCCGTGGTTCGCTCGGCCGCACCCGAAGCCTCACAGGTTCTCCACCCCGATCACGCGCCACCAGCGCGAGATCCGAGCACAGAACCCCAATAGGGCCATCGGTCATCGGCCCGCCCCATCCGGGCAACTCGCTGGGGACGGCGGCGCCCGGCGGGCACACTGGGGCGATGGGTGCGAACGAGGCGAGCGGGCGATGAAGGTCCACCGGGTGGTGGTGCGGGGGCAGTTCGCCGACCTCGACGACGACCAGCGCGCCGCGCTGCTCGCCGAGGCCGACGACCACGACATCTTCAAGGCGGCCTACACCGAGTGGGGCTCGTTCACCTACGAGCGCAACCTGGTGTCGTTCAGCTTCCGCTACGAGGTGCGCACCGCCGACGACGCCGACCCGGCCGACGACCCCGTCGAGCTCGGCCTGGCCCTCACCCGCGCCCACCTCGACGGCTGGGGCCTCGCCCACAAGCACCTCCGAGGCACGGCCACGGACATGTCGACGGTCTGGAGCGGGTAGCCCCCACCCGTGGACCGACCGACGCGCATCGAGCCCGGGCCCGGCCAGGAGTCGGTCTGGGACTACCCCCGACCCCCGCGGATCGAGGCCACCGGCGCCCTCGTGCGGGTGGTGCACGCCGGTCACCTGGTGGCCGAGACCCGCGCCGCGCTCCGGGTGCTCGAGACCTCCCAGCCGCCGGGCTACTACCTGCCGATCGCGGATGTCGACACGTCCGTCCTCGCCGCCAGCGCCACCCACACCTGGTGCGAGTGGAAGGGCGGTGCCAGCTACGTCGACCTGGTGGTGCCCGGGGCGCCGCGGGTGGCCGATGCCGCCTGGCGCTACCTCGAGCCGTCGCCCGGGTTCGCCGCCATCGCCGACCACCTGGCCTTCTACCCCCAGCGGGTCGACGCCTGCTTCGTCGACGACGAGCAGGTGCAGGCCAACGAGGGCGACTTCTACGGCGGGTGGATCACCTCGAAGGTGGTCGGCCCGTTCAAGGGCGGGCCCGGCACCTGGGGCTGGTGAGGCTCAGACCGACGAGCCGGCCAGCCAGCCGATGATGTCGGGCACGGCGGCGGGGTCCTGCACGGCGAAGAGGTGGCCGCCCTCGTAGGTGCGAACCTCGGCGTCGGGCACCTGCGAGGCGATGGCTTCGCCGTTGGCCACCGGGGCCATGCCGTCGTAGGCGCCGCAGGCGACGAGCGTCGGGCAGCCGACGGCCGGCAACCGGTCGAAGACGTCGTGGTGGCGCCGGGCCTCGAGCTGGAGCGCTTCGCCCCGGATGACGTCGTAGCCCTTGCCCTCCATCCGCTTGGCGGCGAGGTCGACCAGCACGCGGTCGCGCCGGTGCTCCGCCAGCCACTCGGGTGTGAACCGGGTGTCGACGACGTGCGGCGGGGGCGGCCCCTCGTGGAGGGGGTACGACGAGCCCCCGGCGCCCCCGGCCGAGGTGCACAGGAGGGCGAGGCGGTCGATGCGGTGGGGCGCGGTGACGGCGACCTCCTGGGCGACCATCCCCCCGAAGCTGACGCCCACCAGCCGGAACCGGTCCCAGCCGGCGAGGTCGGCGAGGCCCAGCACGTCGGCCGCGCAGTCGGCCATCGTGAAGGGCCCGTCGGGGACCTGCGAGGCCCCGGTGGCGCGGTGGTCGAGCGTGAGGACGTCGAAGGCATCCTCGAAGGGCCGGCGCAGGAACGAGTTCTGCGCCATCGTCGAGCCCGACCCGTGGAGGAACAGCAACCGCTCGCCCTCCCCGTCGCGATCCCACGCGAGGTCGATGCCGTTCACGAGCGCCCGGGGCATCGGGCCATCTTGGCCGCTCGCAGCCGCGTCGACCTCGAACCTGGCATGGAACGTGGACGCCGGTGCCCACGTTCCGTGCCAGGTTCGGGTCGGGTCCGTCGCTATCGGTCGATCAGCCCCACGAGCGCATCGGCGGCGGCGACCGGGCCGCCGGCGGCGGCGAGGGCGGCCTGCAGGCGGGCCGCGCACGCCCGGAGGTCGGGGTCCGTGAGCGCTCGTTCGATGCCCTCGACGAGGTGCTCCGAGCGAACCCGGGCGAACTTCACCCGGACCCCGGCGCCGGCCCGCACCACCTGGTCGGCCACGACCGGCTGGTCGTCGCGGATCGGCGCCAGGACCATCGGCAGCCCACAGGCGAGCGTCTCGCACACGGTGTTGTGGCCCGAGTGGCTCACGACCGCGTCCATGCGGGGCAGCAGGTCGAGCTGCGGCACCCGGCGCTGCACGATCACGTTGGCCGGCGCGTCGGGCACCAGCTCGGGCGAGGCCACGAACACGCCGGTCCAGTCGGGCCGAGCGGCGAACGCCTCCGTCGCGGCCGCCCAGAACCGGCCCCCCACCTCGGCGTTGAGCGTCCCGAGCGAGACCAGCACGTTCGGCCCGTCGTCCGACAGCCGCTCCCAGGGGAACGGGGGCGCCGGCGGGCGCGCGCCGGCCGACGGCCCGACGAACGCGACCGGGACCTCGCCCGCAGGCGTCCCCGCGAGCGGGCCGGTCAGCTCCTCGACCGTGTAGGCCACCACCAGGTGGGGCGACAGGCGCAGGTCGCCCTGGGCGGCGACCTCAGGTGCCACGCCGTGGCGGAGCTGGAGGTCGAGCCGAAGCTGGTGCATGGCGTCGGCCACCTTGGGCAGCCCGGCGAGCGGGTCGACGAGCTCGGCCGACGTGGTCGCCGACGTCGTCCACGGCATCGCGCGCCGGCGCCCGACGACGGCCGCCGCCAGCGCCTGCTGGTCGGCCACCAGCACGTCGGCCCCGAAGGCGTCCACCGCGGCGTCCACGCCGTCGACCATGTGGTCGGCCAGCGGCAGCAGCACCTCCTCCATCAGGAACTTGAACGCCGAGGCGCCCCGGGCCTCGTCGCGCCGCTCGCCCACCTCGTTCACGTAGTCGGCCACCTCGGGCGAGACGGCGGAGAGGAAGCGGGCGCCATCGGGCAGCAGCGCCTCGGTCGCCCCCGGCACGCCCGCCCACGCCACCTCGTGGCCTCGCGCCACGAGCTCGGCGGCCACGCCGAGCGTCGGGTTCACGTGGCCGGTGAACGGCGGGACGACGAAGAGGAACCGGGCCACCGAACGTCCCTCAGCCGACGCGCTCGAGCCAGGCCAGCGCCCGCTCGCGCACCAGCGCGCTCTGCTCGGTGAGCAGCGAGTGCGAGCAGTCCGGCACGATCTCGAGCTCGCAGCCCGGCACCTTGGCCTGCAGCTCGAGGGCTCGGTCCATGATGTCGGTCTCGCTGCCGTACATGGCGTAGGTGGGGCAGGCGATCTCGGCGAGCCAGCCGATCGGCTCCTCGGCCTGGAGGTCGTCGATGAGCGAGGTCTCGGTGAGGAACCGCTCGCTGCGCTTGGCCAGGCGGGAGAGCTTGCGGTCGGCGTTCTCGGCCAGCCAGCTCTGCACCGCGTCCTCGTCGAGCCCGAAGGCGGCCAGCGCGAGCGAGCCGGCCATGTGCTCGCCCCACCCCTCCACCGCGAAGTGGGCCTCGATCAGGAACAGCGACGCGACCCGCTCGGGGTGGCGATGGGCGAAGGCGAGCGACACCACGCCGCCGAAGCTGTTGCCGAACAGGTGCACCGGCCCGTCGACGCCCCACGCGTCGAGCAGGGCCTCGAGGTCGTCGACGTTGTCGGCCACGGTGTAGCCGGTCTTCGGCATCTCGCTGCGGCCGTGGCCGCGGAGGTCGACGAGGTGCACGTCGGCCACCTGCGCCACCGGGTTGGCGATCGTGTAGTACCAGCTCGACAGGTTGTCGATCACCAGCCCGTGGAGCATCACGACCTGCGGCCGGCCTTCGCCGCCGCCCAGGTGCTGGACGTGGAACTTCAGCCCGTTGGCGACGACCTCAGGCATCGGCGGGGGCGTTCACCTGGCCGGCCACGAACGCGACGAGCTGGCCGACGGTCAGGGCGATGATGTCGTCGAGCTCCATCTCGGCCAGCCAGCCGACGAAGTCGACCTGCTCGCCGTAGGTCTCGAGCAGCTTCTCCGACAGGGCGACGAACTCGATCGACTCGAGCTGGAGGTCCTCGTCGAACGACGTCTCCATGGTGAGCGGACCGTCGAGGAGCAGGTCGTCGCCGATCACCTCCAGCAGGATCCGCTCGATCTCGGCGAGCACGTCGGGTTCGGTCACGGTCTCGGGCATCACGTCTCCGTCCAGGCGACCACGTGGCCGCCGTCGATCCGGGTGGTGGCGATCCAGCGCTCGCCGATGCGCACACGATCGCCGTCCACCTCCTCCACCTTCCAATCCTTGGGCCGCCCCTGCATGCCGGTGCCGGCCGCCTTGGCCGCCGCCTCCTTGGCCGCCCACCAGCGAGTCAGCTCGACCTCGCGCACCGACTCCCGGTCGATGTCGGGCAGGGCCTCGAAGCGCGCCCGCTCCTTCTTCGAGAGGGCGGCGACCTCGAAGGAGTCCGGGCGGCCCTCGACGTGCTCCACGTCGATGCCGACGTCGATGCCCTCGCCGACGATCGCCACGCCGATCCCTGCGGTGTGGGCGATGGACGCCCGGAGGTCGAGGCCGCCCGGTGCCTCGACGAGCGGGCGACCCTCCTCGTCGTTCGCCACCCGCACCTCGACGGGGAACACCCGGTCGTGGCCGTGGTCGAAGAGGACCTCGCGGGTCGCGTCCTTGGCGGCGATGCGCCCGAGCAGCCACGCCCGCTGCACGTTCGGGTTGCGCGCCTCGTAGTCGAGGCGCTCCGCCGCGCCGAGGAACCGGCGCATCACGACGTCGCGCGACGCCGAGTCGGGCCAGCCCTCGCGCACCAGCACCCAGCCGCCGGGCTGCGGCTCGGCGAGGAGGTGGTCGGCCGGCTGGCGCAGCAGGGTGAAGAGGCGATCGTCGCTCTGGAACCGCCGGTCCTCCCAGCCCTCGATCGTGCACCACACGACGCCGTCGACGGTCAGCTCGAGGTCGGCCCGGACGGACTGGTCGTCGATGTGGGTGCAGTTCACGACGCAGCGCACGAGCGTGCCGGCGTCGGGATGGGGGCCGTAGAAGGAGATCCGGTCGATGCTCGTGGGGAGCACGAGGCGGTCGCGGTCGACGCGCTGGGCCAGCCAGAAGCCGAAGAGCTGACCGGCGTTGTCGAGCAGCGAGCCCGGGAACGGCTTGGTCTCGAGGAGGCCTGAGGCGCCGTCGACGCCGAACTCGTCGAACGTCGTGAGGCCCTGGTAGGCCGGGCCGTGGAAGAGGTGGCGCTCCTGGTAGAGCGTGTCGGGCTGGGCCGGGCAGGCGATCTCGCCGGTGACGGGCCGGGCGGCGGGCGCCGGGGCCGGCGGGTAGGACGGCGCCACCACCACCGTGGCCCGGGCGTGCTTGTCGATCGACGCCTTCACGGTCGTCTCGCCGGTGGTGGGGTCGGCGCCGTCGCCGTCGCGGGTGGCGCGCACCGTGATCGCGGTCGGCGGGTGGACGGCGAGCCACTTGAACGCCCGGATCGCCTCCACCCGGGTCGACACCGTGCCCGGCACCAGGTCCTCGGCCGCCTCCTGCAGCATGGCGATGATCGCCGTCATCGGCACGAGGGGGAACAGGTCGTCGACCACGTCCCACCCGGCGGGCTGCTCGTAGAAGGCGTGGTCGAACCACCACGGCTGCTCGGCGACCGACAGGTGGTGCACCGTCTCCTTCAGGCTCGGGGTGCTCGGGGCGGTGGCGGCCGCCGAAGCCGTGGTCGCGGCGGGGGCGACCGGCGGGATCGATCCCGTGCTGGTCGCCGGCCCCGTGCCGGCGAGGGGGCGCTTCGAGTCGCGAGCGGCGCGCAGCACCTCGAGGGCGGCGGCCTGCGCATCGGCCACCGCGGCCCGGAACTCGCCCAGGATGGGCGCCGGAGCACCGAGCTCGGCCTCCAGGGCGTCGAGCTCGTCGTCGCCCACGTACGCCGGGCCGGCGACGGGAAGGTCGAGCGGGGTCAGGTCGCGGATCAGCGCCGAACCGAGGTGGAGCTTCACCGGAGCGCTCGGCGCGGTGGTGGCGGACGGCTCGGCCGGCCCGGCGACGGCATGGCCGAGCGGGTCGAACTGCACGTCCACGCCGACCGACCACAGGGCCGCCGCGACCCGGCGGAGCTGGTCGACGCCGGTGAGCTTCGGCGTGTTGGCCGACACGGTGAGGACGTCGTGGTCGCGCAGGGTGTCGTCGACGAAGCCGAGCAGGCTGCCGGTGCCGACCTGGACGAAGGTGCGGACGCCGTCAGCGTGGAGCGCGAGGACGAGCTCGCGGAAGCGCACCGGCTCGACGAGGTGGCGACCGGCGAGGGCGATGATGTCGGCCGCCTCGTCGGGGTACGGCGCCACGGCGGTCGCGGACCAGAGCGGGACCTCGGCCGCGGTGAGCGGGACGTGGGCGAAGTGCTCGGCCATGCCGGCCACGAACGGGGCGAAGAGCGGCGAGTGGAACCCGGAGCGGAACGGCAGCTCCTGGGCGAGGACCTTGCGCTCCTTGGCCCGCTCGACGGCGACGGCCATCGACGCGGCCGGCGCGCAGATCACCGACTGGTGCGGGCAGTTGTCGTGGGAGACGTGGGCGTCGGCGAGGCCGTCGACCAGCTCGGCAGCCACCTCGGCGCCGGCGCCCAGCGCCACGAAGACCACGTCGGACACCTCGATGGCCCCGGGGTGGAGCTCGTCGAGGAACTCGTCGAGGTAGCTGCGGGGGATCTGGCCCGAGGCGATCTGCCCGGCCCACTCGCCCAGGCTGTGGCCGGCCACGGCGTCAGGTCGGATGCCGAGCGCGGCCAGGGCGTCGTCGAGCAGCAGGCCGACCTGCACGATGCCGCGGCCCTGGCGCTCGAGGGGCGGGACGCCCTCGGCCAGGCCGGGCCACGGGAGCCCGAGCGCCTCGGCCACGTCGTCGACCCGGGGCTCGAAGGTGGGCTCGACGCCGGGGAACAGGAAGGCGACCTTGCCGCCGGCCACCGCCGAGGTGGCGTCGCCCGGGTCGAACCACACGTCGTTGCGGCCCCGGAAGGGGGTGCCCCGCTCGAGCACCTTGCGGGCGAGGGTGAGGCGGCGCTCGTTCGGCGCCACGATGGCCAGCCGGGCGGGGCCGGCGTCGGCCCCGGGCACCACGAGCTCGTCGGCGCCGGGCGTCCACCCGTCGAGCTGCTGCAGGAGGTCCGCCGCATCCCGCCCGGCGAGGAGCAGCACCTCCTCGGTCGCCACCGGGCCCGGTCCTGCCGCGGCCACCGGCGCCACCGAGCCGCCTCGCGCGGCAGGACGGGCCGAGGGGTGGTCGGTGAGCACCACGTGGGCGTTGATGCCGCCGAAGCCGAAGGCGTTCACGCCGGCGACGCGGGGGCCGCCGTCCGAGGGCACGGCCCAGGGCTCCGCCTCGCCCAGGAGGCGGAAGCGGGTGCCCGCGAGCGCGGCGTTGGGCACCTCGGCGTGGAGGGTGGGCGGGAGCACGCCGTGGTGCAGGGCGAGGGCCGCCTTGGCCAGCCCGGCGGCGCCGGCGGCCGGCATGGCGTGGCCGATCATCGACTTGATCGACCCGAGCCCGACGCTCGGACCGTCGGCGCCGAACACCGTCCGGAGCGTCTCCACCTCGGTGCGATCGCCCACCGGGGTCGCGGTGCCGTGGGCCTCGACGAGCCCGACGCGAGCGGGGTCGAGCCCCGACGCGCGCCACGCCGCCTCCACGGCGAGCACCTGGCCCTCGGGCCGCGGGTTCATCAGCGACGCCCCCGCACCGTCGGACGCGACGCCCGTGCCGCGGATCACGGCGTAGATGCGGTCGTCGTCGCGCTCGGCGTCGGCGAGGCGCTTGAGCACGAAGAGCCCGGTGCCCTCGCCCACCAGGATGCCGTCGGCATCCGCGCTGAAGGGCCGGATCGCCTCGGTGGGCGAGAGCGCCCGCAGCTGGCAGAACACGCTCCACAGCGTGAGGTCGTGGCAGTGGTGGACGCCGCCGACGAGGGCCACGTCGACCTGGCCCGAGCGCAGCGCGGCCACCCCGTGGTCCACGGCGATGAGCGACGACGCGCACGCGGCGTCGACCGTGTAGGCCGGCCCCCGCAGGTCGAAGCGGTTGGCGATGCGGGAGGCGGCCAGGTTGGGCACCAGCCCGATCGACGATTCGGGCCGCTCGGGGCCGAGGCGGTCCTGGAACTCGGCCTTCACGGCGGCGAGCCGCTCCTCGTCGAGGCCCGGGACGAGCGACCGCAGCGCCTCGACCAGCTGCTGGGCCGTGCGCACCCGCTGGTCGAGCCGGGCCACGCCGTCGCCCAGGTACCCGCCGCGCCCGAGGACGACCGAGATCCGGCTGGGATCGACGCGCTCGTGGGGGTCACCGGCGTCTCGGAGGGCGGCCGACGCGGCGGCGAGGGCCAGCAGCTGGTCGGGCTCCACGGCGTCGAGCGCGTTCGGCATGATGCCGAAGGCGAGCGGGTCGAAGGTGGCGAGATCGTCGACGAAGCCGCCGCGCCGGCAGTAGAAGCGGTCGGCCTCCTTGGCGTCGACGTCGAAGAAGACGGGGTCCCAGCGCCCCTCGGGCACCTCGGTGATGGCGTCGACGCCGGCGACCACGTTCCGCCAGAGCGCGTCGATCGTGGGCGCGCCGGGGAACAGCCCGGCCAGGCCCACGATGGCGACGGCGTCGGCCACGATCAGTCGGTGGTGGTCGGGTGGCCGCCGAGCAGGTCGGCGGCCTCGGCGTGGTCGAGCGGCGGGCCGAAGGCCTCGGGCGCCCCCCGCATCACCACGAGCTGCGACGGGCCCTCGGCCTCGCCGATCTCGTGGAGGATCGCCATCACGCCGTCGTCGGGGTCGACGAGGCCGATGCCCCGGCGGGCGTACTCGCGCTCGAGCTCGGGCGACACCATGCCGCCGCCGGCCCAGGGGCCCCAGTCGATGCTGAGGACGCGGCAGCCGTGGTGGCCGTCGTGGGCCCGGGCGAGGGCGTCGAGGGCGTCGTTGGCGGCGGCGTAGTCGGTCTGGCCCCGGTTGCCCACCACGCCGCTGATGGAGCCGAACAGCACGACGAAGCGCAGGCCGAGGTGGAGGCGGTCGAGGATCGCCCGGGCGCCGTCGACCTTGGTGCCGAACACCCGGTCGAAGCCCTCGGCGGTCTTGTCGCGCAGGAAGCGGTCGTCGAGCACCCCGGCACCGTGGACGACGCCGTCGAGGCGGCCGAAGCGGGCGTGGACCTCGTCGAGCAGGGCACCGAACTCGGGCGCCCGGACGTCGACGGCGTGGTACTCGACGGTGGCGCCGAACGAGCGCATGAGCGCCAGGCTGGTGCGGATCTCGCGGTCGGCCAGGATCCGATCGCAGGCCACCTCGATGTCGTGGGGCGTGGTGAGCTCGCCGATCTCGAGCAGGGCGCGTCGCAGCGCCGGCCGGTCGGCGGCCCCCGCCGTGCGCGGGTCCTCGTCGCCCTCGGGGAGCGTCGAGCGCCCCACGAGCACCAGGCGGCACGGCGTGGCGCGCGCGATGCCCTCGGCAACCCGGGCCGTGATGCCCCGGGCCCCGCCCGTGACCACCACGACGCCATCGGCGCCGAGGCCGAGGTCGCCGTGGATCGACAGGTCTCGGGCCTCGCCCACCACCTGGGTGGCCCGCTCGCCGCCCGCCCACGAGATGGCGGCGGGGGCGTCGAGGTCGAGCAGCTCGTCGACCAGGCTCTCGGCCAGCGGCCCGAGGTCGCCCTCGAGGTCGTGGGCGTCGAGCGCCACCGAGCGCACCAGCGCGTCGTGGCGCTCGCGCGCCAGGGAGCGCAGCAGCCCGGGCACCCCCGTGGGCGTGCCGTCGGCGGCGATCGGGAGGGTGACGGCGAGCAGGCGCCGGCACGTGCCGAGGAGGGCGGGCTGGGCGACGGCGAACACGTCGCGGGCGTCGGTGCCGCTCGCCGTCGTGGCCAGATCGACGATGCCGTCGACCGCGGGCGACGGGTCGACGAGGGTGGCGCCCCGCTCGCGCAGCGCGGCCGTCACCGCCGCGGTGAGGCCGGGGTGGCCCGGCACGACGCCGATGAGCGAGCCGTCGAGGTCGCCCAGGGGAACGGTCGGGCCGAGCAGCTCGGTGCGCACCTCGTGACGTCGGGTGGGCGGCAGGGGGTCGTGCGAGCGGAGCGCCTCGGCGGGCGCGGCGCTCGGCGCCGTGCCACCGGCGGCCGGACCGCCGCCGTCCGCGCCGTCCGCCCCCTCGGCGACCATGCCCTCGATCCACTCGACGATGCCGCGCAGGCTCTTGTGGGAGGCCAGCTCCTCGACCAGGTCCTCGTCGACGGCGGACTCGTCGAGGCCACCGAGGCCGATGCGCTCGGCCAGCTCGCCGACGATCTCGATGCGCTTGATGGAGTCGATCGACAGATCGGCCTCGAGGTCGAGGTCGGGGTCGAGCATCTCGACCGGGTAGCCGGTGCGCTCCGAGACGATGCTCTGCACGGCCTTGAGCAGCTCGGCGCCGCTGAGCGCCGGCTTCTCGCTCGCCGGGGCGGGCGCCGCGGCCGACGCCGTGGCGGCGACCGCGGGAGCGGGAGGAGCGGCCACCGGCGCCGGAGCCAGGTCGATGATCGGCGACGGCAGCGGGGCGGACGACGGGCTGGCCCCGAGGTAGCCGAGCATGACGTCGCGCTCGGCGGCCACGAGCTCGCGGACGCTGCGGAGGTACTCGAGGACGACGCTGCTCGCGTCGCCGTTGCCGTTGGACATCTGGGCGAACCCTCCGAGGTCGAGCTGGGGGAGCGTGGTGGCGGGCTGGAGGCTGTTGGGCAGCACCTGGCCCGATGCGGTGCGGACGAGGGCGCCGTCGATCTGCCAGCCGGGGGCCGGCACGGGCAGGGCGTCGAGGTCGACCGGGCGCACCCGGCCGGCGAAGAGGGCGGCGGGGCGGACCGGCAGGCCGAGGACGGCCAGCTCGGCGACGGCGAGGAGGAGGCGGCGCACGCCGTGCTCGCCGGCCACGTCGGTGGCGACCATGCGGTGCGGGCGGTCGCCCAGGATCTTGCCCACCTGCGCGGTGAGCACCCGACCCGGTCCGGCCTCGACGAAGGTCCGGACCCCGGCGGCGTACATCGACTCGATCTGGTCGACGAAGCGCACCCCGCTCGTGACCTGCTCGGCGAGGAGCCGGGCGATGGCCGAGGGGTCGCCGGCGGGGTAGGGCTCGGCGGTCACGTTCGACCACACCGGGAAGGCGGGCGCGGCGGCCTCGACCGACGCCAGGCGCTCGGCGAGCAGCTCGCCCGCCCGGGCGATGACCGGGCTGTGGAACGCGCAGGCGACCGGGAGCAGCTTGACCTTGGTGCCGTCTGCCTCCAGGGCGGCGGCCGCGGCCTGCACCGACGCGGTGGGCCCGGAGATGACCGCCTGCTTCGGCCCGTTGTGGTTGGCCAGCACGACGTCGGGCCAGGCGGCGAGGCGCTCGGCGGCCTCGTCGCGGGTGAGCTCGACCGCAGCCATGGTGCCCGGGTCGCCGCCCGACTCGGCCACGGCGGCGAGGATCGCATCACCTCGGGCGGCCGACAGCGCGAGCAGCGTGGGCTCGTCGAAGGAGCCGGCCGCGGCCAGGGCGGCCAGCTCCCCGTAGGAGTGGCCGCCGGCGACGTCGGGCTCGATGCCGAGCCGCCGCAGCAGCCGGGTGATGGCGAGCGAGGCGATGCCGAGGGTGGGCTGGGCGACGTTGGTGGCGGTGATGGCCGCCTGCTGGTCGGCCCGGTCGCCCGGCGTGAACGCGGTGGGTGGGAACAGCGTCCGCAGCCACGGCTCGCCTGCTTCCAGCAGGTCGGCCAGCCCGCCGAGGTGGACGAACAGGTCGGCCGCCATCCCCGGCCGCTGGCTGCCCTGGCCGGGGTAGAGGAACGCGACCTTGGCGGCGTCGCCGAGCGTGGGGTCGACCGGCTCGCCCGACGCCACCAGCACGCCGGCGCGCGCGTCGGCCGTGCCCTCGGCGGCGAGGGCGAACTTCGACGCGAGGTCCGCGAACGAGTCGGCGACGATCGCCGCCCGGACGGGGCCCGAGCCGGCGCCGCTGACCGCCGCCGCGAGGTCGCGCAGCCGGTGGCGCTGCGCGTGCGGATCGACCTCGGCGATCTCGGCCGCCAGGCGGCCGAGCTCGCCGATCGAGGCGTCGTCGCCCCGGAGCAGGAACAGCTCGGCCGGCCAGCGCTCGACGCCGAACGCCGGGGCCTCGTCGCCGTCGTAGCTCGACAGCACGGCGTGGAAGTTGGTGCCGCCGAACCCGAAGGCGCTCACGCCGGCCCGGCGGTGGCCGCCGACCCACGGCTGGGCCGTGTCGACGAACCGGAACGGGCTCTCGTCGGGCTTCCAGTACGGGTTGGGCTCGACGAGGTTGGCGGTGGGCGGCAGGACCCGGTGGTGCAGGGCCTTGGCCGCCTTGATGAGCCCGGCGAGGCCGGCGGCGCACTTGGTGTGGCCGATCTGGCTCTTCACCGAGCCCAGCACCACCTGGCCGGCGGGGACTCCGGCCTCGGCGAAGAGCTCGGTGAGGGTGGCCATCTCGGTGCGGTCGCCCACGACGGTGCCGGTGCCGTGGGCCTCGACCAGGCCGATCTCGCCGAGGTCGCCGCCCGCCTGCTGGAGGGCGCGCAGCACGGCGCGCTGCTGGCCCTCCTTGCGGGGGGCGGTGAGGCCGAGGTGGCGGCCGTCGGAGCTGCCGGCCACCGCGTCGATCACCGCGTAGATGCGGTCGCCGTCGCGCTCGGCGTCGACCCGCCGCTTGAGCACCACGCAGGCGATGCCCTCGCCGAGGGCGATGCCGTCGGCGTCGGCGTCGAACGTGCGGCACCGGCCGGTGGGCGAGAGGGCGTGGACCGAGGCGAACAGCAGGTAGTCGTTCAGCCCGTTGTGCAGGTCGGCACCGCCGCAGAGCACGAGGTCGGACGTGCCGGCGCGCAGCTCCTTGCAGGCGGCGTCGAGCGCGGCGAGCGACGAGGCGCAGGCGGCGTCGACCGTGTAGTTCACGCCGCCGAGGTCGAGGCGGTTGGCGATGCGCCCGGCGATGACGTTGGCGAGCACGCCGGGGAACGAGTCCTCGGTGAGCGCCGGCAGCCACTCCTCGAAGCCGGGCGGGATCGTGCCGAAGATCTGGGGCAGGAAGGCCCGGATGCCGTACGCGCCGGCCAGCTCGTTGCCCGACTCGGTGCCGAAGATGACCGACGCCCGCTCCCGGTCGAAGGCGCGGGTGGCGTAGCCGGCGTCGGCGAGGGCGCGGGCCGCCACCTCGAGGGAGAGCAGCTGCACCGGCTCGATGGCGGCCAGCGAGGCGGGCGGGATGCCGTAGGCGAGGGGGTCGAAGCCCACCGGCGGCAGGAAGCCGCCCCAGCGCGACGGCGTCTTGCGGCCGGCGTCCTTGGTGAAGGCGTCGGGGTCGTAGTAGCGGGCCACGTCCCAACGGGTCTCGGGCACCTCGGTGACGAGGTCCGTGCCGGCCACGATCTGGGCCCAGAGCTCATCCGCGCCGATGGAGCCCGGCAGGAACGACTCCATGCCGACGATGGCGATGTCGAGCGGGTCGGGGCGGCGTCGCTCGTCGCGGGCCGCGACGCTCGCCACCTCGCCCTCGGGGCGCAGGTAGGCGGCCGACCCGCCGCTCACCTCCTCGTGGAGCGCCGCGACGGTGGTGACCTCGTGGCGCAGGGTGGCCACCTCGCCGATCATGTACATGCCCTCGCGGCGCTGCTCGGCCTCGTCGGCCGCCCGCAGGCCCGACTCGTCGCGCACCAGCGCCTTCGAGGCGATGCGCAGGCGACCGAGGTTGAGGCTCTCGAGCTCGGCCCAGCGAGCCTTGGCCTCCACGCCCTGGGCGACCAGCTCGTCGCGGCGGGCCGCGAAGGCGCGCACGAAGTCGGTCTCGACGCAGCGGGTGGCGTGGCCCGGCGCCGTCTCGAGGAGCACCGTCGTGTCGCAGTGCACGGCCACGTCCTGGAACGCCGGCTGGATCGCCCCGGCGCTGACCGCCTCCTCGGTGAAGAGGTACGCCGTGCCCATCAGCACGCCGACCTGGGCGCCCCGGGCCGCCAGCGGCGCTGCGGCCACCGAGGCCATCGCCGCCGAGCGGGCGTCGTGGATGCCGCCGGCGAAGAGGACCTGCAGGTGCTCGGGATCGTCGACCTCGAGCAGCCGCTCGATCTGGGCGTCCCACAGGGCGAAGCTGCTGCGGGGGCCGACGTGGCCGCCGCACTCGCGCCCCTCGAAGATGAACCTGCGGGCGCCGTCCTTCAGGAAGCGGTCGAGCAGCCCGGGCGACGGGACGTGGAGGTAGGTGCGGATGCCGGCCGCCTCGAGCGGCGTGGCCTGGCTCGGTCGACCGCCCGCGATGAGCGCGAACGGCGGCGCCACCTCGTGGACCACCTCGAGCTGCTCGGCCCGAAGGTCGGCGGGCACGAAGCCGAGCACGCCGACGCCCCACGGGCGGTCGCCGAGGAGCTCCTTGGTCTGCAGGAGCAGGTCGCGCACTCGGGGCCGCGCAGCAGGGCGAGGGCGAGGAACGGCAGCCCGCCCCCTCGGCCACCGCGAGGGCGAACTCGGCCCGGTCGCTGACGCGGGTCATCGGGCCCTGGGCGATCGGGTAGCGTGCCGTGGGCGGGGGCGACGCCGGCGCCGGGCGCCATCGGCGGGGCCGCCTGCGCCAGGGCGAGGCTCTCGTCGATGGTCGCCTGGACGGCCTGCACGACGCCACCGACCGTGACGTACCGCTCGGCGAGGCCGGCGGCGAACCCGGCGTCCTGGCCCACCGGCACGAGGTGGGCGTGGGGATCGTCGCCGAGGAAGGAGGCGACCTCGGCCGCCGGGGAGTCGTCGGGCAGGGCGGCCGCGGGCAGGTCGGGCCGGGTGAGGAACCGGTGGCCGCCCACCACCCGGGTCTCGCTGCCGTCCATCGCCGTGAGCGCCCGGCGCAGGTCGTCGCCCACCGGCACCTCGCGCAGCAGGGCGAGCTGGCCGTCGAGCACCACGCCGGCGCCGCCGCCCGCCAGGACGGCCGCCGCGGTGTGGCGACCGATCCCCCCGCGCGCCCACACCGGCACGCCGAGGTCGACCAGGTGCTGGAAGAGGATGGAGGCCTCGGTGTCGCCCACCCGGCCGCCGGCCTCCGAGCCCGAGGCGACGAGCCCGGTGGCCCCGGCGGCGATCGCCGCGTCGGCCTCGGCGCGCGACGTCACCTCGACGACCAGGTCGTCGGCCACCTCGCGCCACCCGGCGAGGGCGGCATCGTCGAGGGCATCGCCGGCGAGGAGCACGGCCTCGGGGCGCTCGGCGAGGGCGGCGACGTCGGCCGGGACGACCTCGGCGCCGGGACGGAGCCACCAGCGCTCGACGCCCCGTCGGCGGAGGTCGGCGCCGTGCGCCACCAGGTCGCGCCCGGCGGCGACATCGAGGATGCCGATGCCTCCGGCGCGGGCGGCGGCGGCCACCAGGCGGAGGTTGGGCCGGCCGAACGGGTCGGCGGCCAGGACGCGGCGGGCGCGGTCGCTCATCGGCTCGCCGCTTCGGTGAACAGTGTCAACTCCACCCGGACCCCTCATCGGTGCGCGGTTCGGCCCTCCCCAGCGTCGCCCTGGACCGGGAGCCGAGGCTACACGCGCTCGGTGAACTCCGAGCATTCGCTCGGTTTCGCCTTCGTGTCACCTGAACGTGGTTCAGGTCGATCGCCCCAACCGCAGCTTCTGGCGCTGGCGCGCCCGACCTGGGCCGGTTCGCTCCAGAACCTCGGTCGGGGAGGCCGACGCCTCGAGCGCCCCCGGACCGTCGGGGGCGCCTCGACCGTTCGGGCCGACGATCAGGCGAAGTGGACGGCGCCGGTGCCCTTCTCGACCCGGCCGATCTCGGTGGCGAGGTGGCCGGCCGAGCGCAGCAGGTCGAGCGTGCGGAACGCCTCGTCGCCGGGGACCACCACCACCATGCCGAGGCCGAGGTTGAACACCTTGCGCATCTCGTCCTGGTCGATCTCGCCGAGGCGGCGGATCTCGCCGAAGATCCGCGGCTCCTCCCACGACGTGGGGTCGACGGTGGCGTCGACGCCCTTCGGCAGCACCCGCACCAGGTTGCCGGCGAGGCCGCCGCCGGTGACGTGGCACACGGCCCGCACGTCGACGTGGCGCAGCAGGTTCAGCACGGCCGGCGCGTAGATCACCGACGGCACCAGGAGCTCCTCGGCGAGCGTGTGGTGGGCGCCCTCGTAGGCGGGGCCATCGAGGGGCAGCTGGGCCCGCTCGAGCAGGACCTTCCGGGCGAGCGAGTAGCCGTTCGAGCGCAGCCCCGGCGAGGGCAGGCCGATCAGCACGTCACCGGGCCGCACGTGCTCGCCGGTGATGAGCTGGTCGCGCTCGGCGACGCCCACCGAGAAGCCGACCAGGTCGAACTCGCCGGGCTCCATGGCGCCGGGGTGCTCGGCCATCTCGCCGCCGATCAGCGCGCAGCCGGCCTGGCGGCACCCCTCGGCCACGCCCTCCACGAGCTGCTCGATGTGGTCCGGGTCGAGCTGGCCGACGGCGATGTAGTCGAGGAAGAACAGCGGCTCGGCACCCTGGCACACGAGGTCGTCGACGCACATGGCGACCAGGTCGATGCCGATCGTCTCGAAGCTCCCGGCGGCCTGGGCCACGAGCGCCTTGGTGCCGACGCCGTCGGTGGACGACACCAGCACCGGGTGCTTGTAGCGGTGGTTGGCGAAGGCGAACAGGCCGCCGAAGCCGCCGATGTCGCCGATCACCTCGGGCCGGAACGTCGATCGCACCTTGTCCTTGATGCGCGCCACCGCCTCTTCGCCGGCCTCGATGCTGACGCCGGCGGCGGCGTAGGTCTCACCCATCGGTGCTGCCCTTCGTGGTGGTCGTCTGCGGCTCGGCGCCGCGAGCCTCGTTGGCCTCGTCGGCGGGCATCACGCTCGACCCGAACAGGCCCTGCACGGTGTTGCCGACGGGGGTGGGGTCGCACCCGTTGCCCGTGCGCTCGGCCCCCTCGAGCACCCCCTTGCTCAGGGTGACCGGCACGTCGACGGGGTAGTCGCCCGTGAAGCACGCGTCGCAGAACCCCGAGCCCGAGGTGCCGGTGGAGGCGATCAGCCGGTCGAGGGTGATGAACGCCAGCGAGTCGACGTTGAGGTACTGGCGGATCTGGTCGATCTCGAGGTTGGCGGCGAGCAGCTCGGAGCGCTCGCCGGTGTCGATGCCGTAGAAGCACGACCACTTGATGGGCGGCGAGGTGAGCCGCAGGTGCACCTCGGCCACACCGGCCTCCCGCAGCATCTTCACCAGCTGCTTCTGGGTGGTGCCGCGCACGACGGAGTCGTCGACCACCACCACCCGCTTGCCCTGCAGGTTGTCCTTCAGCGGGTTGAGCTTCATGCGCACGCCGAGCGCCCGCATCTCCTGGTTCGGGGCGATGAAGGTGCGCCCGATGTAGCGGTTCTTCACCAGGCCCTGGCCGTAGGGGATGCCGCTGCGACGGGCGTAGCCCTCGGCCGCCGGCAGGCCCGACTCGGGCACGCCCATCACCATGTCGGCCTCGACGGGCGCCTGCTCGGCGAGCAGCTCGCCCTGGCGAACCCGGGCGTGGTGCACGCTCTGGCCGTAGAGGCGGGTGTCGGGCCGGGCGAAGTACACGAACTCGAAGACGCAGAGCTTCGGGTTGAGGCGGTCGGGCGGGAACGGGTGGCTCGAGCGGACGCCGTCGCCGTCGATCACCACCATCTCGCCGGGGTCGATCTCGCGCACGAAGTCGGCGCCGACCACGTCGAACGCGGGCGACTCCGACGCCAGCACCCACCCGCCCTGCTCGAGCTTGCCCAGGGCGAGGGGCCGGAACCCGTTCGGGTCGCGGACGCCGATCACCTGGTGCTCGTCCATGAACACCATCGAGAAGGCGCCCGACAGCCGCGGCAGCACGGCGTGGAGCGCGGCCTCGAGGCCGCCCGACTCCCCGTGCTCGAGCTCCTGCTCGATGAGCTCGGCGGTGAGGTCGCTGTCGCTCGCGACCGTGCCCGGCAGCATCCCGGCCTCCTCGGCGAGGGTGCCGGTGTTGACCAGGTTGCCGTTGTGGCCGAGCGCGAACTGGTGCCCGGCGATGCCCCGGTACACGGGCTGGGCGTTGCGCCACGTGCTCGACCCGGTGGTGCTGTAGCGGGTGTGGCCGATGGCCAGGTCGCCCACCAGCGGCGCCAGGGTCCGGTCGTCGAAGACGTGGGAGACCAGGCCCATGTCCTTCACGACGGTGACGTCCTCCCCGTCGCTGACCGCCATGCCCGCCGACTCCTGCCCGCGGTGCTGCAGGGCGTAGAGCCCGAGGTAGGTCATGTGGGCGACCGGCTGGCCGGGGGCGAAGATCCCGAAGACCCCGCAGGCCTCCTTGGGCGAATCGTCGTCCGGGCCGCGCACGGGACCCATCATCGCACGCCGCCTCCCGATCGCCACACCCCGGCCCAGGGCCCCGGTCCGGCCGACCGCCCCCCTCCCGCCCTGCCGCGCCCGCCGGCCGTCCGCGACCACCCGGCGCGGCAGGAGCCGGCCGGCTACCGCTCGGGCCCGCCGCCACGGCAGGCTGGTGGGGCCATGTCCGCCGCCCCCACCACCGCCACCGCGCCCGCACCGCTGCGGATCGGGCCCCACGAGCTGCCGGTCCCGGTGGTGCTCGCGCCGATGGCCGGGGTGACCAACGCGTCTTCCGCGACCTGTGCCGGGCGTTCGGCGCAGGGCTCTACGTGAGCGAGATGATCGCGGCGCGGCCTGGTCGAGCGCCACGAGAAGACGCTGAAGCTCGCCCGCTTCGGCCCGGGCGAGGCGCCGCGGTCGATCCAGCTCTACGGCACCAACCCGGTGGTGATGCGCGACGCCGCCCGCCAGCTGGTCGACGAGCTCGGCGCCGAGCACATCGACCTCAACTTCGGCTGCCCGGTCCGGAAGGTCACGCGCCACGGTGGGGCTCGGCGCTCCCGTGGCGCCGCACGCTGTTCGCCAACGTCGTCGCCGGCGCCGTAGAGGGTGCCCGCGACGTGCCGGTGACCGTCAAGCTCCGCATGGGCATCGACGACGACCACCTCACCTACCTCGACGCCGGCCCGATCGCCGCCGCCTCGGGCGCGGCGGCCGTGGCGCTCCACGCCCGCACGGCCGAGCAGGCGTACTCGGGCCGGGCCGACTGGAGCGCCATCGCCCGTCTGAAGGAGACCGTGACCGATGTGCCGGTCCTCGGCAACGGCGACATCTGGGTGGCCGCCGACGCGCTGCGGATGGTCGACGAGACCGGGTGCGACGGCGTGGTGGTCGGGCGCGGCTGCCTCGGTCGCCCGTGGCTCTTCGGCGACCTGGCCGCCGCCTTCCGCGGGGAGGCGGTCGACTCGGCGCCGCCCATGGCCGTCGTCCGCGACGCGCTCCGAGATCACGCCCGGCGGCTGTGCGAGTGGTACGGCGACCACGTCGGCATCCGCGACATCCGCAAGCACGTCGGCTGGTACCTGCAGGGCTACCCGGTGGGCCCGGCGGTCCGGCGGCGGCTCGTGCAGGCCGACACCCTCGACGCGTTCGAGGCGATCCTCGACGAGCTCGACCCCAGCGTCGCCCTCCCAGGCGACGCCATCGGCCTCCCCCGCGGCCACCAGCACGGCCCCCGGCCGGTGACGGTGCCCGAGGGCTTCTGGGCCGACCGCGACTCGCCCGAGCTGCTCGGCGTCGGCGCCGACTCGTACACCTCCGGCGGCTGAGCGCCCTCAGCTCGCGCCGGCGATGGCGATGCCCGCTCCGCGCAGCAGCCGCGCCGTTGCCGCCAACGGCAGGCCCACCACGTTGTCGAACGGGCCCTCGAGCCTGGTGACCTTCCGGTCGGCGCCCTCCTGGATGGCGTACGACCCGGCCTTGTCCATCGGCTCGCCCGACGCCACGTAGGCCGCGATCTCCTCGTCGGTCCACGGCGCCATGTGGACGTGGGTGGTGACCACCTCGACCGCCAGCGATGTCGCGGTGCCCGACGCGTCGGCGGAGGCCACCGCCACGCCGGTCATCACCTGGTGGCGGGTGCCCGAGAGCCGGCGCAGCATCCGAGCGGCGTCGGCCTCGTCGACCGGCTTGCCGAGCACCTCGCCGTCGACCGCCACGAGGGTGTCGGCGGCCAGGACCACGATCGGCCGCTCGGGCGCGGCGGCCAGGCCGGCCTCGGCCTTGTCGATCGCCAGCCGACGCACCAGCACCTCGGCCGCCTCGCCCGGCCGCGGCGACTCGTCGACGTCGGCCGGACGGACCTCGAAGGCGATGCCGAGCTCGCCCAGGAGCTGGTGGCGGCGGGGCGAGGCGGAGGCGAGGACGAGCAGCGGCACCGCCCCAGCCTGTCAGCCCGTGTAGTTCGGCGATCCCGGCTGGGGCGTGGCGCCACCCGGCTGGGCGGCCGCCGGCCCGCCGCCCTCCCACACGTAGGCCACGTAGACACCGGTCACCGCCGAGCGCGGCCGGCTGTCGTCGTACACCGCGTCGAAGCGCAGCCGCTCGCCCTTCGTGACGAGCTCGCCGAGCGGGCACGTGCTGATGGACTCGATGGCCCGGTCGTCGGGGTAGGTGCGCGGCGGCACCCACCCGTCCTCGACGATGGCCGGGTCGTCGCCGTAGACCACCTCGGCCGAGCAGATGCGCTCGCCGCGATCGTTGGTCCAGTCGGCGCGGACGCCGCCGTTGGTGAGGCTGCCCCCGGCCCCGATCAGGCGACCGTCGTGGGCGATGGTCACGTAGTGGCCCTGCACGTCGGTGCCGCCGTTGCCCCCGAGCGTGTAGTCGAACCAGCTGCACCCGGTGGCCGAGCCGAAGTAGGTGGTGATCGGGCGCACGTTGTCGAGGTCGCGCCGGGTCTCGAAGGTGTAGGAGACGTAGACCGGCTCGTCCACGCCGGCGAGCGAGCGGATCGAGTAGGTGCCCGTCCACGCGTCGTCGTCGCGGACCACGATGCCGTAGGGGCCGGGGCTCTGGAGCACCGTCTTCTCGTTGCCGGCGGCGGCCACCAGCCGCCCCGGGAGCCCGAACGTGCCGCCGGGGCACGCCGGGTTGGTGTGCGACCGGTCCATGATCACGAAGTAGCCGATCTGGGCGTCGGCGGGGTCGACGGGGGTCCCGTCGCCGTAGACGAGGTCGAAGGTGATCTCGGTGATGGCGAAGTCGCCATCGGGGCGAGGCACGCCGGTGAACAGCTCGCTCGGGCTGAGCGCCCGCTTCGATGCGGAGGAGATCGGCTCGTCGCCGCCGAGCTCGATCGGGCCGAGCCGCCCGTCGAACTGCTCGCGCTCGCCGGTCTCGGGCCAGCCGTCCCACGGCTCGGCGGGGCCGGTGCCCTTGGCGATGGCCGCCGGGGCGAACACGTCGTAGCGCGCCGTGCCGCCGAGCTCGCCGTCGCACGTGGCCCCCAGCTCGTAGGAGCCGGGTTCGGTCGGCGCGGTGAGCGACACGGCCGGGTAGGTGCCCTCGTCCAGACCGGCGACCACGTCGGAGGTGGCGAGGAGATCACCGGTCTCGGGGTCGAGGATCGTCGCGCCGGCCTCGCCCTCGCAGATGCCGAGCAGGTGAGCCACCACCTCGCCCCCGGTGGGCGAGGAGGTGGGGCTGACCCGGTCGACGTACACGTCGGCACCGCCGCTGTAGCTCGACACGTAGGCGCTCTCGTAGCGGAAGCCGTCGGCGAAGGGGTCGCCGCAGTCGGCGGTGACCTGGCCCTCGAACTCGCCGGAGATCGGGATGATCACCGACCAGTCGCCGGCGGCGTCGGGGACGACGGTCGCCGTGAGCGGATCGGGCTCGTCGGCGGTGGCCGCACCGTCGCCGAGCGCAGCGAGGGGGGGGGGGTCGCGCTGGGCCAGCGCGGCGCCGGCGTCGTCCTCGCGTGCCCGGAGGCCCTCGACCGGCAGGGGCTCGCCCTCGAAGCGGTACACGTCGGCGCGCACGTCGACGGTGCGGCCGCCGGTGCAGCCCGAGCCCGAGACGAGGATCCCGCCCTGGATCACCTCGGCCTGCATCGCCTCGATCGGGTTGGTTCCCGAGACGGTGATCGGCGTGGGCTCGGCGAAGGCATAGGAGAACGAGCTCTCGGTCTGGCCGAAGGTGCCGCAGAGGGCGACCACGGCATGCTCGCCCTCGGGCACGGCACCGCCGTCGGGGCCGTCGGTGAGCGGGAGCTCGATCTCGCCGGTCCCGTCGGGCGCCACATCGACGAGACCGAAGCCGAAGAGTGGCCCGAAGTCGCGCCCGGTCAGGTCGGGACCCCCGTCGATGAACGCCTCGGCGACGTCGAAGCCCTCGCAGCCCGAGACGGTGGCGCGCAGCATCTGGCCGCCCTGGGCGACGGTGCGGTCCAGCGCCAGCGTGGGCCCGGCGAAGGTGGGCGAACCGGCCACGATGTCGATCGCCACGTCGGGGAAGGTGAAGAGCACCTCCTGGGTGCTCCCGTCGCTGTCGAACTCGTAGGTGGTCCGCACGCACGAGCCCGCCAGCACCGCGGGATCGTCGGGGTCGACCCAGGCGGGCACGGTGAAGCGCCGACGACCGGTGTCGTCGATCTGCAGCCCGAAGCCGGCCATGCGCTCGCCCGCCGGCGTCTGGGTCACCAGGACGAGCTGCGCCTGCTGGTAGCTGAAGCCGGTGTCGGTCTCGGTCTCGACGCGGGGGCAGCCGTTGGCCGTGGCCGAGAAGTTGGCGCCGAGCGCCGCGGACGTCTGCCACGGGGTGATCGACCCCGAGGCGGCGCCGACGCCGTCGGAGGCACCGACCGCCAGGCCGAGGGCGAGCGCGGCGACCGCCGCGAGGGAACCGAGGGTGCGCTTCATCAGGGTGCTCCGATCAGCCGGCGTAGGTGGGCTGGCCCACGACCCGATCCGCCGGCGGCGGAACCGGCGGCGGGGCGGTCGTGGTGGTGACGGTGGTGGTGGTCGTGGTGCTGGGCGGCGGGGGCACGTCGACCACGGCGATCTGGGCGTCGTAGGTGTGCCCGTCCGCGAACGGGTCGCCGCAGGCGGCGAGGGCGCGGACGGCGCCGAGGTCGAAGGCGGCGACATCGGTGGCCTGCCAGGCACCGGTCGGATCCGTCGTGGCGGCGAAGGGGGTCGTCGCGAGCTCGTCGCCGGTGATCGTGCGCCTCGCGGGGCCGTCGCCTCGGCCCGTGGGCTGGGGCCGGAGCACCGAGGTGGCGGCCGCTCGGTCCGACGCACCGCTGCGCATGGCGCCGAGCGGGAACGGGTCGTGCTCGATGTCCAAGCCCGAGAAGGTCCCGCTCACCTCGTCGAGCGCGCACGTGCCGGCGAGGGTGACGTCGCGGGTGCCGGGCTCGACCGTGAGGTCGACGTCGGCCATCGGGCTGGTGCCGGTCACCTCGAGCGCCACCGGCGGGAAGAACAGGTAGGAGATGCCAGCGCCCTCGCCGTCGAGGGCGAGGCAGTACGGGAAGGCGACGTGCGGTCCGGGCTCGAGCGTGGTCGGGTGCTCCTCGACCGCGTCGATCACGGGACGCTGGCCGTCGGAGGAGCTCCAGGCGATCGACGTGCCCGAGTCGTTGAGGAGCACGGGCAGCGAGATCGACTCGCCCTCGAGCTCGGCGCCGCCCACGAGGCGGCTCGTGCCGGTGGCGCCCGACAGGTCCGTTCCGCTCAGCACCTCGACGGCAGCGGCGCGGAGGTCGCCGGGGAGGAAGCAGCCGGCGAGGTCGCCCTGGAAGCCCTGGCCCACGGCGAGGCTCGTGCGCGACGCGACGAAGGACTGCACGGCGGGCTCGGTGGGGTCGAGCACGTCGACGTCGACGGGGTCGAAGGCGACCACCGTCGGGGTGAGGAAGCCGTCGTCGCTCTCCTCGGACGGGTCGAACTCGAGGCACTGGGCCCGGACCTGCGCGGGGTCGGCCGGATCGATCCAGTCGGGGACCACGAGGTGCACGGGCTCGCCCGCCGAGCTCGATCCCGCGGCCGCGAGGCGCTCCGAGCCCGGGGCCCCCGACACCATCCGGACCGACAGGTACCGCCAGACCGACCCGTCCGGCTCGTCGACGCAGCTCGCCGAGCTCACGTCGATCGTCGCTCGGGCCGCCCCGCTCGTGGCCGAGAGGACGAGGTCCTGCGCCACCGCCCCCGCCGACGGCGAGGAGGAGACGATGGGGACGGCGACGAGCGCGGCCGCCAGGGCGGCGGCGAGGCGGGGACGGATCACGAGGTGGGGCCTCCGGTGGACGGAGCGGACCGCAGCACGCTCCCGCCAAGGAGGTCCCGCCGCCGCCGACGATCCGCCCAGCGCGCCACACCCAGCACGCGCCGCGTGCGACGAACGGGTGACAGGTTCGGGGTCGTTGCCCAGGTCAGCCCTGGACGGTGCCGGCGCCGAGCGCGTCGGGCAGGCGGTCGCGGTAGGCGCGCACGACCTCGTCGACGGCCACCTCGACCGAGCCGGCGATGCGGAACCGATCGCCACCGGCCGAGCCCAGCTCGATGGCGGCCACGCCGGCCGCCGCGGCCCGATCGAGCACCTCGGCGACGCGCTCGGGCGCCACCGCGAGCACCACCCGACCCGGCGCCTCGGCGAGGAGGTGGGCGGCCGAGGGCACGCCGGCGACGTCGACGCCCACGCCGGAGCGGGCGACCAGCTCGCCCAGGGCCACCCCGAGGCCGCCGCCGCTCGCGTCGTGGGCGCCGGACGGCACGCCATCGACCACGAGCGATCGCACGAGCCCGGCCACCGCGGTGAGCGCCGGCCCGTCGAAGGCGGGCAGCGCCCCGCCCTTCTGCCCGGACGCCCAGGCCGCGGCGGACCCGGCGAGCGATGGCTCGGGCCCGGCGAGGTCGTCGCCCACCAGCACCAGGCGATCGCCGTCGCGCAGCGCCACGCCGGGCGGGCGCCGCACCAGCTCGTCGACCACGCCGAGCAGACCGACCACTGGTGTGGGGTCGATGTCGGTGCCTGCGGTCTCGTTGTAGAGGCTCACGTTGCCGCCCACGACCGGCAGCCCGAAGGCCCGGCAGGCCTCGGCCATGCCGTCGATGGCCTCGGAGAGCTGCCACATGACCTCGGGGTGCTCGGGGTTGCCGAAGTTGAGGCAGTTCACGACGGCGATCGGGCGGGCGCCGACGGTCGCCAGATTGAGCACGGACTCGGCCACCGTGAGGGCGGTGCCGGTGCGGGGGTCGACGGCGCACCAGCGGTGGTTGCCGTCGGTGGTGAGGGCCAGCCCCCGTCCGGTGTCGTCGCCCGTGACGGGGTGCTTGAGGCGGAGGACCACGGCGTCGCCCCCGGGCCCCTCCACGGTGTTGAGGAACAGCTGGTGGTCGTACTGCGAGCTGACCCACGCCGTGTCGATCAGCTGGTCGAGGATCGCGGCGGCCACGTCGCTGGGGGCGGTCGGTGCCTGCGCGGCGCGGGCGGCGCGGTCCGCGGGCTCGGCGCGGGGCCGGTCGTAGAGGGGGGCGGCGTCGTGCAGCGAGGAGGCCGGGACCTTGGCCAGCTCGGGCCCGTCGAAGCCGTCGACGATCCGCAGCCAGCCCACCCCGTCGACCGGGTCGGTGACCCGCCCGACGACGGTGGCCTGCACCTCCCACCGCTCGCACAGGCGCATCACCTCGGCCAGGCCATCGGGCGTGACGATGGCGAGCATGCGCTCCTGGCTCTCGGAGGTCATCACCTCGAAGGGCTCCATGCCGTCCTCGCGCCGGGGCACGGCGGAGACGTCGAAGTCCATGCCCATCTTCCCGTTGGCGGCCGTCTCGCTGGCCGCGCAGGTGAGCCCGGCCCCGCCGAGGTCCTGGATGCCCACCACCAGGCCGGCGTCGAGCAGCGCCAGGCACGCCTCGATGAGCCGCTTCTCCTCGAAGGGATCGCCCACCTGGACGGCGGGGCGCTTGTCCTCGCTGCCCTCGTCGAACCCGGCGCTGGCGAGCACCGACACGCCGCCGATGCCGTCGCGCCCGGTGGACGAGCCGAGCAGCACGGCGAGGTTGCCGGCGCCGGTGGCCTTGGCCAGCACGAGGCGGTCCTGGGGGAGCACCCCGAGGCACAGCACGTTGACGAGCGGGTTGCCCTGGTAGGTGGGGTCGAACACCGTCTCCCCACCGACCGTGGGCACGCCCACCGAGTTGCCGTAGCCGGAGATGCCCGACACGACGCCCTCGGCCACCCAGCGGCTGCGGGCGTCGTCGAGCGGGCCGAACCGCAGCGGGTCCATCAGGGCGATGGGCCGGGCGCCCATGGTGAAGATGTCGCGCAGGATGCCGCCGGCGCCCGTGGCCGCGCCCTGGTAGGGCTCGATGTAGCTGGGGTGGTTGTGGCTCTCGATGCGGATGGCCGCGGCGATGCCGTCGCCCACGTCCATCACGCCGGCGTTCTCGCCGGGCCCGACGAGCACGCCCTCGCCCTCGGTGGGGAGGCGCTTCAGGTGGATGCGCGACGACTTGTACGAGCAGTGCTCGGACCACATGACCGAGTACATCGACAGCTCGAGGCGGTTGGGCTCGCGGCCGAGGATGTCGACGATGTCGGCGAGCTCCGCATCGGTCAGTCCCAGGGCGATGTGGATCGGCGTCTCGTCGCTCACGCCGAGAGGCTACCGGCCTCCGCTCAGGGCCCTGGAACCTCGGGGACCTCGATCACCACCGACGTCGCCTTGACCGACGCGGTGGCGATCGAGCCCGGGCGGAGGCCGAGGTCCTCGACCGCCTCGCTGGTCACGATGCTGACCACCCGGTGGGGCCCGGCCTGGATCTCCACCTTGGCGATGAGGCCGTCGACCTCGACCGTGGTGACCAGGCCGGTGAACCGGTTCCGGGCCGAGCGGGTGGCCGTGGAGCCGATGGTGGGCGCATCGGCGTGGGCGACGAGGTAGGCGGCCAGGCTGGCCCCGTCGACGTGGCGCTGCCCGCCCTCGGTGCGGCTGCCCTCCACCTCCCCGGCGTCGACCAGGCGCCGGACGGTGTCGACGCTCACGCCGAGGAGCTCGGCGGCCTGACCGATGCGCAGCTGGGTCACGGCCCGCAACCTAGGCGCGCCTCGGTTCTGCAGCGCGTGGTGGTTCAAGGCGGACCTCGAACCGCTGCAGTTCTGCAGGGAGGGCGTGGCACCGACGCAAAGCACGCATGCGCCGGGTAGGGTCAGCCTATGACTCGCTCATGCAAGGTTCTTCTGACCGTCATCTTGCTGGTGCTCGGCACTGCGGGATGCAGCTCGAGCTCGGACGCCGGATCGGCGTCCTCCCCGACCACCACCGGGGCGGGCGGGAGCGCCCCGCTCGAAGCGTTCACCTGCGACGCAAGCGGCGAGGTCACCGTGGCGGCCGCCGCCTCGCTGACCGAGGCGTTCACCGAGATCGGCGATCAGGTGGAGGCCGCCTGCGACGGCAGCCAGGTCACCTTCACGTTCGACTCGTCGGGGAAGCTGTCCGAGCAGATCCTGTCGGGGTCGCCCATCGACGTGTTCGCCTCGGCCGACGAGGCCAACGCCGAGAAGGTGGCCGACCTGGCGAGCACCGCGCCCGTGACGTTCGCCCGGAACCAGCTCGTGATCGTCACCCAGCCCGGCAACCCCGAGGGCATCGAGTCGCTCGCCGACCTGGCCGACGCCGGCGTCGTGGCGCTGTGCGCCGACGACGCGCCGTGCGGGAGCTTCGCCGCCCAGGCCCTCGAGGCAGCCGACGTAGAGATCGACGAGGCCACCGTGACCCGCGGCCAGAACGCCAAGGCCACGCTCACCGCGGTCAGCGAGGGCGACGCCGTGGCCGGCATCGTGTACGTCACCGACGCCCGGGCGGCCGGCGAGCGCGTCGACGCTGTCGAGATCCCCGCCGAGCAGAACGTGATCGCCACCTACCCTGTGGTGGTGATCGACGGGCCCGGCGACGACGATCTGGCGGCGGCCTTCGCCACCTACCTGCAGACCGACGAGGCCCAGCTGGTGCTCGCCGACGCCGGGTTCCTCCCGCCGACGTGACCGGCCGGGCCGGGCGCGCCCCGCGGGTCGGGCGACCGACCCGGCGCCGACCACCGTTGCCGCTCCTGGTGCTGGGCGGGGCGGGTGTGGCCCTCGTCGCCCTGCCGCTCGTCGGCCTCCTCCAGCGCGCCGCCTGGGGCTCGCTGTGGTCCGACCTCTCCGCGCCGGCCAGCCGGCAGGCGCTGCGGCTCTCGCTCGAGACCTCCCTCGCCGCCACCGCCCTGGCGCTCGTGCTCGGGCTCCCGCTGGCGTGGCTCCTGGCCCGCACGGAGCTCCCCGGCCGAGCCGCCGTCCGCGCCCTGGTGCTGCTCCCGATGGTGCTGCCACCGGTGGTGGGCGGCGTCGCGCTCCTGAGCGCCTTCAGCCGCCGCAGCCCGCTGGGCGGGTGGCTCTACGACGCCCTCGGCGTCCAGCTGACCTTCTCGAGGGCCGGCGTGGTGCTGGCCGAGACCTTCGTCGCCCTCCCCTTCTTCGTGATCACCGTCGAGGCCGCGCTGCGCCAGGCGGACGCTCGCTACGAGCAGGTGGCCGCCACCCTCGGGGCCCGGCCGGGGACGGTGCTCCGCCGGGTCACGCTCCCGGCGGTGGCCCCGGCGATCGGCGCCGGTGCCGTGCTCGCCTGGGCCCGGGCGCTGGGCGAGTTCGGGGCGACGATCACCTTCGCCGGCAACATCGCCGGCCGCACCCGGACGCTCCCGCTCGCGGTCTACCTCTCGCTCGAGGGCGATCCCGAGGCCGCCATCGCGCTTTCGCTCGTCCTGCTGGTCGTGTCCTTCGCCGTGCTCGTGGCCCTGCGCGATCGCTGGCTGGGTCGCGCATGAGCCTCGACGCCCGCCTCGTCGTCCAGCAGGGCTCGTTCGCGCTCGACGTGGAGCTCGCCGCCGAGCCGGGGCGGATCCTCGCCGTGCTCGGGCCGAACGGCGCCGGGAAGTCGACGATCCTCGGCGCGATCGCCGGCACCGTCGCCCTCGACGCCGGTCGCCTCGCGCTGGCGGGACGCGTGCTCGACGATCCGAGCCAGGGTGCGTTCGTCGTGCCCGAGGACCGCAACATCGGCCTCGTCCCCCAAGACCTGCTGCTGTTCCCGCACCTCGATGCCGTGGAGAACGTCGCCTTCGGGGCGCGCGCTCGGGGCGCCGACCGGCGGTCGGCCCGCCGACTCGCCACGCAGTGGCTCGAGCGGTTGGACGTCGCGGAGCTCGCCGGTCGGCGGCCCGGCTCGCTCTCGGGCGGCCAGGCCCAGCGCGTGGCGCTGGCCCGCGCCCTCGCCGTCGAGCCCGACGCCCTCCTGCTCGACGAGCCGCTCTCGGCACTCGACGCCGGCACCCGCTCGCGCACGCGCCGCGACCTGCGCCGCTGGTTGGCCGACGTCGAGGCCGTGACGGTGCTGGTCACCCACGATCCGCTCGACGCCCTCACGCTCGCCGACGAGGTGGCGGTGGTCGAGGACGGACGGGTGGCGCAGCACGGGCCGATCGCCGAGGTGACCACCCGCCCGCGCACCCGATACGTCGCCGAGCTGATCGGCACCAACCTCCTCACGGGCGACGCCGACGGGACCGACGTGCGCATCGGCCCCGCCGCCCTCGTCGCCGCCGATGCCCACCAGGGCCCCGTGTTCGCCACGGTCTCGCCGAGCGCCATCTCGCTCCACCGCCACGACCCCGGTGGTAGCGCCCGCAACCGCTGGCCGGCCACCGTGGCCGACATCGAGCTGGTCGGCGATCGGGTGCGGGTGACGACGGCGGGCCCCGTGCCGCTCGTCGCCGAGGTGACCCCGGCGGCCCTCCACGAGCTCGGGCTCGCCGCCGGCGACGAGGCGTGGGTGGCCCTCAAGGCGACCGAGGTGCACGTCTACCCTCGCTGAAATGAACGGAGTTCAGAACCTTCGTTTGCGAGGCGAAGCGACGCACCGACCCACCGCACGTTGGGTGTTGCCACGATCACAGCACCTTGTACCGAGACAATGGTCTGCGTCCGATTTTGCATATGGCACTGCGACGGATGAGCAGCATTGACTTGTGTCGCGACCGCCGAAGTGGTTCCCTGGGGCCATGGCTCCAAAGAAGAAGACCCGCTCCATGTCCGATGCGCACAAAGCTGCGCTCGCCGAGGGCCGCACCCAGGGACGCGCCGTGCGCGTGTACCTGGAAGCGCTCGAGGCCAACAAGCCCAAGCGAGGGCGCAAGCGCACGCCGGATTCGGTGAAGAAGCGGCTCGCCACCATCGCCTCCGAGCTGGAATCGGCCGACCCGCTGAAGCGGCTGCAGCTGACCCAGGAGCAGCTCGACCTCGAGGCCGAGCTCGCCGCTGGCGACCAGACCGTCGACCTGTCCGAGCTCGAGAAGGGCTTCATCGAGGCGGCCGCCCCCTACGCCGCCCGCAAGGGCATCAGCTACAGCGCGTTCCGCTCGGTGGGCGTGTCGCCCGCCGTCCTGCGGGCCGCCGGCATCAGCCGGAGCGCGTAGGCCGAAACGGGGTCAGGCCGTTGCTGCGGCGCTCGCCAGGAGCGACCGCAGCAGCGGCACCCCGTCGGCCGAACCGAGCAGGTCGCTGATCGCCCGCTCGGGGTGGGGCATCAGACCCACGACGTTGCGACCCTCGTTGCAGATGCCGGCGATGTCGTCGATCGAGCCGTTCGGGTTCTCGACGTAGCGCAGCACGATCTGCTCGTTGGCTCGCAGCTCGGCGAGGGTCTCGTCCGAGCAGGTGTAGTTGCCCTCGAAGTGGTTGATCGGGACGCGCAGCACATCGCCGACCTGCGCCTCGGACGTGAGCGCCGAACGGCTCGATTCGACCCGGAGGGCGACGGTCGTGCACAGGAACTTGAGGCCGCGGTTCTTCTGCAGCGCACCCGGGAGCAGACCGGCTTCGGTCAGCACCTGGAAGCCGTTGCAGATGCCGACCACCGGGCCACCGGCTGCGGCATGCTCGTTCACCGCCGCCATGACGGGCGAGAACCGGGCGATCGCACCGGGCCGCAGGTAGTCGCCGTGGGCGAAGCCGCCGGGCACGATCACCGCGTCGACGCCGCTCGTCGTGGCGTCGCCGTGCCAGAGGATCTGGGCGTCGCCGCCGAGGGCGCGGACGGCTTCGAGGGCGTCGAGCTCGCAGTTCGAGCCCGGGAACAGGACGACGCCGACGCGCGGGGCCATCAGGCGGAGGCGGGGTCGCCGGCGGTGACGGTGACGGTCGCGTCCTCGATCACCGGGTTGGTCAGGAACCGCCGGGTGAGGTCGTCCACCTCGGCTCGGGCGGCGGCCTCGTCGGCCGCCTCGAGGTCGAAGCGGATCGACTTGCCGACCCGGACGCCGCGCACCCCGTCGAAGCCGAGGTGGGGAAGGGACCGCTCGATGGTGGCGCCCTGCGGGTCGGCCACCCCCTCGCGGAGCGTGACCTCTACCTGCACCGAGAACAGCATGGGCCCATGCTCGCACACGGGCCGCGGCCCTCAGGAAACCCCGGGCCAGTCGGCGAAGGAGCGGCCGGTGATGCGCTCGTAGGCCTCCACGTACCGGGCCCGGGTGGCCGTCACCACGTCGTGGCCGAGCGGCGGCGGGGGCGGTGCCTTGTCCCAGTCCAGCCCGTCGAGGTAGTCCCGCACCGGCTGCTTGTCGAACGAGGGCGGCGTCGATCCGGGGTGCCAGTCGGCCGCCGGCCAGAACCGCGAGGAGTCCGGCGTGAGCACCTCGTCGCACAGGATCAGCTCGCCGTCGACCAGCCCGAGCTCGAACTTCGTGTCGGCGATGATGATCCCGCGCTCGGCCGCCCAGGCGGCGCCCTCGGCGTAGATCCGCAGCGACACGTCGCGCGCCCGCTCGGCCAGCTCGGTCCCGATCAGGTTCGCGGCCTGCTCGAACGAGATGTTCTCGTCGTGGTCGCCGACCTCGGCCTTGGTGGACGGGGTGAACACCGGCTCGGGGAGCTGCGAGCTCTCGAGCAGGTCGCCCGGGAGCGAGGCGCCGTGCATCGTGCCCGACGCCTGGTACTCCTTCCAGGCGGAGCCGGTGATGTAGCCGCGGACGATGCACTCGACCGGGAGCATCTCGGCCTTGCGGGTGAGCATGATCCGCCCGGCGAGCTCCGGGTCGTCGTCCGCGATGCCGAGCGCCTCGGTCTCGGGGCCCGAGGTGGCGATCAGGTGCCCGCCGATCAGGTCGGCGAACGTCTCGAACCAGAAGGCCGACATGGCGGTGAGCACCCGGCCCTTGTCCGTGATCGGCTCGGCCATGACCACGTCGAAGGCCGAGATGCGATCCGACGTCACCATCAGCAACCGGCCCTCGCCGGCGTCGTAGATGTCGCGGACCTTGCCGGAGTACAGCTGGGGAAGGGCGATCTCGCTCACGGCCCGAACCTACCAAGCCGGAAGAGCGCTTCGTACATCTTCGGTGCCGCCACCCCTCCCGATCGCGCGGTCGCGGCCGATCGGGAGGCGGTGGACGCGCCTCCCGAACCCGACCGCGCCGATGACGACGCCCGCGTCGCGTCGCTGCGCCGGTACGGCCTGCTCGACCAGCCGCCACGGCCCGACCTCGAGGCGATCACCCGCCTCGCCACCTACCTGACCGGCGCGCAGGCGGCGGTCGTCAACCTGATCGACCGCGACCGCCAGTGGCAGGCGGCCGTCACCGGCACGGACCGCGTGGAGGTCCCCCGCGAGCAGGCGATGTGCGACCGGGTCGTGGCCGAGGATGCTGCCATCCACGTGAGCGACGCCGCCGCCGACCCCCGGTTCGAGCGCAACCCCTTCGTCGACGGGCGCATCGGCGCGGTCCGCATGTACGCCAGCACGCCCCTGCGCGACCCCGACGGCCGGGTGCTGGGCACCCTCTGCGTCGTCGACGAGCTCCCCGGCGAGCTCGACCGCCACCAGCTCGCCGCCCTCGACGACCTCGGGCGCCAGGTGGAGCACCTCTTCGAGCTCCACCGGCAGTCGCACCAGCTGACCGGGCTGCTCGCCGAGCTCGACCACCAGGCCGGCCACGACCCCCTCACCGGCCTGGCCAACCGCCGTCGCTTCACCGACGTGGTGGCCGCCATGCTCGGCGGCCACGAGACCGCCGAGCGGCCCGGGACCCTCGTGGCGTTCGGGGACCTCGACGGGTTCAAGGCGATCAACGACGAGCACGGCCACGCCGCGGGCGACATCGTCCTGCAGGTGGTGGCCGAGCGGTTGCGCCGGGCCACCCGGCCCGACGACCTGGTCGCCCGGCTGGGCGGCGACGAGTTCGCCGTGCTCTGCCCGGGGCTCGGCCCCGACGACGCGGCCCGGGTGGTGGAGCGCCTGCGCGCCGCGGTGCGCGAGCCGATCTCGATCGGCGAGCACCTCGTGCGCGTCGGGCTCAGCCTGGGGGTGGCCACCTCGCTCGAGCACCTCGACGTGGACGACCTGCTGCGCTCGGCCGACCGCCGCATGTACGCCGACAAGGCGGCGAACCGCTGAGCTACAGGATGTCGCCGGGCCGGTAGGCGGCCGCGGCGGGATCGTCGGCCACGAGGTGCTCCACGGCGGCGACGAAGGCACGGGTCTGGCTCGGGGCCAGGCCGACGAACTCGATGGGATCGGCGAGCACCCGGCGCAGGTCGACCTCGTCGAGCCCGAGGCGCTCGTCGGCGCCGAGGCGGGCGACGAGGTCGTTGTCGCCGCCCTCGCGCATGGCGAGGGCGACGGCCACGGCGTGCTCCTTGATGGCCTCGTGGGCCACCTCGCGGCCGACCCCGTGGCGCACGGCCGCCATCAGCACCTTGGTGGTGGCGAGGAAGGGCAGGTAGCGCTCGTTCTCGCGGGCGATGACCGCCGGGTAGGCGCCGAACTCGTCGAGCACCGTGAGGAACGTCTCGAACATCCCGTCGATGGCGAAGAAGGCATCTGGCAGGGCGACGCGCCGCACCACCGAGTCGCTCACGTCGCCCTCGTTCCACTGGCCGCCGCTCAGGGCGGTGACCATCGACAGGTGGCCGCCGAGGATGGCGGCGAAGCCGCAGACCCGCTCGCACGAGCGGGCGTTCATCTTGTGGGGCATGGCCGACGAGCCCACCTGGCCCGGCTTGAACCCCTCGGTGACCAGCTCCTGGCCGGCCATGAGCCGCAGGGTGGTGGCCAGGCTGGCCGGTCCGGCGGCCGCCTGCACGAGCGCCGAGACCACGTCGAGGTCGAGCGAGCGCGGGTAGATCTGGCCGACGTTGTCGAGCCGAGCGGCGAAGCCGAGGTGGGCCCCCACCGCCTCCTCCATGCGGGCGACCCGCTCGGGCGTGCCGAGCAGGTCGAGCATGTCCTGCTGGGTGCCGACGGGCCCCTTGATGCCGCGCAGCGGGTAGCGGTCGAGCAGCTCGTCGACCCGGCGCAGCGCCACCAGCAGCTCCTGGCCGGCGTTGGCGAACCGCTTGCCGAGCGTGGTGGCCTGCGCGGGGACGTTGTGGCTGCGCCCGGTGATGACCGTGGTCTCGTGCTCCGCGGCGCGCTCGGCGAGCCGGGCGAGCGCGGCGAGCATCCGGCCCCGCACGAGCACCAGGGCGTCGCGCACCTGGAGCTGCTCGACGTTCTCGGTGAGGTCGCGCGAGGTCATCCCCTTGTGGATGTGCTCGTGGCCGGCGAGGGCGGAGAACTCCTCGATGCGCGCCTTGACGTCGTGGCGGGTCACCCGCTCGCGCGCCGCGATGGACTCGAGGTCGACCTGGTCGACGACCGCCTCGTAGGCCTCCACCACCCCGTCGGGCACGTCGACGCCGAGCGCTCGCTGGGCGCGCAGCACGGCCAGCCAGAGGCGCCGCTCGAGCACGACCTTGTGCTCGGCCGACCACAGCTCGGCCATCGGCGCGCTGGCGTACCGGGAGGCGAGGACGTTGGGCACGGCGGGCTTCACCCGGGCGACGGTAGTCCCCCCGCCGCGCCGGCCCGCGGGGCCAATCCCTTCAGCGCGGCCGCTGCCGTGCCGATGGGAGGGGGCACCGTTCCGGAGGGGGGCGTTCCGTGTCACAGCTCGCGACCAACCACTGCATGCGGCACTTCGAGGAGCCGTACGTCGCGCACTGCCGAACCTGCAACCGACCGTTCTGCGGCCGCTGCCTGGTGTTCGCGTTCGGACCGGACAAGCCCCCGTACTGCATCGGCTGCGCCCTCACCGCGTCGGGCGTCCGCAACAAGACCATCAAGCCGGTTGCGGCCGCCGCGGCGACGCCGACCGACCGCCGCGAGGAGCGCAACCGCAAGCGCGAGGAGAAGCGGCTGGCGAAGGCTGAGGCCCGCGCCGCCAAGGCGGCCATCAAGGCGCTGGCGCCCCCGATGGCCGACGCGGCGCGCAGCAGCAACGTGCCCGCCCCCCAGCACATGACGATGCCGACCTCGCGCTACTCGCCCCAGGGCGCCGACCAGCCCGTCGCCTGACGGGCGGCCGCGGCGGGCTCAGCGGACCGCGGCGCGCGCCTCGCGATCGGCGACCAACTTCGCCTGCAGGTCCTCGTCCGAGATGGCGAGCATCTGGACCACCAGCAGCGCCGCGTTGATCGACCCGTCGACGGCGACCGTGGCCACCGGGATGCCCTTGGGCATCTGCACGGTCGAGTAGAGGGCGTCGACCCCGTTCAGGGCGCCGCCCGACAGGGGCACCCCGATCACGGGCAGCGTCGTGTGGGCCGCCGCCGCGCCCGCGAGGTGCGCGGCCATGCCGGCGCCGGCGATGATCGCGGCGTAGCCGTTCGCCCGCGCCGAGCCCACGAACTCCGCGACGGTGGCCGGCGTGCGGTGGGCCGACATGACCTGGACGTCGGCCTCGATCCCGAACCCGGCGAGGGTCTCGGCGGCCGGCTCCATCTTGGAGCGGTCGTTCGGCGATCCCATGATGATGGCGACCTTGTAGGGCACGGCGCTGCACTCCTCTGCTGCGGGCGGACCCGGCCGAAGCTACCCGAGCCGGGCGGCAACCTACGAAGTCTGCTTCCGGCGATGGCCGCCGGGGCGCTACGGCTGGGCGGCGATGTCGGTGCGGTGGTGCTCGCCCGGCCACGAGATGCACCCCAGGGCCTCGTACGCCACGGCGCGCGCCGCGGCCGCGTCGGCCCCGGTGCCCACCACGTTCAGGACGCGGCCGCCGGCGGTGGTGAGCACGCCCTCGCGCTGGCCGACCCCGGCGGCGAGGACCGTGGCCCCGGCGACCTCGCGGGCGGCCTCGATCCCGTCGATCGCGTCGCCCGTGCGGGGGTTCACCGGGTAGCCCTCCGACGCGGCCACCACGAGGACCGCGGTCTCGTCGGCGAACGTGGGCGCCGGCGCCGCCGTGAGATCGCCGTCGGCGGCGGCGGCCAGCAGCTCGGCCAGGTTCGAGGTCATGCGCAGCAGGACCACCTGCGAGTCGGGGTCGCCGAAGCGGACGTTGTACTCGAGCAGCTTCGGCCCCTCGTCGGTGAGGATGAACCCGGCGTAGAGGCAGCCGCGGTAGTCGATCCCCCGCTGGCGGAGCTCGGCGAGCGTCGGCTCGATGAAGTCCCGGGCGACCGCCTCCTCGAAGTCGTCGGGCAGGAACGGCAGCGGCGACCACGCACCCATGCCGCCCGTGTTCGGGCCCGTGTCGCCGTCGCCGACCCGCTTGACGTCCTGGGCGGCGGGCAGGCACACGGCGCGCTGGCCGTCGCAGATCGCGAACACGCTGATCTCGGGTCCGGCGAGCCCCTCCTCGATGACGATCTGCTCGCCGGCCGCGCCGAAGCGGTCGCCTTCGAGCTTGCCGCGCACGTCGGCCTCGGCGTCGGCCAGCGAGTCGGTCACCAGCACGCCCTTGCCGGCGGCGAGCCCATCGGTCTTGATCACGTAGGGCGGCACCATGGTGGCGAGGTGGTCGACCGCCGCCCGGGCGTCGGTGAAGGTGGCCCAGCGGGCGGTGGGGAGCCCGCCTCCTCGGCGATCATCTTCATGTAGGCCTTCGAGCCCTCGAGCTGGGCCCCCTCCCACCCGGGGCCGAACACCCGGGCGCCGGCGGCGCGCAGGCGGTCGGCGTGGCCGGCCACCAGCGGCTGCTCGGGGCCGAACACCACGAGGTCGACGTCGCCGGCCTCGACCAGCTCCTCGACCGGGGTGGGCACCGAGCCCGCGATGGCCGGGTTCCCCGGCGTGACGACCACCTCGGCGTGGCGACCGAGCACCGTGGCCAGCGTGCTCGCGCCCACCCGATCCGACGACGACGACCTTCACGTGCGCGACCTCCCCGCCCTCAGGCGTTGCGGTGGACGAACTGCTCCCGGCCCGGGCCCACGCCCACCAGCGTGACCGGCACCCCCACCTGGTCCTCGAGGAAGGCGAGGTAGGCCTCGGCCGCCGCGGGGAGCTGGTGGGTCTCGGTGATCTGCGAGAGGTCGGTCTTCCAGCCCGGCAGCTCCTCGTACACCGGGACCGCCGCGTGCAGGTCGCTCTGGTGGTACGGGAGGTGGGTGACGCGCCGGCCGTCGATCTCGTACGCCACGCACACCTTCACGGTGTCGAGCGCGTCGAGGATGTCGAGCTTGGTGATGGCCAGCTCCGACAGCGAGTTCAGCCGGACGGCCTGGCGGAGCATGACGGCATCGAACCAGCCGGGCCGACGGCGGCGCCCGGAGTTGGTGCCGTACTCCCGGCCCACGTCCACGAAGTGGTCGCCGAGCGCGATCTCCGCCTCGTCGGCCAGCTCGCGGTCCTTGCCGCCCACCGCCTCGCCCGAGATGGCCAGCTCCGTGGGGAACGGCCCGGTGCCGACCCGGGTGACGTAGGCCTTGGCCACGCCGATGACCCGGTCGATGTAGCGGGGGCCGACGCCCGCACCCGTGCAGACGCCGCCGGCCACCGGGTTCGACGACGTGACGAACGGATAGGTGCCGTGGTCGAGGTCGAGGAACGTGGCCTGCGCCCCCTCGAACAGCACGTGCTCGTCGCGCTCGAGCGCCTCGTGCACGAGGTTCACCGTGTCGGCGATGTGGGGCTCGAGGCGCGGCCGGCACTCGTCGAGGTACTCGTCCGCGATCTCGTCGGGGTCGAGGGGCAGCTGGTTGAAGACCTTCGCCAGGACGGCGTTCTTCTCCTTGGCCAGCACCTCGAGCTTGGCCCGGAAGATCTTCGGGTCGAGCAAGTCCTGGACCCGCAGGCCCACGCGGCTCGCCTTGTCGGCGTAGGCCGGGCCGATGCCGCGCTTGGTGGTGCCGAGCTTGCGGCTGCCGAGGCGGCGCTCGGTGAGGCGGTCGATCTCCTGGTGGTACGGGAGGATCAGGTGGGCGTTGCCGCTGACCTTCAGGCGGCTCGGGTCGATCCCACGGCTGAGCAGCATGTCCATCTCGGCGATGAGCACCCGTGGATCGACCACGACGCCGTTGCCGATGACCGGCGTGATGTGGTCGTAGAGGATGCCCGAGGGGCACAGCTGGAGGGCGAAGCTCTCGCCGTCGACCACCAGGGTGTGGCCGGCGTTGTGGCCGCCCTGGTAGCGGACGACCAGCTGCATCTCCTTGGCCACGAGGTCGGTGAACTTCCCCTTGCCCTTGTCGCCCCACTGGGTACCGACCACGACGGTCGCTGGCACGGCCCTGCTCCTCACGGACGGCGGTCAGACCGAGGGGCGAGCCTACTGCGCCCGCCGCCCCCACCTCTCCCCCACCTCACTCCCACCCCGACCCCCAACCCCTCCCCCCCCCGAACTTCTGGCGCCCTCGCGCCCGCTCCGGGCGCCCCGGCGCCAGAAGTTCGAGGGGGTGGGTTGCTGAGCGATCAGTTCCGATATATCGTGATCGCATCGTGATACATCAACAGAAGGAACGATCGATGTTCGATCCCACCCACCACCCGGGCCGCCGAGCGGCCTACGACACCTGGCCCGGCCGCGACGAGCGCGGCGGCCACCCCTTCCGGCGCCGCGGCGGTCGCGGCGGCCCCTTCCCCGGCGGCCGAGGTCCACGCGGGGGCCGAGGTGGCCGCGCCCGGCGGGGCGACGTGCGCGCCGCGCTGCTCGCCCTGCTCGCCGAACGGCCGATGCACGGCTACGAGATGATCCAGGAGCTCGACGCCCGCACCGGCGGCGCCTGGAAGCCGAGCCCCGGCTCGGTGTACCCGACGCTCACCATGCTCGAGGAGGAGGGCCTGGTCTCGGCCGAGGAGGTCGACGGCAAGCGCCGCTTCACCCTCAACGAGGAGGGCCGCACGGCCGTCGACGAGCGCGAGGGCCCCGCCCCGTGGGACGAGGTCACCGGCGGCGTCGACCCGGCCGTCTTCGAGCTGCGCGACGTGCTCGGCAGCACGATGTCGGCCGTCAAGCAGGTCTTCCGGGTCGGCACGCCGGCTCAGCAGGCCACGGCCGTCGAGATCCTGACCGATGCCCGCCGCAAGCTCTACGAGGTCCTCGCCGCCGATCCCGAGTGAGCCCACCCGGGCGGGGGTGCCCCCCGCCCGGGTGAGCCAAAGGCGGCCTCGTCGTCAGACCCCCGCGTTAGCGTGCGGAGGACGTCGGCGGGCGCTCACCCTCTGCCGCCGATGAGTCCCGGCCCTCCGATCGGTCGAACCCGCACGCCCCTCCAGCTTCCGAGGACCCCATGAGCACCACCACGTCCGAGCCCGCCCCAGCCCCCACGCCCACCGCCATCGCCGCCCGGGCCCAGGACGCCCGGAAGGTCTACGGCGAGGGCGCGACCGTCGTGCACGCCCTCGCCGGCGTGACGGTCGACTTCGCCGCCGGCCAGTTCACGGCGATCATGGGCCCGTCGGGCTCGGGCAAGTCGACCCTCATGCACTGCCTCGCCGGGCTCGACGACCTCACCGCGGGCAGCGTGTGGATCGAGGGGACCGACCTCACCTCGCTCACCGAGAAGGAGCTCACCAAGCTCCGCCGCGACCGGGTCGGGTTCATCTTCCAGGCCTTCAACCTGATCCCCACGCTGTCCGCCGAGGAGAACATCGTCCTGCCGATGTCGCTCGCGGGCGCCACCCCCGACCAGGCGTGGGTCGACCGGGTGGTGGCCACGGTGAACCTCGGCGACCGGCTCTCGCACCGCCCGAGCGAGCTCTCGGGCGGTCAGCAGCAGCGGGTCGCGGTGGCCCGGGCGCTGGCCAGCAAGCCGGCGATCATCTTCGCCGACGAGCCCACCGGCAACCTCGACTCGCGCTCGAGCTCGGAGATCCTCGGGTTCATGCGCCGAGCGGTCACCGACTACGGCCAGACCATCGTGATGGTCACCCACGACCCGGTCGCCGCCTCCTACGCCGACCGCGTGCTGATCCTCGCCGACGGGCAGATCGTGCAGGAGATCCAGCAACCGACCACCGACACGGTGGTCGAGGCCATGAAGCACCTGGGGGACTGACGTGGTCCGCCACACCCTCCGCTCCCTCTGGGACCACAAGCGCCGCCTCATCTCCACGTGCATCGCGGTGGTGCTCGGCGTGGCCTTCATGGCCGGCACGCTCGTCCTGTCGTCGACGGTCAACAACGTGTTCGACGACCTGTTCGGCGACCTCGGCAAGAACGTCGACGCCGTCGTGCGCGGCGACGTGCTCTTCGAGTCCGACTTCGGCGGCGTGCAGCGCGGCTTCCTCGACGAGTCGGTGATCGGCGCCGTGCGCGACGTCGACGGCGTCGCCAACGCCGAGGGCTCCATCCAGACCGCCCAGATCACCCTGCTCGACTCGAAGGGCGAGCCGATGGGCGGGTTCGGTCCGCCCACCATCGTCGGCTCCTGGGACCCCGACGACCAGCTGAGCTCGTACCAGGTGGTCGAGGGGCGGGCACCCGAGCGCACCGGCGAGGTGATCCTCGACCGCGCTGGCGTGGAGGACGGGGACTTCTCGATCGGCGACCAGATCGACATGGTGACGCCGAAGGGGACCGTCTCGCTCGAGCTCGTCGGCATCTCCGCCTTCGGCGATGCCGACTCCGCGGGCGGGTCCACCTTCGCCGGCACCACCCTCGAGCAGGCCCAGGACCTCGCCGGCCAGCCGGGCAAGGTCGATTCGGTCGTCGCCCGCGCCGACGACGGCACCACGCCCGAGCAGCTCGTCGCCAACCTGAAGGCCGCCGACCTGGCGCCGAAGGTCGACATCGTCACCGGCCAGCAGGCGGCCGACGAGAACGCGAGCGACGTGAAGGAGGGCTTCTCCTTCTTCTCGACGATGCTGCTGATCTTCGCCGGCATCGCCCTGTTCGTCGGCTGGTTCATCATCTCGAACACGTTCAACATCCTCGTGGCCCAGCGGACCCGCGAGCTGGCCCTCCTGCGAGCCCTCGGCGCGTCGCGCCGCCAGGTGCTCGGCTCGGTGCTGCTCGAAGCCGTCGTCATCGGCGTGGTCTCGGCGATCCTGGGCTTCCTCGGCGGCGTCGGCCTCGCCAAGCTGGCCTTCTTCGGCCTCGACCAGGCGGGCTTCGGCCTGCCCCAGGCTCCCCTGTCGGTCACCCCGCTGATCGCGGCCTACGCCATGGCCGCGGGCTTGCTGATCACCACGATCGCCGCGGTCGGGCCGGCGGTGCGCGCCACCCGGGTCCCGCCCATGGCGGCGCTGCGCGACGTGGCGATCGACACCACCGGGCACTCGAAGGTGCGGATGGTCGCCTCCGTGGTCCTGCTCGCGCTCGGCGTCGTGTCGATCCTCCCGGCGTTCCGGCCCGACCCCTCCTCCAAGGTCATCCCCGGCGTCGGGGCCGGGCTGCTCCTGCTGATCGTCGCGGTGCTCGTGGCCGGGCCGATCATCGCCACGCCGGTGGCCCGCCTGGTCGGCTCGCCGCTGCCCCTGCTGCGGGGCGTCACCGGCACCATCGCCCGCCAGAACGCAGTTCGCAGCCCCCGCCGCACGGCGGCCACCGCCTCGGCGCTCATCATCGGCGTGGCGCTCGTGGCGTTCATCACCATCTTCGCCAGCTCGGCCCAGAAGTCCGTGAACCAGGCGATCGGCTCGGGCTTCAAGGGCGACTACATCGTGCTGCCCATCAACCAGTTCACCTTCGCCGGCGTCAGCCCCGAGCTGAGCGACCAGCTGCGCCAGGTCGACGGCGTCGAGACCGTGACCTCCATCGGGATCGTGCCGGCCCAGCTGACGCTGCCCAACGGCGAGCAGCCCAACTCGGTGCTGGGCGGCATCGACCCGGCGACGTTCGAGGACGTCTTCTCGGTGAAGCTCGCCGAGGGCCAGCTGAGCGACCTCACCGACGACGGCATCATCGTGGACCGCTCGGTGGCCAAGGACCAGGACCTGCAGATCGGCGACGCCATCGACGTGGTCGCCGTGGGCGGCAAGACGGCCACGCTCACCGTCGAGGTGCTGAGCGACGACCCGGCCCTGCTCGGCCAGTGGACCGTGAGCCGCCAGCGCATCGACGAGCTGTCCACCGAGCCGGCCGACTACCAGCTCGGCATCCTCGCCTCGCCGGGCACGGACGCCGCCTCGCTGCGGGCCCCGATCAAGGCGGTGCTCGAGCAGTACCCCACCATGAAGGTCCAAGACCGCGACGAGTTCACGTCGGGCATCGTCCAGTCGATCAGCACGCTCCTCAACGTGATCTACGCGCTGCTGCTCGTCTCGATCATCATCGCCCTCATCGGCATCGCCAACACCTTGTCGCTCAGCATCCACGAGCGCACCCGCGAGCTGGGCCTGCTGCGAGCGGTCGGCATGACCCTCAGCCAGCTGCGCTCGTCGGTGCGGTGGGAGGCCACGATCGTGGCCCTGATGGGCACGGTGATCGGCACCCTGCTGGGCGTCGGGCTCTGCTACACGATGGTCAAGGCGCTGGCGAGCCAGGGCATCACCGAGTTCTCGGTGTCGCCCACGTCGATCGTGATCGTCGTCGTCTTCGGCGCCGGGCTCGGGGTCATCGCCTCGATCCGCCCGGCCCGACGGGCGGCCAAGCTCAACGTGCTCGACGCCATCGCCTCGGAGTAGGTCCGCCGTCGGCGGCGAGCGGCCGGGCGGTCCACCCGGCTACTCGTCGCCGATCGCGTAGAACTTGCCGCCGCGGGCGCCCACGAAGATCCGCCCCTCGAACACCGCAGGGGTCGACTCGATGCAGCCCTCGAGCTGCACCGTCCACAGCTCCGGCGGATCGACGTCGGGATCGGACACGTCGAAGGCGTGCAGCACGCCGCTGCAGTCGCCCAGGATCATCACGTCGTCGACCACGACCGGCGACTGCCACGTGGGGCCGGGGAGCTTCTTCTCCCAGACCACCTCGCCGGTGTCCTGGCGCACGCCGAGCACGCGGCCGTGGTTGGTGCCCACGTAGACCATGCCGTTCCACAGCGCGGGCGTGGCCCAGATGCCGTAGCAGTTGACCTCCTCGCAGGCGCCCTGGGGCGGGTCGCTCGCCGGATCGTGCACCGACCACACCAGCGGGTCGTCGGGCTTCGACGGATCGAGCTTCATGAGCTGGCCCACCGCGTCGCTGCGCGCGTAGGTCGAGGCCCGCTCGCGCTCGGACGCCACGTAGAGCATCCCGTCGCCGTCGATCACCACCGAGGCGTCGGTGTCGTCACCGGTCCAGAACCGGAACACCCGCTCGGGGTCCTCGCCGTCCTTCACGCCCGAGATGTCCCAGCCCTGCACCAGGCCCCCCGAGTTGGCGAAGTAGACGGTGTTGCCCGAGATGGCGAGCGAGTTCTCCACCGACACGTCGTTCACCCGCGCCCCGGAGCCGGCCAGGTCCGAGAGCAGCTCGTCGTCCCAGCCGACGCCCTGGAACACGATCTCGGGGTCGACCTGCACCAGGCCGGCGTCGTCCATCGTGCGGTTGAGCTTGATGACGAACCACAGCCCGTTCTCGCCGCCCTCGAACAGGTAGTCGTCGATCACGAGCGGCGAGCTGTCCCAGTCGTTGTTCCACTTCCGCGGCGTGAACGAGTCGCCGTCCATCGACCACAGGTCCTCGGGCTCGCCGTTCGGGCGGTCCATGGCGAGGATGTGGAAGTCGGCTCGGCTGCCCGAGTAGAGCAGCGGGTAGCCGTCGGGGTCACGGGTGACCGAGCCCTTGATGATGTCGCCCATGGGGAACGGCGTGAGGATGTCGGACCCGTCGGCCGCATCCATGAAGTGGATGTTCGAGTCGTAGGCGCCGAAGCTCAGCCAGGTGCGCCCGTCCTGCTCCCAGAGCGACGGCTGGCCGGTCCAGCCCGAGCCGCACCAGGTCTTGGCCACCCCGCCCACCGGCGAGTTCGAGCACATGCCCCCGCTCTCGGGGTAGGTCCAGAGGACCTTGGGGTCCTTCGGCACCGGGCCGAGGCCGTAGTAGGTCCGCGTCGGGTTGCCGCGGAAGGTGATCTGCCCCTTCACCTCCGAGCTCCACGGCTGGCCCGAGCTGGCCGGGTCGACCCAGCCGTCGTAGTCGCGCTCGGGCGCGAGCCCGTCGGCCGCCGGCTTCGACGTGCCGTCCGACGAGCCGTCGCCGGACCCGCCGCCGCCCGACGAGCCTCCGCCCTCGCCCGCCGAGGCGCCGTCCTTCGACGCGGTCGTCGACGTCCCGTCGCTGCCGCCGAGCACGCTCGAGCAGCCCCACGCCACCAGGGCGAGCACGACCAGGAGGGCGCCGCCCGCGAGGAGGCGGTTGCGCGCCACCTCGCGCTGGCGCGCCGAGGGGCGGCGGTCGGCCCGGGCGGCGTCGGCCAGCCCGGCGACCGTGGACGACGGCCGCGGCGACGCCGGCGAGGCCCGACGGGCGGCCCGGGACCGGAGGGCGCAGGTTCGAGCCCGGCGCGCCCGGGCGGGTGCCGCCGGGGGCAGGGCGGGCGCCCGGCGCCGGCCGGGGCGAGGAGGACGGGCGGGGCGCTGGCGGCGCCGCCGGGGCGAGGGGACGGGCCGGGCCGCCGGCCGACGGCGGGCCGGACGAGCCGGGCCGGGGCGGACGGCGGGGGCCGCGCGGGGGGACGTCGGTCATGGCGGGGGAGCTCTCCGAGGTGGGGGGTGACGGCGACGAGCCGGGGCTCGGCGGACCACCTCGGTCCCAGCGTAGGGAGCGAGGCGGGTCGCCCCGTTCATGGGGGCGACCCGCCTCGACGCCGCTAGGACCGGTTGAAGTACTCGTTCGACGAGATGGTCGACTCGACGATCTTCAGCTCGGTGACCCCGGACTGGAGCTTGTTCACCCAGTAGGTGATCTCGCTCGACGGCGGCGTGCGCCGCAGGTACGCCTCGTAGATGGCCTTGACCGTGGCGGTGTCGCCGGCCGGGGTGGCGAGCAGGGCGGCGGCGATCGACGCCCGGCTCTTGCCGGCGGCGAGCTGGGCCACGACCGCGTCGATCTGCTGCTGGGTCGCCGGGGTGCGGGTCACCTGCTGGTAGATCGCCGCGGCGAAGCCGGCCCCCGACGCGCCGGACTTGTTCCAGTACTCGTTCGACGCCATCACCTGCGCCCGCACCTCATCGGGGTTGGCGCCCTTGCGGATCTTGCCGGCCCAGTACTCCTGGCCGCTGCGATCGGGGATGCGCTGCAGGAAGGTCTTGTAGACCCCGTCGACGACCCGCCGGTTGTACTCCGGGGTGGTCTGGAACTTCCGGATGATGCCGACCCGGCTCTCGCCGGCGTCCACCTTGCGGAGCCAGAAGGCCTTGCCCGAGGGGTCCGGGGCGCGGCCGAGGAGGTCGTTGTAGACGCGGCACACGTACCGGGCGTTCTTGCTCTCGCCGGGTGCGCAGCCGGGCAGGTTCGGATCGACCACCTCGACGGTGACGGTGCCGCTGTCGAGCCCGCCGAAGCCGTCCTGCACGGTGAAGGCGAAGCTCGTCGTGCCGTTGGCGTTGCCCGCGGCGAAGGTGACGTTGCACCCGCTGCCCGACACGCTGCCGAGGGAGGTGGCGCCGAGGGTCGGCGTGCAGGTGAGCGCCAGGCCCTCGCCCGGATCGGCGTCGGTGCCGCCGAGGGCGATGGCCGTGCGCTCGTTGCGGCCGACGGTGATGGTCTGGTCGGTGGCCTGCGGCGCCCGGTTGACGATGTTGAACACCACCGACGCGTTCGGGCTCTGCTGGCCGAGCGGGTCGCGGACCCGGAAGGCGAAGCCGTCGGTCCCGGCGGTCCGCGGTGCCGCCGTGTAGGTGCGGGCGCAGCCGCTGCCGGCGAGGGTGCCCTTCCCCTGGGTGGTGGTGCCGGGGACGATGCAGGTGAGCGGATCGCCGTCGGGATCGCTGCCGCCGAGGGTGAACGCCTTCGCGGCACCCTTGTTCACGTCGAGCACCTGAGGCTGGGCCTGCGGCGGCGAGTTGGTGGTGGTGATCTGCAGCTCCCAGCCGCCGGCGAACGACCCGCTGTCGTCGGCCGAGTCGTCGACCACGTAGAGCTTCCACGTGCCGTTGGGGTTCGTGCCGTCGAACGTGGAGAGGTTGAGGGCCGGGAACTCGTCGCCCACGCCGGGCCACGAGTCGCCCTGGTGGCCGAGCGAGTCGTTGTCGGACGGCCGGACGCAGATGTCGGCGCCGCCGGGCACCGAGTTCGAGAAGTCCGGGCAGCTGTCGTCGATGGTGATCGACGCCTTGTCGAGGTTCGAGCAGTTCGGCAGCAGTGCGGCGTGGCCGTTGTCGGAGAACAGGGTGGTCTTGGTGCCGTCGGGGCCCACGAGGAGCACGTCGAGGTCCTTGGCGCACCCGTGGCTGGTGTTGCGGATCACAACCTTGAGGTCGGTGATCTCGGTGCCGGCCCCGGCCACCGTGATGGCCGACGGGTACGGCGAGGCGCTCCCCGAGTCGGGGATCGAGATCGCCGTCGTGTTCTTCCAGGTCGTGGTGGAGTCGGCTCGCGCCGGGCCTCCCACCAGCCCGATGGTGCCGATCAGCACCCCGACGACGAGCGCGATCGCCCGTCCGCCGCGACGCCCCTGACCGCTGGCGTGCTCCGCCATCGCTGTCCCCTCTCCGGGCGACCCCCCGGTCGCCGCGGCGGAAGCATGGTGGCGGGGAGCACCCCGGGGCAAGCTGGAACCGAGGGTTCGCTCGGATTCGCTCGATCGGGGGATCGGCCTGCTCGGTCAGACCTCGATCGCGATGGCGCCGTCGGCGTCGGTGGTCACCTTGACGGTGTCGCCGTCGGCCACCGAGCCCTCCAGCAGCTGCATCGCGAGCTGGTCGCCGACCTCGCGCTGGATGACCCGCTTGAGCGGCCGGGCGCCGAACGCCGGGTCGAAGCCCTCGCGGGCGAGGGCGGCCTCGGCCTCGGGCGTGACCTCGAGGCGGATGCGGCGGGCGGCGAGGCGCTCGCGCAGGCCGGCCAGCTGGATGTCGACGATGTGGGTGAGGTCGTCGGCGGTGAGCGACCGGAACCGCACGATCTCGTCGATGCGGTTGACGAACTCGGGCTTGAACAGCGTGAGCGGGTCGCCGGGCAGGTTGCTGGTCATGATGAGCACGGTGTTGCTGAAGTCGACCGTGCGGCCCTGGCCGTCGGTGAGGCGACCGTCGTCGAGCACCTGCAGGAGGATGTTGAACACGTCGGGGTGGGCCTTCTCGATCTCGTCGAGGAGGATCACCGCGTAGGGCCGGCGGCGCACGGCCTCGGTGAGCTGGCCGCCCTGGTCGTAGCCGACGTAGCCGGGGGGCGCGCCCACGAGGCGGGAGACGGCGTGCTTCTCCATGTACTCCGACATGTCGATGCGGACCATGGCCCGCTCGTCGTCGAAGAGGAAGTCGGCGAGGGTGCGGGCCAGCTCGGTCTTGCCCACGCCGGTGGGGCCGAGGAACAGGAACGAACCGATGGGCCGATGCGGGTCGGACAGCCCGGCGCGCGAGCGGCGGATGGCGTTGGCCACCGCGACCACCGCCTCGTCCTGGCCGATGACCCGCTCGTGGAGCACCTCCTCCATGCGGACGAGCTTCTGGAGCTCGCCCTCCATGAGGCGGGTGACGGGCACGCCCGTCCACTTCGAGACGACCTCGGCGACGTCTTCCTCGTCGACCTCCTCCTTCAGCATCTGCTGGGTGCCCTGGAGCTCGGCGAGGCGCGCCGTGGCCTCCTCGACCTCCCGCTCGAGCTGGGGGATCTGCCCGTAGCGGATCTCGGCCGCCTTCTCGAGGTCGGGCTCGCGCTCGACCTCGGTGCGCTTGGCCTCGAGCTGCTCCTTGAGCTCGCGGATGTGGCCGATGGCGTCCTTCTCGCCCTGCCAGTGGGCCTTCATCGACATCGACTGCTCCTGGAGGTCGGCCAGCTCCTTGTCGAGCGATGCCAGGCGCTCGACCGACGCGGCGTCGGTCTCCTTGGCCAGGGCCACCCGCTCGATCTCGAGCTGGCGGATGCGCCGCTCGACGACATCGATCTCGGTGGGCAGCGAGTCGATCTCGATGCGCAGCTTGGAGGCGGCCTCGTCGACGAGGTCGATGGCCTTGTCGGGCAGGAACCGCCCGGTGATGTAGCGATCGGACAGCACCGCGGCGGCCACCAGCGCGGCGTCCTGGATGCGCACGCCGTGGTGCACCTCGTAGCGCTCCTTGAGGCCGCGCAGGATGGCGATCGAGTCCTCCACCGTGGGCTGGCCGACGAACACCTGCTGGAAGCGGCGCTCGAGCGCGGCGTCGGTCTCGATGAACTTGCGGTACTCCTCGAGCGTGGTGGCGCCGATCATCCGCAGCTCGCCGCGCGCCAGCATCGGCTTGATCATCTGGCCGGCATCGCTGGCGCCCTCGGCCTTGCCGGCGCCGACGATGGTGTGCAGCTCGTCGATGAAGGTGATGACCTCGCCCTGGGCGTCGGTGATCTCCTTGAGCACCGCCTTGAGGCGCTCCTCGAACTCGCCGCGGAACTTGGCGCCGGCCACCATGCCCACCAGGTCGAGCGAGATGAGCCGCTTGTTCTTCAGGCTCTCGGGCACGTCGCCCTCGACGATGCGCCGGGCGAGGCCCTCGACGATGGCGGTCTTGCCGACGCCGGGCTCGCCGATCAGCACCGGGTTGTTCTTGGTGCGCCGGCTCAGCACCTGGATGGTGCGGCGGATCTCCTCGTCGCGCCCGATGACCGGGTCGAGCTTGCCCTGGCGGGCGGCCTCGGTGAGGTCGCGGCCGTACTTCTCGAGCGCCTGGTACTGCTCCTCGGGGTTCTGGCTGGTGACGCGGTGGCTGCCGCGCACGCTCTGGAGCGCACCGAGCAGCTGCTCGCGCTCGAGCTCGAGGCGATCGGCCAGGGCGAGCAGGAGGTGCTCGGTGGAGAGGTACTCGTCGCGCAGCTCGGCGCGGATCTGGTCGGCGAGCTCGACGACGTTCGACAGGGCGCGCGACAGCCGGGGCTCGGCGCCGCCGTAGGCCTTGGGCAGAGCGGCCAGCGCCTCCTCGGCGCGGTTGCGCAGCGACGCCGGCGAGGCGCCCACCTTCTCGAGGATCGGCAGCACCACGCCCTCGGACTGGCCCAGCAGGGCGACGAGGAGGTGGTCGGGCGTGACCTCGGGGTTGGCGTCCGCGCTGGCGCGCGAGATGGCGGCGTTGAACGCCTCCTGCGTCTTCAGGGTCCAGCGGTTGGGGTCCAGTGCCATGCCGGTCACGATAGCAGACGCTCAGCAAAGTTGATAGCGAAACGCTCAAGTTTCGCGCCGACCTGGACGAGACGCCGCCCGAGGCCGGCCCCTACGATCGGCGCCGTGACCGAGCCCTCCGACGCCGACGCCCGCACGGCACCGGGAGCCCGCCGGGCGCTGCGCCGCCTGATCGGCGGCTCGCTGCTGGTGCTCGCGGCCGTCGTCGCCGTCCTGGTCGTCACCGGGCGGGGCGACGGCGGCGAGCGCCCCGTCGGCCGGCTCATCGCCAGCGACCTCGGCGACGCGGGCACCGAGCACGACGGCCCCTCGACCACGGCGGCCGCCGCGCCGCTCGCCACCGCGCCCGCCGGCCCGACCTGGACCGTCGCGGCCATCGGCCGACCGACGGCCCTCGGCCCCGACGGCACCCCCCCCCCCACCTCGCCGGTGGACCTCGAGGACGGCGCCTACCTCTGGAACGACTTCAACGGCTGGCACCTATGGCTCGTCGGCGACGCGACCGGCCCGGTGACCGTCACCACCGACGATCGCTTCGCCAAGGTCGATCCGGTCGGCGGCGCCCCCGCCGTCGACGCCGGGGACGAGCGCTTCGTGCTGTCGCGCAGCAGCACGGACGCGCCGGTGGTCGGCGTGGACTTCAACCCCGGGTTCTTCGCCGAGGAGCTCACCATCGCCGCCGCCGACGGCACCGCGCTCCACCTCGGCGGGCTCGTGGCGCTCACCCCGAGCCCGGCGGTCGTGCGCTACGGCCCCGCCGGCTGATCGGCCGCCCCGGCGCCGCAGTGCTCCTCGCCCGCCGCGGCCAGCAGCGCGAACGACTCGAGGAACCCCTGCGGGAAGTCGCCGGGCCCGACGCTCGCCACGTCGTCGGTCTGGGCGAGCGCCTCGAGCACGATGGGCCGCTGCGCCCGGATGGTCTCGATGGCCGGGTGGAGGCCCTCGGGCGCCACGGCGAGCAGCGCGTCGAGGTCGAGGTCCTCGAGCACCCGGCGGTAGGCCTCGATGCCGCCGTTGGGATCGAAGTCCACCGCTTGCTCCTCGGCGAACCGGCAGAGGGCGGCGTAGTCGCCGTCGGGGACCACGAAGGTGGTCGACACCGCGTCGGCGAGGTTCGTGCCCGCCGGGCCGGCCGCGGGCGCGTCGGCCGGTGCATCGTCGCCCGAGCTGAGCGTGAAGAGGAGGCCGAGGCCCACGGCGACGATGCCGAGGAAGACCGCGATCGCCAGCCCGAGGTTCTGTCGCCGGCGAGCGGGACGCGCCGGCGCCTCGGCGTCGCTCACGGCTGGCCCTCGACGTAGTACACGCGGATGGTGTTGATGGCGGCTTCCTCGCGGTTGACCTGCAGCTCCTGGCGCACCAGCAGGCGCGTGCCCTCAGGGTAGGAGGCGCGCGCTTCGGACGAGATCACGATCGTGCCGTCGACGCGCTGGCCGTCGAACTCGCGGTGGTCGGCGTAGGCCCGGGTGAAGGGCCCGACGTCCATGAAGACCGCGTCGCCGCGCTGCTCGAGGTCGTGCACCAGCGCGGGACCCACCGACACCACCGCCGACCCTCCCTCGTAGGTCACGCGGTAGGTGCCCTTCGGCAGCTTCGCCTCGACCTCGCGGATGAGGGCGTCGGTCCCCTCCATCGCTGCCCCGTCGCGGTCGGTGGCCAGCTCGACCGAGCCCACGACGCTCACGACCGAGGCGAGCAGCGCCAGCCCGAGCACCACCGCCGCCGGGCCGCGCACGACCCGGCGCCAGAAGGCCGGGAGGAGGGGCCACACCGTCCACGCCGCCGTGGTCCAGCCGAACGCGGACGCCGTCCACATCCACCGGAGGTTCGACCCCTGGATCCCGGCGCCCACCGGGAGCTTGACCGCGCTGTAGCCCCCGGCCACCAGGGCGAGCACCGAGACGAGGGCCATCGCGGCCCGCGCGACGTCCGCCCGACGGGCGAAGAGCACCCCGGCGACGACGATCCAGGCCAGCACGGCGATGCCGAGCAGCCACTCGTGGAGCGCGGGGGTGTGGAGGTAGCCGAGGGGAGCCACCCGCCGAGCGAAGATCGGGACCGGTGCGAGCGCCTCCGCCACCCGGCCCGCGGCGAACGCCGCGCCCTCCCCGGGCGTCCGCTTGCCGGTGAAGGTCCGGAAGATGGCGTTGACGTTGGCGCTCCCGACGAGCTCGTCGAGCAGGACCGGCAGCCACAGCACCAACCCGACCACGACGCTCGAGGCGATCGATCGCCGCAACCAGCCGGACCCGCCGCGCCCGGCGATGCGGCGCGCCCACCACACCCCCGCCGCGAGCGCGACGACCACGACGGGCGTGCCGGTGCCGAGGTAGGTCAGGTGGTCCTGCAGCGAGAACGAGGCGAGCGCCACGAACAGCGGCGCGACCCGCAGGTCCCCGGCGATCACCGACCAGGAGGCGTACAGCAGGGCGAGCGCGACGAAGGACCCGACGTTCGAGGAGACGGGATCGTGGAGCAGGTTGCCGCCGAGCGAGTGGGCCATCGCCAGCGCACCGAGCGAGCCCACGGCCAGCAGGCTCGTCCCGCCCCGGCGGTGCGCCAACCAGCCGATGGCGACGAGCGCGCCGGCGTTGATGGCGGCCGCGCCCAGGGCGAGGCCCACCGCCGGGCCGAGCACCAGCACGAACGGCGCCACCAGGTAGAACTCGATCGGACCGGGGTGGCTGGTCTCGATCCCGCTGCCGAAGTTCTCGCCCGTGGTCGGCTGGCCGATCAGCGGGGGGTGGCCGCTGAGCACGTCGTGGACCCGCAGCCCGATGAGGGCGTTGTCGCCCGTGGGCCGCCAGCCCTGGAGGAGCACGATCGCCGCGCTGAGGAGCGGCACCAGGGCCAGGCCGACCAGCGCCGCCTGCACCGCCAGGCGGGAGGTGGGGGGCAGGTCGCGGACGCGGTGGATGGGCGCGGGGCGGAGGCGGCGGGCGCGCGCCGGGGCCTCGGCGCCGACGTCGGGCTGGCCGGCCGCGGTCGCGGTCACGAGCCACCCCGCGTGGACTCCCACTGCCGCCGGGTCTGGGGGGCCTCCCAGTGGAACGCGCCCGTGACCGAGAACAGCAGGACGAGCAGGGCGACGATCGCCGGCGGGACGAGGACCCGGCGCCGCTCGGCCGCGGGGCCGTCCGCGGGGGCGACGATCGCACCGAGCGCGCACCCGGCCGCCAGCGGGACCGCGAGGAGGAGGCCGACGGCGATGACGAGGAGGTCGGCCTCGTCGGGGAGGATCGCGCCCACGAGGGCGAGCGACGGCGGCACCAGGAGCCAGGCCGCCACGCCGAGGGCCACGCCGGCTCCCGGTGTTGCGGGCGCGGCGAGCGCGGGCGTGGGTCGCGCCGCCTCGGGCCAGGGAGCCAGCCCGGCCACGGCGACCACCGCCAGCAGCGGGACGACCGAGGCCGACGACCAGCGGCCGACGGCGGAGGCGGGATCGCCGACGACGGCCAGCACGGCGAGCACGGCGAGGGCGGGCCCGCGCGTCGCGTGCACGAACGACCACGCCCGCGCCCCGCGGCCCTCGTGGGCGGTCAGCGCCAGCGCGGCCGACGCGAGGAGGGCGACGACGCGGCTGGGGGTGGCCACGAGGACGGCCTGGTCGCTCACGCCGGCGACGGCGGCACCGAGCCCGACGAGCCAGGCGGCGCCCGCCAGGACGAGGGCGAGCCCGATCGCCGGATCGCGACGCTCGGCACGGCGCCGGGCCCGACCACGGGTCGCGGCGACGACCAGCGCCCAGATCGCCACCCCCTGCACGGCGACCGCCACGGCCCAGAGGTGCTGGAGGGGCAGGCTGCCCCGGACGGCGGGCGCCTCGACGGGGCCGAGCGCGAGCAGGTGCCAGTTGCCGTAGCCGCCGACGAGGGCCAGCGCCTCGCCCCGCAGCAAGCCGTCCGTGGCGGCGGCCTCGTCGACCAGCACGTAGGCCACCGCCAGGCCGAGGGCGACGGCCACCGGACGCCACGTGACGGCGAGCCCGGCGGCGACCCGGCGGCGCAGCGCGACCGAGGTGGCTCCGTCGGAGGCGAGGAGCCAGCCGACGACGGCGAGGAGCAGGTCCACGCCCACCCACCCACCCGAGAGCGCGCCCGTTCGGAACCCGATGCAGGCGGTCAGGCCGGCGACCGCGGCGGCGGCCAGCCCGGCGGCCGGGCGCGAGATCAGGTCCGACCAAGCTCCCCGAGGCACAGGCGGATGCTACTCACGGCCTCGGGCGGCCCTTCGGCCGGCCTCGGCGCAGGTGGCAGGCTGGGTCGTCCATGGCTGCTCCCACCCGCACCGGCGAGGCCTCCACCGAGGCGGAGCTCGCCGGATCGACGCCGGCGGCGTCCGCCTTCGCCCGCCTGCTGCCCTTCGTCGCGCTCGTGGGCCTCGCCATCCGGTTCGCCTACGCGATCGGCTGGCGCTGGGACGCCGGGCTGAAGTACGACGGGCCGGCCTACGTGGCCCGCGCCGAGTTCCTGCGCCTCGGGCGCGGCTTCCTCGACACCGACGCCTGGATCTTCCACCAGGAGGCGCTCCAGGGTGCGGTGCACCCACCGGTCAACACCCTGGTGCTGGCCGCCGGGCAACAGCTCGGGTTCTCCTCGCGACCGTCGCTGCAGCTGTGGGCGTGCCTCGTCGGCACCGCCACGATCGTGGTGGTCGGCTTCCTGGGTCGCGCCGTCGCCGGGCCGCGCCGGGTTGATCGCGGCCTCGATCGCCGCCGTCGCGCCCACCTTCTGGTCGAACGATCCCACCCTGATGGCCGAGACCCCGGCGCAGCTCCTCACCGCGCTGACGCTCCTGCTGGCGTACGGCTTCTGGTCGCGCCCGACGCCGTCGCGCGCCGGGTGGATGGCGGCCGCGGCCGCCGCCGCCGGCCTGGCCCGCAGCGAGCTCGTCCTGCTGCTGCCGGTCCTGGTGCTGCCCCTGTGCCTCGCCGCCCCGGGGCCGTGGCGGCGCACGGCGACCCGCTTGGCCGCCGCCGCCCTCTGGAGCACGGCCGTGCTCGGCCCGTGGGTCGGCTGGAACCTGGTCCGCTTCGAGCACCCGACGACGATCGCGACGGGCCTCGACATCTCGCTGGCCTACGCCCAGTGCGACGACACCTGGTACGGCCCCCGCACCGGCTACTGGAACGTCTTCTGCGGTGCGGAGATCCCGGACCTGCCCGCCAACGAGCTCGCCGACCAGAGCGACCTCGGGCGCCAGTACCGCGCCGAGGCGAGCGCCTACATCTCCGAGCACCGGAGTCGCTGGCCCGTGGTCATCGCGGCGCGCGTGGGGCGCACGGCCGGGCTCTTCCGACCGACGCAGCAGGTCCAGCTCGAGATCGACCGGGAGGGCCGAGAGGGGCCCGTGACGTGGGCGCTGCTCCTCACCACGTACGCGACCTACGCCCTGGCCGTCGTCGCCTTCGCCCGAGCCCGACCGTCGCGCCGTCGCCTCCTCCCCCTGCTGACGCCGCTGGCCTGCGGGCTGGCCGGCGCGGCGCTCACCTTCGGCGCCACGCGCTACCGCTCCGCCGGGGAGGTGGGCCTCACGGTGCTGGCCGCGATCGGCATCGACGCGCTCGGGCGGTGGCGGGCCCGGGGCGCGGACGGGCTGGAGTACGGTGCGGCCGGTCCCGACGGGGTGCTCGCCGCGCCCGATGAACCCGAAGGCTCGAGGAGAGGCCGGTGAGCGACGCACCCCCGTCCCCCGCAGCACCGTCGAGCGCCGACGGCACCCACGACGACCGTCGGGCGGTGCGCCTGACCCAGATCGCGCTCGTGGTGGTGGCGCTGGTGGTCGTCGGGCTCGTGCTGGTGACCCGCGGCTCGTCGGACGACGGGTCGCCGTCGGGCTCGAGCGCGGCCGACGAGCGCCCCGCGGGCGACGAGGACGCGAAGCGCACGTGGCCCAGCGAGACGGGGGGCCGGCCGCCGGGCCTCGGCGAGCGGGGCCAGGGCGCCGCCGAGGTGACCCTCGCCGGCGACGTGGAGCCCGGCGTGTACCTCTGGTCGGACTTCGACGGGTGGCACCTCTGGGTGGTCGGCGGGCCGGCGATCCCGGCGCTGCAGGGAACGATGTCGAGCAACGACGCCATCGCCCGGGCCGACCTGGCGGTCGCCGGCGTGGGCAACGTCGCCGTGGCCGACAAGGTCGCCACCTTCGACCTCCCCACGGGCGCGCCCATCGTGGGCATCGACTTCAACCCCGGCTTCTTCGCCGACCAGCTCGCCTTCACGCTCGAGGGCCCGGAGGGCGCGATCGACCCGACGCTGGTGCGGCTCGGCTCGAAGGCCGGTCCCGCCCCGTTCCCGCTGGTGCTGTCGAAGTCCTGAGCTCGCGGCGGCCGCCCGAGCGTCAGCGGCGGCGCTTGCCCTCGTAGAGGACCACGGACTGGTGCACGGGCACCAGGTCGTAGCGGGCGCGGCGCTCGGCCTCGGCGACGGCCTGGCGGGCCTGCTGGCGGGTGCGCTCGAGCTCGTCGCGCACCTGGCGCAGCTCGTCTTCGAGCTGGAGCACCCGCTCGACGCCGGCAAGGTTGAGCCCGGCGTTCGTCAGGTCCTGGATCCGCTTGAGCAGGTCGATGTCGGCGTCGCTGTAGCGGCGGCTCCCGCCCTGGGTGCGCGCCGGGTCGACCAGGCCCTTGCGCTCGTAGATGCGCAGGGTCTGGGGGTGGACGCCGGCGAGCTCGGCGGCGACGGAGATGACGTAGACGGCGTGGTCTCGGGAACGGCTCATGCTTCCTCCCTCGGTCACGAGGTGAACAGGTGCTCCCGCGGCGAGGCGGTGGCCGCAGCGGCGAGGGCCTCGATGGCCTCGCGCTCCGCGTCGGACAGCTTCGCAGGCACGGCGACCTCCACGCTGACCATCAGGTCGCCGGTGCCCTTGGCCGCGGCGACGCCGCGGCCCTTGACCCGGAACGTGCGGCCGGCGCGGGTGCCGGCGGGGATGCGCACCTTGACGCGCCCACCGTCGATGGTGGGCACGTCGATGTCGGCGCCGAGGGCGGCCTCGGCGAAGGTGATGGGGACGGTGACGCGCAGGTTGCGCCCGTCCATGGCGAACACCGGGTGGGGGTCGACCCGGCACGTGACGAACAGGTCGCCGGGCTGGCCGCCCTGGCGGCCCGGGTCGCCCCGGCCCTTCAGGCGGATGCGCTGCCCGTCGTGCACGCCGGCGGGGATGCGGACCTTGATCTCGCGCGGCCGGCGCTCGACGCCGGCGCCCCGGCACGTGGGGCACGGGTGCTCGATGCGCACGCCCCGCCCACCGCAGCTGGGGCACGGCCGCGAGGTGGCGAACATGCCCTGGTCGTCTTGGATCGCGCCCCGCCCGCCGCACACGCCGCAGCGGACCGGCGTGGTTCCCGGCTCGGCGCCGGTGCCGCTGCACGTGGAGCAGACGGCGTCGCTCACGAGGTGCAGCGAGGTGGAGAGGCCGGCCACGGCGTCGGTGAAGCCGAGGTGCAGCTCGGCCTCGAGGTCGGCGCCGCGCTGGGGTCCGGTGGCCGTGCGGCCCCGGCCGCGCCCGCCCATGCCGCCGCCGAACAGGTTGCCGAGGACGTCGCCCAGCCCGGCGCCGCCCACGTCGAAGGTGAACCCGCCCGGACCGCCGCCGAAGCCCGCGCCGGGGCCGCCCGGGCCGCCGAAGCCGCCCATCGGGCCGAGGGCGCGGACCTCGTCGTACTCCTTGCGCTTCTCGGGGTCGCCGACCACGTCGTACGCGGCCGACACCTCCTTGAAGCGCTCCTCGGCGGCGGCATCGCCGGGCTTGGCGTCGGGGTGGTTCTCCCGGGCCAGCTTCCGGTAGGCGCGCGTGATCTCCTTGGCGTCGGCGTCCTTGCCGACGCCGAGGACGGCGTAGAAGTCCTTCTCGAACCACTCGCGCGGCGGGTTCACGGTGCGCCGGTCCTCAGCCCCGGACCTTGACCATGGCGGCGCGCACGACGTGGCCCTTCCACGAGTACCCGGGACGCATGACGTCGGACACGACGGTGCCCTCCTGGCCCTCCTCGGCGGGCTCGTGCATCACGGCCTCGTGCTCGTTGGGGTCGAACTCGACGCCGAGCGGGTCGATGCGCGCCAGGCCCTGCTTCTCCAGGCTCTGGAGGAGCGCGGCGAAGATGGGCTCGACCTCCGCCGAGCCGTGGGCGATGGCGCCGTCGCACGCGTCGAGCACGGGGAGCAGTTGCTCCACGAGCCCGGCGGTGGCGCGGGCGATGTCATCGGCCGCCTGGTTGGCGACGCGCTTGCGGTAGTTCTCGAACTCGGCCTGGGTGCGCCGGGCGAGGTCGAGGTATTCGTCGCGCTCGGCGGTGGTGGCCTCGAGCGCGTCGATCAGCTCCTCGACCGAGGCGCCGTCGCCGGGGAGCTCGTCGCCCGCGACCGGCTCGTCGGCCGGGGCCGCGCCGTCGACCGGGTCGGTCTCGGGCGCGGCCTCGTCGGCCTGGGGGGTCGGGTCGGCGTCGGACATCAGCCCTCGCCGTCCTCGTCGATGACCTCGGCGTCGACCACGTCGTCGTCGTCGGCGCCGGTGGCCCCGGCGCCCGCCGCCGCGCCGGCGTCGTACTGCCCGGCGTTCTCAGTGGCGGTGGTCTCGTAGAGCTTCTGGGCGAAGGCCTGCGACGCGGTGGAGACCTCCTCGACGGCGGTCTTGATGGCCTCGAGGTCGGTGCCCTCGGAGGCGCTCTTCAGGCGGCCGAGCGACGACTCGAGGGCGTCCTTCTCGGGGCCCGTGACCTTCTCGCCCTGCTCCTTCAGCAGCTTGTCGGTCTGGTAGATCAGCGAGTCCGCCTGGTTGCGGACGTCGGCCTCCTCCTTGCGGGCGGCGTCCTCGGCGGCGTGGGCCTCCGCGTCCTTCACCATCTGGTCGATCTGGTCCTTGCTCAGCGAGGACTGGCCGGTGATCGTCATCGACTGCTCCTTGCCCGTGCCCTTGTCCTTGGCGGACACGTGCACGATGCCGTTGGCGTCGATGTCGAAGGTGACCTCGATCTGCGGGACGCCACGGGGCGCCGGCGGCAGGTCGACCAGCTTGAACTTGCCCAGCGTCTTGTTGAACTGGGCCATGTCGCGCTCGCCCTGCAGGACGTGGATCTCCACCTGCGACTGCATGTCGTCGGCCGTGGTGTAGGTCTCGGTGCGCTTGGTGGGGATGGTGGTGTTGCGCTCGATGAGCTTGTGCATCACCCCGCCCTTGGTCTCGATGCCGAGCGACAGGGGCGTCACGTCGAGCAGGAGGATGTCCTTCACGTCGCCCTTGAGCACGCCGGCCTGGACGGCGGCGCCGATGGCGACCACCTCGTCGGGGTTCACCGACTTGTTGGGCTCCTTGCCCGTCATCTCCTGGACCAGCTCGGCCACGGCGGGCATGCGGGTGGAGCCGCCGACCAGCACGACGTGGTCGATCTGGCCCTTGGTGAGCCCAGCGTCGGAGATGGCCTGCTCGAAGGGCACGCGGCAGCGGTTCAGCAGGTCGGCGCTGAGCTCCTGGAACTTCGCCCGGGTGAGGTTCATGTCGAGGTGGAGCGGACCGGCGTCGGTGGCCGTGATGAACGGCAGGTTGATCTGCGTGCTCTGCACCTGGCTGAGCTCGATCTTGGCCTTCTCCGCCGCCTCCTTCAGGCGCTGGAGGGCCATGTTGTCCTTGCTGAGGTCGACGCCGTGGTCGCCCTTGAAGCCGTCGACCAGCCAGTCGATGACCTTCTGGTCCCAGTCGTCGCCGCCGAGGCTGGTGTCGCCGTGGGTGGACTTCACCTCGAAGACGCCATCGGCGATCTCGAGCACCGACACGTCGAAGGTGCCGCCACCGAGGTCGAACACGAGGATCGTCTGCTCGGTGGTGTCCTTGTCGAGCCCGTAGGCGAGCGCGGCGGCGGTGGGCTCGTTGATGATGCGCAGCACCTCGAGGCCGGCGATCTGGCCCGCCTCCTTGGTGGCGGTGCGCTGGGCGTCGTCGAAGTACGCGGGGACGGTGATGACCGCCTGGGTCACCGTGTCGCCCAGGTACGCCTCGGCGTCGCGCTTGAGCTTCATGAGCGTGCGCGCCGAGATCTCCTGCGCGGTGTACGCCTTCCCGTCGATGTCGATGGTCCAGTTGGTGCCCATGTGGCGCTTCACGGACCGGATGGTGCGATCGGGGTTGGTGATGGCCTGGCGCTTGGCCACCTCGCCGACCAGCACCTCGCCGTTCTTGGCGAAGGCGACGACGGAGGGGGTGGTGCGCGATCCCTCGGCGTTCGGGATCACGATGGGGTCGCCCGCCTCGAGGACGCTGACGACCGAGTTGGTGGTGCCGAGATCGATGCCAACGGCCTTGGGCATGGGTGCCTCTCCTGGATGTGGGGTAGGGGGATCGGTCAGATGAACAGGCACCAGGATAAAACTTGAGTGCGTGATTATCAACTCGGGGCGCGAGATCTCCGAGGAACCACCTGACCAGGGCGGGAGCCGCTCAGCCCAGCGTCAGGTCGACGACCACGGGGTCGTGGTCGGAGGCCATCGCCGCCTCGGCCCACACCTGGGCGGCGTCGACCCGAGCGTCCGGCGAGAGCCACACGTTGTCGATCTGGCGGGGCTCCTCGCGGTGGAAGCTGTGGCTGGAGCCGCCGTGGTCGGGGCCGAGCGCCGGGGCCAGCCCGAGCTCGCGCAGCGGGTCGAAGATCGACGAGGGGCTCCTCGTTGAAGTCGCCGAGCACCGCCACCGAGCGGCCGGCGGCCTCCTCGCCCACCCACGTGGCGAGCTGGCGCACGCTCGCCGCCCGACGCTCCGAGGACCGCTCGTCGAGGTGGACGTCGACGAGCAGCAGCGCCCGGTCGTCGACGAGCAGCGAGGCCAGCACGGCGATGCGGGGGAACCCGGCGCCGGGCAGCTTCGAGCCCGGGCGGTCGGGTGCGGCGCCGAACCAGCGCACGTCACCGCCCTCCACCGCCACCCGCTCGCGCCGGGCGGCCACGAACAGCCCCTCGCCCGCCCGGGATCGGGTGCGGCCCGAGCCCACCCACGCGTGGCCGCCGAGCACGTCGGCCTCGAGGTAGCGGCGCTGGAGGGCGAAGACCTCCTGGAGCCCCCACACGTCGGCGTCCACGGCTGCGATCGCCCGGGCCAGCGCGCCGCGTCGCCCCCACCAGAACGAGCGCCGGTCGGGGGCCCGCGCCGTGCGGATGTTGTAGGAGGCGATCCGCAGCGTCACGGCACCGGATCGGCCGCCGGGCCCGGGAGGGCGCCCGGCAGGGGATCGTCGTCGGGGCCGAACGCGGCCCGCCACCCCCGGCCGCGCGCCACCGCGGGTGGGTCCTCCCCGCGCTCCCACCACCCCTTCACGAACCAGCGCCAGCACAGCCAGAGGAACGCGAAGAACAGCACGCCGCCGATGGAGGTGCGGACGATCACCTCGAGCGGACCGGCATCGGAGAGGTCGTTGCCGGCCACCCAGCTCGGGCCGCCCCACACCGGGTTCCACGGGGCCTTCGCCCCGAAGCGGGCGTAGAGGAACCAGGTGACCATCCGCCCGGCGCCGTAGAAGAGGTAGCCCCAGTAGAAGAGGATGAGCCCGCCCTCGGGCAGGCGCAGCTTGCGGTGCAGCCAGCCCCACACCTTCGGGTCGGCCGGCACGATCGTGTGGCGGAAGTACGACGGGCGCAGCACCTTGCGGGCGAACACCAGCAGGATCACCAGCCAGAACAGGTCCCACATGCCGCCGAGGCTCGAGTAGTACGCCGCCGCGTCGCCGTAGCGGCCCTGCGAGGCGGCGTGCTTCCACATGCTGATGGTCACCGGCTCGGTGGAGAACGGGAAGAACGGCATGGTGCCCGCGGTGTCGGCGAAGTCGGTGAGCACGTGGGCCCACTGGCCGATGAGCACGCCGAGCGCCCAGCTGCGGCTCCCGGTGAACCGCAGGATGAGCACGGCGAAGGTGAAGCCGAAGATCAGCGAGTGGCTGAAGCCGACGCCCGGCCAGCCCCGGTGGAAGTGGGCCGGGTTCGACGACTTGTAGACGAAGTACTTGGTGAACAGGTCGGGCAGCTGGGCGCCCAGCACGATCGCCAGGAACGAGACCTTCCGGCCGGTCTCGCGCTGGATGACGTAGTTCTCGAACTCGTGCGCCGCCCAGCTCACCGGCTGCCCGCCCGCCCGAGGAGCGACCGGACGCCGCGGGGGATCGCGTGCAGGGTGAGCAGGAGCCACGTGGGGCCGATGATCCAGTTGAGGAAGATCGACTTGTAGAGGTAGCCGAGCACCACGTAGGCGACGAAGGAGAGCGCGATCCAGCGGGGCCCCGGGAGGCCCTCGACCTCGGGCTCGGTCACGGAGCGGCGGGGGGTGCCACCTCGGCGTCGGCCGACGCCGTCACGGGCGCCACGGGCACCGCCGGCGGCGCGCCGACCACCGCGAGGGGCTCGAGGCCCATCGAGCGGACGAACGCCGCGTTGGACTCCCAGGTGCGCAGCTCGCGCTCGAGGCGGGAGATGCCGCGGCGAGCATCCTGGAACCGCTCCCAGCGGTTGGACGCCACGACCGCGCCGAGCGCCACGTTCGTCGCCGCCAGGTCGAACAGGGTCGTACAGGTCGTGCACATGCGCCGGACGGTACCGCACGGGCGGCGGGCCGTCTCGCGATGTTCGCGCCGTAGGGTCGGGCGGTGGCGCACGACCGACGGGCGGCAGCGGCGGCCGGGCTGACGGCCCTCGTGGTCGTGCTCGGGCTGGTGGTGGCGGGCGCGCTCGCCGTGGGCGCCGAGCGCGGCGCCACCCGCTGGGCGCGCGGGCTCCCGACGGCCTCGCCACCGCGCTCGAGGTGCCGATGGCGCTGGGCACCCGCCTGGGCGCCCTCGCCGGCGCGCTCGCCGTCGGGCTGCTCGTGGGGCGGCGGGCCGGCGGGCGGGCGGCCGTGGCGGTGGCGCTGGCCTGGGTGGCCGCGACCCTGCTCAAGGCCGCCTTCGCCCGCCCTCGGCTCTCGGCCGCCGCGCTCGGGGCGGCGCCCCGCGAGGTCACCGGCAGCTTCGCCTACCCCTCCTCGCACGCCGCGCTGGCGTTCGCCCTGGCCGCGTCGCTCTCGCTCAGCCGGCCGCGTGCCGCCCCGTGGGCGCTCGGCCTGGCGCTGGTGGTCGCCCTCGCCCGGATGGTCGCCGGCGTCCACACGCCGCTCGACCTGGTGGGCGGCGCTGCGCTCGGGGCGGCCGCCGCCCGACTCGTGGCGGTGGCCGACGATGCCATCGCCGCGCCGGCCCGCCGCTCGCCGAGGTGACGGGCGGCACCTCGGCCCCGTGGTCGCGGCGTGGCACCATGCCTGCGATGGGCGATCCGACGACCGACTTCGTGGCGATGCTCGACCTCGAGCCCCACGGGCCCGACGTCTGGGTCGGCACCGGCCCCCGCTACCCGTGGGGCGGCCTCTACGGCGGCCAGATCGTGGCCCAGGCGCTGCGCGCCGCCAGCCACACGGTCGACCCGTCGTACCGGGTGCACTCCCTGCACGCCTACTTCATCCGGCGCGGCGACCACAGCGAGCCGGTGCGCTACGAGGTCGACCGGGTGCGCAACGGCCGGTCGTTCGCCACCCGCACGGTCACCGCCCGCCAGGCGGTCGGCGCCATCCTCTCGGTGTCGGTCTCGTACCAGGTCGACGAGGCCGCCCCCGAGGTGCAGATCGCCGAGATGCCGCAAGCCGCCGGCCCCGACGAGCTCCGCCAGGACTCGTGGAGCTCGATGTTCGAGCGGGCCACCGTGCCGACCCCGGACCTCCCGGGCCGGTCGCGCGGCTGGATGCGGATCTGCGGCGACCTGGGCGACGACCCCGTGCTGCACGCGTGCGCCCTCGCCTACATGTCCGACGACTACCCCACCGATGCGGTCGTCTCCCTGCGCCCCGATCGGCCCGGCCCCGACGACGCCCCCGACGAGCACCCCTTCATCGCCTTCTCCCTCGACCACGCGATCTGGTTCCACCGGCCGATCCAGGCCGAGGCGTGGCACCTGACCGCCATGATCTGCCACGGGCTCATCTCGTCGCGGGGGCTCACGGTGGGCCACGTGTTCACGCCCGACGGCGTCCACGTCGCGTCGGTGACCCAGGAGGTCCTCCTCCGGCGCAACCGCAACGCCTGAGCGCCGCCGGCCGCGTCAGCCGCCGCCGTCCGGCGTGGTCGGCGCCGGCTCGAGCCCCGCATCGGCCAGCACGTGCTCGAGGGCCCAGCGCGCCACCTCGCGACCGGCCGGCCCCTCGCCGTAGTGCAGCCCGTCGGGGCGGATCGGGTCGCCGTCGATCTCCTCGCGGCACGGGCCGTCGGGGTCGGGGCACACCAGCTCGTTGAGGTCGAGCAGCGTGGTGCCCTCGGACTCGTCGACCACCCGCCGCAGCTCGCGGTTGGCGCACGCGATGTTCTCCTCGGAGCCCTGCACCTGCACCGCGGCGTTGGCGCTGGTGCGGGCGATCGTCCCCACCACCACCGGTGCCCCGGAGGTGCGGAGGCGCGCGACGAGGTCGGCCATCGCCTCGCGGTACACCTGGTTCCAGGCCGGGTCGCACGCCCCCACCCAGCGACCGTCGACCTCGACCTCGTCGTTGGGCCGCGAGCCCTGGAGGAGGAAGATGACGTCGGGGTGCAGCGTCGGCAGCTCGGTGTCGAGGTCGCGGTAGCAGGGCGGCGGATCGGCGGGCTGGCCGGCGAAGTTGCGGGTGCGGCGCCCCTGCGAGACGGGCGCGCAGCCGGGGTACGCCCGGTTGATCGGGTTGACGCCGAAGGCGGCCGGGTCCTCGGCGACCGGGGCCACGAGCGAGAGCGAGACGGAGTCGCCGACGTAGAGGACCTCGGGCGCCTCGGCCACGGTGACCGTGGGGTCGCGCACCTCCTCCTGCTGGCCGGCGACGGCCACCCCGCCGGCCGTGGCCGCCACCACGACCGCGCCGACCACGGCCATCGCCCCCACCGACGCCATCAGCAGCGGCCAGCCCCGCCAGCGCGACCGCCGGATCGGCTGCTCCACGAGCCAGAACGAGGCGAGGGCGAGGGCGAAGGACAGCCCGAGCTTGAGGCCGTCGAGGGCGATGCCGTCGAGCACCCGATCGCCGAGGAGGGGCAGCCGCCCGTTGCGCGCGTCGACCGCCTGGAACACGAGCCAGTGCCACAGGTAGAGGCCGTAGCTGATGGTGCCGAGGAAGCGCAGCGGCGCGACCGACAGCGCCCGGGCGAGCGGGCCGCCGCCGCGCACCACCGCGGCGATCACGACGGTGGCCAGGACGCTCGCCACCGCGAGCCCGCCCCGGTACAGCCAGGGCGAGGTGCCGTCGAGGCCGATCCACAGCGCGCCGAGCGCGAGCGCCGCCACCCCGCCCACCGCGCGGGCCCGAGCCACCTCGCGCTCGCCGCCGACCGGCCGCGAGCGGTGCCAGGCGGCGAGCGCCGCACCCAGCAGCAGCGCCGCGGCGCGCGTGTCGGTGCCCTGGTAGAGGCGCGAGTCCGACGCGCCGGCCGCGTGCAGGCCCACGAGCAGCGCCGCCGACAGCGCGGCGCCGACCCCGGCGACCACGAGGACCACCCGCTCGGCCGCGGCGCGGCGGCGGGTGGCGACGGCGGCCAGCCACGCGAAGGCCAGCGGCCACAGGACGTAGAACTGCTCCTCGATGGCGAGGCTCCAGGTGTGCTGGAGCGGCGACGGTGCGAGCGAGATGTCCCAGTAGCTCTGGCCCTGGGCGATGTCGTGCCAGTTGGCGACGTAGAGGAGCGTGGCGAGGGCGTCGCCCCGGATGGCGTCGAGGTCGACGGGCCGAGCGATCCACTGCGCGAACGCCGCCACCCCGAGGAGGAACAGCAGCAGGGCCGGCAGGAGTCGGCGAGCCCGGCGAGCCCAGAAGTCGGCGAGGACCACGCGGCCCTGCCCGGCGCGCTCGGCGAGCAGCAGCGACGTGATGAGGAAGCCCGAGAGGACGAAGAACAGGTCGACGCCGAGGTACCCGCCGGCGAGGTGGTCGAGGTGGTAGGCGAGCACCGCCGCCACCGCGGCGCCGCGGAGCCCGTCGAGGGCCGGCAGGTGGCCGAACCCGAACCGTCCGCCACCGTGGCCCACCGCGGGGCGCGCCTCGACGGCCGTCACCGGCGTCGGCGCGGCGCGCCGCTCGGTTGGTGCCGCCCTGCAGCCATCGTGCCTTCCTGCGCCGGAGGTGGGGAGGCCCCGGCGCGGGCCCCATGTTGGCCCACCGGCTCGGCCGCGCTCGGGTCGGCGGTGGCTTCGGCCCCCGGCCGCGGCCCCCGCTACCTTCGGCCCCATGACGTCGACGCTCGTCCTCCTCCGCCACGGCCAGAGCACCTGGAACGCCGAGAACCTCTTCACCGGCTGGTGGGATGCGGACCTCTCCGACAAGGGTCGGACCGAGGCGGCGCAGGCCGGCACGCTGATGGCCGAGGCCGGGCTGGCCCCCGACGTGGTCCACACCTCGCTGCAGACCCGGGCCATCCGCACGGCGAACCTGGCGCTCGACGAGATGGGCCTCCTGTGGCTGCCCGTGAAGCGCCACTGGCGGCTGAACGAGCGCCACTACGGCGACCTCACCGGCCGCAACAAGGCCGAGGCCACCGCCCAGTTCGGCGAGGACCAGGTGAAGGTGTGGCGCCGCAGCTACGACACGCCGCCGCCGCCCATCGCCGCCGACAACGCCCACAACCCGAACGCGGACGCGCGCTACGCCCGGATCCCGAGCGACGTCCTGCCGGCCTCGGAGTGCCTGGCCGACGTCGTGGCGCGGATGCTCCCGTACTGGTTCGACCAGATCGTCCCCGACCTCGCCGGCGGGCGCACCGTGCTCGTCGCCGCCCACGGCAACTCGCTGCGGGCGCTGGTGAAGCACCTGGACTCGATCGCCGACGACGCCATCGCCGGCCTCGACATCCCCACCGGCGTCCCCCTCGTCTACGAGCTCGACGACGACGGGCGCCCCACCGAGGCCAAGGCGGCCCTCGAGCGCGCCCTCGGCGACCCCGAGGCCGTGCGCGCGGCGGCCGAGGCCGTCGCGAAGCAGGCCACCGCCGGCGCCTGACCTCGCGTCGGGAGATCCCGGGCACGGCCGCAGCCGCGTCGGTACGCTCGGCGCCCATGGCCTCTCGCACGAAGCACCTCGAACACCTCGCCGAGATCCCGCTGCTCTCCGCGCTCTCCAAGCGCGACCTCGGGCGCATCGCCAAGGCGTCGAACGAGATCACCGTCGAGGCCGGCCACGTCCTGGTCGACCAGGGCGACGCCGGGCGCGAGGCGTTCGTGATCGTCGAGGGCACGGCGAGCGTCCACCGCAACGGGCGCAAGGTCGGCGAGCTCGGCCCCGGCGACGCGATCGGCGAGCTGGCCCTGCTCGACCACGGCCCGCGCACCGCCACGGTCACCGCCACCACGACGCTCACCGCGCTCGTGCTGTCGGCTCGCGAGTTCGCCGGCGTGATCGAGGAGGTGCCCGGGCTGGCCCAGAAGCTGCTCGGCCAGCTCGCGGCGCGCGTGCGCGACCTGGACCGCCAGATCTACGGCTGATCCGGCCGGCCCGCGCGGGGGTGGCCCACCGCTCCCCCGGCCGGACGCAGCGCCTCGGCGGCCGAGCACGACCGGCCGCGCGCGGCGTACCGTGTCGCCCGCACCGATCGGCCCGCCGGGGCCGCGGGCACGGGGACCGATGCGCCGAACCTGGACGAGACGAGCACGCAGCGTCGGCGTCCTCGTCGCGCTCGCCCTCGTCGCCGCCGGGTGCCGGCAGGTGGAGGTCGTCCTCTACGACCAGTCGAGCAAGCCGAGCCTGGCCCAGCGCTACGTCACCCGCGACGGCACCGACCTCTACCTGCTGAGCCCCGGCCAGGGCTCGCTGCGGATCACCGCGCCGTCGTCGAACCGGGCCACGCCCGAGGGCTCCCAGACCCGCACGGTGATCTGGCCGCCGTCGACCACGATGACCCACAACCAGGAGAGCTGCGCGACCTGGACCGACTCGAAGGGCCCGTGGGTGCAGCAGGGCCTCGCCCTGCGCGTGCGCAGCGACGGCAGCCGGTTCCGGGCCATCGTCGTGGCCAAGAACATCTGGTACGGCGCCGAGTGGCAGATGAACGTCTACACGTGGGACACGGCCCGCACGCCGTACTTCAAGACCCACGGCGCCGTGTCGCTGCGGACCCCGTTCGAGCAGGACGACGTGCCGCGCCCGCTCCCGTGGCGCGTGTGCGCGCGGGTGGAGGGCGACCTCGTCACCATCAAGGGCTGGCGCACCGAGGAGGCCGAGCCGGCCTGGGACGACCCGGAGCACACGGGCACCGTGCGGCTCCCGTCCGAGTGGGTCTTCGCCGGCAAGGCGGGCTGGTACGGCGGCCACATCCAGCCCGGCGGGTCGATCGGGATGGCGGGCATGCGCACCGCCACCTGGGAGGTCCGCACCGACGGCTGAGCGGTGCGGAGCGGCGGCCGTCGGCGCCCACCGCGACGAACTCGGTCCCGCAGCGGAGGCGCGAGTACGTTTGCCCTCGCTATGGCTACCGAAGAGACCACTGCGGAGACCACCGACAAGCGGGTGCGCCCGCACCACCTCGTCCTCGGGCTGGGAGCGCTGATCGCCGCCTTCACGGCGCTGTCGGGCATCGCCCCGCTGATCACCGAGTGGCACGACGAGTCCGCCGTGCAGCGCGAGGTGTTCTTCAACATCCCGTCGTGGCTCAAGCTCGGCTTCTACGTGCTGATGCCGGCGCTCATCCTCTTCGGCGCCTTCAACTTCTCGAACCGGGTCAAGAACTGGGAGCGCGGCGCCCCCGACCGCCGGGCCACCACCCGCAAGAACGCCAAGCGCCGGGCCGAGGACGTGCGGGCGGGCCTCTACATGCAGACGCTGCTGCGAGATCCCGCGGCCGGCCTCATGCACTCGCTCATCTACTTCTCGTTCCTCGTGCTGCTCGCGGTCACCACGATCCTGGAGATCAACCACCAGGTGCCCGAGAGCATGAAGTTCCTCCACGGCGGCACCTACCAGGGCTACTCGTTCGTGGGCGACCTGGCCGGCCTCGGCCTGCTCGTCGGCGTCGGGTGGGCCATCTGGCGCCGCTACGTGCAGCGGCCCTACCGCATCCGCATCAAGACCAAGGCCGACCACGCGCTCGGCCTCGGCGTGCTGCTGGCCCTCGCCGTCACCGGCTTCCTCACCGAAGGGTGGCGCATCGCCGCCGAGGGCACGCCCGAGTTCGAGAAGTGGTCGTTCATCGGCTATCCGCTCGCCACCCTCATCGACGGCAGCGGCAGCCTCGCCGGCACCCACCAGGTGCTGTGGGTGGCCCACGTGGGCGCCTTCGCCGCCTTCCTCGTGATCCTGCCCATCACGATGATGCGCCACATGTTCACCTCGCCGCTGAACATGTACCTGAAGGACAAGGACCGCCCGAAGGGCGCCATGCGGGCCATGCCGAACCTCATGGAGACCGAGCTCGAGAGCTTCGGTGCCTCCACCGTCGAGGAGCTCACCTGGAAGCAGCTGCTCGACACCGACGCCTGCACCATGTGCGGCCGGTGCACCTCGGTGTGCCCGGCCCACGCCACCGGCAAGCCGCTCGACCCCCGCGAGATCGTGCTGAAGACGGGCGAGGTCATGGCCGCCTCCGGGACCCCGCAGGTGTCGCCCCCCATCTCGATGGTCCCCGAGATCACCATCGAGACCAGCTCGCTCTTCGACCGCATCACGCCCGAGGAGATCTGGGCGTGCACCAGCTGCAAGGCGTGCGACGAGATCTGCCCGGTCAACATCGAGATCCTCGACAAGATCCTCGACATGCGCCGCTACCTGGCGCTCATGGAGAGCAACTTCCCCACCGAGCTCGGCTCCGCCTACCGCGGCATGGAGAACTCCGGCAACCCGTGGGGCATGAGCCAGAGCGACCGGGCGGCGTGGACCTCGAAGGTCGACGGCGTCGAGATCGTCGACGGCTCCGAGGACTTCGACCACGAGTACCTGTACTGGGTGGGCTGCGCCGGCTCGTTCGACGACAAGAACCAGAAGGTCACCCAGGCCATGGCGAAGCTCATGCAGCGCGCCGGCGTCGACTTCGCCATCCTCGGCCCGCAGGAGAACTGCACCGGCGACTCGGCCCGCCGCTCGGGCAACGAGTACATCTTCCAGATGCTGGCCATGCAGAACATCGAGCTGATGAACGGCATGGGCGTCCGCAAGATCATCACCCAGTGCCCGCACTGCTTCAACACGCTGCTCAACGAGTACCCGCAGCTCGGCGGCCGCTACGAGGTCGTGCACCACAGCCAGTTCCTCGAGTGGCTGATCGCCAACGGGAAGCTCGACATGAGCGACGCCCGCCTCGAGGAGCGGGTCGTGTACCACGACTCCTGCTACCTCGGTCGCCACAACGACGTCTACATGGCGCCGCGCAACGTGATCGGCAACCTGGGCGGCATCGACATCGTCGAAGCGTCGGCCAACGGCACCAAGGGCATGTGCTGCGGCGCCGGCGGCGCCCGCATGTGGATGGAGGAGACCATCGGCACCAAGGTCAACGACGCTCGCTCCGAGCAGCTCGTGGCCACCGGCGCCGAGCGCGTCGCCACCGCCTGCCCCTTCTGCTACATCATGATCGACGACGGCGTGAAGGGCCTCGGCAAGGGCGACGACGTGCAGGTGGCCGACATCGCCATGCACCTCCTCGAAGCCCTCGAGGCCTCCGACGCCCGGGGCGGGGCCGGCAACGTGCTCGAGACCCTCGAGGACTGAGCCGAACGTGACCGACGCGTCCGCCGCCGGGTCGCCTCGCACCGTCGTCGTCGCCACCGTCGACGAGACGGTGTGCGAGGTGCTGGCGCGGATCGTCGAGCGCGGCGACCACACCGCCGTGCGGGTCACCGCGGCGGACCAGGCGTCGGCCGCCGTGCTGTCCGCCGGGGCCGACGCCGTCGTGCTCGACCTGGCGGCCGACAACGTCGAGCAGCTGCGGGCCCTGCGCGGCGGCGGGGCCCAGCGGGGCGTCGACGCCCGCGCCGTGGTCATCAGCACGGGTCCGGCCAACGCCCTGCTCGCCTGGCAGGCCGGGGCCGACGCGGTGCTCACCCGCCCGTTCGCCGCCCAGGCGCTCGAGGACGAGCTCGCCGCCGCGCTCGCCCGCGGCGACGACGAGCGCTCGGCCCGCCGCGCCGAGCAGGTCGCCGCCCTCACCTGACGCCGGGCGCTCGGCCCAGCACCGCGGCGCCGGCGTTCTCCACCCCGAACGCGCGCCACCAGCGCACGAACCGAGCACAGAACCCGCACCACCCCCACGCCGGCGTTCTCCACCCCGAACGCGCGCCACCAGCGCGCCGATCGGGTGGAGAAGGTGGTGGCCCCGCCGCCAGATCGAGAAGTAGGCCGATCGGCCTAGACAAGCGGGTTCACTGTCCGTAGTATTCGGCCCGGAGGGTGACCACAACGAGTGGTCGTCAGAGGGGAAGGCCAGGGACATGAGCAGCGAGCAGGCGATCGACACCAGCGTCGGGCCCATCGGTGGCCAAGCCCTGCTCGAGGGCGTGATGATGCGCCGAGGCCAGTCGTGGGGCGCGGCGGTGCGCTGCCAGGACGGCACCATCGCCACCACGTCGCGCACGCTCCCCGCCAGCCTCGACGGGTGGCGCCGGTACCCGCTGGTCCGAGGCGTGATGGCCCTCGGCGAGACCGCCGCCCTCGGCACCCGGGCCACCCTCTGGGCCGCCCAGGCCCGGGGCGACGAGTCGGGCGACGGCTACACCCGCAAGGGCCTGGCCACCACGGTGATCGTCGCGCTCGTCGGCGTGTTCGGGATCTTCGGCCTGCTCCCCGCGGTCGTGGCGAAGGCGGCGCTCGACCTGCTCGACGTGCACAGCGCCGTGCTGTTCTCGCTGATCGAGGGCGTGCTGCGCCTCGGCATCCTCGTCGGGTACCTGTGGTCGCTCAGCCGGGTGCCGCAGGTGAAGCGGGTGTTCGCCTACCACGGCGCCGAGCACATGACGATCCACGCCTTCGAGCACCGCATCCCGCTCGTCCCCGGCGAGATCCGGGCGTTCGACCGTCGCCACCCCCGCTGCGGCACCGCCTTCCTGCTCGTCGTGGTGCTCACGACGGTCTTCGTCCACGCCCTGATGGGCCATCCGAGCTGGGGCGTGCTGGTCGCCAGCCGCATCCTCGGCCTGCCGATCGTCGCCGGCCTGGCCTACGAGGCGATCCGCTTCGCCGGCCGCCACCAGCACCAGCTGGTGGGCAAGGTGCTGATGGCGCCGGGCTACTGGCTCCAGGAGATCACCACCGAGGACCCCACCGACGACATGATCGAGGTCGCCGTCGCCGCCCTCGAGGCCACGCTGGCCGCCGAGCCGCTCGCCCCCGCCGCCCCGCCCGAGGCGGCCATCGCCGGAGCCGGCCGATGACCCTCGCCATCCCGTCGTCCGTGACCGCCGACACCGAGGCGCCCGCCGGCGCCGCCGCCACCGTCCTCACCACCCGCCGCACGCTCGTGCTGGCCCTCGCCGGGCTCACCGCCCTGGTCGAGCTGGCCGACGTGATGGGCGCGGTGCCGGGGATCCCGGTGGGCGGCATCACCCTGTCGACGTCGCTGCTCCCGTCGCTGGCCCTCGGGCTGGCCTGCGGGTCGCGGCTGCTCGGGCGCTCGACCATCCGCCGGGCCGCCACCTGGTTCTGGCTCGCCATGGCCGTCGTGCTCCCGGTGCTGTCGTTCCTCTACTGGCGCGAGGGCCGCCTCGAGCTGGTGCCGGCCCTCGTGCTCGCCGCCCTCAACGAGGAGCTCGTCTACCGCCTCGCCGTGCCGGCCATCATCGCCGCCGCCCTGCGCCTCGGTCGGGTGCGCCCCGGGCCCGCCCGCATCGCCGGGCTGGTGGGCGCCGGGCTGTGGTTCTGCCTCCTGCCCGGCCACCTCGAGCAGGTGACGTCGCCGGCGGGCGTGGTGCCCTACGTCGCCTTCGCCGCCCTCTCGGCGTTCATCGTCTACCGCTCGGGCTCGATCCTGCCGATGGCGCTCGGCCACGCGATCTCGAACCTGCTCACCGTGCTCATGTGGCGCGAGGCCGTGCCCGCCGACGTGCGATCGATCGGCCTCGCCTGCATGCTCGGCCTGCTGGTGCTGGCCTACGGGCGACCGAGCCGGATCACCGTCGCCGACGATGGCGGGCTCATCGACATCCACACCGGCCTCGAGGTGGCGGCGATCGACCTGCGCGAGGGCCAGCAACCGCTGGTGGAGCTGGCCGACGGCCGCCTCATCCCGGTCCATGCCAACATGGTCCAGCCGCCGGCGCTGCCGGCCCGACGATCTCCCGAGCGTGCTTCCTGACCGAGCCGCTCGTGCCGGCTCGGCGCCCGCCCCTCGCTGAGGGAGCCGGACGCCGGGCCGGCGGGGACGCCCTTCGCCGCGTCGACCTACCCGGCCGACGGCACCTCGTCGCCCTCGGCGGCTGCGGCGGCCTCGACCCGTGCCCGGCGGCGGACCTCGACCTCGTCGGCGCGCGCGACGCGGGCGTGCAGCGCGGCCAGGCGCAGTCGGGCCAGGCGGTCGGCATCGCCGTCGTGCACCACCGGGACCGAGCCGCGCCCGGCGACGTGCAGCTGCAGCGAGGCCAGGCCGACGCGGCGCTGGAAGGGCGATGACGAGAGCGAGGTGCTCTGCGTCTTGGCCACCGGCAGGTAGTCGGTGGCCCGGACGAACCCGCCCGAGCGAGCCACGACGAGGGTGGGCGTGCCGACGTGGCCCAGGTTGCGGTACACGAGCTCGGCCTCGACGGCGACGGGCACGAGGAGGACCAGGAGGGCCCAGGCGATGGGGGCGCCGGCGAGGGTCGCGGCCACGGCGATGGCGACGAGCAGCACCGTGGCGGGGCCGACCCGCCGGAACCACGCCCGCCGACGAGCGGCCGGCGGGGCGGGGACGAGCGGCGGGTGCTCGACCGTGGTGGGCAGGACCGAGTCGAGCAGGCCGACGAGGTCGCCCTCGCGCACGTACGGGATGGTGAGCCGGGTCACCTCGCCCTCCGCCGCGGTGCCGCTGCCCGCGCTCTGGAGCTGCACCGATGCCAGCCCGAGCCGGCGCCGGAGCAGGTTCTGGTGGACCCGCACCGCCTGGACCCGGCGCAGCGAGAGGGTCGCCTCGCGCTGGTCGAGCAGGCCCCGACGGAGGTGCAGGTCGGTGCCGACCCGCACGAGCGTGAAGCCGTGGTCGGTGAGCAGCGACGAGGCGATGGCGCTCAGCAGCATCACGGGGATGACGGCGACGAGGAGCACGGCGACCACGACCGCCCCGGTGGGCGCGGAGCCGGCCACGCCGGCCGCGGTCTCCTCGGGCAGCTCGAAGAAGAGGCCCATGCCGGCGGCGGCGAACGGCAGCAGGGCGAGGAGGCGGACGCCGGTGATCCCGGCCACCACCAGCTGGCCGGTGGTGAGGGCGACGACCGGCACCGGGGCCGGACCGGCCGCCGGCGCCGGGCGGGGATCGGCGGGTTCGACGGCATCGGTCGCAGCGCCCGCATCGACGGGCCCGGCGCCGGCGGGCGGAACGCCCCGGCGGTCGAGCAGAGCCACCCGCAGGGCGTAGGCCTCCTCATCGGCGATCGCCTCGAGGACCGCTTCGGCGCCCGAGCCACCGCCGGCCGTGTCGATGCGCACCACGGCGACGCCGAGCGCCCGGTGTCGGAGCCGGCGTCGGAGGTCGACCTGCTGGATGCGGCTGATCGGGACCTCGCGTCGCGCCCGCTGCAGGATGCCGTGCTCGATCACGAGGACGCCGTCGGCGACCTGGTAGGTGAACCGTCGCCACGCCAGCACCTTCCAGCCGACCACCAGCGCGATCACGACGAAGGCGATGGGGCCGAGGACCAGCACCTCGCCCGTCGAGATCATCAGGAACGCCAGGGGGATCGCCCACTGGCGCGCCGAGCTGAGCAGGTCGAGCACGGGCGATGCCGGGTGCAGGCGCCGCGGCGGCCAGGCCGGCGGGGCGAGCGCGGGATCCGGTGACGGGCGCGGATCAGACGCCGTCATCGGCCTCGGCCCGCTCGAGGATCCGGGCCCGCAGGGTGCGCGCCTGCTCGGGCTCGATGCCGGGGAGCGTGGCGTCGGTGGCCGGCGAGGCCGTGGAGATCGACAGCTTCACGATGCCGCGCCAGCGATCGAGCGGGCCCTGGTGGAGGTCGATGTGCTGGACCCGGAAGTGCGGGATCGACGACTCCTGGCGCACCAGCAGGCCGTGGCGGATCTCGATGCCGTCGTCGGTGACGCCGTAGCGCCACCGCCGGTACGAGGCGGCCGGGACGAGCACGGTGAGGGCGATGCCGACGGCGCCGACGAGCACGACCGGGAGCACTCGGGCGGCGGCGGGCGCATCGGCGGCGAGGGCGGCGAACAGGAGGGCGATGACGAGCAGGAGCCCCGTGCCCCCCAGCCACCCGATGCGCCACAGCAGGAGGATCCGGGGGCTGAGCGGCGTGTCGGCGGCGTCCATGAGCGTTCGACCCTACCGACGGCCTCGGCGCCTGAGCGGTGGGATCTCCCGGTCAGCGCTCGGCGGCGGCCCGATCGAGCAGCGTCGCCAAGACCTCCTCGCCGACGCCGAGGCCGCCGAGGTGGCTCTCGCCGGGGAGGGTGCGCAGCTCGGCCTCGGGCAGGCGGGCCACCGAGTGGACGCCGTGCTCGAAGGGGACGATGTGGTCGGCGTCGCCGTGCCACCAGACCACCGGCACCTTCACGTCGGCCAGCTCGAAGCCCCAGTGCTTGGAGAAGAGGATCACGTCGGCGAGCGGCGCCGAGAGCTGCTTGCGGCTGCCGTTGAGCAGGTCGTCGATGAACATCGCCTTGAACTCGGGCCGGCTGAGCAGCGCCCGATCGCCGGCTGGCGACAGGCGGCCGTAGGCGCCGATGGCCTGGTTCGCGAACGGGCGGGCCAGCCGCAGCGCTCCCGTGAGTCCGATCCCGAGCGGCACCCGGGCCGCCTTCACCACCGGGGACGCGAGCCGGGCGGCCGCCACGACGCCACCACCGATGGCGTCGACGCCGACCGTCGGCGCCACCCCGCCGAGCACGCCCACCGCCTTCACCCGGTGGGGCAGGGCATGGGCGGCGGCGAGGGCGTAGGGGCCGCCGCCCGAGAGGCCGATGACCACGAGCGGGTCGAGGTCGAGGCGCTGGGCGAGGACCTCGAGGTCGTCGGCCCAGTGCACGATCGACGAGTAGAGGTGCGGGGTCGACGAGCCGATCCCGGGCCGGTCGATGCCGACGATGCGCACGCCCTCGCGCTCGGCGTAGCGGCGCGCCTCGTGGGGGATCTGGCGGCGGGCACCCGGGGTGCCGTGCAGCCAGACGACGGCGCGACCACCCGGCGGGCCGAACTCGGCGAACCCCAGCCGGCGCTTGCCCCCGACCCCGACGGTCCCCTCGATGCGCGGCGCGATCGGCTCGCTGGCGTCCCCTGCCATCGCCACAGCCTGCCACCGCGCTGGCGGCGCGTCACGGGTCGTCCGACCCCTTCGCGTGTGATCCTCCGGCCGACGCCGCGCTACCCTCTGGCCCCTACCTGCGGGTGTAGTTCAATGGCAGAACATCAGCTTCCCAAGCTGAATACGGGAGTTCGATTCTCCTCACCCGCTCGCTGCGAAGGCCCTGGTCACACGACCAGGGCCTTCGCCGTTCCGGGACCCCACGCCCCGTGAGCACATCACGTGCCACCAGCGCGAGAACTGCGCACGAACCCGATCGAACCCCGCGCACCCGACCGCCCCGTGAGCACCTCACGCGCCACCAGCGCGGAAACTGCTCACGAACCCGTGGGCCGGCCGACCGACCGCCCCCACGCACGCGCCCCCACCGCAGCTCACGAGGGCGGCCCTACCATCGGGGGCCTGAGCGATCACCGGGCGACCAACGACCTCGAGCGGCTCCTGATGGCGGCGGCCCACGATCCCGCCGAGCGGCCGGCGTTCGCCCGCGCCCTGCTCGACAGCCACGTCTTCGTGCTGGGCTCGATCGATCCGCCGCCGGTCGACGGCACCGCCGCCCCCGGCGCCAAGGCCAACATCCTCTTCCTCCACGACGCCGAGGGACCGATCACCCCGTTCTTCACCTCGGAGGACGCCCTGCGCCACACCGTGTCGGTGCGCCCGGAGACCGACCCGCAGGCGATGGACGGCTTCGGCACCCTGTCGATCGGCGAGCTCACCGAGGGCCAGCCGTTCGAGGTCATCGTGGCGTCGCCCGACGAGCCCCACCACGCGCTGTCGTCCGTGCCGCCCTTCTACGTCCGACCCGAACAGCAGGACGTCCCGCCCGATCCCCCTCGCCGCCGCCGCTTCCGCCGCTCCTGATCAGTCGGCGAGCAGATCGGTCCCGCTGGCCTCGATCGCCGAGCGCAGCGCGGCCGGTTCGACGACGAACGGGAGGCCGGCCGCCCCCGAGGTGGCCGCTGCGACCGCATCGACCAGTGCGGGCATCGCCGTCGCCGGGTCGGTGCCCTCGACCAGGCGCACGGCCACGCAGCGACCGGGCGACCCGCCACCGTCGTCGATCAGCACGAGGTGCGCCCCTTCGACCTCGGGCCCGTCGGCGAGCACCGTGCGCAGGGCGTCGGCCACCTCGGCCGGGAGCGGCTCCGAGGATGCGGCGACGAGGTACGGCGACGCGCCGACGGTCGCCGGGTCCGCCCCGACCGATCGGGCCTGGAGCAGCGGCACCAGCTCGAGGACGGGCACCAGCAGCTCGTCGGGCGAGCCCGGGTCGATCGCGAGGCGGCCCTCGGCGTCGACCGCCGCCAGCTCCGCCACCGCCCACCCGTCGCGAGCCGCGCACACCCCGCCCTCGGGCCTCCAGCGCAGGAGCGCCTCGCCCGAGGTGAACGCGGGAAGGGCGAGGCCCGCCTCGTCCTCGTGCATCGCCACGACCAGCTGCTCGGGCTCCACGACCTCGCACCCGCCGGGGACCGAGGGCGGGTCGGGCGTGGGGACGAGCAGGTCGCCGCCGAGCAGGGCGACGAGCCGGGCGCGATCGGTCACGGCGCAGATCCTCCCGCGAACCGGTCGAACCGCGGGCGATCTCCACCGCCCAGCGCACACGATCGCCCACACCTCGCCGGCCGGCCCCCAACAGGGACGAGCGACCCGAGGTCGGGGTCAGATGGGGAGGAGGTCGGACTGCAGGCGGCGGAGCTCGTCGAAGGCCTTGCGGGCCTCGGCCTCGACCGGGGGCGCGTTGGGGTCGTCGCGGAACGCCTGCCAGGCCAGCTCGGCGTCGCCCTCGATGGCGGCGCGCACCACCAGGTCCTGGAGGTCGGTCTGCACGCCGATCCAGCCGGCCAGCGGCTCCCCGAGCGCCGGCATCTCGTCGGGGTGGATGCCCTCGCCGTCGACCATCGCCCCCACCTCCACGATGTGGCCGTCGGCGACGTCGGGCAGGTTGCCCCGGTTCGGCACGTTCACCGCCATGATCCAGGTCGGATCGTCGGCCCACTCGGCGGCGATGATCGGCACCACCTCCTCGCTGGAGTGGCCCATCGCCTGCAGCGGCAGCGGCACCTTGGTGGTCGCCGCCCACTGCGCCGCCCGCTCGGCCATGAGCGATACCGGCTCGTGGAAGTCGATCGGCACCGGGACGAAGTCGGCGGCCTCGGTGGCGAACGGCAGGTACTCCCCGATGTGGCTGTCGACCGAGCACGCCACCAGCCCGTGCTCGCGCACGAGCTGGGCGACGAGCGGCATGTAGTTGAACTCGAGGACCCCGGCGCCGGGCAGCGTGCGATCGATCGTCCGGGCTGCCCGCTGCACCCGCTCGGAGTACCGGTGGAACCGGCCCGTGTAGAACTCGCGCACCCGGGGGAGCAGGTCCTCGCCGGTGCGGGTGTCGGTCATCTCGGTGAAGAAGGTGAAGTGGTTGATGCCCGACGCCTTGGCCGTCACGTGCTCGCGGGGGATGCGCAGGCGCCGGCAGATGCGGTTGAGGCCCATCGGCATCTCGTGGCACATGCCCACGTTGCGGAGCCGGGTGGCCCGGTTGATGGCGAGCGTCACCCGGCTCATCGGGTTCGACAGGTTGATGAGCAGGGCGTCGGGGGCGTGGGCTTCGATCGACCGGCAGATCGACAGCGTGTTGGCGATCGAGCGCAGCGAGTGGAACACCGCACCCGGCCCGCCGTTCTCCCCGGTGATCTGGGTGGCGCCGTGTCGGTTCGGGACCTCGAAGTCCTGCCGCCAGCTCTCGAAGCGGCGGACCTCGGCGCTGCTGAGCACGTAGTCGGCCCCCTCGAGGGCGGCGGCCGGGTCGGTGGAGAAGTCGAGGCGGATGGGGGCGCCCGCCGCCGCGTTGAGCTTGGAGGCGAAGGCGTAGGCGCGCTGGAGCCGCGCCTCGTCGAGGTCGTGGAGCACCAGGCGCGCCCCGCGCAGGCGCGTGGTGTGCACGACGTCGTTCACCATCGCCGGCCCGAACGACATGCCGCCGGCGCCCACCAGGGTGATCTTCGGTGCGTCCATCGCCCCTCCTTCCGCTCGCGCCATCTTCCCACGGCGGCCCGCGCTGGGAACCCTCCGCGATCGCCGTCGGCCCGCCGACCGAGATCGCGGTCAGTTCGTGGGCTTCGTGGGCTTCGTGGGCTTCCAGGCGGCTCCACGCGGGCTCCAAGCGACGGGGCGCACGATGCCAGCGTCCACCGAACCGCCCCGACCCGAGGAGCCCACCGTGACCGTCATCGACCTCCCCCGCCCCGCCACCACCCGCCCCGCCTCGACCCCACCACGGTGGGACGAGCCGGTGCGCCGCCCGCCGAGCCAGTTCTGGTGCATGCGCTGCGCCCGCTGGCACGACCGGCGCGACCTCGGTCCCGACGCCGCGTGACCAGCGGCGCGCCCCGCCCGATGGGGCAGCCCCCGCCCGCCGCTCCGTAGGGTCGACATCGTGACGTCGTCGCAGGTGGCCGTGATCGTGGTGGCGTCGTTCGCGGGCGCCCTGGTCAAGGCGGTCACCGGCCTCGGCTACCCGGTGATCGCCATCCCGTTCATCTCGCTCGCCATCGGCGTGGAGGACGCGGTGGTGATGGTGGCGGTGCCCAACTTCGCGGCCAACGCCTTCCTCTGCTGGGAGGCCCGGGAGGCTCGCCACGAGGCTCGCGACCTCGACCTGCTGATCGGCTTCGGCATCGTCGGCGCCATCGTCGGGACGATCGCCCTCGTGGAGCTGCCCGAGGAACCGCTGCTCGTGCTGCTCGCGGCCACCATCGTCGTGTTCATCGTCCGCTTCCTGCGCGACCCCCACCTGCGCTGGGCGGAGCGCACGGCCCGGCGGGGCGCCCCCTTCGTCGGGCTCGCGGTGGGGCTGCTGCAGGGCGCCATCGGCGTGTCGGGACCGGTGGTGGCCACCTGGATCCACGGCTACCGGCTCGCCGCCCGCACGTACATCTTCACGATCACGCTCATCTTCGGCGTGACCGGCCTGGCCCAGATCGTCGTCCTCGGCGCCCAGGGCCGCTTCACCGGCGACCGCGTGGCCGGCGCCGCCGCCGCCGGGGTCGCCGTCGCCCTGGCGACGCCCTCGGGCTGCGCCTGCGCAGCCGCCTCGCCGGGCCCACCTTCGAGCGCGGTCCTCGCCGCCCTCGCGCTCTCGGCGGTGTCGCTGCTCGTCGACGCCGTCCGCTGAGCACGCGGCCGCCGCTCACCCGGGCGAGGGTGATGCCCGGCCACCCCGGGAGCGAGCACCATGGAGGCCATGGCTGACGCTCCCACCCCCGCCGCGCCCGCCCGGAGGTGGAACCGCCGGTTCCGCAGCCTGGCCGCGGTGACCCTCGTCGTCGTCTTCGCCCTGTCGTTCCTGGCGTCGGGCGTCGGCATCTGGCTGAAGCGGAACACGCTCGACAAGGACGTGTGGAACGAGCGCGTCGTCCCCCTCGGCACCGACCCGGCGGTCCAGCGCGCCCTGGCCGCCTACGCCACCGACCAGCTGATGCAGGCGGTCAAGCCCGAGGAGCTCTTCGCCGAGGCCCTTCCCGAGCGGGGCCAGGTGCTGGCCATCCCGCTGTCGGCCGCCGTGCGCGAGTTCGTGGCCGAGAAGGTGGAGGAGTTCTTCGCCTCCGACCGCTTCGAGTCGATCTGGACCGCCGCCGCCACCAAGGCCCACGACGCCGCCATCGCCACGCTGAAGGGCGATCGCCCGGCGGTGGTGGCCGACGACGAGAAGGTGCAGATCGACCTCATCCCGCTGATCGACGCCGTGCTCGCGGACATCGCCGAGCAGGTGCCCGACCTGATCGGTCGCGACGTCCGCCTCCCCACCATCCGGGTCGACGACGTGCCCGAGGCGTCGCGCCGCCTCGCCGAGGCGCTCGGCGTCGAGCTCGACGACGACTTCGGGACGATCACCGTCTACGACGGCGGCACGCTGTCGCTCGCGCAGACCGCGGTGCGCTGGATCGATCGCCTGCCCGTGCTCACCGGCATCCTCGCCGTGCTCGCCGCCGGGCGCCCTCTGGCTGTCGCCGCCGCCGGCGCACCGCGTTCCAGCTCCTTGGCGCCGCCGCCATCGCCGCCATCGGCATCCGACGGGTCTGCTTCCTGCTCCAGTCCCAGGTCGAGGGCCTGGTGGTCGAGGACCTCAACCGAGAGGCCGCCCGCGTGGTGATCGCCACGTTCGTCGACCCGCTCACCGCCGCGGCCGCCACCGTCTTGTGGGTGCTCGCCGCGCTCGCCCTCGCCGTCGCCGTCACCGGCCCCTACGGCTGGGCCCGGTCGCTGCGCACCACCGCCGGCACCGGCGCCGCCGCCGCACGCGGGGCGGCCACCGACCTCGCCACCGCCCCCACCACCGCCGCCTGGGTGGCCGGCCACCGCGACCCGCTGCGCGTCGGCGGGTGGATCGCCGCCGCGCTGGTGCTCTGGTTCGCCTCGCTCAGCTGGCTGCTGCTCCTCGTGGTCGTGGTCGGGGTCATCGCCTGGCAGGTGGCGATCGACCGCATCGGCGCCGGCGCCCCCGCCGCCTGATCGAGCGCGAGGAGCGCGCTAGAGGTAGCCGAGCTCGCGGGCGCGCGCGACCGCCTCGTCGCGCGAGCCGACCTCGAGCTTGCGGATCACGTTCTTGACGTGGGTCTTCACCGTGTTGAGCGAGACGTAGAGGTCTTCGGCGATCTCTCGGTACGACAGCGCGGTGTCGAGGTAGCGCAGCACCGTGCGCTCGCGCTCGCTCAGCGCCTCGACGAGGGCGAGCGCGGCGCGATCGCCGGCGACGGCGTGCGGGCGGACCCGGGCGAGGCGCTCGAGCACCGGGTGGCGCGGCCGCCGGCGGGCTCGGCGGCGCAGGGCGTCGAGCACCTCGGCCCCGGCCTCGGCCACCGGCAGGAGGGCACCCGTCGCCACGACGAGGTCGAGGGCGCCGTCCGCGATCGCCTCGGCGTCGGCCGCCGCCGCGCCGAGCGCGCCGGCCAGCCGGGCCAGCTCGCGGTCCAGCGCGGCGAGCGACGGGGGCTGGCCCGGCTCGGCGGGCGCGAGGCGCTCCCACGCCTGCGGATCGGTCCCGAGCCGCGCCCCCAGCACCGTCGCCTCGGGCCGGTCGCCGAGGGCGGCCACGACCGCCTCCGCCTCCGCTCGACGGCCGGCGGCGTCGAGCACCGGGCGCGCCGGCTCGCCACCGCGGCGGCCATCGCCCCACCCGCAGGCGCGCTGCGCAGGATGGCGTCGGCCTCGTCGAGCAGGGCCAGCGCGGCGTCGAACGAGCCCTCGGCCCCGCGGATCCGGGCGAGGCCGAGCAGCGCGACGAGCCCCGCCGGGCGCCGCAGCGGGGTGACCAGGGCGAGCGCCCGGCGGAGCACCGGCTCGGCGGCGTCGACGTGGTCCTGCTCCAGCAGCACCGAGCCCACGACGGCCTGGGGCAGCGCGCCGAGGTCCTCGGCGTGCTCGGGCCACCCGGCGAGCACGGTCAGGGCCGAGCGGGCTGCGTCCTGGGCCTCGGGGAGCCGTCCGGTGGCCAGCCGGGCGAACGACATGGCGGCGAGGTGGTCGGCGTGGGTGAGCGGCGAGGCGACGCGAGCCGGCTGGATGGGGGCGTCGTCGAGGCCGGCGAGGTCGTCGAGCCACACCCGGGCGCGCACCTGGGTCAACCGGGCCAGCGCCGCCCACTCGGCGTCGTCCTCGGCGAGGTGCGGCGCCGCCCCGAGCAGCCGATCGACCTCGCCGGCGAGGGCCGCGGCGCCCTCGGCGTCGCCGCGCACGAGCGCCACCACCTCGCGCGCCGTCAGCAGCCGGAGCCGCCCGGCGGGATCGAGCCCTCGCCCGACCACCCGCTCCAGGCGCTCGCCCAGCGCCGCCGCCTCCGCGATCGCTCCCTCGACCGCCAGGGCGACCGCGACCGATGCCGCCCCGCTGCCGGCGGCCCGCAGGTCGGCGTCGGTGAGCGACGCCGACGCCTCGGCCACCGAGTGGGGGCGCCCGACGAAGTACTCGGCCAGGACGGAGCCGTCGACGAGGTCGATCGCGGCGCGACGTCGCCCCGCGCGCCACGCGTGGCGGAAGGCCGACACCGGATCGCCCTCGCGCTCGAACCAGGCCGACGCCCGCTCGTGGAGCCGGGCCTCGTGGTCGGGCGCCTCCACGCCCAGCCGGTGGCGCAGCAGCTCGGCGAACAGGTGGTGGTACCGGTAGGTCGTGCCCGCGTCGTCGGTGCGGGCCAGCAGGACGTGCCGCGCCTCGAGGTCGGCCAGGGTCACCGCCGAGCCGCCCGTCAGCTCGGCGGCCAGCGCCGGCGACAGCTCGTCCACGATGCAGGTGTCGAGGAGGAACCGCCGGACCTCGTCGGGCTGGGCGTCGAGCAGCTCGGCCGAGAGGTACGGCGCGAGCGCCTGGCTCGAGCCGGCGAGGCGGTCGAGGAACCCGGTGCCCTCCACCTCCATGGTGGCGACCGCGAGCCGGATGCCCGCCGCCCACCCCTCGGTGCGGCGGTGGAGGACCTCGACGTCGTCGACCGAGAGGGCGAGCGCGTCGTCGAGCAGGGCGACGAGCGCCGCGACCTCGGGCGCGGTGAGCCGCAGGTCCGCCTCGCGCACCTCGACCAGGCGACCGTCGACGCGCAGCCGGCCGAGCGCGCCGCCCGGGTCGCTGCGGCTCCCCAGCGCCACCTCGATGCGCCGGAGGCCGCGCTCGAGGAGGTGGGCCAGCTGGTCGGCCACGGCGCGGCCGGCGTGGTGGAAGTCGTCGACCACCAGCACGACGGGCGCCTCGAGGGCGTCGGCCTCGATGAGCAGCGATTCCAGGGCGTCCTGCTCCACGCGGCCGTCGAGGGTGAGCAGGTCGAACGCCTCCTCGCCGAACCCGGGCGCCACCCCGGCCACCGCGGCGATGGCCGCCTGCCAGAAGCGGACCGGGTCGGCGTCGGCCCGGTCGAGGCCGAGCCACGCCACCGGCGTGGCCACCCGCTGCGCCCACTCGACGAGGAGCGTCGACTTGCCCGATCCCGGCGAGGCGACCACGAGCCGCAGCGAGCCCGGCCGCGGCGTCGAGGCGGTCGAGGAGGCTCGGGCGACCGAGCGCTGCGCCGGGCGGGGCGGGGACGGCGAACTTGGTGGGAGCGAAGCGCGGCGGGCGCCGACGGCCCACCTCGCCTCCGCCCTGCGATGCGCCCTCCATCGCTCCCGACGCTACCGCCGCGGCGAGGCCCCGACCAGGGCTCACCCCTGGGGGCGAGGGCGCGACCCCTCGCGTCGGGGAGGATCGCGGCGGAGGAGGTACCCGTGATCACCGCCGACTACCGCATCGAGCTCGAGGGCGAGCTCGGCCACGATCTGCACCCCGCCTTCGCCCCGGCGCTCGTCGAGGCGGGCGATGGGCGCACGCTGCTGCTCGCCACCGCCATCGACCAGGCCGGGCTCCACGACCTCCTCGACCGGGCGCGACCTCGGCCTGGCCCTGCTCGGCGTCGAGGTGGTCGGCGGCGATGCCGGCCTCGGCGCGGGCCCGGGCGAGCAGGGCGATGAGCACGGCCCCGGCGCGCCCCGGCTCCCGATCGCCACGTGGGCCCGCTCGTACGAGCGGCCGTGGCTGCGCACCGACCTGCTCGCCGGGTTCACGCTCTGGGGCCTGCTCGTGCCCGAGATGATCGCCTACGCCGGCCTCGCCGGACTGCCCCCGCAGGCCGGCCTCTACACGCTGCTCGCGTCGCTCGTGGCCTACGCCGTGCTGGGCACCAGCCGACAGCTCGTCGTGGCCGGGACGTCCGCGTCGGCCGTGCTCGTGTACGCCGCGGTCCACGAGCTGCACCCGGCCGACGCCGCCCAGCAGGCGACCCTCGCGGCCGCCGTGATCGTGCTCACCGGGATCGTGTTCCTCATCGCCGGCGCCGCCAAGCTCGGCTTCCTCGCCAGCTTCCTCTCGCGCCCGGTGATGACCGGCTTCGTCTTCGGCCTGGCCCTGTTCGTCGCCGTGCGCCAGCTGCCGAAGGTGCTCGGCATCGAGGGCGGCGAGGGCAACAGCGTCGAGCAGCTCGCCCACGTCCTGCGCCACCTCGGCGACCTCGACCCGGCCACGCTCGTCGTCGGCCTCGGGGCCCTCGCCCTGCTGGTCGTGCTCGGCGAGCGCCCCGCGGGTGCCGGCCGGCCTGGTGGTCCTCGTCGCCGCGATCGGCACCAGCACGCTGCTCGACCTCGAGGGCCGCGGCGTGGCCGTCGTGGGGCCGATCCCCGGGGGGCTCCCCTCGCCGGCGCTGCCCCAGGCCAGCCTCGCCGACCTGTGGATCCTCCTGCCGAGCGCCGTCGGCATGATGCTCGTCATCTACAGCGAGGCCCTGGGCGCCGCCGCCGCCTTCGCCGAGGCCCACGGCGACCGGATCGACCCCGACCAGGAGCTGGTCGCGCTCGGCGTCGCCAACGTCGGCTCCGGCCTGCTCGGCGGGCTGGCCGCCGGCGGGAGCCTGTCGCAGTCGGCGGTCAACGACGGCGCCGGGGCGCGCTCCCAGGTGTCGACCCTGTTCGCCGCCGGCCTCGCCCTGATCACCATCATCGCCCTCACCGGGCTGTTCGAGCAGCTGCCCGAGGCCGTGCTCGGCGCCCTGATCCTCCACGCCGTGGCCCACCTCATGAAGGTCGGCGAGCTCCGGCGCATCGCCCGGCTGAGCCGAGCGGAGTTCGGCCTGGCCGCGACGACGCTGGTCGCGGTGCTCGTCCTCGACGTGCTGCCCGCCCTGATCCTCGGCGTGGTGGTGTCGATCGTGCTGGTCATCGGTCGGGCCAGCCGGCCGGCGGTCTCGGTGCTGGGCGTCGACCCCGACCATCCGGCCGCCTACCTCGACCACCGCCGCCACCCCGGCGCGACCCCGGTGCCGGGCCTCCACCTCGTGCGCCCGGACGCCCCGATCTTCTACGCCAACGCCCAGGCCATCTGCGACGCCATCACCGAGGCCGTCGGCGCCGAACCGCCGATCGCCACGGTGGTCCTCGACCTCGACGGCAGCGACGCCCTCGACATCACCAGCACCGAGCACCTGGTGACGACGGCCCGCGCGCTCGATCGGGCGGGCATCGCGCTGGCGCTGGCCAACGTCCACGCGCCCGCCCGGCGCACCGCCGACGCCCTCGGTCTCACCGACGCCGTCGGCGCCGATCGCATCCACCCCACCGTGCACGACGCCGTGCTCGCCCACCGCCGGACGGAGGCCCCGTGAACGAACCCGAGCTCGCCTCGTGGAGGCCGGGCACCGCCCGCACCCGCATCGAGGCCTTCCTCGAGGCCGTGCAGGAGGTCGCGCCCGCCCAGCGCCTCGCCGTGCTCGACAACGACGGCACGCTCTGGTGCGAGCGCCCGACCTACGTCCAGTACGACTTCTTCGCCGATGCGCTGGAACGGGCGGCCGCCGACGACCCGGCGCTGCGCGAGCGACCCGAGCTGCGCGCCGTGCTCGACGGCGACGGGGCGGCCATCGCCGAGATCGGCCTGCCGCGCGTCGCCGGCGCCCTCGCCGAGCTGTTCGACGGCATGGAGGCCGCCGAGTTCACGGCCCGGACGCGCGAGTTCGTGGCCCGAGCCACCCATCCGCTGCTCGGTCGGCCCACCACCGGGCTGGTCTACCGGCCGATGCTCGAACTGCTCGACGCCCTGCGCGCTCGCGACGTGACGGTGTGCATCGTCACGGGCGGCGGCACCGAGTTCGTGCGGGCGATCAGCGACGACCTCTACGGCGTGCCCCCCGAGCGGGTGGTGGGGACCATGATCCGCTACCGCTACGAGCGCGAGGACGGCCGCCCGGTGCTGCGCCGCACGGCCGAGCTCGACGGGCCGGCCAACGAGGGCGCCGCCAAGGTCGAGGCCATGGCGCGCCACCTCGGGCGCAGCCCGCTGCTGGCCGCGGGCAACTCCGTGGGCGACCGCGAGATGCTCGACGTGGCGGCGGGTGCCTCGCCCGGGCTCGCCCTCCTCGTGGTCCACGACGACGACGAGCGCGAGATCGCCTACGAGAGCGTGGCCGGCACCATCGCCGACGCCGAGCCGCTGGCCGAGATCGCCACCCGCTCGGGCTGGACCACCGTCAGCATGCGCGACGACTGGACCACCGTGTTCGCCGACCCGATCGAGCTCGGGCGGACCACCCCGTGACCGGCCCCGCCGCCGGCCGCGCCCCGCGCCCCACCGCGCGAACATCACCCCCGGCGGCCCCCGCCGCCACGACCCCCGGAGGGCACCCGTGACCGACAAGAAGCCGAACATCCTGATCATCTGGGGCGACGACATCGGCATCTCGAACCTGAGCTGCTACTCGGACGGCCTGATGGGCTACCGGACGCCCAACATCGACCGCATCGCCGAGGAGGGCGTCCGCTTCACCGACTACTACGGCGAGCAGAGCTGCACCGCCGGTCGGGCGGCGTTCATCACCGGCCAGAACCCGTACCGCACCGGGCTCACCAAGGTCGGCATGCCGGGCGCCGACATCGGGCTGCGCGCCGAGGACCCCACGATCGCCACCGCGCTCAAGGAGCGGGGCTACCGCACCGGCCAGTTCGGCAAGAACCACCTGGGCGACCGCGACGAGTTCCTGCCCACCCGCCACGGCTTCGACGAGTTCTTCGGGAACCTCTACCACCTCAACGCCGAGGAGGAGCCCGAGCAGTTCGACTACCCGAGCCCCGAGGACTTCCCGAACTTCAAGTCGATGTTCGGCCCCCGCGGCGTGATCCACAGCTGGGCCGACGGTCGCATCGAGGACACCGGCCCGCTCACCAAGAAGCGCATGGAGACCATCGACGACGAGGTGCTGGTGGAGACCAAGCGCTTCATCGGCGAGGCCAACGACGCCGACGAGCCGTTCTTCGTGTGGTTCAACACCACCCACATGCACTTCCGCACCCACTGCAAGCCGGAGCTGCGCGGCCAGGCCGGCCGGTGGCAGAGCGAGTACCACGACGTGATGGTCGACCACGACCGGGTGGTGGGCGACCTGCTCGACCACCTCGACGAGCTCGGCCTCGCCGAGGACACGATCGTGATGTACAGCACCGACAACGGGCCCCACATGAACACGTGGCCCGACGCCGGCATGACCCCGTTCCGCAACGAGAAGAACTCGAACTGGGAGGGCGCGTACCGGGTGCCGTGCGCGGTCCGGTGGCCCGGGCACATCCCCGCCGGCCAGGTGCTGAACGGCATCGTCAGCCACAACGACTGGTTCGTCACGCTCCTCGCCGCCGCGGGCGACGCCGACGTGGCCGACCGCCTCAAGGAGGGCACCGAGCTGGCCGGCACGACCTACAAGGTCCACCTCGACGGCCACGACCAGCTCCCGTACCTCACCGGCGAGGTCGACCAGAGCCCGCGCCAGCACTTCTTCTACGTGTCCGACGACGGCGACCTCACCGCGATCCGGTTCGACAACTGGAAGGTGGTGTTCCTCGAGCAGCGGGCCGTGGGCACCCTGCAGGTGTGGGCCGAGCCGTACACGGTGCTGCGCGTCCCGAAGATCTTCAACCTGCGCACCGACCCCTACGAGCGGGCCGACATCACGTCGAACACGTACTTCGACTGGCTGCTCGACCGGGCCTGGGTGCTCGTGCCGATCCAGACCTACGTCGCGCAGATGCTGACCACGCTCGTCGAGTTCCCGCCGCGGCAGGAGCCGGCCAGCTTCACCATCGACAAGATGATGGAGAAGCTGCTGGCGGGCATCCCGAGCTCGTGACCGCCGGGTCCGGGGCGGGCACCCCCCGCCACGCCGAAGGCGTGCCCGCGCCGGACCAGGTGGCCATCCCCGGCGGCGAGTTCGCCATGGGCTCCGAGCTCGAGCCCGAGGAGCGGCCGGTCCACCGGGTGCGGGTCGACCCGTTCCTCATGGACGTCACCGCCGTGACCAACGCGCAGTACCGCGCGTTCGTGGACGCCACCGGCTACGTGACCGTGGCCGAGCGACCGCTCGACCCCGCCGACTACCCGGGCGCCATCCCGGAGCTGCTCGTGCCCGGGTCGCAGGTGTTCGTCGGCACGCCCGGCCCGGTCGACCTTCGCGACCTGCTCCAGTGGTGGGCGTGGGTCCCCGGCGCCTGCTGGCACGCGCCCGCCGGGCCCGGCTCCTCGATCGAGGGCCTCGACGACCACCCGGTGGTCCACGTCGCCCACGAGGACGCCCTCGCCTGGGCCACCTGGGCCGGGCGCGACCTGCCCACCGAGGCCGAGTGGGAGCGCGCCGCCCGCGGCGGGCTGGAGGGCGCCACCTTCGCCTGGGGCGACGAGGCCGAGCCCGACGGCCGTCGCCTCGCCAAGTGGTTCGAGGGCGACTTCCCCCACCGCAACGCCCCGCGCGACGGCTTCGAGGCCACCGTGCCCGTCGGCTCGCTGCCGCCCAACGGCTACGGGCTCCACGAGATCACCGGCAACACCTGGGAGTGGGTGTCGGACTGGTGGAGCGATCGCCACCCCGCCGACGCCGACAAGCCGTGCTGCGTGCCGGCCAACCCCCGCGGCGGGCCCGAGGCGCGCAGCTACGACCGGGCCATGCCCCAGATCCGCATCCCCCGCCGCGTGATCAAGGGCGGCTCGCACCTCTGCGCCGACAGCTACTGCCGCCGCTACCGGCCGGCGTCGCGCCGACCGCAGATGGTCGACAGCGCCACCAGCCACATCGGCTTCCGCACCGTGACCCGCGCGGCGCCCTGACGCGCCGAGGTTCGGTCGATCTCGACCGCTGAGCGGAAGGGACCGACCGAACCTCGAGCAGCGATCGGGCGTGGCGGTCAGCCGAGGATGGCGGCCTTCTGGGCCGCGAACTCCTCGTCGGTGAGGATCCCCTGCTCCTTGAGCGCCGCCAGCTCCTTGAGCTTGGCGATGGCCTCCTCGGTGAGGCCGCCCGCCGCGGGCGCGGGAGCCGCGGCCGGTGCGGGCGGGGGCGGCGGGGCGGCGGCGGCCTGGGCCTGCTCCTGCTGCCAGGCATCGGCCTGGGCGGCCTGCACCGCCTTGTTGTGCTGCTTCTGGGCCACGCGGCCCGACACCGCGGTGGCGGTGCCGGCCACGACCGCCGTGCGGGCGGCGGCCCCGATCAGGCCAGGGCCCCGGCGGGGGCCGACGATCCCTCGTCGCATCCGGGTGGTTCTCCTCGGGTCTCGGTCGTTCGGTCTCGGTCGTTCGGCTCAGCCGGCCGCCGCCTCGAGGGCGGCCTGGACCGCCTCGTGGGGGATGCGCCCGCCGGCCACGATGATGCCGTCGGCAGCGCGCACGGCATCGGCGAAGGGGGCCGCCCACAGGTCTTCCCAGAGGAGGAAGACGGCGGACGACTCGGGGTCGAGGTCCTCGGCGGCGAGCTCGATGTCCTCGTCGGAGATCAGGTCGCCCGCCTCGCCGTCGAGGTGGCCGAAGGCGGCGGCGTCGCCCTCGAGGTCCTCGTACTCGAAGGTGGTCACGTTGCCCTCGGCGTCCTTCGAGATGAACACCAGGTCGATGATGCGCACCGTGCCGCTGGCGACGAGGCGCTCGAGCTCGGGCACGATGCTCCCGTCGAAGCGGTTGCCGGGGAAGGCGATGGTCAGGAACTCGACGGGTCCGATGCTCATGGGGTGCTCCTCGGCGGCGCGGCGGGCCGTTCGTACGGATCGGCACGGTACCGCTCCCACGTGAGCCCCACATCACCTCTCGATGGGTGATCGCCCGCGGCGGGCTGCTGGCGTACCGTTCGCCCCGACGATCGCTATCGGGAGGTGCGGCCGTGGGGCTGTTCGGCAGGGGCGACAAGACGTTCACGATGCGGACCGACCTGCTGTCGATCGGCGAGGACTTCTGGATCACCGACGACGACGGCCAGCGCGCCTACCGCGTGGACGGGGCCGCCATCCGCGACCGCTTCGCCCTGCTCGACGCCCAGGGCCAGGAGGTGGCCACGATCCGCGAGCGCACCTTCGGCCGCGACCGCATGGTCATCGAGCTCGCCGACGGCCGCAAGGCCGTCGTGAAGCGCGACGGCGACCGCTACGACATCGACGTCGAGGACGGCCGGAACCTCCGGGCCCACGGCGACCTGGTGGGCCACGACTACGAGATCGAGAAGCGGGGCCCGGGCGGCAAGGTCGCCGAGATCTCCCGCAAGCGGCTCCGGCTCCGCGAGACCTACGAGGTCGAGGTCGAGGCCGACCAGGATCCGGCGCTGATGCTCGCCATCGCCGTGGCCATCGAGGCGCTCGGCCGCCAGTAGGTCACCCACGGCGGGGTGACGACCCGCCACCCCGCGCGGTGCCATCATGCGCGGATGGACGCGAGCTCGGGGGATGCGGGCGCCGGGCGCACCGGCACCGTGCTCGGGCTGCTGGCCCGACCCAGCGGCTGGCGGCGGATCCGCCTCTTCAGCGCGTCGGCCCGCGCCCCGCACGTGCGCCGCCGAGCCGACCTCACGACCCTGCTGGTCGCCCTCCTCGCCCTCGCCGCCGCCATCCCCGCGGCGCGCACGACCGACGACCTCGAGGCCGCCCTGCTCGACGTCGCCACCCGCCTGCCCGGCCTGCTCGACCCGCTGTTCGCGCTCGCCTACGACATCCTCGCCCTGTGGGCGATCGCGTGCCTCGTGCTCGTCGTCGTGCGACGGCACTGGCGGCTGGCGGCCGGGCTCGTCCTCGCCCTCCCGGCATCGATCGGGCTGACCGCGCTCGCCAACCGGGCCCTCGACGTGCCCACCGACTGGGGCGGGATCGCCTACGGCCCCGTCGAGGGCGTGCCGGTGCAGCTCGTGGTGGCCATCGCGGTCGCCTCCCTCGCGTCACGGGAGATGAGCCGCCCGTTCCGCACGTTCGGGCGCCGGGCGATCGTCGCCGGGACCGCGGCCGCCCTCGCCCTCCCGGTCACCGCGCCCTACCGCGTGGTCGCCGCCGTGCTCGTGGCGGTCGCCGCCGCGTCGCTCGTGCGCTTCGCCCTGGGCTCGCCCATCTCGGCGGTCACCGGCTCCGACGTGCGCGAGGACCTGGCCGACCTGGGCCTCGACGCCGAGCCGGTGGCGGCGTGGTCCGACGGGGTGCACGAGGCGATCGCCGCCGACGGCCGGCGCGTCGCCGTGCGGGTGCTGGGGCGCGACGAGTGGGACAACCAGCTCGCCGTCGCGGTCTGGCGGTTCCTCTGGTACCGCAAGAGCTCGTCGGGGCGGCCGCTCGTGGGCCCGCGCCAGCGGATCGAGCGCCAGGCCCTCCTCCTGCTGCTGGCCCGCTCGCGGGGCGTGCCGGTCACCGACGTGGTGGTGGCCGGCGCCAGCCGCACCGGCGACGCCCTGGTGGCCACCGAGGTCCCGGGACCGACGATCGAGGAGCTGGGCGCGGCGGGGGTGGACGACCTCCTGCTCGACCGGGCGTGGGCCGCGCTCGACGCCCTCCACGCCGCCCGCATCGCCCACGGCGCCATCGACGCCCGGGCGGTGCGGCAGGGGCCGGACGGCGAGGCCGTGCTCGCCTCCTTCGACCGCGCCGAGCCCCTCGGCGAACCCGCGCAGGTGCACGCCGACCGGGCCCAGCTCCTCGTGGCCACCGCCGTGGTGGTGGGCGCCGACCGGGCGATCGCCGCCGCCCTGCGCGCCCTCGCCGGCGAGGGCGACGAGGCGGCCGCCCCGCTCGTGTCGTTCCTCCAGACCGCCGCGCTCGACGGCGACCTGCGCGACGACGTCGAGCAGGCCGGGCTGGCGCTCGAGGAGCTCCGCGCCGCGACCGCCGAGGCGGCGGCGATCGAGGAGCCCGAGCTCCAGAAGATCTGGCGGGTCAGCTGGGGCTCCATCCTGCGGCTCGGGCTGCTGGCCCTGGTCGGCTACCTGCTGATCTCGCAGCTGGCCGACATCGGCTTCGACACGATCGTGGACTCCATCCGCTCGGCGAACCCGTGGATCCTCGCCGCCGCCCTCGCCTTCGGGCAGCTGCCGCGGGTCGCGTCGGCCGCCTCCCTGCGGACCGCATCGCCCGCCCCCGTTCCGTTGGGTCGGGTCACCCGGCTGCAGTTCGCCACCTCGTTCGTCAACCTGGCGGTGCCGTCGACGGCGGCGCGCGTCGCCGTCAGCATCCGCTTCTTCCAGCGCTCGGGCGCCACGCCCGCCGGTGCCCTCTCGGCCGGTGCGCTCGACTCCGTGTCGGGGTTCATCGCCCAGGTGAGCCTGCTCGTCGGCCTCCTGGTGGCCGGGATCGGCAGCCTCGGGTGGAACGGCGACCTGACCACCCAGGCCACCGACCGGGTCGACCTCTACCGGGTGGTGGGGATCCTGCTCCTGCTCGTGGCGCTGGCCCTCGTCGCCCTCCTCGCCGTGCCCAAGCTCCGGGCCAAGGCCGGCGAGATCCTCGGACAGCTGCGCGAGTCGCTGCGGATCCTGCGCTCCCCCGGCGCCGTCGTGCGCCTCATCGGGTTCAACGTGCTGGCGGAGTTGCTCTTCTCCACCACCATCTGGATCGTGCTCCAGGCCTTCGGCCAAGACGTCTCGTTCGCCGACGTGATCATCATCAACGAGGCCGTCGCCCTCTTCGCCGGCCTCATGCCCGTCCCCGGCGGCGTCGGCGTGACCGAGGGTGCGCTGACCGCCGGGTTCACGGCCGTCGGGGTGCCCGAGGGCGTCGCCTTCTCGGCCGCCCTCTGCTACCGGATGTGCACCTTCTACCTGCCGCCGATCTGGGGCTACCTGGCCTTCGACTCGCTGCGCAAGGAGGGCTACCTGTGAGCGAGGCCGAGCGCCCCGCCGAGACCTCGCGCACCGCCGCGCTCGCCGAGCGCGCCCGCGAGGAGGCGGCCACCCGACTGAGCCGGGCCGAGACGTGGGTCGACGGCGCGGCCCACCGGCGCACCGCGTGGGACACCGTCGTGGCCCTGCGCGACCGCGACCGCGAGGCGTTCGCGTCGGTGCTCGGGAGCGCGCTGGCCCTGCGCCTCTTCCTCTTCTCGGTGGCGCTCGTCGTGTCCGTGATGAGCGCGATCAGCCTGATCTTCGGTCGCGCCGGGATCGACGACCTGGTCTCGGGCGTCGGCATGACCGGCGAGATGGCCGAGCAGGTGGCCAGCGCGACGCGGACCTCGACGGGCCGCGACCTGGGCGTGCTGGTGTCGTCGATCGTGGTGGCGCTGATGGCGGGGCGGAGCCTCACCAAGGTCCTCGCCGCCTGCAGCGCCGGCGCCTGGAAGCTGCCCGCCATCGAGGCCAAGGCGTCGATCAAGGCCGTCACCCGCGTCACCGCGCTCATCGCCCTCACCGTGATCGCGGCGTCGGGCCTCAACCGGCTGCGCTCGGAGTTCGGCCTCGCCGTCGCCACGAGCTCGCTGGCCCTCAACGTCGCCATGCTCGCGGCCGGCTGGTTCTTCGTGACCCTCGCCCTGCCCCGGCCCACCCGAGACCCGGGGGCCATGCTCCCGGGCGCCGCCGCCTTCGCCGTCGTGCTGACCCTGGTGCAGTGGTTCATGCACTACTACCTGCCGTACAAGATCGAGTCGGCATCGGAGACGATGGGCTCGCTGTCGGTCACGGTCGCGTCCCTCGGCTACCTGTTCGCGGTCGGGCGGGTCATGGCCGGCACGGTCGTGCTCAACGCCGTCCTCTACGAGCGGTTCGGGAGCCTGTCGAGCTTCGTCTTCGACCTCCCCGGCGTGCGGCGCCTCCCGGTGCGCTACCCGAAGGTCGCCACCTTCTTCGACCTCGACGGCGCCCCGCCGCCGACCGACCCGCCCGCCTGAGCACATCTCGCGCCCCCAGCGCGCAACCTGCTCACCGCCCCGCCCGCCCCCAACCCGGCCCACGCCCCATGAGCAGTTCACGCGCCCCCAGCGCGCCCTCCGCTCACGCAAGGGCAACAGGGCCGACGGCTGGGCGGGCGTGGATGTGCGACGCTTCGGGCGTGGACGTCGAGGGGGTGCACCACCGCACGATCTGGCGCGACGACGAGGGCGTCGTGCGGGCGATCGACCAGCGGCGCCTGCCCTTCTCGTTCGAGGTGGTGGCGATCGCATCGTCGGCGGCCATGGCCACCGCCATCGCCGACATGACCGTGCGCGGCGCCGGGCTGATCGGGGCCGCCGCCGGCTACGGCATGGCCCTCGCCGCCGGCGAGTCGGTCGCCGAGGGCACCTCCACCGACGAGGTCCGTCGCCTCCTCGCCACGAGGGCCGAGGCGCTGCGGGCCAGCCGGCCCACGGCGGTCAACCTGGCCTGGGCCGTCGACCGCCAGCTCGCCGCCCTCGGCTCGATCGACGACGCCGTCGAGCTGGTGGCCCACGCCTGGGCGACGGCCGACGCCATCGCGGAGGAGGACGCGGCGGCCTGCGAGGCCATCGGTCGCCACGGCCTGCCCCTGCTCGCCGCCATCCACGAGCGCACCGGCCGACCCGTGAACGTGCTGACCCACTGCAACGCCGGCTGGCTCGCCTTCGTCGACTTCGGCACCGCCACCGCCCCCATCTACGCCGCCCACGACGCCGGCATCCCCGTCCACGTGTGGGTCGACGAGACCCGGCCCCGAAACCAGGGGGCGCGGCTCACCGCCTGGGAGCTCGGCCAGCACGGCGTGCCCCACACGCTGGTGGCCGACAACGCGGGCGGCCACCTCATGCAGCACGGCCAGGTCGACCTCGTCATCACCGGCACCGACCGCACCAGCGCGTCGGGCGACGTGGCCAACAAGATCGGCACCTACCTCAAGGCGCTGGCCGCGCACGACAACGACGTCCCCTTCTACGTCGCCCTCCCGTCGTCGACCTTCGACTGGTCGCTCCACGACGGCGTGGGCGGCACCCCGATCGAGTCGCGCGGCGCCGAGGAGGTGCTGCGGATGGAGGGCGTGGACGACGCCGGCCGAGTGGTCGAGGTGCGCATCGCCCCCGAGGGCACCCCCGCCGCCAACCACGCCTTCGACGTGACGCCGGCCCGGCTGGTCACCGGGCTGATCTCCGAACGGGGGCGCTGCCCCGCAACCCGCGAGGGCATCGCCGCCCTCTACCCCGACCTCGCCGGCGCGCCGGCCGGAGGAGCCTGATGGAGTCGCGCTGGGACGATGCGGCCGCCGCCACCCACCCCGGCCCGATCGGCGAGTGCGTCTACTGCACCCGCCTCATCGGTTCGGACCCGTCGCTGGTGCTCCACGGCGGCGGCAACTCGTCGGTGAAGGCCCCCGTCGACGACATCACCGGCCGCTCGATCGACGCCATCCACGTGAAGGGCTCGGGGTGGGACATGGCCACCATCGAGGCGCCCGGGCTGGCCCCCCTGCACCTCCCCCGCCTCCTCGAGCTGCTCGAGCTCGACGCCCTGTCGGATCCCGACATGATGCGCGAGCTGAGCGCCGCCAAGCTCGACCCGGGCGCACCCAACCCGTCGGTGGAGTCGCTGCTGCACGCCTACCTGCCCCACCGCGCCGTCCAGCACAGCCACGCCGACGCCATCATCAGCCTGACCAACCTGGCGAACGGGCCCGAGGTGGTGCGCGAGGTCTACGGCGACGACGTGGTCGTCGTGCCCTACGTGATGCCCGGCTTCGACCTGGCTCGGGCGGTCCGCGAGGCGTGGCCCGCCGAGTCGCACCCCGGCACCGTCGGCATGGTGCTGCTCAACCACGGGCTGTTCACCTTCGGCGACGACTCGCGGACCGCGTACCTCCGCCACCTCGACCTGATCTCGCGGGCCGAGGCCTGGCTGGCGCGCGAGGTGCCACCGACGGGCGACGGCGAGCCCGAGCCGCCCGAGCTGCCCACGCCGGCGCTCGCCGAGCTGGCCGAGCTGCGGCGGGTGATGTCGGAGGTGGCCGGTCGGCCGCTGGTGGTGCAGCGAGACGCGTCGCCCGCTGCCCGCCGCTTCGCCACCCGGGCCGACGTGGGCTCGCTCGCCACGCGGGGGCCGCTCACGCCGGACCACGTGATCCGCACCAAGCGGGTGCCGCTCGTGGGCCGCGACGTGGCCGGGTTCGCCGCCGAGTACGAGGCCTACGTCGAGCGCAACCGCCACCGGGCCCGCACCGAGCTCACCCCGCTCGACCCGGCGCCCCGGGTGGTCATCGACCCCGAGCTCGGCGTGCTCACCGCCGGGCCGACCGTCGCCGACGCCCGCATCGCCTCGGACATCTACCGCCACACCATCGCCGTGCTCGAGCGCAGCGAGGACCACCTCGGCGGCTACGTCGCCCTCCCCGAGGGCGACCTGTTCGACCTCGAGTACTGGGACCTCGAGCAGGCCAAGCTGGCCAAGGCCGGCCGGCCGCCTCGCTTCGGGGGGATGGTCGCCGTGGTGACGGGTGCGGCATCGGGCATCGGCCGAGCATGCGCCGCCCGGCTGCTGGCCGATGGCGCCTGCGTGGTGGGCCTCGACCTCGCCCCCTCGGTCGTCGACGCCTTCACCGGCGCGGGCTGGCTGGGCGTGGCGGCCGACGTGACCGATCCCGCGGCCCAAGAGCGCGCCCTGCGCGCCGGCGTCGAGGCGTTCGGGGGCGTCGACCTCGCCGTGGTGTCGGCCGGGATCTTCGGGGCGTCCGCCCCCATCGCCGCGCTCGACCCCACCGAGTGGCGTCGGGTGCTCGACGTGAACCTCGACGCCTCGGTGCGGCTCCTGCACGACCTCCACCCGCTGCTCGCCCGCTCGCCCGTCGGGGGCCGGGTCGTGGTGATCGGCTCCAAGAACGTGCCCGCGCCCGGCAACGGCGCCGCCGCGTACTCGGCCTCGAAGGCGGCGATCACGCAGGTGGCGCGCATCGCCGCGCTGGAGTGGGCCGCCGACGGGATCCGGGTCAACACCGTGCACCCCGATGCCGTGTTCGACACCGGGCTGTGGACCGACGAGGTGCTGGCGGCCCGCGCCGAGCACTACGGCCTCACCGTCGACGAGTACAAGCGCCGCAACCTGCTCGGGATGGAGGTCACGTCGACCACCGTGGCCGCGACGGTCGCCGCCCTGCTCTCGAACGATCTGGCCGCCACCACCGGCGCCCAGCTCCCCATCGACGGCGGCAACGACCGCGTGGTGTGAGGCGGATCAGCCCAGGGTCGCCTCGGTGAAGGTGGCATCGAAGCGCTTGCACCACACGGCCACCTGCTCGACGGCGGCGGGGTCGACGTCGGCCGGCAGCTCGTAGTTCTGGGCGCCGATGTTGCCCTTCAGCCGACCGAGCTCGATGCGCTCGCCGCCGACGTAGGCGACGGCGTACAGGTCGGGCCCGTTGTCGGTGGCGAAGTCGTCCTCGAAGCGGGCGAAGGTCTGGGTGCCGTCGCTCAGCAGCGTGACGGTCCCCTCGCCGGGGTGGTCGACCCCGGTGAAGGTGCCCGTCGCGACCGTCGTGACGGTCGGCGCCTCGGGCTCGGCGGCCGGCGCGCCCTCGTCGCCCTCGCTGCCGTCGTCGGTGGTGGCCGTGGGGTCGTCGTCGACCGATCCGCCGGCCGCGGCATCGTCGAGGCGGGCGCCGGAGTCGAACTCGGGCCCGGCCTCGCTCACCTCGTCGTCGAGGAACAGGGTGTGCACCCCGAACACCCCGATGGCCACGGCCGCGATCGCGGCGGCAGCCACCAGGCCGCCGACGATCCAGCGCCCACGGCGGCGAGTCGGTGCGGGGGCGGGCTCGGGGGCATCCATCGGAGGCGCTCCTCGGGTCGGTGCGGGGGTCGCCGTGGACGGTACCGACGCCCGGGCGCCTGGTGAAGGGGTCCGGGCGAAGGTTTCGCGGATCGTGAGGGTTCGGTTCGCCCCTCGTTCGGATCCGCCCTCCCGGGCCGACCCAGCCCACCCGGACCGTCCCCCGGCGCAGGCGGTGGACCGGGGTGGTTGGATGGGCGCCATGCGCGACGGCGACGCTCCCCTCCGGGTCATCGGGTTCGACCACCTCGTCCTCTGGGCCGACGACGTGGAGCGCTCGCTGGCCTTCTACCTCGACGAGCTGGGCCTCGAGCCGGTGCGGGTCGACGAGTACCGGCGGGGCGAGGTCTTCTTCCCGTCGGTGCGGGTCGACGCCACCACCATCCTCGACCTGCTCCAAGCCCCGCCCGGCGGCCGCCCGAGCCCCGAGGGCCGCAACGTCGACCACCTCTGCCTCGTGGTCGAGCCCACCGACCTCCAGGCGATCGCCGACTCGGGGCGCTTCACCGTGGTCGACGGCCCCGATCGCCGCTTCGGCGCCCAGGGCGACGGGACGAGCCTCTACGTGCTCGACCCCGACGGCAACACGGTCGAGCTGCGGCACTACGGCCGAGCCTGATCGTCCCGGCCACCCGCACGGGCGGCGTGGAACGGGCTCCACCGGCGTCACACGTCGCGTCCAAGGCGCCCGGGAGATCGTGCTCGGGCCGGAACGAGCCGGCCATGCACGAAGGGCAGCACGCCATGACCGCCACCACCACCGTCCACCCCGATCCCGCCATCGCCGCCGGTCCCGACGTCGAGGGCGAGCCCACCCGCCGGGCCGCGGGCCGCAACGGCCGCTGGGCCCTGGCCGGCGCCGCCGGTGCCATCGCCGCCTTCGCATCGATCGGCGTCTCGATGCCGACGCTCACCGAGGAGCAGGCCTCCCAGGGCGTCGGCGTCATCGACGAGCTGGACCGCTCCGGCTACCACCTCGGCTTCGTCCTCGGGCTCGTGGGCATCGCCTGCCTGCTGGTCGCCGCCCAGGGCTGGCGCCGATGGGCCGAGGAGCGGGCGCCGGACTCCACCGCCGCTCGCCTCGTCGGCCAGGGCCTCGCCACGACCGCCACCGTGAACATCGCCTTCGTCTGCCTGATGGGCTCGATGGCGCTGTACCTCCCCGGCGGGCCCGACGAGGGCTGGCTCTCGCGGGAGGCGATCTTCACCAACTTCACGCTCCTCGACTTCGGGGCGCTCCTCGGCTGGTGGGGCGCGGCCCTCTCGGCCGGCAGCGTGGCGGTCCTCGCCTTCGGGCGGCGCAAGGTGCTCCCCCGCTGGATGGGCGTCGTGAGCGTCGTGCTGCTGGTCCCGCCGCTCGCCATGGCCGCCGCCATGGGCCTGCCCGGCTTCGTCGGCTTCGCCATGCCGATCTGGCTGGTCGCCATCAGCCTCGGCATGGCCTTCGGCACGGCCGGCCGCGCCGCCGCCTGAGCGGCCCACCGCTCGCCCCCGCCTTCCTGGTGTGGAACCCGGACGCCCGTGTCCTGGTTCTGCACCAGGAAGGCATCGGCGCGTCGCGGGTCAGGTGGAGCGGAGCAGCACCGCCGCATCGGCGGCGAGGGCGCCGTCGGCGCCGAGCGCGCCGTCGGCCGACGCCACCTCCACCGCCCAGCCCTCCACCAGCGTCGAGACGTCGACCGCCGACGACCCGAAGTTCACGATCACCCGTCGGCGGTCGCCACCGGCCCCGGTCCGATCCCAGGCGAGCACGTCGTCGGGGGCGTGGACCATCGCCTGGTCGCCGAGCCGCAGCGCCGTGCTCGCCCGGCGGGCCGCCAGCAGCCGCCGGTAGAGGTGGAGGATCGAGCCCTCGTCGGCCCGCAGCCCCTCCGCCGAGCGCTCGGCAGCGTCGGGCGGCCACGGCAGCCAGGGGGTGTCGAGCCCCTCGGCCCGGCCCCACCCGTGGTCGCCCTCGACGGTCCACGGGATCGGCGCCCGGCACCCGTCGCGGCCACCGGGGTCCACCACCCGGTCCTCGGGCACCACCGCATCCTCCAGCCCGAGCTCCTCGCCGGCGTAGAGGAACGGCGTCCCCTTCAGCCCGAGGAGCAGCACGGCCGCCGCCCGAGCACGGGCCTCGGAGCCGTAGCGGGTGCGGTGGCGGGGCTGGTCGTGGTTCGACAGGACCCACGACGGCCAGCCCTGGGGCTCGATCAGCCGCGCCACCTCGTCGATGCGCACCTGCCACGGACGAGCGGCCCACGGCGCGAACAGCGGCGGGAAGTTGAAGGCGAGGTGCACCCCGGCCCCGCCGTCGTAGTAGGAGGCGACCAGCTCGGTGTCGAGGAGGAAGATCTCCGCCACCATCATCCGGTCGCCGTCGTGCTCCTCGAGCACCGAGCGCAGCTCCCGCACGATCTCGTGGGTGCTCTCGTGGTGGTTGAGCGCCGAGTGCGGGATCGGGATCAGCTCCGCCGGGTCGTCGGCCAGGTCCGGGTCCTTGCCGAGGGCGTGGAGCACGTCCATCCGGAAGCCGTCGACGCCTCGGTCGAGCCAGAACCGCAGCACGTCGGCCATGGCCGAGCGCACCTCGGGGTTGCGCCAGTTCAGGTCGGGCTGCTCGGGGAGGAACAGGTGGAGGTACCACTGGTCGGTGGCCGAATCCACCGTCCACGCCGGCTCGCCGTCGGTCCACGTCTGCACCCAGTTGTTCGGTGGCGCACCGTCGGGGGTGCGGTCGCGCCACACGTACCAGTCGCGCTTGGGGCTCTCGCGAGACGAGCGGCTCTCCACGAACCACGGGTGCTGGTCCGACGTGTGGTTCGGCACCCAGTCGACGATCACCCGGATGCCCCGGGCGTGGGCGTCGGCCACCAGCTCGTCGAAGTCGGCGAGGGTGCCGAAGATCGGGTCGACGTCGCAGTAGTCCGAGACGTCGTAGCCGAAGTCGGCCATCGGCGACCGGTAGAACGGCGACAGCCAGAGGGCGTCGACGCCGAGCCACTCGAGGTGCGGCAGCTTCGAGCGGATGCCCTGCAGATCGCCCACCCGTCGCCGTCCGCGTCGGCGAAGCTCCGCGGGTAGATCTGGTACACGACCGCGGCCTTCCACCACGGCTCGGTCGGGTCTCGGTCGGCAGCGGCCATGGGCGCCGAGGCTACGGCGATCAGACCATCACCTCGACGGGCGGGTAGCGGTACTCGCCGTCGAGGATCGCCCGCTGCGGGAGGTAGCAGCGCATGATCAGGGTGAAGGGCCCGTCGGGTGTGGGCAGCCAGTTGACCGCGTCGTCGGCCGGGTCGTCGGGCTGGAGGGCGATGGTGATCGTGCCGTCGTCGGCGGCCACCAGGCCCGGGGTCTCGCCCGACAGGGAGAACCGGTCGATCGGGTTGGGCACGAAGAACAGGTCCTCGCCGTAGACCGTGTAGCTCCAGAAGGCGTCGACCGGCGGGAGGTCGTCGCCGGGCAGCACGATCCGGTAGCGCTTCGAACCGTCGAGCGCCTCGCCGTCGTCGGCCGCCACGCACCGCGGGTACACCGCCTCCTCGGCCGGCACCGGTCCCCAGAACGACCGGGCGATGAGGGCCTGGTCGGCGAGGGGCAGGTCGTCGCCGCCCATCCCGAGATCGAGGCGGACCGCCCAGCCGTCCACCGCGTCGTCCGACCCCGCCGCCAGCGCCGCATCGAGCGCGTCGAGCCCGTCGCTCACCGCGTCGGCGAGCTCGTCGGTGCGCTCCGGCGCCTCCTCGGTGGGATGGCGCCCCGGGCCCACCAGGTCGTCGACCTCGGCCAGCGCGGCGGTCGCCGCCTCCCCCACCGGCCCGTCGAGGCCGAGCAGGTCGCCCAGCTCGTCGAAGGAGGCGGCACCGTTGCCACCCACCTCGTTCGGAGGGCCCACCGGCGCCGGCAGGAGCGGCTCGCGGTCGAGCTGCGGGCCGAACGGCTCGAGGCGGATCGACCCGGCGATGGCCGCCGCCTCGTCGACGTCTGCGGCGGTGGCGCGGATGCGGGCGAGCACGAAGCAGTGGTCGGTGGGGCAGGCGAGCAGCTCGGCGTCGCCCAGGTCGTCGGGCTCGGCGCCCTCCCGGGCGATCGCCCAGGTGCCGCCCTCACCGCCCGTGGCGCGGGTTCCCAGCAGGCCGACCTGGCCCATCCACGCGTCGAGGATCTGCACCACGTGGTACCGATCGGCGATCGCGGGGAGGGTGAGGGCGCGGGCGCCGATCGACAGGTCGAGCACGGCGATGGCGTAGAGCGTGTCGTTGTTCGGTGCCACGACGAAGCGCGAGTCGGCGTTGGTCAGCGCCTTGGTGGCGAACAGGCGGTTCACCCCCACCAGCCCGGCGAAGGTCTGCATCGTCCGCATGGTCACCACGAGCGGTACGCCGGCGTAGAACGCGTCGACCAGCGGGTCGGTGGCCGCCGCCGTCGTGGTGGTCGCCCCACCCGGCGCCGAGTCGCCCCCCGAGGCGCCGTCCGAGCTCGACGAGTCCGACGAGCACGCCGCCAGCCCGCCGGCGAGCACCAGCCCGCCCGTCGCCCCCGCCCCGACCAGGAACCCACGTCGTCCGATCACGGCACCGATGCTGCCACCACCCCGCAACTTCTGGCGCCAGAACGCCCGGACCGGGCCGGTCCGCTCCAGAAGTTGCCGGGGTCGGCTCCGCGGTGGACCCGCCCGGCGGACCGCCCTCCGCAACTTCTGGCGCCGAGGCGCCCGGATCGGGCTGGATCGCTCCAGATTCGAGATGGCTGCGGGTGGAGGGAGCAGCGGGAGGCGCCGGGTGGGCCGGTAGGGTCGGACGCCCGGAGGGGAACCGGACTGCACGAGCAAGGGGACGGCCGTGACGACACCCACCATCCGCCGGCGCGCCGGCGCCATCGCCATCAGCGCCGCGCTCGCGCTCGGGGGCCTGGCCGCCTGCACCTCCGACGGAGGCGACGGCGCCTCGCCAGACGGCGACGAGACCACCGGCACGGTCATCGGCGAGGGCGACGCCTACGAGGCCACCATCCGCCGCACCACCGGCGGGGTCCCCCACATCACCGGCGAGACCATCGCGGATGCCGCCTTCGGCCAGGGCTTCGCCAGCGGCGAGGACCGCACCTGCGACCTGGCCGACCAGGTGGTGAAGATCCGCGGCGAGCGCGCCCGCTGGTTCGGCCGAGGCGACGACGACGCCAACCTGAACAGCGACATCCAGTGGCGCACCATCGGCATCTACGACCTGGCGATCGACGACTGGGCGAACGAGCCCGACGAGGACCGCGCCCTGTTCGAGGCCTATGCGGCGGGGTGGAACGCGCACCTGGCCGAGGTCGGCGCCGACGGCGTGGCCGGCTGGTGCCAGGGCGCCGAGTGGGTGCGCGAGCTCGACCCCGAGGAGGTCTACGCCTACGCCCGCTCCATCGCGCTCAACGCCAGCGGCACCCGCGCCGGCGCCTACATCGCCACCGCCCAGCCCCCGGTGGCCGGCGAGGGCGAGGGCCAGGCCGTCCCCGGCGCCAAGGCACCCGCGCCCACGTCCACCGGCACCGGCATCGGCGCCGCCGACGCGGCCGGCACCACCACCGCTGCGCCGGCCGGGGCGATCGGCGCCCTCGCCGAGGCCCCCATCGCCTCCAACGGCTGGGCCATCGGCTCGGAGCGCAGCACCAGCGGCGGCGGGATGCTCGTGGCCAACCCGCACTTCCCGTGGGAGGGCGAGCTGCGGTTCTGGGAGGTGCACCTCACCGTCCCCGGCGTGGCCGACGCCTACGGCGTCCAGCTCTCGGGCGTGCCCGGCATCGGCATCGGCTTCACGAGCGAGTTCGGGTGGACCCACACGGTCTCGGCCGGCAACCGGCTCACCGCCTACTCCCTCGACCTCGTCCCCGGCGATCCCACCAGCTACGTCTACGGCGACGAGACCCGCCAGATGACCTCGAAGGACCTCGAGATCGAGGTGCTGGGCGACGACGGCGACCTCGAGACGGTCACCCACACCAGCTGGTCGTCGCACTACGGCCCGATCCTCGACTTCCCCGGGTTCGGGTGGACCGCCGACGCGACCATCACCTATCGCGACGCCAACATCGACGACGACGAGTTCATCGATCAGTACTTCGGGATGCTGGAGGCGAAGGACTTCGACGAGTTCCAGCAGGTGCACGCCGATGCGAACGGCGTCCCGCTGTTCAACACCATCGCCACCTCGGCCGACGGCCGGGCCTGGTACGCGGACACCTCGGCCACGCCCGACCTGAGCGACGAGGCGATCGCCGCCTACGACGCGGCCCTCGAGACCGACCCGGTCACCCAGGTGGCAGCCCAGAACGGCGTGGTGCTGCTCGACGGGTCCGACCCCACCTTCGAGTGGGTCGAGGAGGACGGGGCCCGCGACCCCGGCCTGGTCCCCTTCGCCGACCAGCCCCAGGTGGAGCGCGAGGACTACGTGTTCAACGCGAACGACTCGTTCTGGATGCCCCACGCCACCGAGCTGCTCGAGGGCGACTACTCCCCGCTGCACGGTCGGCAGGGCACCGCCCGCTCCCCGCGCACCCGGGAGAACGCGTCGGTCCTGAGCGACACCTCCGCCGACGGGCCGAGCGGCGAGGACGGCACGTTCGACCTCGACGAGCTGGCCGACGCCGCCCTCCTCAACGAGGGGTTCACCGCTCGGGCGCTGCGCGCCGAGGTCGTCGACCGCTGCGAGGGGGTGGACGAGGTGACCGTCCCGGAGGTCCCGGTCGGCGAGGACGGCAACCCGGGCCTGCCCGGCGGCACCGTCGACATCTCCGCCGCCTGCGACGTGCTGGCCACGTGGGACGGGATCTACGACCTCGACTCGGCCGGCGCCCCGCTGTGGCGTGAGCTGCTGAGCCGCTTCTCGTCGTCCGACCTCACCGAGGCCGGCGACCTGTGGGCCGAGCCCTTCGACCCGGCCGACCCCCTCGGCACCCCGAGCGGCCTGGCCCCGGCGGGCGACGGCGAGCGCGCCGACCTGGTGCTCGAGCGCCTGGCCTACGCCGTCCAGGCGCTCGACGCGGCCGGCTTCGCCCCCGACGTGCCCCTGGGCGAGGCCCAGTTCGCCCTCCGCGACGGCGAACGCATCCCGATCCACGGCGGCAACGCCTTCGACGGCACCACCAACGTGGTCGGGTTCGGCAGCGGGGCCTCGATCCGCGACCCGAAGCTCCTCGAGCAGGACCGCGAGCGGCTGGTGGGCGGCTCGCAGCTGAGCACCCTCGACGGCGAGACCGGCTACCCGGTCAACAACGGGACCTCGTTCCTGATGGCGCTCGCGTTCACCGACGACGGCCCGCAGGCCAAGGTGTTCCTCACCTACTCGAACACCGAGGACCGCTCGGCCGACGACTACACCGAGGCCACCCGTCGCTTCAGCGAGAAGGACTGGCGCCCGGTCGCGTTCACCGAGGAGGACGTGGCGGCCGACACCCGGTCGACCATCACCGTCCGAGGGTGAGGGCGGCCACGAGCGTCGCCGCCGCGAGCGGGGCGAGGGCGAGGGGCACGACGGCCCGGGCGTAGGCGGCGGCGGGCAGCTCGATGCCGTCCTCGCGCACGATGCGCCGCCAGAGCAGGTTGGCGAGCGCACCGATCGGCAGCAGCACGGACCCCACGTTGACCCCCACCAGCCACGCCCACAGCCCGGGGGTGGCCCCGGTGGCCCCTTCGAGCACGGCGAGGGTCGCCGGGATGTTGTCGACCGCGTTCGCCGCCACGGTCGCGCCGAGCACGACCAGGGCGAGCGAACCGGGACCGTGGGCGCCGCGCACCCCGTCGAGGGCACCCGGCGGCAGCACCTCGGCGAGCGCGGCCGCGATCGCCGCCACCCCGAGCGCGGTGCCTAGCGGCACCTCGCGCCACGGCACCCGCTTCACCACGGCGACGAGGACGATGTCGGCGACGAGCACGGCGATCCAGGGCGAGAGGCCGGCGCCCGCCCCGGCGGTGAACGCCACCAGCAGCGCCCCCACGACCGCCCCGCCGATCCGCAGGGCCCGCCCATCGGGCTCGACGACGACCGCCACCACCGGCGCGGGCAGGCGCGCCGGATGGCGGCGGCGGTAGGCGAACCAGCCGACGACCACGGCCGCCAGCGAGGGCAGGCCGAGGTGGGCGACCACCTCGCTGGTGCCGAGCCCCAGCCGCTCGGCGGCGATGAGCGTCGTGAGGTTCGACACGGGCAGCACCGACGAGGCGAACGCGGCGAGCAGCAGGGGCACCAGGGCGAGGGGCAGCGGGTCCACGCCCGAGCGCCGGGCCAGGCGCAGGTAGAGCGGTCCGAGCAGCACGACGGTGGTGTCGAGGTTGAGCACGACGGTCGTGCCCGCCGCCAGGGCCCACAGCCCCGCCACGGGTAGCTCGGGCCACCGCCCCTGCATCCACGCGGCGATCGCCTCGAACAGGCCGAGCTCGTCGAGGAGGGCGGCGAGGGGCACCGCCAGCAGCAGGAACGCCAGCGCGGGGGCGATCTCCCCCAGGGCGGTGGACGCGGCGGACACGCGCCCAGCGTGCCGCCGTCGCAGCATCGCGGGCGAACTCCCCGCGATCTCCGTCGGCCGCCCGACGTCAGCGGAGGTCAGTTCGCAGGAGGCGGGGTCGGCTCAGGCGGTGCCGGTGAGGGTCTGGATGGTGCCCGCGGCCTTGGTCTTCTCGTAATAGTCGCCGCCCGGGTAGGCCGACGCGGTCACCTTGCCGGCGAGCAGGTCCGACACCCAGTCGCCCGCCAGCTGCTTGAGGGCGTCCTTGTTCGCCGCCTTGGGCGTGCCGCACACGAGCGTGCAGAGGCCGTCGGTCGAGTCGCCCTCGGCGTCGCAGTGGCAGCCGCTCGGCAGGCGCACGCCCACGAACCCGCTGCGGGCGGGCAGGAGCGCCTTGGTGCCCGAGCTGTTCGAGTTGCACGACGAGTCGCCGCCGGAGATCGTGTACACCGGCTTGTTCGCCAGGTTCGGCAGCTGGGCGGCCATCCCGTTGCCGGAGTTCTCCACCGGGTCGAGCAGCACCAGGCCCTTGAGCCGGGCCCGCACGGTGCTCGAGGCGTTGGTGTTCACCAGCCCGCCCACCACGGTCATGGCCGCGCCGCCGGCCGAGTGGCCCGAGAGCACGAAGTTGGCCGGCAGGTTCGCCGCCGGCAGGCCGAGCTTGGTGCGGGCGGCGTCGTAGCTCGCCTCGAGCTTGGAGCCCGCGGCGGTGGAGCCGGCCAGCAGCGAGGCGATCGCCGAGTGGGCGCCCGAGTCGTTGATGTTGCAGCTGCCGAACGCCGCCAGGTTGGGGGTCACGACGATCCAGCCGCGCGAGGCGTACCTGGTCTCCAGGCTCGCCATGTTGTCGTTGCTGCGAGCGAAGCCGTGCTGGAGCCACACGAAGCCCGTCGGCGTCACGCCCTGGGGGATCGCCCAGTCCGCAGCGATCGTCGTGGTGCCGTTGCACGGGAGCGCGAGGTCGACCTCGGTCCGCTTCACCTCGTAGTTGGGCTCGCAGCCCGTCACCAGGCCGACCAGCACGGCCACCCCCGCCAGCAGTCCTGCCACACGCCCGATCCGACCCACGACCCCTCCTCGGTGAACACCGTTCAGCGCCCAGGCTCCCACGGGCGCACCCCCGCCGTCTACCCCCACCGCCACGCACCCATGCCCCAGGCGAGGCGTTGGGGCGAGCGGGCCGTAGCCTCACCTGCGCCATGGACCCCTCAGTGATGCACCGGATGATGATGGCGGACCAGTCCGCCAAGCGGGCCACCCTCACGCCCGGGCTGGTGAAGCGGGTGTGGCAGTTCGCCCACGCCTACCGCGCCCGCGTCGGCTGGTTCCTCCTGATCGTGATCGTCGAGGCCGTCCTCGCCCTCGCCCCGGCGCTGGTGATCAAGGCGATCATCGACGACGCCGTGCCCAACGACGACACCCGCCAGGTCACGGTCCTCGCCGGGCTGCTGATCGGCGTCGCCTTCGCCCAGGCCGCGCTCGGGATGGTCGAGCGGTGGCTGTCGTCCACCATCGGCGAGGGCCTCATCTACGACCTGCGCTCGGCGCTGTTCGACCACGTCCAGCGCCAGCCCATCTCGTTCTTCACCCGCACCCAGACCGGGGCGCTCGTCAGCCGCATGAACAACGACGTGATCGGCGCCCAACGGGCCGTCACCGGCACGCTGGGCACGGTGGTGTCGAACGTGGTCACGCTGGTCACCACGCTCACAGCGATGGCCGTGCTCGAGTGGCGCCTCACCGTGCTCAGCCTCCTGCTCCTGCCGGTCTTCCTCCTCCCGGCCAAGCGGGTGGGCGGCCGCCTCGCCGGCATCACGCGAGACGGCTTCGACCTCAACGCCGAGATGAACGCCACCATGACCGAGCGCTTCGGCGTGTCCGGCGCCCTGCTGGTGAAGCTGTTCGGCAACCAGGACCTCGAAGCCGAGACGTTCAGCGCCAAGGCCGGGCGGGTCCGCGACATCGGCGTCCGCAGCGCCATGTACTCCCGCACGTTCATGACCGCCCTCACCCTGGTGGGCGCGGTCGGCACGGCGATCATCTACCTGATCGGCGGCCGGCTCGTGATCTCGGGGTCGATCACCCCGGGCACGCTCGTGGCCCTCGGCATCTTCGTGGTGCAGATCTACGCGCCGCTCACGAGCCTCACGAACGCCCGGGTCGACCTCATGACCGCGTTCGTGAGCTTCGACCGCGTGTTCGAGGTGCTCGACGCGCCGAACCCGATCACCGACGCGCCCGACGCCACCGAGCTGCTGCTCCCCGCCGGGCGCGTCGAGCTCGACCACGTGACCTTCGCCTACCCGAGCGGGCTCGAGTCCTCGGTCGCCTCGCTCGAGTCGGCCGCCCAGCTCGCCGCGCCCGACGCCGGCGCCGGGCCGGTGCTCCACGACGTCACCTTCGCCATCGAGCCCGGCGAGCTCGTCGCCCTCGTGGGCCCGTCGGGGGCCGGCAAGACCACCATCAGCCAGCTGGTGCCCCGCCTCTACGACGTCACCGCCGGCGCGGTGCGCGTCGACGGCCACGACGTGCGGTCGCTCACCCAGGCCAGCCTCCGCTCGGCCATCGGCGTCGTGAGCCAGGACCCGCACCTCTTCCACGAGTCGGTGGCCGACAACCTCCGCTACGCCAAGCCCGACGCCACCCTCGCCGAGCTCGAGGCCGCCGCCCGCGCGGCGCGGATCCACGACGTCATCGCCGCCCTGCCCGACGGCTACGCCACGGTCGTCGGCGAGCGGGGCTACCGCCTCTCGGGCGGCGAGAAGCAGCGCCTCGCCATCGCCCGCATGCTCCTGAAGGACCCGGCGATCGTGATCCTCGACGAGGCCACCTCGAACCTCGACAGCGAGAACGAGGCCCACGTGCAGGAGGCGCTCGCCGCCGCCCTGCGGGGCCGGACCTCGATCGTCATCGCCCACCGCCTCTCGACCATCGTCGACGCCGACCGCATCTTGGTGCTCGACCACGGGCGACTCGTCGAGCAGGGCCGCCACCACGAGCTGATCGACGCCGGCGGCCTCTACG
>JAWKIT010000010.1:0-145040 GCA_041394165.1 Acidimicrobiales bacterium
CCGCGCACCCCAAGCCCCCGCCAAGGGCCCCGGCGCACGATCGACCCATGACCACCACCGAGATCCCCACCGTCGGGTTCGTCCTCGACGACCCGTCCCTTCCCGACCTCGCCAGCTACGTCGCCGTCCACCGCGCCCTGCAGCGCGGCAGCCGGGCCCTCGCCGAGGCCGCCCGGCGCGGCGGCGACCGGCGCCAGGCCCGGGCCACGGCCTGGTGGGCCCGGCGCTTCCTCGAGGAGCTGCACCTGCACCACACGCTCGAGGCCGACCACTTCTTCCCGGCCCTGCGGGCCCGGGCCCCCGAGGTCGGCGCGCTCGTCGAGCGCACCGACGCCGACCACGCCGAGATGGACCGCATCGTCGCCGGCGTCGAGGCCGGGCTCGCCGCCTGGGCGCAGGGCGGCGCCGCCGGCGCCGCGGCCCTGGAGCTCGGCCGCCTCGCCGACCTCCTCGACGCCCACCTCGCCCTCGAGGACGACCACCTCCTCGGGCGCTTCCAGCAGGCGTTCGGCCGCGAGGAGTACGCCGAGCTCGAGCAGGTCGCCATCCGCTCCCTCGGCGTCGGGGCCCAGGCGGCGTTCACCGTCCCCTTCGTCGTGTCCCTGGCCGACGACCCGGCCACCGTCCTGGCCGAGGCTCCGACCCCCTTCCGGGTGCTCCACCGGCTCTGCGCCGGGCGCTACCACCGTCGCACCCGGGCCGCCCTGGGCGCCGACCTGGGCGTCGCGAGCCGCTGACCTGCCGGTGTTTCGCCCACCGCGGTCGGGGGTAGCAAGGCCACCGACGGTGTCTCGATCCTGTCGCTGCGGTGCCCGCCTCTTCCTCCCTCCCTCCGAGAGGCGGGCATCGCCGCGTCCGGGCGCCTACGCGGACGGGACCGGGTCGGCCAGCGGCGAGCCTGCGCCGTCGCCCACCGACCGGCCCTCCTCGGCCGGCGACGAGCGGTGGCGGGCGAGGAGGCGGCGGGCACCGTCGTCGATCAGCAGCGAGAGACCGACGAGCGCGCAGGCCACGATGCCGTCCATCCACCAGTGGTTGGCCGTCGCCATGACGCACCAGAAGGTGAGCGCGAGGTGGATCGGCCCGATCCAGCGCCAGCGGGAGGTCGTCGAGGTGAAGATCCCGAAGCAGACGATGCACGCCCAGGCGACGTGGATGCTGGGCATGGCGGCGAACTGGTCGGACGCGCCGGTGCCCACCGGCCCGTAGATGTCACGGCCCAGCTCGGCGGGCAGGTCGACGAACCCGAGCTCGGGCAGCAGCCGCGGCGGGGCCACCCGGACGAACCGGATGAGCAGGCAGAACCCGGTGGTGATGGCGAGGGCGTTGCGCCAGCGGGGGTAGCGGTCGCGGTGGCGCACCCAGAGCCACAGCAGGAAGATGAGCAGCGCGGGCACGTGGACGCCGGCGTAGTACGAGACCGTCCAGTGGGCGAGCAGGTCGTGGCCCTGCAGCCACCGCTCCATCGACAGCTCGGAGGGCAGGTGCAGGGCCCGCTGCAGGTCCCAGATCTGGCGGCCCCGGTCGTAGGCGCCCTCCTCCTGCACGAGGGGCAGCTGCCGGGCCAGGCGCCAGAGCATGTAGAGGAACGAGATCAGCGCCGTCTCCCGGCAGAAGGCGGCGACGACGCGCCGCCACCGGCCGCCCATCCGGTTCGCCGCGTAGGCGACGACGAGCAGCACCACGGTCGCGATCGCTGCTTCGTCCCAGGACGGCCACCTCATGCGCCGTGCAGGGTACGCCGGGCGAGGGCCGCACCGGACGCGACGAGGCCGCCCGGGGGGCAGTCCCGGGCGGCCTCGAACCGGGCGGGCGCAGCCCGCAGCGTCCCGTCAGCTCGTGGCGTTCGGGTCGTTGACCACCATCGCCGTGACCATGCCGATGAGCCCGTCGTTGGACTCGGCGTGGTTGAGGATGTGGCAGTGGAAGGCCCACACGCCGGGCTCCTCGGCCTTGACGAGCACCGAGTAGCGCTCGCCGGGCGAGATCCAGAGCGTGTCGATCTGGTAGGGCGCCTCGAGCGGGAACCCGTCCTTGGCGATCACCAGCTGGGGCTGGCGGTGCAGGTGCATCGGGTGACCGACGAGGCCCTCGTTGTAGTAGTGGATCAGCACGTACTCGCCGGGGTCGGCGACGATCGCCTGGGTCTCGGGGAACGCCTTGCCGTTCAGCGACAGGCCGATCGTGCCGGCGTCGTTGAGCACCATGGGGATCTCCTGGGAGACCGTCAGCCCCTCGGGGATGTCGAAGTAGCCGTACTGGCCGGGCGCCGGCAGGTCCACGTCGCCGACCTGCACCACCGCGAACAGCCCGTTCAGGACCGCCTCCTGCCCGTGGTAGTGGGCGTGGTACATGGCCAGCTGCGGCTTGGGCCCCACCTGGAACTCGTAGGTGTAGGTGGTGTTGGGGAGGATGTAGTCCTGGGTGATGCCGGCCACGCCGTCCTGGTCGTTGGGCACGTCGACGCCGTGCCAGTGGATGTCGGTCGAGATCGGCAGCTTGTTGGTGAGCTCGACCCGGACCTTGTCGTTGGGCTCCACCCGGATCCAGGGCCCGGGCACCATGCCGTTGTAGGCCCATGCCTTCACGACCTTGCCCGGGCTCACCTCCCAGTCCACGACCGAGGCGGTGAGGCTGAACTTCTTGGTGCCGTCGGGGAGGATCTCCGGCTCGATCTTCTGGTTGCCGGTCTTCACCTCGCCGGCCGGGTACTTCTCGAAGTTGAACTCCTTGAAGGCGGCGACGCCGGCGTCCATGCCGGTCTGCATCTGCTCGTCGATCTGCTTGGCCAGGGCGCTGGTGGCCTCGAGCGTGCTGATGTCGGCGCCCGGGACGCCGTGGTCGGCGCCGTCGGCCGACGAGCCGGACGCGTTGGATGCCGCGCTCCCGTCGGTGATGGTCAAGGTGGCGACCATGCCGGAGTCCTTGTGGCCGGGGATGGCGCAGAAGAGCTCGTAGTCGCCGGGCTCGAGGCTGGAGAGGTCGACCGTCTCGGCCCCACCGGCCGAGATGTCGGCCGACTTGATGGCCGTGTCGGTCACGGCGACGTTGTGGTCGACGGTGCCGTTGTTGGTCACCTGGATCTTCCCGCCGAGCGGCACGGTGATCGTCGACGGGGCGATGGAGAACTCGCTCAGGGCCACCGCGACGGGCGCGGCGGCCGCCGAGGCGGCATCGGAGCCACCGCCGCCGCTGTCGCCCCGGGCGGCGACGACGCCGACCATGACGAGGGCGAAGACCGAGATCGCGACGGCGAATCGGGCCAGGAGGGTCTGGTTGGCGGGGCTCACGGGGCCTACCTCGGGAGATGGGGGAATGGCAGCGGCGCCATCGTGACGGCGGCGGCGACGCATCCCTAGGGGCCACCGCCCCTGCCGACCGGGCCGAAGGTCCCTGTTTGCGGCCTCGGCGGACGCGGCATGATGGTCCGATGCCGACGCGCGTGTTCCTGCTCGACGACCACGAGGTGGTCCGCCGGGGGGTGCGCGACCTCCTCGAGGCCGAGGACGACCTCGAGGTGGTGGGCGAGGCATCGACGGGCGCCCAGGCCCTCGATCGGATCCCGGTCGCCCGGCCCGACGTCGCCCTGCTCGACGTGCAGCTCGAGGAGGGATCGGGCATCGAGGTCGCCCGCGAGATCCGCTCGCGCCACCCCGAGGTGACCTGCCTCATGCTCACCTCGTACGCCGACGACGAGGCGCTCTTCGACAGCATCATGGCGGGCGCCGCCGGCTACATCCTCAAGCAGGTGCGCGGCAACGACCTCGTCGACGGCGTCCGGCGGGTGGCTGCGGGCCAGTCGCTGCTCGACCCGGCGATGACCACGCGCGTGCTCGACCGCCTCCGCCACGGCAAGGAGGAGGACGAGCGCATCGCGTCGCTCACCGCCCATGAGCGCCGCATCCTCGACCTCCTGGCCGAGGGCCTCACCAACCGCCAGATCGGCGAGCGCCTCCACCTCGCCGAGAAGACCGTGAAGAACTACGTCAGCAACGTGCTCATGAAGCTGGGCATGGAGCGGCGCACCGAGGCGGCCGTGTACGCCGCCCGCCAAGCCGACCGCCTGGCCCGCACCCACGGCACCGGCCTGCCCCCCTCGCTTCGCTGACGTCCCCCCTGCGGCGCCTACCATCGGCACGATGGAGGGCAGATCAGGCGCCGAGGATCTCCGACGGCTGATCGACGCCATCATGTCGCTCGGGTCGGACCTCGACCTGCCGGTCGTGCTGCGACGGCTGACCGAGGCCGCCGTCGAGCTGGTCGGCGCCAGCTACGGCGCCCTCGGCGTGCTCAGCGCCGACCGCACCCACCTCTCGTCCTTCGTGACCGTGGGCATCGACGACGCCGAGGCGGAGCGCATCGGCGAGCTGCCCAAGGGCCACGGCATCCTCGGGCTGCTCATCGTCGAGCCCGCGCCGCTGCGGCTCCACGACCTGCGCGACCACCCCGAGAGCTTCGGGTTCCCCCCGAACCACCCGCCGATGCGGTCGTTCCTCGGGGTGCCGGTGCTCGTGCGCGGGGAGGCGTTCGGCAACCTGTACCTCACCGACAAGGTGGACGGCGACGACTTCACCGAGGTCGACGAGGAGCTGGCCGTCGGGCTCGCCGCCGCTGCGGGCGTGGCCATCGAGAACGCCCGCCTCCTGGCTCGGGCCCGCGAGCTCGACATCGCCCAGGAGCGCGAGCGCATCGCCCGCGACCTGCACGACACCGTCATCCAGCGCCTGTTCGCCACCGGTCTCTCGCTGCAGTCGGCCGCTCGGCTGGCCGACCAGCCCGAGGTGGTCGATCGGATCCAGCAGGCGGTCGACGAGCTCGACCTCACCGTGCGCGACGTCCGGTCCTCGATCTTCGAGCTCAACCCGCCGCCCACCTCGTCGAACGGGCTGCGGCACCAGCTCCTGGCGGTGGGCGACGAGCTGTTCGACGCGCTCGGCTTCTCGCCCACCTTCCGCTTCGAGGGCCCCGTCGACAGCGGGGTGCCCGACGCCCTCGCCCCGCACGTCGTCGCCGTGGTGCGCGAGGGGCTCGCCAACGTCGCCAAGCACGCCGGGTCGCCCACCGCCGAGGTCCGGATCTCCGTCGGCGGCGGCGAGGTCGCGGTGGGCCTCGACGACGCCGGGCGAGGCATGGGCGAGCGCGGCACGGGGGGCAACGGCATCCGCAACCTGACCACCCGCGCGTCCGAGCTCGGTGGCACCTTCGAGGTGGCCGACCGCCCCGGCGGCGGCACCTCCGTGCGGTGGCGGGTACCGATCCTCGACTGAGGGCGCTCAGCCGTAGCGCGCCGCGTAGGCGTGCGAGCGGAACAGCCAGTCGGTGAGGTCGGCCGTCGGCCGACCGGCCCACATCCGGGCCACCCAGGTGGATCGCTCCACCTCGGTGGGGTTGCGACGGAGCAGGGCCAGGGTCGCGCCGGCGACCTTCACGTCCTGCCACGACGCCCAGCGGTAGGTGGCGGTGCCGATCAGCTCCAGCAGCAACGAGCCCCGTGACGCCCCGCCATCGATGCGGCGCACCCACCAGTCCCGGTCGGCCGCACGGGGCGCGCGGCCGAAGATCCGCTCGTGCGCGCGCTCCACGAACTGCGCCGTCGTGAGCGGGGTCGACCCGCCCGCCAGCTCCGACGACCAGGCGACCGCGTCGGCGAGCTGGCCGATCGTGCGGGTGCCGGCGCGCAGCTGGGCCGTGCGCCCCGACCAGGTCGACGCCTCGGGCAACCGGTGGAGGATGCCGAGGTAGAGGCGCAGCACCTGGAAGCTCGTGCGGTCGACCTGCGGGTCGCCGAGGAGGCGGGCCAGCTCCTCGTCCGCCCGAGACGCGTCGGCGCCGACCCGCCAGGCCGAGGCCTGCTCGGCGGCGAAGCTGGGCGCTGCGCCGAGCACGTCGCGGGCCGACTCGCGAGCGAAGCGCGCCGCGGACCGGTGCGGGCCGATGTCGGCCAGGTTCCACGAGGCGATGACCTTCGAGACCCGCTCGACCGCCTCGATGCCGGCCGCCTCGCTGGGCCAGCCGTCGGAGAGGACCGTGGCCACGTACGCGCCGCCGCCGGGCCGCTCCACCACGCCCGACGTGTTGATGCGCCACCCGCAGCAGCTCGCCGGGAAGAAGCCGTCCTTCATCGGGACGCTCCAGCTCGACGGCACCCCCTCGGTGATGCCCCACCGCTGGGACGGCGCGACGTCGAGGAGGAACGAGCGCGCCGTGGCGCGCGTCGAGGCGTGGAACGGCCCCCACTGGCCGAGCACGAGCTGGCGCAGGAGCTCGTTGCGATCGGCGGCCGACGTGGAGGTCAGGCCCCAGGGCGAGGCGGCGCGGGTCTCGTCGAGCCCCAGCTCCCGCTCGAGGGCGGCCAGGCCCGCGGTGGCGCCCACGGAGCTCCACAGCGCGTTGGCCGACGGGTCGTCGGAGGTGCGGATCATCGGGCCGATCAGCGCCCGCTCGCTCGAGGTGAGGGCGCGGCCCGCCCGCTGGGCCCGCAGCAGGACCGCCGCCATGATCTCGATCTTCAGCACGCTGGCCGTGGTGATGCGCAGGTCCGAGCGGTACCGGTACTGGCACCCGGTGCGGGTGTCGTACACCGCGGCGGTGATCCGCTTCCCCGGGTAGCGGGCCCGGAGGTCCGCGTCGAACCCGGCGGAGAACGGGCTCTCGGCGCAGCCCGACGCTCGGGGCGCAGTCGGGGCGGTGACCGTCGACGGCGCCGCCGATGCCGAGACCTGCGGCACGCCGGCGGCGAGCGCGGCGACGACAAGGGTCGCCGCCACCCGGCTCGCGCGCCCGCGTCGCATCCCCGCATCTTGTCGCGCCGCTACGGTGGCCGCGCATCGACCGACGTCAGTTCCTCCACCGGGCGATCGCGGCCGGCGCCGGCGGCGCCGTGCTCCCGCTCGCCTCCTTCGCCCCCGCGGCCGGCGCCCAGCCCGCCGAGCCCGGCGAGAGCCCGTACGGGCCCCTCGCCGACGCGCCCGACGCGCAGGGGCTGCTCCTGCCGGCCGGGTTCACCGCCCGGGTGATCGCCGTCGCCGGCGAGCCCGTGGGGGCCACCGACCACCGCTGGCACGCGTTCCCCGACGGGGCGGCCTGCTTCCCCGCTGACGACGGCGGGTGGATCTACGCCTGCAACAGCGAGGTGACCGCCGCCCACACCACCGAGGCGGCCGGCGGGGTCGGCGCCGTGCGGTTCGACGCCGACGGGGAGATCGTCGACGCCTACCCGATCCTCGAGGGCAGCACGGCGAACTGCGCCGGCGGCCCCACGCCGTGGGGCACCTGGCTGTCGTGCGAGGAGGCCCTCGACGGGAAGGGCCGCGTCTGGGAGTGCGACCCGACCGGGCGCGACGAGGCGGTCGCCCACCTCGCCATGGGCCTCTGGCGGCGCGAAGCCGCGGCGGTCGACCCCGACGGCGAGGCCGTGTACCTCACCGAGGACGAACCCGACGGGCTCCTCTACCGCTTCACGCCGACGGCGTACCCGGCGCTCGACGAGGGCCGCCTCGAGGCGGCGGTCGTGGCCGACGACGGCACGCTCACCTGGCAGGAGGTGCCCGACCCGTCGGCGGCCGAGCGCCCGACGCGCCAGCAGGTGCCCGGAGCGACGACCTTCGCGGGCGGCGAGGGCATCTGGCACCACGACGGCACCATCGTGTTCACGACCAAGGGCGACGACCGCGTCCACCGCATCGACCTCGCCGCCCAGACCCACGAGGTGATCTGGGACGGCGACCCCGAGGCCCTGGGCGTGGAGGGCGCCGTGCTCTCCGGCGTCGACAACATCACCGTCGATCCCGAGTCCGGCGACCTCTTCGTCGCCGAGGACGGCGGCAACCTCGAGCTGGTGGTCATCTCCGCCGAGGGCACGGTCGCCCCGTTCCTCCGGATCGTCGGCGAGGGCCACGAGGGCTCCGAGGTCACCGGTCCCTGCTTCTCCCCCGACCGCACCCGGCTGTACGTGTCGAGCCAGCGGGGCCCGACGCCCCGGCGGCTCGACGAGATCATCCCCGCCAGCACCCTCACGTCGGCCAACGGCGGGATCACCTGGGAGATCACCGGCCCGTTCCGCACGACGGGGCCCGCCCCGACGACCTCCTCCGCCGCCAACGACGCGGGCGAGCCGGGCGGTGGTGACGACGGCGTCGACGTGGTGCCGTTCGTGGTGGGCGGGGTCGGGATCGCCGCGATCGTCGGCGGCGCCCTCGCCGTGCGGCGGCGCCGCGAGGTGTGAGGCGGACGACGCCCTGATACCCTCGGGGGTATGTGCCAACGAGTGACGTGCAAGACCTGCGGCAAGCCCACCTACGCCGGGTGCGGCATGCACATCGAGCAGGTGCTGGGCAACGTGAAGCCCGCCGACCGCTGCCAGGGCCACGAGCGCTCCGGCGGGTTCCTCAGCCGGCTCCTCGGCGGCTGATCAGCCGGCCTTGCCCCGCCGCCCCGGCGGGAGCAGGCCCCGGGCCCTCGCCTCCTTCACCCACCGCTGGGCGGTGGTGACCGGCACGTCGTTCGCCTCGGCGAGCTCGCCCACCGGGCGCGCCGAGAGCGCCGACAGCGAGCGGTAGGCCCGGGCCACCACCTCGTAGAACTCGTCGGGGTAGCCCCGCACGGCCGAGTCGCGCAGGTGGGCCGGCACCTTCGCCTCGGCCCGCCACCGGGGCCCGCCGCCCGCGGCGTGGGCCAGCGCGTTGACGGCGGCCTCGATGCGCCCCACGGGCAGCCGGCGCAGCAGCGCCGCCGTCACCTCCCCCTCGTACTCGAGGGCGTCGAGGTGGAGCCGCCCGTCGGGCTGCTCGCCCGCGTGCCGCGGAGCTGCGCGCCCGCCGGCAGGTCCTCGGTCCAGGCGTACCAGTGGTCGCCGAGCGAGACGAGCGGGCGAGGGCCGGGTGCGGGGGGCGCCATGGGCGGAGGATAGTCCGAAGAACCCTCTTCCGCTCATCCAGACGTCTTGATACGCTCATCCGGTCAGACGCAGGGTGCGTCCGACCCGAAAGCGAGACCCGATGTCTTCCTCGACCGTGGCGGTGGTCGCCCTCCTGGCGCTCATCGCCTTCGTCCTGCTGCGCTCGATCCACAAGATCGGGCCCTCCGAGGTGGGCTTGGTCAACAAGCGCCTCGGCCTCCGCAAGCTCCGCGACGACAACCCCATCGCCTTCCGGGGCGAGGCCGGCTACCAGGCCACCCTGCTCATGCCGGGCCTGCGCGTCCGGCTGTGGCCGATCTTCTCGGTCACCAAGTTCCCGTGGGTCCAGGTGCCCGCCGGCGAGATCGGCGTGGTGATCGCCCAGGTGGGCGACCCGCTCCCCATCGGCGCCAAGAGCGCCGAGTACCGCGCGGCGTTCGGCAACTTCTCCGACCTCGCCGGCTTCGTCGCCGGTGGCGGCCAGAAGGGCGTGCAGCGCCCGGTGCTCCCCCCGGGCACGCTCGTGCCGCTGCACCCGGTGGCCTTCCTGGTCCTCACCAGCCGCCAGGTGTTCGGCCTGCCGGTGGCGCCCGAGCTCGTCCGCCTGGGCCGCGGCGGGGGCCTCTCCCCCGCCTCGTTCGGCCTCGACCCGACGCAGCTCCAGGTGGTCGTCATCGCCCCGAGCGGCGGCCAGGACGTGGTGGGCATCGTGACCACGCTCGAGGGCCAGCCCCTCGAGAGCGGCGACATCGCCAGCCGCCTCGGCGGCTTCGCCGACATCGCCGCCATGGAGCAGGACCCCGACGTGACCGACGCCGAGCTGATCGACACCCTGCTCGGTTCGAAGAACGACCTCCACAACAACTACCAGGACTTCCAGGCCTTCCTCGACGCCGGCGGGCGCATCGGCCTGCAGCACGACCCGCTGCAGTACGGCGCCTACCTGCTCAACCCGTTCCTCGTGCGCGTCGACTTCGTGCCGATGCTCGTGGTGAACCAGGGCGAGGTGGCGGTCATCAAGGGCTTCGTCGGCCTGCCGACCCTCGACACCTCAGGCGTCGAGTTCAAGTTCGGCTCGATCGTGCGGCCCGGCCACCGCGGCATCTGGCAGGAGCCCCTGCGGACCGGCAAGTACCCGATCAACCCCCGCGTCTACGCGGCCGAGATCGTGCCCACGTTCATCCTCACGCTGAACTGGGCGAACGCCGCCTCCCAGGCCCACGACCTCGACGCCCGGCTCGAGCCGATCATCGGCAAGAGCCGCGAGGGCTTCGTCTTCACGATCGACCTGCAGGTGCAGATCCACGTGTCCGACGCCCGGGCGCCGAAGGTGATCTCGATGGTCGGCACCATGGTCAACCTGGTCAACGAGGTGCTGCAGTCGGCGGTGGGCAACCACTTCCGCAACACCCTCCAGGCCCTGGAAGCGGTGCAGTTCATCGAGACCCGCCAGGCCGTGCAGCGGGCCGCGTTCGACGCGGTCAGCCAGTACCTGGCCAGCTACGACGTGGAGACGCGCGGCGTCTACATCCAAGACGTCGTGTTCCCCGACGAGCTGGTGGAGGTGCTCACCCGGCGCGAGATCGCCAACCAGGAGCGCTCGACCTACGTCGAGCAGCAGAAGGCCGAGACGGCCCGGATCGAGACCGAGAAGGCTCGCGGCACCGCCGACATGCAGTCGCAGCTGGCGGCGTCGCAGGTGTCGGTCGACATCCGGACGAACGAGGCCGCGGCCCGGGAGGCCCAGGCCAACGGCGAGGCGGCGTTCGTGCGCCTCACCGGCGAGGCCGAGGCCGACAAGCTCCGCGCCATCGGCCTCGCCGAGGCCAAGGCCACCGAGGCGCTCGGGCTGGCCAAGGCCGAGGGCTACGAGGCCCAGCGCCAGGCCATCGGCGAGCTGTCCACCGCGCTGGTCGCGGTGGCCGGCGCCATCAGCGAGGGCGGGATCGACATCGTGCCCGAGGTGCTGGTGACCGGAGGCGGCGGCTCCCTCGAGGGGCTCGCCGCCACGCTGATGCAGGTGGTGCGCTCGGGCGGCCTCGGCGGCACGGCCGCCGCACCGGCGACGCCCGCCACGGCCACCGAGGTCCTCGTGGCCGAGGACGCGCCGGAGGTGCCCGCCCAGGTCTGATCCGCTCCACCCCCCACCATCCGAGCTCGTGACCCGAGGGCGCCTGATCGGGCGCCCGGAGGTCACGAGCTCACGTTTTGCGTAGGGTCGACGCCCGACACGGAAGGGGACGCGCATGGCGCACGATCTGGTCATCAGGGGCGGCACGGTCGTCGACGGGACGGGGGCACCGGCCCGTCGGGCCGACGTGGCGATCGACGGGGACCGCATCACCGAGGTCGGCGAGGTCGACGCCGGCGGCGCCGGCCGGGTGATCGACGCCGAGGGCCGGATCGTCACCCCCGGCTTCGTCGACCTGCACTCGCACCTCGACGCCCAGATCGGGTGGGACCCGCTGATGAGCTCGTCGTGCTGGCACGGCGTGACCTCGGTGGTGATGGGCAACTGCGGCATGACCTTCGCCCCCATCCGCCCCGGCCAGGCCGAGGTGCTGGCCCACGCCATGGAGTCGGTGGAGGACATCCCGGCGTCGGCCATCCTCGAGGGCCTGGCGTGGGACTGGGAGTCCTACGGGGAGTACCTCGACTCGATGGACCGGGTCCCCAAGGGCATCAACGCCGGCGGCTACGTGGGCGACGTGGCCCTGCGCCTCTACGTGGCGGGCGACGCGTCGTGCGAGGAGGACTTCGCCCTCGACGCCGACCAGCGCGCCGAGATCGGGCGGCTGATCCGCGGCGCCGTCGAGGACGGCGCGTTCGGCTACTCGATGTCTCGCAGCCTCACCCACCACGTGCCCGACGGCCGCTCGGTGCCGGGCACCTGGTCGGGCTACGAGGAGGTGGAGGACCTCCTCGGCCCGCTCGCCGAGCTGGGCCGCGGCGTGCTCGAGGCCGCCCCCCGCTACAACGAGCGCGACGGCAGCTCGTGGCGCGTCGACGAGGAGATGGCGTTCCTCGCCGGCCTGTCGAAGCGCTCGGGCCTGCCGTTCTCGTTCAACCTCATGCAGATGCGCTCCATGGGCGACCACTACCGCCGGGTGCTCGAGCTCTCGGAGGAGGCGAACCGCGACGGCGCCCAGCTCCGCCCGCAGACCACGCCCCGGGCCATCGGCATCCTCTTCTCCCTGGCCGCGAACACGCTGATCGACGACCTGCCGAGCTTCCAGGCGCTGAAGCCGCTCGACCTGGCCGGGCGCCTGGCCGCCATCCGCGACCCCGAGGTGCGGGCCCGCCTCGAGGCGGAGGGCGCCGACAAGCCCGCGGGCCCGTTCGAGGCCATGTTCCTGATGCGCCCCGCCGACGGCGCTCGCTACGAGTACGGCCCCGGCGACTCGATCGCCGCCCAGGCGGCCGCCGCCGGCCGGACGCCGGTGGCCCACTACCTCGCCGTGCTCGACGAGACCGACGGGGGCGCGGTGGCCAACTGGCCGGTGCTCAACCAGGACTTCGACGCCATCGAGGAGCTGCTGCGCTCCCCCGTCACGATCATGGGGCTCGCCGACGCCGGCGCCCACGCCACCCAGATCATGGACGCCAGCCAGCCGACCTTCTTCCTCTCCCACTGGGTGCGCGACCGCGGGACCCTGACCATCGAGGACGCGGTGCGGCGCCTGTCGTCGGACACGGCGCGCTTCATCGGCTACCGCGACCGCGGCGAGCTGCGCCCGGGCGCCTACGCCGACGTGAACGTGATCGACCTCGACGCGCTGTGGCTCCCCGTGCCCGAGATCGTGCACGACTTCCCCGGCGGGGCGCCGCGCTTCGTCCAGCGGGCCGCGGGGATCGACCACACGATCGTGAACGGCCAGCCGTTCCTCGAGGGCGGCGAGCACACCGGTGCCCTCGCCGGTCGCCTCCTGCGCAGCACCGACTGATCAACTACTGTCACTCGCTGCGCCAATAGTTTCGTCGGCGCCCGACCCGAGGGGGACTGCCGTGGAGGGCTACGAGCCGTTCGAGGGGACGATCGGTCGCATCCAGGCCGAGAGCACGCCGTGGTGGCCCACGCCGCCCCACCCCGGCGACGACGCGCCCAACGTCATCGTCGTGCTGCTCGACGACACCGGCTTCGCCCACCTGTCGTCGTTCGGTTCCGACCTCGAGACCCCCAACATGGACCGCTTGGCGGCCGGCGGGGTGCGGTTCACCAACTTCCACGTGACGCCGCTGTGCTCGCCGTCGCGAGCTGCGCTGCTCACCGGGCGCAACCACCACGAGGTGGGCATGCGGTCGATCTCGAACTTCGACAGCGGGTACCCCGCGATGCGCGGCCACGTCTCGAACCACGCGGCCACCGTGGCCGAGGTGCTGCGCGACGAGGGGTACACGACCTTCGCCGTCGGCAAGTGGCACCTCTGCCCGATGGAGCAGGCGTCGGCCGCCGGGCCCTTCGACCAGTGGCCGCTCGGCCGGGGATTCGACCGCTACTACGGCTTCCTCGACGGGGAGACCGACCAGTTCCACCCGTCGCTCACCTACGACAACCACCACGTCGACCAGCCGCGCTCGGCAGAGGACGGCTACCACGTCACCGAGGACCTGGTCGACCACGCCATCGAGTTCATCCACGACGCCAAGAGCGTGCGGCCCGACCGACCCTTCTTCCTGTACTTCGCCCTCGGCGCCATGCACGCGCCCCACCAGGCCCCGCCGGCGTACCTCGAGAAGTGGCGCGGCCGCTTCGACGAGGGCTGGGACGTGGCGCGCGAGCGCTGGTTCCAGCGCCAGGTCGAGATGGGCATCGTCCCCGAGGGCACGCAGCTCGCCGATCGCAACCCCGGCGTCGACCCCTGGGACGAGCTGCCCGACAACCAGCAGCGCCTCGCCGCCCGCATGCAGGAGGCGTTCGCCGCCTTCCTCGACCACACCGACGCCCAGCTGGGCCGGCTGCTCGACGACCTCGAAGCGCTCGGCGAGCTCGACGACACGCTGATCCTGCTGCTGTCGGACAACGGCGCCAGCCAGGAGGGCGGGCCGTTCGGGGTCATGCACGAGATGAAGTTCTTCAACTTCCTCATCGAGACCCCCGACGAGGCCGTCGAGCGCATCGACGACATCGGCGGCCCCCACAGCCACGCCAACTACCCGTGGGGCTGGGCCCAGGCCGGCAACACGCCCTACCGCTGGTACAAGCAGAACACCCACGAGGGCGGCGTCCACGTGCCGCTCATCGCCCACTGGCCGGCCCGCATCACCGACGCCGGCGGGCTGCGCGACCAGTTCCACCACGTGAACGACGTGGTCCCCACCATCTACGAGCTGCTCGGCGTCACCCCGCCGGAGGTCTACCGGGGCTACCCGCAGATGCCGATCACCGGCACGTCGATGGCCTACGCCCTCGACGACGCGGGGGCCGCCAGCGCCAAGGACGTCCAGTACTTCGAGATGATGGGCCACCGCGGCCTCTACCAGGACGGCTGGAAGGCGGTGACCCGCCACACCCCGGGCGTGCCGTTCGACGACGACCAGTGGGAGCTCTACGACCTGCGGGTCGACCGCTCCGAGACCAACGACCTCGCCACCGCCGAGCCCGAGCGCCTCGCCGCCATGGTCGAGCGCTGGTGGACCGAAGCCGAGGCCCACGGGGTGCTGCCGCTCGACGACCGCACCATCGAGCTGTTCGGCGCCCGCTTCCGCGACCGCTCGCCCCACCCGGCCGACCGCTCGTACACGTACTTCCCGCCGATGGCGCCCCTGCCGGCGCAGGCCGCGGCCGCCCTCGGCGGGCGCAGCTGGGACCTCGTGGCCACCGTCGACCGCCCGGAGGGCGCGGGCGGCGTGCTCTACGCGTCGGGCACCGAGAACTCGGGCCTGACCGTCTTCGTGCAGGACGACCACCTGGTGTTCGACTACAACGCGTTCGGCGACCACACCATCGTCGAGTCCACGCTCCCGGTGCCCGTCGGCGAGTCGGCGATCGGGGTGGAGTTCCGCCGCACGGGCCAGACCGGCACGGCCCGGCTGGTGATCGACGGGGCCGACGCGGGCTCGGTCGAGATCCCCTACGTCATGGCGATCATGTCGAGCATCGGCCCGAGCGTGGGCCAGGACCACGGCTCGCAGGTGAGCGAGCGCTACGACCACCCGTTCGCCTTCGAGGGCACCCTGGCCCGCCTCGACATCGTGCTGCTCAGCCCATCGCAGGCCCAGGAGGCCGACGCCGCCCGAGCCGAGCAGCGCGCCGCGATGGCCCGCCAGTAGGAGGGATCGCCCGTGGACCTCCTCGTCGACCGCGCCGACCTGCGCCACCTGCGCATCGACGACGCCCCCGCCCCCGAGCTCCGGCCCGGCCAGGCTCGCCTCGTCGTCGAGCGCTTCGCCCTCACCGCCAACAACGTGACCTACGGCGCCATCGGCGACCTGCTCGGGTACTGGGCGGCCTTCCCCGCGCCCGACGGGTGGGGCCGGGTCCCGGTGTGGGGCTACGCCCGGGTGGTCGAGTCCGCGCACGACGACCTCGAGGTGGGCCGGCGGGTCTTCGGCTTCCTGCCGATGTCCACCGAGCTGGTGGTCGACGTCGACCGGGCAGGCCCCGACGGCTTCACCGACGCCGCACCCCACCGAGCGACGCTCGCCGCCACCTACAACCGCTACCTCACCGCCCGGTCCGACGAGGGGCCCGGCTCGGCCGCCGAGGACCGGCGCGCCCTGCTGTACGGGCTGTTCGTCACCTCCTACCTCGTCGTCGACTTCCTCGACGAGCGCGGGTGGTTCGGCGCCTCGACCGTCGTGATCTCGAGCGCCTCGTCGAAGACCGCCCTCGGCATCGCCCGCCTGGCCCGAGCCGGGGGCGCCGTGCGGGTCGTCGGGCTCACGTCGCCCGGCAACGTCGGGTTCGTCGAGGGCCTGGCGGTCTGCGACGAGGTGCTGGCCTACGGCGCCGTCGGCGAGCTCGCCATCGAGCCGAGCGCGTACGTCGACGTGAGCGGCGACGGCGCGGTGCGGGCCGCCGTCCACGAGCGGCTCGGCGACGAGCTGCGCCACGACATGGTCCTGGGCGGCACCCACTGGGAGGCCATGGGCGGCGGGGAGCCGCTCCCCGGACCGACGCCCACGATGTTCTTCGCGCCGTCGCAGATCGCGGCGCGCGCCGAGCAGTGGGGCCGCGCCGAGCTCGACCGGCGCATGGACGAGGTGTGGGCCGGCCACGCCGCCTGGGCCGCCGGCTGGCTCCACATCGAGCACCGCACCGGCCTCGACGAGGTGGCCGCCGCGTTCGGCGCCCTCCTCGAGGGCACGGTGCCCGCCACGACCGGGCTCATCGGCGCACCCGACGCCGGCACCTGAGAGGATCGCCCCATGCACTTCGGCCTCGCCTTCGCCAACACCGGCCCCTTCACCGAGCCCGAGGCGGCCACCGCGTTCGCCCGCGCCGCCGAGGCCGCCGGGTTCGAGTCGCTCTGGACCGTCGAGCACGTCGTCGTGCCCGAGGGCTACGAGTCGACCTACCCCTACGACCCGTCCGGGAAGATGCCCGGCGGCGAGCGGTCGCCGATCCCCGATCCGCTCATCTGGCTCGCCTACCTCGCCGCGGCGACGCAGCGGATCAAGCTCGCCACCGGGATCCTGATCCTGCCGCAGCGCAACCCCGTCGTGCTGGCCAAGGAGCTGGCCACCCTCGACCGCCTGTCCGGGGGCCGGATGATCGCCGGGATCGGGGTCGGCTGGCTCGAGGAGGAGTTCGACGCCATCGGCGTGCCGTTCCGCGATCGGGGCCAGCGCACCGATGCGTACGTCGAGGCGATGCGGGCGCTCTGGTCCGGCGAGCCCGCCTCCCACCACAGCGACTACGCCGACTTCACCAACGCCATCCTCCAGCCCACGCCGGCCGACGGGCCGGTGCCGATCCACGTCGGCGGCCACACCGAGGCCGCGGCGCGCCGGGCCGGTCGCCTCGGCGACGGCTTCTTCCCCGGTCGCGGCGGCCACGAGGAGCAGGCGGCGCTGTTCGACGTCGTGCGCCGCACCGCCATCGAGCACGGCCGCGACCCCGACGCCATCGAGCTCACGAGCGGCGGGCGGGGGGCGATCGGCGGGCGGACGCTCGAAGAGGTCGAGGCGCTCGCCGCGATGGGCGTGAGCCGGGTGATCCTGCCGGCGTTCCTCTTCTGGAACGACCCCGAGGGGTCGCTCGCCGCCTATGGCGACGAGGTCATCGGAAGATCACGAGGTATCTGATCTTCCGCGTCGTGCGCTAGGGTGCCATGAGGTGATCGAGAGCGGTCACCGGGCCCCGCCACGATGGCGGCGCCGTACAGCAAGGAAAAGCATGGCTACAGGTACCGTGAAGTTCTTCAACGCCGAGAAGGGCTTCGGTTTCATCTCTCGGGAGCAGGGCGACGACGTGTTCGTCCACTTCTCCAACATCGCGGGCGACGGCTACAAGTCGCTCGACGAAGGCCAGAAGGTCGAGTTCGACGTGGCCCCCGGCCGCAAGGGCGAAGAGGCGCAGAACGTCCGCCCCATCTGATCGCCAGCCAAGGCAAGGCACGAGCCGCCGCCCTCCGGGGCGGCGGCTCGTGCCCGTTTTCGCCAGTCCGCCGGCGCGCCTTCTGGCACGATCGTTGACAGAAGTTTGCCCCCTCGGTACGGTCGGACCAGCCGAGGCGACGAAGGGGACGACACCATGGCACACCCACCGGCCGAGCTGCTGATGGACAGCCTGCAGCGCCGCATGCACACCATGCACGGCCTCTACGAGCAGGCCGTCACCACCATGGACGCCGACCAGGTGAACCACCAGGAGCGCGAGGGCACCCTGCCGATCGCGTTCTCGCTGTTCCACTACGTGAACATGCAGGACGCCAGCTTCTTCATGATCACCGGCCAGCCCCCGATCTGGGACGACGCCTGGTACGAGCGGGTGCAGCCGACCATCAACGACCACGGCAAGCACAAGACCGTCGACGAGATGGTCCACCAGCGCATCGGCGACTACGAGGCCTTCATCGAGTACATGCGCACCGTGTTCGCCCGCACCGAGGACCACCTGGCCGCCATGGACCCGGCCGACCTGACCCGGGTGCTGATCGCGCCGCCGTACCCGCCGCAGGTGGCGTCGACCTACAGCGCCCGCTGCGCCGGGCCCGAGGGCATCACCGTGCTCGACGGCTTCGAGTGCTGGATCTACCAGCACGGCCTGCGCCACATGGGCGAGATCGAGCTGGCCCGCTCGTTCGTGGGCTTGGGCGGCATGACGTCGTGAGCGCCGCGCCCACGTCCGTCGACTTCCACTTCGACGTGATGTGCCCGTACGCCTACCAGACCTCGCTCTGGATGCGGTCGGTCCGCGACCAGCTCGAGCTCGACGTGCGCTGGCGGTTCTTCAGCCTCGAGGAGGTCAACCGCGCCGAGGGCAAGAAGCACCCGTGGGAGCGGGAGTGGAGCTACGGCTGGTCGATGATGCGCGTCGGCGCCCGGCTGCGGCGCGAGGACCCGGCGCTGCTCGACGAGTGGTACCTGCGGGCCGGCACCGCGCTGCACGTCGACGGGCTCAAGCCGCACCGCCGCGAGGTGGCCGAGCACCTGGTGGGCGAGATGGGCCTCGATCCGGCGCTCGTGGGCGAGGCGATCGACGACCCGACCACCACCGACGAGGTGCGCGCCGAGCACGAGCGGGTGCTCGAGCTCGGCGGCTGGGGCGTGCCGACGCTCGTGTTCGACGACGACCAGGCCTTCTTCGGGCCGGTGGTGATCGATCCGCCGACGGGCGATGCCGCGGTGCGCCTCTGGGAGCTGGTGTGCGGGTGGCGGGAGTTCCCCCACCTCTACGAGCTCCAGCGCCCCAAGCGGCCCGCCGACATCGGCGCCATCGCCGAGGCGTTCCGCCCCTACCTCGAAGCACGCGACTGGATCACGATCCAGAAGGAGACGCCCTGATGCCGACGATCGTGGATCACGACGCGACGGTCGACCTGCTGCGCTCGACGTGGGGTGCCATCGCCGAGCTGTGCGAGCCCTTCGACGAGGCGGCGTGGGCCACCCCGACCTGCCTGCCCGGCTGGACCGTGAAGGACCAGCTCAGCCACCTGGTGGGCACCGAGGAGATGCTGCTCGGGCGCGACGCGCCGACGGCCGACGTGTCGCACCTCACCCACCTGCGCAACGACATCGCCACGATGAACGAGGTGTGGGTCGAGTCGCGCCGCTCGGCCACCGGCGCTGAGGTGCTCGCCGCGTTCCGCGCCGCCACCGCCGAGCGGCTCGCCGCCCTCGACGCCATGGACCAGGCGGCCTTCGACGCCCCGTCGTGGACGCCGGCCGGGCCCGACGAGACCTACGGACGCTTCATGCGCATCCGGGCCTACGACTCGTTCCAGCACGAGCACGACATCCGCGAGGCCGTCGGCGCGCCCGACCGGCTCGACCCCGCCGCGCTGGCCTCGGCGCTCGAGGAGACGGCCACGGCGCTCGGCTACATCATCGGCCGCCGGGCCGGTCTGCCGGAGGGCCAGCGGGTGCGGATCGACCTGACCGGCCCCGTCACCGCCACCTACCTGGTGGAGGTCACCGACCGCGCCCGCCCGGTCGACGAGCTGTCGGGCCCGCCCACGGTCGACGTCACCCTGCCGGCCATCACCTGGCTGCGCCTCACCGGCGGACGCGCCGATGGGGCCACGCTGGTCGGGTCGGACGTGACGATCGAGGGCGACGCCGAGCTCGGACGCCAGCTCGTCGCCAACCTGGCGTTCACCATCTGATGTCCGCCGACGTCGAGCCGAGCGTGGACGGCCGCACCGCCCGGCGCGACCGCAACCGCGAGGCGGTGCTCGACGCCGCGATCGAGCTCTTCGCCGAAGGCGTCCTCTCGCCGTCGGCCACCCAGGTGGCCGAGCGGTCCGGCGTGTCGCTGCGCTCCGTGTACCGCTACTACGAGGACCTCGAGGAGCTGATGCGGGCGTCGATCGCCCGCGCCGCCTCGCGCAACGCCCACCTCTTCGAGGTCGCCGGGCTGGGCGAGGGCCCTCGACGAGCGCATCGAGCGGATCGTGGCCCAGCGGCGCGCCCTCTACGCCGCCATCGGCGGCATGGGCCGCGCCGCCGTCGTGCGCGCCCGGACGAGCACCCTCGTGCGAGACCAGGTGGAGCGCCAGATGGCCCGCCTGCGCGACCAGGCCGCGGCCATGTTCGCCCCCGAGCTCGACGCGCTGCCGGCGAAGGAGCGCCGCGAGCTGGCCGACGCCCTGGCCATCGCCCTCGGCCTCGAGGCCATGGAGCAGCTCCACGTCGCCATCGGTCGCACCGACGCCCAGGCCGCCGCGGTGCAGCGCCGCCTCCTGCGGTCCCTGCTCGGCGCCTGAGCGACCCGGCCGCTCCGGGCGAGCGATGATCTTCGGGGGCGGCCGTCGTCAGACCGTCGTCCGACCACCGCCGCCACGGGGAGACCGACCACCATGCGACCGCTCCGCTACTCGATCAACGTCACCCTGGACGGCTACGCCGGCCACGAGGTGGTCCCCGGCCTGGCCGACGACGAGGTCAAGCGCGTCCACCTCGAGGCACTGCACCACCACCACGCCGCCAACGTCGGACGGGCCGACGTCCTGCTCTACGGGCGGGTGACCTACGAGATGATGGAGGCGGCCTGGCGCCGGCCGGCCGACGGCGCCTGGCCGGCGTGGATGGAGGACTGGATGCTCCCCTTCGCCGAGACGCTCGACGCCGCCGAGAAGTACGTCGTGTCGAGCACGCTCGACCAGGTCGACTGGAACGCCCAGGTCGTCTCGGGCGACCTCGAGGCGTTCGTCCGCGACCTCAAGGAGCAGCCCGGCGAGGGCATCGCCACCGGCGGGCTCACGCTGCCGCTCGCCCTCGCCGAGCTCGGGCTGATCGACGAGTACGAGCTGGTGGTCGCCCCGGTGATCGCCGGCCACGGGCCCCGGCTCTTCGACGGCCTGCCCCAGCAGCTCGACCTCGAGCTGATCGACCGGACCGAGCTCGCCTCGGGCGCCGTCGCCCTCCGCTACCGCCCGCGCCCGCCGCGGGCGGGAGCCACGTGAAGCGTCAGGGCTCGGGCAGACCTGCGGGGTAGGTGATCTCGACCTCGGCGATCTCCGTGCCGAGGTCGCGGGCGTTGTCCCTCGCGGCGTAGATCAGGACGTCGGCGTCGAACGCCTACATCGCCAGGGGTCAGCGGGCGGAACGGGCGGCAGCGATCGATGCCACCAGCTCCTCGGCGGACGCCGCATCGTCGAGGGGCTCCGATCGAGTGGCGTGCGCCGCCCCTCCTCGGGGAGGGAGCGGAGCCGATCGGCGTCCGCCAGGGCGCGGTGGGCGCGTCGACGCACAAGGTCTGCCGTGACGCCGGGGGCCTCGACCGATCAGGCCCAGCCGCCGGCGTAGGCGACGAACTGGCCGGTGGTGAAGCCGCTGGTGCCGTCGAGGAAGGCCATGGCGAACGCTGCGCACTCCTCCACCGTGCCCATCCGCCGCATCGGCACCTGGGCCTCCACCAGCTTGCGCACCTCGGGGTCGTGGCTGCCCACCGCGTCGTGGAACTCGGGGAAGTCCATGAAGTTGGTGCCGAGCGCGTTGACCTGCACGCCCGTGGGCGCGATCTCGTCGGCGACGTTCTTGGCCAGCATCGTGGCCCCGGCGCGCACCGACGAGTAGAGCGGCGCCCCCGGCACCGGGCGGGCACCCGCCGCGCTGGTCATCAGCAGGACCTGGCCCGAGCCGGCCTCGATCATCGGCGCGGTCACGGCCTTGAGGAAGTGGTACGGCGCCTCGAGGCAGCCCTCCACGAGCTTGCGGAGGTCGTCGATCGACGACTTCGTGAAGCGCCCGCCGATGATCGACCCGGTGAAGGCGACGGCGGCGTCGAGCTGGCCGAACCGCTCGAGAGCGGCGTCGACGAGCGCCGGGGCCGACTCCGGGCGGGCGAGGTTGTGGGCCCGGTCGACCACCACGACCTGGGACCCGAGGCCCTCGACCTCGGCCACCAGGCCGTCGGCCGGGTTGGAGATGACGAGGTCGTGACCTCGTCGGGCCAGCTCGCGGACGAGGGAGGGGCCGACGTAGCGGCCGGCGTCGGCGACGAGGGCGACGCGGCGGGGAGCATCAGCGGTCATCGCCGCACCCTAGGCACGTGGCACTCGCCGTGCCACAAGGTCGGTTGCCATCCCTCCTGATACCCCCTAGGGTATCTTCCTACGTACCCCCGGGGGTATCCGAGGAGGATCCATGAACCCCACCGTGACCGAGCGCGCGCCCGACGCCGCCGAGCACCCCGACCACCTGCACCTCGACGACGGCGCCCACCACGGCAAGGGGCCGTGGTTCGCACGGATGGCCCGCTGGTCGGGCACCCACCGCCGGCTGGTGATCGCGGTGTGGGCGGTGGCGACGATCATCTCCGCCCCCCTGGCGATCACGCTGAGCTCGTCGCTCTCGGGGGCCGGGTGGGAGGCCCAGGGGTCGACTGCGGTGGAGGTCCGCGACGAGCTGCGCCGGGACTTCCCGCAGCTGGGGGCCGAGGCGGCGGTGGTCGTGTACCAGCAGGACGGGCCGATCGCGGAGGATCCGAGCGGGCTCGAGCAGCTGGTGGCCGACCTCGACGGGGCCCCCGGCGCGGCCTCGGTGGTCGATCCGCTGGCCCAGCCGGCCGAGGCCGGGCTGATCGCCCGCGACGGGCGGACCGCCATGGTCCCCGTCGGGCTCGAGGCCGCCGAGGACGCCGACCTGCCCGAGTCGGCCGGTGAGCTCATCGACCACGTCGGCTCGCTCGACCTGCCCGAGGGGGCTCGCGCCGAGGTGACCGGCGAGTGGCCGGTGTGGAGCGACTTCAACACGACGAACGAGGAGGCCCTGCACAAGGCGGAGATCGTGTCGGCCATCCCGACGATCATCCTGCTGCTCGTGGCCTTCGGCTCGGCGGTGGCCGCCGGGCTGCCCCTGCTGCTGGCCGTGGCCGGCATCGCCGTGGGCTTCGCCTCGCTGCACCTGATCGGCGACGCCACGCCGGTATCGGTCTGGGCGATGAACTTCTCGATGATGATCGGCCTCGCGGTCGGCATCGACTACAGCCTGTTCATCGTCTCGCGCTACCGCGAGGAGCGCGAGGACGGCTGGGGCGCGATCGATGCGATCGCCAACACCATCAGCACGGCCGGCAAGGCCGTGTTCCTGTCGGCCTTCGCCGTGGTGTTCTCCCTCGCCGCGGTGTTCGTGGTGCCCGTCATGGTCTTCCGGGCCATGGCGCTCGGCATGATCCTCTCGGTCGTCGCGGTGGCGGCCGCCGCGCTCACCCTGCTGCCCGCCGTGCTCGTGGCCCTGGGCGATCGGGTCCTGGTGTCGAAGGGCCACGACGACCCCGACCGGGCCGCCGAGGGCCGCTGGGCCCGCTGGACCGGCAAGGCGCTCGAGCGCCCGAAGCTGACCTTGGCCGTGGGCCTCGGCCTGCTGCTGCTGCTCGCCGCCCCGGCGATCGGCATGCGCCTCGGCATGCCGGGCGCCCGCGTGGTCGACGAAGGCCGCTCCAGCCGCGACGGCTACGAGCTCGTGGTCGGCGCCTTCGGCCCCGGTGCCGCCGCCCCGGTGTTCATCACCACGCCCGCCGAGCAGGCCGCCGCGGTGGTCGACGTCGCCGCCGCCGATCCGAACGTGGCGATGGCGTCGATCGTCGCCGAGCCCGCCGAGAGCGGCCGCACGGTGGTCCGCGTGATCGGCAAGACCGCGGTCGACTCCCAGGAGACCTCCGACATGGTGAGCCGGCTCCGCAGCTCCGTCGGCGAGGCGGTCCCCGAGGCCTCGGTCGGCGGACCCGCCGCCCAGAACCACGACCTCACCGACGCCCTGCTCGGCAAGGCGCCGCTCGCGGTCGGGCTGATCATGCTCGTGGCCTTCGCCCTGCTGCTGGTCGTGTTCCGGAGCCTGACCATCGCCATCAGCTCGATCCTCCTGAACCTGGTGAGCGTCGCCGCCAGCTTCGGCTTCGCCACGCTGGTCTTCCAGCACGGCCACGGGGCCGGGCTGATCGGCATCGAGCACCAGGGCTTCGTCGATGCCTGGGCGCCGCTGTTCTTCTTCGCCCTGCTCTTCGGACTGTCCATGGACTACCAGCTGTTCCTGCTGGCGGCGATCCGGGAGCGCTACGAGGCCACCGGCGACACGCAGCTCGCCATCCGCGAGGGCATCGCCCGCACCGGCCGGCCCATCACCAACGCGGCCCTGATCATGATCGTGGTGTTCATCGCCTTCGGCGTCACCGGACCGATCCCGCCCACCGAGCTCGGCGTCACCCTCGCCCTCGCCGTGCTGCTCGACGCCACGATCGTGCGGATGATGCTGGTGCCCTCGGTGATGGGCCTGCTCGGCGAACGGAACTGGTGGCTCCCCCGCTGGCTCGAGAAGGGGCTGCCCCAGGTGCACTTCGCCCACTGACCCGCGACGAGCGCGACGCGGCCGGCGCCCGAAGGCGCCGGCCGCAGTCGTTCCCGGGGGGGGATGGGATCAGGCGGCGGGGGTGACGACCCCGTCGATGACGTGGATGACGCCGTTGCTGGCCTCGATGTCGGTGGCGGTCACGTTCACCGTGGCGCCGTTCTCGTCGGTCAGGGTGACCGCATCGCCGTCGATGCCGACGGTGAGGATGCCGCCCTGGACCGTCTCGACCTCCTGGCCGTCGCTCAGGTCTGCGGCCATGACCTTCCCGGCCACCACGTGGTAGGTGAGGATGGCGGCGAGCTGGTCCTTGTTCTCGGGCTCGAGCAGCGAGTCGACGGTGCCGTCGGGCAGGGCGTCGAACGCCTCGTTGGTCGGCGCGAACACCGTGAAGGGACCATCGCCCGAGAGCGTCTCCACGAGGTCCGCGGCCTGCACCGCGGCCACCAGCGTCGAGAAGTCCTCGTTGCCCGAGGCCACGTCGACGATCGTGCCGGCCTCCTCGGCCATGGCGGTCGTGGTCTCGTCGCTGGAGCCGGCCGGCGAGGCATCGCTGCCGCCGTCCGAGCCGCACGCGGCGAGCGAGAGGACCGCGGCGACCCCCAGCGCACCGAGCTTCAGGGGAAGGGAACGTGCACGCACTGTCATGTCTCCTGGTTCCGCCGGCAGGAGCCGGCATCGGGTAGCGCCCGGACTACGACGCCGATCCGATGGCCGGATGGCAGAAACCGGAAGATTCTTTCAGGAAAAATCCTTCGCACGTTGCGTGCTCCGCCGCTTGGTGGCCGCCCCTACCCCTCCCCCCTCCAGGTGAGAACCGCTCACGCCGGCTCGGGTCGGGGTCGGAGGCGGAAGACCCGGATGTTGCGGTCGGTCCGGGTCACGTAGGTGGTCATCTGCGGGATGGTGGCCACGATCCGAGGCCACACCCGGGCCTTCTCCTCGTCGGAGAGGACCTCGGCGACGACCTCGATGCGGCGGCCGCGCAGCTGCACCTCGCCCCCACCGGCCGCCTCGAGGTTGTAGCGCCAGGCCGGGTGCCGCTCCTGGCCCATGGCGCTCGCCACCACCAGGAAGCCGTCGCCGTCGGCCTCGTAGGCCAGCTGGACCGTGCGCGGCTCGCCCGAGCGTCGGCCCAGCACGGTCAGGGCGAGCATCGGCAGGGTCGGCACCCCCGTCGAGGTGAGCCGGCCGTTCGACCAGCGGAACAGGACCGGGTCGACCTTGGCGGCGAAGGATCGCACGAGCCACGAGCCGAAGCGGGTGGCCGAGAGCCGGTTGACGAGGCGGGCGTACATGCCCGGGCTTGCTAGCACGGGCGGCGCCGAGCGTCAGGGCTCGAGCAGCTCCGCGGGCAGGGGCGGGAGCTCTTGGATCGCTTCGGTGAGGTGGCGGACCCAGATCTCCTGGAGCTCGCCCAGGTAGGCCGAGCCCTCGTCGATGCGGTGCTCCTCGAGCTCGAGCGCGCCGTTGCGGTAGATGCCGAGGTCGTAGGGCGGCCCGACCGACAGGTTGGCCCGGGCGGTGCTCACCATCGAGCTGAGCGCGACCTTCGCCGCCGCCTCCAGCCGCAGGCGGGTGTGCACGGCGAGCTCGAGCATGAACTTGCCGTACTTGCTCTCGCCGATCTGGAGGAACGGTCGCTCGTCCGACGCCCGGATGTAGTTGCCCTCCGGGTAGACCAGCAGCACGTCGGGGCGCTCGCCGGCGATCTGGCCCCGAGGAGGAACGTCGCCGTGGCGTCGGCGCCGACGGCGCCGAGCCCGTCGCGGTGCGCCGCCACCACCTCCTGGCCGAGGCGGCCGATGTAGAGCGCGGCCTCGAAGAGGTGCCGCACGGTGGCCAGGCTCTCGGGGGCGTCGGGCGAGGCGAGGTCGCGCTCGATGCGGTCGAGCACCTCCTGGGTGGTGGCCAGGTTGCCGGCCGACTGGAGCACGAAGAGGCGATCGTCGGCCGCGCGGATCACGTGCTGCTTGCGGTAGGTGCTCACGTTGTCGACGCCGGCGTTGGTGCGGGTGTCGGCCAGGAAGATGAGGCCCTCGTCGAGGCGGAGCGCCAGGCAGTAGGTCATGGACCGACGGTATCGGCGCCGAGGCCCCGACCGGTCCGCCGCGTCAGGTCCCCGACAGACCGGGGAGCTGCTTGACGACCAGCACGACGTCGTCCTGGGCGCGCTCGGGCAGCAGCTCGACCAGCAGGTGGTCGGCAAGCTCCTGGACGGACCTCCCGAACGCCGCCTCGGCCGCCTGGCCGAGCCGGTTCAGGCCCTCGTCGATCACCTCGCCGCGACGCTCGACCAAGCCGTCGGAGAACAGCAGCAGCACCTCGTCGTCGCCGAGCTCCTCGGTCACCTCGGTGTGCACGACGCCATCGATCGTGCCGAGCGGAGGGCCGCCGGCGCCGTCGAGGCGCCGATGCCCGTCGGCGCCGACGATCAGCGGCGGGAGGTGCCCCGCCCGGGCGTAGGTGATCGAGTGGTCGGTGCGGGCGATCACGGCCACCGCGACGGTGGCGCAGAACGCGCCGTCGACCGAGCCCGAGAAGTGGTCGAGCCCGGCCAGCGTCTCGGCCGGGCCTCGGCCGTCGAGGAGCATCGCCCGGGCGGCGCTGCGCAGCTGCGACATCGATGCGGCGGCCTCGAGGCCGTGGCCCACGCAGTCGCCGACGACGAGCGCTCGTCGTTCGCCACCGAGGTCGATCACGTCGTACCAGTCGCCCCCCACCGCCAGGCTCCCCTCGGCGGGCAGGTAGCGGGCGGCGACGGTGGGGAGGTCGCTGGCCGGCTTCAGCATCGCGGCCTGGAGCGTGTCGCCGATCTGGCGGTAGGTGCCGACCTCGATCGCCTGGTGGAACGTGCGGTCGAGCGCGGCGCCGATCACCTGGGCGAGCAGGGCCACGAACCCGGCGTAGGTGGCATCGAGGGGTCGCCCGGGGTTGAGCGATGCGACGAGCAGACCGTCGATCCCGCTGCCGCCCGAGCCGAGCGCGGCCACGATGTGGTCCGCCGGCGCCGCGTCCTCCCCCCACCCCAGGTCGCGGCGGCCGAGCACGACCGTGCCCCGGTCGGCGCGGAGTGCGGCGAGGTCGACCGCAGCCAGGTCGGGCCCGTCGCTGCGCCGGGTCGAGGCGACGAGGATCGGCTCGTCGTCGACCCAGAGGTGGAGGTCGACCGCGGGGAGGTCGGGGGCGCCCGCACCGATGGCGCTCGCGGCGCGAAGGCACAGGTCGGCGGGATCGCCGGCTTGGAGGAGCGCGGCCCCGACCGTGGCGAGCAGCGCCATGCGCCGGCGCGACACGACCTCGTCGGTGGTCTCGCTGACGACGTCGAGGACCCCGGCGATGCGGCCGTCGTCATCGGGCAACGGGCTGTAGCTCCAGGTGAAGTAGCACTCCTCTGGGAAGCCGTTGCGCTCGAGGACGAGCAGCTCGTGCTCGGACCAGGTGGGGGTGCCGGTCTCGAGCACCTGGCGGAACATGGGCTCGATCACGTCCCAGATCTCGTGCCACACCTCCGCTGCGGGCGCCCCGAGGGCCGCCGGGTGCTTCTCCTCGCCGAGGATCGGGCGGTAGCCGTCGTTGTAGATCTTCACCAGGTCGGGGCCCCACACCACGAGCATCGGGAACCGCGAGGTGAGGCAGATGCCCACCGCCGTCCGCAGGCTCCGCGACCAGGAGTCGGCGGGACCCAGCGACGTGGAGGACCAGTCGAACGAGCGGCACCGCTCGGCCATCTCGGAGCCATCGAGGCTGGCGATCCACGGCGGTCGCTCGGTTGTCGGTCCCTCGGCCATGGCCCTGCCCTTCTCGGGTGACGCTACCGCGGCCCGGCTGCGAGGCCGCCGGGAGCTCGCACGACGTGCACCGACGAGGGCTGAAGGGCCACCGAACCCCTCCGATGGGTGAGATGTGGCCGACCCTTCCGGGCCCGATGACCCGACGGCTCGGCCCGCCGCCATCGCTAGCGTGCGGCCGTGCCCGCCCGCCGCCTCCCCGTGGACCCCGCCGACGTCGATCCCGAGGCCATCGCGGTCGGCGCCGACGCGCTGCTGGCCGGCGAGCTGGTGGCGTTCCCGACGGAGACGGTGTACGGCCTCGGTGCGGTCGCCACCGACGAGGACGCCGTGGGGCGGATCTTCTCGGCGAAGGGCCGGCCGAGCTCGGATCCGCTCATCGTCCACGTGCTGCCCGACGCCGACCTCGGCGAGGTCGCCGCGGGCGAGCGGTCCACGGTCGAGTGCCGGCTCGTCGAGGCGCTCTGGCCCGGCCCCCTGACCCTGGTCGTCCCCCGTGGTCCGGGGATCGGGCCGACGGTCACCGCCGGCGGCCCGTCGGTCGCGGTCCGGTCGCCCGCGCACCCGGTCGCCCTGGCGCTCCTGGCGGCCACCGGGCGGCCCATCGCCGCCCCGAGCGCCAACCGCTTCAGCTACGTCAGCCCCACCTCGGCCGACCACGTCGCCCGCGACCTCGGCGATGCCTGCGCCGTGATCCTCGACGGCGGTCGCACGACCTGGGGCATCGAGTCCACCGTCGTCGCCGAGCGCGACGGCGCCCTCGTGGTGCTCCGCCACGGTGCCGTGACCGCCGAGGAGCTCGCCGCCGCCGTCGGCGACCTGGTGGCGGTGGTCGACCCCGCCGCGGACGTCGACGAGGGCGCCTCCGCGTCGCCGGGCCGGATGGTCCGGCACTACGCCCCGTCCACGGCGACCGTCGCGGTGGCCCCGGGCGTGGTCACCGGCGAGACGGCCGCCGCCCTCGCCCCCCGGTCGACGTACCTCGGCCGGGGCCCGAGGCCGGCGCACCTCCCCGCACGGGTCCGCTACGAGTCGCTCGCCGCGCCCGACGACCTGGTGGGCGCGGCGTGGTCGCTGTACGACGCCCTGCGCCGCATCGATGCCGAGGGCACCACCGACCTCCTGCTGGTGGAGCTCACCGGCGCCGGGGGCCTCGGCCGGGCGATCGACGACCGGATCGGGCGGGCTGCGTCGGGCCGACGGGCCCGCACGGCGGGTGAGCTGGGTGCCCTCCTCGCCGATTGAGCGGCGCGACCGCTCCCATCTGGCACCGAGCGGCCGATGGGAGTCGGATGATGTCCGACCGGAACCGCCGGCTCGCGCAGCGCCACGAGGTGCAGACGACGCCGATCCGGTGGCGCGTGGCCAAGCGGCGCCGCAACGGCGCGGCCGGGCGGGTGGTCACGACCGATGCGGCCGTCGTCGAGGTGTCGTCGGTCGGCGCGGGCATCGTGTGCCCCCGGGAGTTCATCGCGCCGGTCGGGACGCTGGCCGAGATCTCGTACCGGGGCATGACCGGCTTCGTCCTCGTCCGGCGGGCGGAGCCGATCCCGGGCGCGGACCACCTCGTGCGCTACGGCGTGGAGTACGTGACGACGTCGGCCAACACGATCGGGGTGGCGCTCCACGAGCTGGCCGAGCCCCAGGTCCAGGTCGACGCCACCGGGCGGACGCCCATCGCCTGGGAGGCCCCGCGCCCCTAGGGGCGCGGCACCGGCTGCTCGTCGATCACCTCGGGCGGCTGGAGCCGACCGTCCGGGGAGGCGCCGTCGGCGTCGTCGACCCCGGTCAGGTCCATCGCCGACCAGTCGTCCCAGTCGACGAGGTTGGTGTAGAAGCCGTCCTGGGTGAAGTCGCGGACGTAGGGGGCCGCGTCGATGGAGCCGTCGCCGTCGAGGTCGAGCGGGGTGCCGCAGACCCCGGCCGACTCGTCCACCGCGGCCTCGTTCACCGCCACCCGCTCGCCCGTCGAGTAGTCGAGGGCCCCGTCGCCCACGGCATCGCAGGTGACGTCGATGCCGGGGAACTGGAAGCGGTAGTTCATCACCGAGTTGTAGTTGGGCTTGTAGTTCGGCAGGTCGAACTGGCCGCCGTGGCGCAGGCCCAGGTTGTGCCCCACCTCGTGCATCACGGTGTTCGCGGTGTTCACGGTCGACGTGTAGCACTGGAGCGAGACGATGAGGTCGTCGCCGTCGATCTCGGCCTGCCCCGAGCTGTTGGAGGTCTGGTTGTAGCGGTGGACGCCGAGGACGTAGTGGAAGCTGCCCTCGCGGTTCGCGGCGAAGTTGGCCTGCTTGAGCGTCGTGTACTCGACGCTGTTCACGCCGGAGGTGAGGACGCCGTCGGTGTCCGCGATCAGGTTCCCGCCCGTGCGCGCACCGCCCTGGCCGGCGTCGACCACCACGTGCACCCCGTCGACGCCATCGGGGTTGGTGACCGGCGCGGCCGCGAACGCATCGGTGAGCCGGGTGATGGCGGCCGCGGTCGGCCGGTGCGAGTGGGCGCCGCAGTCGTTGGCGTCGTCGAACCAGTCGAACTCGAAGAGCAGGTCCCGGTGGTTCGGGCTCACGCCGAAGCTGGGGAGGTCGAGCCCGAGCGCGGTGCCGAGCACCTCGTCGCGGTCCGTCAGGCCGTCGGCGTCGCTGTCCGCCCGCACCGGGCTGGTGCCCGTGTCCTCGGCCGAGACGAAGGCGCCGGTGCCGGTCTCGACCGGATCGAGGAGGCCATCCGCGTCGGCATCGCTGGTGGTCGAGCAGCCGGGGCTGCCACCTCCGCCGAACGCGCTCGTGGGCGTGAAGGTCGCGGTGAGGACGCCCTCGGGCAGGCCCTGGCTCCCTGCGCCCTTGGCGGAGACCGAGGTGATCCGGATCGCGTGCGCGACGCCGGTCGACAGGTCGAGCAGGGTGCAGGCCGTGGCCGGCGCGGCGATGGTGGCCACGAGGGCCCCGTCGATCTCGATCCGGTAGCCGCCGACCTCCTCCCCGTCACCGGTGATGGTGGCGGCCGGCCACCGCAGCACCGGCACGCCCTCGACCACCGTGACGGTCGCCGTCGATCCCGAGGGGAACGTCGGTATGCAGGCGGCGAGCCCGGCGCCGATCGCCACCACCGCCATCAACCCCACGATGCGTCGCACCCCGGCGACCTCCTCCTGCCCGAGCCGGGGCTCAGAGCGCCCAGCAGTTCATCCGCACCGAGCTGCCGGCCAGCGCGTCCTTCACCCCATCGGCAACCGCGCCGTCGAGGATGAGCCCCAGATGTCCGGGCAGGCGGGCGAAGCACTGGTCCTGCACGGCGATGTTGGCGATGTTGCCGTCCTTGGCCAGGAACGAGGTCGTGTAGGGCGTGACCACCAGGTCGACCTTGGTGGCGATCGAGGTGTAGCGGACCGAGCCGATCGTGTCGTCGCCGGCGTTCAGGTCGTTCAGGAAGCCCGACCCTCGGGCCATCTGCTCGCACGAGGTGATGCCGATGCACGAGCCGAAGGTCAGGAACTCGGCGATGTTCGCCAGGTTGGTGCCGTAGTTGGGCGTGCCCAGCATGATCAGCGAGTCGACGCTCGAGGCGCCGCCGAGGCTCTTGACGTAGTACCGGCTCACCAGGCCGCCCATCGAGTGGGAGACGAGGTCGACCTTCGACGCCCCGGTCCGCGCCTTCACGGCGGCGACCGTCGCGGCGAGGCGGGCGCTGTTGGTGCGGATGTCGCCGAGCCCGGAGTCGGGATAGGTCAGGAGGGTGACGTCGTAGCCCGCGCTGCGCAGCCGATCGCGCAGCGGGAGGTAGCCGGTGTCGATGATGGGGCCGGTGGTGAACCCGGGCACGATGACCACCGGGTCCTTGGCGGCGGCACCCGCGGGCCCGGCCGGCAGCGCGACCAGGCCGAGGACGCTGGCCACCAGGGCGACGACGACGAGCAGTCGACGGACGATCATGCGGTTCACTCCCCTGTCGGGCGACCCCCCACGGCGGCCGCACGGAGCCGCAGGCTAGCCATGACCGACGTCACACGCCGGGATGGATCGCGGTCGCCTCCTCCCCCTCGTCCTGCTCCGCCGGCAGGCGGCCAAACCGGTAGCTGGCCGAGGTGATCGAGCCCATGAACCGGTCCTCGTGGTAGATCCGCACCCCCGCCTCGTCCTCGGCCGCGCCCACGGCGACGAACAGCGGCACGAGGTGGTCCTCGGCCGGGTGCGCGACCCGAGCGCTCGGCGCCTCGCTCCACCGGCGCAGCCGGGCGCTGCGATCGGCCACCGGCCCGATGGCGACGGCGTCGGTGAGCCACGCCTCGAACTCGGCCGAGGGACGGGCGCCGGCGGCCCCGAAGAGCCGGAGGTTGTGGAACGAGAACCCGCTGCCCACGATCAGCACCCCCTCGTCGCGCAGCGGCGAGAGCGCCCGGCCCACGGCGAGGTGCTCGTCGACGTCGTAGCCGAAGCGCATCGACAGCTGGAGGATCGGCACGTCCGCGTCGGGCCAGGCCACGAAGAGCGGGGCGAAGACGCCGTGATCGAGGCCGCGCTGGTCGTCGGCCCCGGCCTCGATCCCCGCCGACCCGAGCAGCTCGAGGACGCGAGCGGCCACCTCGGGCGAGCCGGGCGCGGGGTACTGCAGGTGGTACGTGAACTCGGGGAAGCCGCCGTAGTCGTAGAGCATCGGCGGGTGCGGGCTCGACTGGACCGTGAAGGTCGGCTCCTCCCAGTGGCCCGAGATCACGAGCACCGCCCGGGGGCGCACCTCGAGCTCGCGGGGGATCTGGCGCAGCGACGCCGAGAGCGCGCCGAAGTCGCCCGGCAGCAGGTCCTCGATCCACGGCCAGGGCCCGCCGCCGTGCGAGATGAAGTAGGTGGGCAGGCGAGCGTCCATGCCCCTATCCAACCCGATCCCATCCGCCGCTGCGCCCGGCCCGAGCGTCCGGGCCAGCGTTCTCCACCCCGGACGCGCGCCCCTGGCGCACGAACCCGGCACAGAACCCACGCCCACCACCCACCAGCGTTCTCCACCCCGAACCCGCGCCCCTGGCGCACGAACCGGGCGCAGAACCCACGCCCACCACCCACCAGCGTTCTCCACCCCGAACCCGCGCCCCTGGCGCACAGACCGGCACAGAACCCACGCCCACCACCCACCAGCGTTCTCCACCCCGAACCCGCGCCCCTGGCGCACGAACCCGGCACAGAAGGCGGGCCGCGGGGGTCGGGAGCGATCCGTCGCGCTCCACGGCCCGGGCCGATCGGCCCGGGCCGGGACGCCTGGGATCAGCGGAGGTCGAAGCGGTCGAGCTCCATCACCTTGGTCCAGGCCGCAGCGACGTCGCGGGCGAAGCGCTCGGCGCCGTCGCCCGCCGCGTACACCTCGGCGATGGCCCGCAGCTGGGAGTTCGAGGAGATGGCGAGGTCGACGGAGGTGGCCGTCCAGCGCAGGTCGCCCGACTCCCGGTCGCGACCCTCGTAGCGGTGCTCGCCCTCGGCGGCGGGCGACCAGACCGTGCCCATGTCGAGGAGGTTGACGAGGACGTCGTTGGAGAGCACGCCGGGCCGATCGGTGAGCACCCCGTCGGCCGAGCCCCCGGTGTTGGCGCCGAGGGCGCGCAGCGCAGCGACGAGCACGGTCATCTCGGGCGCCGTGAGGCCGAGCAGGTTGGCCCGGTCGACGAGCAGCGTCTCCGGACGGAGCTTCTCGCCGGGCTCGAGGTGGTTGCGGAACCCGTCGGAGCGCGGCTCGAGCACGGCGAACGACTCGACGTCGGTCAGCTCGGCGGTGGCGTCGGTGCGCCCGGGCGTGAACCGGACCGAGACCTCGTGGCCGCCCGCCCGAGCGGCCGCCTCGACCGCCGCGGTGCCGCCCAGCACGATGAGGTCGGCGAGCGACACCCGCTTGCCCCCGGACTGGGCGGCGTCGAAGCCCTCCTTGATGCCCTCGAGCACCGGCAGCACGGCGGCGAGCTGCTCGGGGTCGTTGACCGCCCAGTCCTTCTGCGGGGCGAGCCGCAGGCGGGCGCCGTTCGCTCCGCCACGCAGGTCGGTGCGCCGGAAGCTCGACGCCGCCGCCCAGGCCGTGGCCACGAGCTGCGAGGTGCTGAGCCCCGAGCCGAGCAGCTGCTCCTTGAGGGTGGCGACGTCGTCGTCGTCGATGAGCTCGTGGTCTCGCTCGGGCACCGGATCCTGCCAGAGCTGCGCCTCGGGCACCCACGGGCCGACGAGGCGGGTCACCGGCCCCATGTCGCGGTGCAGCAGCTTGTACCAGGCCTTGGCGAAGGCTTCGCCCAGCTCGTCGGGGTGCTCGAGGAAGTGCCGGGAGATGGGCTCGTAGACCGGGTCGAAGCGCAGGGCGAGGTCGGTGGTCGCCATCATCGGGGCGTGGCGCTTCGCGGGGTCGTGGGCGTCGGGCACGGCGTCGGCGCCGGCCCCGTCCTTCGGCTTCCACTGCTTGGCCCCCGCTGGGCTCTCGGTCAGCTCCCACTCGTAGCCGAAGAGGGTCTCGAAGTAGCTGTTGTCCCACTCGATCGGCGTCGGCGTCCACGCCCCCTCGAGGCCGCTGGTGATGGCGTCGCCGGCCACGCCCGAGCCGTAGGTGCTGATCCAGCCGAGGCCGCCATGGTGCACCGGGCAGCCCTCCGGCTCGGGGCCCACCAGCGACGGGTCGCCGGCGCCGTGGCACTTGCCGAAGGTGTGGCCGCCGGCGATGAGGGCCACCGTCTCGGTGTCGTCCATGGCCATGCGGCCGAACGTCTCGCGGATGTCGATGGCGGCGGCGAGCGGATCGGGGTTGCCGTTGGGGCCCTCGGGGTTCACGTAGATGAGGCCCATCTGCACGGCACCGAGCGGCCCGCCCAGGTCGCGCTCGCCCGAGTACCGCTCGTCGCCGAGCCAGGTGTCCTCGGGCCCCCAGAACACGTCCTCGGGGGACCAGATGTCCTCGCGCCCGAAGGCGAAGCCGAACGTCTCGAGGCCCATGGACTCGATGGCGCAGTTGCCGGCGAACACGAGCAGGTCGGCCCAGGAGATGGATTGGCCGTACTTCTGCTTCACCGGCCAGAGCAGGCGCCGGGCCTTGTCGAGGTTGGCGTTGTCGGGCCAGGAGTTGAGCGGGGCGAAGCGCTGGCTGCCGTCGCCCGCCCCTCCACGGCCATCGGCGATGCGGTACGTCCCGGCCGCGTGCCACGACAGGCGGATGAACAGGGGGCCGTAGTGGCCGTAGTCGGCGGGCCACCAGGGCTGCGAGTCGGTCATCACCGCCATCACGTCGGCCTTCAGGGCCTCGACGTCGAGATCGGCCACGGCGGCGGCGTAGTCGAAGCCCTCGCCCAGCGGGTTGCCCCGAGCCGAGGGCTGGGCCAGCACCGACAGCTCGAGCTGGTCGGGCCACCAGTCGCGGTTGGTGCGAGGTCGGTGCGGGTGCGGCTCGGGCGCCTCGATCGCCGGGTTCTCGCTCTCGCTCGTGCTGTCGGTCGGCTCGCTCACGGTCGGCTCCTCTCGTGCCCCGCCCCGGCCGTGCTGCCCGGGCAGCGTGGTGGGTCCAACCGGGTCGGCCCGACACCGATTCCCGGATCGGCTCGAAGCTGACCCCGGGTGCCGACGGCGAGGAACGGGAAGCAGCGGGGCATGGACCGAGATCCCTTGGAGCTGGAGCGAGCGGGCTGGCGGGCGCTGGCGGCCACCCCGGAGGTGGCGCGAGCGTTCTACGAGGAGGTGCTCGCGGAACGAGCGCTCTTCGTGCTCCCGGGCGGGATGGTGCTCGACGACCGGGCGTCGATCCTCGACTCGATGGCCGGCGCGCCCTGGGATGGCCACGAGCTGGCCGACGAGCGGACGATGGCGCTCGGCGACGGATCCGTGATCGTCGCCTACCGGACCACGGCGGAGCGCGGCGGGGAGCGCTACGAGGCGTGGATCACCTCGACCTACGTCCGCGAGGACGGCGCCTGGCGCTTGGCGCTGCACCAGCAGACGCCCACCTGATGACGGGCGCTACCAGCCGATCCCCTGGTTGGGGTGGTAGGTGACCTGGGTCGAGGCGAAGGTCTCGGGGTCGAGGCGCTCGAGCGTCTGGTCGGTGTAGAGGATCGGCGCACCGTCCACCACCAGCACCCGGGAGGCGTGGGGCTTCGGCGTGAGCGAGCAGGCGAACCAGGCGCCGCTCTCCTCCTGGCCGGGGGCGTAGCGGGCCACGGTGGCATCGTCGACCCGGAAGCACTGGTAGCGAGGCCAGGTCACCTCCTTGGTGCTCCGATCGTCGCAGCGCAGCACCACGCCGCCGGAGCCGACCAGCTGGCGCACCTCGGCGCTCACGTCGATGGGCGGGCAGGGCGCGGCCACCTCGGGGGCCTCCGAGACGGTGGGCACCGCCACCTCGGTGAGCCCGCCGTCGGTGGAGAGCACGGCCACGTGGTTGGGCTGGCGCCCGTCCTGGGTGTCGCGCAGGCCCCACATGGCGAGGTTCCGCGAGGGCCAGTAGGTGAAGGCGTGGTGGTCGGCGCCCACGTCGTCGGCCGACCACGGACGCTCCCAGGTCGCCAGGACCTTCGGTGCATCCACGTCGGACACGTCGAGCAGGTGCACCTGCACCCACTGCCGGGTGCGCTCGTCGTTCCCGCTGCCGACCGTGTCGGAGCGAGACCCCACGAGGAGCGCCCGGTGGTCGGGCAGCGGGTGGAAGTAGCCGACCTCGCCGGGGAGCACGACGCCGCCCGCCCGGCGGGGGGCGGCCGGATCGGAGAGGTCGAGGACGATCGTCTGGCGGCCGAAGAAGCCGGTCGAGACCAGGACCCGGTCGTCGAGGAAGCGCACGGCCGTGACGGCGCCGCGCCCGTCGCTCAGGTCGTCGACCTTGGCGGTCTCGGCGAGGGTGCCCTCGCCGTCGGCGGTGAGCAGCGTCAGGTCGACGCCGACCTCGGGGTCCTGCGACCAGGGCGTGCCGCTCGTGGTCACCACGCCCAGGGCGTCGCCCACCTCGCCGAAGGCGAACTGGCCGACCGTCGAGCCCTCGACGACGCCGGAGCCCTCGTAGGCGGGCGCCGCATCGTCGGCGAAGCCGAAGCGGTGGATCGCGGTCTTCCAGTCGTCGAACTCGAGGCGCTCCCGATCGATCGGGTCGACCCACACCTCGGAGCTGATGGCGACGGTGTCGAGCCCGGCGTAGAGGGTGGTGCCGGGGGCGACGATCGAGGTCCCCTTCGGCTCGAAGCTGCCGGTGCCGATCGGGAAGGTGACCATCGAGGTCATGGCGACGCCGGCGAAGGTGTCGGGCACGTACACCCGGTCGCAGGGCACGAGCGGCGTCGGGTCGCCGCCGTCGCGCTGCCAGTCGGGGATCCAGTCGGCCTCGGTGGAGGTGGCGACGGTCCGGCGGTTCTGCTCGAGGGCGATCGGCACCGAGTTGGGCGTGGTGGGCATCACGAAGCCGAGGTCGGCCATGTTGGAGGTGGTCACCAGCCGGATCTCGCCGTCGACGAGTCGGGCCGACACCAGGCCGCCCTCGATGCGCACCCGGTCGGTGATGGCGGGCTTCGCCGGGTCACCGGCGTCGACCAGGGTCACGGTCAGGAACGACGTCGAGGCCCGGGTGGCCGAGGGGTCGCCCTCCACCGGCTCGGCGATCTCCTCCTCGTTGCCGAACACGGCGACCTTCCCGTCGGCCACGAGGATCTGGCTCGCCGAGGGCTCGGGGTGCTGGTCGGGCTCGCCGTGGCGCGGCGTGACGTCGAGGGTGGAGAGCACCTCGCCGTCGCGCGAGTCGGTGATCCGCAGGTTGCCCCGACCGTCGAGGTCGTAGATGAGCACGCCCTCGGCCTTCACCGAGTCGAGCTCGTCCACCCCCACCACCTGCACGTTCGTGCCGATCGTGTCGCCCGTGGGGGCGTAGGGGGTCAGGTCGAGGGCGTCGTCGCCGCCGACCGGCGAGACGTCGGGCATCGAGCGGTAGGACTCGGCGTTCGCGAACCCGGAGAGGCGACCGGACCACAGGGGGCCGACGCCCCAGGCCCCGAAGCCCTGGCTGCCGACGTGGGCGGCGCCCACCTTGCGCAGATCGCCGATCAGGGCGCTGCAGTCGTCGAAGCGCGAGACGGAGCTGACGAGGCGGACCTTCGTCGGGTCCACCGGCTGGCTGCCCAGGCCGGCGAGCACCTTCTCCACGTCGCTGGTGCGCGGTGGGAGCTGGTGGGGCGAGGCCGTGTCGCCCTCACCGGGATCGCGCGTGAGGGCGACGGCGCCCACCGCACCGAGGAGCACGATGGCCACGAGGGCGGCGCCCACGGCGCGGCGGCTGCGACGGCGCAGGGCGGCCAGCTCGATGCGGGCCGGGTCGAGCGTCGGGGTCTGCTGGCGCAGCCGGGCGCCGGCGGCGGAGAGCTTCGGGTCGTCATCCATGGTGGGGCTCCTCAGGCGTACGGTTCGAGGGCGGCGGACTCGCGCAGGGCGGCGCGAGCACGGTGCAGGAGGGACTTCACGGCGGGCGCGGTGGACCCGATCGTCTCGGCGATCTCTTCGATGCCGAGGTCGGCGCCGTAGCGCAGGGCGATCACCACCGCCTGCTCGCGCGGCAGGGCGCGGACCGCCGCCCACACGGCCTCGTCCTCGAGGGCCTGCAGCGGGTCGACGGGCGCCGGATCCACGCCGGCCAGCGCTTCGAGGCGCACGGTGGCCTTGCGCTCGCTGGTGCGCCGCCGGGTCTGCGAGATCGCCTCGTTGATCGCCACCCGGCGCACCCAGGCGCCGGGGCGGTCGAGGCGCGACACCCGCCGCCAGCGACGGTAGGCGCGCTCGAACGCGTCCTGGACGATCTCCTCGGCCCGGTGGGCGTCGCCCACGATGGCGGTCACCGCGGCCAGCAGGCCGCGGCTCTCGGTCTCGACGAGTCGTGCGAAGTCAGCCATCCCACCCCCACACACGCACGAGCCGTCCGTCCGGTCGCGCGGGAGCCGAGATCAGCCTCCCACGAGGGCCCTCACGCCGCGGCCGGGGCCTCCAGGATGTGGACGCCGCACGCCGAGCCGAGCCCGATGACGTGGGCGAGGCCGAGGCGGGCGCCCTCGATCTGGCGGGGCCCGGCCTCGCCGCGGAGGTGGTGGCACACCTCCCAGATGTTGGCGATGCCGGTGGCCGACACCGGGTGGCCCTTCGACTGCAGGCCGCCCGACACGTTCACCGGCGTGCTGCCGTCGCGGAACGGGGCGCCCGACTCGAAGAAGTCGACCGCGCCGCCGGGCTCGCAGAGCCCGAGGTTGTCGTAGTGGACCAGCTCGGCGGTGGCGAAGCAGTCGTGCAGCTCCACCAGGTCGAGGTCGTCGGGGCCGACGCCGGCGCTCTCGTAGGCCTGGGCGGCCGCCCGACGGGTGAGGGTGTTCACGTCGGGCAGCACCTGGCAGCCCTCGGCCCACGGATCGGACGTCAGCACCGACGCCCGGACCTTGACGGCCCGCCCCTGCTGCTCCGCCGAGAGGGTCCGCAGCTTCTCGCCGCTCACGACGACCGCCGCCGCGGCGCCGTCGCAGTTGGCCGAGCACATGGGCCGGGTGTTCGGGTAGGCGACCATGAAGTCGCCCATGATCTGCTCGAGGCTGAGCTCCTTGGTGTAGGTGGCCAACGGGTTGAGCGTCGAGTGGGCGTGGTTCTTCTGGCTGATGCGGGCGAACAGCTCGAACTCGGCGCCGCCGTAGGCGTGCTCGTGGAGGTACTGCATGCCGATCTGGGCGAACGTGCCGGGCATCGTCACGGTGCCGATGCGGCCGTCGGTGCCGGTGATGGCGCCGTACCGACCGCTCGGGGTCCAGGTGCCGTCGTCGTCCTTGGCGGTGCCGCCGGCGAGCAGCCCGGCGCCGCTCAGCTTCTCGACGCCCACGGCCAGCCCCATCTGGGCTTCGCCGGCCTTGATGGCCATGATCGCCGTGCGCAGGGCGGTGGCGCCGGTGGCGCACGCGTTCTGCACGTTGTAGACGGGCACGCCGGTCTGGCCGATCTGCTTCTGGAGCATCTGGCCGAAGCCGCCGGGACCGCCCAGCAGGTTGCCGGCACCGATCACGTCGATGTCGCGGATCGTCACCCCGCCGTCGTCGAGGGCGGCGAGCGCGGCCTCGGCCCCGAGGTCGGTCGTGTCCTTGTCGGGGTGCTTGCCGAACTTCGTCATGTTGATGCCGAGGATGAAGACGTCGTCGTCGCTCATGCTGCGCTCCCCTGGTCGATCGGCGCGAAGCCGAAGGTGATCCCCTCGTCGCCGTTGGCGTCCTCGCCGAGCGAGGCGGTGGCGAGGCGGACCTTCATCCCGAGGCGCACGTGCTCGGTGCTGGGCTCGACCTCGAGGAGGTTGCCCTGGACGGTGGTGCCGTCGCAGTCGACGATGGCCGCCACGAAGGGGACCGGGATCCCGGGGGCGGCGAAGCTCACGATGGTGAACGCCTCCACCTCGCCCTCGGTGGCCACGTCGGCGTCGGCGAACGAGCGCCCGCCGCAGGAGGCGCAGGCGTTGCGACGGCCGAAGTAGCGGGCGCCGCAGTGGGTGCACTCGTGGGCCCGCAGGTGGGGCTCGGGCTCGAGCACGAGGTAGTCGACGATGGGGATCCGGGTCATGGACCCGGGATCGTACGCGGCGAAGTTGACGCCCGCGTCAGAAGGCGGTCGGCGCGATCAGGCGGCGGCGCGATCGGGGAGGAGCAGCGGCCGCAGCTCGGGGTCCTCGGCCAGCGAGCGGAAGGTGCCGGCGTCGAACACGAGCAGGGCGATCGGCTCGACCGCCTCGACCGTGGCGTTGCGGGGCCGGGTGACGTCGACGGTGGCCAGCTCGCCGATGACGGCGCCGGGGCCGACCTCGAGGGTGCGGTCGGCGAGGTGCACCTCGGCGCGGCCCTCGAGCAGCAGGAAGGCCTGCGTGCCGCGCTCGCCCTCGGTGCACAGGCGGGTGCCGGCGGGCAGGTCGAGCAGCGTGCCGGCCTGCGAGAGGCGCTGGGCCGGGAACGGGTTCAGGCCGAGCGCTCCCAGGCGGTCGGCGACCGGGTCGTGGCGGCGGAAGAACATGGGTCCAGCCTGCCAGGAGGGTCCCGGAACGCCAGGGTCCAAGGTCATGGTTTGTGGCGATGCGATCGATCGCCCGAAGCGACCGCCCGGCGGGGCGACCGCTCGTGACCTGCGACGGGGGGCCGATCTGCCCAGCGGACGGGTGACCGATGGGGTACGGTGCCGACAGGGGTTCGAACACCTGCGTCAGGTTTTCGAGCAAGAGCACACCAGGGGGAACGATGCCGCGACTGCTGGGACGGGCCATGGCCGCATCGCTGGCGCTCTGCCTGTTCGCCGCCGCCTGCGGCAACTCGACGAGCGACGGTGCGGGCGGGAGCGACGGCGGGAGCACGAGCCCGAGCGGCGGTGGCGGCGAGGAGACCCGCGACGAGGTCGTGTCGATCACCGGGGTGCCCGGGGTCACCGACGACGCGATCTCCTACGCGGTGGTCGGCACGAAGACCGGCAACCCGCTCGGCACCTGCATCCTCGACTGCTACGTCGACGGGATCGAGGCGTACTTCGCCTACCGCAACAGCGAGGGCGGGATCTACGGCCGCGACCTGGAGGTCGCCGACGTCATCGACGACGAGCTGGGCCAGAACCAGCAGAAGGCGCTCGACATCGTGTCGTCGAGCGACTACTTCGGGAACTTCCAGGCCACGCTGCTCGCCAGCGGCTGGGGCGACCTCGACGAGGCCGGCATCCCGACCTACGCGTGGGGCATCAACTCCACCGAGGCGGCCAACCGCTCCCACATCTTCCCGAGCCTCGCGGTGCGCTGCGCCGACTGCCGCCGCCCAGCCGTCCCCTACATCGCCTCGCAGGTGGGCGCCACCAAGGCGGCGAGCATCGGCTACGGGGTGAGCGAGAACTCCAAGGTCTGCACCGACACCGTGGCCAAGGCGTTCGACCTCTACCAGGACGACTCGGGGGTCGAGTCGGTGTACACGAACGACGACCTCGACTACGGCCTGCCCAACGGCATCGGGCCCGAGGTCAGCGCCATGAAGGAGGCGGGGGTGGACTTCGTGTCGACCTGCATCGACCTCAACGGCATGAAGACGCTCGCCAACGAGCTGCACCGCCAGGACATGGACGACGTGATCCTCTACCACCCCAACTCGTACGACCAGGGGTTCATCCAGGCCGCGGGCGACCTGTTCGAGGGCGACGTGGTGTCGGTCCAGTTCCGCCCCTTCGAGGCCGACGCCGAGGGCAACGGCCTCGAGCAGTTCGAGACCTGGATGGCGAAGCAGGACAAGGAGCCCACCGAGCTGGCGATGGTCGGGTGGATCAACGCCGCCATGGCCTTCGACGGGCTGCTGGCCGCAGGCCCCGACTTCGACCGCCAGCGGGTGACCGACGCGTTCAACGCGATCACGGACTACACCGCCGACGGGCTGCTCGTGCCGATCGACTGGACCCAGGCGCACACGCCCTACTCCGACGGCGACCCCGAGGCGGCGAACGATCCGGAGTGCGTCGCCTACGTCCGGGTCGAAGGCGGCGAGTTCTCCATCGAGGATCCGGCGAAGCCGTGGCTGTGCTGGGAGGCCACCGAGACGCCCCCCTTCGAGCCCACGCCGACGAACTTCGACTGACGGATGCTGCTGGCCGCGTCGTTCGTCGAGGACCTCGTCCGCGGCGCCCTCCAGGGGTTGCCGCCCGGCGCGGTCTACGGCCTGATCGCGATCGGCTTCGTCCTCGCCTACAAGACCTCCGGCGTCTTCAACCTCGCCTTCGGTGCCCAGGCCTACGTGTCGGCGGCGCTCTACTTCCAGGCCCGCAACGAGTGGGGCTGGTCGAACCTGGCCGCGTTCGTGCTCGCCGTGGTCGTGGTGGCGCCGGCCATCGGCCTGGTGCTCGAGCGCCTGATCTTCCGGCACCTCCCGCCGGGCTCGTCGCTCGCCAAGCTGGTGATCGCCATCGGGCTCTCGGTGGCGCTGCCCAACCTGTTCGAGCTCATCGTCGGGTTCGAGCCGGTCGCCGGGCGCACGCCCGAGGGCCTGCTGCCCGACGGCGCCGGGGTGTTCTACGACCCGCTGGGCCTGTACTCGTTCAGCCGCGACGAGCTCACCGCGCTGGTCGTGGCCGTGCTGGGGGCGGCGGCGCTCGCCGCCCTCTTCCGCTTCACGGCGATCGGCCTGCAGATGCGGGCCGTGGTGGAGAGCCCGAGGATGACCGAGCTCAACGGCATCCGCGCCGACCGGGTCTCGGCGTTCAGCTGGGCCCTGTCGAGCTTCTTCGCCGGGCTCGCCGGCGTGCTCATCGCCCCCCGGTTCAACACCCTCTCCGCCCCCGACTTCTTCAACCTCGTGGTGGTCGCCATCGCCGCCGCGGCCATCGGCAAGCTCGTCAGCCTCCCGCGCGCCCTGGCCGGCGGCCTCGGGCTCGGCGTCGCCATCGCCATCATCGACACGTTCCTGCCCCGGATCGTCGAGCAGCAGCAGTGGCTCGAGCCCATCCAGGAGAACGTGACCCCCGCGGTCCCGTTCATCGTGCTGTTCGCCCTCGTGACGCTCTGGCCGGAGCTGCGCTCGAGCAAGGAGCAGACCGATCCCCTCTCCGGCGTCGATCCCCCGCCCCCGACGCCGGCGGCGCTGACGCGCAGCCCGTGGCTCACGCGCATCACCGTCGTGTTCGCGGTCTGCTTCTTCCTGGTCGCCGGGCTCGTGGTGTTCCTGCGGGCCGACGCCTCCTGGCTGTTCGTGGTCACCCAGGCCGTCATCCTCTCCACCATCTACCTGTCGATCACGGTCCTCACCGGCTTCGCCGGCCAGATCTCGCTGTGCCAGGGGGCGTTCGCGGCCATCGGCGGGTTCACCGTCTTCCAGCTCGCCGACCGCTTCGGGATGTCGGTGCTCGTCGGCGCCGTGGTGGGCGCGTGCATCGCCGCCGCGGTCAGCGCGCTGCTGGCCCTGCCGCTCGTGCGCCTCGGGCGGGTCTGGGTCGCCATCGCCACCCTCGCCTTCGCCGCCTTCTTCGACGCGGTGGTGGTGAAGCTGCCCTTCGTCGGCGGCGGCGGCACGTCCCTGCTGCAGGGCACCCGGGTCCCCCGGCCGGTGATCGGCCCGTGGGACCTGGCCGACGACAAGGCGTTCCTCGTACTCGCCGTGCTGGTGTTCGCCGTGGCCGCCTACGTCGTGAGCGCCGTGAAGACCGGCACCGTGGGCCGCACCCTCGCCGCCCTCCGCGGCAGCGAGGTGGCCAGCCGGTCGATCGGCATCTCCCCCACCCGGGCCCGCGTCACCGCCTTCGCCATCTCCGGGTTCCTGGCCGGCCTGGGCGGGGCGATGCTCAGCATCCAGCAGAAGAACGTGAACTACGCCAGCAACTTCGCGCCCTTCGCCGCCCTGTTCTGGCTCGTGCTCGTGGTCTCGCTCGGCGCGCGCACCGTGGAGGGCGCCGCCTACGCCGGGGCCAGCTTCTCGCTGATGGACCGGATCATCTTCCAGGGCACCTTCATCGGCTGGATCCTGCGCAGCGAGGATCGCATCCCCGGGGTGTTCCCGCTGTCGCCGAAGTGGCGCTTCGTGCTGTTCGGCCTCACGACCATCGCCTTCGCCAAGCACCCCGAGGGCCTGGTCGAGAACGGCAAGCGCAACGCCCACGTGCGGATGGCCGAGCTGCGCGCCCGGCGCGACGCGAGACGGGAGCCGTCGGCCGACGACGCCGTGCCCGGGGAGGCGGTCGCGTGACCGCGGTGCTCGAGGCCCGGGGCGTCACCAAGACGTTCGCGGGCATCACCGCGCTCTCCTCGGTGAGCCTGGAGGTGCAGCCCGGCGAGCGCGTGGGCCTCATCGGCCCCAACGGTGCCGGCAAGACCACGTTCTTCAACTGCCTCCTCGGCGTCCTCGCACCCGATCGGGGCACGGTCCTGCTCGATGGCGACGACGTGAGCGACCTGCCGGTGCACGTCCGGTCGCGCCGGGGCATCGGCCGCACGTTCCAGCGCATCGAGCTGTTCGGCGAATCGACGGTTCGCGAGCACCTGCTCATCGCCGAGCGGGTGCGCCGAGGCGACGGGAGCCTCTGGCGCGACCTGCTGGGCCGCGGCCGCCCTCGGGCCGACGAGCTGGAGGCGTGCGACGAGGTGCTGGAGCTGCTCGGCCTCGCCCGCCTGGCCGACGAGCCCATCGAGCACCTCAGCCTGGGCCAGGGCCGGCTCGTGGAGGTGGGTCGAGCGCTGATGACCCGACCGAAGCTCCTCCTGCTCGACGAGCCGTCGTCGGGCCTCGACCGGCGCGAGACCGCCGACCTCGCCGCCACGCTGCGCACCGTGCAGGACGAGCAGGGCTTCGCCATCCTCCTCGTCGAGCACGACGTGGAGCTGGTGTCGAGCTTCACCGAGCGCTCGTACGTGCTCGACTTCGGGTCGCTCATCGCCGAGGGCCCCACCCACGAGGTGCTGGCGAGCGCCGCGGTGCGCGAGGCCTACCTCGGCCCGGAGGTCGACGCGCCGTGACCGACGTGCTCGTCCTCGACGGCGTGTCCGCCGGCTACGGCCCGTTCCACGCCCTGTTCGACGTGTCGCTCGCGGTCGCGCCGGGCGAGGCGGTGGCGCTCCTCGGCGCCAACGGCGTGGGGAAGACCACCGTGGCCCGGGTGGCGAGCGGCCTGGTCGCGCCCGAGCGCGGCCAGGTGCGCGTCGAGGGCGCCGACCTCACGGGCGCCTCACCCCACCGCTTCGCCCGCGCCGGGGTGGCCCACGCCACCGAGGGGCGCTCGGTCTTCGCCTCGCTCACGGTGGAGGAGAACCTGCGGCTGTCGTTCCGTCGGGCGCTCGGGGCGCGCGGCGTCGCCGGCGCGCTCGACGCCGCCTTCGAGCAGTTCCCCGCCCTGGCCCGCCGTCGGGCCCAGCTCGCGGGCGACCTGTCGGGCGGCGAGCAGCGCATGCTCTCGATGGCCCGGGTCCTCGTCGAGGCCCCGAAGCTGCTCATCGCCGACGAGCTCTCGCTCGGGCTGGCGCCGAACATCGTCGACGTGATCTACGCCCAGCTCGAGCGCCTCCGCGCCGAGGGCACCGCGCTGCTCATCGTGGAGCAGCACGTGTCCCACGCCCTCGCCCTCTGCGACCGGGTGCTGCTCCTCGAGCACGGCACGATCATCTGGGAGGGCCCACCGGCCGACGCGGCCGACCGGGTGGTGGCCCGCATCTTCGAGCACGGCGACGCCGGCTGAGCCACCGCCCGCCTCGGCTCAGCGAGCCGGGTCGATGCCGACCTTGATGGCGCCGCTGCGCTCCTGGTCGCCGAGCGCGGCGAACGCGTCCTGCCACTCGGTGAGCCCGAAGGTGTGGGTGAGCATGGCGCCGAGGTCGACCCGGCCGGCGGCGGCGAGGGCGAGGTAGTGCTCGATGCCGTGCCGGCGCACGCCCTCCACCTCCTCGACCCCGAAGGCGTTCGAGCCCACCAGCGAGAGCTCCTTGAAGTAGAGCGGGCTCCACTCCCAGCGCGAGGGCGGGTGCACGCCCGACTTCACGATGGTGCCCCGGGCGGCGAGCACCCGCGCCTCGACCTCGAAGGTCTCGGGCTTGGCGATGGTGTCGTAGGCGACGTCGATGAACCCCGGGTGGCACATGGGGATGCCGTCGAGCCCTTCCATCGTCGGCTTCAGGCGCCCGCCGGACCAGGCGGCGAGCTCCTCGACCATCTCGGCCCGCTCCCCCGGCCGGAACACGGCGTGAGCGCCGAGCGACTCGGCCAGGCGCACCTGGGCGTCGAAGCGGGCGACGATGCCGATCTCGACGTCGGGGAACAGGGCGCGCACGATGGCCACGGCGCTGCACCCGAGGGCCCCGGCCCCCCAGATCAGCACCCGACCCCCCGGTGGCGGTGGGTGGCGGGTCACGCTGTGGAGCGAGACGGCGAACGGGTCGGCGAGCACGGCGTGGCGATCGTCGACCTCGTCGGGCACCCGGAACAGCATCGTGGAGTGGGCGGGGAGCAGCTCGGCGTACCCGCCGCTCGCGTCGCGCGACGTGCCGGTGTGGATGCCCTTGGCGATCTCGCCGTCGGTGAAGCTCCAGCACAGGCTCAGGTCGCCCGCCGCGCACGCCGGGCAGACCGGCTCGATGCCCCGGGGCGCGCACGAGAGCCAGGGGTTGAGGACCACCCGGTCGCCGGGCTCGAAGCCCGTGGCCTCGGGGCCGGCCTCCTCCACCACGCCCACCACCTCGTGGCCCAGGATCTGCGGGAACGAGACGAACCCGCTCATGGCGCTGTCGGTGTCGCCCTCGAAGTCCATGAGGATCTGCTTGGCGTCCGAGCCGCAGATCCCCGTGAGCGTGGGCCGCACGACGTACCAGTCGGGCCGCAGCGGCCGGGGGTCGGGCACCTCGACCAGCGCGCAGGGCGTGACCGCCAGGTTGCGCACGAGGAGGGGCGCGCCGACCGGTGGCTCGTAGGGCTGCGTCGCGGTGCCGTACACCAGGGCCTTCATCGGTCTCCCCCCATCCGGTCCGCCTATTCTGACACTCGTGTCAGGTTCTGGTCCTCCCGTCCGCGCCACCGTCGGGATCGACATCGGCACGACGTCGGTGAAGGCCGTCGCGGTCGACGACGACGGTCGGGTGCTCGCCCGGGCCCGGGTGCCCCACGGGGTCCGCTCGCCGTTCGCCGGCGCGTTCGAGCACGACCTCGACCGGGCCTGGCGGGCGAACGTGATCGAGGCGCTCGGGCGGGTGAGCGACGGCCTCGACGTGGTGGCCGTCGACGTCTCGGCCATGGTCCCCTCGCTCGGGGCGGTCGACGCCGAGGGTCGGGGCCTCTCCCCCGGCCTCCTCTACGGCGATCGCCGGGGCGCCACCGAGCTCAACGACCCCGACGAGCCCGGCGATGCCGGCGAGCTGCTCGCCTTCCTCGGCTGGCTGACCGAGCACGCCCCCGACGCCGCCGGGTACTGGCCGGCCCAGGCCGTCGCCAACCACGCCCTCACCGGCGTCGGCGCCATCGACTCGACCGTGGCGTTCACCGCCCACCCGCTGCACGACTACTCGGCGTGGGACGCCGGAGCGGCCGAGGGCGCCGGGGCGCGGGTGGAGCAGCTGCCGCTCGTGGTGCCCGGCGTCGCACCCGTCGGCCGGGTGCGCGACGGGCTGCCCGCCGCCGGCGCGCTGGTGGGCGCCGGCACGATCGACGCCCTGGGCGAGCAGGCGGTGGCGGGCGCTGAGGCCACGGGCGACGTGCTGGTCATCTTCGGGGCGACGCTCATCACGTGGAGCGTCGTCGAGGAGTGGGCCGCGGTGCCCGGGCTGTGGACGCTGCCCCACACGGCGCCCGGGAAGGCGCTGATCGGGGGCCGAGCACGGCCGGCGGCATCTTCGTCGACCGCGCCGACCGCTGGGCCGCCTCCGTCGAGGCCGACGAGCTCGCCGCGCTCGACCCGAGCGACCTGCCGGTCTGGCTGCCCTACGCCCGCGGCGAGCGGTGCCCGCTGCACCGGCCCGACCTGCGCGCCGAGCTGCACGACGCCGCCCTCCACCACGGGCCTGCGGCCATCCGCCGCGCCGCCTTCGAGGCGGGCGGCTTCGTGGTGCGGCACCTGCTCGAGCTGGCCGAGCCAGCGGGCTCGGACCCGCAGCGGATCGTGGCCACCGGTGGCGGCACCCGCTCCGAGGCGTGGATGCAGGCGGTCGCCGACGCCACCGGGCTGCCCGTCGACGTGGTCGAGGTCCCCGAGGGCGCCGCGCTCGGCGCTGCGTTCCTGGCTCGGTGCGTCGCCGGCCTCGAGCCGTCCGACTCGCCTTGGGGTGCCGGGCTCGGCGACGCCCGGCGCTGGGCCCGGACCGGGCGCCGGGTCGAGCCCGATGAGCGCTGGGTGCCCCACGCGTCGGACCGCTACGCCCGCTTCCGCGACCTCACCGCCGCGGCCGTCGCCCGGCCGTAGCCCGGCCGCCACGAGGAAGGTCGCCCTCGTCGGTGTGCACGACGGCGCACCGGGTGCGAGTTCCTGCACAACGACCGCCGAACGGCGGCGTCGGGCCTCAGGCGGCGGGGTCGAAGATGCCGATGCCGTCGGGGAAGGCGAGGCCGACGGCCAGGGTCTCGGGCGGCTGGGGCTCGCCGTCGACGAAGCGGATCCGCCGCACCGAGCCGTTGCGATCGCCCGGGCCCACGTCGTGGGGCGTGACCACGACGCCGATGTCCGCGTAGAAGAGGGTGCCGTCGGGGGCGACGCCGATGCCGAGCGGGGTCCCGGTGCTGAACGTCTCCTCGCCGAGCGACTCGCCCTCGGGCGGCTGGAGGATCGTCCGGCGGAACGTGCCGTCGGCGTCGTACTCGTCGATCACGCCGGTGAACACGCTCGACACGTACAGGCCGCCGTCGGGCGCCGGGGCCAGCCCGGCCGGGGTGATCATCCCGTTCTCGCCCGAGGCGATGAACAGCTCCTTGTCGACCTCGTCGGCCATCGGGGCGCCCGTCGCGTCCTGGTTCCCGCATCCGCCGGCGGCGTCGGGCGAGGTCGGGAACGGCCCGCGGTAGCGGAAGACGCCGGCTCGGGAGGCGGCGACGTAGACCTCGTCGTCGTCCTTCAGGAGGATGGACTGCGCCGTCGGGAGGCCCACGTCGATCTTGCAGTAGGCGACCTCGGGGAACTCGGGGTGCTCGCCGCCCACCAGCGGCGGGAACCACACGATGAGCTGGCCGTCGCCGTCACCCACGGCCTGGTTGCCGACGTCGGTGGTGAGCACCCGTCCGTCCGACAGCACCGCGCACCCGTAGTTCTCGGGGTTGTCGTTGGCCGGCTGGTAGGTGGGGACGAGCTTGCCGAGCTGCGTCGCCTCCAGCTCGCCGATCCGGTCGCCGTCGAGGCGGAAGATGCCCCACCCCGCCGACCCGCCCGGGTCGTCCTGGTTCGTGTCCTCCCCGGCGATGAACCACCGCTCGCCGTCCTCGGCGGGCGGGAAGAAGCAGATCTGGGCGTTGATGTCGCGCCCGGCATCGGGATCGGTGTCCCTGGTCTCGAACACCCGCTGGGTGGCGAAGGTGCCATCGTCGCCGGGCTCGACGGCGTAGGCGTCGAGGTTGTTGCCCTGGCCGTTGAACACGATCGGTTCGGTCGCCCGAGCCGGGGCCTCCGCGCCCGGCGACCCGTCGTCGCCGGGCGCGCCGCCATCATCCGAGCTGCAGCCGGCGAACGGCAGGGCGACCAGGGCCGCGAGGCCGAGGGCGAGCAGCGTGCGAGGGCGGCGGTGGGGTGCGAGCACGGCGGATCCGATCAGGTGGCGGGGACGAGCCCTGGGTCGAACGAGTGGGTGGTGACGAGGCGGTCGTAGCCCTCCTCGACGGCGGGCGGCGTGTCGGGGTCGGCGAGGGCGAGGACCGACAGCCGGGTGTAGGCGTCGGCGGGCAGGACGATGGCGTCGCCCTCGCAGTCGAACCCCTCGTCGAGGATGCAGACGATGGAGCCCAGCTCGGGCTTGTCGTCTCGCGGCGTGATGAACACGGCGAAGGCCGTGGCGCCGTCGGCCGCCGCCGGGCCGTCGTCGCCCAGCCAGTCGGCCGGGTCGCCGAGGTCGTCGCCCTCGATCCGGATGCGCAGCGGCGACGGCGTGACCTCCAGCGTGAGCGTCGGGCGATGGCCGGCCGGCGGGTCCTTCAGGGTGAAGTCGAGGTCGCAGGGCGCGCCGACGCACGCCTGGTCCGATGCCGCCAGCGCGGTGACGGCCGGCCCGTCGGGGAGCGTGGTGGTGGTCGTGCTGGGCGGCGCCTCGCCCTCGCCCAGCACGCGGAAGGCGCGCACGCCGCCCGCGGCCGGAGCATCGTTGCCGGGCTCGCGGAAGCCGACGCCGATCACGAGCAGGTCGCCGGCGATGGCCGGTCCCGAGGCGGACAGGGAGCCGATCGACCTCTTCCAGCGCACCTCGCCGGTCGCCAGGTCGTAGGCCCGCAGCGTCTGGTCGATGCCGGCGGTGAACACCACCCCGTCGGCCGCGCCCGACGCCCCGTAGGTGCCGCCGGCCTCGGGCGACTGCCAGATCGCCTCGCCGGTGGCGGCGTCGAACCCGTGCTCGCAGGGGCAGTCCCCACCGCCGTGCCGCCGGCCACCACGAGGCGGCCGTCGGCGTCGGGCGCCACCGAGGTGGCGCCGATGAAGCCGCCGAACGCGAAGCCGTCGTCGTCGGCCACCTGCTTGACGGCCTCGGCCTCCCAGACCAGCTCGCCGTCGGTGCGGTCGACCACGTAGTAGTGGCCGTCCTTGCTCCCGAGCCCGGCCACCGGCCGATCGCCGATCGAGAACAGGTTCGGCGCGCCGGCGAAGTCCCAGTCCTGGCCGGAGTACTCGGTGCGAGGTTGGAAGGTCCAGCGCAGCTCGCCGGTGTCGAGGTCGATGCCGACGATCGCCTCGCTCGTCGGGTTGAACGACTGCGGGCGAAGCAGCTGCCGGTGCCGATGACGACGAGCCGGGCGTCGAGGTCGACCGACGGCGAGCCCCAGAGGCTCCCGCACCCGGCTGCGTCCACCCCTCCTCGGGGTCCCAGGTCCACCGCTGCGTGCCGTCGTCGAGCGCCAGGGCGACGAGGCCCGAACGCCGGCCGTCCTTGGCGTTGTGGACGTCGGTGGGCACGAGGACCAGCCCGTCGGCCACCGCCGGCGACCCCTGGATCTCGGTGGGATCCTCGTCGTCGGAGGTGCCGAGCGGCGTCTGCCAGACCGGCGTGCCGTCCGCCGTGGCCAGGGCCAGCACGGTCCGACCGCTGGCGACGACCAGCACCTCGGTCCCGTCGATCTCGGCGATCGTCGGCGAGGCCGGGATCTGCCCCGCGTAGAGGTTCGCCTCGAGCGGCGTCTCGCGCGTCCACCGGACCTCGCCGCTCGCCCGGTCCACGGCGTGGACGACGCCGGCCCAGTCGCCGAAGTAGACGGCGTCGTCGGTGATCGCCGGCGCCCCGGTCACCTCCGCGCCCACGTCGAGCGACCACACGGGGACGAGCCGGTCGAGCGTGTCGATCCCGATCGCGTCGGACCCGTCGCAGCCCGTGGCGTGCAGGCGATCGAGGCCGTGGCCGGCCATCGCCCAGTCGCACGACGTCGAGGCCGACGCCGTCGCGACGGCCGAGCCGTCGCCGGCCGGGGTGGCCTCACCACCGCCGTCGCTGGCGCACGACGCGAGCAGCAGCGCGACGGCCACGAGGACCGCAGATCGCCTAGAGGAACGCAAAGTGCTGCACCTCCACCATGATCGGGAGCCGGTGGCGCACGTAGAACGAGTGCAGCCGCAAGACGCCGGCGAACTCCTCGGCGGTCGGCTCGATCAGCTCGACCCGATCGCCGAGGCGCTCCTTCCAGGCCGCGGCCCGCCGGGCGACCTCCTCGAAGTCCTCGAGCGTCGACACCGACACGCCGACGTGGTCCATGCGCGGCGCCCGCATCGGCTCGTCCTCGGCCACGATGAAGAAGAACTGCTCGTGGGTGTGGAGCCCGAGCACCAGCTGCTTGCGGTCCCTCGTCATCTCCGGGTACTCGACGGCGCCGAGGAGATCGCCGTAGAACTCGGCGATGGCCGCCCGGCCGGCGGCGTCGACTCGTCGGCGGGCACCGAGACGGCGATGTGGTTGAAGCGCGGCGGCTTCGAGAACGTCGGTCCGGGGTTCGTCACGGTCGCACCAGCACCTTCCCGGCGATCCGGCCCGCAGCCAGGTCGCGCATGGCATCGAGGAGGCCGTCGAGGCCGACCTCCCCGGTTCGAGGAGCGCGCCGACGGGCAGCTGCCCCGACGCGAGGAGCTCGAGCGCGGCCTCGAACCCGCCCTCGTCGTAGGTGAACGCCCCGGTCACGACCAGCTCGTTGAGCAGGATCCGGTTGGGGTCGAAGCGGGGCGGCTCGATGCCGGCGCCCACGAGCACGAGGGTGCCGGCCCGCCCGAGCTGGGCGAGGCCCGCCTCCATCGCGGCGGCCTTGCCGGAGCACTCGAGGACCACGTCGACCGCCCCGTCGACGATCCGGTCGGGCTCGGCGATCGACGGGACCTCGAGGTCGTCGGGCCCGAGCACGCGGTCGGCCCCGACGGCGAGGGCGAGCTCGCGGCGCACCGGGCCCGGCTCCACGCACACCACCTCGGCGACGCCCATCGTCCGCATCGCCGCGATGGCGAGGGCGCCGATGGGCCCGGCGCCCTGGACGAGGACGCGCTGGCCGGCGACCACCTGCCCGTTGCCGATCGCGTGGAGTGCGACGGCGAGGGGCTCGGCGAGGGCCGCGGCCCGGGGATCGAGCCCGTCGGGCAGGGCCAGCAGCTCGGAGGACGGGCTGCGCTTGTAGGTGGCGAACGCCCCGTCGTAGGCCGAGCCGGCCGCGCCGCGCGCCTCGCAGATGGCCGGGCGACCGGCGCGACAGGGCCGGCACGTGCCACAGCGCTCGGTGGGCCCGCCGACGACGGCGTCGCCGACCGACCAGCGCTCGACGCCCTCGCCCACGGCGACGACTCGGCCCACCCACTCGTGGCCCTCGATGCGGCCCGGGGGCGCCCAGCCCTCGAGGACCATGTGGAGGTCGCTGCCGCAGACGCCGCAGAGCTCGACGGCGACGAGGACGTCCCCGTCGTCGAGCGCGGGCACGTCGACCTCGGTCACCTCGAGGCGGCCGGGACCGGCGGTGCGAGCGGCTCGCATGCGCTCGGTCACCGTGCACCGCCGACGAGGAGCGTCGAGGCGCGGTGGGCGAGCGCCGCCAGGGTGAGCGTCGGGTTGTAGCCGGTGGACGTGACGAACACCGAGGAGTCGCAGACGAGGACGTTGTCGCAGTCCCACAGCCGCTGCTCGGGCGACACCACCGAGGTCGCCGGGTCCGCACCCATGCGCGCCGTGCCCATGACGTGCTTGGACGCCGGGGCGATGCCGAGGGGGTTGGCCGCGGCGTGGAGGTCGAGGTCGCCCTGGGGCGGCGACGTGGCGGTGAACGCCGCCTGGGCGCCGGCGTCGCGCAGGATCGCCTCGTGCACCGGCCCGGCGTGGGCCGACGCCACCAGTTCGTGGCGGTGCGGGGCATAGGTGACGCGCCCGGCCGGGAGGCCCCACGCGTCGGTGACGCTCGGGTCGAGGTCGATGCGGTTGGCGGCCTGGGGCAGGTCCTCGCCCTGCATGGTGAACACCCAGAACCGGCGCCGCAGCGCGCTGTCGCGCATCGAGGGCAGGTGGTGCTCGCCCGGCCCGTACGTGGTGCTCTCCTCCACCGGCATGTGCCCGGCGCCGTGCTCCACCACGCCGCCGCGCACCCACGGGAGGCCAGCCTCCCGGGCCACCGCCCGCAGCTCGGGGCCGTCGATCAGGAGGTCGTCGTGGAGGTGGGTCACGCTCCGGCCCCGCTCGCCGCCGGTGTCACGCCCGAAGATGCCGACGGTGAAGGTCTGGTAGTGGTACGTGAGGTACCGCCCGACCAGGTCGCCGCCCAGGCCCTGGCGCAGCAGCAGCCGAGGCGTCTCGAAGGCGCCGGCGGCCAGCACGACGTGGTGGGCCCGCACCTCCCGCACCGATGGCTCGGGGTGCTCGCGCAGGTCCAGGTAGCGCACGCCGGTCGCCCGGCGACCGCTCGCGTCGCGCACGATCTCGGTGACGTACGCCTCCGGGCGGAGGTCGCACCGACCCGTGCGCAGCGCCCGCTGGAGGGCCGCGATCGGATCGCTCTTGGCCTGCACCGGGCAGCCGTACCCTCCGCAGTAGCCGCAGTCGGTGCACGCTGGGCGGCCGTCGGCGGCGATCGAGTTGATGCCCGTGGGCGCGCGATAGGGGTGGAAGCCGGCGCGCTCGGCCGCCTCCGAGGTGACCACCGCCATCGGCATGTCGTCGCCCGGCGGCAGTGGGTAGGGCGCCGAGCGCCAGGCGGCGAACGGGTTCGCCTCGGCGTCGCCGGCGACGCCGAACAGCTGCTCGACCGCGGCGTAGTGCGGCTCGAGGTCGTCGTAGGCGAGCGGCCAGTCCTCGACCGCGGCGCCCTCGACGGGTCCCCGGGTCGACCGCAGGCAGAAGTCCTCCTCGAGGAATCGGGGCAGCTTGGCGTCGGCGTGGATGCCGCCACCACCCACCGTCGACGGGAGGTTGTTGATGTCGCCGACGGCGAGGCGCTCGCCATCGGCCTCCGTGCGGCGGTACGTGCGGGGCTCGAGGAGGGGGTCGGGGCCGAGGAGGAAGCGGCGGTGGGCGGCGATCTCGTCGTTGGCGAAGTGGCGCAGCGGCTCGTGCGGGGCCTCGAGCGACAGCAGGTGGTTGCGCCCCTTCTCGAGCACGATCACCGACCAGCCGGCCGCGGTCAGCACCTCGGCCACGGTCGCACCGCCCGGCCCCGACCCGACGACGACGGCGTCGCAGTCCACGTCGCTCACGTCGTCGCCCCCTCGCCCTCGCGAGCCGGCGGGTGCCGCGGCTCGGGGAAGCCGATGCGGGCCCAGCCGCCCCCGCCCCGGTTGCCGCCGTAGGCCGGGTCGCCGTAGGTGGCCTCCGACGCGTGGTGGTGGACCATCCGCAGGTCCTCCTCGGTGGGCGCGCCGTCGGCCACGCGCTCGTAGGCCTCGCGGAAGCCGGCGAGGCGCTGGGCCCACGCCTGGCGCTCCCACGGGCCCAGCTCCAACCATGCGGGTGCCCCCGGTTCGGGTTCGCCCAACGGTCCGTCCCAGCGCCCGGGGGCCGCCCAGATCCGCGGCGGGTCGTGGTCGAGCGCGGTGAGGAGGCGCTCGACGTAGACGAGCGCCCCCAGCTCGACCGAGCCGGGCACCGCCGCGTCCAGCGCCGCCGACACCGCCACCTCCCACCCCGCCTCGAAGGTCGTCACGGGTTCTCCCGGATGAACCCGTACACGCCCGCCATGTCGCGGTTCACCTTCGCGGGCAGGGGGTGGATCGTCGCCCCCATCGCCCGCGCACCCCAGATGATCTTGGCCGTGCGCTCCACCAGCGCGGCGTTGTGGAGCGCCTTCTCGGGCGAGGACGCGCACGTCACCAGCCCGTGGTTGGCGAGCAGCGCCGCCCCGCGGTCGGCGAGCTTCGACGCCACCTCGTCGCCCAGCTCCTTCGAGCCGGTGCCCCGGTACTCGCAGCAGGGCACGTCGCCCCCGACGTACACGACCACCTCCTCGATCACCGCCGGGATCGGCTCGTGGGCGAGGGCGAACATGGTGGCGTAGACGGCGTGGGTGTGGATCACCGACCCGAGCTCGGGGTAGGCCCGCAGCGTCGAGAGGTGGAGGTCCTTCTCCGTGGTCGGCGAGCGATGGCCCGAGAGGGTCTCGCCATCGAGGTCGACGATCACGAGGTCGTCGAGGGTCATGGTGTCGTAGGCGACCGACGACGGCGTGAGGCACACCCGGTCGCCCTCGAGGCGGCCCGAGATGTTGCCCGAGGTGCCCTCCACGAGCCCGTCCTCGAGCATCTTCTTCGCCGTGGCGAGCACGGCCTCGGGCGTGGTGGTGGGGCTCGTCATCCGAACACCTCCGGGTTGGCGAGGTTCGCCGGCCGCTCGCCGGCCAGCAGGGCCTCGAGCCCGGTCGCCATGAGCATCGTGTGGTTGGCCTCGGTGTCGTAGGTGGCCCCGCCGATGTGGGGGGTGAGCACGACGTTGGCCATCGCGCACAGCGGGTGGTCGACGGGGAGGTGCTCGCCGTCGAAGTGGTCCAGCCCGGCGGCGGCGAGGTGACCGTCGGCCAGGGCGGCGGCGAGGGCATCGGTGTCGTGGAGCCCGGCGCGGGCCGTGTTCACGTACACGCTCCCCACGGGCATCCGGGCGAACTGCTCGGCGCCCATCATCCGGGCGCTGCCCTCGGTGACCGCCGCGTGCATGGACACGAGGTGGGCCTCGGCGAGCAGGTCGTCGAGCGAGTGGGTGGCGTCGGGGGCGAACGGGTCGGCCGAGATCACCCGCATGCCGAGGCCCTCGAAGCGCCACGCTGCGGCCCGGCCGACGGCGCCGTAGCCCACGATGCCGGCGGTCCGTCCGGCGAGCTGCCAGCCCCGGAACCGCTGGTACGGGATGGAGCCGTCGCGGTACATCTCGCCCTCGCGCACGTCGCGATCGGCGGGCACGAGGCCGCGGGTGCAGGCCAGCGCCAGGGCGACGGCCAGCTCGGCGACGCCGTCCGCGTTGCGCCCGGGCGCCCGCAGCACCGGGATCCCCGCGGCCGTCGCGCCCGCCAGGTCGACGTTGGTGGGGTCGCCGCGGGTCGATCCGATGGCGGCCAGGCCCAGCTCGAACACCGGCCCCTTGCAGGAGTCGGCCTCGCAGATCAGGATCGTCGCCCCCTCGGCGGCCGCCCGCTCGGCCAGCTGCGCGCTGGAGTAGAGGCGCAGCGGGTGCTGATCGATCCACGGATCGACGATCACCTCGCCCAGCGCCTGCAGGCGGGCGAGGCCCTCGCCGCGCAGCGGGGCGGTGGAGAAGATGCGGTGGTCGGTCATCGGACGGCTCCGAGCATCTGGCCGTCGCGGACGGCGCCGTTCGCGAGCTGCGCCTCGCTCGGCAGCAGCACCTCCACGGTGGCCTTGGCGAGCACGGCGTCGTCCTGGTTGCGCACGTCGACGGCGACGTCGACCAGGCACCGGCCGCGGCGGTCGACGCGCGTGCCGGTCACCTCGCCGTTGAGGATGGTGGCGTCGCCGGTGAAGGCGGGGTTGCGGTACTGCGCGCTCGACGACGCGACCATCCCCCACTCGCCCGCCCAGCCCGCCACGTAGTCGAGCACCCACGCCCCCATCGAGGCGCCGTAGCCGTAGCCGCGGGGCATGCCGATGTGGGCGGCCCAGCGGGGCTGGAGGTGGCCCCGCGACGGTCCGTGGTAGGCGCCGTCGGTGAGCTCGGGGTTCACCCGCTCCACGCTGCGGTCGCCCTCGAGGCCCGCCATCTCGTCGGTGTAGCCCAGCTCGGCGGCCGAGAGGTCGGTCGGGCCCTTGCGCGTCGCGCCCCACGTCGTCATCGGGTAGGCCCGCCACTCCGTGGTGAAGCTCGCCAGGCTGTGCGGTCCGAGCACGTGCTCGGCGAGGCGGTCGCCCACGCTGACGCTCTCGTGCGGGCGCGGATCGTGTCCGAGCGCCTGCACCTGGTCGATGAAGGCGAGCTTGCGCTCCTCCAGCTCGGCGAGCTGCTCGTCGGTCCACGCCGGATCGCCCTGGGGGGCCCGCTCGCCCTCGCCCTCGGCGGTGAAGAGCTCCTTCTCCTTCGCCTTCTGCACCTTGTACCGGATCGCGGTCGAGCGCTGGAGGGCCACCCGCTCGCCCCGCTGGTTCACGTAGAGGGTGTCGCCCCGCTGGAAGCAGGTGGGCCCGGCGAACCGCGTCTCGGTGACCCGGTGGTCGTACGGCATGCGGTGGCAGATGAGGTGGTCGCCGGGGCGGATGCGGGGCCCGAAGAACCACCAGTCGTCGCCGCCGAAGATGAGGTGCGACCCCGGGATCCGGCCGACCTGGGCCGGCGAGCACCCGTGGCTGGTGTCGCACGCCACGGTGAACGACTGCGGTGCGACGAGCTCGCCGAAGCGGCTGGCCGCGGCCCAGTGCTCGTCGTAGTGCAGGGGGTTCGGGTAGTGCATCGCCTGGACCCACCGGCGGATGTCGTTGGTGGCCACCGGCTCCTTCAGCAGGCCCGGCTCCATGGGCACGCCCATGTACCGGTCGAGGTCGCTGACGTCCAGCTCGGCTTCGTCGCTCATCGGGCTCCTGGGGCGGTGGTGGCGGTCGGTTCGGCGGGTGCGAGGCGCCCGCGGACCAGGTCCAGCAGCGCCTCGTCGCGCACCTTGGTGGCGCTCGAGGTCATCGGCACCTCCTCGGCGGCGAAGAACAGCACGCGCTTGGGCACCTTGTACGCAGCCACGCGCTCGCGAAGGAAGGCCTGGATGTCGGCCTCGGTGGCCGTCGCGCCGTCGCGGCACACGATGCAGGCGACGATGACCTGGCCGAGGCGGTCGTCGGGCACGCCGAGGACCCGGCTCAGCTTCACGGGCGGGCAGGCCCGGAGCGCCACCTCGAGCTCGGCGGGCGAGACGTTGGCCCCACCCGTCTTGATCATCTCGGTGCGGCGCCCGGTCCAGTGGACGATCCCCTCGGCATCCACGTGGCCGGCATCGCCGGTGCGGAAGAACCCGTCGGCGTCGAAGCACGCGTCGCCGTGGCGACCGAGGTAGCCCAGCATGCGCGTGGCGCCGGCGACCGCCAGCTCTCCCGCCTCCCCGATGCCCAGCGCTTCGCCCGAGGTCGGATCGATCACCCGCAGCGACGTGCCCGGCAGCAGGCGGCCGTTGCCGACCTTCATCTGCTCCCTCGGCTCGTGGCAGCCGTAGCCCGAGACGAACGAGCACGTCTCCGACAGGCCGTAGCCGACCGGCATGATCCAGCTCGGATCGGGGTCGACCGAGGGGTGCCGGGCGTAGGCGCCCTTGCCGTACGCACAGCGGATCGACGAGAGGTCGGCGTCGGCCCAGGCGGGGTGCTCGGCGAGGGCCGCCGTCTGGTGCGGGAGCGTGTAGGGCTCGGTGACCCGCTCTCGCTCGAGGAGCCGGAGCGCCTCGCCCGCGTCGAAGACCTCGTGCGCGATCCACGTGCCGCCCGCCGCGAGCGTCGAGCCCACGGCCGTGTTGAGCCCCGCGGTCCAGAAGATCGGCAGCGGCGCGTACAGGCGCGTCCGCTGGTCGCGGCCGAACAGCCCGGCCTGGAGCCAGAACTGCAGGCACGGCGACCGGTGGCCGTGGAGCATGCCCTTGGGCTCGCTGGTGGTCCCCGAGCTGAAGATCGCCAGGGCCGGGTCGTCGGGGGCCACGGCGGCGAGCCGGGCGTCGAGCTCGCCGGCCGCGACCGCCTCGCCGGAGGCGAGCAGCTCGTCCCACGACGCCTCGCCGAGGACGGCGGTCGACCGGACGTGGTCGAGCCGGTGGCGGAGCGCGGCGACGTCGTCGCCGAAGCGGCGACCCCGCAGCTCGGCCTGGGTCAGCACCACGGCGGCGCCGCCGATGCGCAGCAGGTCGCCGAGCTCGGGCCGCGGGGAGAAGGTCGACGTCGGCGCGGCCACCGCACCCACCATCGCCGCGCCGAAGATGGCGGCCAGCGCCTCCGGGCGGTTGGCCATGACGATCGCCACCGTCTCGCCGGGCTCGACGCCGGCGGCCACCAGCGCCCGGGCGATGCGCCGGGCCTCGCGACCGAGGTCGGCGTAGGTCCACCGCACGGTCTCGCCGTCCCGCAGCGCGTCGTCGAAGACGACCGCCTCGTTGGGCCCGAAGCGATCGACGACCTCGGCGAGGAACCCGCCCATCGTCAGGGCGCCGATCCCATCCACCTCGTCGAGGTCCGGGCCCGAGAACGTGGTCATCGCCCGGCCCCGATCGCCACCCCACCGTGGTCGAAGAGCCCCACGAACCCGTCGGCGGCGATGGCGCCGGCGAGATCGGCCGCGGTGCGGTCCACCCCGGCGGGCAGGCGCAGGGCCGGCTGGACCATCCGAGCGAGCACCGAGACGTCGTACTCGTCGCACACGCCCGCCGCCCCGTGGAGCTGCTGGCCGGTGCGCAGCACGGTGCGCGCGGTCTCGAGCGCGTGCAGCCGCAGGGCGAGCACGTCGGCCCGGGCCCGCTCGCCGGCCTGGTCGAGGCGCCAGAGGGTGAAGCCCGCCAGCTCCCGCAAGCCGGCGACCGCCACGGCGGCGTCCGCGAGCTGGAACTGGACAGCCTGGAAGGCGGCGATGGGCTTGCCGAACTGGATGCGGCTGCTGACGTGCTCGACGGTGAGCGCCACCGCCCGGTCGAGCGTCCCGAGCACCGTCCAGGCCACGAGCACCTGGTGGAGCAGCAGGTCGACGAGCGGCGGGCGGCCATCGCCCTCCATCGTCAGGTCGCCCACGAAGGGGCCCAGCCGGGTGCCGAGCCCGCGCCCCGCCGCCCTGGCGATGCCGCCGCTCGCGCCGTCGAGGGTCCCCACCCGCCAGCCGTCGATCAGGTCGGCGTGGTCGACCCGGGCCACGTCGGCGGGCACCGCCGCGGTCGGGCGACCGTCGTCGTCGCGCACCAGGTCGGCCGCCAGCGGGTGCGGCAGGGCGACGCGCCCGGCCGCCTCGCACAGCGCCGCCGCGGCGGCGAGCGAGACCGGGTCGCGACGGGGATCGAGGTCGTCGACGCCGAGCGCCGCCAGCACCGGGGCCACCTCGGTGCGCCGCACGGTCGGGTCGGCCTCGGCCCGGCGCGCCACGTCGACCCCACCGAGCGCGGCGAAGGCCCGGCCGGCGGCCTCGGCCAGCTCGACCGCCTCGTCGGGGAGGACGGGATCCACCTACACCGGCTCCCCGCGCAGGAGGGCCTTGGCCACGATCATGCGCTGCACCTCGATCGTGCCGCTCGCCACGGTCGCGGCCTGCGCGTAGCGCCAGTGGTCCTCGACGGCGCCGCGGAGGGGCGCCGTCGCCCCGGCCTCGACGGCCCGGTGCTCGACCGCCGAGAGCAGCACCTCGGCGACGGACTGGTCGCACTGGGTCACCGCGATCCGGGCGGCGGAGGCGATGACGTCGGGGACGCCCCCGGTCGCCTGGGCGTGGACCGTGCGGTACGCGAGCAGCCGCGCCACCCGAACCTGCACGAGCGCCCGGGCCCAGGCGGCGTGCAGCGGCGCGGGCAGCTCGTCCCAGTGCGGCGCCAGCTCGGCGCCGAGGGCGGACAGCAGCCGCTCGCACCGCGCGTAGCGGGCGATGCCGACGCGCTCGTGGGCCAGGGCCGTCTTGATCACGGCCCAGCCGCCGCCGACCTCACCCAGCACCGCCTCGGGGCCGGCGGGCACGTCGTCGAAGAACACCTCGTTGAGGTGGTGGGGCCCGAGCATCGAGCGGATGGGCCGGACCTCGATGCCCGGCGCGTCCATCGGGACGAGGAACATGGTGATGCCCTGGTGGCGCTCGCCCCCGCCGACGCGCGCGGCGACGATGCACCACTGGGCCATGCCGGCGTAGGAGGTCCAGATCTTCTGGCCGCTGATCCGCCACCCGTCGGCACCGGCGGGGTCGCCCGCGGGCTCGGCCCGAGTGCGGAGCGAGGCGAGGTCCGAGCCCGCCTCGGGCTCGCTGAACCCCTGGCACCAGATGACCTCGCCCGCCGCGATCGGCGGCAGGTGGCGGGCCTTCTGCTCGTCGGTGCCGTACGCCATCAGCGCCGGGCCGACCCAGTTGAGGCCCATGTACTGCGCGCCCCGCGGCTCGTGGTGGGCCCACATCTCCTCGCGCACGACCGTCTGGTCCCAGAGCGAGCCTCCGCCCCCGCCGTGCTCGACGGGCCAGGCCAGCGTGAGCAGTCCCTCGGCCGCGAGCAGGCGGCAGAACGCCTGGGTGGCGGCGAGATCGGCGGGGTCGTCGGTGAAGGCACCCAAGAAGGCGTCGTCGAAGTGGGCGGCGACGAGGGCGCGCAGCCGGGCCCGCAGCGCGCTCCCCTCGGCCCCCAGATCGAAGTCCATCCCTGCTCCCCCGAAAGTTGACACGGATGTTAGTCAAGATCCGTGACGAGCGTTCCCGGGGCGGCGGCGCCCATCGGATCGGTGGCCCGGGTCCTCGACGCCGCCCTCGCGGCCGACCCGCACCGCGAGGCGCTCGTGACCCGCTCGGCCCGCCTGCCCTACGTCGAGCTCGACCGCCTCGCCCACCGCGCGGCGTTCGCCCTGCGTTCGCTCGGGGTCGGCCCCGGCGACCGCGTCGGCGCCTCGCTGCCCAACGAGGCCGATGTCGTCATCGCCTTCCACGGGGCCATGCGCCTCGGCGCCATCTGGGTCGGCGTGAACCGCGCCCTGGCCGAGCCCGAGAAGCGCTTCCTGCTCAGCGACTGCGACGCGACCCTCCTCCTGAGCGACGACGACGTGGGCGATGTCGGGGTGCGGGTCGTCGACCTGGCGACCTGGCAGGCCGCCGTCGACGCCGCTCCCGATCGCGCGTGGACGGGCCCCGACGTGGACCCGGCTGCGCCCGCGGGCATCGCCTACACGAGCGGGACCACCGGGCACCCGAAGGGCGCGGTGCACAGCCAGCGCAACCTGCTGCTGCCCGGGGCGGTGCTGGTGGCGAGCCGGGGCTACGGCCCCGAGCTCCGCAAGGGCGACTGCTTCCCGTTCACCATCCTCAACATGGCGGTGCTCACCACGCTGCTCGTGTCGCAGGCGGGGGGCACGTCGATCGTGATGGATCGGATCGACGCCGAGGGCGTCGCCGAGTGGATCCGCGCCGAGCGGATCACCACCTGGAACGGTCCCCCCGCCCTGCTGCACAGCTTGACGTCGTTGGGCTCGATCGCCGCCGACGACCTGGCCTCCCTCGACGAGGTGTGGACGGGCGGCGCCGACTGCCCCGAGGCCATCCGTGCCGGGTTCCAGGCCAAGTTCGGCCTGCCGGTGCTCGCCACCTACGGCTTGTCGGAGGCGCCCACCGTCGTCGCCATCGATCATCGGTCCGGCACCGACCACCGCCCGGGGGCCTCGGGCCGACCGCTCCCCCACCTGCGCGTCCGGGTCGCGGACGAGCACGGCGAGACCCTGCCTGCCGGCGAGACCGGCCAGCTGTGCATCTCGGCCGCCGACGATCGCTACACGCCGATGCTCGGCTACTGGGGCCGACCGGAGGCGACCGCGGCGGCGCTGGTGGGCGGCGAGCTGCGCACCGGCGACGTCGGGCTGCTCGACGAGGACGGCTTCCTGCACGTGCGCGACCGGCTCTCCCTGCTGATCATCCGCGGCGGCGCCAACGTCTACCCGGCCGAGGTGGAGCGGGTGTTCGCCGAGATCGACGGCGTCGCGGCCAGCGCGGTGCTCGGCGTGCCCGACGAGCGCCTCGGCGAGCGCGTGGTCGCGCTCGTCGAGCCCCAGGGCGGCGTGGACCTCGACCTCGACGTCGTGCGAGCGCACCTCGCCGCGAACCTGGCGACGTACAAGGTGCCCGAGCGCATCGTCGTGGTCGATGCCTTCCCCCGCAACGCCATGGGCAAGATCGTCCGCAAGGACCTCCCCGCCCTGCTCGGGTGATCTCAGGCGGCGAGCGGGAGGGTGAGCTCGCCGGGGACCGCCGCGGCGGCCCGCCGCTCGCGTCGGCGGCATCGGGGCGCGATCACGCCCTCGGCGCTGGCGGTGGCGTGGGCCCAGGTGATGGTGAGCCCGATGGCCACCGCGGTGATCGCCCATCCGCTCACCTGCTTGGCCGCCACGAAGTGGGCGAGCGGCAGGGTCTTGAGCAGCACGAACGTGGTGGCGGCGGTGGCGAGGTTCACGCTCCCCCACAGCACGGTCAGCCGGCGCATCAGCCGCCGCACGCTGGGGAGGTCGGCCTGCTCGGGCGTGATCTCCCAGAAGTCGTGGGCGATGCGCCCGATGAGCGGCCGTCCGGTGAGCAGCGACCCGAAGAAGACCAGGCCGGCGAGCGTCGTGCCGATCACCGGCTGGGCGAAGTACACGAAGGTGCTGCCGCTGCCGACGGCGATCGCCGTGCGGACGGTGAGCCCGAGCGACGCGAGCAGCAGGACGCCGGTCACCTCCTGGCGCCGCACCACCCGGCGGAGCACGCAGCCGTAGGTCCAGGCGATGGCCACCGCGTAGGCGACGCCGATGCTCGTGGTGGCCAGCGCCACCCAGAAGAGCGCGGTGGGGAGGAAGGACGCCTCGACGAGGCGGGGGCCGCCGCGCCGGGCCACCGACGCCACGATCGAGCGACGGGAGAGCTCCGGCAGGGCCGGCGGTCCATCCAGGTCCGATCGCGGGGTCACGGACGTCCCGATCGGCCGGGCCAGCGGGACGTGAAGGGCGACGCCCGAGAAAGGGTCAGGTGGCCCGGAGCGTGCCTCCGTCGACCTCGAGGGTCGCACCGGTGATCCAGCTCGCCGCCTCGCTCGCGAGGAAGGCGACGGCGCTCGCCACCTCGGCCGGCTCGCCGAAGCGGCCGGCGGCCACGCGGTGGCGGGCGAGCTGCTTGGCCATCACGTCGTCCACGCTCGCTCCGGCGCGGGCGGCGGAGGCCGAGGCGTTCTCGGCGATCAGCTCGGTGAGGGTGATGCCGGGCACGACGCACGAGCTGAGGACCCCATCGGCGGCATGGGCCTGCGAGAGCGCGGTCGACCAGTTCAGCAGGGCTGCCTTGGCCGCCGAGTAGGGGGCGAAGAGCACGTCGGGCTCACGGCCGCTCACCGAGGCCACGTGCACGAGCCGGCCCCAGCCGGCGTCGACCATCGTCGGGACGCACGCCCGGGCCAGGCGGACCGCAGCGTGGAGGTTGAGCTCGAAGGCCCGGTGCCAGTGCTCGTCGGTGAGGTCGTCGAAGCGGACCGCCTCGGCGCCGCCGGCGTTGTTCACGAGCACGTCGATCCGCCCGAACCGGTCGAGGCACGCCGCGACGATCGCGCCAGCGGCTGCGGGGTCGGTGACGTCGGCCGCGAACGGCACGCCCGGGCCGTCGGTCCCCGAGCGGGACACCGCGAGCACCGAGGCGCCCTCGGCGACCAGGCGCTCGGCGACGGCCCGACCGATCCCGCGGCTGGCACCGGTGACGATCGCGGCTCGGCCGTCCAGCCCCAGGTCCATCGATCTGACAGTAGCGTCAGGTTCCGTGGAGGCGAGCGAGTTCCAGGGGCGCATCGGCAGGTACCACCACGAGAGCGAGGCCTGGTGGCCCCCCGACCCCCGTCCGCCCGAGGGCGCGCCGAACGTGCTGGTGATCGTCCTCGACGACGTCGGCTACGCCCAGCTGGGCTGCTTCGGGTCCGACCTCGACACGCCGACGTTCGACCGCCTCGCCGCAGGAGGCCTCCGCTACGCCAACTTCCACACCACCGCCCTCTGCTCCCCCACCCGGGCCTGCGTGCTCACCGGCCGCAACCACCACCGAGTCGGCATGGGGCGCATCGTCGACCTGGCCACCGGCTTCCCGGGCTACGACGCCCGCATCCCCGCCTCGTGCGCCATGGCGCCGGCGATGCTCACCCCGCACGGCTACGCCGCCTGGGCGGTGGGCAAGTGGCACCTGACCCCGGAGGACGAGGAGCACCTCGGCGCCACGCGGGCGCGCTGGCCGCTCGGCAAGGGCTTCGAGCGCTGGTACGGCTTCTTCCCCGGCGAGACCCACCAGTTCGTGCCGGCCCTCCACCACGACAACCACGCCGTCGACCCGCCGGGCACCTACGAGGACGGCTACCACCTGACCACCGACCTGGTCGACCGGTCGATCGAGTACGTGGAGGACCTGCGCAACGTCGACGTCGACAAGCCCTGGTTCCTCTACCTCGCGCCGGGCGCCTGCCACTCGCCCCACCAGACGCCGCCGGGCTGGATCGAGCGCTACGCCGGCCGCTTCGATCGGGGGTGGGACGAGTGGCGGACCGCGGCGCTGGCGAAGCAGAAGGCGGAGGGGTTGCTGCCCGAGCACGCCGAGCTGTCGCCCCGCCCGGACTGGGTGCCGGCCTGGGCCGACCTCACCGACCAGGAGCGCCGGGTCTACGCCCGCTACATGGAGGCCTTCGCCGCGTTCCTCACCCACGCGGACCACGAGGTGGGGCGGCTCATCGACCGCCTGGCGGCGCTCGGCGAGCTCGACGACACCCTCGTCGTGCTGCTCTCCGACAACGGGGCCTCGTCGGAAGGCGGCCCCACGGGCTCGCTCAACGACGCCCGGGTGTGGAACGCCCTGCCCCGGACCGCGGAGGAAGCCGACGAGCGGCTCGACGAGATCGGCGGGCCCCGGATCCACAACAACTACCCGTGGGGATGGACCGTGGCCGGCAACACCCCGTTCCGCCGGTGGAAGCGCGAGACCCACGAGGGCGGGGTGGCCGACCCGCTGATCGTCCACTGGCCCAACGGCATCCCCGCCTCGGCCCGGGGCACGGTGCGCCACCAGTACGTCCACGCCATCGACGTGCTGCCCACGCTCCTCGACGCGATCGGCCTCGACGCGCCCGAGGCCGTGGGCGGCGTGGCCCAGGTCCCGCTCGACGGCGTGTCGTTCGCCTCGACGTTCGCCTCCGACGACGCGCCCGAGGTCCACACCGTCCAGTACTCCGAGATGCTCGGGTGCCGGGCGATGTACCGCGACGGGATGAAGGCCGTGACCTACCACGAGGTGCAGGTCGACGAGCCCGGCCTGGAGCACGCGCCGTGGGAGCTCTACGACCTGCGGGCCGACCCGTCCGAGTGCCACGACCTCGCCGGCGAGCGGCCCGACGAGCTGGCCGAGCTGATCGACCTCTGGTGGTCCGAGGCCGAGCGCCACCAGGTGCTGCCCCTCGACAACCGGCCCTTCTCCGAGCTGGTGTTCCAGCGCGAGGCGTCGGTGCGACCCCGGAACCGCTACCGCTACTTCCCCGGTCGGGCCCCGGTGCCCGAGTCGGTGGCGGTCAACACCCGGGCCCGAGCGCACGCGATCACCGCCCACGTCACGGTCGCCGACGACCACACCGGGACGGTCGAGGGCGTACTCGCCGTGCAGGGCTCGGTGCTCGGCGGGTGGTCGTTCCACCTGCTCGCGGGCACCTTCCCGGATGCACCGAGCCGCCTGGTCTACGTGCACAACCTCGCCGGGTGGCGCCTCTACCGGGTGGAGGCCGAGGTGCCGCCGCTCGGCGCGGGCGACCACGCGCTGGGCTTCGTTCGACCCGCCGCACGCCCGGCTGCTCGTGGACGGCGAGGTGGTGGGCGAGGGCGAGATCCGCCGCACGGTGTGGAGCCGCTTCTCGCTCACCGGCGCCGGGCTCACCGCCGGCTGGTCGCCCGACTTCTCCCCCGCGGACGAGGACTACCGCGGTCGCTTCGCCTTCACCGCCACCCTCCACCACGTCGACATCGACGTCCCCGGCGACCCCGTGGTCGACGCCGACGCCGAGGCCGACGCCATCATCGCCAGCCAGTAGCCGCCCCACCCACCCACCGACCCACGCGCCGGGCGCTGTGCACATCTCCTCACCCCATGCGCAGACGTGCACACCCACCGACCGACCCGCCCGACCGTGTGCACATCTCCTCACCCCATGCGCAAACGTGCACACGCACCGACCCCGGCTGGCGCTACTCGGTGCGGCCGAGCGCCTTCGCCGCCTTGGGTACGTAGCGCTCGGGGGCGAAGGGGCCGGCCTCGACCGACGAGAGGAACACCTCGGGGAGGCGCACGTTCGGCGCGAGCGAGTCGAGCCACACCACCGCGGCGCCCACCTCCGCCACGCCCATCGTGTGCATGGGGAAGCGCACGTCGTCGAGCATCGGCGTCTCGGTGGGCCCGACGGTGAGCACGTGCACGGCGATCCCATCGCGCTCGACCTCGCCGGCGAGCGCGCCGGCGAAGGCGTTGAGCCCGGCCTTGGACGCGGTGTAGGCCGCTCGCCCGGGCTGCGGCGCGTGCGCCGAGCTCGACGACACGAAGACGAACCGGCCGCCCTCGCCCATGTGGGGCAGCGCGGCGTGGGCGACGACGTACGCCGAGGTGAGGTTGGTGCGGACGATCCGCTCGAACTCGTCGAGCGACTCCTTGCGCACGAACGTGCCGCCCATCGTCCCGGCCGCGTGGACGACGAGGTCGACCCACCCGCTCGGCTCGGCCGCGGTCTCGACGACCGCGGCGAACGAGACGGGGTCGGCGGCGTCGCCGGCGCACCCGCGAGCACCGACCTGCACGGCGGCGTCGGCGAGCGGCCCCTCGCGTCGGGCGGTGAGCACCACGTCGTAGCCGGCGTCGACGAGCTGGCGCCCGACCTCGAGGCCGATGCCGCTGCTGCCCCCGGTGACGATGGCGACCCTGCGCTGGTCCACGGTCGGCAACCTACGACGGCGAGGCCGCGGCCGGCTCGGCGCCGGGATCGGTCACGAGGAGGCGCTTGAGGAGCTTGCCGGTGGGAAGCCGCGGCAGCTCCTCGAGGAAGCGGACCTCGGTCGGGCACTTGAAGTGGCTCAGGCGGTCGCGGCAGAACTCGATCAGCTCCTCCGCGCCCACCGTCGCCCCCGGCACCGGCTGCACGAAGGCGCACACCCGCTCGCCCATCTCGGGGTCGGCCAGCCCGAGCACGGCGACGTCGGCCACATCGGGGTGGCCGATCAGCACGTCCTCGGTCTCGCGGGGGTAGATGTTCACCCCGCCGCTGATGATCATGTGGCCGGCCCGGTCGGTCAGGTAGAGGTAGCCCTCCTCGTCGACCCGCCCCACGTCGCCGAGCCAGCTCCACCCCTGCTCGTTCCAGACGCCGGCGGTCTTGTCGGGGTCCTTGTGGTACTCGAAGCGGCGCGACGTCTCGAACCAGATCTCGCCCTCGTCGCCCACCGGGACCTCGGCGCCGACGGGGTCGAGGACGTGGATGGCCCCGCTCATCGACCGCCCCACCGAGCCGGGGTGGGCGAGCCACTCCTCGGGCCCGATCTTGCAGAAGCCGATGCCCTCGGAGCCCGAGTAGTACTCGTGCACGATGGGGCCGACCCAGTCGATGAACGCCCGCTTCACCTCCACCGGGCACGGCGCGGCGGCGTGCACGACCATCCGCAGCGACGACAGGTCGAACCGGGCCCGCTCCTCGGCCGGCAGCTTCAACAGCCGCACCATGTGGGTGGGCACGAGCTGCACGTGGGTCACCCGGTACCGCTCGATGGCCTCCAGCAGGCCGATCGGGTCGAACGCCTCCATCACCACCGTGGTGCCACCGAGCCGCTGCACGCCGGTGGACCAGCCAGCAGGGGCGGCGTGGTAGAGCGGCGCCGGGCAGAGGTAGGTCGTGTCCGCGTCGAAGCCGAACATGGCGCCCAGCATCATCGTGAGGAACGACGGCGCGCCGAGCGGTGCAGGCGGGAGCGGCGGGAGGATCCCCTTGGGCCGGCCCGTCGTGCCCGACGAGTAGAACATCCAGCCGCCCTCGTGCTCGTCGTCCACCTCGCCGGGCTCGACCGAGGCGAGGGCGGCGTCGAGGTCGGCGGCCGAGAGGAGCAGCTCGATGCCGGCCAGGTCGGTGGGGTCGATGGCCTCGACGACGTCGGCCACCATCGCCGAGGTGACGAGCGCGGTGGCGTCGCAGTCGCGGACGATGTAGCCGGCCTCGGCCGGCGAGGTGCCAGTTGATGGGCGTGACGAACAGGCCGGCGCGCATCGCGGCCCACACCACGTCGAAGAACGCCGGCTCGTTGCCGACGAGCACGCCGAGGTGGTCGCCGGTGCGGAGGCCGTGCGAGCGCAGCAGACGGGCGAGGCGCACGGATCGATCGTCGAGCTCGGCGTAGGTGATCGTGCGACCCGAGGCGGCCATGACGACGGCCGCCTCGTCCGGGCGCAGGCGAGCCTGGGCGGCGACGTGCTCGCCCGCCTCGTGCACCGTCACCGCGTCAGTCCCGGGCGAGGAGGCGGGCCGCCGCACCGCCGAGGTAGAGCGACATGCCCTCCTCGGAGAGCGGCAGCGCGCGAGCGGCGTCGATCGCCTTCTTGGCCGGGATCACCGGGTGGTCGGAGGCGAAGAGGAGGCGGCCCCGACCCCGAGACGAGTCCATGAACCTCACCATCGCCGGGTCCATGTAGGTGGCCAGGTAGGCGGAGGTCATGAGGTGCAGCTGCGGCCACTTGAGCATGTACTGGATGAGCAGCGCCTCGTACGGGTGGCCCATGTGGGCCCCGATGACGGTGAGCTTCGGGAAGTCGATCAGCACGTCCTCGAGCAGCACCGGGTCCTGGCAGCGCGACCGCACCTGCGGGCCGGGGATGCCGACGTTGATCGACATCGGGATGCCGAGCTCCTCGGCCGCGGCGTAGACCGGGTAGTAGAGGCGGTGGTTGAGGTCGTGCTGCTCGACGAGCGGCGTGACGCGTGCCAGCACGAAGGCCGGGTGCTGGGCGAGCTCGCGCAGGCGGCGGATGTTGGCCGCCGGCTTGGACGCCTTGTCGACCGCGGCCGACACGAGGAACCGGCCGGGGTGCTCCTCGGCGATGGCGAGGAAGTCCTCGGCGGCGTAGCCCCCGACTCGGTGGGCCCGCTCGGGGTCGCTCAGGCCGGCCGTCAGCACGCCGGTCTGGATCCCGGCCTCGTCCATCGACTCGATGAGCCCCTCGACCGTGGGCCCCTTGGCCAGGTCCGGCCCGAAGAGCTGCACCACGCCCTGCTGCTCGTCCTTCGACGCCCACCTCGCGGCGAACGACTCCGGGAAGATGTTCACCCACGCATCGATGACCGGCACGTCCCCCATGGGCCGGGACGCTAGCTGACACGAGCGTTAGATGAGGCGTAGGCTCGATGCCATGACCGAGCTCGGGTTCCGTCCCTTCGACGCCGACCACCACTACTACGAGGCCACCGACGCCTTCACCCGCCACATCGACCCGAAGATGGCGAAGCGGTGCATGCAGTGGGCGGAGGTGAACGGCAAGCAGCGCCTGCTGGTGGGCGGGAAGGTCAACAAGTTCATCCCCAACCCGACCTTCGACCCGATCGCCGCGCCCGGCTCGCTCGAGGACTACTTCCGGGGCCGCAACGAGGGCGGCCTCGACCTGAAGACGATGTTCGGCGAGCTCGACCCGATCAGCGAGCACCCCGAGTACCGCGACCGCGCCGCCCGGGTCCGCCAGCTCGACGAGCAGGGGCTCGACGGGGCGCTGCTGTTCCCCACCCTTGGCGTCGGCATGCAGGAAGCGCTCAAGCGCGACCTCCCCGCCCTCCACGCCGCCTTCTCGGCCTTCAACACCTGGCTCGACGAGGACTGGGGCTTCGCCCGCCCCGACGGCAAGCTCTACGCCGCGCCGATGATCACCCTCGCCGATCCGGCCCTGGCGGAGGCCGAGGTGCAGCGGGTGCTCGATGCCGGCGCCCGGGTGCTCGTCACCATCCCCGGCCCGGTGCCCGACGGCGCCGAGGGCTACGTCTCGCCGGCCCACCCGAAGTTCGACCGGGTGTGGGGCCTGATCGCCGAGGCCGGGGTGCCGATGGTGCTCCACGCCGGGCTCTCGGGCGTCAGCCAGTACGGGAGGTTCTGGCGCAACACCGAGCCCGGGGAGGGTGGCGGCGGCGGGTTCGAGGGCTTCAAGCACGCCGCCTTCCCGCTCGTCGCGTTCGCCGATCGCGGCATCTCCGACACCCTGGCGTCGATGGTCTGCCACGGCCTCCTGTCGCGCTTCCCGGCGCTGCGGATCGCGTCGATCGAGAACGGCGCCATGTGGGTGCCCGACCTGCTGCGCAACCTCAAGGACGCCTACGGGAAGATGCCGTTCGCGTTCGACCAGCACCCGGTGGAGCAGTTCCGCCAGCAGGTGTGGATCTCGCCCTACTACGAGGACGACATGGCCCGGCTCCGTGACGCGGTGGGCATCGAGCGCCTGATGTTCGGGTCGGACTTCCCCCACACCGAGGGCCTGCCCGACCCGATCGCCTTCGTGAAGGACATCCCCGAGTTCGACGAGGCGGAGACCAAGGCGGTCATGCGCGACAACGTGCTCGAGCTCCTCGGCATCGCCGCGTGACCGAGGGGTTCGACCCCGACGCCGTCCGCGCCAAGTACCTCGCCGAGCGCGACCGCCGGCTGGTCCCGGGTCGTACGGCGATCCGCGACCTCGACCACGACGATCGGCTCGCCCGCTACCGCGACGATCCGTTCACCCCGGTCGTCGAGCGTGCGCCGGTGACCGACGATCCGGACGTGGTGATCGTCGGCGGCGGCATCGCCGGGATCCTCGCGGCGGTCGAGCTGCGCAAGCGGGGCATCGACCGCTTCCGCATCGTCGACCAGGCGGGCGGCCTCGGCGGCACCTGGTACTGGAACCGCTATCCCGGCGTGATGTGCGACGTGGAGTCGTACATCTACCTGCCGCTGCTCGAGGAGCTCGACTACATCCCGACGCACCGCTACGCCTCCGGCGAGGAGATCCTCGCCCACCTCGAGGCCATCGGTGACCGCTTCGACCTCGGGCGCGACGCCCTGTTCCACACCGGCGTCGAGCGGGCCGAGTGGGACGAGGACGCTCGGCGGTGGCAGATCGAGACCGACCGGGGCGATCGGCTCTCGGCCCGCTGGTACGTGCTCGCCGTCGGCATCCTCAACCTGCTGAAGCTGCCGGCCATCGCGGGCATGGACGACTTCGAGGGCGCCGCCTTCCACTCGGCTCGCTGGGACTACTCGGTCACCGGCGGCGGGCCCGGCGAGCCGCTCACCAAGCTCACCGGCCAGCGGGTCGGGCTGATGGGCACGGGCGCCACGGGCATCCAGTGCCTCGGGCCCCTCGCGGACGCCGCCGAGGAGGTGGTCGTCTTCCAGCGCACGCCCTCGGCGATCGGCGAGCGCGACAACCGGCCCACCGACCCGTGCTTCGGCGAGTCGCTCGATCCGGGCTGGCAGCTCGCGCGCATGGACAACTTCCAGGCGGTGATGCTCGGGCGGCCGGTGGACGAGGACCTGGTGGCCGACAGCTGGACCCGCTTCTACGCCGCCGTGCAGAACCCGCCCCGCAAGCAGCCCGACGAGTCGTTCGCCGAGTACCTCCGGCGGGCCGAGGGCCTCGACTACGAGATCATGGAGCACCACCGTCGGCGGGTGGCCGAGCTCGTGGCCGACGAGGCCGTCGCCGAGGCGCTCAAGCCCTACTACCGGTACCTGTGCAAGCGGCCGTGCTTCCACGACGAGTACCTCTCGGCCTACAACCGGCCCAACGTCCGCCTGATCGACTGCCCGGCGGGCGTCGAGCGGATCACCCCCCATGGGGCTGTGGTCGACGGCGAGGAGGTGGCGCTCGACCTGCTCGTCTACGCCACCGGGTTCGAGGCCGAGCTCACCCCGCTCCACCGACGAGCCGGCCACGACATCGTCGGCGTCGGAGGCGTGACGTTGGCCGAGCGGTGGGCCGAGGGCGCGAGCAGCCTGCACGGGATGATGGTGCGTGGGCTCCCCAACCTGTTCGCCATGCCGGCCCCCGGCCAGCAGGCCGTGGTGACCGTCAACTACACCCAGCTCGCCGTGCTCGGCGCGGAGGTGATCGGGCGCACGATCGCCGAGCTGGCCGGCCGGGGCGTCGGCCGGGCCGAGGTGACCGCCGAGGCCGAGGCCGCCTGGACCGAGGCGATCGTGTCGTCGTTCGTCGACGGCTCGATGGTGATGTCGGCGTGCACGCCGTCGCGCATCAACAACGAGGGCCACCCCGAGCTGCTGAACCCCCGCAACGGGAACTACGGCCGCGGCTTCGGCGACTGGTTCGCGTATCGCGACCTGCTCCACGGGTGGCTCGACGCCGGCGAGCTCGCGGGGCTCGAGCTGTCGTGAGCTCGTCCGGGAGGGCCGGCGCCGACCAGCCCGTCGTGGTCGTGACCGGCGGCGGCGGTGGGATCGGCGCCGCCGTCGCTCGGGACCTCGGTCGACGGGGTACGCACGTCGTGACGGTCGATCCGCTGGTGTCGGTCGACGGCGCCGAGGTCCTGCCCGCGCCCGAGGAGACGACGGCCGGGCAGATCGTGGCGGCGGGCGGTTCGGCCGAGGCGTCGAACCTGTCGGTGACCGATCGGTCCGGGGTGGCCGACCTGTTCGCTCGTTTGGTCGATCAGCACGGTCGGCTCGACGGCGTGGTCAACGTGGCGGGCATCACCCGCCCGACCGGCTTCGCCAAGGGGAGCGACGAGGACTGGGCCGCCGTGCTCTCGGTGCACCTCGACGGCTACCTCTCCGTGCTCGCCGCCGCGCTCCCGCTGATGGCCGAGACCGGCCTCGGGCGCATCGTCGGCGTCACGTCGGGCTCGGGGTGGCGGGCGGCGGACGCCGGGGCGTACTCGGCGGCGAAGCGGGCGGTGGCGTCGCTCACCTGGCAGCTCGGCTCGCTGGCGCCCGAGGGCGTGGCGGTCAACGCCATCTCGCCCATCGCCCTGACCCGCATGGTCACCGCCGCGCTCGGCCGCGCCGGCGGTGGCGCCGCCGCGAAGCCGGGCGGCACGTCCAAGACCGGGGGCCTCTCGCTGGGCGCGATGCCCGACCCCGACGAGCTGGCCCCGCTGGCGGCCCACCTGGTCGGCCCCTCGGTCGGCCTCCGAGGCCGGATCCTGTTCGCCGGCGGCTCCGAGGTGGCGACGGTCGAGGCGCCCCGCCTGGTCGAGGTGGTGCGGACGAGCGACGTGGCCTCGGTCGACGCCGTGCTGGCCACGTTCGCCGACGCGCTCGTCGCCGCCGAGGGCGCCCAGGGCACCACCGGTGGGGCGAACCCCCGGTTCCCCGGGCTCGTCGACGCCGTGGCACCGCTGGCCTCCATCGAGGGCGGGCAGGCGGCGCTCATCGTCACCGACCGACCGGAGCTCGGCGCCGCCGTCGCCGCGGGGCTCCAGGCGGTCGGCGTGGCGACCGAGGTCCTTCCCGCCGCCTCCGTCGAGCCTGGGGTCGACGGCATCGGCGCCGTCCTCGATCGAGCGATCGCCGCCCACGGCGCGCTCGACGCGGTCGTGGTGGCGACCGGCTCCCCCTCGGCCGGCGGCGGAGGTTGGGAGGCCGTGCTCGCCTCCCACGAGGGCCTGGCCGGTCTCGTCCAGGTCGATGCTGCGTGGGGTCGGGCTGCCGCCGAGCGGGCGACCGAGGAGCGACCGATGCGGGTGGTGCACCTCGTGGACGCGGGGTCCGCCGGTGGGCGGTCCCGGGCCCAGGCCGCCGCCCAGCTGGCCCGGACGTCGCGGAGGGCCACCGGGGACCGGGTCGCCGCCTTCGCCGTGTCGCTCGAAGCCCTCGCGCAGGTCGAGGTCGCCGCTGCCCTCGCCACCCGGCTGGCCACCACCGCGGATCTGGCGCTCTCGGGCGCCGAGCTCGCGATCGGCCCGGGCTGGCTCGGCCTTCGGTCGCACCCCCGGCCCGGCACCAGCCTCGTCTTCGGCGGGCCCGACCTGCCGCCCTGGTTCGACGCCGTTCTCGGCGAGCTGCCGTGACCCGGCCGGTCCGCATGGTCGATGCTCACGTCCACCTGTGGGACCCGGCCAACGCCGAGTGGTACCCGTACCTGGCCGGCCAGCGCGACCTCGGCATGGGCGACACCACCGGCATGGCCCGGCGGTTCACCCCGACGTGTACCGGTCCGAGGCCGAGGGCTGGAACGTCGAGAAGCTGATCAACGTGGCCGCGGCCACCGGCCGCCACTCGGTGGCCGAGACGCTCGAGCTCGACCGCCGGGCCGAGTCGTCGGGGCAGCCCGCCGCGATCGTCGGGGGCCTGCCCGCCGCCGACTCCGTGGCCGAGGCCATCGCCATGCTCGACGAGCAGCTGGCCGCCTCGCGCTTGCGGGGCGTGCGGCCGATGTCGCCCAAGGCCCCACCCGTGCCCGAGGACGAGGTGCTGCGAGCGCTCGTGGAGCGTGACCTCGTGTTCGAGCTGATGGCCCATCCGCCGCAGCTGGCCGAGGCCGCCGCTCGCCTGGCTGCCCACCCCGACCTGGTGGTGGTGGTCGAGCACACGGGATGGCCCCGCTCGTCGTCCGAGGAGGAACGGGATCTGTGGGCGGCGGGCATCGACGCCCTCGCGGCCGCCGGGCCGCACGTGCACTGCAAGCTGTCGGGCCTGGCCATGCCGCTGGGGGCGATGTCGGCCGACGCCTTCCGCCCCTGGATCGAGCCCGCCATCACCACCTTCGGCACCAGCCGCTGCCTGTTCGCCAGCAACTTCCCCGTCGACGGGCTGCACGGCACCCTCGACCAGCTCTGGTCCGCCTACGCCGAGGTCACCGCCGGCCTCCCCGCCGAGGATGTCGACGCCCTCTTCGCCTCGAACGCCGAGCGCCTCTACCGCTGCTGACCGCCTGCCTCCCGGACCACCCGCCGCCGTTCTCCACCAGATCCACGCGCCCCTGGCGCACGATCCCGGCGAAGAACCTGCGCCGCCGCTTCTTCGCCGGATCCACGCGCCACCAGCGCGCGGCCCCGGCGAAGAACCCATCCGCGCCGGCGGCGAGCCGCGGTCCGGGTCGGCTGGGGCTCAAGCTTCGCCGGGCTCCGAGCGGGCGGCGTCGGCGAAGGCGACGGTGCCGGCGAGGTAGTCGTCGATCGAGCTGGTCTTGAACTCGGCGATGGCCTTGAGGTCGGGCACGTAGGTCTCGAACGCATCGCCCTCGATGGCGGCGACGATGCCGGCGGCCACCACCTCGGGCGATTCGAGGTCACCCGAGTAGTCGGCCCGATCGCTGCCGGGCCGGTCCCAGATGTCGGTGTCGACCGCACCGGGCACGATCAGCTTCACGTCGACGCCGGTGTGGAACAGGTCCATGGCCAGCGCCTCGGTCCAGCCGCAGAGGGCGAACTTCGAGGCGCAGTAGGCGGTCTCGGCGGGGATGCCGGCCCGCCCCCCGAAGCTCGACACGTTGACGATGCCGCCCCGGTCCCGCTCGAGCATGCCCGGCAGCAGCGCCATGGTCAGCCGCACCGGCGAGGCGAAGTTCACGGTCATGGTGGCCTGGACCTCGGCGAGGGTCAGCTCCTGGATGCGGCGACGCATCGGCGTGCCGGCGTTGTTGATCAGCAGGTCGACCGGGCCGAGGTCGGCCTCGACGCGCGCGGGCAGGGCATCGGTGGCGGCCACGTCGCCGAGGTCGACCAGGTAGGCCTCGCAGCCGGGCTGGTGCTCCCGGCATCGGTCGAGCACGACGTCGAGGCGGTCGTGGCGGCGGCCGGTGATGGCGACCGTGGCGCCGCGCTCGGCGAGCATCGGGGCGAGGGCGGCGCCGATCCCCGACGAGGCCCCCGTGAGCAGCACGGTGGAGCCGGCGATCGTGGCGCCCACGTCAGAACCGCTCGGCGTCGTCGCGCCCGTCGAGGTCGCCGTTGGGGCGGGCCCGCTTCAGCAGCTCCTCGATCACGTTGCCGGCGCCGGCGGGATCGCCGGGGTTGAGCCCCTCGGGCCCGCGGTGCCAGCCCTCGGCCACGGCGATGGTGCCGCCCCGCACGTCGAACACCCGCCCGGTCACGCCCCGGGCCTTCGGGCTGGCCAGCCACGTGGCGACGGTGGCGACCCAGCGGGGCGAGAGCTGGTCCTTGAGCTCGTCGGAGATGTTCTCCTCGCCGCCCATGAGCGGGGCCACGAGCCGGGTGATGGCGGTGGGGGCCAGGCAGTTGGCGGTGACGCCGATGCGGCCGAGCTCGAGGGCGCACACCATGGTGAACCCGGCGATGCCGGCCGTGGCGGCGCCGTAGTTGGCCTGGCCGACGTTGCCGTAGAGGCCCGACGGCGAGGCGGTGTTGATGATGCGACCGTCGACCTCCTCGCCCTTCTTCGACTGGGTGCGCCAGTAGGCGGCCGCATGGCGGGTCGGGCAGAAGTGGCCCTTGAGGTGGACGGCGACGACGTCGTCCCACTCCTGCTCGCTCATCGAGAAGATCATCCGGTCGCGCAGGATGCCGGCGTTGTTCACGAGGATGTCGAGGCGCCCGAACGTCTCGACCGCCTGGGCCACCATGGCCTCGGACTCGTCGAAGTCGGTGACGTTCGCCCCGTTCACCACGGCGTGGCCGCCCATCGCCTCGATCTCGGCGACCACCTCGTTGGCCGGGCCCGGATCGGCACCGCTGCCATCGGGCTGGGCGCCGAGGTCGTTGACCACGACCGCTGCTCCCTCCGACGCCAGCATCAGCGCGTGCTCGCGGCCGATGCCGCGCCCGGCCCCGGTCACGATCGCCACCCGTCCCTCGCACAACCCGGCCATCGGCGCCGCTCCCCTCGTTTCTGACGGTCACGTCACCCTAGGGGGCCGGTTCGAGCGGCGCGCCCGGCCGGGTACGGTGGCCGAGCAGCTCGAGCCACCCCACCCCTCGTCCGCTTCGGACCGCACGTCGACGATGGCCCAGGGGAACCGCGATGGCTCGATCGAAGCGCTCCGTCCAGGAGTCGCGCACCGCCTGGCTCGACGAGAGCGGCCACGAGGCCGCTGGCCACGCCACGGTCCTGCTGGCCGCCGTCGAGGTGTCCCCGGCCGATGCGGCCATGCTGCGTGCCGCCCTCATCTCGTCCATGCGCAGCGATGTCGACCGGGTGCACTGGCGAGACGAGCACCCGGACCGCCGACATCGCTTGCTGGCCATCCTCAGCCACCACCGGATCACGGCGTGGGTCGCCGTCGAGGAACAGGTGCCGACCAAGCAGAAGGAGGCGGCTCGGGCGCGCTGCCTCGCTGCGCTCCTCGAGATGCTCGACCACGACGGGGTGACCGAGCTGGTCGTCGAGGGTCGGCCGAGAAGCGATCATCACGACCTTCGGACCATCCGAAGGTCGAGGACGGGCGTCCAACTGCTGCGCTTCGGGACCAAGCGAGAGCCGATGCTCTGGATCGCTGACGTCGTCGCCGGCGTTCGTGCCGGCAGCACGACGTTCCTGGGCGGGGATCATGCACGCTGGGGCCAGGAGCTCCGCCTCTGGACCGAGCACATCCGGCGGGTCTGAGCCCGAAAAGCCGCTCAGCCCAGGCTTCCGCGGCTTCCGCAGTCACCTGGGCCAAGACTTCCAGCGCCACCGCGCCTGGCGGAGACAACCGTAGGGAGCGACGCGCCCGATCGCAAGGAACTTCCAACCGCCCTGCTCTACCCAGATCGCTAAGGTGACACGAACGTTAGATCAGGGGACCAGGGGGACGACGACAGGTGAGCTTGGCCATCGGCGACGAGCACGAGCTGCTGGCCGACGCCGTGGCGCGGTTCGCGGCCCAGCGGTGCACGCCGGCGGTCGCTCGTGCCGCCATGGAGTCCGATGCCGCTGAGCTCCCGCCGTTCTGGGCCGAGCTCGACGGCCTCGGCTGGCTCACCCACGCCCCCGCCGATGGGCTCGGCTTCTCGGAGCTGGCGATCGTGCTCGAAGGCCTCGGTCGGGCGGTCGCGCCCGGCCCGATCCTGGCCACCGCGTGGGCCCGGGCGGTCGCCGGGCTGGCGGATGTGGAGATCGAAGGGCCGGCGGCCGTCGCCGCCGCGCCCGGCGCACCGACCTTGGGGGGCGCCGCGGCCGGGGCGGTGGTGCGTGCCACCGCCCCGGCCGACGGCAGCATCCGGTCGCTCGTGCCTGCCGCCGACCTCGAGCGGACGAGCCAGCCCGGGCTCGATGCCACCCAGGGCCTGGCCACCTTCGACGGCGACGCCGACGGCACGCCCCTGGCCGGCGTCACCGACCAGCAGGTCGAGGCGATCGGCATCGTGCTCGCCGCGGCCGAGGCCATCGGTGGCACGTCGTGGTGCGTCGAGACCGCGGCGGCCTGGGCGCGGGACCGCCGCCAGTTCGGGCGGCCGATCGGCCAGTTCCAGGGGGTGAAGCACCGGTGCGCCGACATGCTCGTGCGCCTCGAGGCGGCCCGGGCCGCGGTGTGGGACGCGGCGGCCGCGCTCGACGGCGACGACCCGTGGGGCGACGCCGCCCAGGTCGCCGTCGCCACCGCCGGGGCCCTCGCCCTCGACGCCTTCGTCGACGACGCCAAGGACTGCATCCAGGTGCTCGGCGGCATCGGCTTCACCTGGGAGCACGACGCCCACCTCTACCTCCGCCGGGCGACGGCCCTGCGCCAGCTCTTCGGCGGCCACCGGCGCTGGCGGGCTCGCCTGGCGACCGCCGCGATCGCCGGCACCCGCCGCCACCTCACCCTCGACCTCCCGCCCGAGGCCGAGGCGTTCCGAGCCGACATCGCCGCCGCGATCGACGCCATCGCCGCCCTCCCCAAGGAGGAGCGCCGCGGCCCGATGGCCGACGCCGGGCTGATCGTCCCCCACTGGCCCGAGCCGTGGGGCCGGGGAGCGGGCGCCGTGGAGCAGGTCGTGATCGACCAGGAGCTGCGGCGGGCCAAGGTCCGGGCCCCGCACCTGCAGGTGGGCGCATGGGCCGCCCCCACCATCGCCGCCCACGGCACGCCCGAGCAGCAGGAGCGCTGGGTCCGGCCCACGCTGCACGGCGAGATCTCGTGGTGCCAGCTCTTCAGCGAGCCCGAGGCCGGCTCGGACCTCGCCGCGCTCGCCACCGCCGCCACCCGGGCGCCGGGCGACGATGGCTGGCTCCTGAACGGCCAGAAGGTGTGGACCACGATGGCCAAGGAGGCCGACTGGGGCATCTGCCTGGCCCGCACGAACCCCACCGCCCCGAAGCACCAGGGCATCAGCTACCTGATCGTCGACATGCGCTCCGACGGCATCGACATCCGACCGCTGCGCGAGCTCACCGGCATGGAGATGTTCAACGAGGTCTTCTTCGACGACTGCTTCGTGCCCGACGACTGCGTGATCGGCGAGGTCGATGGCGGCTGGCCGCTCGCCCGCACGACCCTCGCCAACGAGCGGGTGTCGATGGGCAGCGGTTCGTCGTTCGGCGGCGGGATCGAGGCGCTGATCGGGCTGGTGGCCGAGCGCATCGCCGACGGGCAGCTCGACGGCGAGGACCCGATCCTGCTCGACGGTCTCGGCGCGCTCGTCGCCGAGGCCCATGCCCTCGCGGTGATGGGGCTGCGCACCGCGGCCCGGTCGCTGAGCGGCGCCCAGCCTGGCCCCGAGGCGAGCGTCCGCAAGCTGCTCGGCGTCGAGCACGACCAGCGCACCCAGGAGGCTGGCCTCTCGCTGCTCGGGCCCGAGGGAGCGACGGTGGCGTTCGGCGCCCCGAGCCAGTGGACGTTCGGGTTCCTCGCCAACCGTTGCCTCACCATCGCCGGCGGCACCAGCGAGATCCAGCGCAACGTGATCGGCGAGCGCCTCCTCGGCCTCCCCCGCGACCCGGAGCCCTCACCCTCCGGAGCGACCGGTGGCTGAGCTGCTCCCCGACCAGCTGCGGATCATGGCCGCGAACCTGCCCGACGAGGTCGGGTACCGGAACGTCGCCACCGACGCGGCCGCCGACCGAGCCTCGCTCACGTTCGGAGCGTGGGAGCGGCGGTCGAACCAGCTGGCCCGCTGGCTGATCGCCCACGGCGTGGCCAAGGGTGACCGGGTGGCGGTCCACCTCCCGCCCGCCGAGGGCGACCGGTTCCTCGTCGCCTACGCCGCCGTGCACAAGGCCGGGGCCGTCGCCGTCCCCACCTCCACCCGGCTGGTCACCCGCGAGCTGGCCTACGTGCTCGGCCACGCCGGGGCGGTGGCGGCCATCACCGGCGAGTCGACCACGCCGGCGCTCCTCGCCGCCCGACCCGACCTGCCCGACCTGCGCCTGCTCGTCACCTCGGCGCCCACGGCCGATGGGGACGGCCTCATCGCGTGGGACGAGGCGCTCCGACGCCGACGATTCGGAGATCCAGGTCCCGCTCACCGGTGCCGACCTCGCCGACATCATGTACACCTCGGGCACCACCGGCCGACCCAAGGGCGTGGTGGTGCGCCACGGCAACATCGCCATGGTCCCGAACGGCATGCCGCGGTGGACGGGCAAGGGGTGGCTGCACTCGTCGCCGATGTTCACGTTCGCCGGCATCGCCTCGGCGTACAACCCGATGAAGCTCGGGATGCGACTCCTCTACCTGCCCCGCTTCGACGTGGACCGCTGGTACGACGTGGTCGACGAGCTGCGGCCCGCCGCCACCTTCCTCGTGCCGGCGATGGTCGAGTTGCTCATCGCCAGTGATCGCTTCGAGGGGGCTGACCTCTCGTCGATCACCATGTGCCCGGTCGGCTCGGCGCCCATCGCCCCGGCCACCCTCGCCACGCTCCAGGCCCGGATGCCCAACGCCATGGTGTCGAACAGCTGGGGCATGACCGAGGCCGGGCCGTCGTTCTGCTTCCTGCCGCCCGAGGAGCAGGCCCGACGGGTCGGCTCGGTCGGCAAGCCGATGAAGCCGACCGAGTTCCGCATCATCGACCCGACCACCGGCGACGAGCTGCCCGCCCGGGAGATCGGCGAGCTGCTGGTGCGCAACCCGGGCCGCGAGCGCGAGTACTTCGGCGACGCCGAGGCCACGGCGAGCACGTGGAAGGACGGCTGGCTGCACTCGGGCGACCTCGCCTACCTCGACGAGGACGGGTACCTCTACCTGGTCGGCCGCCAGAAGGACATGATCATCCGGGGCGGCAACAACATCCACGCCGGCGACGTCGAGGCCGTCCTCTACGAGCACCCCGCGGTGCAGGAGGCGGCCGTGGCCGGCGTGCCCCACGACGTGCTGGGCGAAGACGTCGGCGCCTGGATCGTGCTGGCCCCGGGCGCCACCGCGGATGCCGACGAGCTCCGGGCGTTCTGCGCCGAGCGCCTCTCGGACTACAAGGTCCCCCGCCGCTGGACCTTCGCCACCGAGCTCCCGAGGAACGCGACCGGCAAGGTCCTCAAGCGCGACCTGCGGGTCGAGGCCTGAACCGTCGAGCTACTGCGGGAGGGCGCCGGGCGGGAGGAGCTCGACGATCTGGCCGTCGAGGTCGCGCACCATGATCGCCAGTCCGCCGACGTCGGTGTCCTCGAGCACCTCGCCGCCGAGCTCCCGCACCCGATCGCACGTGGCGGCCACGTCGTCGACGGTGAGCGAGATGTGGGTGAGGCCGGGCTCGGTGAAGGACCGCTCACGCGGCGGGTCGTTTCCCGACCGATCGAAGTGGAGGAGCTCGAGGACCGCGCCGCCCGCCTCGGCGTCGCCGAGGGTGAGGTAGGCGGCGGTCATGCCCACCGGCTCGGGCACCCGGAGCAGCTTCGACGCGATCGGGTCGGGGATCGCCAACCGGTTCCGCTCGGCGAACCCGAACGCCTCCCCGTAGAACCGGATCGCCCGGTCCAGGTCCGACACGCACAGCCCTACGTGGTTCCACATCCCCATGGGCGGAGGTTAGGACTCAGCTCGGCCAGGCGGCTCGGATCGCGAGGGCCAGCTCGTCGCGCCGTTCGGGCGACACGGCCGCACCGTCGTGCATGAACGCGAAGACCATCGGACCCCGACGATCCTCCGGATGGTCGGCGAGGCGCGGCACCACGTGGAGGTGGAGGTGCTCGAAGCCCTCGGCCTCGGCGAAGAGCATCACATCGGTCTTCTCGCACCCGTGACCTCCCGTAGCGCGATCGACGATCGGTGGAGGAGATCCCCCATGGCGGTGGCCTCCGCCGTCGTGAGATCGTGCAGTGCCCGGACGTGTCGCAGCGGGGCCGCGATCAACCAGCCCTCCAGGCTCGAGTTGAAGTCGTGAGCCACCCGCCACTTGCGCTCGCGGATGATCTGCTCCCTCAGCGGCGCCTCGGGCGAGCTCGTCCCCCTCCGGCGACCGCAGTCCATCTCTCGTGAGGCGCTGCTTGAAGGGATGCGAGGCGCACCCCGCATCGACTTGGCGGAGCTCCGGCGGGACATGGACCGCTACGTCGATCCGTACTTCGAGCCCCGTGAGTGGTGATCCACGACGCGGGATCCTCGACACCTCGGTCATCATCGACCTCGAGGTCATCGACCCCGCTCGCCTCCCCGACATCAGCTCCATCAGCACGGTGACGCTGGCCGAGCTGAGCACCGGACCGCACGTCGCCAGCGATGACGCCACGCGGGCGCAACGGCAGCAACAGCTGCAGCACCTGGAATCGACGGTCGCCGCCTTGGCGTTCGACGCCAGGTGCGCGCGAGCGTTCGGCCCGATCTCCGCCGCCGTCGTGGCGTCGGGGCGCAAGGCACGCGGCTCACGCTCGCTCGATCTGCTGATCGCAGCGACGGCGCGAGCCCACGACCTCCCGCTCTACACGCGCAACGCCAAGGACCTCCGCGGCCTGGAAGGGCTCGTCGAGGTCATCGAGATCTGACCAGAACGCTCGCGGTCAGGCGTCGTGGGCGGGGCCGAGGATGTAGTGGCCGTCGACGGGGTGGGGGTACCAGCCCCCGGCGGCGCCGGTGCCGCCGTCGACGCCGATGACCTGGCCGGTCACGTACGCCGACAGGTCCGACGCCAGGAACACCGCCGCGCCCGCGAGCTCGTCGGCGTCCCCAGCCCGGCCCATCGGCACCATGTCGCCGAGATGATCGGCCGAATCGGGGGCGAAGGCGAGCAGGCCCTCGGTGATGATGGCGTCGGGAGCCAGGGCGTTCACCCGGATGCCGAGCGGTGCCAGCTCGAGCGCGGCGGTCTTCGTCAGGTTCAGCACGCCCGCCTTGGCGGCGGCGTAGGCGGCGAAGCCCGGTGCGGCCCGCAGCCCCTCGATGGACGCCACGTTCACGATCGCCCCACCGACGCTGGCGTCACGCATCGCTCGGGCCACCCGTTGCGTGCACAGCAGCACGTGGCCGAGGTTGGCTCGGATCAGCGCATCCCAGCCGTTGGGCGAGGTGTCGAGGATCGACGAGTGGAACACCCCGCCGGCGTTGTTCACCAGGATCGTCGGCACCCCGAGCTCGTCGATGCACCGGGCGAGGGCGGCGTCGACCTCCTCGGGCACCCGCACGTCCACCGGCCGCTCCGGGTCGGCCTTGTCCCACACCGCCACCCGCGCCCCGAAGGCGGCGAACGCCTCGGCGATCCCCTTGCCCAGCCCCGACGCCCCACCGGTCACGACGGCCACCCGATCGGTGAGCAGCGCGGCGTCGGGGCTCAGGGTCATCGGCGGTGCGGCCCGATCACCAGCTCGCCGTAGCGGGCCATCACCTCGACGGCCCGGTCGGGCGAGTCGCCCGGCACCCCACCTGCACCCAGGTCACGCCGAGGGCAGCCAGCTCGTCGAGCCCGACGAGGTGGGCGTCGGCGTCGAAGTCGTCGGAGGCGGGCGACCCGCCGGCGAAGCACGAGAAGCAGATGTCGATCGAGGCCGGATCCCGACCAGCACCCTCCAGCCGCCGGTGCAGGTCCTCGATCATCACCGCGAGGTCGTCCACCGTCCGCAGCGACGCCGTCCCCACCACCTTGGCCATGCCCGCGGCGCCGGGAACGGGTTCCACCCGTCGCCCCGGTCGGCCACCCGCTGCCGGGCGGCGCCGGAGTTGCCGCCCACCCAGATCGGCGGCGGCACCACCGGACGCGGGTGCGCGGTCACGCCGGCTGCGGCGAAGAACGAGCCCGAGAACGTCACGTCGTCGCCGGTCCACACCGCCCGGACGGCGTCGATGGCCTCGTCGAAGATGGCGTTGCGCTGGGCGTGGTCCACGCCGACGGCGTCGTACTCCTCCTTCAGGTACCCGGCGCCGGTGGCCAGCACGAACCGCCCGCCGGACAGGGCGTCGATCGTGGCCCCCGCCTTGGCCACCGTGAACGGGTTCCGGTACGGGAGCACCACGATGTTCGGGATCAGCCGCAGCGTCGAGGTGGCGGCGGCCACGAACCCGAGGGCCACGAACGGATCGAGGGCGTCGTGGCCGCCCGAGTCGAGCCAGGCCTGGGTCGGGATCGGGTGGTCCGTGAACCCGTAGCCGTCGAACCCCGAGGCCTCGGCCGCCTGCGCCAACCGCACCACGCCTGCCCCCGTCGCCAGGTCCGGGTGGTACGGGTGGCTGATCATCGGGTGGGTGATGGCGAAGCGCACGGCGTCAGCCCCTCGGGAGGCCGAGGACGCGCTCGGCGATGATGTTGCGCTGGATCTCCGACGTGCCCGCCGAGATCGTGTTGGCGAACGAGTGGAACCACTGCTCGAGCCACGTGCCCCGAGGCTCGTCGACCGCCAGGTGCCCGTCGTTGGCCACCAGCCCCAGCTCGAGGGCGTCGGCCCCCTGCACCTCGGCGGCCACCCGGGCGATGCGCTGCCGGCAGTCCGACGCGTACAGCTTCATCAGCGCCTGCTCGGGCGCGGTGCCGCCCCGAGCGAGCTTGGCGAAGCCCCGCTCGCCGAGGCAGCGGGCGGCCTGGGTGTCGATGGCGATCTGCACGATGCGGTCGACCGCCAGCGCCCGCTCGCTCGGACCCAGCCGGTCGAGCAGGCCAGGCGCCTCGCGCAGCAGCCGCTCCATCGACTCCTCCAGGCCCATCACCGCGCTCACCCACACCATGCCGCGCTCGTGGGCCAGCGAGCCGTTGGCCATGGCCCACCCGTTGCCCCGCTCGCCGACCAGGTTGGCGGCCGGCACCCGCACCGAGTCGAAGAACACCTCGTTGAGGTCGGGCTCGTCGGGGTGGACGATCTCGGGCAGCGGCCGCACCGTGATCCCCGGCGTCGACATCGGCACCAGCAGGATCGAGATGCCCTGGTGCTTGGGCTGGTCGGGCTCGGTACGGCAGAAGAGGAAGCAGAAGTCGGCGTAGTTGGCGCCCGACGTCCACACCTTCTGGCCGTCGATCACCCACTGCCCCGTCTCGGCATCGCCCTCGAGCACCGCCCGGGTCTTCAGCGAGGCGAGGTCCGAGCCGGCGTCGGGCTCGCTCATGCCGAGGCAGGCCGTGGCCTCCCCGTGGAGGATCGGCATGGCGTAGTCAGCCACCTGGTCGGGTCGGCCGTAGTCGATGATCGACGGCGCCACGATGCCGAGCCCCTGCACGCTGGTGGTGCGCGGGATGCGCGGGCCTTGGCCAGCTCCTCGAGGCCACGTTGCCCTGATCGGCCCGGCGCGCCGGCCGCCCAGCTCGGGCGGCCAACCCGGCACGAGCCAGCCGGCGTCGAACATGGCCCGGGTCCAGCGGCGGGCCCAACCGGGCGCGTGGCCGGTGGACACCGACGGGTCGGCCGCCATCTCCTCGGGGGTCGGCCGGTTGGCGGCCAGCCAGTCGAGCAGCTCGACCCGGAACTCCTCGACCGAGTCGTCGTAGCGGAGCTTCACGCCGCCCCCTCCGCCGTCAGGCCCATCAGCCCCGCGGCGCGCACCCGGTGGAACGCGGCGGTGCCGAACAGCAGCTCGCCCACCACGGCCCGCTTCAGCAGGAGGTGGAGGTCGTGCTCCCAGGTGAACCCGATGCCGCCGTGGAGCTGCAGGCCATCGCGCGTCAGCAGCGACGCGCACTCGCCGACGGCCGACTTCGCCATCGCCACGGCCAGCGGGCGACGGGGATCGTCCTCGGCGATGGTGAGGGCGGCGAAGTAGGCGAGCGCCTGGGCCCGCTCGACGGCGAGGTAGCAGTCGGCCAGGCGGTGCTTGATGGCCTGGAACGAGCCGATGGGCTTGCCGAACTGGTGGCGGTCCTTGGCGTACTGGAGCGTCGCCTCGAAGATGGCCCGGCAGGTGGCAACGGTCGAGAGCACCAGCGACGCGGTGGCCGAGTCGAGGATCCGCGCGATCGCCTCTTCGACGCCCGGAGCGCCCGGGGTCACCAGCACCCGCTCGGCGTCGACGAGCACGCCGTCGAGCTCGACGGTCGCGGTCGGCAGCGTCGGGTCGACCACCGAGCCCACCGACGAGGACACCGACGCGCCCGGCACCGCGAACACGCCGAGCCCGGCCTCGCCTCGAGCGACGACCACCAGCTCTTCGGCCGTCGCGCCGTCGACCACGTGGGTCTTGGCACCGGTCAACCGCCAGCCGTCGCCGTCGGCCGCCGCCGCGCACGCCACCGCGGCCGGATCCCAGCGGCCGTCCTCGGCGATGGCCAGGGACCCCGTGCACCGACCGAGGGCCACGTCGGCCAGGCGGAACGACGAGCCGCACGCCGCCACCGCCGGGGCGAACTGGGTGACCGTCGCCAGGAACGGCCCCGGCGCCACCACCCGGCCGAGCTCCTCGACCACGATGCCGACCTCGAGGAACCCCTCGCCGAGGCCACCGTGCTCGGCGGCGATGCCGAGCGCCGGCCAGTCCAGCCCCCGGAGCGTGACCCAGAGCTCGTCGGCCGTGCCGGTGCCCTCGAACACCGCTCGCACGAGCGAGGGCGGGCAGGCGTCGGCCAGCACCGAGCGGGCGGCGTCGCGCAGGCCGAGCTGATCGTCGGTGAACTCGAGGTCCACGCCCTCAGACGTCCCGACCCAGGAAGCCGCGCCGGATGATCGTCGCCGTCGAGGCGATCTCGGCCGACCGGCTCGAGAACCCGAGGGTGTGCACCCGGTAGGGCGCCCGCTCGAGGAGGGCGAGCAGCATCGATGCCGCCACCTGCGGGTGGCCGAAGTCGCGCTGGTCGAGGAGCTTCTCGAGCCGGGTGAACACCGAGGCGGCCACCTGCATCGAGAAGTCGCGCAGCTCCGGGCTGGTCTGCATGTCCTGCCAGATGGAGATCACCCCGCCGTGGGCCTCGTAGGCGGCGAACCAGTCGTCGAGCCAGGCGTCGAGCTCCTCGTTCGGAGCGTCGAGGTCGAGCCGCTCGATGAGCTCGATCATCGGCCCGGAGGCGTCCTCGCCCAGCGCCCGGAAGAACTCGTCCTTGCTGGCGAAGTACCGGTAGAAGGTGCCGTGGCTCACCCCGGCCGCCTCCACGATGTCGTCGACCCGGGCGTCGTGGTAGCCCCGCACCGGGAGGATCTCGGCGCCGGCCGCGAGCAGCTTCCGGCGGGTGGCCTCGCCCCGCGCCCGGAGGCCGTCGGCGCCCGTGGGCTCGACGGGCGCCACGATCCGCACCCGCCGCTGGCCCGAGGTGCGGTCGCGCTTGAAGTTGACGCCCTCCACCGGCCCGCCGAGCACGCGGTGGATCAGGCGGGCCACGCCCTGCACCAGCGGTCGACGGCTCATGCCCTTCGGCGCCGCCTCGGCGTAGAACGAGCAACGGATCAAGACGCCCACGAGGCTGCTGGCGAGGCGCTGCTCGGCGGCCGAGCGCCCCAGGCCGAAGGCCGCGAGCAGCCGCTTGCCGGAGTGGTCGGCGATCGACCCGGTGCGGGTCACCGTGGCCCGATCGCCGCGGGTCGCCTCCGGGAAGGCGGCGAAGACCGGCGCCCACCGCTCGTGCAGCGCCATGAAGTCGTCGACCCAGGCGGTGAGGCGCACCAGCCCGTCCTCGTCGGGCGTCACCGGGGCGAGCGAGTTGGCCAGCTCCACCATCTCCTCGCCGAGCTGGGTGGCGAGGGTCCAGAACACGTCCTCCTTGGAGGAGAAGTACTGGTAGAACGCGGGCCGCGAGCAGCCGGCCCGCTCGGTGATCTGCTCGACCCGCGCCTCGGGGTAGGGCACCTCGGCGAACAGCTCGAGGGCGGACTCGAGGACGCGCCGGCGGGTGTCCGAGCCGCGCTCGCCCACGGTCGGGTTGGTGCCGAAGGGCGGTCGGCGCACGATGCCCGGGTCCATCGCCGGCACGCTAGCGACCGCCCTCGGCGCTCAGGTCCGCCGGGAACGGGTGCTCGAGCACGGCCAGGTCGTCGATGTGGACGGGCGAGGCCAGCACGGTGAGCACCGCGTCGGCGACGTCGCCGGGATCCATCGTGCGCCCGGAGCCGAGCACGCCCTGCTCGATCCACTGCTCGAACGCCGTCCCCGCCCGCTCCGGATCCCAGGAGGTGGCGAAGTCGGTGCCGTGGGTGTTGCCGACCACCACCCGGCTCACGAGCAGGCCGGGCAGGTCGATCGGCAGGCATCGGATCAGGCCGTCGAGGGCGAACTTGGAGGTGGCGTAGACGCCGAGGTCCGAGAACGGCTGGCGCACGGCCTTGGAGGACAGCACCACCATCCGTCCGCCCGCGGGCACGAGGTGCGGTGCCGCCATGGCGGCCACGAGCCCGCACCCGACGACGTTGGTCTCCATGACCGCTCGCCAGTCGTCCGCGGTGGCGTCGCCGATGCCGACGAGCGGGGAGACGGCGGCGGCGTAGACCACAGCGTCGAGCCCCCCGAGCGCGTCGACGGACGTCGCCACGCCCGACCGCACCGAGCCCTCGTCGCGCACGTCGAGCGGCACCGCCGTCGCGCCCACCTCGTCGGCCAGCTGCGCCAGGCGGTCGGCCCGCCGCGCCGCAGCGGCCACCGAGGCACCCCGTGCGCGCGACGCCCGCACGAGCGCCGCGCCGATGCCCGACGAGGCGCCGACCACGAGGATCCGCCGGCCGAGCAGGTCGTCGGGCATCGCGGTAATCTAACAACAACGTCACATTCACGCCCCGAGCAGGGCGGACAGGGGGAACATGCAGATCGACGATCTGATCCTGGTGAGCGTCGACGACCACGTGGTCGAGCCACCCCACCTGTTCGAAGGGCGGTTGAGCAAGAAGGCGGCCGAGCGCGCGCCCAAGCTCGAGGTGCTCAACTCGGGCCGCGAGGTGTGGATGTTCGAGGGGACGTCGCTCCCCAACGTGGGGCTCAATGCCGTGGTCGGTCGGGTGCCCGAGGAGTACGGGCTCGACCCGCTCGCCTTCGACCAGATGCGGCCCGGTTGCTACGACATCCACGAGCGCATCCGGGACATGGACGCCAACGGGATGTTGGGGTCGCTCAACTTCCCGTCGATGACCGGCTTCACCGGCCAGCTGTTCTCCACGATGGACGACAAGGACATCGCCCTCGAGCTGCTCCAGGCCTACAACGACTGGCACGTCGACGACTGGTGCGGCACCTATCCGGGCCGGATGATCCCGCTCGCCGTCCCGCCGGTGTGGGACCCGCAGCTCATGGCCGATGAGGTCCGCCGGATGGCCGAGAAGGGCTGCCACGCCGTGACCTTCTCGGAGAACCCCGAGAAGCTCCACCTCCCCAGCTGGCACAGCCCCCACTGGGACCCGTTCCTCGCCGCCTGCGAGGAGACCGGCACGGTGATCTGCCTCCACATCGGCTCGTCGTCCACCACGGTGATCACCGCGATGGACGCCCCGATCGACACGATGATCACGCTCCAGCCGATGAACATCGTCCAGTGCGCCGCCGACCTCGTGTGGTCGCCGGTGTTCCGGAAGTTCCCGAACCTGCGCATCGCGCTCAGCGAGGGGGGCATCGGGTGGGTGCCCTACTTCCTCGAGCGGATCGACTACGTCTACAAGCACCACAAGGCGTGGACGAACCAGGACTTCGGCGACCAGCTCCCGTCCGAGGTGTTCAACGAGCACATCCTCACGTGCTTCATCGACGATGCCGTCGGCATGGAGGTGCGCCACCACCTCAACATGGACCACGTCCACTGGGAGTGCGACTACCCGCACTCCGATTCGACGTGGCCCGATGCGCCCGAGGCGGCCATGCGCTACCTCCACGGCCTGCCCGACGACGACATCAACCGCATCACGCACCTCAACGCCATGCGGAACTTCTCGTTCGACCCGTTCGCCCACATCCCTCGCGAGGAGGCGACGGTGGGCGCGCTGCGGGCCAGGGCCACCGACGTCGACACGACCCCGAAGGCGTTCGGCATCCCGAAGTTCCAGGACGAGGGCATCGTCACCGCGCTCACCCTCGCCGAGCGGATGGCCAAGCAGGCCGAGGACGTGGCGGCAGAGAAGGCGGCCTCGTAGCGCCGTGACCGACGCCCCCTTCCGGGTGCTGCCCGCGCTCGACGACGACAACCGGTTCTTCTGGACCTCCGGCGCCGACGGTCGGCTCCGCTTCCAGCGCTGCCAGGCCTGCGGCTACTGGCTCCACCCGCCCGCGCCCTACTGCCCGTCGTGCGGTCGGCGAGAGGTCGCGCCCGAGGCGGTGAGCGGGCGGGGCCAGGTGTGGTCGTTCACGATCAACCACCATCCGTGGGACGGGTCACCCGAACCCTGGAACATCGTGCTGGTCGAGCTCGACGAGCAGCCCGGTCTGCGCCTCACCTCCAACCTGATCGGCGTGCCCGACGAGGCGATCGAGATCGGGATGCGAGTCCGGGTCGCGTTCGACGAGCGCGACGGCATCTTCTTCCCGCTGTTCGAGCCCGACGCCGGGGACGCGTGATGGACGCGATCATCTCGGGCATCGGGCAGTCCGACGTCGGGCGCCGCCTCGGGCGCAGCGGCCTCGACCTCACCATCGACGCCGCCCTCGAGGCCATCGCCGACGCCGGGCTCACCGTCGCCGACATCGACGGCCTGGCCACCTACCCCGGCGCCTTCCCCGGCGGCCCGCCCGGGTTCTCCGGGCCCGGCTCCCCCGACGTCCACGACGCCCTGCGGCTGGAGCTGAGCTGGCACCGAGGCGGCATCGAGGGGCCGGCGCAGCTCTCGGCGGTGGTCGACGCGGTGGTCGCCGTGCAGGCCGGGCTGGCGAACCACGTGCTCGTGTACCGCACGGTCACCGAGTCGTCGGCCCAGGCGGCCGGGCGAGGGCATCGGCCTCTCCGGCGGGGGTGGCGCCCCGAAGATGGGTGGGTCGCTGCAATGGTCGATCCCGATGCGCGCCTACTCGGCGGCGAACTGGCTGGCGATGAACTGCCACCGGCACATGCACGAGTTCGGCACGACCCCCGAGCAGCTCGCCCAGATCGCGCTCAACGGCCGGACCAACGCCGGCCGCAACCCCAAGGCCGTCTACCGCGACCCGATCACCCTCGAGGACTACTTCGCCTCGCGGATGATCACCACCCCGTTCCACCTCTTCGACTGCGACGCGCCCGTGGACGGGTCGACGGCGCTGATCGTCTCCCGCCCGTCCCACGCCTCGGCGGTGGACCATCCGGTCGCCCGGGTGGAGGCGGTGGGCACCGCGCTGCGGGGCCGCCCGTCGTGGGACCAGTTCGACGACATGACCACCATGGCCGCCCGCGACGCCGGCGCCATGCTCTGGGAGCGCACCTCGCTCACGCCCGCCGATGTCGACGTGGCCGAGCTCTACGACGGCTTCTCGTTCCTGACCATGTGCTGGCTGGAGGCCCTGGGGTTCTGCGGCCACGGCGAGTCGGGGCCGTTCATCGAGGGCGGCTCGCGGATCGCCCTCGATGGGGAGCTGCCCGTGAACACCCACGGCGGTCAGCTCTCGGCCGGTCGCCTGCACGGCTTCGGGTTCATCCACGAGGCCGTGCTCCAGCTGCGGGGCGAGGCCGGCGACCGCCAGGTGCCGGGCCGCTGCGAGGTGGCCGCGGTGGCCAACGGCGGCGGCCCCGTCGCCGGATCGATGCTGCTCGTCCGGGAGGACGGCCGATGATCGCCGGGCCGCACTGCTTCCTGGTGCACATCCGTGACACCCATGTCATGGATGTGCACCAAGGAGGCAAGCACCGAGTCCGGGGCCGGCGATGACGCTCTGGATGCTGCTCGAGATGGTCGCCGGGGCGTTCGGCTTCCGCTCGGGCGTCGGCACCTCGGGCCGCGGCCTGACGTACGAGGAGCTGGCGGATCGGTCGGCACGTGGCGGTGCGATCGTCGGCGCCCACGAAGCCCGGGCGGTGATCTACCTCGGCACGACCGACCTCGCCTTCCCGGTCGCCCTGTTCGCGGCGGCGTGGGCGGGCGTGCCCTTCATCCCCCTCAACTACCGCCTGTCCGACGAGCAGCTCGGCGCCCTCCTGGCGAAGCACCCCGGCGCGCTCGTGGTCACCGACGACCTGACCCGGGTGACGGCGCTCGGCGCAGACGTCGCCGCCCTGATGGACCTCGACGGCTTCCTGGCCGGCACCGCCGCCGGGCCGACCGCCGAGGAGCTCGGCCCACCCGCGGCCGACGGCGACGACATCGCCGTGCTGCTCTACACGTCGGGCACGACCTCAGAGCCCAAGGCGGTGGTGCTGCGCCACCGCCACCTCGCCGCCTACGTGATCACCTCGATCGAGTTCGCCTCGGCCGACGACGACGCGGTGGCCCTCATCACCGTCCCGCCGTACCACATCGCCGGCGTGGCCAACACCATCACGAGCATCTACAGCACCCGCCGGATCGCGTACCTGCCGACCTTCTCCCCGCAGGCCTGGCTCGACACGGTGCGAGCCGAATCGGTCACCCACGCCTTCCTCGTGCCCACCATGCTGGCCCGGGTGGTCGACGCCCTCGACGGCGCGCCGGCCGAGTGCCCCTCGATCCGATCGCTGTCCTACGGCGGCGCCCGCATGCCGATCACCGTGCTGGAGAAGGCGCTCGACGCGTTCGGCGACGCGGGCTTCGTCAACGCCTACGGCCTCACCGAGACGTCGTCGACCCTCGCCGTGCTCACGCCCGACGACCACCGTGCCGCCCTCGCCGGCGATCCCGTCGCCCGCCAGCGCCTGGGCTCGGCCGGGCGCATCATCCCGGGCGTGGAGGTCGAGATCCGCGACGGCGAGATCTGGTGCCGGGGCGAGCAGATCTCCGGCGAGTACCTCGGCCTGGGCGCCGTCACCGACGAGGACGGCTGGTTCCCCACCCGCGACCGCGGCTGGTTCGACGACGAGGGCTACCTGTTCATCGAGGGCCGGTCGGACGACACCATCATCCGAGGCGGCGAGAACATCGCCCCCGCCGAGATCGAGGACGTGCTCCTCGCCCACCCCGGCGTGGCCGACGCCGCGGTGGTGGGCGTGCCCGACGACGAGTGGGGCCAGCGGATCGAGGCCGCGGTCGTGCTGCGCCACGACGCAGGGGACCTCGACGGCGACGCCCTGCGGGCCCACTGCCGCGAGCACCTCCGGTCGTCCAAGACGCCCGATCGCATCGTCGTGCGCGCCGAGCTGCCCCACACCGACACCGGCAAGCTGCTGCGGCGCGCCGTGCTCGCCGACCTGAGCGCCTCGGCCCCGACAGGAGGACCGACCTGATGGCCTTCGACCTCGACGACCTCGTCGCCTGCCTGACGCTCGCCGAGGGCGACGACGGCCTGGAGGGCGCCAACCTCGACATCGGCTACCACCGGGTGTTCGGCGGCCAGATCCTGGCCCAGGCCCTGCACGCCGCGGCGACGGCGACCCCCGACAAGTCGGTGAAGTCGATGCACGTCCTCTTCCCTCGCGAGGGCGACACCGCCAAGCCGATGCAGTACCGGGTGACGCCGCTGCAGGCCGGCCGCACCTTCGGCACCACCGAGGTGATCGCCCACCAGGACGGCAAGGTGGTGTCGGCCGCGCTGGTGTCGGTGCACGCGGATGAGGACGGCCTCGACCGCAACGACCCCCCGCCGCCCGCCGGCCCACCCGAGGACGCCGTGCTCACCGACCTCGGCATGGTGCCGTGGGAGACGCGGATGGTCGACGGGGTCGACATCGCCGATCGGAGCATCGGACCGGCCGAGCTGCGGTGGTGGATGCGCACGCCGCCGGTCGGCGACGAGCGGGCCCTGCACCAGGCGCTGCTCGCCCACGCCACCGACCTCACCCTGATCGGCACCGCCCTGCGCCCCTTCGACGGCGTGAGCCAGGCCGACTCGACCGTCACCCTCCACACCGCCGTCACGTCGCACACGCTGTGGTTCCACCGACCGTTCCGGGTCGACGGGTGGCTGCTCGTCTCGCAGCAGGCCCCGGTGGTGGCCCACGGGCGCTCCTACGGCCGCGGCGACGTGTTCGCCGGCGACCAGCTGGTGGCCTCGTTCGCCCAGGAGGCGATGATCCGCCCGCTGCCGGCGTCGTGAGGGCGCAGCCGTGACCCTCCAGCCCGGGGAGCGGGCCCGCCTCGTCGCCTCGCTGCCCACCGGTCCCCAGCAGCCGGTCACCGGCACGCCACCCCGCCGGCCCGGGTCGGTGCGGCGCACGACGGCGATCGAGGAGCGCTGGGACGACTTCGGCGAGACGCGGCGGGTGCGGGCCAGCGGCCGCGACCTGGTCACGGGCCTCGACGGCACGGCTGCCGTGCCCGACGCCGCCTCGCTGACGCTGCTCACCGACGGCGCCGGCAACGTCACCGAGCTCGTCGCCGAACCGCCCGAGCCCCAGCTGGCGGAGATGGCCGGCGTCGGCGTCCGATCGGGGTTCCGGGCCGCGGCCGTCGCGCTCGTGCCCGACCACCGCGCTCGCGGCAGCGTGCTCCACCAGCTCCTCGACGACGTGCCGCTCGCGGCGATCATCGCCACCTACGGGCTGACGCGCGAGCACCCCGAGTGGAACATCCCCCCGGAGGCCGCCGAGCGCCTGCGCGACCTGTGCGCCGGATGGGCCGATGGGGCCACCATGATCGGCACGCTCGACGCGACCGAGATCTTCCCGATCCCCGTCGGTCCGCCGGCGCCGTCGCTCGCGAGCGACGACGACCCGCTGGCCTGGCACGAGCTCCCGCCGATGGAGCGAAAGACCGTGCGGCGCGTACGACGCCTCGACCTGTGGCGGGCCTCGCCCGACGAGCTGGCGCTGGAGGTGTACTTCCGCGACAGCCACCTCGGCCCCGACGGCCCCGAGGACGTGCTCCACGAGTACACCGTGACCGCCGCCCTCGACCCCGCCGACCTGCGGTTCACCGCGGTCGAGGCCGTCGCCCACACCCTGCCCTGGCCCGAGTGCCCCGGCGCCCTGGCATCTGCGGCGCGGGCCGTGGGCCGGACCGTCGACGAGCTGCCCGAGGTGGTGCGCCTCGACTTCACCGGCACCTCCACGTGCAGCCACCTGAACGACCTGCTGCGCTCCACCGTCGCCGTGCGGGCCATGGCCGAGGTGCTGCCGTGAGCGACCTCGCCGGGAAGGTCGCGCTCGTCACCGGGGCGTCGCGCGGCGTCGGGGCGGCGGTCGCCGAGGCGCTGGCCGCCGAGGGGGCGACCGTGGCGTGCGCGGCGCGGGCGACCGCCGAGGCGCCCCAGCGCACGCCGGGGACGATCGACGAGACCGTGGCCCGCATCTCCGAGGCCGGGGGTCGGGCCCTCGCCGTGCCCGCCAACCTGTCGGACCCCGACGACGTGCGGGCCATGGTCGAGACGACCGTCGGCGAGCTGGGGCGGCTCGACGTGCTGGTCAACAACGCGGCCGTCACCTTCGTCGGCGACCTCGACCTGCCGCGGAAGCGCCACGAACTGGTGATGGCCATCAACCTGACCGCGCCGCTCGTGGCGTGCCAGGCCGCGGTCCCGCACCTCCGCGCCACGGGGGCGGGCGCATCCTGAACGTGTCGTCGGTGGCCGCGCTCCTCCCGTGCCTGGCCTGATGGCGTACGGCATCTCGAAGATCGGCCTCGAGCACCTGACGGTCGACCTGGCCCGGCAGCTGCAGTCCGACGGCATCGCCGTGAACTGCTTCCGCATCGACATCCCGGTGGCATCCGAGGGCTTCGTCGCCAACACGCCCGGGATGGACCGCTCCAGCTGGGAGCCCTGCGAGGTGGCCGCCGAGGGGATCGCCTGGATGCTGCGCCAGCCGATCGCCTACTCGGGCCGGCGAGTCCATGCTCGCCCTGCGCGAGCGCGAGGGGATCATGGCGACGCGCGCCGAGCGCCCGATCGACCACGGCCCGCCGATCACCGAGCTCTTCGACGGCCGGGCCGCCGACACCGAGACCTTCTTCCGCGACCCGCACCACGGCGAGGCCGGCGGATGAGCGGGACCGACGCCGTCGACATGGCGGCCGCGATCGACCGGCACAAGGCGCTGCTCGTCGAGGGCGGCCACGTGCTCTCCGCGCTGAAGATGCGCGACGTCGAGGTCGAGGGCGCCGACCTGGCGGTCGAGCTCGACCTGCACGAGACCCTCGCCAACCCCACCGGCGGGCTGCAGGGCGGGCTGATCGCCACCTTCGCCGACATCGTGGGCGGGCGCATGGCGATGGAGGGGCTCGACGCCCAGAGCATCGTGTTCACCTCCGACCTGACGGTGCACTACCTGGCGCCGGTGCGGACCTCGCCCGCCCTCGGCGTCGGCCACGTCCTGCGCCGCGGCCGCCGCGCCGTGGTCACGAGGGTCGACATCTACGACGGCCACGACGGTCCGCTCGCCGCCGCCTGCCAGCTCGCCTTCACCGTGGTCCGCCCCACCCCCTGACCGGGCGGCGAGGTCGGCCCGCCGGTCAGTCGCTGCTGGGGAGGGGCTTGGCGCCCTTCACGAGCAGCGGGGCCTCCCCCACGGTCAGCGCGCCGTCGCCGCCCTGGGTGCAGAGCAGCTCGAGGCCGAGCCCGGCGTCCTCGTAGCGCTTGCCGAGCAGGGTGGCGTCGCCCTCGCCCGCGACCGGGAGCCGGTCGCCGCCGGCGCCGAGCTCGCGCATCGGCTCGCCGCCGCAGCGCACGTCCACGTCGGCGACGTCCTTGGGCGCCTTGACCACGACGACCTGGGTGTCGCAGGTGGCGGACTCGAGGCGCAGGCCGGGCTTCAGCTCCATCGTGGGGATCCTCCGAACGGGGTGGGTCAGGCGGCCACCGGGACCGACGACGGCCCGGCGACGTTGCTCATGTGGACGTAGCGGATGGCGTCGAGGTCGACGGCGAGGTCGGGCCAGCGACGGTAGAGCTCGCGGAAGGCGGTGGCCCCCTCGAGCCGGGCCAGGTGCGACCCGATGCAGTAGTGGATGCCGTGCCCGAAGGCGATCCCCATCGACGCCGTGCGGCCGGGGGCGAAGCGGCCGATGTCGAAGCGGTCGGGCTCGTCGTAGGCCCGCGGGTCGCGGTTGGCGGCGCCGGTCACGATCAGCATCGGGCTGCCCGCCGGCACGGTCACGCCGTGGCGCGCCCAGTCGGCTCGGCAGTAGCGACCCTGGTACTGCGACGGTGCCCGCCACCGCAGCACCTCGTCGACGGCCGGGCCCACGAGCGACGGGTCGGCCTGGAGCCGGGCCAGCTCGTCGGGGTGCTCGGCGAAGGTCATGACCCCGTTGCCGACGAGCTTGGTCACGGTCTCGGCCCCCGCCGCGGCGAGCAGCCCCACGAACCGGGAGACCGCGAGGTCGTCGAGGCGCTCGACCTTGCCGTCCTCGTGCACCATCTCGGCGGCGATGAGGTGGTCGATCATGTGGTCCTGCGGGCGCGCCCGGCGCTCGGCCACCAGGTCCTGGAGGTACCCGAAGAGGAGGATGGTCGCCTCGATGCCGGCGTCGGGCGGGAACGGGTTGCCCACCTCGCGCTCGAGCATCTTGTCGGTCCAGTGCCGCACCTGCTGGCGGTCGGCGGCGGGGATCCCGAGGATCTCCGAGATGACCTCGACGGGGAACGGACCGGAGAAGTCCCCCACGACGTCGAAGGATCCGGCGCCGTCGAGGGCGTCGAGGAACCCGCCGACCACCCGCTCCACCACCGGCTCCCACGCGGCGATGCGGCGGGGCGTGAAGGCCCGGTTGACCAGCTTGCGGAGCCGCTCGTGATCGGGCGGGTCGGTCATGATCATCGAGCCGACGGCCTCGACGGCCTGGCCGAACTCGACGCTGCGGAGCTGGTCGAGCGTGACCCCCATGGTCGACGTGAAGGTGCGGTGGTCGCGGTGGACCTCGACGCAGTCGTCGTAGCGGGAGACGGCGTAGAAGCCGAGCTCGGCGTGGTGGAAGACGGGGGCCTCCTCGCGCATCCACCGGTACGTCTCCCACGGATCCTCGAAGAACGTCTCCGAGTACGGGTCGAAGGTCGTCATCCGAAGCGCTCCTCGAGGATCGCGGCCAGCCGCCGGCGGTCCACCTTGCCCGAATCGAGCCACGGCAGCTCGGTCTGGCTGGCGAACACGGCGACGTGGCGCGGCACCATGTAGCTGGCGATCTGCTCCTTCACCCGAGCACGCGCCTCGTCGGCATCGAGGGAGGCTCCGGCCGCCAGCGCGACGGCCGCCACCACGTCCTGGCCCCGGTCGGGGTGGTCGACGCCCGTCACGAACGCGAGCGTCACCTCGGGCAGCTCCTCGAGCGCGATCTCCACCTCGCGGGGCGTGATGTTCATCCCCGACGACTTGATGAGGTCGCCCATCCGACCGGTGAAGTAGAAGTGGCCCTCCTCGTCGAAGCGGCCGGCGTCGCCCGTGCGGTACCAGCCGTCGGCGGTGAACACCTCGCTGCGCTCGCGCTTGTTGAGCCCGACCATGAGCGAGTAGCCCCGCAGCCACAGCTCACCGGTCTGGCCGGTCGGCAGGTCCTCGAGGGTGACGGGGTCCACGACCTTGTGCTCGACGCCGGGCACCGACATCCCGAAGCTGCCCTCGGTCTCGGGCGTCAGCGGCACCTTCGGGTAGAAGGTGTGGGGCCCGAGCGTCTCGGTCATGCCGAGCGAGTTGGCCTTCGGCACGTCGGCGTCGACCTGCTGGTCCTGCGGGAGCAGGGCGGTCACGTTGCCGGCGCGGATGGACGACAGGTCGCGGTCGCCGAAGGTGGGGTGGTCGACCAGCGCCTTGGCCATGTGCGGCCAGCCGAGGACCTGGGTGACCCTCTCCCGCTCGATCAGCTCGAGGGTGGCCCCTGGCTCGAAGCGCTCCTCGAAGACGAGGGCGGCGCCGGCGTGCATGGCGGCCATCAGCGTGAAGCTGAACCCGCCGACCCAGAACATCGGCATCGGCGTGTAGAGCCGGTCGTCGCTCTGGATGTCGCGCATCGGCCAGAGGTTGTGGGCATGGCGGACCACGGCGCCGTGGGTGTGGAAGGCGCCCTTCGGGTCGGCCGTCGAGCCCGACGAGTAGACGATGACCATCGGGTCGGCCGGATGCACCTCGGCCTCGACCGCCTCGAGCAGGTCGTCGCCGATGGCGTCGCCCCGCGCCGCGAGGTCGCCGAGGGCCCCGCACCACGACCGGGGCTCGACCCCCCACGTCCACACCGAGCGGAGGTACGGGTGCGACGGGAGGCGGATGCGCTCGTGGGGTTGGGCGTCGATGCCGGGCATCGCCTCGGCGAGCCGGTCGAGCTCGTCGACGCCGAGCAGCTCGCCCACGGTGAGCAGCGTCGCCAGGTCGGCGTGGCGGATGACCCGGCGCAGCTCGGGCGCCTTGTTGTACGTGTTGAGCATCGCCACGACGGCGCCGATGCGCGTTGCCGCCAGCCACGCCACCACCCAGTCCGGGCTGTTCGGCCCGAGCAGCCCCACGCGGGTGCCCTTGCCGGCGCCCGACGCGAGCAGGCCCTTGGCCAGCCGGGCCGACCGGTCCTCGGCCTCGCCGTAGGTCAGCCGATCGTCGCCGAGGACGATGAAGTCGCGCTCGCCCCACCGCCGAGCGCACTCGCGCACGAGGGTGCCGCTCGTCGGCGTGAAGGGCGGGAAGTGCGGTGCCGCTCGCCCCACGGAACGATGCTCCCGGTCCGTCAGGGGGCCGCTACGCCGCGTCGACGAGGCGACCGAGGTTGCCGCCCATCACCTTGGCCTTGTCCTCCTCGGCCAACCCCTCGAGCTCGTCGACGAAGCTGATCGGGTCGGCCATGCCCTCGGGGTGCGGGTAGTCGGACCCGAACACGACGTTGTCGACGCCGATCACGTCGATCAGCCCGGCCGTGTCCTCCTCGTGGAACGGGTGCACGTAGATGTTCCGCTTGAGCACCGCGACCGGGTCCTCGTCGAAGACGTGCGGGTTGAAGTCGTAGGCGTGGCGCATGTCGTCGATGAGCGGGCGCACCCACCCCGAGCCGTTCTCGACCGGCATGATCTTGAGCTTCGGGAAGCGCGAGCAGAGGCCGTGGCCGATGGCCGAGGCGACGGTGTCGGTGATCTCGCGGTGCTGGCCCCCGATGATCGCGGCGAAGCCCGACGGCGCCCGGAACGGGAAGAACTCGCCGTCGCGGATGCCCTCCCACTCGTTGAGGTACCGCGTGTAGCCGGAGTCGGAGGCGTGCATGCCCACGATCAGGCCCGCCTCCTCGACGCGCCGCCAGAAGGGGTCGAACTCGGGCAGGGCGAACGAGCGGGGCCCCTTCCAGCCCGGCACCGGCGCGGGGCGGATCAGGATGATCTTGGCGCCGCGCTCGAGCACCCAGTCGAGCTCGGCCTGGGCCTTCTCCAGCACCGGCAGGGTGATCACGGGCGTGGCGAAGATGCGGTCCTGGTAGTTGAAGGTCCACTGCTCGTGCATCCACCGGTTGAGGGCGTGGACGATGGCGTGGATGGCGTCGGGGTCGTCGCGCAGGCGCTCCTCGACGAGGCTGGCGAGCGTCGGCCACATCACGGCGCGGTCGATGCCCTGCTCGTCCATGAGCGCGAGGCGCGGCTCGGGCTCCCGCATCGCCGGCGTGGCGTCGATCCCGCGACCCATGATCTCCCGGCGGCTCTTCCCCTCGGGGTTGCCCACCTTGTAGTACTCCTCCTGAGCGCCCGGACGGGCGACGCGGTCGAAGGTCGGGTTCGGGATGTAGTCGCTGACCTTCCCGGCGACGGCGATCTTGGTGCGGCCGTTCACCTCGACGTACTGGATGATCCCCTGGTACTCGGCGGGAAGGTGGCGGGTGAGCGCGTCCTTCGTCTCGTACATGTGGTTGTCGGCGTCGAAGACGGGAAACCCGAGCTGGCGAGTGGGCATGGCCTCATCCCCCCTGAGATGACATCACTGTTAGAAGACCATACACTCCGCCCCCGATCCGCGCTCGGGCCGAACGGCCCGAGCCGGTGGCCGAAGGGGGACGTGTGGAGCTGGAGCTGAGCGAGGAGCAGGCGTCCTTCGTGGACACCACCCGTCGCTCCCTCGCCGCCGGATCTCCGCTCGTCGCCCACCGGGCGCTCGAGCACGACGCGTCGGGGTTCGACCGGTCCACCTGGGCCCGGGGCGCGGCGCTCGGGTGGACCTCGCTGCTGGTGGCCGAGGAGCACGGCGGCGGGTGCTTCTCCGACCACGGCCTGACCGACCTGGTCCTCGTGGCCGAGGAGATGGGTCGGGTCGTGGCGCCGGGCCCGCTCGTGCCCGTGAACGTGGTGGCCGCCGCCCTGAGCGCCCACGGCTCCGACGCCCAGCGCGCCGACGTGCTCCCCGGCCTGCTCGACGGGACGGCCGTGGCCGCCTGGTGCGGACCGGCGCTGGTGCCGGCGGCCGCGTCGGCGGAGGCGGGCGGGATCCGCCTCCACGGCACCATCCCGGTCGTGGAGGCGGGGGCCCAGGCCGCGCACCTGCTGGTCTCGTTCTCGTCGCCCAGCGGCATCGGCCAGGCGCTGGTGGCCGCCGATGCGCCGGGCGTCACCGTCGTGCCGCTCGAGGGCCTCGACCTGGTCCGAAGGTTCGCGTCGGTCTCGTTCGACGCCGTCTCGGTCGGAGCGGGCGAGCAGCTCGGCCCGCTCGGGCCGGCGGCGGAGGCGGCGATCGAGCACCAGCTGCAGGTGGCCTGCGCACTCCAGTGCGCCGAGACCGTGGGCGCCATGGACGCGGTGCTCGCCCTGACCGTCGAGTACCTGGGCGACCGGTTCTCCTTCGGCCGCCCGCTCTCGAGCTACCAGGCCCTGAAGCACCGGGTGGCCGATCAGAAGGTGTGGCTCGAGGCCAGCCACGGGATCGCCACGGCGGCGGCCCGGGCGGTGGCCGCCGGGACCGACGACGCCGGCGAGCTGGTGAGCGCCGCCAAGCGCTGGATCGGGCCCCGCGCCACCGAGCTCGTGCAGGACTGCGTCCAGCTCCACGGAGGCATCGGCGTGACGTGGGAGCACGACCTCCACCTGTACCTGCGGCGGGTGACGGTGAACCGGGCGACCTGGGGGACGCCGGAGCAGCACGCCGAGCGCATCGCCGAGCGACTCCTGGGGCGGGCGTCGTGACGACCGGTGGGGCCGGCGGCTCCGATGGGGCCGGCGAGGAGCTGGAGCCGCTCGCCGACTTCCGGGCCCGCGCCCGCACCTGGCTCGCCGCCAACCTGCCGCCCCTGGGCGACGGCTACCACGACCGATCCGACGACCGCCGGGCCGTCGAGCGGCAGCTGCAGCGAACCCTCTGGGACGGGGGGTTCGCCGGGATCTGCTTCCCGAAGGCGTACGGCGGCCTCGGGCTGACCACCGCCCACCAGCGGGCGTTCACCGCGGAGTCCGCGCCCTACGACATGCCGTTCTCGCTCAACGTCCCGACCCTCGGCATCCTGGCGGCGACGCTGGTCGACTTCGGCACCCACGAGCAGAAGCTCCGCCACCTGCCCGCCATCCTCCGAGGCGACGAGCTGTGGGTGCAGTTCCTCTCCGAGCCCTCCGGTGGCTCGGACCTGGCCGGCTGCCTCACCCGAGCCGACCGCGACGGCGACGTGTGGGTGCTGAACGGATCCAAGATCTGGAGCTCGGGCGCGTACACGTCGGACTGGGCGATGTGCCTGGCCCGCACGAACTGGGACGTGCCCAAGCACCGCGGGCTGACCATGTTCCTCATGGAGATCCACCAGGCCGGCGTGCAGGTGGAGCAGATCCGCCAGGTCGACGGCTCGATGGAGTTCTGCCAGGAGTTCTTCGACGACGTCGCCCTCCCGGCCGATGCCGTGGTGGGGGAGGTGGACGACGGCTGGACGGTGGCCACCCGGCTGCTGACCCACGAGCGCATGGCGGTCGGCGGCGGGTCGCCGTACACGTCGGGCCGCTCGATCGGCCACGACGCCGCCGGGCCCGGCCAGGAGCTCGTGGACGTGGTGCGGGCGCGGGGGCTCGAGGACGACGAGCACGCCCGGCAGCTGCTCGCCGAGGCCCACGTCGGCCAGCTCGTGGCCGGCCAGCTGGTGCGGCGGGTGACCCAGGGCATGGGGTCGGGCGCCATGGCGCCGCCGGCCGGCGCTGATGAAGCTGTTCGCCGCGACCAACCACATGCGCCGGTGCGAGATCGGCCTGGAGCTGGCCGGCCCCGACGCCGTGGCGTGGGCTGCTGGCGAGCCGGGCGCGCGGGCAGGCTCGGCCAGAGCACGCTGCAGCGCCAGGGCATGAGCCTCGGCGGCGGCTCGAACGAGATCCAGCGGAACATCATCAGCGAGCGCTTGCTGGGCATGCCCCGCGAGCTGGCCGCCGACAAGGACGTCCCCTACCGCGAGGTGCGGCGGCGGCGCGGGAGCGCCGGTGAGCGACGAGGCCGCGGCGGCCGAGGCGCTGCGCGGAAGCTGCGGGCCTGGCTCGACGACCGCTTCACCCCCGAGGCGCGCGAGGCCGTGCGCTACCGCCAGGAGGGAACCGCCCACGTCGTGCCCTTCGAGGCGCTGCGCGAGTGGAACGCGACGCTGTTCGACGGCGGATGGGCGGCGCCGTCGTGGCCCGAGGCCTTCGGCGGGCGCGACGCCGGGATCCTCGAGCAGCTCGCGTACAACGAGGAGATGGCGGCCGCCGGGGCGCCCGGTCCCGTGAACGCCATCGGGGTCGCCAACATCGCGCCGGCGATCATGACCTACGGCACCCCCGAGCAGCAGGAGCGGTTCCTGCGGCCGATGCTGCGCGGCGACGAGATCTGGAGCCAGGGCATGAGCGAGCCCGAGGCCGGCTCCGACCTGGCCTCGCTGCGGTGCCGCGGGACGCTCGACGGCGATGCGTTCGTGGTGGACGGCCAGAAGACGTGGAACTCGAACGGCGACCGGGCCCACTGGTGCCAGCTGTACGTGCGCACCGACCCCGACGTGCCGAAGCACCAGGGCATCACCTGCCTGCTCGTCGACATGACCCTCCCGGGCATCGAGGTGCGCCCGATCCGCACGATGGCCGGCGATTCGGGCTTCGCCGAGGTGTTCTTCGACTCGGTCCGGGTCCCCCGCACCGCCCTGCTCGGCGAGCTCCACGGTGGCTGGAACGTGGCCACGCGGACGCTGTCGAACGAGCGGGCTGGCGTGGCGGTGATGTACCTCCACCTCCGCAAGAAGCTCGACCGCCTGCTCGAGGACGCCGCGGCGCACGGCCGACCCGGCCCGGTGGCTCGCCAGGCCCTGGCGGCCCGCTACGCCGAGGTGCGCATCCTCGAGCTGGTGTGCAAGCGGATGCTCGGGGCGATGGTCGCCGGGCGCATGCCCGGCGCCGAGGGCAGCATCGTGAAGCTGGCGTGGGCGTCGGCCGACCAGGCGCTCACCGCCACGGCCGTCGACCTCCTCGGCCGGCCGGCGATCGACGGCCTCGACCAGGCCGGCACCTGGTCGTGGGATCTGCTCGGGTCGCGCTCGCTCACCATCGCCGGCGGCACCACCGAGGTGAACAAGAACATCATCGGCGAGCGGGTCCTCGGCCTCCCCAAGGAGCCCAAGCCGACCTGACCGGCCGCCGGTCGACCCGCTCACGGCGGGGCCCGGTCGGCGGGTGCCGGGCGAGCTCCGATCGGGTTGCCGTCGCGGTCGCGGACCTCGATGCGGCCGTCGGGCCCGCGCCCGGCCTGGTAGCGGCCGCGGTGCTTCAGCCGGTTGTGGAAGCCGCAGATGGGGCCGAGGTTGTCGATGTCGGTGGCGCCGCCCTGCTCCCAGCCGATGAGGTGGTCGATCTGGCAGCGGTGGGCCGGCGCATCGCACCCGGGCCAGTAGCACCGCCCGCCATCGGAGGCGAGCACGGCCGCGCTGGGCCGCCGATGCCAACCGCACCTGGCGCCCCAGCCACAGGGGCCGGCCGCCCGGCGCCGGTGACCAGCAGCGAGATCCCCGCCCGGCTGGCGAGCTCGCGGATCAGCGCATCGGACACCGGCCCGATCCCGCAGATCTCGGCCCGGCGCCGCGTCCGCTCCGCCGCATCGACGCCCGCCCGCCGCAGCAGCGTGTCGAGGTCGACCACGGCCAGCAGCGACGGCCGCCGCATCGCGCCATCGGGCGTCGCCGCCCCAGGCCACCAGCGCGACCAGCGCATCGGCCTGCAGCTCGGCCCACGTCCGGGGTCGGCCTCGAGCGAGCCCTCCGCCGCCAGCGCTCGATCTCCGCCGAGATCGCCTCCGCGATCGTGGCGTGCGCCTCCGGAGCCAGATCGCCCTCCAGCAGGCCGCGCCCGGCGAGCCCCTCCCGCAGGCGGAGCGAGCTCCGATCGGTTCCCCGGGGTGCGGTCGGGCTCGTTCTCGCCCAGCGCCGCCAAGGCATCGAACCACCATCGCTCGAGGTGCGCCTTCAGCTGGTCGGCGCATCGCCGCCGCCTCCTCGACCAGCTCCTCCTCGTCGTCGTCGAAGACCCCTCCACCGGCTCGCGCCGGGCCCGCACCAGGTGGCGGAGGTGGGTCGACGACAGCTGCCCTCGCCGTGCCGCGGCGGCGACGTGGGTGGCGACGCCGCGAGGCGTCCTGCGCTCCGAGGCGGCGGCGGCGCAGGCCATGCCCAGGTGCTCCACCATCCACGACACCGGCGACCGGTGCCCGTCGGCCGCCCACGCCATCGACGCCTCGAAGGCGGGCACCAGCTCCACCATCGCCCCGTCCACCGCGCCCCGCACCCGCGCCGCCGAGCGCATCGCGACGACCAGCTCCGACGCGTCATCGCCCGCCCTCGCGTCGAGGACGCGATCGAGTGCGGCGTGCACCGCCTCCCGGTCGAGCTCCTGCGCCTCCGCCGAATCCATGCCCGCACCGTACGCAGGGGGTGTGACATCGAAGCGCACGAAAGGGTCGGAAAGTCCCGAACCGGACATCCATCCGCACGGCACCGACCCGAACCGGACACCCCCCCGGTCGACACCACCCGAGACGACCCGACCCGGACGACCGCGCGAACCCTCCGAACCGAGCGGTCAGGCTGACGAGCCAGCCACGGGATCGACGATCGGCGCCGGCGCCGGGAGCGGGAGGTCGGACCGGACCACGGCATCCACCGCGGCGGCCGCGCCGATCCCGAGCCGTTCGACTGCGAGCGGCCGGGCGTGCGCCCAGCACCGGGCGAGGTGATCGCCGGCCGACACGGTGCCGCCGGACGCGCACCGCAGGCGCGCCGAGCGCCCACCGAGGTAGAGGTCCTCGCCGAAGGCGGTGGGCGCGAGGTGGTGGCCGAAGCGCTGGCGGGACGGCTCGACCTCGGCGCCGGCGCTCTCGGCGATGACCGCGTCGGTCAGCTTGGCGCCGCTGGTCGCCGCCACGCCGACCGCGACCGACGCCGCGCTGCGCCCGGCGTCGCCGTCGACGACGGTCGCCGGCTCGAGGTTGCCCTTCTCCCCCACGCTTGCCTCCCGCTCCGGCGCCGGGCCCGTCCCCGCGCTGGTGCGCGAACGGTGGACCAGGGAACGAGGCGAGGGAAGGGCCCGATCGGCCCGCTACAAGATGGCGCCGGACTCCTTCATGGCGGCGATCTGGTCCCAGTCGTAGCCGGCATCCATCAGCACCAGCTCGGTGTGCTCGCCGTGCTCGGGCGCCCGCTCCACGGTGACCGGCTCCTCGTCGAACATCGCCGGGTTGGCGACGAGCTGCACCTCGTCGCCGTTGCCGGCGGTCATGGTGGGCAGGTAGCCGTTCGCCTGCACCTGCACGTCGTCGTAGAGCTCGTCGAGCGTCTGGAACGGTGCCCACACGCCCTCGAAGTCGGCGAGCACCTCCTTCCACTCCGCCAGCGTCTTGCTGGCGAACGCGGCGTCGAGCGCGGCGATGCACTCGCCCGAGTTCTGGGCTCGCACCGTGGCATCGCAGAAGCGCTCGTCGGTCGCCATCTCGGGCACGCCCAGCCGGCGGGTGAAGTCGTCCCAGAACTTGTCGGACTGCAGGAGCATCAGGGCGATGAAGCGGTCATCGGCGGTGCGGTAGGTGCCGACGCCCGGGTTGGGCGACCGGGTGCGGTCGCCCTGGGGGATCTTCGAGAACCCGAAGAGCTTCGAGGCGATGATCATCGGCGAGACCTGCCACATCGCCGTGGCGAGCAGCGACACGTCGACGATGCTCGCCTCGCCCGTGCGCTCGCGCTTCACCAGGGCGGCGGCGATGGCGCCGGCGGTGGCCAGGCCGCCCATCACGTCGCCGAACGCAGGCGTCGGCTGGCCCGGCGGCCACCCGTTCGTGCTTCGGCATCGACACGCCGACGCCGCCCGCGCCCAGAGCGCGGCGCCGTCGTAGCCGCCCTTGTGCGCCTCGGGGCCGTGGGGCCCGGCGCCCGAGCCCCGGGCGATGATGATGTTCGGGTTGGCGGCGCGGATGTCCTCCACGTCGATCTTCAGCTTCTTGCGCACGTGCGGCAGGTAGTTGGTGAGGAAGACGTCGGCCTGCGACACCAGCGTCATCAGGACCTCGTGGCCCTCCGGCGTGCCCACGTCGATGCCCACCGATCGCTTGCCGCGGTTGGGCTGCTCGATCATGAAGTTGACCGCCCCCTTGCCGCCGGGCAGCAGGCCCGAGGTGATCAGGCCGCGCTGGGGGTCGCCGGTCTCGGGGTGCTCGATCTTGAGGACGTCGGCACCCCAGTCGACGAGCACCGACCCGCCGGACGGCACGAACATCCAGCTCGCCATCTCCACGACCTTGATGCCCTCGAGGGGTCGGCTCACGGGTTGCTCCTCGTGCTCAGGGCTGGACGGGCCAGCCGACGGTCTTGGTCTCGGTGAAGATCTCCAGGCCCTCGATGCCGCACTGGCGGCCGATGCCCGACTGCTTGTAGCCGCCGAACGGTGCGTCGGCGCCGTACCAGATGCCCCCGTTGATCCCGAGGGTGCCGGTGCGGATCCGGGCGGCCACCGCCTTCGCCCGGTCGAGGTCGCCCGAGGTGATCATCCCCGAGAGCCCGTAGCGGCTGTCGTTGGCGATGCGCACCGCGTGGTCGTCGTCCTCGAAGGGGATCACCACGAGCACCGGCCCGAAGATCTCCTCCTGGGCGATCGCCATGTCGGGCTCGACGTCGACGAAGCAGGTGGGCTCCACGAACCACCCCCGGTCGAGGTGGGCCGGGCGCCCGCCACCGCAGAGCAGCCGAGCGCCCTCGGCGGTGCCGGCCTCGATGTAGCCCATCACCCGGTCGCGCTGGCGCTCCGAGACCACCGGGCCCATCAGGTTGGAGGCATCGGTGGGGTCGCCGTAGGAGATGCCTGCGAAGGCGGGGCCGAGGAGGTCGAGCGCCTCGTCGTAGCGCGAGCGCGGCACCAGCAGCCGGGTGGGCATGGCGCAGCCCTGGCCGGCGTGGAAGCAGACCATCGCCGCACCGGGGATGGCCGAGGCGAAGTCGGCGTCATCGAGCACCATCGTCACCGACTTGCCGCCGAGCTCCAGGAAGACGGGCTTCAGGGTCTCGGACGCCGCCGCCATGATCCGCTTGCCGGTAGCGGTCGAGCCGGTGAAGGCGACCATGTCGACGTCGGGCGAGGTCGACAGCACCTCGCCCACCAGGTGGTCGGATGAGGCGACGACGTTGACGATCCCGGCGGGGATGTCGGTCTGCTCGGCCACGAGACGGCCGATGCGGGTGGCGTTCCAGGGCGTGTCGGGCGCCGGCTTGAGCACCATCGAGTTGCCCATGGCCAGCACCGGGCCGAGCTTGTTGAGGATGATCTCGACGGGGAAGTTCCACGGCGTGATCACGCCCACCACACCGACGGGCTCCTTCCACACCTCCCGCTCGTTGAGCGATCCCATGCCGAACGGGTCCTTCGGGCCGAGCGAGCGCTTCCACTCGAACCGGTCGATCATCTCGGCCGGCCAGGTGATGGCCTCCTTCAACGGGGCGTCGAGCTGCGGCCCCCAGGTGCTGAGGATCGGGCAGCCCACCTCGGCCACCAGCTCGGCGCGCAGCGCCTCCTGCTCGGCCTCGAGCGCCGCCTGCAGCTGACCCAGGCACCGCTTGCGCAGCTCGGGGTCCGTGGCCCAGCCGCTCTCGTCGAACGCCCGGCGAGCCGCGGCCACCGCCCGCTCCATGTCGACGGCGGTGCCATCGGCGGTGACGCCCAGCACCTCCTCGGTCGCCGGGTTCACGTTGTCGAAGGTGGCCCCGCCGCTGGCCTCGACCAGCTCGCCGTCGATCAGCAGCCGCCGCTCCCCCACCTCGCTCACCAGACCAGCTCCAGGTTCTCCACGGCTCGCAGCTCCTGGAAGTAGAGGAGCTGGTGGCCGTCGGGCACGCGGTAGTCCGGGATGCGGCGGTGCCACTCCTCGAGCGCCACCCGCAGCTCCATCCGGGCCAGGTGCGAGCCGAGGCACCGGTGGGCGCCACCCCCGAAGGTGAGGTGGCGGTTCTCGGCCCGATCGAAGTCGATGGTGTCGACGTCGTCCCACGCCCGCTCGTCGGTGTTGGCCGACGCCAGCATCGCGACCACCGGCCGGCCCGCCTCGATCGGGCAGTCGCCGATCTGGGTGTCCTGCGTCGTCACCCGGATCACGCCCGGCACCGGCGTCTCCCACCGCAGCATCTCCTCGATGGCGTGCGGGATGATCCCCGGGTCGTCCACGATGCGCCGGCGCTGCTCGGGGTGCTGGGCGAGGTAGGCGAGCATGCAGTCGAGCGAGGCGGTGACGGTGTCGAGCCCGGCGAGGAAGAACAGGTACCCGATGTCGAGCACGTCCTCCTCGGTGAGGCGCTGGCCGTCGACCTCGGCGTCGAGGAACATCGAGATGAAGTCGTCGCTGCGCTGGGCCTGGCGCTCGTCGATCGCCTCCTGCAGCACGGCGTAGATCTTCTTGCCGACCTCGTTGGTGTACTCGACCCGCTCCGCCGATGGCACCGGCGGGCGGATGATCCCGTCCTTGAGCTCGATGAACTCCCGCGCCCGCGACACGGGGAGGCCCAGGAGCTGGAGGAACACGGTGGTGGGCAGCGGCTCGGCGATCTCGTGGTGGAAGTTGCAGCCGCCCGTGCCCACCAGCGGCTCCACCATCTCGACCACCAGCGCTCGGGTCTGGTCCTCGAGCTTGGCCACGTTGCGGGGGGCGAAGATCGGGTCGAGGAGCTTGCGGTAGCTCTTGTGCTCGGGCGGGTCGATCTGCAGGGGGATGAGCGGGCGGACCTGGCCGATCGACACGGCGTCGATCCCGGAGCTGAAGATCTCCGGGTGGGACAGGACGTGGCGGACCTCCTCGGTGCCGCCGACGATCACCATCCCGTTGGCGAAGCCGCCGGGCGAGTCCGGGTCGCCCGGCCCCATGTCGACCGCGGCGCCGGCGTCGCGCAGGAGCTTGTAGAGCGGCTGCGGGTGGGCGAGGTCGTTGGGGTCGGTCTCCCCGGCCATCGCGCTCATGTCGGTCATCGGATCCCCCTGTGCGCCCGACGTTCGCCGAACGCCCTTTCTAACAGCCGTGTCAGCCCGCTGCTCGCGGCCGGTCAGCCCCGACGATCAGCTGGGCGGCTCGGCCCGGACGCTCTCCTTCTCAGCCGGCACGATCGGCGGCGCTGCCTTCCACGACGGAATGCCGTCCTCCTCGCGAGCCGCCGGCCAGCCGTCCTCGTGGACCTCGGCCCAGTGGGCGTGGTTCAGCTGGTGGAGGGTGAAGGTGGCCTGGAGGGCGTTGTAGAAGCCCTGGTTGTCGACCGTCTGGTTCACCGACTCCTTGATCATCAGCGACGTCATCGTCGGCAGCGAGGCGATGCGGCGGGCGAAGTCGAGGGTCCGGTCCTCGAGCTCGGCTCGGGGGAACACCTTCGACACCATGCCCAGGCGGTGCGCCTCGTGGACGTCGATCGAGTCGCCGGTGAGGAGGAGCTCCTTGGCCTTGCGCGGCCCGAGCTCCCACGGGTGGGCGAAGTACTCGAGGCCGCACATCCCGAGCCGGGTGCCCACCACATCGGCGAACACCACGTCGTCGGCCCCCACGATCAGGTCGCAGCTCCACATCAGCATCAGCCCGGCGGCGAACACCGGCCCCTGCACCTGGGCGACCGTGATCTTGCGCAGGTTCCGCCACCGCAGCGTGTTCTGGAAGTAGTAGTGCCACTCGCCGAGCATCCGCTTCTCGGCCCCCTCGCGGGTGGCCCCGTCGATCTTCATCGTGGGGTGGCTCTGGTACTCCTCGATCGCCACCTTCGAGCCCATGTCGTGGCCGGAGGAGAAGAGCGGGCCGGTGCCGCCGAGGATCACCACCCGGCAGGTGTCGTCGGCCTCGGCGCGCCGGAACGCCTCGTCGAGCTCCACCAGCAGGCCCCGGTTCTGGGCGTTCCTCGCGTCGGGCCGGTCGAGCAGGATCCGCACGATCGCCCCGTCGTCGTGGGTCTCGTACTGGAGGAACTGGTAGTCCGACACGGCGCGCTCCTGGAAAGTTGACGTGGGTGTCAGATCATGCCACCGATCTCGTCGACCAGGCCGAGGCCCACGGCGTCGCCCGCGTCGATCGGCCGACCGAGCAGGGCGACGCGCATGGTGGCGTGGCGGCCGATGCGCCTCGGCAGGCTGACGGTGCCACCGGCACCGGGCACGAGCCCCATCGCCAGCTCGGGCAGCAGCAAAGTGGTGCCCGGTGCGGCGACCACGTGACCGGCGAAGGCGGCCAGCTCCACGCCAGCGCCCGCGCACGCCCCGTGGAGGTGGACGGTCGTGCGGTCGCGGAGCTCGTCGAGGACGGCGCCGATGCTCCGGCGCAGCCGGATCAGGTGGGCGGTGGCCGGGTCGGATCGGGTGCCGAACTCGTCGAGGTCGCCGCCGCTGGAGAACACGTCCCCCTCGCCGCGGAGCGCCACGGCGAGGGTCGGGTCGGCCCGGGCGACGCCCAGGGCGTCGAGCAGCTCGTCGCGCATCCGAGCGTCCAGCGCGTTGCGCACGTGCGGCCGGGTGAGCGTCAGGTGCAGGTCGGCGCCAGCGCGCTCGACCGTCACCCGTGGCCCGTCGTCGCCGGCCCTCGGCGCCCGCACGGGCGTCGCCTCCCGCCACGCCTGGTGCTCGGGACCGGCCTGCAGGGCGCTGTAGAGCGCGGATTCGGCGACCAGGGCGGCGCCGACGTCGAGGTGCTCGGTGCCCCGGAGGTGCAGGGCGAGGGCGGTCGACGCGGTCGGGCTCCGCTCGAAGGTCGCGACCATGGCGTCGAGGTCGTCGGCATCGGCGGCGACCGCGTCGAGCAGCGGCGTGGCGGGGTGGTCCACCGGCCAGCCCTCGGCGCCGATGAGCACGCCAGGCAGCGTCGCCCGCCGCCGAGCGGCTCGCGGGAGGTGCTCGGCAAGGTGCTCGGCATCGGCCGCCGGCGGTCCCTCGACCACCACCAGCTCGCCCGCCCACTCGGGCTCGACCGGGGCGAGGAGGGCGTCGAGCACCTCCGATCCGGGCGCCTGCCGGGGCATCGGCGGAACGTACCATGCGACACTTCGGCGATGACCGGGCTGGACGAGCGCACGTGCGCAGCAACCGCGCCCCCAGCGCGAGAACTGCGCACCGCCCCGGCTGACGAGCCTCGCCCACCGACCCCACGCGCAGGAACCGCGCCCCTGGCGCGGGAACTGCTCACCACCCCGGCCGACCGCTTCGCCCAGCACCTCGCCGATCGGATCGAGCGGGCGTCCGCCGCGCTGGGCGCGACGCCCGTCGCCCTCGACGGCCCGGCGGTGCTGCGCGAGCGGTCCACGATGGAGCGCCTGCCCCCCGCTGGCGGGACGAGGAGCCCCGGCGGTGGATGCCACCTGCTCCCCTGCGCCGACGGCTGGTTCGCCATCAGCCTCGCCCGCCCCACCGACGTCGAGCTGCTGCCGGCGTGGCTCGCCCTCGCCGGGGGCCCGACCCCGAGCACGCCGACCACGGCCGACGACCTCCGCCCCCTCGTGGCAGATCTCGCCGGCCGCCGGCTCGCCGAGGCGGCGACGGTCGTGGGCCTCCCCGTCAGCGTGGTCGGCGAGGTCGAGGCGGGCTCGGTCGACGGCGTCGCCGGGCGCGACCTCGGCGCCCGGACGGCCCGGCGTCCCCTCCGCGTCGTCGACCTGAGCGCGCTGTGGGCCGGGCCGCTGTGCGGCCGCATCATCGGCCTCGCCGGGGCCTCGGTCACGAAGGTCGAGTCGACGCACCGCCGCGATGCCTCGCGGTCGGGCAACCCGCTCCTGTTCGCCGCCCTCAACGACGACAAGGCGCTGGCGCAGGTGGACCTCTCGACCACCGCAGGGGTCGAGGAGCTGCGCGCGATGGTCCGGGCGAGCGACGTCGTGATCGAGTCCTCGCGCCCCCGAGCCCTCGAGCAGCTCGGGATCGTGGCGCTCGACGAGCTCGCCCGACCGGACGGCCCGACCCTCTGGATCTCGATCACGGGCCACGGCCGCGGCTCGCCACGGGTGGCCTTCGGCGACGATGCGGCGGTCGCCGGCGGGCTCGTCGCGTGGACCGACGGCGAGCCCCGCTTCGCCGGCGACGCCCTCGCCGACCCGCTGGCGGGGCTCGCGGGCGCCGCCGCCGCCCTGGAGGCGCTGGTCGCCGGCCGGCGCGCCCTGCTCGACGTGCCCCTCGCCCAGGTGGCCGCCGCGGCAGCCGGCGCATGAGCGAGCGGGCCCTGCTCGTCACCCGAGCGCAGGTCCGCGGCGCGGTGGTCGACGTCCGCATCGACGGTGGCCGGATCACGGCGATCGGCGACGACCTCGCGACCGACGGCGCGGCCACCTTGGACGCCGGCGGCGGGGCCCTGGTGCCCGGGCTCCACGACCACCACCTCCACCTCCTGGCCATGGCGGCCGCGCGCCGCTCGCTCGACGCGGCCGTGCTCCCCGATGGCGCCGCGCTCGACGCCGCCGTCTCCCGGCGCCACGTCGACCGCGAGGGCGACCGGTGGCTGCGGATCGTGGGCATCGACGACCGGCACGGCCCGGTCGACCGAGCCCGGCTCGACGCGCTCGCGCCCGGTCGCCGCGTCCGGGCGCAGCACCGATCGGGGGCGGCGTGGGTGCTGAGCAGCCCGGCGCTGGCCGCGGTGGGCGAGGAGGTCGACGACGGCTGGATCCATCGCCGCGACGCCGAGCTGGGCCGGCGGTGGGCCGACGATGCGCCCGACCTCGCGCCCATCGGCGCCGAGCTGGCCCGGCTGGGCGTCACCGGAGCCACCGACGCCACCCCGTTCGACGATCCGTCGGCCCTGACCCTGCTGGCGGCCGCCCACGGGGCCGGTGCCCTCCCCCAACGGATCGTGGCCACCGGCAGCCCCGCGCTCGCGACCATCCGTGCGCCCCACGGCGTCGAGCGCGGGCCGGTCAAGGTGCTGGTGGCCGATGAGGACCTCCCGTCGGTCGAGCAGCTCGCCGGCTGGTTCCGCATCGCCCACGATGCCGGGCGGCCCGTGGCCGTGCACTGCGTCACCCGGCTGGGCCTCGTCCTCGCGCTGGCGGCCTGGGAGGACGCGGGTGCGGCCGACGGCGATCGCATCGAGCACGGCTCCGTGCTGCCGATCGAGCTGCTGGCGACGGTGGCCGAGCTCGGCCTCACCGTCGTCACCCAGCCTGCGCTCCTCCGGGCGAGGGGCGATGCCTACCTGGTCGACGTCGATCCCGACGACGTCGACCACCTCTACCGCTGCGGGTCGCTGATCGACGCGGGCATCCCCGTCGGCCTCTCGACCGACGCCCCGTTCGGGCCCGCGGACCCGTGGCTCGCCATCGCCGCCGCGACGGACCGTCGCTCGTCGAGCGGCCAGGTGGTGGGGGGCGGCGAGGCCATCGCCGCGACCGACGCCCTCGACCGGCTGCTCACCGCGCCGTCGGCTCCTGGCGGTCCGCCCCGACGCGTCGAGGTCGGCGCGCCGGCCGACCTGGTGCTGCTCGACCGGCCCCTCGCGGAGGCGCTCGCCGACCCGAGCGCCGAGCGGGTGCGCCGGACCTGGATCGGCGGGTCCCTCGTCCACGACGGCGATCCCGGCTAGACCTCGGCCCGAGAAGCACCGACCGGCCCAGGGGGATCCCGGTGACCACGTTCGACGCGTTCCTGCTCACCAAGGAGGACGGCCAGCCCCAGCAGCTGGCGTGGACCTCGATCAGCGACGACGACCTCATGGACGGCGACGTCACGGTCGACGTGTCGCACTCGACGCTGAACTTCAAGGACGGCTTGGCCCTCACCGGCTCGTCGCCCGTCGTGCGGCGCTGGCCGATGGTCCCGGGCATCGACTTCGTGGGCACGGTCGCCGAGTCAGCCCACGACGGCATCGCCGCCGGCGACGCGGTGATCCTGAACGGCTGGGGCGTCGGCGAGACCCACCTCGGCGGCTACGCCCAGCGCGCTCGGGTGCCCGGCGGGTGGCTCGTGGCGCTCCCCGGCGCCTTCACCCCGGCGCAATCGATGGCAGTCGGCACGGCCGGCTACACGGCGATGCTGTGCGTGCGCGCCCTCGAGCGCGCCGGCGTCGAGCCCGGGAGCGGGCCGGTCCTGGTCACCGGCGCGTCCGGTGGCGTCGGCAGCGTGGCCGTCGCCTTGCTGGCCAAGCTCGGCCACGAGGTGATCGCCTCCACCGGCAAGCTCGACGAGGCCAGCTGGTTGGAGGAGCTCGGTGCGTCCGAGGTGATCGATCGGGCCGGCCTGTCCGAGCCCGGCCGCCCGCTCGGCAAGGAGCGCTGGGCGGCCGCCGTCGACAGCGTGGGCAGCCACACGCTCGCCAACGTCCTCGCCGGCACCCGCTACGGCGGCACGGTCGCGGCGTGCGGCCTGGCCCAGGGCATGGACCTCCCCGGCTCGGTGGCGCCGTTCATCCTGCGCGGCGTGACCCTCGCCGGCGTCGACAGCGTGATGGCCCCGCTCGCCGCCCGCACCGAGGCGTGGGCTCGGCTCGCCACCGATCTCGACGTGGCCACGCTCGACGCCATCACCGAGCTCCGGCCGCTCGCCGACGCCCCCGACCTGGCCCCCGACATCCTCGCCGGCAAGGTCCGTGGTCGCATCGTCTTCGAGGTCCCGCGCTAGCGCCGAGCCCATGGCGACGTCCGTTCCCCTAACCTGACGCAACTGTCAGAAACGGGGGCCGTCGGCATGTTCGATCTCGTGGGGAAGCGGGTGCTGGTGACGGGCGCGTCGTCCGGCCTCGGCGCCACGCTGGCCGAGGGGCTGGCCGAGCGGGGCGCGATCGTCGGGATCTGCGCCCGCCGGCCCGACCGCCTGGCCGAGGTGCTCGAGCGGGTCCGGGCCCACTCGCCCGACAGCCGGTCGTGGACGGTCGACCTGGGTGACATCGACGGGCTGGACGCGTTCGCCGCCCAGGTGGTGGGCGACCTCGGCGGGCTCGACCTGCTGGTCAACAACGCCGGCATCCCCAAGCGCCGCTGGGCGTGGGCGCACCGCGCCGATGAGGTGGCCGACGTGCTGCGCATCGACCTCCACTCCCCATCGCCCTCACCCAGGCGCTGCTCCCCGCGCTCGGCGCGTCGGGCGGCGTGGTGTTCATCGGGTCGGTGGCGGCGCGGCTCGGCCCGCCCGCCGAGGCCGTCTACGCCGCCGCCAAGGCCGGCATCACCGCCTACGCCGAGGGCCTGCGGGTCGACCTGGGCGTCGCCGGCAGCCCCGTGCAGGTGCACGTGGTGCAGCCCGGCGTGCTGGCCACCGAGCTGTTCGAGCTCCCCGACAACGACCCGTCGATCTCCGACATCGAGCCGATGGACCCGAGCGAGATCGTCGGCGCGGTGCTCGACGCGCTCGAGACGGGGGCGATGGAGACGTTCGTCCCTGCGTGGTTCAAGGACCTGCCGCCGGTGAAGACCGGCGACCTGGACGGGTTCCTGCAGGGGTCCGTCGAGTACACGAGGGGGCGGCTGGGCGACCTGGCGCAGCCGCTCCCGGCCCGGCCTGCGGCGCCGACCGCGGGAGGATCCCCCGCATGACCGCGGCCCACCCGCTCTCGCTGCTCACCCCCGACGAGGTCACCACGGCCAAGGCGGTGCTCGACGCCGCCGGCGAGGTCCCCGACGGCGCCTCGATCGTCCACATCATCCTGGACGAGCCCACCAAGGACGAGCTGGCCGCGTGGTCGCCGGGCGACCCGGTGCGCCGCCGTGTCGAGGCGCTCGTCGTGCCCGGCCCCCAGCTCACGATGGTCAAGCTGATCGTCAGCATCGACGACGAGGCCATCGTCCGCCGGGAGGTGATCGAGGGCCAGCGGCCGACGCTGCTCATGGGCGAGTCGTTCCTGGTCATGGTCGCCTGCACCCAGCACCCCGACTACATCGCCGCCCTCGCCCGGCGCGGCATCACCGACCTCACCCACGTGCAGATCGATCCGTGGCCCGCCGGCAGCTTCGGCTACGCCGCCGAGGAGGGCCGACGCATCGCCCGCTGCATCTCGTTCCTGCGCATGGACGAGACCGACAACGGCTACGCGCGCCCCATCGAAGGCGTCATCGTCCACGCCGATCTCGGCACCGGCGAGGTGATCGAGGTCATCGACCACGCCCCACCGGGCACCGACCCGATCCCCATCGCCCCGCAGGGCAGCCGCTACGACGTCGACCACGTCGGCCCGCTGCGCACCGACCTGCGCCCGATCCACATCACCCAGCCCGAGGGCGTGAGCTTCACGGTCGAGGACAACCTCGTGCGCTGGCAGAGGTGGGAGATGCGGATGGGGTGGGATCCCTACGAGGGCCTCACGCTCCACCAGGTCCACTACACCGACGCCGCGCCCGACGGGTCGGAGCGACGGCGCTCGATCCTCCACCGGGCGTCGATCTCCGAGATGGTCGTGCCCTACGGCGACCCGGGCGAGGTGCAGGGCTGGAAGAATGCCTTCGATGCCGGCGAGTGGGGGCTCGGGCGCATGACCCAGTCGCTCACGCTCGGCTGCGACTGCCTCGGCGAGATCCACTACACAGACGTCACCATGGCCACCGAGCAGGGCACGCCGTGGGTGGTGCCCAACGCCATCTGCATGCACGAGGAGGACTTCGGCATCGGGTGGAAGCACGTCGACCTGCTCACCAACCGCCACGAGGTGCGCCGCAGCCGTCGGCTCGTCATCAGCCACATCGCCACCGTCGGCAACTACGAGTACGGCTTCTTCTGGTACTTCTACCTGGACGGCAACATCCAGCTCGAGGTGAAGCTCACCGGCATCCTCTCGACGCAGGGCGTGCGGGTGGGCGAGTCGACGCCGTTCTCGAGCCCGCTCGCCCCCGGGCTCGTGGCACCCGTGCACCAGCACCTGTTCTGCGCCCGGCTCGACCTCGACGTCGACGGCACCGCCAACCGGGTCGAGGAGGTGGAGGCCGAGGTGGTCCCGATGGGGCCGGAGGCGCCGTGGGGCAACGCCTTCCGCCCGAAGGCCACCGTGCTGGCCAAGGAGTCGGAGGCCAAGCGGCTCACCAACCCGGCCACCAGCCGGAGCTGGCGGGTGGTGAACCCCGACAAGCGCAACCACGTCGATCGGCCGGTGGGCTACAAGCTCATCCCCACGATGTCGACGCCCACCCTGCTCGCCCACCCCGAGTCGTCGGTGGGCCAGCGGGCCGGCTTCGCCCGCCACAACCTGTGGGTCACGCCCTACGCCCCCGACGAGCGCCGGGCGGCCGGCGAGTTCCCCAACCAGAGCGCCGGTGGCGACGGCCTGCCTGCGTGGACCGCCGCCGACCGCGACCTCGACGGCGAGGACGTGGTGCTCTGGTACTCGTTCGGGATCACCCACTTCCCCCGCCCGGAGGACTGGCCGGTGATGCCCACCGAGTACACGGGGTTCCTGCTCTCGCCCTTCGGCTTCTTCGAGCGCAACCCGGCGCTCGACGTCGCGCCCTCGCCGCCAGGGCCGTGCCACGCACCCTCGGGAGATGACGCCACGGGCGACGGGGGGTGCTGCTCGACGTGAGCCGGTCGGTCGACGAGGTGGTGGGCGAGCTCGACGAGCAGGGGTTCTCGATCCTGCCCGCCGTCCTGTCGCCCGCCGAGGTGGCCGAGGCCCGCGCCGCGCTGGTGCGGGCCGCCGAGGCGTCCGAGGCCCGGGGCATCCCGACGCGCATGGACTACCTCGACCCGGGCGGCAACAACGTCCGGATCTACGACCTGATCGAGTACGACCCCGTCTTCGCCGCCCTCGCCGAGCACCCGGTCGTGGTGCCCTACGTGACCGCCGCGCTCGACGGCGACCCGGCCCTCTCGAACTTCTCGGCCAACATCGCCCTGCCCGGCAGCCGGTCGATGAACGCCCACAACGACCAGTCGACCGTCGTGCCCGAGCCGTGGACGGTCCGCTGGACGATGAACGCGATCTGGTGCCTCGACGACGTCGACGAGGCGAACGGCGCCACCCGCTACTTGCCCAGCAGCCACCGCTTCACCTGCTTCGCCGAGGTGCCCGACGACCCGAAGGCCGGGATGCTCCCGTGGGAGGCGGCGGCCGGTTCGGTGATCCTGATGGACGGCCGCACGTGGCACACCTCGGGCGCCAACACCAGCGCCGATCGGGAGCGGGCCATGGCGTTCGCGTTCTACGCCCGCTCGTTCATCCGCCACCAGAACAACTGGAACCGCTCCATCTCCCGCGACGTTCGCCGAACCCTGTCGCCCACGCTCAAGGAGTGGATGGGCCTCAGCTCCGGCAACATCGGCTACGGCACCTACCTCGCTGACGCCCCGATCACCGACTCGTAGCGGGCGCCAGCCCGGCCGGCGCTCGGCGCCCGCCCAGCCCGTGAGCACTTCTCGCGCCACCACCACCGAAACTGCACACGAACCCGCCTCGCACCCACCCCGGCCGGCACCCGTGAGCAGAACCCGCTCCCCCAGCGCGCCAACCGCTCACCGCCCGGCGCCGCACCCGCCCCCACTCGGACCCGTGAGCAGAACCCGCGCCTCCAGCGCGCCAACCGCTCACCGCCCCAACCAGCGGCCGGGCGGTCGGGTGTCACGCGTAGCCTGGCCACCGTGCCCTACGACGAGCGGCTGGCCGAGCGGATCCGCGACCTCCTGGCCGGCGAGGCCGACGTCACCGAGCAGAAGATGTTCGGCGGGCTCTCGTTCCTCGTCGCCGGCAACCTCGCCGTGGTGGCGAGCGGCCGGGGGCCGCTCATGGTGCGGGTGGGCCCCGATGCCGGCCCCGGACTCGTCGGCGAGGGCGTTGCGCCCGTCGCCATGGGCGCTCGGACGATGAAGGGCTGGCTCGACGTCGACCTGGCGAAGGTGGCCCGTCGCCCGCAGCTCGAGCGCTGGGTGGGCCGGGGCGTCGCCTTCGCTCGAACGCTCCCGCCGAAGTGAACAGACCCTCCCCCGCCGAGCTGGCCGCCCCGCTCGTCGACCGGCTCCGATCGATGGCCGCCGAGGTCGACCGCCCCATCACCGTCGGGGTCGACGGCCGCAGCGGGTCCGGCAAGTCGACCCTCGCCGCCACGGTGGCCGACGCCCTCCGAGCCGGCGGGCCGACCGTCACCGTGGTGGAGGGCGACGACTTCTACCTCGGCGGCTCGGCCCGCACCTGGGACGAGCGGACCGCCGCCGAGAAGGCCGACACGGTGATCGACTGGCGGACCCAGCGACCGGTGCTCGAGGCCCTGCGGGCCGGACGGGCGACCACCTACCGCCCGTTCGACTGGGAGTCGGACGACTGGGATGCCGAGGCGCGGCCGATGGGCGCTCCGGTCGCCGTCGAAGCGGCCGACGTCGTGGTCCTCGAGGGCGCCTACTCGTGCCGACCCGCGCTGACCGACCTGCTCGACCTGCGGGTGCTGGTCGACGTGCCCCGCACCGTCCGCCGAGCGCAGCTGCTGGACCGAGAGGGCGAGGAGTACCGGGCCGACTGGGAGGCGCGCTGGAGCGAAGCCGAGGACCGGTACTTCGGGTCCATCGTGCCGGCCGAGGGCTTCGACCTGAGGCTCGGCTGGTCGGTTCCGACCGTGACGGCCATCCACCTCGCCCCGGCCACCCGCCTGCCCGTGAAGGCGGTCGACCGAGTGGAGGTCGACGCCGGGAAGGGCCTCGTCGGCGACCGCTACCACGGCACCAGGCACCGCCACGTCACCGTGCAATCCGCGGTCGACCTGGCCGAGGCCGCCGCCGAGCTCGGCCACCCGATCGAGCCCGGATCGACGCGTCGCAACATCACCATCTCCCACGGCGACATCCCGACGCGACCGGGCGAGCGGATGCGGATCGGCGACGTGGAGCTCGAGGTCGTCCGCATCGCCGCGCCCTGCAAGCTGCTCGACGACGGCATCGCGCCCGGCGCCCGCCACGCGCTGCGCCGACGAGCCGGCACCGTCTTCCGGACGCTCACCGGCGGCGAGATCGCGATCGGCGACCAGGTCGACCTGGCGCCGCGCTGACCTCGGGCCGCCGGCCACCCGCCCCGATCAGCCCGGCGGCATCGATGGAGGCGCAGCCGCCTTGGCCCGGTACATCGCCCGGTCGGCGCGGAGGATCAGGGCATCCGGGTCGGCCTCGTCGCCCGCCACCGCGAGCGCACCGCCCACGCTGATGCCCACGTCGAGCGCGTGGCCGTCCACCTGGATCGGGCCGGAGAAGCACCGCCCGATCCGGGCCACGAGCGCGTCGAGCGCCGCCTCGTCGCCGATGCCGTCGCAGAGCACCACGAACTCGTCGCCGCCGAACCGGCACACCAGATCATCGCCGGCGACCGCGGCCCGGATCCGTCGCCCGGCCTCGGCGAGCACCTCGTCGCCCACGCGGTGCCCGAACCGGTCGTTGACGTCCTTGAACCGGTCGAGGTCGCACACCACCGCAGCGGCGGGCAGCCGGTCGTCGAGTCGATCGGCCAGCTGCCGACGGTTGGCGAGGCCGGTGAGGGCGTCGTGGTTGGCGAGGTGCCACAGCTCCTCGCGCGCGGCGGCCAGCTCGTCGCGAGCCGCCAGCTCCGAGGTGCGATCGAGGAGGTTGACGAACATCCCCGCCACCTCCTCGTGGGCGTCCTTGTAGGGCACGACGTCGAGCCGGGCCCACACCACCGTCCCGTCCCCGAAGGCCACGTCGATCGCCGGGAGCAGCTCCCCCGCCCGCGCCGCCTCCAGCCGTTCGAACACGTCGCCGCGGTGCTCGGGGCGCAGGAGCTCGAGCCAGCGCTGGTCGCCGTCGTCGCCGAGCGGGCGGAGGATCTCGCGCACCCGGGTGGAGCGCTGGAGCAGCGTCCCGTCGACCCCCAGGTGGAGGGCCCCGGTGGCCGACGAGGGGGCGAGGGTGATCAGGCCCTGCGCGGTGGCCTCGACGCCACGCAGGTGCAGGCCGGCCGACAGGTCGAGGTCGAAGCGGACCAGCACGCCGCCGAGCGCCGGGTCGTCGCCCCGCCAGATGACGTGCACGACGATCGGCCACCACACCTCGGGCTGGTCGAACTGGTGGACCCGCAGGGTGCTCGAGCAGCGGACGCCGGGGTTCTCGATGGCCCGGGCGATGAGGCGACGGGTGGGCTCGACGTCGTCGGGGTGCAGCAGCTCGTACACGTCGGTGCCCACGAAGCGTCCGACGGGGAGGCCGACGGACTCGCTCACCCGGTGGGGGATCCAGGTGGCGCGCAGGGAGGCGTCGGTGAGGTAGACGCCGGTGGCGAACTCGGCGATGGCGGCGTCGAGGCGCTCGCGCTCGGTCACGTCGACCACCACGGCGATCGCCCCGCCGTCGGGGTGGGGCCCGAAGGTGACCTCGACGAAGCGATGGGGCGGGTGGGGGTCGAGGCGGATCAGGACCGGCCCGACGGTCCCCGCGCCCGACGCCTCGGCCGCCGCCGCCACCTGGGCGATGGCGTCGCGGTCGGGCTCGAAGATCGAGCCGATCATCGCCTCGGTCTCGCCCAGCATCCGCTGCGCCAGCTCGTTGGCGGCCGCGATGGCACCGCCGCGCACGTGGAGCGCGGCCGCAGGGATGCGCTCGATGGTCTCGTCGATGTTCCGCCTCATCGGGCGGGGAGCGTAGCCAAGCGGGTCCCGCAGCGTGGTCAGCGCGGCACGCTGCGGCCGCAGGCGGCTACCGGGGGCAGAGCGCCCAGAGGTCGAGGTCGAGCAGCACGCCGGGGGCGTACTTGCCGTCCTCGCCCCTGAGCACCATCGACTCGTCGCGGCCCTTGGTGGCCACCAGGCGCAGCCGCAGGGCACCCACCGACGGCACCGAGGTCTCGGCCTTGTCGAGCACCTCGCTCCAGGCGTACACGGTGTCGCCGGCGAAGGCGGGCGCGGTGTGGGCGCCACCGTTGATGGCCGAGATCAGCTGGGCGTTGGCCAGGCCGTTGAACGACAGCGCTCGGGCCATCGAGATGACGTGGCCGCCGTAGATGAGGCGCTGGCCGTCGGGACGGGCCTCGGTGTTGAAGTGGACCTTGGCGGTGTTCTGCCACAGGCGGGTGGCCATCATGTGCTCGGCGTCGGTGAGGGTCACGCCGTCGACGTGGTCGATCTTCTCGCCCACCTCGTAGTCGTCGAAGCGATGGGGCTCGCCGGCGGCGGCGAGGTCGTACGAGGCGAAGTCGAGACCGGCGGGGATCACCAGGTCGGCGGGGTCGACGACCTTCGCCAGTTCGGGCACGGTCGTCTCCGGAGCGGGAGCCTCCGGGTCGCGCTTGTGCACCATCACCCAGCGGGCCCAGTCGATGGCGACGGCGCCGTGCTGGTCGGTGGCGGTGGAGCGGACGTAGACCACGCCGGTCTTGCCGTTGGAGTTCTCCTTGAGCCCGATGACCTCCGAGCTGGTGCGGAGGGTGTCGCCGGGCACGAGCGGCCGGTGGAAGCGCAGCTCGGCGTAGCCGAGGTTGGCGACGGCGTTGAGCGACACGTCGGGCACGGTCTTGCCGAACGCGATGTGGAACCCGATGAGCTCCTCGACCGGGTGCGGCGCGAGGCCGCACGCGGCGGCGAACGCGGCCGACGACGGGATCGAGAACCGGGTGGGGTACAGCGCCCCGTAGAGGGCCCGGTCGCCCTCGGTGATCGTGCGCGGGGTGGCGTGCTCGATCACCTGGCCCAGCTCGAAGTCCTCGAAGAAGTTGCCCGGGTTGGTCTTGCTCATGGCGTCGGACCCTACCCAGCACCCGTCGCCCCGCCCTAGCCTGGCGGCCGTGCCGACCTACGAGTACCGCTGCCTGGCCTGCGACGAGCGCTTCGAGCAGCGCACGTCGTTCGCCACCGCCGACGAGGCCCGCTGCCCCAACGGCCACGCCGAGGTGAAGCGCCTGCTCTCGACCTTCGGCGTCGCCCGGGTCACCGCCGGCGTCGGCGGCGGGTCCGCTCCGGCCCCGGCCCCGACCGGCGGCGGGTGCTGCGGCGGCGGCTGCGGGTGCGGGTGACCGTCCCGCCCACCGCGTCGAGCCACCCCGCCACCTGGAAGTTCGACTACCCGATCTACCACCCGGTCGATCGGGCGGCCTGGCGGTCCTGGCTCGAGGCCAACCACGCATCGGCCCGCGGCGTCTGGGTCGCCACCTGGCGCTCTCGCACAAGTCGCGACACCGTGCCCTACGAGGAGGTCGTGCTCGAAGCCCTGTGCTTCGGCTGGATCGACTCGACCGTCAACACCTTCGACGACGACCGGGGCCTGCAGCTCATCACCCCCCGCCGCCCGAAGAGCACCTGGACCCGCCTCAACCGCCGCCGGATCGCCGAGCTCGACGCCGCCGGGCTGCTGGCCGACGCCGGTCGCCGCTCGGTCGAGGTCGCCCAGGCCAACGGGTGGTGGACGATCCTCGACTCGGTCGAGGACCTCATCGAGCCGGCGGAGCTCACCGCCGCGCTCGACGCCGTGCCCGCCGCGAGGGCGGCATGGGACGGGTTCCCCGCCTCGCCCCGCAAGCAGATGCTCCACTGGATCGTGACCGCGGCGAAGCCCGAGACCGCAGCGGCCCGCATCGCCAAGATCGTCGCCGCCGCAGCCGAGGGCCGGCGCGCCCAGGGCTGAGCGGGCGCCGGTCAGCGAGCGCCGCGGGTCTGCACGCGGTCGTCGGCCACCTGGTCGGGATCGTGGCCGAAGAGCAGCTCGCAGCCGGTGCGCTCGAGGTCGCGCAGCCGATCGAGCGATCGGTGCTGCTCGTCGGCATCGAAGCCGAACAGGGGGAGGCGCCCGGTCACGAGCGACTCGCGGAAGTAGCAGGCGTCGCCCGTGAGCAGCACCTCGCCGTCGGCGGTCCGCACCCGGAGCGACTGGTGGCCGGCGGTGTGGCCCGGCGTGGGCACGCACACCACGGTGCCGTCGCCGAAGACGTCGTGCTCGCCGTCGACGAGGCGCACGTCCTGGCCCACCGACACGTCGGCGTCCACGTAGCCGGCGGTCGGATCGCCGCCGTGGGCGGCGTCCCACTCGGCGCGCTGCACCACGAACGGCACGTCGCCGAGGTGGGCGTTGCCGCCGCAGTGGTCGAAGTGGAGGTGCGAGTTCACGATCAGGTCCACGTCGCCGGCGAGGGCGCCGACGCGCTCGTCGATCGCCGTCCCCTCGGCCAGCTCGACGTCGAACAGCTGGGCGAGGAAGCCGATGCGCCCCTCGGGGTCGGCGCGCAGGTCGTGGTGCAGGCCGGTGTCGAACGCGACGCGCCCCCGGGGGGTGCTCGATGAGGTGCGACACCACCGGGATCCGCACCCGTCCCTCGCCGCCCTCGATGAGCCCGGCGCGGTCGGTGGTGAGCCAGCCGGTGGTGAACGTGTGCAGGACGGCGACCACTGCCCCTCCTCGCGCTAGTGGGCGGCCGACGCCGCGTCGCCAGCCTTGCCGAACGGCAGGCGCTCGACCACCGAGAGGATGGCGAAGCCCACGAGGAAGCCCACCACGGCGGAGATCGCCGTGTTCACGAGCCAGGCGAGCACCCCGCCGAGGCCGCCGACGTGGTGCACCTCCTCCTCGAGGTGGTGCACCTGCCCGTAGGGCCAGTGCCAGCCGAGCTCGTCGAAGCCCACGAGGATGATGTGACCGCCCACCCAGAGCATGGCGCCGGTGCCGATCACCGCCAGCCAGGCGAGCACCTTGGGCATCGCGGCCACCAGGGCCCGACCCGTGCGCTGCGAGCGGGGCGACTCGCGCTGGGCCAGCTTCAGCCCGACGTCGTCCATCTTCACGATGAGCGCCACCACGCCGTAGACGACGACGGTGATGAGCGCACCGACGATGGCCAGGATGATCCCCCGCGAGACCAGCGGCTCGTCGATGACCTCCTTGAGGGAGATCACCATGATCTCGGCCGAGAGGATGAAGTCGGTGCGGATGGCCCCGGCGATGGTCGTCGCCTCGGCCTCGGGGCCCTGCTCGACCACCGGCTCGTCGTGGTCGTGGTCGTCGTGGCGCAGGGCGTGGACCACCTTGTGGGCGCCCTCGTAGGCGAGGAAGCAGCCGCCGAACATCAAGATGACCTCGACCACCGTGGGTGCGACCGCGCTGAGCAGCAGGGCCACCGGCAAGATGAGCAGCAGCTTGTTGCGCAGGGACCCCAGCGCGATCCGCTTGATGATCGGGAGCTCCCGGTCCGCGGCCAGGCCTCGCACGTAGGCGGGGGTGACGGCCGTGTCGTCGACGACCACGCCGGCCGCCTTCACGCTCGCCTTGCCCGCCGCCGCGCCCACGTCGTCGATGGAGGCCGCCGCCAGCTTGGCGATGGCCGCCACATCGTCGAACAACCCGACCAGACCGCCTGCCATCGTCCCCATCCTCGTGCCGCTGCGGAACCGGGAAACCTAGCGAACCGGCCCCGGGACGCGGGCAGGTGCGATGGTGGTGCGGTGACGAGCGACGACGTGGGCGCCGCGGAGGACCGCCTCGCCGCGGTGGGTCGGCGCCCATGGTCGACCACCAGGCGGTCGAGTCGATCAGGGCGCTCGCCGCCGCCGGGATCGATGCCGTGCTCCTGAAGGTCCGGCCGTCGCTCGCTGGCTCTACGACCGACCCGACGAGCGGAGCTACGGCGATGTGGACCTGCTCGTGGGCCCGGCCGATCGGGTGGCGGCCGACGGCGTGCTCCGGGCCCTCGGCTACCGGCCGGTCGCCGGTCGCCCCGCAGGTGCCGCTGCCCGGCGGCGCCGAGCCCCACGCCCAGACCTGGTTCCGACGCCGCGACGGCGCCACGGTCGACCTGCACCGCTGCCTCCACCACACCGAGCACGTCGCCGAGGGCGACGTCTGGCAGGAGGTCTGGCGCGACCACGACCAGCTCGACCTCGCCGGCACGATCGTGGCGGTGCCCTCCACCCGGGTGCGCCCTGCACGTCGTGCTCCACCTCCAGGCCAAGGACGAGCCGGGGAGCCGGGCCTGGACGGACCTGGAGCGGGCGATCGCCCGTGTCGAGCACCCGGTGTGGGACGAGGCGGCGGCGCTCGCTCGCCGCTGGGAGATCGCGGCCGAGATGGGCTCGCTGCTCGCGCTCGTGCCGGGCGGCGCCGCGCTGGCCGCCGAGCTCGGGCTCGACACGATCGCTCCGTCGAGCCTGGTCCAGCAGCACCGCCGCCACGCGCCATCGCTCGCCCGCCTCGAGCTGCGGCTCCGCGGCGGTGGCGTCCGACAGGGGTTCCGGGTCATCGCGGCGAAGGCGAGCCCCGCCCAGGTGCGCCGGGCCACGGGTGCGGGGCCGGGCGCCGCATCGCTGGTGCGGGCGTACGGGCAGCATTGGTGCAGCTGCCCGCCATGGTGGCCGACTGGTGGCGCCACCGCCGGCGGGCGGATCGCCTGCGCTGAGCGACGACCGCCGCGCTCAGGTCGGCGGCCCGGCCGCCGCCACGGCCTCCGCGGCGATGGCCTCGGCCTCGTCGCCCGCGCCGAGCGAGCGCAGGAGGTGCCGCAGCACGCCCTCGCGGTAGGCGGCGCCGCGCTCGCCGTCGACGATGCGCCGCGCCGCGATCAGCAGCGACCCCACCACGACGTCGAGCGTGGCCGCGGTGGGCGGCTCGGCGAAGGCCCCCGACGCGTGGCCGGCCGCCAGGTCGTCGCGCAGGTGGGCGAAGCTGCCCTCGGCGATGAGCGCCTGCTGCACGGCTTCGAGCCGCAGGGCGACCCGGACCATCTCGGGGGCCTCGGCGGCGCGGGCCAGGGCCCGGGCCGAGATGGCGGCGAAGCGCCGGGCGGGATCGGGCTCGTCGACCTCGGCCGCCGCCTGGGCGGCGAACGCGGCCACCACCTCGGGGGCGAGGGCGGCGATCAGCTCCTCGCGGTCGGCGAAGTGGTTGTAGAAGGTGCCGTGCGACATGCCGGCGCGCGCCGCGAGGTCGGCCACGGCGAAGCCCTCGCCCTGCTCGGCCAGGACCTCGAGGGCCGTGTCGAGCAGGAGGCGGCGGGTGCGGGCCTTCTTCTTGTGGCCGCGGGTGAGGACCGGCTCGGCGGTCGGGCTCGCCATGGCCGAGACCGTACCATGCGTTGACAATCTCTCCAATATTGGACAGATTGTCAGTCATGACCCCGACGCCTTCGCTCGTCCTCGCCCACACCACCCTCGCCGTCCGCGACCTCGAGGCGATGGTCGCCTTCTACGTCGACGTGCTCGGGTTCCACGTCACCGATCGGGGCGCGCCGGCACCGGGCCTCGACGACATGGTCTTCCTCTCGCAGGACCCGGCCGCCCACCACCAGATCGTGCTGGTCCGAGACGACGACGCCCGCCCGGCGAGCTTCGTGCTGGCCGACCACCTCGCCTTCCGCACCGCCACGCTCGGCCAGCTGCGCCAGGTCGGCCGGCGCCTGGACGCGGCGCAGGTCGAGGGGGTGATCCCGATCTGCCACGGCAACGCCTGGTCGCTGTACTTCCCCGATCCGGAGGGCAACGGGCTCGAGGTGTTCGTCGACACCCCGTTCCACGTCGCCCAGCCCTTCGCCGACCCCCTCGACCTGTCGATGACGGACGACGAGCTGCTCGCCGACCTCGAGGCCAAGGTGGCCGACCGGGACGGGTCGCAGCCCTTCGCCGACTGGCGCACCGCCTTCGCTGCCCGGCTCGCCACCGACGGGGAGGCCTGAGCCGTGGACCTCGGCATCGCCGGCCGCACCGCCATCGTCGCCGCCTCCAGCCGGGGCCTCGGCTTCGCCTGCGCCGAGGCCCTCGCCCGCGAGGGCGTGGCGGTCACCCTCAACGCCGCGACGAGGCCGGCCTGGCCGACGCGGCCGCCGCTCGTCGAGCGCCACGGCGCGACCGTCCGCACGGTCGCGGGCGACGTCGGCGATCCGGCCACCCGAGACGCCCTGCTCGACGCGTGCCCGGCGCCCGACATCCTCGTCACCAACAACGGCGGTCCCCCACCCGGCCGCTTCGCGGACTGGGACCGTGCCGCGTGGATCGCGGCGCTCGACGCCAACATGCTCGCTCCGCTCGACCTGATCCGGCGCGCGCTGCCCGGCATGGTCGATCGCCGGTTCGGTCGGATCGTCAACATCACCTCGGCGTTGGTGAAGACGCCGCTCTCGCCCATGGGGCTCTCCACCGGGGCCCGCACCGGGCTCACCTCGGTGGCCAAGGCGCTGTCGAAGGACGTGGCCTCGGCGAACGTCACGATCAACAACCTGCTGCCCGAGCGGATCGACACGGGTCGCCAGCGCCAGATGGCCGAGCTGCACGCCAGCCTCGCCGGCATCACCGTCGAGGAGGCCTACGCCCACATGGCCACGACGATCGCGGCGGGCCGGCTCGGTCGCCCCGAGGAGGTGGGCGACGCCTGCGCCTTCCTCTGCAGCGCCCAGGCCGGCTTCATCAGCGGCCAGAACCTGCAGCTCGACGGCGGCAGCAGCGCGGGGCTGATCTGAGGTGGACGCCGAGGTCGAGGTGCCCATCCTGATCGTCGGCGCCGGGCCCGTGGGCCTCACCGCCGCCCGCCTGCTGGTCGACGCCGGCCACCGGTGCCTGGTGGTCGAGCGCCGTGACGGCCCGCAGCGCCGCCCCGCCGCCCACGTGGTGAACGCCCGGACGCTCGAGGTCTTCCGCCAGGCCGGCATGGACCTGGCGGCGATCGAGGCCATCGCCAAGGACCCGGCCGACGCCGGCCACGTGAACTTCGTGACGACGCTCACCGGCGAGCTGATCGGCCGGCTGCCCTTCGAGCGCCAGGGCGACGAGTGCCTGGCCCACACGCCGACGCCGCTGCGCAACATCTCCCAGCACCGCCTCGAGCCGATCCTCGCCCACGAGGCCGGGCGCGCCGGCGTCGACCTGCGCTACGGCACCGAGTGGCTGGCGAGCGAGCCGGACGACGCCGGCGTCACGTCCGTCGTGCGCGACGTCGCCACCGGTCGGGAGACCAGGGTCCGCAGCACCTACGTGCTCGCCGCCGACGGGGCGACGAGCCCGGTGCGCCGCTCGCTCGGCATCGAGATGGTCGGCCCGGCGAGCATCCAGAGCTTCGTCGCCATCCACCTGCTCGCCGACCTGCGGGCCCAGGTGGCCGATCGCCTCGGCGTGCTGCACTTCGTGCTCGACCCGTCGTGCCCCGGCTCGTTCATCGCCCACGACCTCGACCGCGAGTGGGTCCTGATGGTCGCCTTCGATCCCGCTGCCGAGACCATCGACGACTACGACGAGGAGCGGTGCCGAACCCTCGCGCTCGCCGCCATCGGCGATCCCGACGCGACCGTGGAGGTCGCCGGGGCCGGCACCTGGCACATGACCGCCCAGGTGGCCGAACGGCTTCGCGACGGGCGCACGTTCCTCGTGGGCGATGCCGCCCACCGCTTCCCGCCCACCGGCGGCATGGGCCTCAACACCGGGGTGGCCGACGCCCACAACCTGGCGTGGAAGCTGGCCGCGGTGCTCGACGGGCGGGCGCCCGAGGCGCTGCTCGACACCTACGAGCCCGAGCGCCGGCCCGTCGCCGCCACGAACTGCGACCAGAGCACCGCCAACGCCTTCAAGATGCTGCTGCTGGCCGAGGCGCTCGACCTCGGCCCGACCAGCACGGCCGACGACCTGGCCACCGTGCTCGCCGATCCGGCTCGCCGGCCGGCGATCGACGCCGCGGTGGCCGAGCAGGCCACCCACTTCGACATGCTCGGCCTGCAGCTCGGCTACGTGTACGGCGGCGAGCCGATCACCGATCCCCGCGCGTTCGACCCCCACGCCGAGGTGGGCGCTCGCCTCCCCCACGGCTGGCTGGCCGACGGCCGCTCCACCCTCGATCTCGTGCCCCGCGGCGAACTGGCCCTGCTCTCGGCCGCCGACCACGAGGCCTGGGCGAAGGCGTGCGCCGACGCGCCGGGCTCGGTGCGCCACGTGCCGTTGGTCGGCGACGCCGCGCCGGACCGGTCGTGGCTCGAGCGCTGCGGCCTCGCCGCGGGCGGCGCGCTGCTGGTGCGCCCCGACCAGCACGTGGCCTGGCGGGCCGACCCGCGCCCCGGCGACCCGACCGGCGCGCTGGCCGACGCCGTGGCCACGACGCTGCGGGCCGGCCGGGCCGGGTAGGGCCGGCGGCTAGGTCGCCGGGGCGTCGTCGTCGGCGATGCCCCCGAAGCCGAGGCCGAAGAACCCGCCCATGCGGGCGTTGGTCGGGGTGTTCACGAACACGACGAGGTACTCGTCGCCCTCGACGTCGAGGTCGTCGGTGACCTCGATCTCCACGTAGGCGACGGTCTCGCCGGGGGCGAAGGTCACGGTGCCCGAGGTCGCCGCGTAGTCCACGTCGGGGGTGGCCTGGCCGGCGGGGGCGCCCTCGGCGAAGCCGGTCGCCCACTCGGCCGTGACGGTCTTGCGCGACTCGTGGTCGAGCGTGACCGGGATGCGCAGCGTCGTGGCGTCGCCCTCGCCCACCGTGGCCGAGCCGGGCACGATCGTGATGGTCCGATCGTCGTCGAGGATGCCGCCGAAGCCGAGGCCGAGGAACCCGCCGAGGCGGCCGTTCACCGGCTCGCTGAAGAAGGCGAGCAGGTACTCGTCGGCCTCGAACGTGGCGTCCCCGCGGACGGTGATGGCGACGGTCGCCTCGGTGTCGCCGGGGGCGAAGGTGACGGTGCCCGAAGCAGCGTCGTAGTCGGTGCCGGGCGTGGCCTGGCCGGCCGGAGCCTTGCCGCCGGCGACGCCGGTCGCCCACGAGGCGCTGACCGGCTGGTCCCACGCCTTCGACAGCGTCACCGGGATCTCGAGCGTGGCGGTGCCGGCGTCGCCCTCGACGACCGTGGCCGACCCGGGCACGATCGTCGGCTCGGGGCCCTGCGGGCCGAGGTCGAGGTCGCACGACACCGTGCCGCGGTAGAGGGCGTGGCCCTCGAAGCCCGCACCCGAGAGGCCGTCGTCGGACCAGACCGCCTGGCGCACGCCGTCGGCGCACGTGGCGGTGGGGGCGACGGCGAAGCCCTCGATGTTCACGTTCGGGAGCGCCGCGGGGCGCTCGTACACCGCGTCGGGCACCAGGGCCCCGGCCGCGTCCATGCCGAGGAGGGTCGACGAGACCGAGCAGGTGTTGTCGCACAGCGCCCAGATGCGCTGGAGGTCGGCATCGAACTGGACGTCCATCACGTGGCCCATGCCGGTGTCGACCACCGCCACCCGGTGGTGCGAGCCGTCGCCGGCGAGGGCGTAGGCGTAGAGCTTGCCGTCGTTCTCCAGGGCCGCGAAGAACAGGCCGGTGCCGTGGCCCGGGTAGGCGGCCGGGTCGTAGGCGGCGCCGGTCGACTGGTCGACGAAGGCGTTGGCGACCAGGTAGGCGTCGGGCACGAAGGTGATGCCCTCGAAGCCGAGGTTGGCCTTGGTCTTGTCGCCGCCGGGCACCACCAGCTCCGGGAAGTCCGCGGTCAGGTCCCACTGCTGGGTGGGCTCGAGCGTCGAGCCGGCGACGGAGGGGTCGTAGCGCAGCACCGAGTTCAGGGCGAAGGTGTTGGCGGCGTTGTCGCGTTCGGTGGTCACGTACAGCGCGCCGTCGGGGCCGACGGTGAGGCCCTCCGAGTCGGGCTGGCCGGTGCCGCCGGGGAAGGTGATCTGCTTGCCGGCGCCCCAGCCGTCGGCCGGGTCGGGCACCCAGATGCCGCCCTGCTCCACGAGGCGGAAGATCCAGCTCTTGTTCTTGACCGCCCACAGGACGCCCGGGTCGCTCGGGTCGAACACCAGGCCGCTGATGTCACGCCCCTCGGGGCCGGTGGTCGTCTTGAACGCACACGCCTGGTCGCCGACGGCGACGGTCGAGCCTCCAGGCCAGGCGACGGCGCCCGCCGCCACCGCACCGGTGCCGCTGGCGGCTTCGGGCTGGCAGGGCAGGGTGTTCGGGTTGCCGGTGCCGTCGCCGCCGACGATCGTGACCGGGCCGCAGGTGCCGAGCGGCGTGGTGCCGGGCGACGCCACGTCGCCCGAGGTCGATGCCACCGAGCCTCGTCCGTCGCCGACCGTCGACAGCGCCCACAACCCGACGTTGTTGGCGCCGAGCCCGAGGCAGCTGGTGGGCACGCCCGAGGCGCCCTGCGTCCGGATCGTGCCGGCGAAGGTCTGGTCGCCGTAGGTGAGCCGGTCGGCGAGCGTGGTGCCGTCGAAGAGGTTGATCTCGTCGCCGCGCCCGAGGTTGGCGGTGTTGCCCTCGGCGATCGGGACGGTCGGCGCCAGGCCCCACTCGGCGCGGAAGGCGGCGGCGGTGCCCTCGATGACGAGGCCGGACTGGCCCGGGGCCAGCGTGCCCAGGGCAGCCAGCGAGAAGGTGCCCGGCGTCCGGCTGTCGTCGTCGAACGAGTAGGTCGCCAGGTCGACGGACGTGCCGCCGATGTTGGAGACCTCGACGAACTCGGCGGCGCTCGAGCCCGGGCTGTACATCCACTCGGTGATCACCACCTGGCCCGGGCCGGCGGCCTGGGCGGGGGTGGCGAGGGCGAGCGGGAGGGCGCTGGCCGCGGCGACGGCGGTCAGGGCGGCGAGGGTGCGGAGGCGGGGCCGGTGCATGGCCCGTGGTGTACCGGAGCCAGGCGAACGCACCCCCGCCGCCGGGTGAACGTCGGGCGGCGGTCGGGCGAAGCATCGCCGCGCCGGCGTGGGCACGGCGGCCGATCGCCGGGCGTCCCGAGCACGCTCGCGGCGGGTGTCCTAGGTTCTCCGCTGCGGGGTTGCACCTGCGTCACCCTCGAAGGTGACGCAGGCCGGGTCGGTCGTCGTCGCGCAACCGGCCGGGGCGTGGCGCCGCGCCAGCGTCGACCACCGAAGGGGCTCCCCCATGACCACCCGCCATCGCGTCCGGCTCCTGCGAGGCCTCCTCGCGGCGGCACTCCTGGCGGTGGGGTTGGCCACGTCCTCGGCGGCGACGGCGGCGCCGCCGCCCGGCGCGACCGGTTCGGGGATCGACCTGGACGAACTGAGCCGGCTGGCGGTGGGCTACACCCACGCCTGCGGCATCGATGGCGCCCGAGACCTCTACTGCTGGGGCACCAACGCGTCGGGCGAGCTCGGCACCGGCACCACGACGGCGAGCTTCGTGCCCGTCGCTGTGGCGGTCGCCGGCACCCCGCTCGCGGGGAAGGACATCGAGCGGGTCGCGGCCGGCCGGGAGTTCACCTGCGCCCTGACCACCGACGACGTCGTGGCCTGCTGGGGCGACAACTCCGAGGGCCAGCTCGGCATCGGCTCCAACGACGACAGCCTCGTGCCGGTCGCCGCGACCGAGACCGGCTCGGTGCTCGACGGCGCCAACATCGTCGCCCTGTCGAGCCAGTACCAGCACGTCTGCGCCCGCACCTCGGCGGGCGAGGTGGCCTGCTGGGGCCTCGGGTCGGTCGGCCAGCTGGCCAACGGCGCCGTCGGCGACCAGACGGTGCCGACCGACGTGGACCTCTCGGGCACGCCGCTCGCCGGGACCGCCGTCGCCGAGGTGAGCGCCGGGTCGTTCAACACGTGCCTGCTCGGCGCCGACGGGACCGTCGGGTGCGCCGGATCGAGCTTCTCCGGCGCGCTGGGCAACGGCACGACCGGGGTGGCGACGAAGGTGCAGAGCCCGACGACGGCCGGCACCGTCCTGGAGGGCAAGTCGATCGACGCCGTGACCACCGGCCGCTACAGCACCTGCGTCACCACCACCGATGACGTGCTGGCGTGCTGGGGCATCGGCGACGACGGCCAGATGGGCGACGGGGAGACGACCAACAACACGGTGCCGGGCCCGGTCACCACGGCGGGGACCCCCCTTGCGTCGAGCCCGATCGTCGGCTTCGACAGCGGCTGGGACCACCTCTGCGGCCGGCGGGCCGCCGGCACCGTCGTGTGCTGGGGCGACAGCTTCAGCCGGGCGGCCGGCGCCGTCGACGACCTCCTCGTCCCCACCGCCCTGGGCGTGGCCGGCACCGTGCTCGACGGCGTCGCCGTCACCGAGCTGGCGAGCGGCGTGTTCGGCAACTGCGCGCTCGGCGCCTCCAAGCAGCCCGGCTGCTGGGGCATCCTCAACGTCCGCGGCGACGGCGGGCTCACGTTCACCGCGACCCCAGCCACGGTCGCCTTGAAGTACGGGCCGCCCGTCACCGCTCCCACGATCACCTCGGTGACCGGAGGCGAGGAGCAGATCCAGATCACCTGGGACGGCCCCACCGACGACGGCGGGGCCGCCATCACCCAGGCGCTCGTGCGCCAGTACGACGGCGCCACGCTCGTGGAGACCTTCGAGGTCGGGACCCCGCCCGACGGGTCGGGCGACTACCTCTTCACGACCAGCCCGGGGACCTACCAGCTGACCGTCGCGGCGAAGAACGTCGAGGGCGAGGGCCCCGAGTCGGCGCTGTCGTCCTCGGTCGTGGTCACGTCGGCCGGCCCCAGCGACGAGCCCTACACGGCCATCACGCCGTGTCGGATCCTCGACACCCGCGTCGCCGGCGGCCGGTTGATCGATCGCGAGATCCGCGACGTGCGGGTCACCGGCTCGGGCGCCGCGCTCGCCGCCCAGGGCGGCCTCGCCGGCGGGTGCGGCATCCCGGACGGGGCGACCGCGGTCGAAGCGTCGATCACCGCCGTGGACCCGCTCGACTCCGGCTTCTTCCGAGCCTGGCCCGCCGGCGAGTCCATGCCCAACGCCACCTTCATGAACTTCGACCGCGGCATGGACATCACCAACACCGGTTCGGTGACCATCGCGCTCGACGTGGCCAGCGAGGCCAGCGAGCTGCGCATCCGCAACTTCGGCGGGGCCAGCCACTACGTCATCGACATCCAGGGCTACTTCGGCGGGGCCCGGGCGATGCGTCCGAGCGCGGGGAGCCCGGCGGCGACGACGTCGGCGGCGCCGTCGTCGCCCGCCGAGTACCAGGCGATCACCCCTTGCCGGATCCTCGACACCCGGAAGGCGGGCGGGGCGCTGATCGACCGGGAGATCCAGACGGTCACGGTGATCGGCGACGGTCCCCAGTTCGCCGCCCAGGGCGGCCTCGCCGGCGGCTGTGCGATCCCGGCCACGGCGGTGGCGGTCGAGGCATCGGTGACCGCCGTCGATCCGCTCGACTCGGGCTTCTTCCGGGCCTACCCGGCGAACCAGTCGATGCCGAACGCCACGTTCATGAACTTCGACCGGGGCATGGACATCACCAACACCGGGGCCATCACCATCGACCCGAACGACGAGACCGACCATCTGAAGATCCGCAACTTCGGCGGCACCAGCCACTACGTCATCGACATCCAGGGCTTCTACCTCACCGAGCCCAGCATCTCGACGAGCGTCGAGGCCACGACCTCAGCGGTGAGCGCGGGCCGAGCGACCTACGTCGGCATCACCCCGTGCCGGATCGTGGACACCCGCAAGGGCAGCGGCCCCCTGGTCGACCGGGAGATCCGAGACATCCGCGTCTTGAGCAGCGGCCAGGTGTTCGACGAGCAGGGCGGCACCTCCAACGGGTGCGAGATCCCGTCGGATGCGGTGGCGGTGGAAGCGTCGGTCACCGCGGTGGACCCGCTCGACTCCGGCTTCTTCCGAGCCTGGCCCAACGGCGAGTCGATGCCCAACGCCACCTTCATGAACTTCGATCGCGGCATGGACATCACCAACACGGGGGCCATCACGGTGAACCCCGACAGCAGCGACGACCTCCAGCTCACGATCCGCAACTTCGGCGGCACGAGCCACTACGTCATCGACATCCAGGGCTACTTCCTGCCGCGCAACCTCTGAACGACCGAGCCGGTCCGTCCTCGGCTCAGTCGGGGAGGTGGACGGCGTTCGGGCCGAGCGCGGCGAGGAAGGCGTCCGCGTTGACGTTGTCGTGGACCAGCGACGACGTGTCCCACCACCGACCGTCGTCGACCTGGACGATCAGGTGCCGCTTGTCGGGGCCGGGTTGGGGCTCGTCCCACCAGAGCACCCGGAACGTGGGGCGATCGAGCGAGAGGAGCTCCTCGCGGGGCGTGAAGCGGAACCCGCCGCTGCGCCCGAGGATCAGCCGCTGGTCGCTGACCGCGGCGAACGGGTCGGTGACGCCGGGGAGCACCCGCGACCCGGGCACCACCCCCGCGGCGGCGAGGCGAGCGCCGCGCGCGTCGGCCAGGCGGATCCGATGGCCCTCGGCGGCGGAGAACGAGGCGTGGTCAGCCTGCGGGTACCGGGCGAGGACGCCCCAATCGACGAAGGCCTCGCCGGGCCGGGCCCGCTCCTCGAACCAGGCGCGGATGAGGCGCTCGTGGCGGCTCACGGCGACGCCGTGCCCCTCCAGTCGTGCATCGAGCCGTCGGGGCCGAGGGCCTCGACGAACCGCTCGGCCTCGGCGGCGGCCGCCACCGTCTTGCCCATCAGCTTGGTGGCCGCACCGAGCCCGGCCCACGACCCGTCGGCGAAGGCGACGAGGAGGTTGGCGAACGTGGCGGCCGGCGCGGCGGACGCGTCGTTGATCCACCACCAGGCGCGGAACTGGCCCCGGGGCGCGGCGTGGAGCAGGTCCTTGGGCCGGGCGCCCCACATGCCGCCGATCGATGCGAGCAGGAGCTGCCGTTCGGTGAGCACCGCGGCCAGGTTGGCGACGGGCGAGATGCGCCGTGCCGGGTCCCAGCCGAGGCGCTGGGCCTGGATGTGGAGGTCGGCGGCGTGGTCCGAACCGATGCTGTCGGTGCCGTCGCCCACGCCGCCGTTCACCGGGCCGCCGACGAGGAACGCCACGAGCGACTCGCCCGGCGCGACCTCGCGGATCCAGGCCTCGACCTTCTCCCGCTTCACCTCGGGGAGTATCCCACGCTCACCTCCGACGCGCTCGGGACGTCGTCGGGCGATGATGGGACCCGATGCCCACGGCGAGACCGGCCGGGGGCCCGACCGACCCGGAGGACGCCGTGCGCTTCGCGTTCAAGACCAGCCCCCAGGACACCACCTGGAGCGATCTGCTCGCCGTCTGGCGGGAGGCCGACCAGATCGAGCGGTTCGAGTCGGGGTGGCTGTTCGACCACTTCTACCCGATCTTCTCGGACTCGTCGGGCCCGTGCCTCGAGGGGTGGACCACGCTCACCGCGCTCGCCCAGGCCACCGAGCGGCTCCGCCTCGGCACCCTCGTCACCGGCATCCCGTACCGCCATCCCGCCGTGCTGGCCAACATGGCCGCCGCCCTCGACATCATCTCGGGCGGGCGCCTCGAGCTGGGCGTCGGCGCCGGGTGGAACGAGGAGGAGGCCACCGCGTACGGCATCGCCCTCGGCACGCCCGCCGAGCTGAGCGACCGGTTCGAGGAGGCGTGCGAGGTGCTGGTCAGCCTCCTGGCGAACGAGACCACGGACTTCGCCGGGGAGCACTACCGGCTCACCGGTGCCCGCAACGAGCCCAAGGGCCCACAGCGCCCGCACCCGCCCATCTGCATCGGCGGCAACGGCGAGAAGCGGACCCTGAAGACGGCGGCCCGCTTCGCCCAGCACTGGAACTACCTGGGCGGCCCGCCCGAGGAGTTCGCCCGCCTGCGCGACGTGCTGCACCAGCACTGCGCCGACGTCGGCCGCGACCCGAGCGAGATCACCCTTTCGAGCCACGTCTGGCTCGACCCCTCGGGCGACCCCGGCTCGGTGGTCGATGCCATCGGCGGGCTGGCCGAGGTCGGGCTCGACCTGGCCATCGTCTACCTGCCGCCGCCCCACACGCCCGCCGTGCTCGGCCCGCTCGCCGACGCCCTGGAGGCGATCGCCTGACCGCGAGGCGGGCGGCGATCAGCGCGCCGGGATCGTCGAGACGAGGCGGCGCACGGCCGCGGCGTGGCGCTCGCGGAAGTCGTCGAACTGCTTGGTCCACCAGACCGCCGCGCTGTAGCTGTTGAGCTCGATCGCCACGAACCGGCCGTCGGGCGCCTGCATCAGGTCGACGCTCATGTGCCCGTAGCCGAGCTCGGTGGCGTGGGCGCTGAGGGCGCGCATCGGCTCGACGAGGGCGGCCGGCGGGTCCCACCGGGATCGCTCCCCGTAGGCGCCGGCGATCCCCTTGCCGCGGCGGTCAGCGAACAGCTCGCGGATCGACGGCGACTCGCTCTTCCAGCCGAGGAGCACCTCGCCGGCCATCACCTCGACCTTGTACACGTCGCCGTCGGCGGGGTTCACCTCCCGGCACAGCACGTCGAGCTCGGGGTTCCAGCGCATGCGTGGCACCGACCGTCGGCCGAAGACGCAGACGCCCTGGCCGCCGAACGTGAACGACGGCTTCAGGATCAGCCGGTCCACGTCCCACCGACCGAAGAGGCGCCAGACATCCCACCGGGTGGCGGCCAGGGCCCAGTCCATGGTCGCCACGCCGGCGTCCTCGAGCCAGCCGAGGGTGGTCGGGCGTGGCGTGGGGGTGCCACCGACGACGACCGGGGCGAGGGTGGCGACGTCCTCGCGCCGGTAGTTGGTGACCACCACGTCCCACTCGGGCTCGGCACCGTCGGGCCGGGGCGCCGGGGTCTCGTGGATCACCCCGACGTCGAGGCCGGTGGCCCGCAGGCGGTCGCCGATGTCCTCGTAGAGCTCCTGCGCCTCGGGATCGATGGCGTTCAGGAGCAGCACCCGCAGCCGCCGTCGCCGGTCGGACCTCCCACGTCCCGCAACCTATGCCGTCTGGCTCCCCGCTTCGCCCGGCGCCTCAGAGGAAGGGGGCGAGCAGCTCGCGGATGCCCTCCGGCAGGTACGTCTCCACCGGGGTCTCGTCGGCGTCGACCAGGTCGGCCAGGGCGGTCGAGACCTCGGTGGGGTCGAGCTGGTCGGTGAGGATCACCTGGCGCACGACGGCGTGGAGCTCCGTCGTCTCGGTGTCGCCCTCTTCGATGAAGGCGGCGGCGCCGTTCACCATCTGGTCGTTGAAGCCGGTGCCGTACGGGCCGGGGTTGACCTTGGTGACGTCGATGCCGTGGGGTGCCAGCTCGGCGCGCAGCGACTTGGTGAACGCCTCCACCGCGTGCTTGGTCATGCTGTAGGGCGACCCCAGCGGCGAGGCGAAGAAGCCGGCGACCGATGACACGTTGATGATCCGTCCCCACCCGCGCTCGCGCATCGACGGGATCACCGCCTGCGACAGCGCCACCATGCCGAAGACGTTGACCTCGAACGAACGGCGGACCTCGGCGAGCGGGATGGACGCCATCGGGCCCACGATGCCGACGCCGGCATTGTTGATGAGCACGTCGACGCCGAGGTCGGCCGCGCCGGCCACGTCCGCAGGGTCGGTCACGTCGAGCTTCACGGTCGTGAGCTCGGGGTGCTCGGCGGCGAGGGCCGTCGCCTGGGCGTCGGTCTCGCACGCGGCCACCACCTCGTGGCCACGGGCGGCGAGCTCGATGGCCGCGCCCTTCCCGAAGCCCGACCCCGCCCCGGTGATCAGGACCTTCCTGCGCTCGTCGCCTGCCATCGTCGGTCCCCCATCGGTCGTCGGACGGCCCTCGTGGCCGCCGGGGCGACGCTAGCCACGGCCCCGGCCGGCTACGGCCACGAGCACCGCCCCGGGCCCGGCCCTACGCTGCGCGCCGTGGGGAGCGAGCCGCCGGTGACGGCCAGCGTGCCGGGCGCGCGGTTCGTGCCGAGGACGGGCGAGGGGTGGCGCGACCCGTTCCCGATGTACCGGGACCTGCGCGACCGAGACCCCGTCCACCACGTCGAGGCCGGCGACCACTGGGTGCTGTCGCGGTTCCGCCACGTGTTCGACGCCGCCCGCGACACCGAGCGGTTCTCGTCCGCGCAGGGCCTGACGTTCCTCTACGACGACGTGGCGGCGGCCGGCCTCGACGCCGTGCGCCCGATGGTGTTCCTCGACCCGCCCGACCACACCGAGTTCCGCCGGCTCGTGGCCAAGGGGTTCACGCCTCGGCAGGTGGCCGAGATCGAGCCCGCGGTCCGGGCGTTCGCCGTCGAGCGGATCGAGGCGCTGCGCCACGACGGTGGTGGCGACATCGTCGCCCGCCTGCTCAAGCCGCTGCCCACGTTCGTGGTGGCCCACTACCTCGGCGTGCCCGAGGCCGACCGGGCCCGGTTCGACGGATGGGTGCACCGGGTGGTGGCCGCCTCGGCGACGGGCGACGTGATGGCGGCGTCGGACACCGTGGCCGAGATCTACGAGTACTTCACCGCGCTGATCGAGTGGCGGCGGGCCGAGCCGGGCGAGGACGCGATCTCGCACCTCGTCGGCGCCGGCGACGCGGCGGGGGTCGATCCGCTGCGCATCCTCGGGTTCGCCTTCACCATGATCACCGGTGGCAACGACACGACGACCGGGCTGCTGGGCGTGGGGCTCGAGCTCCTCGGGCGCCAGCCCGACCAGCAGGCCCGCCTCGCCGCCGACCTCACCCTGGCCGACGATGCCGTGCAGGAGCTGCTCCGACTCACCAGCCCCGTCCAGGGCCTGGCCCGCACGACCACCGTCGACGTCGACATCGACGGCACCACCATCCCGGCCGGGCGCAAGGTGCTGCTCCTCTACGCCGCCGCCAACCGCGACCCCCGCGAGTTCGGCGATGACGCCGACGTCGTCCGCCTCGACCGCCGAGCCCAGCGGATCCTCACGTTCGGCTACGGCGCCCACCACTGCCTGGGCGCCGCCGCCGCCCGGCTGATGGGGCGCGTCGTGCTCGAGGAGCTGCTCGCCCGCTGCCCCCGGTACGCCGTCGACGGCGACGCCGGCACCTTCGCGCCGGGCAACTTCGTCCGCTGGTACGACTCGCTGCCCTTCGCCCCGTCGGGCTGAGCGACGGTCGCCGGACTGCCCTTGCGCCACGCTCTCCCTCGTGCTTATCTACAACCATATGGTTGTAGATAGCGCCGAGGCCGAGCGGACCGACCGGCTCTTCCACGCGCTCGCCGATGCCACCCGGCGCGACATCGTCGTGCGCACCTTCGAGGGCGAGCACTCGGTGTCGGCCCTGGCCCGGCGCTACCCGATGAGCTTCGCGGCCGTGCAGAAGCACGTGGCCGTGCTCGAGGGCGCCGGCCTCGTGAGCAAGCGCCGCCAGGGGCGCGAGCAGCTCGTGCGCGGCGAGGTCGACGCGGTGCGACGAGCGTCGCAGGCGCTCGATGCCCTCGAAGCGGTGTGGCGAAGCCGCGTCGACCGGATGACCGAGATCCTCACCGACCCCCACGGAGGCACCGAACCATGACCGTCACCGACGTCCGCAAGGACCTCGACGCCCTCACCCTGGCGATCACCGTCTCGCTCGACGCGACGGTCGAGCGGGCCTGGCAGCTCTGGGCCGATCCCCGCCAGCTCGAGCGCTGGTGGGGCCCGCCGACCTACCCGGCCACGTTCGTCGACCACGACCTCACCGTCGGGAGTCGCATCACCTACTTCATGACCAGCCCGGAGGACGAGCGCTACTTCGGCTGGTGGGAGGTGCTGGCGGTGGACGCGCCACGACGCCTCGAGGTGCGCGACGGCTTCGGCGACGAGACCGGCCAGCCGATCGACGAGCTCCCCGTCGGCACGATGGTCGTCACGCTCGGCGAGCACGACGGTGGCACCGAGATGGTCATCACGTCGCACTTCCCCACCCTCGAGGCCATGGAGCAGGTCCTGGCCATGGGCCAGGAGGAGGGCATGGTCCAGGCCCTCGGCCAGATCGAGGCGATCCTCGCCGGCACCCCCTCCGGGGCCTGAGCGAGCCCCCGGTCAGGGCTCGACGATGTGGAAGGCGCCGCCGCCCGGGTCGAGGGTCCCGAAGATGGCGAGGAGCGCACCGGGGTCCCCCT
>JAWKIT010000011.1:0-140143 GCA_041394165.1 Acidimicrobiales bacterium
ACGTCGCCCCCGGCCGCCTCGACGCCCGCTGCTTCGACGTGCCGTGGTCCGTGCCCGTCGCCGACCTCGCCTACGGATCGACGAGCTCGTAGCTCAGGCCCCCGTCGGCGCCGTCGATGGTGACCTCGACCGAGCGGCGGGAGGAGGCGTCGCGGGCGCGGCAGGTGACCCGCTCGCCGGCCTCGCGGACGGTCGGGCCGTCGTCGCCGCAGTCCACCTGGAAGCTGCGGCCGAAGCCGTCCCGCAGGGCCGCTCGCAGGGCGTCGGCCACCTGGGCGTCGGAGAGCACGGCCCGGCGCAGCTCGACGTCGAGCGACCCCCCCTCGTCGCGCTGGCGGGCGATCACCGGCAGCGTCCCCGCGCCGTCGGCGAGCTCCACATCGCACTCGACCTCGGCCCCGTCGCGGACGGGGATCTCGTCGGGGCAGCGCACCGCGTCGACACCGGGCTCGACCTCGCCCGCCACCGCCACCGCGATCTCCCGCTCGGCGCTCGCCCGATCGAGCCGCGCCGGCTCGTCGCCGCACGCCGTGAGGGCCACGGCCGCGAGCGCGGACGCCGCCGCCAGGACGCTCAGGCGGCCACGAGCCACGCCACCAGCCCGATCTGCGCGAGGTGGTAGGTCACCATCACCGCGGGACCGCCGTAGCGCAGCCGGGCCACGAACCGGTTCCACGCGAGCGTGGCATCGGACGCGTAGAAGAGCAGCGCCCCGACGATGGCGGCCACCGCCCCGGTGCCGAACGCGCTCACCACCATCGCCGAGATGGCCACGAGGTACACGATCACCGGCCCCACGAGCTCGGGGTGGTCGCCGGTGCGCACGCTGGCCACGATGCGCCGCCCCACGGTGGCGACCGCGACGACCACGGCGGCCAGCCCGACCAGGCTGCCGGCGAGCGACGTCGGGGCCAGCTGGAGGCCCACGATGTAGGCCAGGTGGCCGAGCAGGAACGACCCGAGCCCGAAGACGAAGAGGCGCTCCTCGAACAGCAGGAAGACGTCGCCAGCGAGCGACAGCACCAGGCCGGCGACCATCCAGGCGCGGATGCGGGGATCGACCGGGTCGATGGCGAGGGCGACGCCGATCAGCAGCACCAGGGTGAGGGGCTTGGCGATCAGGCGGACGGGGCGCCGCTCGCGCCAGGTGGCCCACCAGTCGACCGCGGCGACGGCCAGCGTCGCCCCGAGCAGCGCCCACGCCGTCGCGCTCACGTCCCCACCTCCTGCGACACGGGAGCCGAGGCTACTCGGGCCCAGGCGGGGGCGATCCCGGGCCGAGCAGGGCGCCGAACGCGCCCGTCGCCAGGGCGATCGAATCGGGGCACAGCTCGTGGGCGGCCATCCAGCCGGCGACGTCGTCGAGGGCGATGCGATCCGAGGCGACCACCTCGCCGTCGGGGAAGGTGAAGGGCCCGTCGTGGCGAGCCAGGTAGACGCGACCGAGCACCGACACGTCGTCGTCCTCGTAGGCCCCGCCCCCGAGGGCCTGCAGGCCGGCCTCGACGCCCGCCTCCTCGAGGAGCTCGCGCTGCGCCGCCGCCCCCCAGTCCTCGCCGACGCCCACGACGCCGCCGAACGCGACGTCCCAGCGCCCCGGCCAGACGTCCTTCCACCCGGCGCGGCGGTGCACCACGAGGCGCTCGTCGCGGTCGACGACCAGGACGTAGGTGCAGCGGTGGCGCAGGCGCTCGGCGCGCATCTGGGCCCGGGGCACGACCCGCAGGACCCGGCCCTGGAGGTCGACCTCCTCGACGAGCTGCTCGGCGGCGGCCGCCGCCGGGTCGCCCGGATCGCTCACGAGGCGGCCGCCGCCAGCGCCTCGTCCCAGCCGAGCCCCTCGGCGATCTGACGGCGGTAGCGGATGACCTTGGCGGGCATGTTCATCGCCAGCGCGCCCACGACCCGCCCCTGGCGCCCGTAGAGCGCGCAGAACCGGCGATCGTCGAGCGAACCGGCGACGACGGCGAGCTCGTCGTCGGGGCGGACCCGACCGGCGAGCTGGATCTTGCGGTCGTACTGGTCGCTCCAGAAGAACGGGACCGGCGCGAAGGGCTCGCCCGGCTCGCCGCGGCCGTCGGCGAGCAGGCGGCGAGCGGCGTGGGCGGCCATGTCGAGGGCGTGCTCCCAGTGCTCCACCCGCATGACCTCGTCGTAGAGGCGGTTGGGCCAGCGGGCCACGTCGCCGCAGGCGACCACCCCGGGCGCGACGAGGGTGGTCTCGTCGCAGACCACGCCGTCGGCGAGCTCGAGCCCGCTCCCCTCCAGCCACTCGGTGTTCGGGATCACCCCGATGCCGACCACGACCACGTCGGCGTCGAGGGCCCGGCCGTCGGCCAGGACGACCCGCTCGACGCGGCCCTCGCCCTCGAGCCGCTCGACGCCCACCCCGAGGTGCAGCTCGACGCCGTGGTCGCGGTGCAGCTCGGCGATCACCTGGCCCATCTCGGGTCCGAGGACCCGCGCCAGCGGTGCGGCGAGGGGCTCGACCACGGCGACATCGCCACCCTGGCTGCGGCACGAAGCGGCCACCTCGGCACCGATGAAGCCGGCGCCGACCACCACCAGCCGACCGCCCGCCGCGACGGCGGCGCGGACGGCCAGGGCGTCGTCGAGGGTGCGCAGGGCGTGGACGCCGGCCAGGCCGTCGTCGCCGGGGAGGCGGCGAGCTCGCGCCCCCGTGGCGATCACCAGGCCGTCGAACGGCAGCTGCCGACCATCGGCCAGCGCGACGGTCCGGCCACCGAGGTCGAGGCCGGTCGCGGCGACGCCGCGCTCCCACGTGAGCTCGAGGCCCTCGTCGGCCGCCGCCACGAGCGCGACGCGCTCGGCGTCCCACTCGCCGGTGAGGACCTGCTTGGAGAGCGGCGGGCGGTCGTAGGGCGCGTGCGCCTCGTCGCCGACGAGCGTGAGGGTGCCGCCGAAGCCCTCACGACGGAGGGTCTCCGCGGCGCGGAGGCCGGCGAGGGAGGCGCCGACGACGACGATGCGGTCCAGCCGTCAGCCCTCGATGGCGATGGCCTGCTTGGGGCAGCGCGCCGCGGCCTCCTCGACCTTGGGCCGCAGGCTCTCGTCGGGCTCCTCTTGAAGCACGTAGAGGAAGTCGTCGTCGCGGACCTCGAACACCTCGGGCGCGATGCCCATGCAGACCGCGTTGCTCTCGCACAGGTCGAAGTCGACCACCACTCGCATGACGTCCTCCCGGAAGGAACTGGAACGTGTTCTCGCGAGCCAACGTAGCCCGGCGGCCGACCCGGCGCGGCGGGCCCGGACGCGCCACGCCCCGGCCGCTGCGGGCCGGGGCGTGGAGGCGTGCGGTGGTGGAGGTGAGGGGAATCGAACCCCTGGCCTCCTCGATGCGACCGAGGCGCTCTACCAACTGAGCTACACCCCCGCAGCGGGACCCGAACCCTAGCGCGAGCGCCGGCTCGCCCGGCCAACCGACCCGGGCCCCCGGACCGCGTCGCCGGCCGCAGCCGCCGGGGGCGGGCGACCCGTCGCACCCGACCACGATGGGCCACCCGACCCATTTCGACCGCGGTGCGTGGCCGAATCGCCTGGTGAGCGGGATGCGGCCGGCCCGATCGCCACGGTGAGCGTCGAACCACCTCAAGGCCCGAGCTCGTTGCGCCGAGAAGGAGGTATGGCACTCCGAACCCCCACCCCCAAGCGCGGGCTCGCCATCGTCATCATCGTCGCTGCCCTGAGCCTCCTCACCGCCTGCTTGTCCAGCTCCCAGAACGAGGTGCTGACCGAGCTCAACGCCGACCGCAAGGCCAACCGCCTGAGCGCCCTGGCCGTCCAGGCCGACGCCCAGGCGAAGGCCCAGGCCTGGGCCGAGCGGCTGGCCCGCGAGAACAAGCTGTACCACTCGACCCTCTCCGATGGGATCAAGGTCCGCTGGTGCTCGCTGGGCGAGAACGTCGGCTACGGCGGCTCGGTCGCGGCCATCGAGGACGCCTACATGAGGTCCTCGGGCCACCGCGCCAACATCCTCTCGACCAAGTGGAACGGCGTCGGCGTCGGCTACGCCCGCAACGGCAACCGCATCTTCACCGTCCAGGTCTTCATCAAGACCTGCTGAACCGCTCGCTCGCCCCGCAACCGACCCACACCGCCGGAGGCCGGCCCCCACGGGGTCGGCCTCCGTCGCGCCCGGGCGGCTCGCGAGGGGACGGTGAGGCGGCCGCGGGCCGGCCGCGGGGATCCCGACGCTCGGCCGACGGCGGTCGGCCGTGGACGATGCCGCCGCGCCAGCCGACCGGTCGATCCGCTCGGGCGCCCCGCCCGGGGGCCCGGGGAGGATCAGTTGGCGGTGCGGCGCACGGCGACCGTGTGGGTGCCGAGCGAGGCCTGCGGGCGCAGGACCCGGACCTTGACCGCCGCCTCCTCGGCCCGCATGCGGATCTGCACCAGGGCGTAGCAGTACGCGCCCAGCGCGCCAGCAGCGACGGCGAAGAGCAGGAAGGTGAGGGCGCTGGAGGCGACCAGCAGGAGCAGGAAGGTGAAGCCGGTGGCGCCGAGCAGGCCCATCAGCACGTCGCGGCGGCGCTTGACCACGTGGCTCGGGGCGGTGACCACCCGGGGGCGGCGCACGGGTGCCGGGCTCGATCCGGCCACCGGGGCGCCCTGGTGCAGCGGGCGCAGCGTGGTGCCGGGCGTGGCCCGCTCCAGCGTGGAGAGCTGCCGACGGAAGCTGTGGACCGAGCTGCCGGGACGTCCCTCGCGGAAGCGGTGCAGCGCCCAGGAGCCGCCGATGGCACCCCAGGCGATGGCGAGGCACAGGAACGCCAGCATCTTCAAGGTCGGAGGCCTTTCGTCGGCTGCGGCGACCGTACCGAGCGACCCACCCGTGGAGGTGGACCCGAGGCGATCGACGGGGACATCGGCGGCGAACGGCACCTGACGGCCAGGTGACGGCTTCGCTGCGGTTGTTACGGTTCTACTACGGAACCATCGGCCGGTTCCACCTGCGACTGGAGCGATCTCCGCCCGCCGGGGCGCGCGGCGCTAGATGCCGAGGTCGAGCTCCGGGTCGCCCACCTCGCGCCGGAACGTGCCCGAGCGACCGCCGGTCTTCTCCCAGAGCGCGATGTCGCCGATGGTCATGGTGCGATCGGCCGACTTGCACATGTCGTAGATCGTGAGCGCCGCCACCGACACGGCGGTGAGGGCCTCCATCTCGACGCCCGTGCGGTCGACGGTGTCGACGTGGGCCTCGATCTCGATGAAGGCGTCGTCGATGTGGAAGTTGATGAGCACGGCGCCCACGAGGAGGGGGTGGCAGAGCGGGATGAGGTCCGACGCCCGCTTGGCGGCCTGGATGCCGGCCACGCGCGCCACGTTGAGCACGTCGCCCTTGCCCACCGAGCCGCGGGCCACGAGCGCGGTGGTCTCGGGCTGCATGTGCACCCGCCCCCGGGCCACGGCCCGCCGGTGCGACGGGTCCTTCGGCGTGACGTCGACCATCCGGGCACGGCCGAGCGGGTCGAGGTGGGTGAGGCGGTCCGGCATGGCCGAAGGTTAGGCGCTCGGCCGGCGCCCCGGATCAGCCGCCGATCTCGCTCATCGAGCGAGCCGGGCGGATGAACTGCACCGAGGAGATCCCGTGGCCGGCCCACTTCCCGGCCACGGTGGCCTCGATGGCGGCGGCCAGGTCGTCGTCGGAGCCCCCCTCGCGCAGCAGCGCGCGCAGGTCGGTCTCCTCGGTGGCGAAGAGGCAGGCCCGCAGCTTGCCGTCAGCGGTGAGGCGCACCCGGTCGCAGCTGCCGCAGAACGGCTCGGTGACCGTGCCGATGACCCCGACCTCGCCGCCGCCGTCGAGGTACCGGTGCCGCTCGGCGGGCTCCGAGCCACGGGCGAGCGGCTCGAGCGGGAAGGCGGCGGCGATGCGCTCGACGATCTCCTGCGACGGGAGCACCTGCTCGCGCGACCAGCGCTCCTCGGCGTCGAGCGGCATGAACTCGATGAAGCGCACCACCACGCCCTCGTCGCGTCCGAAGCGGGCGAAGTCGACGATCTCGTCGTCGTTCACCCCTCGCACCACCACGACGTTGACCTTCACCGGGTCGAAGCCGGCGGACACCGCGGCGCGGATGCCGTCGAGCACGGCGGGGAGCTCGTCGCGGCGGGTGAGCTCGGCGAAGCGCTCGGGCCGCAGCGAGTCGAGCGACACGTTGATGCGCCCGAGCCCGGCGGCGCGCAGCTCGGCGGCCTGCGCCGTGAGCGTGGAGCCGTTGGTGGTGAGCGAGAGGTCGGCACCGAGCGGGGCGAGCTGCTCGACGAGGACCGGGAGCCGGTGGCGCACGGTGGGCTCGCCCCCGGTGAGGCGGATCGAGTCGAAGCCGTAGCGCTCCACGAAGGTGCCGGCCACCCGGCGCAGCTCCTCGAAGGTCAGCAGCTCGGACCGCGGGTGCCAGTCCATGCCCTCGGCCGGCATGCAGTAGGTGCAGCGGAAGTTGCAGCGGTCGGTGACCGAGATGCGCAGGTCGCGGTGCACGCGCCCGAACGAATCGGTCAAGGTCCCCTGGCTCACCCCGTCGAGGCTAGGGCGGCGTCGCCGCGCTGGCTCACCCCGGCAGGGCGAGCACCACGGCCACCACCTCGTCGCCGGCGTGCACGCCGTCGCCGTCGGGCAGCTCGACCAGGACGTTGGCGTCGGCCGCCGAAGCCAGCTGGTGCGATGCCTGGCCGGTCACGGGTGTGGCGACCAGGCGTCCCTCGTGCCAGCGGGCCACGGCCCGGAGGTAGGCGGTGCGGCCGTCGGGGCGGCGCCCGAGGTCGGCACCGGCGACCGCCGCCACCCGCGGCAGGTCGAGGTCGGCGCGGCCGGCCAGCCGCCGCAGCCCGGGGACCCCGAGCAGGCTCAGCGACACCATCGACGAGACCGGGTTGCCGGGCAGCCCGAAGATCGGCGTGCCGTCGAGCACGCCGAACGCGAAGGGCTTCGCCGGCCGGATGGCCACCTGCATCCACCGCACCTCGGCGATGCGGTCGAGCACGACCTTCACCAGGTCGACGTCGCCCATGCTCACGCCGCCGCTCGTGGCGATGGCGTCGCAGGTGCCCGCTCCCGCCACCAGGGCGGCCTCGATCGCGTCGGCGTCGTCGGGGACCGTGCCGAGGTCGACCGCGTCGACGCCGAACGTGCGGGCCAGCGCCACGAGCGTGGGGCGGTTGCTCTCGCGGATCTGCCCCGGGCCGAGCGGCCGGTCGTCGTCGACGAGCTCGTCGCCGGTGGAGATGACGCCGAGCCGGGGGCGGGGGATCACGACGGGGCGCCGGACCCCCACCGAGGCCAGGACGCCCAGGTGGGCCGGACCGAGCACCGTGCCGGCGGCCAGGACCACCGTCCCCGCCGCGATGTCGCTGCCGGCCGCCCGGACGTTGCGGCCGGCCTCCACCGCGTCGAGCACCTCGACCACCGCCGCGTCGGGGCCGCCCCGGGTCCGCTCGACCATCACGACCGCATCGGCGCCGGGCGGTACCGGGGCGCCGGTCATGATGCGCACCGCCTGCCCCGGGCCCACCTCGACCGCGGCGGCGGCGCCGGCGTGCACGGTGTCGACCACGGCCAGCGCGATCGGGGCGGCGTCGGCCGCGCCCGCCACGTCGGCGGCGCGCACGGCGTAGCCGTCCATCGCCGAGTTCGCCCACGGCGGCACCGCCTCGGGCGCCACGACCGGGCCGGCGAGCACGCACCCCTGGGCGTCGGCCAGCGCGACCGGCACGGGCCCCCGGGGCGAGCACCGGGCGAGGACGTGCTCGCGGGCCTCGGCGAGGGGGATCATCGCTCAGCCGTCGGCGAGGCCGTGGCGACGGCAGGCGTCGACCAGGTAGCGCCCGAACTCCGGGCCGATGTCGTCGCGCAGCAGCGCCAGCTCGACGATCGTCTCGAGGTAGGCGGGCACGGTGCCGGTGTCGTAGCGCCCGCCGTCGAACGTGGCCCCGTAGACGGCCTGGTCGGCGAGCAGCATGGCGATGGCGTCGGTGAGCTGGATCTCGCCGCCGACGCCCGGCTGCACGTCCTCGAGCTTGTCGAAGATCTCGGGGGTGAACACGTAGCGACCCATGACCGCGAGGTTCGAGGGGGCGGCGGCGGGCTCGGGCTTCTCGACCAGGTCGAGGATCTGCACCAGCGTGTCGGAGATCCGCTCGGGCTTGGCGCAGCCGTAGCGCTTGATCTCGGCCGGCTCGACCTCCTGGAGGGCGAGCACCGAGCGCCCGTACTGGGCGTGGATCTTGATCATGTCGGGCAGGAGCGTGGACTCCTTGGCCATGAACTCGTCGCCGAGCAGCACGGCGAAGGGGTTGTCGCCCACGTGCTTGCGCGCCACCGAGATGGCGTGGCCCAGCCCGAGCGGCTCGCCCTGGCGCACGTAGTGGATGTCGGCCAGCTCGGCGAGGTCGAGCACCTCGTGGAGCTCCTCGGTCTTGCCCGCCTGCGTGAGGTGGTGCTCGAGCTCGAACTGGCGGTCGAAGTGGTCCTCGATCGAGCGCTTCGAGCGGCCGGTGATGATCAGGATGTCGTCGATGCCGGCGGCGACCGCCTCCTCCACCACGTACTGGATGGCGGGCTTGTCGACCACGGGCAGCATCTCCTTGGGCTGCGCCTTGGTGGCCGGGAGGAAGCGGGTGCCGAGGCCGGCGGCGGGGATGACGGCCTTGCGCACGGCGGACTGGGGGGTGCTCACGGCGCGAGTCTCGCGCAGCGCCCCGGCCCGGGCCCCCACCGGGCGTGGCCGCCGGAGCCGATCGCGGCCTACACTGGCACTCTCGCATCGAGAGTGCTAACCGCCCGGCCGATCCCCGAGGACCCCATGCCCACGTACGAGTACAAGTGCAAGAGCTGCGGCCACACCTTCGACATCGTGCAGGCGTTCACCGACGACGCCCTCACCGAGTGCCCGTCGTGCGGCGAGCAGGCCCTGAAGAAGGTGTTCGGCAACGTCGGCATCACGTTCAAGGGGTCGGGCTTCTACAAGACCGACAGCCGCTCCGCCGGGTCGTTCGGCTCCACCAAGGACGCCGACAAGAGCGACACCGGCTCGTCCGCCAAGGCCGAGCCGGCGAGCGACGCCAAGGGTGCCTCGTCGTCGAGCAGCTCGTCGACGGGCGACTCGACGTCGGGATCGTCGAGCTCCGCCGGCTCGTCGACGAGCACCAGCGCGGCGAAGAGCGCCTGACGTGGCCGCCGAGGCACCCCGGGCCGACGTCGGCGTGTTCGGCGGGTCGGGCTTCTACCGCTTTTTGGACGACGTGACCGAGGTCGAGGTCGAGACCCCCTACGGGCCGCCCGCCTCGCCGGTCCACGTCGGCACGCTCGGCGATCGCACCGTGGCCTTCCTGCCCCGCCACGGCGCCGACCACCAGTTCGCCCCCCACCTCATCCCGTACCGGGCGAACGTCTGGGCCATGCACGCGCTCGGCGTCACCGACGTGTTCGGGCCCTGCGCCTCGGGCTCGCTCCAGCCGCACGTGGCCCCCGGCTCGTTCGTGGTGCCCGACCAGCTGGTCGACCGGACGTGGGGCCGGCCCGACTCGTTCTTCGACGGCTCGCTCGGCGGTCCCGTCCACCACGTGGCGTTCGGCGACCCCTACGACGAGGAGCTGCGGCGCATCGCCGTCGACGCCTGCCGGGCCGAGGGCGTCGAGGTGCACGACGGCGGCACGGTGGTCACCGTGCAGGGGCCGCGCTTCTCCACCCGCGCTGAGTCTCGCTGGTACGGCTCCCAGGGCTGGGAGGTCATCAACATGACCCAGCACCCCGAGGCCGTGCTGTGCCGGGAGGCCGGCATCCGCTACGCCGCCATCGCCCTCATCACCGACTTCGACGCCGGCCTCGAGGGCACCGACATCCCCACGGTCACCATGGAGGAGGTCTTCGCCTTCTTCGAGGCGAACGTCGAGACCGTGCGCAAGGTCCTCTTCCGGGCGCTGCAGGCCGACCTGCCGGCCGAGCCGCTCGAGCCCGGCCCCGGCCTCGAGCGCCCCTGACGCCTGCGGCCGGGCGGGCACCTCGCGCCCGCCGAGCCACATGGGTCGCACCCGTCCGTCGGGCGGCGCGGCACCGGTAGGGTCGCCGGGCCTTCCCCGCCGCGCTCCCCTCCCCGAAGGAGGTGGCCGTGACCGAGGGTCGCCCGCGCCACCGCATCGCCCGCAGCCGGGTCCCCCGGCGGCTTCGCCTCCTGCTCGACCCGGCGGCCCTGCGCCACTGGCTCCTCGTGCTGGCCGTCGCCGCGCTCGTCGCCGGGATCGTGGGCCGGTCGCTCGGCGCGGCCGAGCGGGCCCGTCGGCGGTGGGGCACCACCGTCGCCGTCGTGGTCGCGGCGCGGGACCTCGAACCGGGCGAGGCGCTCGACGGCGCAGCCCTGCGCACCGTCCGGTGGCCCCGCGCCCTGCGGCCCGACGCCGCCCTGCGCGCGCCACCGGCCGAAGGGAGCACCGCAGGCGAGGCCCTCACCGGGGGGATGCCGATCGGCGCCGCCCAGGTCCGGTCGCCGACCCACCTCGACGACCTGCGCACCGTGGCCATCCCCGTCGACGGTGCCGCGCTGCCGGTCCGCGTCGGCGACGTGGTCGACGTGTGGGCCGTCGCCGACCCGACGGCCGGGCTCGACGGCGGTGCGGACGCGCGCCGCGTCGCGATCGATGCCGAGGTGGTGGTCCAGACCGAGGCGGCGGTCGTGCTGGCGCTCGACGGCGGCGACGTGGAGGCGACGGCGGCCGCGGCGGCGACCTCGGTGGTGGTGCTGGTGGGCTCGCCGTGATCAGCGGGCGTCGATCACCCCGCCCGCGAGCAGGCCGAGGAGCAGCACGCCGAGCGCCACCCGGTACACCACGAAGATGGCCGTGCTGTGGCGCACGAGGTAGCGCAGCAGCCAGGCGATCGAGGCGTAGCCCACGGCGAACGAGACGAGCGTCGCCACCACGGTCGCCGCCAGCCCGGGCCCGTCGCCGGCGCTCACGTCCTTCAGCTGGAACAGGCCCGAGAGCACGACGGCGGGCACCGAGAGGAGGAACGAGAACCGGGCGGCGTCCTCGCGGGTGAAGCCGAGGAAGAGGCCGGCGGCGATGGTCGAGCCCGAGCGCGACACGCCGGGCACCAGGGCGGCCGACTGGGCGAGGCCCACGGTCAGGCCCTCGCGGACGGTGATGTCGTGGATCGACTTGGTGCGCCGCCCGACTCGCTCGGCCCAGAGGAGCACCAGGCCGCCCACGATGAGCGTGCAGGAGATCAGCCAGAGGTTCCGGGCGCCGGTCTCGATCTGGTCCTTGAACGCCAGGCCGAGGAGCCCGATCGGGATGGTCGCCACGATCAGGTACCAGCCCATCCGGGCGTCCTCGGTGGGCCGCAGCTGCGCCCGCTCGTCTGCGCTCCGCAGCCAGCGCAGGGAGCGGGGGACGTCGGCGAACCAGGCCCGGGTGATGCGCCACAGGTCGCCCCAGAAGTAGATGACGACGGCCGCCATCGTCCCGAGTTGGATCACCGCGGTGAACGCCGTGCCCGGATCGCCCCAGCCGAGCAGCTCGGGGACGATGCGGAGGTGGCCGCTCGAGGAGATCGGCAGGAACTCGGTGAGGCCCTGGACGATGCCCAGGACGACGGCTTCGACGAACGACACGGTCGCCAACTCTTGCAGGTGGCACCCGCCGGCCGAGCGACGCCCCGGCGGCTCAGCTGCCCGAGACGGTCACCCCGCGGACGACGAGGCTGACGCCCGAGGCCCGCATGGGGAGCCACTCGATGTCGCTGCCCACGGCGGCCACCTCGGCGAGCATCCGCTGGATCGACGAGGCGATGGTGAACTCGCGAAGGGGCTCGGCCAGCTCGCCGCCGACGATGCGCAGGCCCTCCGCTCCGGTGGAGAAGTCGCCCGACACCGGGTTCACGCCCGAGTGCAGGCCCGACACCGACGACACCAGCACGCCCTCGCCCACCTCGGCGAGCAGCTCGGGCTGGCTCTGGGTGCCCGGCACCAGGCTGAGCGCCCGGCAGCCGACGGCCGGCGTGGACGAGAAGCCGCGCACGGCGTTGGCCGTGGAGGTGGTGCCGGACCGACGGGCCGTGTAGGCGTTGTGGACGAAGCGCTGCAGCACGCCGCCGTCGATCAGCACGTTGCGCCGTGAGGCCAGGCCCTCGCCGTCGGTCTCGCTGGAGCTGTAGGCAAGCGGGTTGGTGGGGTCGTCGACGAGGGTGAGGCCGCTGGCCGCCACCTCCTCGCCCAGGCGCTCGGCGAAGAGCGAACGGCCCTTCAGCACGGCCTCGCCCGACAGCGTGCCGCCGATGATGCCGAGCAGCTGGGCGGTGACGTACGGGTCGAGCACGACGGTCACGCGCCCCGACGCCGGCTGGGTGGCGCCGAGCAGCCGGGTGGCGCGACGCGAGGCGTCGGCGGCGGCCACCGAGACGTCGAGCTCGCCGGGGGTGCGCCCCACCGAGAACCCGAAGCCGGTCTGGGTGTCGTCGCCGTCCTGGGCCACGCAGTACGTGGACACGTAGCACGACGTGTCGCGCCCGTAGGCCCGGATGCCGGTGGTGGACACCACCGCGCCCTCCGACACGCCGTCCGCGTAGTCGGCGGCCTCGACGCCGGTGATGCGGGCGTCCTGGGCCCGCACGGCCCGCTCGAGCTCCACGGCCAGGTCGATCTTGGCCTCGGTGGCGACCTTCACCAGCTCCTCTCGGTAGAGGTCGAGCTCGGGGACGGCGACGCCATCGGGCTCGGCGAGGCCGAGCCACTCGTCGGGCGTGCCGAACGTGGCGTTGTCGCGCGCCTCGGCCAGGGTGTCGGCCAGCACGTCCTCGTCGAGGGAGCCGGCGTAGGCGAAGCCCTGGCGGTGGTCGCTGATCACGCGCACGCCGATGCCCGCCGAGGTGGCCGTGGCCAGCTGCTCGACCTCGCCCTCGTAGACCCGGACCTCGGTGCCGGTGGACCGGCCGACGACGACCTCCACCTGCTCGCCCGGCTTCGCCAGCGCGACGATGCGGTCGCCGATGGCCAGCAGCTCCTCGCCGGTGCTCATGCGGCCGTCCCCCCGACGGTCAGGCTCGACACCCGCAGGGTCGGCACGCCGTCGCCCACCGGGACGCCCTGGCCGTCCTTGCCGCACGTGCCGGGCGGGCCCATCTCGAAGTCGTCGCCCACGGCGTCGATCAGCTCGAGCACCTTCGGACCGTTGCCGATGAGGTTGCCCTCGCGCAGCGGCTCGGTGACCTTGCCGTCCTCGATCAGGTACGCCTCGGTCATGCCGAACACGAAGTCGCCCGTGGCGGTGTTCACCTGGCCACCGCCGAGGTGGGCCACGTAGACGCCGTTCGGCGTGTCGGCCACGATGTCGGCCGGGTCGGTGTCGCCGTTGGTGAGGATCGTGTTGGTCATCCGCACCATCGGGAGGTGCTTGTAGCTCTGGCGGCGGCCGTTGCCCGAGAGGCGGCGACCCTCCTTGCGGGCCCGGAGCTGGTCCCACATGTAGTCGGTGAGCACGCCGTCCTCGATCAGCACGTTGCGCTGCGCCGGCGTGCCCTCGTCGTCGATGGCGAAGGTGCCCCACTCGTTGCCCATGGTGCCGTCGTCGACGATGGTGACGAGCGGCGAGGCCACCAGCTGGCCCACCCGGTCGGCGAAGACCGACACCTTCTTCTGGATGTGGTCGGCCTCGAGGCCGTGGCCGCACGCCTCGTGGAACAGCACGCCGCCACCGCCCTTGCCGATGACCACGGGCAGCTGGCCCGAGGGCGCCGGGCGGGCCTGGAGCTTGGTGAGCGCCTGCTCCGCGGCCTCGCGGGCGAGGTCCTCCACCTGGTACCGGTCGAACAGCTCGAAGCCCATGGTGTGGCCGATGGAGCGGCGGCCGGTCTGCATGCCCGTGTCGCCCGCGGCGACCACGCCCACCACGAACAGGGTGCGGGTCTGGTCGTCGCCGGCGAGGAGCCCGTCGGAGTTGGCCACGAGGATGCGCCGGCGCGAGTCGCCGTAGCTCGCCGACACCTGCTTGATGGACCCGCCGCTCGCCCGGGCGGCCTCGTCGGCTCGCCGCAGCAGCTCGACCTTGGTGGCCTTGGCCACCTCCTCGGGCCGGGTGAGCACCGACTGCGAGGTGACGGGCTGGTCGGCCAGCGCCACGGTGCGGGTGCCACCACCGCCGCCGCGAGCGGCGGCCGCGGCCGCCTCGGCGGCGGCGAGCAGGCCCGGCTCGGAGAGGTCGGCGGTGTGGGCGAAGCCGGTGGTGTCGCCCACCACGACGCGGATGCCCGCGCCCCGGTCGCGACCCGAGCCGAGCTCCTCGATCCTCCCGTCGTCGAGCCGGCCCGACGAGGACCGCTTGTCCTCCACGAACACCTCGGCGAAGTCGCCTCCGGTCTGGAGGGCGGCCCCCAGCACCCGCGACACCACGGCTTCCTCGATCACCTCGTGGACCTCTCGTTCGACAGCGAGCCCGGCCGAGGGGTTGTGCCACCCGGCGGGGAGCGGCTTATCGTACCGAGGTGCCCGTGCATCTCGGACTGACCGCGAAAGTCGATCTGACGGTGACCGCCGACGACACCGCGGAGTCGGTCCGCAGCGGCGATGTGCCGGTCCTGGCCACCCCGCGCATCGTGGCCCTGGTCGAGGAGGCTGCGGTCGCCGCCGTCGCCGGGCAGCTCGCCGCCGGCGAGACCACGGTCTCCATGCGGGTGCAGCTCGACCACCTCGCCCCGTCGGCCGTCGGCGCTACCGTGACCGCCTCGGCGAAGCTCGAGAAGGTCGAGGGCCGGCGCCTGAAGTTCTCGGTCTCGGTCAACGACGCCCGTGGCCTGGTGGCCGCCGGCAAGGTCACCCGGGTGGTCGTGGAGCGCGAGCGCTTCATGGACAAGTGCCTGTGATCGCCCCGGTCGCTCGGTGACCCACCCCATCGAGGTCGTCGGCCTCGACGCCGACGACACCCTCTGGCACAGCGAGATCTACTTCGACCGCACCCAGCGCCGCTTCGACGAGATCGTGGGCCGCTACGTCGATCCCGATTTCGACGTGCACCGGGCCCTCGCCGCCGTCGAGCGCCGCAACCTGGTGCGCTACGGCTACGGGATCAAGGGCTTCACGCTCTCCATGCTCGAGGCGGCGATCGAGGTGACCGACGGCGCCATCGGGGTGGAGGAGGTGAGCCAGCTGCTCGCCGCCGGCCGGGCGATGCTCGACCACCCCGTGGAGCTGCTCGACGGCGTCGACGAGGCGCTCACCCGGCTCTGCGACGATGGCTACCGGCTCGTGATCGTGACCAAGGGCGACCTCCACCACCAGGAGCTGAAGATCGGGGCCTCGGGCCTGGCCGACCGGGTGGAGCGCATCGAGATCGTCGCCGAGAAGGATCCGGCCACGTACCTCCGGGTGGTGGCATCGATGGGCGTGGCGCCCGAGCGCTTCTGCATGGTCGGCAACTCGGTGCGCAGCGACGTGCTGCCCGTGATCGAGATCGGCGGGCGGGCGGTGCACATCCCCTACCACCTCACCTGGGAGGCCGAGCACGCCGAGCACGACGGCTCGGTGCCCGAGCTGGCCTCGATCGCCGAGCTCCCGGGCTGGCTCGCCTCCCTCGGCTGACCGTCGGCCTCAGTCGACGACCGGGACCTCGGCGGCGAGGAACTCGTGCACGGCCGCCCACCACGCCTCGGGGTGCTCGAACTGGGGGCTGTGGGCCGCGTCGGGGACCACGACGTGGCGCGCCCCGGGGATGGCCGCCGCCATCCGCTCGGCCGCGGCGACGAAGTCGCGGTCCTCGGCGCCGACCAGCACCAGCGCGGGGACGTCGATCGCCTCCAGCTCGACGAGGCGGTCGGGCCGCGACGTGAGCTCGAGCCCCATCGCCGCGTACATGGCACCCGAGCAGCGGTGGACCTTGGCGTCGGCGAAGGCGGCGTAGCCCTCGCGCTCGGCGCGCAGCCGAAGGTCCGAGGGCGCCTTGGGCCCGGCCGGGAGCATCGCGATCAGCTCCAGGAGCGCGGGCAGCCCGTCGCGGCGCAGCACGTCGACCGCCAGCGCGACCGTGGCCGGGTCGAGGCCCTCCACCGGGCCGTGGTGCGTGTCCATGAGCACGAGGCGCTCGACGTGGCCCGTGCGCCGCAGCACCAGCTCCTGGGCGATCATCCCGCCCATCGAGTGCCCGAGCAGCGAGAAGCGCTCCCACCCGAGGTCGTCGGCGAGGGCGAGCAGGTCGTCGGCGAAGGTGGCGAGGGAGTACGCCGCCTCGTCGTCGGGCTGGTCGGCGCCGCCATGGCCTCGGAGGTCGGGGGCGACCACCCACCAGCCCTCGGCGGCGAAGCGGTCGATCCAGTCGCCGAAGTCCTCCTTGGCGCCGGTGAAGCCGTGCACGAGCAGGAGCGGTCGACCGCCCGCCCCGGCCTCGAGGACCGGCACCCGCACCCCGGTGGCGAGCGAGCGCATCAGCGGTGGAGCAGGTCGGCGAGGTCGAGGTCGGTGACCTCGTCGGCGGGAGGCAGGGCGATGTCGACGGGCTGGCCCTGGTCGAGGATCTCCAGCTGGACCTCGACGGCCGACGCCTCGCCGTCGACCTCGGGCCCGGTGGACCGGAGGCGGACCTGGTGCACGAGGTCGTCGTCGTCGAGCCAGACGTCGACCTGCAGCGGACCGCCGAGCCCCGACGGGTCGAGGCCCTGCTCCCCGAGCCGGTCGCGCAGCGGGGCTCGGTCGCCCTCGGGGAGCTGGTCCAGCAGCTCGTCGACGCGCACCTCCGCGTGGAGGTGGCGGACGGCCACGCCGTGCAGCTCGGTCCGCTCCACCTCGACGGCGGGCGCGCCGATCGACTCGAGCACGTCGAGGAGACCGTCGGGACGGGCCGGGAGCACGTCGGGGAGCTCGGTGACCGGCGCCTCGATGCCGTCGACGACGAGGTGCGCCCAGGGCGTGTCGACCCCCAGCACCCGACCGAGCGGCCCCAGGCGCACGTAGACGCCGCTGCCGTCGGCCACCATCTCGATCTGGGCGCCGTCGCCCATGCCATCGATCCCACCCGAGATCGAGGCGCGACCGGACGCCGGGTCGATCGCGCCGCGCATCGAGGTCGCGGCCTGGCGGTCGCCGATGCCGGCCCGACCGGTGACCTCGAAGCGGAACGCGCCGGCGTCGCGGGTCTGGGCCACCGCCCGGGCGAACAGCGGGTCGCCGCCTGCGCCGGGAGCCGGGGCCGTGCCGGCCGGGTTGCGGGCGTCGAGCGCGGTGCCGCCGCGTGCCGCGCAGCCGGCGAGGACGAGCGCGAGCAGGGCGAGCAGGGCGATGGAGGTCCGAGCCGGGCGCACCCCGTGAGGCTACCGACCGGGCCCGGGACCCGGTGGGCCGGGCGGTAACGTTGAGGCCCGACGATCCGGGGGAACGGGGCAGGCGAGGGCCAGTGAGCAGACAGCGACTCATCCTGCTCGGCCGCATCGTCATCAGCGCGCTGCTCCTGTGGGTGCTGGTCACCAAGATCGGCGACAGCTGGAGCGAGGCGATCCCCGACCCGACGGCCCACACGTTCGCCTGGCTGCTCGGCGCCCTGGTGCTCACCTTCGCCGGGGTGGTGCTCTCGGCCGTGCGGTGGAGCGCGGTGCTCCAGGCGCTCGGGCTGCACGAGCCGTTCGGCCGCCTCCTCTCGCTGTACTTCGCCGGCCAGTTCATGGGCAACGTGCTGCCGAGCACGATCGGCGGCGACGCCCTGCGGGTGTCGCGCCTGGCCAAGGACAACGGCGAGCCGCCCACCACGTTCGCCTCGGTGGTGCTCGAGCGGTTGAGCGGCTGGCTGGTGCTGCCGGCCATCACGCTGTTCGCCCTGCTCGTCAACCCGGGCCTGCGCGACTTCGGTCGAGCGTCCACGGTCGCCTTCGCCACGGCCGCGGCGACGCTGGTGCTGCTGGTGGTGGTCGTGTTCCTCACCACCCGCCGAGCGAACGGCCTCGAGGAGCGGCTCGAGGCCGTCGAGGGGTGGCGGCGGTTCACGGGTGCGGTCCGGTTCGGCATCAACAAGCTGGCGCACCATCCGGCGGCCACGATCCGGATCCTGGCGTCGGGGCTGGCCTACCAGCTGATCCTCATCGCGTCGGCGCTCATGGCGGCGCGGGCGCTGGGACTGCCCTCGAGCGTGGGGCCCACCGCCCTGCTCGCGTTCGTGCCCGCCGTGCTGATCGCCCAGGTCCTGCCGATCTCGATCTCGGGCCTGGGCGTGCGCGAGGGCCTGTTCGCGCTGTTCCTGCGCCCGCTCGGTGTGCCACAGTCGCAGGCCATCGCCCTGGGCCTGCTGCTCTACCTGCTCAACCTCGTGGTCAGCCTGTTCGGAGCGCCGGCCTTCGCCGTGGGCAACCGGGTGCGGCCACCGAGCGCCACCACCCCCACCGCACCATGACCACCTCCGCCCCCGCCGCCGACGCCGACGCCCTCGTCCCCGACGAGCGGAGCGGGCCCACCTGGTGGCACGAGGTCCTCCTCGCCCTCGGCTTCTACTTCGTCTACTCGCAGGTGCGGAACTACTTCGGCGCCGGCCCCGAGTCGCGCGAGATCGCCTTCGGCCACGCTCGCGACGTCATCGCGATCGAGGAGGCGCTGCGCCTGTGGTTCGAGCCCACGCTGCAGCAGTGGTACCTCGGGCTGCCCCGCGACGGGCTCATCCGCGTCTGGAACATCTTCTACGGCACCGCGCACTTCGTCGTCACCATCGGGGTGCTCATCGCCGCCTTCCGCAAGGCGCCCCAGCGGTACCGGTTCCTGCGCACGATGCTCGCCGGCACCACCGCGCTCGCCCTGCTCGGCTTCGCGTCGTTCACCCTCATGCCGCCCCGGCTGCTCGGCGTCGACTCCGTCTACGGCGCCTGCTACCAGCAGGGCCCCGACTGCCACGGCTACGGCATCGTCGACACCATCGACCAGTGGGGCGGGCTGTGGAAGTTCGGCTCGGGCGGCATGGCGGCCATCTCCAACCAGTACGCGGCGATGCCGAGCCTGCACTTCGGGTGGTCCACCTGGTGCGCCGTCGCCATGGTCGTGGTCATCGGGCGGGGGTGGAAGCGGTGGCTGTGGTTCCTGTACCCGGCCACCACCACGTTCTGCATCCTCGTCACCGGCAACCACTACTGGCTCGACGCCTTCTTCGGCGGCGTGGCCCTGTCGGGCGGGTTCGCCATCGCCGTCGGCATGGAGCGCCTGCTCGAGCGCGCGTCGCGGCCTCGCGCCGGGGCGCCGCCCGCCGCCTGAGCGGGACCGAGCCGGTCAGCCGCGCCAGGCCACGGGCGGGCCGTGGTAGGCGCTCGTCGCGAGCACCCGCGTGGTGCCGCCGGGCCAGGTGGTGAGCCGCAGCTCGGCCTGGTCGCCACCTGGCTCGAGGCGCAGCCACGCCAGCGGGGCCGCGGCGCTCGCCGCGTCGCCCGCGGCGTCGAAGCGGTCGAGCAGGCGGCGCCGCTCGTCGGGGCTCAGGTACTGCAGCACGATCGAGTGCGACACGACGGTGGCCAGGCCCGGCCGAGGCTCGCCCAGCACCCGATCGGCCCAGTCCGCGGCACCCGACCGCTCCACCGGCGCCGGCGTGGACGCCGCCACCTCGAGCGCGGCGTCGAGGCGGGCGAGCCGGTCGAGCTGGTCGGCCCACACGAACGACCGGAGGCGCAGGGCACCGGCCGGGTCGGCCGGGTCGATCGGGGCGACGTCGCACCCCGCCCGCTCCACCACCTCGAGGGCGATGTCGAGCTCGGGCGCCGCCCCCACCCACGGTCGGACGAACCGCAGCGGGCTGTCGGGCGGCCCGAAGGCGTGGGGACCGTCGAGGTACCGGTAGCGATCGAAGCGGAGGTTGAGCCCGGCGCTCGCGCCGAGCTCGAGCACGCGCAGGGGCAGCCCGGCCCGAGCCACCTCGAGGTAGCCGCCGAGCAGCGCGGCCGAGCGCCCCACCTCGTTGGTCTGGACGTTGGCGCGCAGGTCGACCGCAAGGCGCGACGCGTGCTCCTCGACCGCCGCGATCACCGCCGGCCCGAGCCCGTCGTCGCGCCGGCCGACCGGGATCGCCTCGGCACCGGCCACCGACGGGTAGCGGCGGGCGAGCTCGGGCGCCCCGCCCTCGAGCACCACGCGGTGCAGGCCGCCGAGGAGCCGCAGCAGCACGGCGTCGCCGAAGGGCGCGTCGGCCACAGGGGCCAGGAGGCGGCCGATCGGGCCCTCGCCGGCCACGTCGGCGGCCACCACGTCCAAGATGGCGGCGTAGAGGGGCGACCCGGCCAGCTCGCAGCCGAGGCGCTGGGTGGCGATGGTGTCGAGCAGCGTCGCCCGCTCGTCGGGGGTCACGTCGCCGGTTCGACCCGCACCAGCGACATCGGCTCCACGCCCTTGAGCCTCGTGCGCCGCGCCCGCCCGAAGCGGACGCCGGCCATGGGCACCACGGCCTCGCGAACGTCGACCGAGGCCAGCACCACGCCGCCGGCGGCCTCCTCGGTGATGCGCGCGGCGACGTTGACCACGTGGCCCAGCACGTCGTCGCGCGTCACCACGGCGTCGCCGAGGTGGATCCCGACGCGCAGCCGCAGCGGCTCCTGCACGGCGTCGACCAGCTCGAGCGCGGCGAGCACCGCGGCCTCGGGCGCGGGGAAGGTGAGCATCAGCCCGTCGCCGAGCCGCTTCACGATGCGCCCGCCGCGGCTGCGCACGATCGGGCCCATCAGCCGCTGGTGGTCGGCGACGAGGTGGGCGGCGGCGTCGTCGCCGTGGGTGGCGGTGAACCGGGTGAACCCCTCGAGGTCGGTGAACATCACCGTGACCGGCTGGGTGGGGGCCTCGTCGGCCACCTCCCCCCGACCGAGCGAGAGGCCCTGCAGGGCGCTCAGGCCCACCGACGCGAGCATCGACGGCCGGCGCTCGGTGGTGCGCTCGAGGAACCGCTGCACCATCTCCACCGGGGGCGCGGTGCGGAAGGGCTGCTCGGCGGGGTGCTCGAGCCAGCTGCGGTCGACGAGGCCGACGTCCGCGGCCTGCTCGGCCCACTCGGGATCGCTGCGGATGAGCTCGGCGAGGCGCTCGGAGACCCCGCGCCGGATCGAGGCGAGCGTCGCCTCCCCACCTCCCGGGCCCGCTCGACGTGGGTCACCGGGCCATCGTAGGGCGACGGCGCGGCCGGGCTCCCGGTCGGGCCCGGGCATCGGGGGCATCGGCGCGCGAGCGGGGATCGAGGCACCCCGCGGGTAGCGTGGCACCCGATGTTGCTGGAGAAGATCAGCGGGCCCGCCGACCTGCGCACGCTCTCGGAGGCCGACCTCGAGGTCCTCGCCGGCGAGATCCGCACCTTCATCGTCGGCGCCGTCGCGCGCAGCGGCGGCCACCTCGGCTCGAACCTCGGCGTGGTCGAGCTGACCCTCGCCCTGCACCGCGTCTTCGACTCGCCGAACGATCGCATCGTGTGGGACACCGGCCACCTCGCCTACGTGCACAAGCTGGTCACGGGCCGCCAGGCGGGCTTCGACCGCCTCCGCCAGGAGGGGGGCCTCTCGGGCTACCCCTGCCAGGACGAGTCCGACCACGACTGGGTCGAGAACAGCCACGCGTCCACGTCGATCTCCTACGCCCACGGGCTCGCCATGGCCGAGGACCTCCGCGTCGAGCGCGAGCGACGGGCCGGGGACTCCCCCACCCGCAACCACGTCGTGGCCGTGATCGGCGACGGCGCCCTCACCGGCGGCATGGCCTACGAGGCGCTCAACAACCTCGGCCACACCGGGCGTCGGGCCATCGTCATCCTCAACGACAACGGCCGCTCCTACGCCCCCACCGTCGGGCGGCTCACCTCCTCGGTGTCGCGCCTTCGCCTCGACCCCCGCTACGTCAAGCAGCGCCGCAAGGCCGAGGAGGCGGTGCGCCAGGTCCCGGTGGTCGGCCAACACCTGGCGTGGGGGCTGGCCGGCGCCCGCGCCGGGCTGCGCGAGATGCTCGAGCCGCCCATCTTCTTCGAGACCCTCGGCGTGCGGTACTCGGGGCCCTTCGACGGGCACGACATCGGCCTGCTCGAGGAGGCGCTGCGCAACGCGGCGGCGTTCGACGGGCCGGTCGTGGTCCACGTCGTCACCCAGAAGGGCAAGGGCTACCCGCCGGCCGAGCAGGACGAGGAGAAGCACCTCCACGACACCTCCGTGTTCAACCCGGAGGTGGGCCCGCAGCCGAGCGGCGAGTCGAAGCCCACGTTCACCGGGGCGTTCACCGAGGCGATCGTCAAGGAGGGCGAGGCCCGTCCGGAGGTCGTGGCCATCACCGCCGCGATGCCGGGCTCCACCGGGCTCCTGCCGTTCCAGGAGCGGTTCCCCGACCGCTTCGTGGACGTCGGCATCGCCGAGCAGCACGCCGTCACCTCCGCCGCCGGCATGGCCATGGGCGGGCTGCGGCCGGTGGTCGCGGTCTACTCGACCTTCTTCAGCCGGGCCTTCGACCAGGCGAACCTCGACGTCGGCCTCCACCACCTGCCGGTCGTCTACTGCCTCGATCGCGCCGGCATCACCGGCGACGACGGGCCCTCCCACCACGGCGTGCTCGACCTGGTCCTCCTCTCGAAGGTGCCGGGCATGACCATGTTCGCCCCGTCGTCGTACCAGGAGCTCCAGGTGCAGCTCCACGACGCCCTGGAGCTGTGCGACGGCCCCGCCTCGCTGCGCTGGCCCAAGACGCCGGCGCCGGTGGTGGACGATGCCGAGGTCGGCCACGGGCTGTCGGCGCGCAAGGCCCGCTCGGGCGGCGACATCTGCCTGATCGGCGTGGGCAAGATGCTCGGCGCCTGCCTCGAGGCCGCCGAGCTGCTCGCCGCCGAGGGCGTCGAGGCCACGGTGTGGGACCCGCGGGTCGTCAAGCCGCTCGACCCGGCGATGCTCGACGACGCGGCGAGCTTCGACCACGTGGTCACGGCCGAGGACGGACTGCGCGAGGGCGGCATCGGCGCCACCATCGCCCACGAGGTCACCGAGCGCACGCTCGGCACGGGGCGTACGCCCCGCGTCGCCGTCGAGGGCGTGCCGACGGCCTACCTGCCCCAGGCCAAGCCCGACGCCATCCTCGCCGAGCTCGGCCTCGACGCCGCGGGCCTCGCCGCCACCGCCCGCCGCCTCCTCGCCGGCTAGCTCCTCGCCCCCCCCGGGCTCGGGCCTCGGGGCAGGGCCTCGGGGCAAGGAGCGGGCGATCGTGCACGCCCAGCGGACGAGATCGCCCGAACCTCCTCGCCGACGCCGGCCCCGCCCCAAGGAGCGGGCGATCGTGCACGCCAGGCAGACGAGATCGCCCGAACCTCGCGCCGGATGCGCCAGATGGGTCGCAGGCGTGGACCTCGCCCGCGACGCGCGCCAGGGTGACGGCCCACGATCGGCGGAGGTGCCCGTGGACGAACGAGCCCTGGTAGCGCTCACCAGGCGACAGCACGGCCTGATCACCCGCGCCCAGGCGCTGGCCGCAGGGGGCTCCGACGGCGCCATCGGACGCCGGATCGCCCGAGGCGCCTGGTCCCGGATGCGAGCCGGCGTCTACGCGATCGGCGCGCCGCCGTCGACCTGGGAGCAGCGCGCCATGGCCGCGGTGCTCGCCGCCGGGCCCGACGCCTGGGCCAGCCACCGCACCGCCGCCCGGCTGTGGGGCCTCGTCGAGCGCTCGGGCCCGATCGAGCTCGTGGTCCCCGACGAGCGACGGGTCCGCCTCGAGGGCGTCGTCGCCCACCGGTCGCGCCACCTCACCCGCGCCGATCGGTCCTCGCGCGACGGGATCGCGTGCACCACGCTCCCCCGCACGATCGTCGATGCCTCGGCGAGCGCCGGCGAGCGCCTCGTCGGCCGCTGGGTCGACCTGGGCATCCGCGACCACGGCCTGTCGATCACCTCGGTCGCCGGGCGGGCGAGCGAGCTCGCGGGTCCAGGTCGCCGCATCCCGCCCTCGCTCGTCGCCGCGCTCGCCCTCCGCAGCGACGGCCACGACCCGGGCCGCTCGGCCCTGGAGGCTCGGGTGATCGAGGCGCTGGCTCGGGCAGGGCTCCCGGCCCCGGAGCGCCAGTGGCGGTTCGAGCGAGCCGACGGACGCCACGGCTTCCTCGACCTCGCCTACCCCGGAGCCCTCCTCGCCATCGAGCTCGACGGGTGGGCCGAGCACGGGCTTCGGTCCGCGTTCGACGCCGACCGCGTGCGCGGCAACGAGGTCGTGCTCGCCGGCTGGCGGCTGCTGCGCTTCACCTGGGCGATGTCGGACGCCCAGATCGTGGCGGCGGTGGTCGCAGCCCTGGGTTGAGCGTCACCCACCTCCGAGGCCCACCCCACCCGGGAGGCGCGGGCGATCGTGCACGCCCAGCGGACGAGATCGCCCGAACCTCCTCGCCGACGCCGGCCCCGCCCCAAGGAGCGGGCGATCGTGGGCGCCAGGCGGACGAGATCGCCCGATCCCGCCTCGCCGAGATCGAGCCGGGGGCGGCTCGGTCAGGTGTAGAAGGGGTTGGCGCCGGCGTCGTGGTCGGTGGCGTCGAGCACCTCGACCACCTCGGGGATGTGCTCGAGGATGGCCTGCTGGATGCCGTCGCGGAGGGTGACGGCGCTGACGGCGCAGCCCTGGCAGCCGCCGCCCATGGTGACGACGACCTTGGCCCCGGCGGTCTCGGGGCCGTCGGGGCCGTCGATCACCTCGACCAGGCCGGCGAAGCCGCCGTGGGCGGCCAGGGCGGGGTTGATCTGCTGGGTGAGCAGCTGCTCGACCCGCTCGGCGATCGTGCCCGACAGCTCGACCTCGAGGGCGCCGCTCAGCGGGTCGGGCCGGTTCGGGTTGCGGATGACGAGCCCGCCCTGGCCCTCGACGGAGGGGAGGTCGAGGGTCGCGCCCCACAGCGGGTCCACGCTGTCGGCGGGGACGATCACCCGCAGCTCGCCCTGGTCGTAGACCAGGTCGTCGGCCTCGGCCTCGGCCAGCTCGTCGAACGAGAGGTCGTAGGCGTACTCGACGCCTCGCGTCCCGGTGACGGCGATCCGCAGGCCGAGCAGCTCGGGCTGGTCCTCCGCCGCGAGGATCTGGAGCACCTGGGCCAGGGCGGCCTCGGTGACGGTGAGCGGCACCGGCTTCGACGGGGCGGCCGGAGCGTCGTCGACCTCGGGCACGGTGGTGGTGGCGTCGTCCATGGTCTCGCCATGCTACCGGCGCACCGCCACGTACCCTCGGGGCACGGCGACGACGAGGGACGTGCACGTTGATCATCATGGGGACGAAGGTCCGGACGAAGGTCCTGCAGGCGCTGCTGTTCGCGTGCCCGCACTGCCGGGCCGACCGCCAGGGCGCGCTCGTGTCGCTGCGCCGCTGGTTCACCCTGTTCTTCCTGCCCGTCATCCCGCTGGGCGAGCTGGGTCGGGCGGTGCGCTGCGACACCTGCGGCCACACGTTCGACCCCGCCGTGCTCGACCTCCCCACCGGTGCCGGGCTCGCCCAGGTGCGCCGCGACGCCGTGCGCGTGCTCGCCGCCCTGCTGGTCGGCGCCGGCGACCCCACCGCGCCCGCCCTGCGAGCGAGCGCCGTGCGCACGATCGGATCGCTCGTCGACGGCTACGACGACGCCACCCTCGCCGCCGACCTCGAGGTCCTCGACCCCGCCCAGGCGCCGCAGTACGTCGCCCCGCTCGCCGACGGCCTCGACCTCGGGTCCAAGGAGCGGCTCCTGGGCGAGCTGGCCGCCGTCGCCGGGGCCGCCGGGCCGCCGACCCCCGACCAGCGCCAGCTGCTCGAGCGGGTCGGGGCGGCGCTGGGCCTCACCCCGGCACACGTCGCCGGCGTGATCGCCACCGCCGTGCCGGGCGACGTCCGATGAGGGTCCTGGTCACCGGCGCCGGATCGGGCATCGGCCGGGCGACGTCGGAGGTGCTCGCGGGCCGGGGCCACGAGGTGGTGGCGACGGCACGCCGACCCGAGGTGCTCGAGGGCCTCGACGTCGCCGCCCGCCTCGCCCTCGACGTCACGAGCGATGCCTCGGTCGCCGACTGCCTCGGCCAGGCCGGCGAGCTCGACGCGCTCGTGAACAACGCCGGCATCACCGAGACCGGACCGCTCGAGACCTACCCCCACGAGGCCCTGGTGCGGATGTTCGAGACCAACGCCTTCGGGCCGATGCGGCTCGTCCGGGCGGTGGTGCCCTCGATGCGCGAGCGAGGTGCCGGCGTGATCGTCAACGTCACCAGCGTCGAGGGCCGGGTCGCGGCACCGCTCTCGGGCGCGTACTGCGCCACCAAGCACGCGCTCGAGGCGCTCTCGGAGTCGCTGGCGTTCGAGGTGGGCCACTTCGGCCTGCGGGTGGTCATCGTCGAGCCGGGCTACATCGCGCCGGGCATGCGCCACGCGGTGCGCCACGGCGAGGCGGGCTCCCCCTACGAGGAGCTCCGCCGCCAGTGGAGCGGCGCCGACGACACCCTGGTGGGCCCGAGCGGACGACCGGCGCCGGCCCTGGTGGGCGAGGCGATCGCCGACGCGATCGAGGACCCGGCCACGCCGCTGCGGGTGCCGGTGGGCGCGGACGCCGAGATGGTCCTCGGCGCCCGCAAGGAGCTCGGCGATGCCGACTTCGAGGCCGCCATGCGCGGCGTCCTCGGCATCGACTGGTAGCGGCTACTCGACCTCGTCGAGGTGGGTGACCGGCGAGTCGCCCATGAGCTGGCGCAGCGTGTTCTTCAGCTTCATCTGCTGGATGAAGATGTCGTGCTCGGGCTTGAGGCCGGGCGCCGGCTCCTGGGGCGACTTCCAGTAGAAGCTGAGCCAGTCCTGGTTGCCCTCCATCCCGGCCCGCTTGGCGAGGTCGAGGAACAGGGCCAGGTCGAGCACCAGCGGGGCGGCGAGGATCGAGTCCCGGCACAGGAAGTCGACCTTGATCTGCATCTTGTAGCCGAGCCACCCGAAGATGTCGATGTTGTCCCACCCCTCCTTGTTGTCGCCGCGCGGGGGGTAGTAGTTGATCCGCACCACGTGGTGGATGTCGCCGTAGAGGTCGGGGTAGCGCTCGGGCTCGAAGATGGTGTCGAGCACGCCGAGCTTCGACACCTCCTTGGCCTTGAAGCTCTCGGGGTCGTCGAGGATCTCGCCGTCGCGGTTGCCGAGGATGTTGGTGGAGTACCAGCCCTCGACGCCGAGCATGCGGGTCTTGAGGCCGGGAGCGAGGATGGTCTTCATCAGGGTCTGGCCCGTCTTGAAGTCCTTGCCCGTGTACGGCACGTGGTTGGCGGCGGCCAGCTCCATGAGCGCCGGCGTGTCGAGGTTGAGGTTGGGGGCGCCGTTGGCGAGCGGGATGCCCAGCTTCAGCAGGGCGTAGGCGTAGATCTGGCTCGGGGCGATCTCGGGGGCGGAGTCCTTCAGGCCCTGCTCGAAGGCGGCGAGGGTCTGGTGGACGGCGCTGGGCTCGCGGTACACCTCGGTGGACCCGCACCACACGGCGACCAGGCGGTCGCAGCCGTTGGCCTCGCTGAACGCCTGGATGTCGGCGACCAGCTGCTCGGCGAGGTCCCACTTGGAGGTGCCCTCCTTCACGTGGTCGCCGTGGAGGTTCTTCACGTAGGACTGCTCGAACACCGCCGTCATCGGCTTGATGGCGCGGAGCTCCTCGCCGAGCTGCTCGAGCATGTGGCCGTCGAGCACGCCGGCGCGGCTGGCGGCCACGTAGGCGTCGTCCTCGAACACGTCCCACCCGCCGAACGCCAGGTCGTCGAGCTGGGCCAACGGGACGTAGTCGTTGATCAGCGGGACGTTCTGGTCGGCCCGGTTGCCGAGGCGGATGGTGCCCATCTGGGTGAGCGAGCCGAACGGCTTCGCCAGGCCCTTGCGGACGGCCAGGCAGCCCGCGATGAAGGTGGTGCCGACGGCTCCCATGCCGGGCAGGAGGACGCCCAGCTTGCCGGTGGCGGGGGCGATGGCGGTGGTGTCGTCGGTCAAGGGAGGCTCCGGTGGAGAAGAGGATCGAGGGGGCCCTGCTGCGGCCGACCTGGGTCGGGCGCAGGGCCGACGAGCCAGGCTAGGCGGTGCCCGGCACCGCGGCCCGGTCCGGCGGGTGAGCCATCGGACACCCTGGGCGTCGCTCTCGGCGAACTCCCAGGTCCTCCTCGGACCGCTCCCAGGGCGGTGGGCCAGGATCCTGGTCGTGCGATGACCGGCCCGTCGGGAGCCGGACCGGTCCGAGGACTCGGCGCAGCGGCATCGCCCGCCGCTGCGCCGAGCCTCCGCCGCCGCTCGCGGCCGATCACCAGCGCGAGCGGGACTCCTCCGCGAAGCCCTGGGCGGCCGAGAGGTGGTGGACCTCGCCGTCGTCGTCGGTGACGTGGCCGCTCCAGCGGCCGAAGACCTGGTGGACCTCGGTGCCCATCAGGAGCGCCTCGACCTTCGAGTGCCGATCGAAGCGCGGGGCCAGCACGAGGTCGAGGGAGCCGTCGGGGTGGCGGACCCGCCACGGGTGCATCGGCGCGTCCCAGTCGTAGGTCCAGTCGAGCTCCTCGCCGATCTTGGTGAGCCGACCGTCGACGAGGACGCCGTTCTCGGTGTGGCCCGTGCCCTCGGTCCACCTGGCCCCGAACTGCAGCCCGACCACCGCGCCCTCGTCCGAGCGGCCGGCGCCGCCGCCCCAGTTCCAGCGGGTGCGATAGGGCCAGCGGCCCCGGCCCACGTCGAGCACGCCCCACGCCTCGGGCTGGTCGTCGCCGTCGCCCTCGACCGCCCGGTCGCCGAAGCGGACGGTGCGCTCACCGACGGTCCAGACCCCGTGCGCCGGGCGGGCCTGGTGCTTCGAGGTGTACTGGAACCGGGTGTCGGACCAGGGGATCACCACGTTGAGCGATTCGTGGCCCGCGGGCAGGTCGATGCGGGCCTCGAGGCGGCCCGGGGTGCCGTCGCGCTCGCTCCAGGCCGCGGTGATGGTGGTCCCCCCGACGTCGTCCACCAGGTCGAGCACCAGCTTCGCCGATCGGTAGCGGAGCGGCTCGCGGCCGGGCCGCTCGGGCAGGACGAGGCCCCGCGCGCCGGGCACGTTGGCGGCGTGGCCCCCGGTCGTGCCCGACGGGAGGTCGCACCACCAGACGTCGGCGATGCCGAGGTAGTCGACGTCGGCGTAGGTGACCGAGAGGGCGAGGTCGCCGGCGAGCACCGCCCAGTAGTCCCACCGCTTCGTCCGCCCCCACGAGCCGCGCAGGTTGCCGGTGTGGAGCGGGGTGCGGCTGAAGCCCGTGGCCTCGGGGTTCAGCCGCCGGCCGTCGGGCGTGCACAGGTCGACGGGCTGGGTGAGCTCGCGTTCGTGGGTGGCCATGCGCCGCAGTCAACCACGGTTCCCAGGCGCACCTCCGGGGTACGGTGGCCGCCTCGGGCGGCGCGGTGCCGTCGGAGGGACGGGGGACGAGATGCACGCGCTCGCACGGGGACGGGTCGGCCGGGCGGCGGTGGCCGCCGCGCTGGTGGGGCTGGCGGCGACGGCCGCGCCGCTGCCCACGGGCGGTGTGCCCGAGCGGGCCGGCCAGGCGGCCCCGCTCGCCCCGGAGGTGCTGGTGCCGCTCGCGGTGAGCTCGGCCGGAGGCGTGGCCGTCGGCCCCGACGGGACCACCTACGTGACCGACGCCGCTCGGGGCGGGCTCCACGCCGTCGCCGCCGACGGTGCCGGCGAGCAGCTGGCGCGCGGCGTGCTGTCGCCGACCACGGGTGTCGCCGTGGCCCCGGACGGCACCGTCGCCGTGGCCTACGGCAGCGGCGTGGCCGTACTCGGCGCCGACGGCCCGAAGGTGATCCCCGGCGCGTCCGACGCGCACACGGTGGCCGCCGTCGCCTACACCTCCGACGGCCAGCTCTGGGCGCTCGACGACGAGAACCGGGCGATCCAGCGGGTCGACGGCGACGGACCGCCCACCGACGTCTACGGCAGCGCCGACCAGCTCCGCGGCCTCGCCGCGGGCCCCGACGACGCGCTCTTCACGATCGACCGCGACACCGGCGACGTGCTGCGACGGGCCGCCGACGGGACGGTCACCACGATCGACTTCGCCACGTTGAGCGACCCCCGGGCCCTCGACGTGGAGGGCGACCGCATCGCGGTGGCGGTCAACGGCGGCGTCGTGATCCGCGAGGGCGACGGCACGGAGGCCCCGGTCCCCGACCTCGCGGTGGGCAACCCGCTCGACGTCGACCTCCTCGCCGACGGCACGGTGCTGGTGGCGTTCGCGCCCAACCCGTCGGCGAGCTCGCCCTCGATCGGCGGGCTGCTGCGCAAGGCGCCGGGCCAGGCCGCGGAGCTGGTTCCCGTCGGCGGCGACGTGGTCTCCACGCTCTTCGCCTCGATCGCGCCCGCGGCCGGCGGCGGCGCCGTGTTCGCCTCGTGGACCGGCGCGCCGGCGTACTCCGATCCGAACCCGCTGCGCTCCGCAGCGCCCGGCCGCGCCGTCGCCGACGTGACCGCCGGCGGCGCCGGCCAGCGCTTCGACGCCGCACCCGACGGCACGCTCTACCGGACCGACCTCCGGACGCTGTGGCGCGTCGCCCCGGACGGGACGACGGCCGAGGTGGCGCTGCCCACCGAGCCGGGGCTCGACGCCGTCATCGACGTCGCCGTCGACGAGGACGGCCGGGCCTTCGTCGCCCTCGGCAGCGGCTACGGCCCGGGCGGGTGGCGCGTCGTGCGTCTCGAGGCCGACGGGTCCACCACGCCGGTGGCCGAGGACCGGGCGAACGGCGCCCAGCTCGAGTCCCTCGGCGCCGGAGGCGGCCTGGTGCTGATCGCCGCCATCGACGGCGACGGCGCCACCCAGCGCCTGCTCGAGGTCCGAGGCGACGGCACCACGACGACGCGCGCCGAGCTGGCGATCGACCGCCAGGTGCAGGCCATCGAGGTCGACGCGGCCGGCGATGCCTACGTCGTGCGGCCCCGGACCGGCCAGAGCGGTCGCACCGCCATCGAGGTCATCGGGGCCGACGGGGCCGTCGAAGCGCTCGACTACGAGGGCGCGCACCGGCCCGGAGACCTGGCGGCCGGGCTCGACGGCAACCTCTACGTCCTCGACGACGGCCTGGGTGTGATCGCGCTGGTGGGCATCGTGGCCGTCGCGACGCCGCCCGCGCCGACCGCGCCCCCGCCGGCCACGCCGGTGAGCGGCAGCCCCGACTTCACGGGCTGACCGGGCCGCTCAGCCCTCGAGCTCGGCCCCGAGCTCGAGCCAGCGCTCCTCGACCGCGGCGACCGCGGCTTCGGCGTCCGCCACGGCCTGCCCGGCCGCGGCGAGCGCCTCGTGGTCCGCGGGGTCGACGGCGCCGAGGGCCTCGACCGCCCGATCGCGCTGGCGCTCGAGGCGCCGCAGCTCCTTCTCGGCCTCGCGCATCAGCCGGTTGAGCGTGCTGGGCGTGCGGGCCTTGGGCCCGGCCGGCGCGGCCGGGCGGGCCCGGTCCTTCGCCTTCGGGGCCGCGCTCGTGGCGGCGGCGGCGGATCGGCGGAGGTGGCGGTCCCGCTCCCACGCCGCGTAGCCGCCGGGGAGCCGCTCGACGTCGTGGGCCTCGTCGACCACGACCACGTCGGCGACGGTGCGCTCGAGGAAGGCCCGGTCGTGGCTGACGACGACGAGCGCACCCGGCCAGTCGTCGAGGAGGTCCTCCAGCGCCCGGAGGGACTCCAGGTCGAGGTCGTTCGTGGGCTCGTCGAGCAGCAGGACGTTCGGCCGCTGGGCGAGGGTGAGGAGCAGTTGGAGCCGGCGGCGCTCGCCGCCCGACAGCGTGCCGATCGGCGCCCACTGGGCATCGCCGTCGAACCAGAACCGCTCGAGCAGGGCGGCGTCGGACCAGTCGGCGCGCCGAGTCGGGCCGGCCACCGCGTCGCGGACGCGCTGGGCGGGGTCGAGGTCGGCGCCGCGCTGGTCCCACAGGGCGAGCTGGACCGTCGAGCCCACCACCCGGCGGCCCTCGGCCGGCTCGATCCGCCCGGCGAGCACCTGGAGCAGCGTCGACTTGCCGGCACCGTTGGGACCGACCACCCCGAGGCGCTCACGCGGGTCGAGCAGCAGGTCGACGCCCCGGAACAACCAGGGCGCGTCGGCCGACCACCGATGGCCGATGCCGTGCAGCTCGATGACCTGGTCGCCCAGGCGCGGCGTCTCGACGTGCAGCGGCAGCTCGCCGGTGCGAGCGGCCGCCTCGGCGCGGCCCTCGACGATCGCGGTGGCCGAGCGGATGTGGGCCTTGGGCTTGGAGGTCCGGGCGGGCGCGCCCCGCCGGAGCCAGGCCAGCTCCTTGCGGGCCAGGTTCCGCCGGACCGCCTCGGCGGTGGCGGCCTGCTCCTCGCGCTCGTCGCGGGCCTCGAGGTAGGACGCGTAGCCCCCGTCGTGGAGGTGGCCGCGCCCTCGGTCGAGCTCGAGGATGCGCGTGGTGAGCCGGTCGAGGACGTGGCGGTCGTGGGTCACGAGGACGAGGCCCCCACGGTGTCCGGCGAGGCGCTCCTCGAGCCAGGCGATGGCATCGAGGTCGAGGTGGTTGGTGGGCTCGTCGAGGATGAGGAGCACGGCGTCGTCGTCGGGGCCGCCGCCCGGGCCCACCTCGACCAGCGCGCGGGCCAGCGCGACGCGCTTGGCCTGGCCCCCGCTGAGGCGGTCGGTGCCCACCCCCGCCAGCTCGGCGATGCCGAGCCGGCTCAAGATGGCGTCGGCCTCCCACTCCCGATCGGGGTGCGCGCCGGGGGCGACCGCCTGGTGCACCGTCCCCGCGGGGAGGTCGTCGGCCTGGTCGAGCATCACGACACGGGCGCCCCGGCCCCGCCGCACGGTGCCGTGCTCGGGCTGGGCCCTCCCCGCCAGGACGCGGAGCAGCGACGACTTCCCGGTGCCGTTGATCCCGACCAGCCCGAGGCGGTCGCCGGTGGACAGCGTGAGGGAGAGGTGCTCGAACAGCGAGCGCCCGGGACGGGTGGCGGCGAGGTCGGTGGCGTCGAGCAGGATCACGGCCCGCCGAGGCTACGGGGCCGTGGCGGCCGCCCCGCAGCTCAGACCTCGACGGCCTCGATGGTGAGGCCGAGCTCGGCGAACTGCTCGAGCGGGCGGTGGTAGCCGCGCTCGAGGTGGTGGATGCCGCCGATCTCGGAGGGGCCGTCGGCGATGGCTGCCGCGATGACCGACGAGAACCCGGCGCGCACGTCGGGCACCTCGACCTTGGCGCCGCGCAGCTTCGAGACGCCCTTCACGATGGCCGAGTGCACGGCGTTGGTGTCGTGGAAGCGGCAGGCCGGACCGCCGAGGCAGGTGGAGAAGAGCTCGATCTCCGCGCCCATCTCCTTCAGCGCGGGCACGTACACGAGTCGGTCCTCGTAGACGGTCTCGTGCAGCACCGACATGCCGTCGGCCTGGGTGAACAGCACCACCAGGGGGGTCTGCCAGTCCGTCATGAACCCGGGGTGCGTGTCGGTCTGCACCGCCGCCGGGCTGAGCCCCAGCGGGGCGGAGGCCCGGATGTAGTCGTCGGTGATGTCGAACTGCGCGCCCATGCGGTTGAGCGTGGTGATGGCGGTGACGAGGCGGTCCTGCTGGCAGCCGTGGACGCGGACCTCGCCCTGGGTGACCAGGCCGGCCACCAGGTAGGAGAAGGCCTCGTTGCGGTCGCCGGCGAGGGAGGTCTCGGCCCCGCGCAGCGAGGCGACGCCATCGATGGTGATCTTGCGGCCCGGCGACATCTCGATCCGCGCCCCCATGCGCTGCAGGAACAGGGCGAGCTCGATGACCTCGGGCTCGGTGGCGGCGTTGCGCAGCACGGTGCGGCCCTCGGCGAGGCACGCGGTGAGCAGGACCGTCTCGGTGGCGCCGACCGACGGGTACGGCAGCTCGATCTTGGCGCCCCGCAGCCGCGTGGCCTTGGCGTGGAGGCCCTCGTCGGTCTCGGTGATCTCGGCGCCGAGCGCGGTGAGCGCGGCGATGTGGAAGTCGACGGGCCGCCGCCCGATGGGGTCGCCTCCGACGAGCGGCACGAACGCCTCGCCCGTGCGGTGCAGCAGCGGGCCGAGCAGGAGGATCGGGATGCGGTTGAGGCCGCTGAACGACGTGGGCACCCGGGTGGTGACGCCGTCGTGGGGCTCGACGGTGATGGACCCGGCCAACGGCGTCGTGGTCGACCTCGACGCCGAGCGAGCGCAGGATGTCGGCGGTGATCTGCACGTCGCCGACCTCGGGGACCTGGCGGATGGTGCTCGCCCCCTCGCCGAGCACGGCGGCCACCATGTGCTTGGTGACGGCGTTCTTCGAGCCCCGGATGAACACGTCGCCGCGCAGCGGTCCCGAGGGGGTGACGGACCAGGCTCGTGCGCTCATGGCCGACGGGGGTAGGCACGGGGCGGCGCGACCGCAGACCTAGCCTCGCCCCATGGCCGCCCCTCACGCCGGCACGACCCCGGGATCCTCTCCGAGCCCATCGACCTCGACGGCCCCCGCCGGGCGGGGCCGCAGCACCCGACGGTCGCAGCCCGTCCCGGCCTGGTGGTGAAGCAGCGGGGCACGCCGATCACGGGGACCGTGGTCGGCGTCGTCAACGGCTACCTGCACGTCCGGGACCGGCGCGGCTTCGAGCACCGGATGGCGATGCTGAAGGGCGGCTTCGAGGTCGACGGGAAGGTGGTCACCCTGGTCGCGCCCCGCAGCCCGGCGCCGGGCACCCCGGCCGCCGCCCCGCGGCGCACCGCATCGGGCTCCGTGGCCGCCCCGACGGCGCCGGCCCAGATCGCCAAGGCGAGCCGGATCCTCGTCGAGGGCCTCCACGATGCCGAGCTGGTGGAGAAGGTCTGGGGCGACGACCTCCGCGGCGAGGGGGTCGTGGTCGAGCAGCTCGAGGGGGCCGACCACCTCGACCAGGTGGTGCGCGCCTTCGGCCCCCGCCCCGGGCGACGGCTCGGGATCCTCCTCGACCACCTCGTCGAGGGCACGAAGGAGCAGCGCATCGCGGCCACCGTCGCCGGGCCCGACGTGCTGGTGACCGGGCACCCCTACGTGGACATCTGGCAGGCGGTGAAGCCCAAGGCGCTGGGCATCGACGCCTGGCCCGAGGTCCCGCGGGGCGAGCCCTGGAAGGAGGGGGTGCTCCGCCGGCTGGGCGTGGACGCCGAGCCGGGACGGTTCTGGAAGCACGTCCTCGGGAAGGTCACCACCTGGACCGACCTCGAGACCCCGCTGATCGGTGCGGTGGAGGAGCTCATCGACTTCGTCACCGAGCCGCCGCCGACGTGACGCCCACGGCCGGGAATACCCGAGGGGGTATCGCGGTTGGACTCGCCGTACCCGAGCACAGGAGCTGCCACCCATGGCCACCGTCGAGCTGACCGAAGCGACCTTCGCCGACACGATCGGCACCGAGGGCACCGTCCTCGTGGACTGGTGGGCGTCGTGGTGCGGTCCGTGCCGCGCCTTCGCCCCGGTCTTCGAGGCCGCCTCCCAGGACCACCCCGACCTCACCTTCGCCAAGGTCGACACCGAGGCCCAGAGCGGCCTGGCCGCGGCGTTCGAGATCCGCTCGATCCCGACCCTGATGGCCTTCCGCGACGGGATCCTCGTGTTCTCGCAGCCCGGCGCCCTGCCCGGCCACGTCCTCGAGGACCTGATCGGCAAGGTGCAGGAGCTCGACATGGACGAGGTCCGCGCCCAGATCGCCGCCCAGCAGGCCGCCACCACCGCCTGACCCGCCGCGCCACCTGGCGCCAGCGCGGGTTCTCCACCCCGAACCCGCGCCACCAGCGCACGGACCGAGCGCAGAACACCTCGGCACCCCGGCCTTCGGGTTCTCCACCCCGAACCCGCGACACCAGCGCGCGAACCGAGCACGGAACCCCTCCCCACCCCGGCCGGGCGAGGCGGACGTCGGGCGGGCGGGGTACCGTCCGGCCACCCCACCCCCCACCTGCCGGAGGTCCCCGTGCCCGACGTCGATCGCTCCCGGCTCGCCGCGCTCCTCGAGGTCGAGCGCACCGCCTACGCCGAGGCCCGGCCCCGCTCGCAGGAGCTCGCCGCGGCCGCCGCCGAGCACCTGGTGGGCGGCGTGCCGATGACGTGGATGGCCAAGTGGGCCGGCGGGTTCCCGCTCTACCTGGCCGAGGCGCACGGCAGCCGGATCACCGACGTCGACGGCCACACCTACGTCGACTTCGCCCTCGGCGACACCGGGGCGATGGCCGGCCACTCACCCGCGCCCACCATCGCCGCGGTGCAGCGCCAGGTGGCCGAGGTCGGCGGCATCACCGCCATGCTCCCGACGCCCGATGCCGCGTGGGTGGCCGGCGAGCTCACCCGGCGCTTCGGACTGCCCCACTGGTCCTTCGCGCTCAGCGCCACCGACGCCAACCGATGGGCGTTGCGCCTGGCCCGCCTCGTGACCCGCCGCCCGATGGTCGCCTGCTTCTCGTACAGCTACCACGGCACCGTCGACGAGACCTTCGCCGTGCGCACCGCTGACGGCTCCACCGTCGCGCGCGCCGGAAACGTGGCTCCGGCGGTCGACCCGGCGGTCACCACCCGGGCCGTGGAGTGGAACGACCTGGCCACGGTCGAGGCCGCGCTCGCCGACGAGCAGGTGGCCGTCCTCATCACCGAGCCGGCGCTCACCAACATCGGCATCGTGCTCCCCGAGCCCGGGTTCCTCGACGGCCTCCGCGAGCTCTGCGACCGGACGGGCACCCTGCTGCTCATCGACGAGACCCACACCCTGTCGGCCGGCCCCGGCGGCTGCACGCGAGCCTGGGGGCTGCGCCCCGACATCGTCACGCTCGGCAAGTCGTTCGCCGGCGGCATCCCGATCGGGGCCTACGGCCTGTCGCCCAACGTCGCCCGCCGCCTGCACGACGAGGTGGTCGGTGGCGACGCCGACATCGTCGACGTCGGCGGCGTGGGCGGCACCCTCGCCGGCAACGCCCTCTCGCTGGCCGCGGCTCGCGCCACGCTCGGCGAGGTGCTCACCGACGAGGCGTTCGTGGGGATGATCGAGCTCGCCACCCGCTTCACCGCGGGCGTGCAGGACACGCTCGACCGCCACGACCTGCCGTGGACCGTGACCCAGCTCGGCGCCCGCTCGGAGTACCGCTTCGCCCGCCCCGCGCCTCGGACGGGCACCGAGTCCGCCGCGGCCCACGACGACGACCTCGAGGAGTACCTGCACCTCGCCATGGCGAACCGGGGCATCCTCCTCACCCCGTTCCACAACATGGCGCTCATGGCGCCGTCGACCGAGGCGGCCGACGTCGACCGCCACACGGACGCCTTCGCCGAGGTGGTCGCCGCGATCTGCTGATCAGCCGGCGGTGCGACGATCGAGCACCGGGCCGCGAGCCCCGTCGTAGGCCACGGGGTCGGGCACGTTCACCCCGAGGGCGCTGACCACCCGGGCGGCCTCGGGCGGAATCGGGGGCGCCGCCGGCCCCGGGGCGCTCGGACCGGGCGAGCCGGCCAGCGCCTCGGCCACCCGACGCTCGCCCTGCCGGGTGATGGCGTAGAGGCCGACGAGGGCGACCGCCGCGAGGGCGAGGACCGCGATCGCGGGCAGCCCGGCGACCAGCCCCACGACGACCCCAAGCAAGATGAAGCCGCTGAAGCGCACCGCGCTCGCCTGGGACGAGGCGAGCTGCCCGAGCGCCGCGTCGTCGCGCTCGCGAGGGCCGGTGGCGCCGACGGCCACGCGGCCGTCGGCGGGCAGGACCGCCGGCGCCGACCCCAGGCCGGTCGTCGACGGCGACGGCGTCCAGCCGAGCGACCCGCACGCCGCCTCGGACCACCCGGCCACGGGCGCTGGTCCGGCGAGCAGGTGCTCGGGAGCAGCACGCTGTCGCGGTCCGCCGAACGAGGGCGACGGTGGATCCGATCGCCGCCTCGCCGAGCAGGACGTAGGGCTGGTCGGGGTCGAACCCCTGGGCGACCGACGCCAGGCGGAGGTGGCCCAACAGCAGCCCGCCGACCACCACGTCGAGGCCCACCCCCTGGCGGGCGGACGACTCGTCGAGGCGGGGGACGATCGCGACGGGGCGACCGGAGGAGGCCGCGGCGAGGAGGTCGAAGCGCGGCGCGGTGGGTCGCCGCGATCCGCCGCCCTCGTCCGGCCGCCACCAGCACGAAGGCACCCACGAGCAGGACGAAGATGGCCGTGATCGCCGGGAGGGCACCCAGGTCGAGCGTCCCGTCGTCGGCGACCTCGGCGGTCGCCACCGCTCGCACGAGGAGGAGCGCGCCGAGCGAGGTGAGGATCGCACCGGCGACCAGCGCGCTGCGGACGGTCCGCACCGGCGTCCGGACCAGGAGCGACCCGCCTCCCGCCGGCGAACCGTCGTAGGACGTCTGCGCCGTGCGGGCGGTGACGGCTGCGATCGCGACCAGGTCCAGATCGAGCCCGGCGAGCTCGGGACGGGCCGCCACCAGGTCCGATCGCGCTCGAGGGCGGGCGAGCACGAGCACGAGCGACCCGATGGGTCCGACGAGCGCGAAGGCGCCGAGGACCGCGGCGAGCCCGACCACCAGGTTCCCCGACACCATCGCGAGCATCGCCGCCGCGATCGCCGCGAGCTGCAGCCAGCGGATGGCGACGCTGATCCGCCCGATCCGACGGCCGGCTGCCAGCAGCGCTGCCGGGAGGTCCCCGCCGGCGGGCGCGCCGTCCCAGCCGAGCACGCGCACCAGCGCCTCACCCCCCGCCGACGGCGACGCCGGGGGCTGCGGCTGCAGCGGCGCCGCCAGCAGCACGCGCCGGCGGCGACCCTCGTCCTCGAGCGCGACCGGGCCGCCGGGATCGCCGACGAGCACCGTGACCAGCGAGGGGTGGAACGCCGGCAGCACCAGCGGGGCGGGGGCCCACCCCAGCTCCGTGCCGTCGGTGGCGTCGACGACGCGGAGCCACACGAGCGGACCGCCCCCATCGGCGGCGAGCGCGGCGGTGACGCGGACCGGCCGCGCCGGTGCGCCCGCCTCCGCGGCAGCCTGCGAGCGTCGCTGCGGGCCACGGTGGCGCCGCACGCGAGCCGCCCACCTCACCCACCAGAGGCCGGCGATCGCCACCACGACCAAGATCGAGGCTGCCGCACCGAGCGGCAGCAGCGGCGGCTGGCGCAGCTCGCCGTCCACGACGCGCACGGCGATGGCATCGCCCGGCGCCACGTCGCCGGCCCAGACCACCGTGTCCACCAGCGGCGGGTCATCGGTCCGGAGCAGGGCCTCGTCGCCGCCGACCGAGACCACGGTCGCCCGCGCCGAGGTCCCCCGATCGAGCTCCAGCGAGATCGCCGTGAGCAGACCGAAGGCGAGCAGGCCGAGCGCCCAGAGCACGAGCACGACCGGGAGGGACGGCACCCGTCCCGTGAGCAGCACCACGCGCTGCCGAGCGCCCCCCGTGGCCCGCACGGGCGGCAGGCTAGGCCACGCCGCCGACGCTGGCCGACGACGCCGGGCTCAGACCGCAGCGCGGGGGAGGGGGCCGCTCCAGGGGGCAGGATCCTTGCGCATCCCCGACCAGTAGCTCTGGGTGAAGGCGACCTCCTTGCCCCAGCGAGCCGCATCGGGCTCGATCCGCGCCGCGGCGTCGACGAGGCGACGGCGGCACACCGCGGACCAGAGCGCCATCGCCCCACCGCCCGCCACCGGGAGCACCAGCAGCACCGGCGCGGCCACCCCGGCCTCGACGAGCGGGCCGATGGCGAACAGGAAGGCGAAGGTCACGAGGAAGAAGATGGCGGGGAGGGCCACGGCGGCGAAGCGGAAGCGGTCGACGGCGCGGAGGAACGCAGGGTCGTGCGGGTCGCCTCGCCCGTGCTCGAGCACCTCGCCCCACCCGCCGCCCGGCGCGGCGCCGGCCGGCGACGACGCCCAGCCCAGCAGGCGGGTCGCGAGCGGCGACCACTCGGGCTCCACCATCGGCCCGGCCTTCAGGCGGCCGCCCGGCAGCAGCACCTGCCCGCGACCCTCCGCCACGAGCGCGACCGGATCGCCCGGCCGAGGGTCGCCCACGAGCCACCAGCGCGGGGTCGGGTCGAAGGCGGCCGAGGTGTTCATCAGGGTCACGTGACCCACCACCGACCCGTCGGGGCTGGTGATCTCGAGGCCGGCCCGGGGCATCCGCGCCCGACCGGTGATGCCCGCCCGCAGCAGGACCGGGCGGCAGGGCGCATCCTCGACGATCCGAGCCGCCGCCGCGCGCTGGCGCTTGTTCTGCTTCGGCGCGGTGCCGATCACGGCGGTCGGCGCGCTCGTGGCCGACGGGAGCGCAGGCGCGGCGAGCGGACCGGTCGGCATCTCGCACCTGTCGGCGGGGACGCAGCAGCCTTGAGCCGCGCACCGAACGGGACCGGGCCGGGACGGGCCTCGTAGGCTCGGGCCGTGACCGACGACCACCTGCACGTCCCCGCGCACCCCGTCCGCTTCGTCACCGCGGCATCCCTGTTCGACGGCCACGACGCGTCGATCAACATCATGCGGCGGATCCTCCAGCGCCAGGGCGCCGAGGTGATCCACCTTGGCCACAACCGCTCGGTCGACGAGGTGGTCACGGCGTGCGTGCAGGAGGACGTGCAGGGCGTCGCGGTCAGCTCCTACCAGGGCGGCCACGTCGAGTACTTCCGGTACCTGGTCGACCTGCTCGCCGAGCGGGGGGCCGGCCACGTGAAGGTCTTCGGCGGCGGGGGCGGGGTCATCGTCAAGCCCGAGATCGACGAGCTCGAGGCCTACGGCGTCAGCCGCATCTTCTCCCCCCACGACGGCCAGTCGATGGGCCTCCCGAAGATGATCAACACCCTCATCGAGGCCTGCGACGTGGACCTGTCGATCGAGGCGCCGGGCTCGCTCGACGGGCTGTTCGGCGGCGACCAGGCCGTCCTCGCGCGGGTCATCACCGCCCTCGAGGCCGACCGCCTCCCCACGACGCTCACGGCCGAGCTGCGTGCGGCGGCCGAGGCCCGACCGGTCCCGGTGCTCGGGATCACCGGCACCGGGGGCTCGGGCAAGAGCAGCCTCACCGACGAGCTGGTCCGCCGCTTCCGCCTCGACCACGAGGACAAGCTCAAGGTGGCCGTGCTCGCGATCGACCCGACCCGACGTCGGGGCGGGGGCGCCCTCCTGGGCGACCGCATCCGGATGAACGCGATCGACCCGGCCACCGTGTACTTCCGGTCGCTCGCCACGCGCACGGCGGCGACGGTGCCCGAGGCGATCGACGACATGGTGGCGGCCACCAAGGCGTGGGGCGCCGACCTCGTCATCGTGGAGACGCCCGGCATCGGCCAGGGCGACCACGCCATCGTCGACCACTCCGACGTCCGCCTCTACGTGATGACCCCCGAGTTCGGGGCCGCCAGCCAGCTCGAGAAGATCGACATGCTGGAGGAGGCCGATGTCGTCGCCATCAACAAGTTCGACCGGCGGGGCGGGGCCGACGCCCTTCGTGACGTCGGCCGCCAGCTGGTGCGCAACCGCGAGGCGTTCGGGGCCTCACCGGATGACATGCCCGTGTTCGGCACCGTCGCCTCCCGCTTCAACGACGACGGCGTGACCGCGCTCTACCAGGAGCTGCGCGGCCGCCTCCGCGAGCGGGGGCTGCCCGAGCTCGGCGGGTCGCTCCCCGCGGTCGACACGAAGGTGTCGTCCGCCGACACCGCGATCGTCCCCGCGAGCCGGGCCCGGTACCTCGCCGACATCGCCGAGACCGTCCGCGGCCACCACGCCACCGTCGAGGCCCAGGTGGCGGTGGCCCGGGAGCTCCAGCAGGTGCGGGCCGTGCGCGAGCGGGTGGACGCCGCGGGCGGCGATGCCGAGGCGGCCAAGCTGCCCGAGCTCGAGGCCGAGGCGGCCGAGCGCCTGTCGAGCGAGGCTCGCGAGCTGCTCGGCGGCTGGCCGGCCACCGTGGAGGCCTACTCGGGCGACGAGCAGGTGGTGGTCGTGCGCGACCGCGAGCTGCGCACGCAGCTCACCAAGGAGTCGCTCTCGGGCCTGCCGATCCGCCGCGTCGCCCTCCCCCGCTTCGGGGACCACGGCGAGCTGCTGCGGTTCCTGATGCTCGAGAACCTGCCCGGCCGGTTCCCGTTCACCGCCGGGGTGTTCCCGTTCAAGCGCGACGGCGAGCGGCCGGCGCGCATGTTCGCCGGCGAAGGCGACGCCTTCCGCACCAACCGCCGGTTCCACCTCCTCTCCGAGGGCCAGCCCGCCACCCGCCTGTCGACGGCGTTCGACAGCGTGACGCTCTACGGCTTCGACCCCGACGTGCGGCCCGACATCTACGGCAAGGTCGGCAACTCCGGCGTGAGCATCGCCACGCTCGACGACATGCGCGCCCTGTTCGACGGCTTCGACCTGTGCGATCCGACGACCTCGGTGAGCATGACGATCAACGGCCCGGCGCCGGCGATCCTCGCCATGTTCCTGAACACGGCGATCGACCAGCGGCTCGAGGCCCAGCCCGACGAGGACCCCGCCGCGGTGCGGGCCTGGGTGCTCGAGAACGTCCGGGGCACGGTGCAGGCCGACATCCTCAAGGAGGACCAGGGCCAGAACACCTGCATCTTCTCCACCGAGTTCGCCCTCGGGATGATGGCCGACATCCAGGCGTGGTTCGTCGAGCACCGGGTGCGGAACTTCTACAGCGTCTCGATCTCCGGCTACCACATCGCCGAGGCGGGCGCGAACCCCATCAGCCAGCTGGCGTTCACCCTCGCCAACGGCTTCACCTACGTCGAGGCCTACCTGGCCCGCGGCATGGACGTCGACGACTTCGCCCCCAACCTCTCGTTCTTCTTCAGCAACGGGATGGACCCGGAGTACACGGTGCTCGGCCGGGTGGCCCGGCGCATCTGGGCGGTGGCGATGCGCGACCGCTACGGCGCGGACGAGCGCAGCCAGAAGCTGAAGTACCACGTGCAGACGAGCGGCCGGTCGCTCCACGCCCAGGAGATGTCGTTCAACGACATCCGCACCACGCTCCAGGCGCTCATCGCGATCTACGACAACTGCAACTCGCTGCACACCAACGCCTACGACGAGGCCGTCACCACGCCGACGGCCGAGTCGGTCCGCCGGGCGCTCGCCATCCAGCTCGTGATCAACGAGGAGTGGGGCCTGGCGATGAACGAGAACCCCAACCAGGGCTCGTTCATCGTCGACGAGCTCACCGACCTGGTCGAGGCCGCGGTCCTGGCCGAGTTCGACCGCATCGCCGAGCGCGGCGGCGTGCTGGGCGCGATGGAGACGGGCTACCAGCGCGGCCGCATCCAAGACGAGTCGCTGCTCTACGAGACCCGCAAGCACGACGGCTCGCTGCCGATCGTGGGCGTGAACACGTTCCTCGCTCCGGGCGCCGAGGCCGGGGAGGCCGACGACGCGGTCATCGAGCTGGCCCGCTCCACCGACGACGAGAAGCAGAGCCAGCTGCGCCGCCTCGGCGACTTCCAGGCCCGACACGCCGCCGAGCGCCCGGCGATGCTGGCCCGCCTGCAGGACGCCGCCCTCGCCGGCGACAACCTGTTCGAGGTGCTGATGGACGCCGTGCGGGTGTGCAGCCTGGGCGAGATCACCCACGCCCTCTTCGAGGTCGGCGGGCGCTACCGGCGCAACGTCTGACCCGGGCACCCGGCCCGAGCCGGGGGTAGAACCTCGGACCATGACCGAACGGTTCGACGTCCCCGCCCTGCTGGCCGAGCTCACGCTGGAGGAGAAGGCCTCGCTGGTGTCGGGATCGGGCTTCTGGTGGACCCGGCGCATCGAGCGCCTCGGCATCGGCTCGATCATGGTGAGCGACGGGCCCCACGGCCTGCGCAAGCAGGACCGCAGCGCGGACCACGTCGGCATCGGCGGGAGCGTCCCGGCCACCTGCTTCCCCACGGCATCCGCGCTCGGCTCCACCTGGGACCGCGACCTGGTGCGCGAGGTGGGTGAGGCCATCGGCGCCGAGGCCCGGGCCCAGGGTCTGGCCGTCGTGCTCGGCCCGGGGGTCAACCTGAAGCGCGACCCGCGCTGCGGGCGGAACTTCGAGTACCTGTCGGAGGACCCCCTCGTGGCCGGCGAGCTCGGCGCGGCGATGGTGCAGGGCATCCAATCCCAGGGCGTGGGCACGTCGCTCAAGCACTACGCGGCCAACAACCAGGAGACCGACCGCCAGCGGGTGAGCGCGGACATCGATGATCGGACCCTCCGCGAGCTCTACCTCTCGAACTTCGAGCGGGTGGTGCGCGACGCCGCGCCGTGGACGGTGATGTGCAGCTACAACCGCATCAACGGCACGTACGCCTCGCAGGACCCGTGGCTGCTCACCGAGGTCCTGCGCGACGAGTGGGGCTTCGACGGGCTGGTCGTCTCGGATTGGGGCGCGGTCGACGACCCGGTCGCCGCCGTGGCTGCCGGCCTCGACCTCGAGATGCCCTCGACCGGCGGCGAGCGCCCGCACCATCGCCGCCGCCGTCCGGGCCGGAGCGCTCGACGAGGCCGTCCTCGACACCGCCATCGCCCGGCTGCTGCAGCTGATCGAGCGGGCGACGCCGGGCCTCGAGGCCGGCGGCGATGGAGGACGACGCTCACCACGCCCTCGCCCGGCGGGCCGCCGCCGACGGCGTCGTGCTCCTGCGGAACGACGACGACCTCCTGCCGATCGAGCTCGAGGCCGGCCGCATCGCCGTCGTCGGCGCCTTCGCCGCGCGGCCCCGCTTCCAGGGCGCCGGGAGCTCGAAGGTGAACCCCACGAAGGTGGACGCGGCACTCGACGAGCTGCGCGCCGCGCTGCCCGACGCCGTCGAGCTCGCCTACGCCCCCGGCTTCGGCATCGACGAGCCGCGCGCCGACCTCGACGCCCTCCGGGGCGAGGCGGTCGCCGCCGCGACCGGCGCCGACGTCGTCGTGTGCTTCCTCGGCCTGCCGCCCAGCTACGAGTCCGAGGGCTTCGACCGGACCTCGGTGGAGCTCCCCGCCGAGCAGGTCCAGGTGCTCGCCGCGGTCGCCGAGGCCAACCCGAACGTCGTGGTGGTCCTGGCCAACGGGGGGATGGCTGCGACGTCGAGCTGGGAGCACCACGCCCGCGCCCTCGTCGAGGGCTGGCTCGGCGGCCAGGCGGGCGCCGGCGGGGTGGTCGACGTGCTCGTCGGCGCCGTGAACCCGTCCGGGCGCCTCGCCGAGACGATCGTGCGCCGGCTGGAGGACGCCCCGTCGTTCCCGAACTTCCCCGGCGAGGACCGCCACGTCCGCTACGGCGAGGGCCTGCTCGTGGGCTACCGCCACCACGACGCGGTCGACGGCGAGGTCAGCTACCCCTTCGGCCACGGGCTCAGCTACACGACCTTCGAGCACCGCGACCTGCGCGCGTCGAGCGCTCGTCGCCCGTCGGGCGGGTGGCGGGGCGACGTGCTCGTCGATGTCGCCGTCACGATCGCCAACACGGGCGAGCGGGCGGGCAAGGAGGTCGTGCAGGTCTACGTGGAGCCCCTCGATCGCCCGGTGCCGGGGCCCGTCCGCGAGCTCCGCGCGTTCGCCAAGGTCGACCTCGCCCCGGGCGCCGCCGAGGAGCTCGCCTTCGAGCTGACCGAGCGAGACCTGGCGCGCTGGGCGCCGCGCGCCGCGCGCTGGGTCGTCGACCCCGGCCGCTACCGGATCTGGGTGGGCGCCTCCTCGCGCGACCTGCGGGCCCGGGCCGAGGTGGCGATCGACGGTCCACCCGTCGCCGGCTCGCTCGACCGCCACAGCACCGTGGCCGAGTGGCTCGAGCACCCGGTGGGCCACGAGGTGCTGATGGACGCCCTCGGTCGCAACCCGCGCGGCGACCTGCGCCCGATGCTGGCCGATCCCGAGCAGCTGCGCATGCTCGGCTCGTTCCCCCTCCCCCGCCTGCTCACGATGATGGGCGCGGCGGACGACGGCAGCCTCGTGGCCGAGCTGCTCGCCGCCGCCGGCACCTCGGACGGGCGCTAGGCGACGCGGTAGGTGACCGACTTGGAGGAGCGCTTGCCCTCCTTGTCGGTGGCGGTGACCGTGAAGGTCTTGGTGCCGACGGAGGCCGTGTCGATCTTGGCGCCCCTGGCCACCGTGCCGGTGCAGGTGGCCACCCCGACGCCGGAGCCGTCGTCGCACGAGAAGTCGGCCAGGACCGTGGCCCCCTTGGCCACGGTGGACCCGTCGACCGGCGTGGCGATGGTGATGGCGGGCGCCTTGGTGTCGTTGCTGATCAGCGTGCTGTGGAGCGTCCGGTTGGGGCTCGGGTAGCACGACAGCGTGGTGTTGAGCGTGCCGATGATGGTGCCGGTGACCTTGGCCTTGAAGGTCAGGCCGGGGTTCGACGTGCTCGTCCCCGCCATCGCCACCTGCACCCGGGTTCCCGCCGCCCCGGTGGCCTTCAGGCGCAGCGTGAGCGTCGGCAGCGTGGCGACGTTCGGCGAGGAGGGCGTGCTCGAGCGGATCGGCCCGGGCGTGGTGACGGTGACGACCCCGCCCCCCGCCGAGACCGTCGGCGTGCCCGAGCCGACGTTCGACCAGCCGCCGATCGAATAGGAGACGAGCGACGTCCCGGCCGGCACGGCGACCTTGGAGGCGATGGCCGACACCTCGGCGAGGGTGCCGTCGCCCGTGGGCCGGCCGTCGGGCGAGAAGGGTGCGGGAACCAGCGTCACCTCGAACTCGGCTCCCGGCGCCACCGCCTGCGGCGCGGTGGTGTCGAAGGTGGACTCGGCGTTGCCGGTGGTGTCGCCGACGCTCGAGGAGATCTTGCAGGCGTGGGCCACGACCACGCGCTGGGTGGTGGGCGGATCGTCGCAGGCTGCCAGCGCGGTGACCATCGCGGCGACGCCTGCGACCACCGCCACCCGTCGGACCACCTTGCGTGCGACCACGATCCCTCCCGATCCGAGCGCTCCGCCGGCCCGAGGCCGGCCCGGGGAGGCTACCGAGCGCTCAGCCGAGCCCGAACATCGCGGCGAGCCGACGCCACGCCTCGTCGGTGACGCGGGGCTCCTCGGTGATGACCTGGATGCAGACGTGGTCCGCCCCGGCATCGAGGTGGGCCTGGACCCTCGTCGCGATGGCGTCCTCGTCGCCCCAGGCGACGATCGCGTCGATGAGGCGGTCGCTCCCGGCCCCGGCGAAGTCCTCCTCGGTCAGGCTCGGATCGAGACGGCGCAGGTTGTTCGCGTAGTTGGGCAGGCCCGTGTAGATCCCGGTGTGGGCCTTCGCCACCTCCCGGGCCCGCGCCGGATCGGCCTCGAACACGACGGCCTGCTCGACGGCGAGCAGCGGCCCCTCGCCCAGGGCCTCCCGGGCGATGGCGGTGTGCTCGGGCGGCACGAAGTACGGGTGGGCGCCGGCGGCGCGGTCGCGGGCCAGCGCCAGCATCTTGGGCCCGAGCGCGGCGAGCACCCGCTGGGGCTCCGAGGAGGGGGTGGCGGCCAGGAACAGCGTGGCGTCCATGCCGTCCAGGTACTCGACCATCCGGGAGTACGGCTTGGCGTAGTCGTGGCGGCGGATCCCCTCGACCATCGGTTGATGGCTCACGCCGAGGCCGAGGAGGAAGCGATCGGGGTGGGCCTCGGTGAGGGTGCGGTGCGCGGCGCCCGCCGCCATCGGGTCGCGCGCCCAGATCGACGCGATGCCGGTGGCGACGACGATGTCGGTTCCGCCGCGCAGCAGCAGCGAGGCGCCCGTGAAGGCCTCGCGGCCCACCGCCTCGGGGACCCACACCGCCCCGAACCCGAGCTCGTCGAGCTCGTCGACGTGCTCGATGCTGCGCGCCGAGGGCACGAGGTCGAGGGTGAAGGTCCAGATGCCGATGCGCCCGAGGTCCATGGACTCGGAACCTACCGAGCGAGGCCGGCCGGTGCTCCTAGACGGCGATCAGCGCGACCGGGATCAGCAGCAGGCAGGCGGTGAAGCCGGCGAGCCGGGCCGGCGACGCGAGCACCCGGCGCGAGATGCCGAGGATCACCTTGCGGAGCAGCGGATAGGCGAACGCCAAGATGGCGACCGTCCACACCGTCACGCAGATGGTGATGGCGACCACCACCCGGACGGCGTCCTGGTCGCCGACGAGGATCGCGGCCACGAGCGTGTCGGCCAGCGTCGTGATGTTGGCGCCGGCGATGTACGGCAGCACGTTCGACCGCCGGAGGTGCCCCTTGGCCACGAGCGGGACGAGCACCGAGAGCGAGACCGCCACCGACAGGGTGAGCAGGGTGACGCCGCAGCCGACCAGGAACATCGGCCACTTGCGGTCGACCCAGGAGTCCTCGCGCTCCTCGAGCTGCGCGCTGCCGACGCTCGGGAGCACCCGGTCGAACACGTTGAAGCCCACGAGGAGCACGGCGAGCCCGACGGGGAAGAGCGCCCAGGACGGCACGAGGTCGACGATGAGGTCGACGCTCCAGCCGAACAGGCGGTCGGTCAGCGACGTGAGCTCGGGCGACGCGCCGATGTCGAGGCCGTCGAACGCGCCGCGGCGCAGCAGCACGAAGCCGACCAGCGCGGCGGGGACGTAGAGGACCGAGGTCAGCAGGAGCGACAGGATCCCGATCGAGATCGGCCCCCGGCGCCCGGTCTGGGTCTTGTTGCGGACGGCGTAGATCGTGCCGACCACGAGCACCACGAAGGCGGCGCCGAGGCGCGACCCGAGGAGCATGGTGAAGGACTGGTCGCGGTCGATCGCGCCGCCGTCGAGGAGGGTGAGCGACGACGCGGCCACCGGCGAGCCCGACAGGACGATGCAGGCGCCGAACCAGCCGAGGCCGAGGGTGCTGAGCGCGTTGTCGGTGAACACCGAGCCCTCGAGGTGGGGCACGAGCGACGCCGCGCCCTCCTTCATCACCCCCAGGGCGGTCACGAACAGCCCGAGGCCGAGGAACAGGTAGGCGATCCGCAGCGGGAGCGACCGCCGCGGCTCGGGCTCGAGGATGATGTCCTCGTCGGGCAGCAGGATCCCGCCGATGTGCACGACGTCGGCGTCGGGCATCGCTCCCTCGTGCTCCACGGCGCCGATCCTACCTTTTCCTACGGATTCCGTAGGAAAGGAAGAGATCAGCGGAGCGCGGGACGGACCTCCTCGGTCCAGAAGCGGATCGTCCCCGCCAGGTCGTCGCCGACCGGCACGATGCTCAGCTGCTCGAAGCCGGCGTCGAGGTACGACCGGACGGCGTCGACGTAGGGCGCCGGATCGGGACCGGAGGGCACCGCCCCCGCCAGGTCCTCGGGCCGGACCGTCTCGCACGCGGCGGCGAAGTTGACCGGGTTCGGCAGCTCGCTCATCACCTTCCAGCCGGGGGCGCCGAAGCGGAACCGCTCGAGCGCGAGGCGCTCGCCCTCGGCCACGCTCGGCGCCCACGCGAAGGGCACCTCGGTCCACGTGCCCGACCGAGCCCCGCCGCGCTCGGCCCACCCGTCGACGAGGGACGCGTCCGGGTCCGTCGCCATGATCCCGTCGGCGCCGATGCGCTGCGCCAGGTCGAGCGAGGCCGGGCCGCTCACCCCGACGACGAGCTCCACCGGGCGCTCCGGGAGGTCGTAGATCCGGGCATCCTCCACCGTGAGGTGCCGGCCCCGGATGGTCGTCCACTCGCCGGACCAGAGGGCGCGGATGATGGCGCCCGCCTCCTCGAGGCGCTCGTGGCGCACGTCGACGGCGGCGAACGACTCGCCGGTGATGTGCTCGTTCAGGCGCTCGCCGGCCCCGATCGCCAGCGTGACCTGCCGGTCGGTCAGGCAGCCGAGGGTCGCCGCCGCCTGGGCCACGATCGCCGGGTGGTACCGCCCGATCGGGCAGGTGAGCCCGGTGGCCAGGTCGAGCTGCGAGGTGGCCTGGGCCACGGCACCGAGGACGGTCCAGGCGAAGGGGCTGTGCTCGTGCTCGGGGAGCCACGGGTGGAAGTGGTCCGAGATCGCCACCAGCTCGAAGCCGGCCTCCTCGGCGGCCACGGCGTGGTCGACCAGCTCGCGCGCCGAGCGCAGCTCCGCCATCAGCTTCAACCCGAACCGCGCCACGGCGCCTCCTTCGTCGACTGGGAGAGCCGGTACCCCGCACCCCACGGTGCCCAACCGCCGGCCCGCCGACCGATCGGCGGGCCGGCGCCGGTAGCGTTGCGCCATGGGGAAGGACATCCCGCTCGGGCGCATCGCCGGCATCAAGCTCGGCATGAGCGTGTCGGTGCTGCTCATCGCCAGCTACTACACGGTGCAGCTCGCCCTGAGCGGCTTCCCCCGGTGGGCCGACGGGCACTCGACCACCGCCTACTGGATCGCCGGGGCCGCCGGCGCCCTGCTGCTCTTCCTCTCGCTGCTCGTCCACGAGCTCGGCCATGCGCTGGTGGCGCGCGACGAGGGCATCGGCGTGCACTCGATGGCGCTCACCCTGCTCGGCGGGGTGACCCGGATGGAGTCCTCGCCCACCACCGCGGGCGCCGAGTTCCGGGTGTCGGTGGTGGGGCCGATCGCGTCGGCGGCCTGCGGCGTCGCCTTCCTCGTGGTCGCCTTCCTCGTCCCCGACCACGGGATCTGGAACCTGGTGGGGACCGTGTTCTGGTGGGGCGGGCTGGTCAACCTCTTCCTGGCCGCGCTGAACATGATCCCCGCGGCTCCGCTCGACGGGGGCAAGGTGCTCTCGGCCGCGATCTGGCGGATCACCGGCAACCAGGCGCTCGCCCAGACGTGGTCGGCCGCGGCCGGGATCGTCACCGGCATGGTCCTGGTCACCGTCGGGGTCCGCAACCTGCGCGGCGCCGACGGCGACCCGCTCTTCGGCGCCGGCGCCCTGCTGGTCGGTGCCTTCATCGCCTACAGCGCGGTGCAGCAGCTGCGCGCCGCGCCGATCTACCGGGCGCTCGAGGGCCAGACGGTGGCGGAGGCCATGGCCGCGCACCCGCCGTCGGCCCCCGCCTGGTCCACCGTCGCCGAGTTCCTCCGCACCTCGAGCCCCCGCCCCGAGCACCAGGCCTATCCCGTGATCGCCCCCGACGGGCGCGTCGAGGGCCTGCTCACCGCCGCGGCCATCCGGGCCGTGCCCCCCGCGCGGTGGGAGACCCTCGAGGTGGGCTCGCTCGCCTACCCGCTGGCCCGGCTCACCGTGGTCCGGGCCGACGACGCCCTCCTCCCGGCGCTCCAGCGCATCGAGGGCGGCGACGTGGCCCACGCCCTGGTGGTCGCCGACGACGGCGCGATCGTGGGCACGCTCGACCCCAGCGCGCTCCAGCGGGCGCTCGACGCGGCGCCGTCGAAGCGGGAGCCGGCCGGCGTCTAGGTTCGGCGCATGACCGATGCGCTGCCCCGCTACCACCTCGACGGCACCACCGCCGTCATCACGCGCGACGACGGCAAGGCCAACGCCTTCTCGTCCGCGGTGGTGGCCCGCCTCGAGGAGCTGACCTCGCAGGCCGAGGCCGACGGGGCCCGGGCCCTCGTGCTCGTGGGGCGGCCCGGGCGGTTCTCCGCCGGCTTCGACCTGGCCGAGATGACCGCCGGCGTCGAGGCGATGCGCGAGCTCGTCAAGGCGGGCGCCCGCTGGTGGGCGCGCCTCTACCTCCTGGGCGTGCCCACGATCGCGGCGAGCACCGGGCACGCCCTCGCCGGCGGGGCCATCACGCTGCTCGCCTGCGACGTCCGGCTCGGGGCCGACGTGCCGTGCAAGGTCGGGCTCACCGAGGTCGCCATCGGCATGACGATGCCCAAGTTCGTCGTGGAGCTGGCGCGCGAGCGCCTCGCCCCGAGCGCCCTGCCCCTGGCGACCATCGGGGCCCAGGCCTTCGACGCCGCCGGCGCGGCCGCCGCGGGCTACCTCGATCGCGTCGTGCCCGAGGACGAGCTGCTGGCCGAGGCGATGGCCGAGGCGGCCCGCCTGGGAGAGCTGAGCCCGGCGGCCTTCGGCGCCACCAAGCGCAACCTCCGCGGCGAGGTCGTGGCGCGGATCCTCGCCGAGCTCGACGCCGACATGGCGACGGTGGGGATGCCCGACCTCTGAGCCGGCCGCGGCTCAGCCGGCCCGGCCGTCCTCGATCAGGTTGATGTCCCAGAGAACGAGGTCGAGGGCGTCGGCGGCGGCGATGGGCGCGAAGCGCTGCGGGTGCTCGGGGGTCACGCACGAGGCCACCGGGCTGAGGATCGTCCAGGGCGTGGGGTGGCAGAACTGGACCACCGAGTAGCGGTCGCCCTGCTGGCCCGGCTCGGCCACCACCCGGTGGATGCCCGGGGCGATGACCCCGTTGGTGACGATCTCGAGCATGAGCCCGGTGTTGATGATGGCGCCCCCGTCGGGCGCGACCGCCGGGATCCACTCGCCGGTGCTCTTCACCTTGACCTCGAGCCCGGGCGCCGTCGCCCGCGGGAGGGCGGTGATCAGGTTGATGTCGGCGTGCTCGCCCGCCCACACGTGCGGGGCGTCGGGCGCCGACACCATCGACGGGTAGTGGATGGCGCGGCTGAGGGTGGAGCCGTCGACGAGCGATCGCTCGAAGAAGGACTCGTGGCACCCGATGCCGACGGCGATGATGCGCAGCACGCGGCGCTGCAGGTCGGCGATGGCGTCGTGGAACGCGTTGAGCACCGAGCTGATGCCCGGCACGGCGGCCTCCGGCAGGACCTGGTCGTGGTAGCGGTGCGGGAACCGGGCGCGCAGCGGGTGGCCCGGTGCGACGTCGCGGCCCCAGTTGAGCATCTCCTTCCAGTCGGCCACCTGGGCGGAGGCCGCGGTCTCGACCAGCAGGCCGGTGTACCCGGTCTGGCCGTGGGTCCCGGGGGCCACGAAGCGGGCCTTCTCCTCGGCGGGCAGCTCGAAGAACGTCTCCAGCAGGCCGTAGGCCTCATCGATCAGGTCGTCGCTCACGTCGTGGCGCACGTAGGCGAAGCCGGTGGTGAGCGAGCGCATCAGCCCGTCGACCACCGCGGCGCGGGCCGACGCGTCGCCGGACTCGAAGCGCAGGAGGTCGACCTCGAGGATGTGGTCAGCCATGGCCTTGCACCGTAGCGGCGGCCGACCGGTACCGTGCCGGGCCGATGGCCATCGTCCTCGGGCTCCTGGTGGCCCTCTTCTACGGGTCCGGCGACTTCTTCGGGGGCCTCGCCTCCAAGCGCGCCGCGTCCGCCACCGTGGTGGTCGGGTCCTTCACGGTGGCGGCCGGCCTGCTCGCCGTCACCACCGTCGTCTGGGGGCTCGTCGGCGAGCTCCCCTCGCCCGACGCCCGCGACCTGTGGCTCGGTGCCGCGAGCGGGGTGTTCGGGCCCATCAGCCTGGCCCTGCTCTACCGAGGGCTGGCCTCGGGCCGCATGAGCGTCGTGGCCCCGATCACCGCCGTCGTCGCCGCCATCGTGCCGCTCGCGTGGGGGCTGGCCGCCGGCGAGCGCCCGTCCGCCCTCGCCTTGGCCGGCGTGGCCGTGGCGCTCGTGGCCGTGGCGCTCATCGCCGGGGCGCCGGCCCACGAGGACCACCCCGCGGATGCCGCCGTGCTCCCCGTGCGGGAGGTGGTCGGTCCGGCCTGCCTCGCCGGCCTGGGGTTCGGCATCATCTTCGTCCTCTTCGGCGAGGCGTCCGACCACGCCGGGCTGTGGCCCCTGGTCGTCGCCCGGCCCACCGCGATCGCCCTCACGGTCTCGACCCTGGCGCTCGTCGCCGTGCGCCGTGGCCGCCCCGTCGGCCCCTCGATCGTGCCGGCGCGCGACGCGTGGCCGGCGCTGAGCGTGGCCGGGACCTTCGACATCACGGCGAACGCCACGTACCTCGCGGCGGCCAACCGGGGCCTGCTGTCGATCGTCGCGGTGCTCTCGTCGCTCTACCCGGCGGCCACGGTCGTGCTGGCCCGGCTCGTGCTGGGCGAGCGCCTCCACCGCGTCCAGCTGGTCGGCCTGGCGCTCGCGGCCGCCGGCATCGCAGCCATGGCCTCGGGCTGACGCGACCGCCCCTCGGGCGGGCGGGTCAGCTCCGGCCGCCGCCGGTGAAGCCGGTCGGCGGCGCGGCGGGCCCGTCGTCGTCGTCGACCGATGGGGGTGGCAGCGGGGCCGAGGTCGCCACGCCTCCGAAGCCCAGGGGCGCGCTCGACGGCGCCGCCGGGCCCTCGGGCTGGGCTGCATCGTCGGCGGGGTCGTCGAGCGCGTCGTCGGGGAAGTCCGCGGGGGTGAGCTCGCCCTCCTCGGGCAGGACCGCGACGGCCATCACCGGTGGATCGGACGATGCGAGGCGGTCGTCGCCCTCGCCGGCCGGCACGGCCGCGCCGGCCGGCGTCGTCGGTCGAGCGCGTCGTCGGCCGGCGGGTCGTCGACCGGCGCCTCATCGACCTTCGTGGCCTTGCGCGCCTTGGCGGGCGTCGACCGCACGAGCCGGGCGAGACCGGCGCCGACCTCCGGGAGGCGAGCCTGGAGGTCGGGCTGGAGGCTCTTCAGCTGGTGCGCGACGTCGCCCTCGGCGACGAGCACGATCAGCAGGCCTCAGCCTCGCCCTCCACCGTGCGGCGCCCGCACCGGCGTCGACCAGGAACACCCACGACCCGGCGAGGCCGGGGTCGAGCTCGACCCGGCTGCCGGCGTTGCCCTTCAGCTTCTCGGCGCCGCCCTCGGGTGCGGCCATGGCGACGGTGGCTCCGGGCAGGTTGCGCGACGCCTTGGCCCGGAACACCACGCCGCCGAAGGTGAAGCGCCGCGCGGTGCCGAGGCCGGCCAGGCTGCGGAAGTCCCCCTCCCGCAGCGCCAGGCTCCGCTCGTGGGGGCCGTCGGTGCGGACCGCGCCACGGGGACCGACGCGCACCGGCACCGCGGCGCCCCGCACGACGTCGAGCGTCTGGAAGCGGGCGGTCAGGGCGTTGATCACCACGAGGAGGAGCATCGGGGAGGGCCAGGCCGCCCAGCACGAGCAGCGCAGCCAGCAGCAGCCGCCGAGCCTCGTCCACCCCGCGGGCGAGGTCGAACCGGAACTGCAGGTCGGTGGTGGTGGCCTCGGTCGCGGCCCAGCCCTCTCGAAGACCTGCACCGACCCCTGCACGGCGCCCGACGCCCGCCCGTCGGGCGAGGCGGCGATGGTGATCGTCGTCGCGAGCCGCGGGCACCTCGATGCAGTCGGCCTCGCCCGGCAGCGGCTGGCCGTCGATCGTGAGCGAGATCGGCGCCGCACCGTCCGGTGGCGAGGGCACGGGTGACGTCGCCGAACCAGACGACCGTCCTCCTCGGCGCCCTGGAGGATGATCGTGGTCTCGGTGGCGCCGGTGCCGGTGAGCGAGGGCATCTTCAAGCTGGCGGGCAGGATCTGGATCGAGCCCGGGGGTCGCTCGACCAGCACCTCGGCCGGGGCCGAGCGGGCCACGAGCTGCGCGCCGCTGGACGTGGTCAGCTGGGCCACCACCTCCACCTGGACCCCGTTCGAGGTCAGCTCGGCGGGCACCGGCACGGTCGCGCGAACGGCCCGGCAGGCGGGCCGTCCATGGCCACCGTCGTGGTCGTCCCCTGGATCGGGTCGGTGACCCGCAGCTCCACCGTCGACCCCGTCACGAGCTCGCCGACGTCGAGGTCCTCGGGCGCCGTCAGCTCGGCGGAGATCGCCGCCGGCGCCGCGCACCAGGGCCGGGAGGTCGACGAAGGCGACGCCGAGGTCGCTGAAGACGAACACCTGGAGGATCGCGTCCTCCCCCTCCTGGTCACCGGAGGGATCGAGCAGCGAGGCCGTCCACGTCCCATCCCAGTCGCCGGAGGCCTCGGGACGCTCGAGGTCGACGGTCAGGCCCCGGCCGGCGAGGGATCGGGCGGTCACCGCGACCTCCCCCACCGACGCCGTCCCGCCCTCGGTCAGGTCGACGGACGCTCCGGAGGGCCCCTCGAGGCGCAGCACCGCGCCCGGCTCCGGGGCGAGGGCGACGACCTGGGCCCGCCGCAGCCCCTGGTCGAGGCTGAAGGTCCGCTGGCCCTCGGCGCAGGGCGAGTCGCCGCAGACGGCCACGTCCTCGGCCCCCGGGTACGGGTTGCCGCCGGCCAGGCGCACCCCGATCTCGTTGAACCGCGCGACCAGCACGTCGACGCCCGCGGCCGGAAGGTACGCGCCGGTGGGCTCCTCGGTCGGCGTGCCGCACGTGTAGTCGTCGGCCGTGCCGGCCGTCGCCGCGGCGAGCGGGAGCTGCGCCCGGCGGGCCACCCCACCCGAGAGCGCGACCGTGAGGAGGGTGACGTCGTCCGCGCGGAGCTGGTCGGCGAGGCCGTCGGGCTCGCAGAGGGCGCGCCGCCCGGCCGCCTCGGCCTCCTGCACCGCCTCGGGGGAGGTCAGCTCGATGCCCGGGGCGTAGGGCTTGGTGGTCCCGAGGCGATCCCGATCGGCCGCGCTCTCGCGCACGGCGAGGTCGAACCCGCCGTCGGTGAACAGCAGGACCGCGCGGCACGGGGCGGCGCCACCGGCTCGGGTGACCTCGGCGCTGCGGTCGGCCAGGGCGTCGCGACCCGACGAGAGCGCGTTGACGAAGTCGGTGTCGATGCCCGACTCGAGGTCGGCGAACCCGGCCAGGGCGTCGGTGAGCTCCGCCGCGGTGTCCTCGCCCGCCGGCGTCCAGTCCTGGACGAGGCGGTACTCGTTCGAGAACGCGGCGAAGGCGAGGTCGACGCTCGGCGACGCCGCCCCCTCCGCGGTGGCCAGCGACAGGAGGCTGTCGAGCGCGCCCTGGGCCGCCTCGACCCGCCGGTCCTCGGGATCGGACGCCTTGAGGGAGGCCGACTCGTCGATCAGGAACAGCACGAGCAGGCGTTGCGACGACTGCACGCACCCGACGAGGTCGTCGATGGCGGGGCCGCCGTCGGGCGTGTCGGGCGCGCCGGTGGTCTCGTCCTGGGCGCTCGCGGGCGCCACGCCGACGAGGGCGAGGAGGACCAGGACCGTGGCGAGGGCACCCCAGGCGCGCCTCACGAGGCCAGCTCCGTGGCGATGGGCCACACGTGCAGCGCCGCCGCGACCATGGCGATCACGGCCAGCCCGGCGAGCGCGGGGCGGAACCGCCCGTTCGCCCGGTAGGCGGGGCTGCGTCGGCGGTCGAGGTCGGTCCGCCGGGCCAGGCCGATCACCAAGATGGGGATGACCGAGCCGACGAGGTAGCCGGCGACGTGGACCGCGAGCTCGTCGGCGACCGAGAGCACCACGCCGGTGACCGCCGACGCGAAGCCCACGCCCATCAGCAGCATGGGCGGCCCGACCTCCCGCGAGGCAGGTGCGGTCGCCTCGGCCGTCGCGGTGGCAGCAGCCTTCGCCATGGATCCCCCCGGTCGTGCGAACTGCGCCGACCCTAGCGGTTCGGCGGATCAGTTCTGGGTGGTCCAGCGGCGGGCGCAGCCCTGGCACCGCAGCGTGGTGGCACCGACGATGAGGTCGACGACCACGATCTCGCTCGCGCCGCCGCAGGACGGGCAGACCGCGTCGAGCCCCGCCACCTTCTGGGCGCCGGCGCTGCGCGCCACGGCGCCGGTGAGCAGGCCGGTGCCCGCCGCCAGGCCCTCGGCCTCGGCGAGGTCGGAGTCGGGGCGGAGCGCGTCCCGGAAGCGTGCGGAACGCCAGAATCGCCCTCGGTCTGCCATGGCGCGGCCACCCTACGGCAGCCCCCCGACGTCGTCACTGGCCCATCCGGCCCATTGTGCGGTCAGCCGACCACGCAGCGAGGCGCGAGCAGCACGCCCCGGCGTGCCGGTCAGCGGCGGGGATCGCGCCGGACCACCAGCCCGTGCTCCTCGGTGACGCGGTGGCCGGTGAGGGTCCGGTCGTCGTGGCGCATCCGCCACGACAGGAGCCGGCCGCGGGCCGCGGCGACGGCCGCGAGGTAGGCGGGGTCGCCGGCACGGTCGACCAGCTGGTGGGGGTCGGCCACGAGGTCGAAGTAGAGGCAGGTGCCGTCGCCCACGTGGACGTACTTGTGGTCGGCGGCGCGCAGCACGTCGATCGAGCACTGCTCCATCGTCACGCCGAGGAGGTCCTCGGGCACGTGGTCGACGGGGTCGCGGAAGTCCCACTGGATGTGGGCCTCGGTCCGCCAGTCGTCGGGTGCCCCGTCGTCGTGGAGGAACGGCTGGAGGGCCCGCCCGTCGACCTCGACGGGCACCTCGGCGCCGATCCACGTGCAGAGCGTCGGCAGCACGTCCACGGACTCGGTGAACGCGTCGACGGCACGGCCGCGGGTCGCATCGGCCTCGGGCCGCGGGTCGACCACGATCAGGGGGATGAAGTAGCTCTCGTCCCACCACCCGAGCTTCTCGACCAGCCAGTGGTCGCCCATCTGGTCTCCGTGGTCGGCGGTGAGCACGATCAGGGTGGACGCCAGCTCGCCGCGGCGGTCGAGCTCCTGGAGCAGGCGGCCGAGCTGGTCGTCGACCTCGGCCATGTTCCCCCAGTACGCGGCGCGCAGCTGGCGCAGCTCGCGCTCGTCGACCGGGCACCCGGTCACGTGGAAGCCGCCCAGGTGCAGCGGGTGCATCGCCAGCTCCGCGTCGCGGTCGGGGTCGCGCACGAACGCCGGACCCTCGTCGGGGTCGTAGCGGTCGTGGTAGCCCTCGGGCGCGCGGTACGGCGGGTGGGGGCGGACGTACGAGAGGTGGGCGAACCACGGCTCGTCGGCCGGCCGCCGCTCGTGCCACTCGAGGAACCGGCCGGTCACGAAGGCCGTCTCGGTGTGCTCGGCGGCGAAGCGGGTCGGGGCCCAGGCCGACGGGTGCCGATCGGCGTCGGGGTAGCCCGGGATGGGCTCGAAGAGCTCCTCCCAGTCGTCGGGCACGTCGTAGCCGAGCTCGGCCAGCCACCCGACCCAGGGGCCCATGCTCCCCCACGTGAGCACCGTCCCCTCGGTGAAGCCGGGCAGGACGCCCTCGTAGTCGAAGAGGCGGGGGTCGTCGGCGTCGGTGACCGTCCGAGGGTCGACCGTCGTGTCGGTGTAGCCGAACAGGGTGGGGTCGTAGCCGTGGCGGCGGGCGATGCGGGCGACGTTGTCGAACCGCTCGTCGAGCGGGGTGCCGTTGTTCACCGAGCGGTGGCCCATCAGGTAGCGCCCGGTGTGGAGCGAGGCGCGGCTCGGGCCGCACGGCGCGGTGACCGACCAGTGGTTGGCGAAGCGGACCCCCCGCGCGGACAGCGCGTCGAGCGTCGGCGTGCGCACCACCGGGTGGCCGGCGACGGACAGGCAGTCGCCCCGCCACTGGTCGACGGTGATGTAGAGCACGTTGCCCGCGGCCACGACGTACCTCCCGGCGCGCCCGGCGGGCGCCGGGGCGACGCTACGCCGTCGCCGCCGAGGGCGGTGACGGGGAGCGCGACGCCACGGAGCGGTCGAGCTCGAACCAGACCCGCTTGCCCCCGCCCGCCAGGGCGTCCGCGCCGAACGCGGTGCTCAGGCCCTCGACCAGCCGCATCCCGCGCCCGGACGGGGCGAGGGGATCGGTCGCCACCACCACCTCGGGGAGCTCCTCGCTCCCGTCGACCACCTCGACGCGGACGGTCGTCCCGAGCTCGATGCGCAGGGTGCAGGTGGTGCGGGCGTGCAGCACCACGTTGGTGACCAGCTCGCTGACGAGGAGGACCGCCGTGTCGACCGCGGGGCCCAGATCGTCGGCCTCGAGCAGCTCGCGCGCCCACCGGCGAGCCACGGCCACGCTGCCCACCTCCGCGGGCAGCTCGATCGATCCCGACATCGACGGCGACCGTACCCCGCCGACCGCCGTCCGAACCTCGTTCAGGGTTCGCCCGGTACCGTCGTCGGCGTGAGCGACGACGGGTGGGTGCGCGTGGCGGCCACGGTCTGCGCACCCGACGCCGAGCTCGTCGCCGACGACCTCTGGCGGGCCGGGGCCGCCGGCGTCGAGGAGCAGCAGACCGGCCGCGACCGCGTGCGCCTGATCGGCGGGTTCGCGTCGGCGACGGCCGCGGCGACCGCGCTCGACCTGCTCGCCCGGCGGGGCGTCGACGGCGACCTCGAACCGGTGGTGGACGACGGGCTCGACGGGTGGCGAGCCCACGCCCGAGCCGAGCACGCCGGGCCGTTCTGGCTGGTGCCGACCTGGGTGGCGGCCCCGGTCGGGGCCGATGCCGGCTCGGTCCTGCGGCTCGATCCCGGGCGCACGTTCGGCTCGGGCTCGCACCCCACCACCCGCCTCGTCGTCGCCCAGCTCGCGGGCCTCGTGCGGCCCGGCGATCGCGTGATCGACGTCGGCACGGGCAGCGGCGTCCTCGCCGTCGCCGCCGCCCGGCTCGGCGCCGACCGGGTCGAGGCCATCGACATCGATGCGGCCTCGCCGGCCACGGTCGCCGCCAACGCGGCCGCCAACGGGGTCGGCGACCGGGTGCACGCCTCGACCGAGGCGGTGGCCGACGTGGTCGCCCGGACGGGCCCGGCCGAGGTGGTGGCGGCCCACCTGCTCGCGCCCGTGCTGCGCGAGCTCGGCACCGAGCTCGCATCGGCGGTCGCGCCCGGGGGCCACCTGGTGGCCTCGGGCCTGCTGGCCGACCGCTGGCGCGACGGCGTGGCCCCCCTGGCCGGGCTCGAGGTGGTGGCGGTGGCCGACGAGGAGGGGTGGGCGTCGGTCGTGCTGGCCCGGCCCCGGGCCGCTCGCCGGTAGCTTGCCGCCATGGCCGTCCCCCCGCCCGTGGAGCTCACGTTCGACGAGGACGACCCCTCGGCGGTCGTCGCCGAGCTCGACCGGCTCGCCGGGACCGGCGCGTGGGTGAACCTGGTGCCCGAGGTCGAGCAGGGCCACGAACCGCCGCCGAGGAGCCCCGTGCTCGCCCTCTTCTCGGCGCGGGGCGACGCGGTGCCCCTCGCCACGTGGTCGGCGTCGGGCCCGGGCGATCGGCGCCACACCCTCGGCATCGAGCACGGCGCGGGGCCGCGGGCGCTGGCCCGCCTCGACGAGGTCGAGCTCGGCCTGCGGCCCCGCTGGTTCAAGGTCGCCGACCACCCGCGCCGCGGGCTGGTGGTCACCTGCCCCACCGACGAGCCCGCCGCGGACGTGCTGTGGTGGCTCCTCGCCGCCTGCCACGCGCTGAGCGCGGTCCCCCTGTCGGGGACCTGGCAGGCCCGGGTCTACGAGCCCCGCTAGGCGGCCTGGGCCTGGGCCACGACCGCGTCGAACTGCTCGGCGCTGAGCTCGCCCGTCGCCCGGGCCACCACCTTGCCGTCGGCGTCGACCGCCACGAAGTAGGGGAAGGCGCTGAGGCCGAAGGCCTTGGCGATCGTGCCCGCCTCGTCGTCGGCGATCGTCGGCGCCTGCCAGCCGATCCCGTCGAGCCACTCCTGGGGCGGGTAGTTGTCGGCGCTGGGCTCGACGCTCGTGGACACGGTGATCAGCTGCACGTCGTCGGGCATCGGGACGTCGTCGAGGTGGGCCTTCAGCATCGGGACCTCGCGCTGGCAGTGCGGGCACCAGTGGGCCACGAACAGGACGACCTTGGCGGTGCCGTCGGGGGCGATGGTGATCTCGTCGCCGTCGAAGGAGGTGCCGGTGACGGTCGGGATGGTGGCGCCCACGGCGGGGTCCTCCTCCAGCGTGTCGTCGTACTGCGGGAGGGACGCCGCGGTCCCGGCGTCGCCGGCCGTGGTGTCGGTCTCGCCGTCGCCGCTCGTGGTGGTGGCGCCGTCGCCCACCTGCACGGTGCCGGTCTGGCCGGACACCTCGTCGTCGCTTCCTCCACGGGCCAGCAGGACGGCGGCGACCCCGGCGACCAGGACGACGACGACGGCCACGATCCAGATCTTGGACCCGTTGTCGGTGGGGGGCTTGGGGCTGGTCATGCGAGCTCCTCCGGGGAGACGGTCGGGCGGGCTGCGGCGAGCAGCACCAGGATGAGGGCGAAGCCCGAGAGGGCCATCGCCGGGATGGTCAGGTAGCCCCACTCCTCCACCCACTTCGTCGAGCAGGGGTTGGTGGGGTCGCACGAGCCGGATTCGAGCGTGGGGTACCGCTCGACCAGCAGGTGCCAGATCGACACGCAGGCGCCGAGGCCGGCGAGGATGGCGCCGGTGATGCGGGCCCCGGCGTCGCGGCGCACCGCGCCGACGCCGAGGACCACGACCAGCGGGTACATGGCGATGCGCTGGAACCAGCAGAGCCGGCACGGCGGGAAGTCGGCCACCTCGGAGAGGTAGAGGCTGCCGAGGGTGGCGACGAGGGCGACGGCGGCGGCCAGGCCGAGCGCCTGCGGGGCCACCGCGCCCCGCGCCGCGTCGCGCCAGCGGGCCACGGTGGCCGACGCCCGACCGCCCACGGCCAGCACGATCGCGATCACCACCGCCGCCTGGGCGAGGGTGGCCAGGAGGGCGAGGAACAGGATGACGGCGTCTCGGTCCACAGCAGCTCGGGAGGGGGTCAGGGGCCGACGCTCGACGCTACCGGCAGGGGCCCAGCGGACCACAACGACGGGAAACGAGACCGAAAGCCGCGAGACTCCTCGGCGTGGACGAGCTGGCCGTGATCGACGTGGCCCCGTTGGTGGGTGGCGTGGGCCGCACCCGGGTGGACCCGGGCGAGCGGGACGCCGCCGAGGCCATCGACCGAGCGTGCCGGGCGCACGGCGTCTTCCTGGTGACCGGCCACGGGGTGGGCGACGTGCTGCTCGACGAGCTCGACGCCGCCGCCCGCCGCTTCTTCGCCCTGCCCGAGGAGGTGAAGGCCGAGATCGCCATGCCCGTCGGTCGTCGGGCGTGGCGGGGTTGGTTCCCCGAGGGAGGCGAGCTCACCTCGGGGCGACCCGATCGCAAGGAGGGCGTCTACTTCGGCCGCGACCTGGCCCCCGACCACCCCGCCGTGCAGGCCGGCACGCCGCTGCACGGCCCGAACCTCCGCGCCGCGGCGGTGCCCGAGCTGCTCCCGGCGGTGCACCGGTGGATGGAGGCGGTCGAGGCGGTGGGCCACGCGGTGGTGCGCGGGATGGCCCTCGGGCTCGGGCTAGCCCCCATCTGGTTCGACGACCACCTCACGGGCGACCCGACCGTCCTGTTCCGGATCTTCCGCTACCCGGCGGGCGACGACGGGTGGGGCGTCGGCGAGCACACCGACTACGGCCTCGTGACGATCCTCGCCCACGACGGCACGCCCGGGCTCGAGGTGCGCGCCCCCGACGGGTCGTGGGTCGCCGTGCCGACCGTGCCGGGCGCGTTCGTGGTCAACCTGGGTGACATGCTCGAGCGCATGACGGCCGGCGCCTACCGCTCGACGCCCCACCGCGTGCGCCCGGCGACGGCCGGGCGCGACCGCCTGTCGTTCCCCTTCTTCTTCGATCCGGCGTGGGGTGCGGAGGTCCGCCCGGTCCCGGGCCTGGGCGCCGGCGACGCCGCCCCGTCCCCGGCGCGCTGGGACGGCGCGTCGGTGCACGAGTGGTCGGGCACCTACGGCGAGTACCTGCTCGCCAAGGTCGCCCGGGTGTTCCCGGCGCTGGCGGCCGAGCTCGACGGGTAGCGGCGATTCGGGCGGCCCCCTCCGCCTCTGGTACACCGCACCCACCAGCGGCAAGGCTCCAGGAGGGGTGCGGTGCGGGTCCACAGCATCGAGCGCACGACGGGGCGCGACGGCATCGAGTGGTCGGGGCGGATCTCCTTCGCCGACCAGGAGCGGACCGTCCGCTTCGGCGGCCCGGCCGAGCTCGTCTCGAACGCCGACGCGACCCCGTTCCTGGCGGCCGCCCTCCTGCCGGCGATGGCGTGGGGCCAGGACCTGCACGTGGACGGCCCGGTGTCGGGCGCCGTGGTGGCCAAGGTGCCGACGATCGCCCGGTTGCTCGCCTCGATGGACCCGGCGCTCCGGGTGCCCGAGGTGAGCGTCGCCGAGGAGGCCGAGGAGCCCTGGCCCACCGGCGACGGCGGGGTGGCCTGCATGTTCAGCCGCGGGGTCGACTCCACCTACAGCGCATCGGTCCCGCGCGGCGTTCCGGCGCCGCGCGACGCGCGCCGCAACAGCCGGACGCGCGACCCGAACCACGACGAGGCCACCGCCGCCGCCGAGCTGGAGGCCACCCGTCGGGCGGCCGAGGTCGTGGGCCTGCCGCTCCACGCCATCTGGACCGATCTGCGCGCGTTCACCGACCCGATGTTCGGCTGGTCGGCGATGCACGGCGCCGGCCTCGCCGCCCTGGCGCTGCTCGTGCGCCAGCGCTTCGACCACGTGGTGCTGCCGTCGGCCTACGACCTCGAGAGCCTGGCGCCCGCCGGCTCCCACCCGGCGATCGACCCCCTCTGGAGCTCGCCCTCGACGCGCATCCACCACGACCACCTCGACCGGGGCCGCCACGCCAAGGTGGCGTGGCTGGCCGCCGAGCGACCGGACCTGCTCCCGCACCTGAAGGTCTGCTACCAGCACAGCACCCAGACCAACTGCGGCCAGTGCCACAAGTGCGGCCTGACCATGAGCTCGCTGCGGGCCGAGGGCGTCCTCGGCCTCGCCACGCTGTTCCCCGCCGAGCTCGACCTCGAGGTGGTCCGCCGCCAGCGCGTGGTGGGCCCGGGCTCGCGGGGGCTCTGGGTGCCGATCGCCCGACGCGCTCGCGAGGTCGGCGACGACGAGCTGGCCGACGCCCTCGAGGACATGCTGCGCCTCTCGGCGGTGCCGACGCTGCGCGAGCTCCTCTCGTCGCGCTCGAAGGTGGCCGAGCAGGCGTTCCGGACGCTGGCCGGCCCGCCGCGATTCGAGCCCTACGACCCCGAGCGGGCCACCACGTTCGAGCGCTTCGACCGCGCCTACACCGATGCCCAGCTCGGGCTGATCCGCCACGGCGAGGTGCGCCCGCTGGGCACGCCGCCGCCGACGGGGCTGCGCGCCTCGACCCTGGTGGCGTCGCTCGCCGCGTCGGTCCGCCACCGCCGTCGGCGCCGCTGACCACGCCGCCGTCGCTACCGCAGGCGGGCCTTGGCGTCCTTCTTGGCCTGGGTCAGCTGCACCCGCTGGGGGTGCTCCTTGTAGAAGGGGTCGATCGGGAAGCAGCCCGAGATCAGCCCGTTGCGCGGCGCCGTGGTGCAGTCGCTGAAGGTGCGGCAGAGCAGCCGACGGTCGAGCGGCCGGCCGGCCAGGACGTCGGCCGGGAGGTGCGGGTAGCTGAGCACCATGCGGCCCAGGCCCACGAGGTCGGCCCCGCCGGTGCGCACCACGGCCTGGCCGACGTTGGGGAGCCACTCCTGGAGGTACGAGTAGGCCCCGCCCACGATCGTGAGCGCGGGGTGGGCCGCGGCCAGCTCGGCGGTGGCCGCCAGCTGGCGGGCCACCCCGACGAGCGGGTCCTCGGGCGGCTGGTACCCGTCGGACGGCGGGAAGAACGCCGGCCGCTGGACGTGGGGGTTGTAGTACGGGCTGCCCGCGGTGGTGGACAGCAGGCCGATGCCCAGCTCGCCCAGGAGGTCGCAGAAGCGATGGGTCTCGGCGAGGTCGATGCCGAGGCCGGTGCCGTCGCCGCCGAAGGCGCTGCGGTACGAGCCGTCGATCCCCGCCGGCTCGGGCTCGCCCACGCCGCCCGCACCCGCCCGGTGCGGCGCCACGTCGAACGCGCTGAGCCGCACCGCCACGGCGAGGCCCGGCGCCGCCGCCCGGATGCCCTCCACCACGGTCCGCAGGAACCTCGTGCGGCCCTCGAAGCTGCCGCCGTAGCGGCCCTCGCGGTCGACGCCGCTCAGCAGCTCGTGGAGGAGGTAGCCGTGGCAGTGCTTGACGTCGACGAAGTGGAAGCCCGCCTGCTGGGCGAGCACGGCGGCGTCGACGTACTGGGCGGCGAGCTCGTCGAGCTCCTCGTCGGTGAAGGCGGCCGAGGCGTCGATGCCCTGACGGGCGTCGAGGATGGCGTTCGCGTGGCCGGTCCGCGGCGTGATGGCGTCGACGGGCCGGCACCAGCGGCCCGAGTGGGTGAGCTGCATGCCGACGACCTGGGCCGGGTCGAGCAGGGCGCGCAGCGCCGCGAGGTCGTCGACCGTCTCGGGCCCGATCACGAGCTGGCTGGGGTTGGCCCGCCCGTCGGGGCGCACCGCGGTGGCCTCGCCCCACACCAGGCCGCACCCGCTCTCGGCGAAGCGGCGCCAGCGGCGGCGGACCAGGTCGGTGGGACGGCCGTCGGTCGTGCCGTCCCACCCCTCCATGGGCAGCACGGCGAAGCGGTTGGCGACGGTGAGCTCGCCGGCGCTGGCATCGGTCCACGCCGCGGCCTCGGCGAGTGGGCCGGCGGGATCGACCTCGGCGTCGAGGGGGAGGTCGATGCCGAGCTCGTCGAGCCGAGCGCGCAGCTGGTCGACCGTGGCCAGCTTCTTCACCTGCGGGAAGCGGGGGCTCATCGGCCGGACCGGGGCTCGCGCCCGACGATGGCATCGAGGCGATCGACGATGTCGGCGAGGAGGGCGCGGTCGCTGTCGGGGCGGCGGGGCGCGCCGGGCGGGGTGCCGTCGCCGCTCGCCCAGCCCCGCAGGTCGAAGGCGATGGCGGCATCGTGGCGGTACCCCGGGACCGGCGCCCGGAAGGTGAGGTGGCCGAGGTACTGGAGGAGGTCGTTCAGCTCGTGGAACCGCGCATCGCCCTCGGCCCACCACCGGTCGCGGAGGGCGAACGCCTCGGGGTCGAAGGTGGAGAGGCCGAGCAGGTAGTCGGATCCCCACATCACCATGTCGATGGCCAGGTCGTTGCCGGTGAACACGTGGAAGGCAGGCCGGCGCTCGTCGCGCCGGGCGAGGCGGTCCCACTCGAGCTGGCGGCTGAGCGACGAGTGCTTGGCGCCGATGCAGCTCTCGATGCCGAGCAGCCCGTCGTACGCGCCGAGCGACGGGATGCGCCCGTAGGGAACGAACATCTCGCCCAGCTCGAAGCCGATCCAGCGGTCGAGCTCGGCGCCGATCGCCGTGAGGGCCGCGCGACCAGCCGTCGTCGTCGAGCTCGTTGAGGCCCCAGCTCGGGAAGATGACCGGGGTGCCGCCTCGGGTCGCGATCTCGGTGGCCGCCCGCACGTAGCCGGCGAGGTCGAACGGTCGCCTGGCCGGTCGGCCACGAACGCCCCGGCCACGAAGGCGCCTCGGTGGTGCGCTGCGCGAGGTCGAGCACGGTGCGCTCCTCGCCCGTGAGCAGCTGCACGTAGCCGGTGTCCATGTTCACGGCCGGGGTGAGCCCGGCGTCGCGCGTGCGGGCGACGTGCGCCTCGGCGGCCGCCCAGTCGAAGCCGCCCTCGGGCCGGCACGGCAGCAGCACCGCCGACATGCCGACGATGGGGCGCCCGGGGCGCAGCAGGTCGGAGGGTCGCGCGGGTGGGCGCTCGGCGGCGCTCACGAGGGAAGGTCGCCGATGCGGGCGTCGCCTCGGTCGACGAACGCCGCCTGCGGGTCGGTGTAGGTCTTGAACTCGAGCACGTTGCCGCTGGGGTCGCGGGACTGGAGCGAGTGGTGCTCGATGGGCTCGCCCTCGAAGCGCAGCGCCCGCTTGGTCTGGGCCGGGTTGAGCTGGCGCAGGGCCGCCTCGACCCGGTCCAGGGTGGCCAGATCGACCATCACGCCGAAGTGCCGGGGGTAGATCCCGTGCTGGGGCTCGATGGCCGGCGCCCGGTGGGCGACGATCTGGTGCCCGAAGAACCCGATGATCGCCGCGTGCTCGTTGCGCCGACCGAGCGTGCACCCGAGCCCCTCGTAGAAGGCGGCGGCCTCGTCGACGTCGAGGCACGGGAAGGCCAGGTGGAACGGCGGCAGGTCGGCCATCGCCCCAGCATGGCACCTGCTCGCGGGCACCGGTGCGCCCGGTCGGCGGAGGCGGTCACGGGCGCATCGGGCGTGGCGGGCCGGTCGAACCGACCGCGATCTTCGGTGGCCCGCCGACGATGGACGGGGTCGGTTCGCCGATGCCGCGCCCGGTCAGCGGAGGCGGTAGGTCCAGCGGTAGGGGCCGGGGTGGAGGCGGTGCTCGGGCGGGAGGTCGGGGCCGACGGCGCCGGTGCCGACGCCGCGGTGGGCGGCGTCGATCCACACGTAGCAGTCGTCCCGTTCGGCCCGGGTCGGGAGGTCCTCGAGGTGGGCGGCGTCGGCCACCTCCTCGTCGGTCCAGCGCGAGACCGTCACCTGCAGGTCGTCGAGCTCGTCGATCGCGAGCACGACCGTGCCGTCGTCGGCGAGGAACCGGAGCCAGCGCACGCCGGTGCGGTTGCCGCTCGCCTGGGGGAAGACGTAGGGGACGGGCCAGTCGTCGACCGTCGTGGTCCAGCGGCCCACGGCGGTGGAGGCGCACCGATCCGAGTAGCCCTCGTGCAGTCCGGCGCCGAGCCACTCCACGCGGTCGATGCCCGGGCCCAGCCGCAGCCGCACGCCCACGCGGGCCGGATCGTCGAGCGCCTCGGGGAGCACGACCTCGTGGGCGATGCGCAGCGCCTCGCCCCCATCGGCGAGCTCGCACGCGACGGCGTCGGTGGTCAGGGGCACCGTCGCCGCCGCGCCGCGCAGGTCGAGGCGGGCCCAGCGATCGGCGTGCTTCTCGCCGATGACCGGCGCCCAGGCGTCGTTGTCGACCGGCGCCCGGAACAGCGAGAGCACCGGCTGGAGGTCGGCCCACCCCCGACCCTCCCCGCCCAGCGCGAGCCGCCGCCCGGCGCCTCGGCCGGGCCCGGCGCCGCGGCCACCTCGACCTGCTCCCAGGCGACCAGGTGCCCCGCCGGCGCCCACGCGCCCGCCGCCCGGGTGCGCAGCTCGATGCGCAGGTCCGATCGCTGGCCCGGGGCGAGCGCCCCGGCCGAGGCCGCGGCGGGCACCGCGACGCGCAGCTCCGCCGAGGCCCCGGGCGCCAGGTCGAGCCCATCGTCCGCCGCACCCCCGGCGACGCCGTCGACCGCCACCTGGGGGTCGCCGAGCATGCCCGCCGCCACCTCGGTGCCGTCGACGAGGAAGGCCCAGGTGCCCACCAGCCAGCCGAGCGAGCGGAACGAGTCCTCGTTGCGGACCCGCAGCGCGCCCCGGGCCGGGTCGACCGCCGTGATCTGCGCCGGCTGGAGCACCTTCGCCACCTCGAGCAGCGACGGGTGCGGCGTGCGGTCGGCGGCCACCAGCCCGTTGAGGCAGAAGGCGCCGTCGTTGGGCTCGTCGCCGAAGTCGCCGCCGTAGGCCAGGCGCTCGGTGCCGTCGGGGAGCTGCTGCCACAGCGCCTGGTCGACCCAATCCCAGATGAACCCGCCCTGGAGGCCCGCGTGGGTGCGGATGGCGTCCCAGTACTCGACGAGCCCGCCGCCCGAGTTCTCCATGGCGTGGAGGTACTCGCACATGATCAGCGGCCGATCGGGGCCCGGTGCCCGGGTGGCCCAGGCGACCAGGTCGTCCACGGCGGGGTACATCGGCACGATCAGGTCGGACTCGGGCGCGGGCCTGGCCAGCAGCTCGCCCATCTCGGAGATCGTGCCGGCGGCCAGGTCGCCGAAGAGGTGCTCGCCCACCACGCCCTCGTACTGGACGGGTCGGGTGGGGTCGAAGGCCCGCAGCCACGCCGCGGCGGCGTGGAGCGCGGGCGAGATCCCGCTCTCGTTGCCCAGCGACCAGATGACGATCGACGGGTGGGCCACGTCGCGGCGGGCCATCCGCACGATCCGCTCCAAGATGGCGCTCGCCCAGCGCGGGTCCTTGGTGAGCGAGCGCAGGTACGCGTGGGCCTCGAGGTTCGCCTCCCCCACCACGTAGAGGCCCAGGCGGTCCGCGCACTCGTAGAGGTAGGGATCGTTGGGGTAGTGCGAGGTGCGCACGGCGTTGAGGTTGTGCTGCTTCATCAGCACCAGGTCCGCCTCGATCGACTCGGGCGTGACGGCCTTGGCCCGCCGCGGGTCGTGGTCGTGGCGGTTGACGCCCTTGACGAGCACCGGCTCACCGTTCACGAGCAGCTCGTGGCCCACCACCTCGACGCGTCGGAAGCCGACGGCGAGCTCGGCGTCGTCGACCACCTCTCCGTGCTCGTCGACCAGCTCCACCACGAGCTGGTGCAGCGTGGGCACCTCGGCGCTCCAGGGCGACGCGCCCGGCACCTCGATGGCGAGGTCGACGTGGCGCCCCTCGAACACGAGCCAGTTCACCAGCGCGCCGGTCGGGTGCTCCCAGCGGACGGCGCCGTCCGCCTCGAACGCGCCGTCGGGCCCGTCGAGCCGAGCGCGCACGGACCACCCCGACGGGCCTCGACCCGGCGCCTCGACCTCGACGCGCAGGTCGAGGCGGCCGACGCTCGTGCGCGGGTCGCGGTCGGCGATCGGGCGGACGTGGGCGATGCGCACGGGCGGGGTGGACACGAGCCGCACCGAGCGGTGGATGCCGGCGTGGTGCCAGTGGTCCTGGTCCTCCAGCCAGGTGGCGTCGGACCAGCGCACCACCGTGAGCGCCAGCTCGAAGGGCACCCCCGGCTCGACGAGCTCGGTCAGATCGAGCTCGTGGGGCAGGCGGGAGTCCTTGCCCATCCCCACGAAGCACCCGTCGACGTGGACGTAGAGCACGGTCTCGGCGCCGCCGACGTGGAGCACCGTGCGGCGCCCGGCCCAGTGCTCGGGGACGGTGACGGTGCGGCGGTGGACGCCCGTGGGGTTGGCGTCGGGCACCTCGCCGGGCACGCCCGGGAACGGCATCTGGATGTTCGTGTAGATCGGCCGGTCGAAGCCGAGCACCGTCCAGCACGCCGGCAGGTCGATGCGCGGCCATCCGTCGGTGGGGCCCACGAGGTCCTCGCGGCGCACGGCCTCGGGCCGCTCGTGGAGCTGGAACGACCAGGGCCCGTCGAGGTCGAGCTCGAAGCCGAGGTCCCGGCGCCGAGCCGACCGCGAGGTCGACCCCATCGGCTCGCGGCCCACGGCGACCGCCTCGGGGCGGGCCCAGGAGCGGGGCCCGGCGTCGAGCAGGGGCAGGTCGGCGTGGGGCATCGGCCGCAGCGTGGCACAGCTCGGGGTCGGGGTGCCGCCCTCGGGGGCCGGCCGTGCGGCGGGCTGAGGTCAGTCGGCGTGGGCGGGCACCCCGGCGATGCGCCGACCGCTCACCAGCGTGGCCTCGATCCGCACGAAGACGTCGCCGTGGCCCACCCAGGGGCGCAGGGGCAGCGCGGCGGCAGCGTCGAGGTCGTCGGGCGAGCGCAGCACCGAGGCGTGGCCGGTGACCGTGACGCTCCACCCGGTGTGGGTCACCGGATCGGCGTGGTCGATCTCCAGGCAGAGCACCGCCCCCTCCGATGCCGCCATGAGCTTCGCCCCCGGGTCGGTGCGGAACACCGGGTCGCGCCCGAGGAGGGCGTAGTGGATCGGCAGGATCACCGGCAGGGCGCCGACGTTGAGCGCCACCCGGCCGAAGTGGTGGGACGCGAGCAGGCGAAGGCACTCGGCGTCGTCGATGACGTCCAGGCCGACGGCGTGCAGCTGCATGGCGACCAGCGTGGCCGCGCGCGATGCCCGGCCGACAGGGGCGAAGGTCCCCGGCGCGCCCGGCCCTCCGCACCTCGTGGCCGGGAACCGGCACGGCCGGGGCGACGACCCAACCCCCGAGCGCAGGGATGGCAGCACCACCCCGCGACGCGGGGGCACCGGGCCGGACGGTTCGGCCCGGTGCCCCATCCCCTCCCCACTGCGGTCGGGCGGGCACCCGATCGGGTGACGACCATCGGGGTTTGGCGCTCGGCCGTCCCGGGTAGCGACGGGCGACCCGAGGAGGAGACCCGACATGACCGTCGCTTCGGACCACCCGGTGGTCCATCCGTTCCGCGCCACCGTCCAGATGGACGACCAGCTGGTCGACGTGCGCGTCGCCGGCGAGGTCGACGCCGCCGCCGCCGACGAGTTCGCCCGGCTCCTGGCGGCCGCGTCCGACCAGCGGGCCGAGGTCGGGCTCCACCTCGACGACGTCACGTTCCTCGACTCGGCGGCCCTGCGGGTGATCGTGCGGGCGGCCTGCGCCATCCGCGACGCCGGCGGCCGCATGCGCCTGCAAGGGTGCTCCGAGGTGGCCCGGCAGATCCTCCAGACCTCCGGCCTCTACGACGTGCTCCGGACCGGTGCGGCATGAGCGGGCGCGGACCGATCCGGGTCCTGCTCGCGAACGACGTCGAGCTGGTCGTCAAGGGCCTCGAGGCGCTGCTCGCCCCCTACGCCGACCGCGTGACCGTGGTCGGCACGGCCGTCGGCGATCCCGACATCTCGGTCGACGCCCTCACCGCCTCGCAGACCGACGTGCTCCTCCTCGATTCGTTCTCCCGCTCGGGCGCGGGCATCGACGCCGCGTCGAAGGTCCTCGCCGAGGACCCGCAGTTCAAGGTGGTCGTGTTCACCGAGAACGACGACCTCAACCACCTCTTCGCCGCCCTGCGCGCCGGCGTGTGCGGCTACCTGCTGAAGACCATCGCCGCCGAGGACCTGGTCGACGCGATCGAGCGGATCGCAGCCGGGGCCCGGATCGTCGACCCGCAGCTCGGCACCGAAGCGGCCATCCTCGCCGCCCGCACCACCGCCCGCCTCGACTGGCAGGGCGCCCACCTGGGCCTGTCGCGACGCGAGGCCGAGGTGCTGCGCCTGCTCGCCGCGGGCAACGGCATCGACGCGTGCGCCGGTGCCCTCGGCGTCGGCCGCGAGACCATCCGCACCCACGTGCGCCAGATCTACCGCAAGCTCGGCGTGCGCGACCGGGCCTCGGCGGTCGCCGTGGCCTGGCGGGAGGGATTGGGGTCCTGACCTGCGGGTATCGGGGCCCGAACCCCTGGTGCCATCGAAAGGACCCCCCATGGCTTCGTTCACCCTCCCCGGCCTCGACGACCAGCAGGCCGAGGCCATCCGCACCGCGCTCCAGGAGCGCCTGGTGGCGCTGATCGACACGGCGCTCACGCTCAAGCACATCCACTGGAACGTGACCGGGCCGACCTTCATCGGCGTCCACGAGATGCTCGACCCCCAGGTGGCGGGCGTGCACGCCATGTCCGACACGCTGGCCGAGCGGATCGCCGCCCTCGGCGGCTCGCCCAACGGCCTGCCGGGCCACCTGGTCGCCAGCCGCAGCTGGGAGGACTACCGCGTCGACCGGGCGCCGGTCCCCCAGCACCTCGAGGCGCTCGACGTGGTGTACTCGGCGGTGATCGCCGGCCACCGTGCCGCGATCGAGGCCACCGGCGACCTCGATCCGATCACCGAGGACATCCTGATCGGCCAGACCGGCGAGCTCGAGCAGTACCAGTGGTTCGTGCGAGCCCACCTCGAGTCCTCCGACGGGGCGCTGCCCACCCGCGACGCCGACCAGCAGGCCGCGGCCCGCGCCCAGGAGGTCGCCGGGTAGCTCGCTCCCCGGGGGGAGGAGCCGTCCCCGCCGAGGCTCTCAGCCGTCGCCCGCGGCGAGCGCCTCGGCGGGGACCTGCTCGCGCAGGGCCCGCAACGAGCGTCGCAGCAGGCGCGAGACGTGCACCTGGCTCATGCCGACCCGCTCCGCGATCTCGGACTGGCTCAGGTCCTCGAAGAACCGGAGCCAGACGATGGTGCGCTCGCGGTCGGGCAGCGAGGCGAGCAGCTCCTCGAGCAGGACGCGGTCCTCGGGCCCGAGGCCGCCGCGCTCGTTGGACCGGCGCGCCGTGGCGTGGCCGGCGGCGGCGGCGCCCTCGGTGGTGTCGGTGGACGCCGTCCGGTAGGCGGCGCCGGCGTCGAGCGCGTCGAGGACGTGGTCGAGGGGCACGCCCAGCGATTCGGCGATCTCGTTGGGGGTGGGCGAGCGGCCCAGCTCGGTGCCCAGCCGCTCGATCGCACCCGGGATCTTGACGTGGAGGTCCTTGGCGCCGCGGGGCACCTTCAGGGCCCAGGTGGCGTCGCGGAAGTGCCGGCGCAGCTCCCCGGTGATGGTGGGCACGGCGAAGCCGGCGAAGGGCACGCCCTGGCGCGGGTCGAACCGCTCCACCGCCTTGACGAGCCCGACCATGGCCACCTGCTCGAGGTCGTCGAGCGGTTCGCCGCGGTTGGCGAAGCGTCGGGCGCACGCCTCGGCCAGCGACAGGTGCTCGGTGACGAGCTGGTTGCGGAGCGCCTGGCTCCCGCTGCGGCGGAGCTCCTCGAACCGCTCGAGCAGCTCGACCGGATCGCCGTCGTCGTCGCGCTGGCTCACGACCCGGTCTCGGGGTCGGCGAGGGCGCGCTCGAGCCAGCACGACAGCTCGGGCCCGTCGACGTCGAGCGCGTGGGCGTCGGCGACGACCGAGAGGATCTGGTGCGAGAACGAGGCCCGATCGGGGTCCGGGGCGCCCTCGCCCGAGGGCGCCCGCCCCGAGATGCGGATCGACTCGCCGATGCGGGTCTCGATCAGGAAGGTCAGGTCGGACCCGTCGCCCGCCTCGGCCAGCGCCCCGCAGAGCTCGTCGACGCCGATGCGCAGGTCGTCGATCGCCTCGACGTCGAAGCCCACCAGGGTGGCGAGGCCGCCGACGGCGAGGCGCACCGATCGGAAGTAGCGGACGTCGGCCGGCACCACGAGGGTCACGGTCGCGGCGCGATCGGCGGACGCGGTGGGGGCGGCGGGGGTCGTTCGCTCGGCGGTCATGGCCGCATCCTCTCAGAGGTGGTCATCCCCGGCTCCGGGGCCGGCGGGTCGTGGGGTGGGGCATCGCTCCTCCAGGGCGCGAACGGATCGGGTCGCACTACCCGGTGGCCCGCCGGGCCAAACCCGAGCGGGTGATGGGTCCTCACCCCTCGCGCGCGGGCAGGCGCACGATGGACAGGAAGAAGTCGTCGATGCTGCGCACGACCTGGTGGAACTGGTCGAAGTCCACCGGCTTGGTCACGTAGGCGTTGGCGTGCAGCTGGTAGGTCGCCAGCACGTCGTCCTCGGCGTCGCTCGTCGACAGGATGATCACGGGGATCGAGGCCAGGTCGGGGTGGGCCTTCACCTCGGCCAGCACCTCGCGACCATCGACGCGAGGGAGGTTGAGGTCGAGCAGGATCAGGTCGGGCCGGGTCACGCCCTCGTGGGCGCCGCGCTGGTTGAGGTAGTCCAGCGCCTGCTCGCCGTCCTCGACGACGGTGAGCTCGTAGGGCACGTTCGAGTCGGCGAGCGCCTCGGTCGTGATGAGCACGTCGCCGGGGTCGTCTTCGACCAGCAGGATGCGGAGCCGTCGCGCCCCGCTCAGCGCGGAGGTGGCGGTCGGGGTGGAGGTGGGGTTCATGCGCTGGCTCGTTCCTTGGGGCGGGCGGGGTGGTCGGTGGTGGCGGGGAGGGTGAACCGGACCTGGGTGCCGACGCCGTCGGGCGGCTCGTCGATCCAGATCTGGCCGCCGGAGAACTCGACGATCTTCTTGCACAGCGCCAGGCCGATGCCGGTGCCCTCGAACGCGTCGCGCCCGTGGAGCCGCTGGAAGATCACGAAGACGCGCTCGCGGAAGCGCGGCTCGATGCCGATGCCGTTGTCGGCGAAGGAGATGGCCCAGGAGCCGGGCTCGCCGTCGTCGCCGGGGCGCGGCTCGGCGTCCAGCACGACCGCGAGGGGGCGGTCGGGGCTGCGGTACTTGATGGCGTTGCCGACGAGGTTCTGCAGGAGGGCCCCGTACAGCGACGGGTCGCCCGCCACGATCGGCAGGTCGCCCACCTCGAAGGTGGCGTCGGGAGCGCTGCTGCGGGCGGCGTCGATGGCCTCGAGCGCCAGGGCGCGCAGGTCGCACGGCACGAAGCGATCGGCGGTCCGCCCGACCCGCGAGAAGTCGAGCAGGTCGGAGATGAGCGCCTGCATCCGCTTGGCGCCGTCGACCGCGAACTCGATGTAGGACCGGCCCCGCTCGTCGAGCTGGTCGCCGTAGCGCTGCTCGATGAGCTGGCAGAACGACGCCACCTTCCGCAGCGGCTCCTGGAGGTCGTGCGACGCCACGTAGGCGAACTGCTCGAGGTCGTCGTTGGACCGGGCGAGCTCCGCGGCCCGCTCGTCGAGCTCGGCCCGAGCCGCCTCGACGGCCGCGAGCTCGGCGACGATGCGGTCGCGCATCGAGCTCACCTGGTTGGCGAGGTGCTCGATCTCGGCGGGCCCGTCGACCCGGATCGGCTCCTCCAGCTGCCCCGCGGCCACGGCGTCGGTGCTCTCGACCAGCTCGGCGAGCGGGCGGACCACCCGACGCCGGAGGAACCACGCCCCGCCTGCGCCCAGGGCGGCGAGCAGGCCGATGGCCACCACCACGGTCGCCACGAGCCGCGTCGTCGCCTCCTCCAGGTCGGCGCGCGCCTCGTCGTGGGCGACGACCACGGCGTCTTGGAACTCGTCGAGGTCGGCCCGGACCTCGTCGAAGGAGGCCTTCGAGCGCAAGATCGCGGCGTCCAGGTCGCCGTCGGGGACCTCACCGGCCAGCACCGGCTCGGCGAACTCCTCGCGCCACGCCGCCGCGCCGGCCTCGACCGTGGCGAGCTGGTCGGCGAGCGCCGCTCCGCCGGCCTGATCGACGAAGCGCGACCGCAGCGCGACGACCAGCTGCTGCTCCGCGTCCCGGCCGTCGCGGTAGGGATCGAGCATCCGCTCGTCCCGAGCCAGGGCGTAGCCGCGGATGCCGGTCTCCTGGTCGAGGAGCGCCGCGGTGAGGCGCTCGCTGTCGATGAGCGACGGCTCGAGCCGGTCGAACACCCGGGACCGAGCGTCGAGCAGCGAGGCGAAGCCGGTCCACACCGCCACGACGCCGAGCAGCAGCACCAGGCCGCCGGCCACCACGGCCAGCGTCGACACGGCCGTCAGCGAGCGCGCCCGGGGCGCCTCCCCGCTCACGAGCCGGTCCGCCCGGAGATGACGATGACCGCCACGTCGTCGCGCCAGCCCTCGGCGCCGAGGCCGGCGAACGCCGCGATCAGAGCGTCGGGGTCGACCCCGCCGCGACCTGCGGCCGCCTCGACCGCCGGCGGCACCGCCTCGGCCGCCAGGACGCCATCGCCCGAGCGGACCTCGAAGAGGCCGTCGGTGTAGGCGACGAGCGACCAGTCGGCCGGCAGGTCGTGGTGGGTGCCGGGGAGGTCGCGGGGCCCGAGGCGCACGCCGAGCGGCGCACGCCGAGCGTCGTCGACGAGCGCCCCGCGGCCGGCGAGCACCGGCGGCGGGTGCCCGGCGCTGCGGACGCAGACCGACCGGAGGTCGGGCGCGATCGTGAGGTCGCAGACCGTGGCGAACTCGTCGCCGCTGCGGCGCTCGGCGGCGATGAGGTCCTCCAGCGCCAGCAGCAGGTCGGTGGGGTCGAGCCCGGCGAGCACGAGCGATCGCCAGCCGGCGCGCAGGGCGACGCCGAGCGCCGCCTCGTCGGCGCCGTGGCCGGCCACGTCGCCCACCACGAGCCGCACCGAGCCGTCGTCGAGCTCGATGGCGTCGAAGAAGTCGCCGCTCACGACCCCCGGCCGAGCCGCCTGGTACCGGGAGGTGAGGGACAGGTCGACGCGCCGCAGCACCGGCTCGGCGAGCAGGGCACGCTCGAGGCGGTGCTGCTCGGCCTGGCGGACCTCGGCCTCGGCGAGGGCGGCCGCGGCGAGCTGGCTGCGCTTGCGCTCGACGGCGAAGCGGATGGAGCGGGCGATGGTGGCGCCGTCGGCCTCGCCCTTCACCAGGTAGTCCTGGGCGCCGCGCGCCACGGCGGCGATGCCGGCGTCCTGATCGCCCCAGCCCGTGAGCACGACGACCGCGGTGGCCGGCTCGAGGGCCAGGAGACGGTCGAGCGCCTCGAAGCCGGTGAAGCCCGGGAGGCCGAGGTCGAGCACCACGCACGCCGCGCCGTCGCGGGCGGGCAGCCGCTCGAAGCCCTCGAACCCTCGACGGCGACCACCTGCAGCTGCGGGTCGGCCTGCTCGAGGGCCACCTCGAAGAGCACCTGGTCGCCGGGGTCGTCCTCGATCAGCACCACCCGCTGCGGCGCGTCTCGCGGGGAGGGCGCGAGCGTCGGGAGCGGGTCGGGGAGCTCGATCATGGGGGAACGTCCATCCTGCCGAGAGCGCGTCACGGCAACTTCCCCCGGCAAGGTGAACATGGGGTCACCTTCCCGGGGTCGGCGCGATCCAAACCGCGCCGGGCCGGACGCGGCTCAGCCGTCGATCAGCGAGGTGAGCCCGGTCATGGCGAAGATCCGCTCGACCGCCGGGCTGGCGGCGACCACGGTGCAGCGGCGGCCCGCCTCCTCGGCCTCGCCGGCGGCGCCGGCGATCACCCGCAGGCCCGAGGAGTCGATGAAGGTGACCCCGGCGAGGTCGAAGGCGAGATCGCTCCCGCCCGACCCGGCGATCGCCTCGGCCAGCTCGGGTGCCGCCTCGGCGTCGACCTCGCCGGCGACCGTGACGAGCATCGGGGTGCTCGACCGGTCGATCTGGATGGATACGTGAGCGTCAGCCGACATCGCGGGACCCTACCTCTCTCAAGACGGTGATCGAGCGGGCGATCACCGACACCTCCTCGCCCGGGCGGGCGGACCACGCGCCGGGCTCCTCCTTGGGATCGGCCGTGGTGAGCTCGAGGGCCCACCGCCGGCCGAAGCGGCGCGCCGGCAGGCGGAACGCCGCATCCTCGTGCCCGCCGTTGACGAGCACGAGGAACGAGTCGCCCCGGATCGGACGACCGATGTCGTCGCGCTCGGGGATCGCCTCGCCGTTCAGGAACAGGCCGAGGGTCCGCCGCCCGTCGTCCTGCCAGTCCGCCTTGGCCATGTGGCGGCCGTCGGTGCGGAACCACCACACGTCGGGCGGGAGGCCGGGCGCCGGCGGGGCGCCCTCGAAGAACGACAGGCGCCGGAAGACGGGCTCGGCACGTCGCAGGGCGATGAGCCGGCGGGCCGTGGCGAGCAGCTCGGCGTTGCGCTCGGGCAGGCCCCAGTCGAACCAGGTGAGCTCGGAGTCCTGGCACCAGGCGTTGTTGTTGCCGTGCTGGGTGCGCCCGAGCTCGTCGCCGCCGAGCACCATCGGCACGCCCTGGGACAACAGCAGGGTGGTGAGCAGGTTGAGGTGCTGGCGGCGGCGCAGCGCGTCGATCTCGGGGTCGTCGGTGGGGCCCTCGGCCCCGCAGTTCCACGACCGGTTGTCGTCGGTGCCGTCGCGGCCGTCCTCGCCGTTGGCCTCGTTGTGCTTGTGGTCGTACGACACGAGGTCGGCCATCGTGAACCCGTCGTGGGCGGTCACGAAGTTGATCGACGCCGTCGGCTGGCGGCCGCCGTCGCCGTACAGGTCGGTCGAGCCGGCGAGCCGGGTGGCGAGCGCCGAGACCGGGGCGTGGCCCCGCCAGAAGTCCCGCACGACGTCGCGGTAGACGCCGTTCCACTCGGCCCACAGGACCGGGAAGTTGCCCACCTGGTAGCCGCCGGGCCCCACGTCCCACGGCTCGGCGATCAGCTTCACCTGCGACAGCACGGGGTCCTGGTGGATGACGTCGAAGAAGCTCGACAGCCGACCGACGTCGTAGAGGCCGCGGGCGAGCGTGGAGGCGAGGTCGAAGCGGAAGCCGTCCACGTGGCACTCGGTCACCCAGTACCGGAGCGAGTCGGTGATGAGCTTGAGGGTGTTGGGATGCTGGACGTTCAGGGTGTTGCCGGTGCCGGTGAAGTCGACGTAGTAGCGCCGGTCCTCCTCGGACAGGCGGTAGTACGACGCGTTGTCGATGCCCTTGAACGACAGCATCGGCCCGAGCTGGTTGCCCTCGGCCGTGTGGTTGTAGACGACGTCGAGGATGACCTCGATGCCCGCCCGGTGGAGGGCCTTCACCATCCCCTTGAACTCGCGGAGCTGCTCGCCCCGCGAACCGGTCGCGGCGTACGTACTGTGGGGGGCGAAGTAGCCGATCGTCGAGTAGCCCCAGTGGTTGGTGAGGCCCTTCTCGCGCAGGAACCCCTCGGACGCGATGTGGTGCACCGGCAGCAGCTCGACCGCGGTGACCCCGAGGTCCGAGAGGTGGGCGATCGCCGCGTCGGACGCCAGGCCGGCGTAGGTGCCCCGAAGGTCCTCGCGCACGTCGGGGTGGCGCTGGGTCAGGTCCTTCACGTGGACCTCGTAGATGACCGAACGGTCGAGGGGCGTGCCGGGCGGGCGATCGCCCTCCCAGTCGAACCCGGCATCGACCACGACGCCCTTGGGGATGGCGGGGGCCGAGTCCTCGTGGTCGAGCTCGAGGTCCGCGTCGGGGCCGCCGGGCACGTACGGCAGCACGTTGGCCGCCGCCTCGTCGACCAGGCCGTCGATGGCGAGGGCGTACGGATCGATCAGGAGCTTGGCCGGGTTGAAGCGGTGGCCCTCGTGGGGCGCCCAGGGGCCGTGGACCCGGAACCCGTAGCGCTGGCCCGGCCCGACGCCGGGCAGGGCGACGTGCCAGTGGAACGCCGTGCACGAGCCGACCGGCACGCGCTCCTCCACCTCGCCGCCCTGGCCGTCGTCGTGGAACAGGCACACCTCCACGCCGGTGGCGTGCTCGGAGAAGAGCGAGAAGTTGGTGGCCCGGCCGTCCCAGGTGGCTCCGAGGGGGAAGGGGTCGCCGGGCCAGATCTCCCGACCCGTCACCCGCGCTCCTCGGCGCAGAACGAGGACCAGGCATCGTCGAGGCGACCCTCCCACTCGTCGAGCAGGGGACGTCGAGCGCGTCGGGTCGCGGCGGTGCCGAAGACGGCTCGGAGCAGGTCCACGGGCGCCCGGTACCCGACCTCCGGGTGAGCGATACCCACCCGGAGGGGGACGTCGGTCACGCGGCGGGGGCCGGGCGCCGCCGGTGCCGAGCGGGGCGCCGGGTGGGCGCGGACGCCGCCGCGGGGGCGAGCCCCGGCGACGCCGAGGCGCCGGCGGCGGGGGCGGAGGGCTCGGGCAGCAGCGAGGTCTCGCCGGCGTCCCAGGAGCGCAGCAGGTGGCGGGCGAAGCGCGTCTCGACGCGGGCGAGGGCGGCCGCACCGAAGACCATGTCGTCGGCCAGCTCGGGGTGGGCCTCGGCCATGGGCGCGACCATCTCGTCGAGGGCCAGGCGGCTGTGGTGGCCGTCGGCCTCGACGTGCACCTCGTAGAACCGCTCAAGGGAGGGCAGGCCCCCGATGCGCCGAGCCGCCGACAGGTAGCGCGACATCGGCGTGACCGAGCACATCTCGAACAGCGCGAGGTGCCCGACGAGCGCCCCGCGGAGCCGGTGGTGCAGGGCGAACATCGACACCAGGTTGTCCGTCGCGAGGGTGGTTCCCGGCAGCCGGTCGACGTAGGCGCCGTACGAGGGGTCCAGGCCGAGCTCGCCCATGGCCCGGGCGAACAGCTCGGCGTGGGCCTCGCCGGGGACGCCGTTGCCGTACTCGTCGGCCTGGATGGCGATGAGCGCAGCTCGGCCCGGGCCATCGAGCCGGGGGATGGCGAAGGTGTGGCCGTCGGCCTCCTTGCGCTGGTAGGCGCTGCGGTGGATCGCCACCTCGACGAGGTGCTGGCGCTGGCCCTCGCGCCCGACGGTGGCGGCGAGCGGGGGTCCCGACCACTCGGCGATGACGCGCAGGGCCGTCACCGGGTCGGCCGGGAGCGCCTGGGTGTGCTCGGCGCGCAGCGCCCGCTCGAAGGCCGCCTCGAGCGCAGCGCGGAACGCCAGGGTGTCGGGGTCCCACTCGAGCGGCTCGCGCAGCGAGGCGAACCCGCCGTAGTGCTGCTGGTAGCACGCCCACAGGGCCAGGTGGAGATCGTCGTCGACCAGGGCGTCGACGCCTCGGAGCGCCGGGCGACCGAGGGGCGTTCCCTCGAGCCAGGCCCGGAGCAGCGCGGCGCTGAGCGGGCCGCGTGCGGTGGGGAGCGGAGCGAGCATGCGCGCCACTTCCCGAACGGGACCCCGAACGATGCCACCCCGCCGGGTGGTCTCCCGCTCCCCCGGTTGCCCGCTCGGGCCGACGGGTAACCCTCCTCCGTGCCGCACGACCGACCCGACGCCGTGGTGGTGGGCGCCGGGCCCAACGGCCTGGTGGCCGCCAACGTCCTCGCCGACGAGGGGTGGCAGGTCCTGGTGCTGGAGGCGGCGGATGAGCCGGGTGGCTCGGTGCGGTCGGCGGAGCTGATCGAGCCCGGCTTCACCAACGACGTCTGCTCCGCCTTCTACCCCCTCGCATCGGCCCGGAGCCCGATCGAGGAGCTCCGCCTCGAGGACCACGGCCTGCGGTGGCTCCACGCCCCCGCCGTGCTCGCCCACCCCGCGCTCGACGGCACCTGCCCCACGCTGTGGCGCGACCTCGACGCCACCGCGGCCTCGCTCGACGACCTCCACCCGGGCGACGGCGACGGCTGGCGCGCCCTCGTGCGGCGGTGGGACGAGCTGGAGCCCCACCTGACGTCGCTGCTGTTCCGCCCCTTCCCACCGGTGCGGCCGGCGCTCGCCCTCGCCACGTCGATGCCACCGCGCGACCTCGCCCGCCTGGCCCGGTTCCTGCTGCTCCCGGTGCGCCGCCTCGGCGAGGAGCACCTCGGCGGCGAGGGCGCCCGGCGCCTGCTCGCCGGCGCAGCGCTGCACGCCGACCTCAGCCCCGAAGCGACCCTGAGCGGCTTCTTCGGCTGGCTGCTCTGCTGCCTGGGCCAGCGCCACGGCTTCCCGGTGCCCGAGGGCGGCGCCGCCTCCATCACCGCGGCGCTGGTCGCCCGGCTGGCCGAGCGCGGGGGCGTCGTGCGGTGCGGCGCGCCGGTCGAGGCGATCGAGGTGCGGCGAGGCCGGGCGGTCGGCGTCCACATCGCCGGCCAGGGCTCGGTCCGGGCGCGGCGGGCGGTGCTCGCCGACGTGGACGCCCCCACGCTCTACACCCGCCTCGTGGCCGCCGGCGACCTCCCGGACCACGTCCTCGCCGACATCGAGCGCTTCCACTGGGACGACGCCACCTTCAAGGTCGACTGGACGCTCGACGCACCGATCCCGTGGTCGGCACCCGACGCTCGCCGAGCCGGGACGGTCCACGTGGCCGAGGGCGTCGACGAGCTCACCGTCGTGGCGTCGGAGCTGGCCAGAGGCCTCGTGCCCGAGCGGCCGTTCCTCCTCGTGGGCCAGCAGGCGGTCACCGACCCGAGCCGGCAGCCCGCCGGGTGCGACACCGCCTGGGCGTACACGCACGTGCCCCGGCGCCCCGCAGGCAGCTGGGACGTGGAGGAGGTGGCGCGCCTCACCGAGGTGATCGAGGGTCGCATCGAGGCGCTGGCGCCGGGCTTCCGGGCTCGCATCCGCGGCGGCCACGTGCTCACGCCACCCGCGTTCGAGGAGCACAACCCGAACCTGCGCTCGGGCGCGATCAACGGCGGCACGGCCCAGCTGCACCAGCAGCTCATCTTCCGACCGGTGCCGGCCTGGGGCGGCCGGCGACGCCGGTGCGCGACCTCTACCTCGCGTCGGCCTCCGCCCATCCCGGTGGCGGGCTGCACGGCGCGTGCGGAGCCAACGCGGCGCGCGCCGCCCTGGCGCGCGACCGCCTCGCCCGTCCGCTCCGCTGGGTCGGCTGGGGTTGACTCAGCCCCACTGCTCGCGCACCACGTCGGCCGGATCCTTGTCGGCGCGGAGGCCCTGGAAGCTCGGGTGGCGGAGGCGGCCGCCCTCGCTCCACTCGCCGAACTCCACCGCCGCCACGAGCTGGGGCTCGACCCAGTGGGCGGTCTGCTCCTTCACCGGGTCGATGAACGGCGAGCTCGACCGCTCGATGGCCGTGAGCGCCCTCGGGAGCGTGCGCAGGTCGTCGGTGTCGAACCCGGTGCCCACCTTCCGGCGTAGCGCAGCCCGGTCTCGTCGTGGACGCCGACGAGGAGCGCGCCGAGCCCGGTCCGACTGCCGCTCGGCTCGGTCCAGCCACCCACCACGACCTCCTGGGATGCCGTGCACTTGAGCTTGCGCCAGTCGCGGCTGCGACGGGGCTGGTAGGTGGAGGCCAGCCGCTTGGCCATCAGCCCCTCCCAGCCGGCGGCGCAGGCCCGGGCGAGCAGCGCGGCCGGGTCGCCGTGGAGGGCTGGGCGACCTCGACGAGCCCCCGGGCCGCACCACCTGCCGGAGGGCCTCGGTGCGTGGCGCGAGGTCGAGGGGCGCAGGTCGTGCTCGTCGAACCAGAGCAGGTCGAACGCGGCGAAGCGGACCTCCACCAGCTCGGCACCCGGCGACGGGCGCACGCCGATGCGCCGCTGCAGCCGCTGGAAGCTCGTGCGGTCGCCTTCGTAGGCCACCAGCTCGCCGTCGAGGATCGCCCGGCCGAGCACCTGGTCGCGCAGCGAGGCGCGCAGCTCGACGAGCGCGGCGTCGTAGGACTGGCCGGTGCGCGACCGCAGCGCCACGCCGTCGCCGCCGCTCGGCCCGTCGACCCACGCCAGGCAGCGGTAGCCGTCGAGCTTGCGCTCGAAGCTCCACCCTCGCCCAGGTCCCGACCCGGAGCTGCGCCCCGCCGCTCCGCCACCGTCGCCGTCATGGGCACCACCTCGCCGGGGCGCGGCCACCGCGGATCGCCGCCCGGTTCGTCGGTCACGACAGCCTCGGGAGGCGCTGCTGGGCCCCGATCAGGGGACGGAGCGGGTCGCCGGCGGCGGCGAGGCGGTCGAGCGCCGTGCGGATGGTCCACCGGTCGGGACGGAGGCCGGGGTCGTCGAGCTCGTCCCAGGTGATCGGCACCGACACCGCGCGCCGGCGGCCGGGCGGGGGCTCCAGGGCGCGACGAGCGTCTTGTTGTGGGCGTTCTGGGTGTAGTCGAGGCGGGCCAGGCCCTTGCGGTCCTCGGTGCCCCACGCCCAGCTGACGAGCTCGGGCACGGTGGCCCCGATCGCCTCGGAGACCTGCTGCACCCAGCGCGACGTGTCCTCGAAGGCGAGCCCGTCGGCGACGGGGATCCAGATCTGGATGCCGCGCTTGCCCGTCACCTTGGGCATGGCGGCCACGCCGAGGTGGTCGAGGGCGGTGCGGTGGAGGCGGGCCAGGACCAGCAGCTCGTCCCAGGTGGTCCGGGGCCCGGGGTCGAGGTCGATGAGCGCCCAGGTGGGCATCCGGTGCGACCTGGTCGGCGCCGTCCACGGGTGGAGCTCGAGGGCGGCCAGGTTGGCCAGGTACGCGAGGGCGGCGGGCCGGTCGGCGACGAGGTGCGTGACGGTCTTGCCCTCCTTGGCGTCGGGCCGATCCCACGTGGCGAGCCAGCTCGGGGCGCGCTTCGCCACGGCCTTGTTCCAGAAGCCAGGGGCGTCGGCACCATCGGGGAAGCGCTGCAGGTTCACCGGGCGGTCCCACAGGTAGGGCAGGGCGTGGGGCGCGACCTGCGCCCAGTAGCGGACGAGGTCGCGCTTGGTCACCGCGACGCCGTCGGGACCAGCGGGGAACAGGACCTTGTCGAGGTTGGTGAGCTCGACCTCGTCGCCCCCGAGCGACCACGTCCCGGCTGCGCCCAGGGCGTCGAGCGCGGCCAGCTCGTCGGCGGTCGCGTCGGGCCAGGTCGGGATCGGCGCCGCCGGCCCGACCGGGTCGCCCGGGCCGTCGAGGGCACCGACGCCGCGGGCCGCCACCTCGTCGTTGGTGAGGCCCGAGCGCACCGAGCGCGGGTGGTCCTCGGGATCCCACCCGTCGACCGCGTGCTCGTCGCGCTTGTGCAGCAGCAGCCACGAATCGCCCTCGTCGCCGCCCGCCCGGCTGCGGCCGCTGGTGCGCACGAGCACGAACCGGCCCCGCAGCTTCTCGCCGGTCAGCTCGAGGTGCAGGTCGCCGCGCGCGAGGCCGTCGGTGGCGGTGCCCTCGTCGGAGCGGTAGGTGCCGCGATCCCACACGATCACGTCGCCGGCGCCGTAGTCGCCGGAGGGGATCACGCCCTCGAAGTCGCCGTACTCGAGCGGGTGGTCCTCGACGTGGACCGCCAGCCGCCGCGCCGCCGGGTCGAGCGTCGGGCCCTTCGGCACCGCCCACGAGACGAGCACGCCGTCGATCTCGAGGCGCAGGTCGTAGTGGAGCCGGCGAGCGCGGTGGCGGTGCACGACGTAGGCGCCCTCGACGGTCGCGGTGGGCGCGGCCACCGGCGCGCCCGACGGTTCGGCGGTCGAGTCGAACCGTCGCTTGGCGCGGTAGGTCGCGAGGGGATCGTCAGGTGCGGGGGCCACGCTCGTCGCACGGTACCGACTCCACGAGCTCGCGGAGGTTCCGCAGCGAGCGTCGGTTGCGGAGCGCGGTCGGCCCGTGGAGGAGGACGCCGGCGGGGGCGAGGAGGCCGAGGGGCACCTCGCGCAGCTCGACCCGGCACCGACCGGCGTCGAGCGGCTCGACCGTGAACGTCGCCTCGCCCCGGCCGCCGGGGCGGGCCCGCACCTCGAGCTGCAGGCAGCGGCGCGGCGCCACGGCGAGGACGCGCGTCGAGTCCTCGACCACGAGGGGGCCGGCGACGCCGAAGCGGTGGTGGAAGCGCGACCCGGGCGCCGGCCACTCCGGGTCGATGTCGCGGATCTGGTGGCACCCCACCAGCCAGCGGGGATAGGTGTGCGGGTCGAGGAGCGCCTCCATCACCAGATCGGAGGGTCGGTCCACGACGGTGCTGACGGTGGGCATGGCGCCTGCTACCCGGCGATCCGTCAGGCCAAGCGCTCCCAGAGCCCCACGCCGATCGGGTCCACCAGCGCGGCGAGCGGCACCAGGCCCGCCATGGGTCGCTGGGCGGGGACCAGCGCGTTGCGCCACGTCCCCGGCGGCACCTCGACCGTGCGGTCGGCGTCGGGCCGGACGGGGACGGCCACGAGCACCTCGTCGTCGCCCCGGGTGAAGGCCACCGTCGAGGGGCCGGCCTCGAGGGGGCGGTGCCCGCCCTCGAACGCGTCGGGGCGCTCGGCGCGCAGCCGCAGCGCCCGGTGCAGGACGTGCAGCTTCACGTTGTGCGGCGACGGCACGGCGGCGGCGATCACCTGCTCGAGCTGCCGACGGCGCCCCTCCCCGTCGATGGGGCGCCGCACGTCGGGGTCGGTGAGCGACAGGAACCAGGTCTCGTCGCCCTGGTAGGTGTCGCAGATGCCGGGAAGGGTCGCGCGCAGCAGCGTCTGGGCCACCGAGATCCGCTCGCCGTCGGCGGCGACGATCGCGGCGAAGGGCGAGAAGTCGGCCCAGAACGTGGGGGTCTCGTAGAGCGCTGCGGCGAAGTCGGCGACGCGGGCCTCGTGCGCCTCGTCGCCGTCGACCCAGGCCGTCGACAGGCCGGCCTCGCGCATGGCCTTGCGGAGGTGCTCGACCAGGCGCTCCACGCTGATGGGCCACGAGCCGAGCAGGGTCTGGAACAGGTACCACCGTTCGAGGTCGGTGGGCGCGCCGTCGACGACCAGCGGCGCGGTGAGGTCGAACCAGCGCCGCACGTGCAGGGCGAACGCCGCCGGCCGGATCGTGAGCGCCAGCAACCGGTTGCGGGTGTCGGCGGAGCGCTTGGTGTCGTGGGTCGTGGCGGCGAGCAGCCCGTCGGGCTGCTGCTCAGCGCGCGCGATGACCGCAGCGTGCAGCTCGTTCGGGGTCATCGACCAGCACCCCGGATCGGCACCGACCTCGTTGTGGGCGAGGAGCCGCACCGACCGGTAGAAGGCCGTGTCCTCGACGCCCTTGGCGGCCACCGGCGCGGTGAGCTGCTGGAACCGGGTCACGAGCTCGGGCGGCGCCGGGTCCTCCAGCAGGAGCCGCCGCCGCAGCGCCGACGACGCCTCCACCTCGCCGATCAGGCGCCGATCCTCGGCGTCGACCTCCTCGCCGGGCACCACGTAGGTGCGGTACACGGGCAGCGTCGTCGCCGCCCGCTCGAGGTCCTCGCGGTCGAGGTCGGGGGCGAGGCCGGCGAGGCGGTCGACCTCTCGGGCGAAGGGGCCGGCGACCTGCTCGCGCTTCGCGTTCGCCACCACCTGGTCGAACGATCGGTCGTCGCCCGTCAGCTCGACGTAGGCCGAGGTGATCGGCGCCTCGGCGGCGGGGTCGGTGAAGGCGCGAGCCAGGTCGGCGGCCAGCTCGTAGCCGACCGTGCCGGCCACCGGCCAGGACCGCAGCGCCTCGCCCGGGTGCAGGATCTTCTCGACCCAGATCGGCACCCCGGCGCGCTCGGCGAGGCGACGGAGGTAGCCGGCGGGATCGGTGAGCCCGTCGGGGTGGTCGATCCGCAGCCCGTCGACCACCCCGTCGGCCACCAGCTCCAGGACCTTGGCGTGGGTGCGCTCGAAGACCTCGGGGTCCTCCTGGCGGACGCCGGCGAGCCCGTCGATGTCGAAGAACCGCCGGTAGCGGTCCGACGCGGGGTCGACGTCGAAGATCCGCTGGCGCTCGATCGGATCGGCCCACCACGGGGTCTCCTCGGAGGCGGCGAGGTGGTTGGGCACGATGTCGAGGAGGATGCCCATCCGCAGCTCGTGGGCCCGACGAGCGAGGTCGCGCAGCGCGCCCTCGCCGCCGCGCTCCTCCGAGACCCGCGTGGGGTCCGTCCCGTCGTAGCCGTGGGTCGAGCCGGCGACGGCCTCGAGCGCGGGCGAGAGGTACAGGTGCGAGATGCCGAGCTGGGCGAGGTACGGCAGCAGGTCGGCCGCCTCGGCGAAGCCGACGTCGGCGGTCAGCTGGACGCGGTAGGTCGCCCGCCACCCGATCATCGCGACCCACCGGTGTGCACCAGCGCGCCCCCCAGCGGGGGCAGGGCGATCCCGCCCCCCCGACCGACCGCCTCGGGCACCTGGGGGTGGGTGGCGAAGGCCACCTCGCCACCGGGGCACGGCACGATCGCCGGCTCCGTCGCGAACGACGCGACCAGCGACCAGTGGCCGAGGTCGGCCCGCACCCAGCGCGCCTCCTCGTCGTAGGTCACCTCGGCGTCGATCCGCGGCACCTCGGCCCGCAGCTCGATCATCCGTCGGTACCGGGCGAGCGCGGCGCGGGCTCGCTCGTCGTCGCGCCAGGTGAGCTTCGACCGGGCGAACGTGGCGGGATCCTGCGGATCGGGCACCTCCTCGTGCGCCTCGGCCGCCCAGTCCGCGAACTCGCGCTGGCGGCCCTCCCGGGTGGCGTCGGCGATGAACGGGTCGCGGTGGTCGGTGAAGAAGGCGAACGGTGCGTCCTCGTCGAGCTCCTCGCCCTGGAACAGCATCGGCGTCGCCGAGCCCAGCAGCGTGAGCAGCGCGGCCAGCGGCCGGGCCTCGTCCGGCAGGCGGTCGCCGGTGGGCCGGTTGCCCACCTGGTCGTGGTTCTGGGCGAAGACGACGAAGCGCCACGGCTCGAGGTCGTCGGCGGGGGCGCCGAAGCGACGGTCGCGGTAGGCCGAGTAGGTGCCCGCGTGCACGTAGGGCCGGTGGAGGGCGGCGGCGACCTGGGCGACGGTGCCGAAGTCCGACAGCCAGGCCCGCCGCTCGTCGGTCAGGACGGTCCGCAGGGCGTGGTGGAGGTCGTCGGCCCAGTCGGCGTCGAACCCCCATCCGCCCCGGTCGATCGGGTGGAGCGTGCGCGGATCGTTCAGGCCGCTCTCGGCGATGAGGACGGCCTCCGGTCGGGCCTGGCGGGCTCGCTCGACCAGCTCGGCCAGGACGTGGTGGGCGGACTGGTCGACGATCGCGTGGCAGGCGTCGACCCGCAGCCCATCGACGCCCACGGTGGCCAGCCAGTGCTCCGCCGCCTGGAAGATCGTCTCCCGCACGAGGTCGGCGCCGGGGCCGTCCACGTTGATCGCCCGCCCCCACGGCGTCCGGTGGCGATCGGTGAAGAAGGGGCCGAACGCGTCCCAGGCGTGGTCGCCCGTGGGCCCGATGTGGTTGAACACGACGTCGAGCACCACCGCGAGGCCCCGCTCGTGGGCCGCGTCGACGAAGCGCACGAGGGCGGCCGGGCCGCCGTACGCGTGGTGCACCGCCTGCCAGAAGATGCCGTCGTAGCCCCAGCCGCGCTCGCCCGGGAACTCGGCGACGGGCATCAGCTCGAGGTGGGTGACCCCGAGCGCAGCGAGGTGGTCGAGCCGGGCGACCGCCGCGTCGAGCGTGCCCGCCCGGGTGAAGGTCCCCACGTGCAGCTCGTACAGCACGGCGTCGCGCAGCGATCTCGTCGGTGGAGGCGGGCGCTCGCCCAGCGCCCCGATCGCGGCCGGATCGAGCAGGGCCGGCGGCCGATCGCACCCCTCGGGGAACCAGCGCGCCCACGGGTCGGGGACCCGCTCGCCATCGACCTCGATGAGGTAGCGGTCGGCGTGGGCGAGGTCGCGGACCTCGACGTCCCACACCCCACGTGCGCCGCGCGCCGCGGGCACGGTCCGCTCGCCCGGACCGCCGGGGTGCGCGACGACGGCCACCGCCGCGGCCTCGGGTGCCCACAGCCGACCGCGGGCGCCGGGTGCGACCGGGCGGAGCCCCAACGGCCCCGCTCGATCAGCGGAGGTCAGCAGGTCGCTTCGGGTCATCGGCGGGGGCCGCGGCTCGATGCCCTCGGAGGGCGGGCCGCTGGGTCGCCGTGAGCGGGTCGAGGCCCGGGCCCAGCTCCACGTCGGCCAGGCGGCCGCCGGAGAGGCTGAACACCGAGGCGCACGATCCGCAGCGACCGAACAGGCGCGTGGAGCGGCCACCGCCGCGCGGCGGCCGGAACGACGCGGTGCCCTCGCAGTGCGGGCAGTTGAGCAGGATGTCCACGGTACTCCCCCGAGCGACGGCGCGACGGGCGCCGCGGTGGAACGGTGCTACCCGGTCGGGCGTGGCCCGACACCCCCTCCAGCGGGGGATCCAGCGGTCGGTTCGGCCCGTCACGACGCGGCCGGGTAGGGGGAGGCATCGAGGATCGACGCGAGGTGCGCCGCGTTGGTGGCCACCGTCTGCAGCGTCTGGCGCACCTTGGCGGGGGTCTCGTCGAGGTCTCGGTAGTCGGTCGACCCCATGGCCTCGCCGACCCAGTAGGCCTGCCCGTTGGCGGGGACCGTGAAGCCCACGTCGGCGAGCGCCTGGTACACCTGGCCGGCGACGGCGTGGGCCCCGTCCTCGTTCCCGACGGTGAGCACCACGCCCACCTTGCCGAAGGTCACCATGCGGCCCTCGTCGTCGGTCTCCGAGAGGAACGCGTCGAGCCGCTCGAGCACCCGCCGGCAGGTGCTCGACGGGTTCCCGAGCCAGATCGGGGTGGCGATGACCACGATGGCGGCGTCGAGGATGCGCTCGCGGATCGGGGGCCAGCCGTCGCCCTCGCCCTCGTCCGCGCTCACCCCGGGCGCGACGTCGTGGTCGGCGATGCGGACCACCTCGAGCTCCACGCCGTGGGAGCGGAGCTGCTCGCCGAGCTGGGAGCACATCAGGTCCGTGCTCGACGGCTCGGGCGAGCGCTTCAACGTGCAGTTCAGGGCGATGGCCGTGCGGGGCATGGGCGCTTCCTCTCGTCCCCCGCCGCTACCCGGCACCCCCGGCCGCCGAGACGCGGCCCCCGACGCCGGGGCGGTCCGATTCGTCCGACGACGCCCCCACGACGAAGATGGCCGGGTGAAGAGCTTCTCGAACAAGGTGGCCGCCATCACCGGCGCGTCGTCCGGGATCGGACGCGCGCTCGCCATCGACCTGGCCGGGCGGGGGGCCGACCTCGCCCTCGCCGACATCGACGAGGCGGGGCTGGCCGAGACCGCGGACCGCGCCCGGGCTCGCGGCGTGGAGGTCACCACGGCGCGCCTCGACGTGGCCGAGCGCGAGCGCGTCTTCGCCTGGGCCGACCAGGTGGTCGCCGACCACGGGCGCGTCAACCTCATCGCCAACAACGCGGGCGTCGCGCTCGGCGCCACCGTGTCGCAGATGCGCATCGAGGACCTCGAGTGGCTGATGGGCATCAACTTCTGGGGCGTCGTGCACGGCACCCAGGCCTTCCTCCCCCACCTGCGCGCGTCCGGCGAGGGGCACGTGGTGAACGTGTCCAGCGTCTTCGGCCTGGTGGGCATCCCGTCGCAGAGCGCGTACAACGCGGCCAAGTTCGCGGTGCGGGGGTTCACCGAGTCGCTGCGCATCGAGCTCGACCTCGAGGGCGGCCCGGTGTCGGCCACCTGCGTCCACCCCGGTGGCATCAAGACGAACATCGCCCGCAACGCTCGCCTCCACACCGACGACGAGACGGGCGCCGACCTCGAGCAGGGCCGCCGCGACCTCGAGCGCGCCTTCATCACCACGCCGGAGAAGGCCGCTCGCCAGATCCTCCGAGCCGTCGAGCGCGACGCGCCTCGCGCCCTCATCGGGCCCGACGCCCACGTCTTCAACGCCCTCTCGCGCCTTCCCGCGGCGGTCGCCCAGCGGCTCATCGCACGGGGCGCCCGCCGGGCCCTGTAGCCACCCACGCCCGGCGAGCATGGTGGGCCCCGGCGCCGGGTACCTGCCGGCGTGCCCGCCACCACCGACCCCGCCGAGGCCGCACGAGCTGCCGGCCTGCGCTACGTGAGCGACGAGGAGCCCGGCATCGCGCGGCGGCGCTGCGGTCGGGGCTTCACCTACCGCGACGGGCACGGCACGATCCGCGATCGCGCCACCCGAGACCGCATCGACCGCCTCGCCATCCCGCCCGCCTGGACGGAGGTCTGGATCTGCCCCGACGCGAACGGCCACCTGCAGGCCACGGGGCGCGACGACCGCGGTCGCAAGCAGTACCGCTACCACGACGGCTGGCGGGCGGTCCGCGACGCCGACAAGTTCGAGCAGCTCGCGACCTTCGGGGTGCAGCTCGCGAAGGTCCGCCGGCAGGTGGCGAGCGATCTCGACCGGCGGGGCCTCCCCCGCGAGCGGGTGCTGGCGCTCGTGGTCCGGCTGCTCGACGAGACGCTCATCCGCGTGGGCAACCCGCAGTACGCGCGCGACGAGTCGTTCGGGCTCACCACCCTCGAATCTCGCCACGTGGAGGTGGAGGGAGGCGGCGTGGTGTTCGAGTTCGCCGGGAAGGCAGGCGTCGAGCACGAGGTCGAGCTCGGCGACCGGCGCCTCGCCGGTCTCGTGCGCGCCTGCGACGACCTCGGCGGCGAGCGCCTCTTCACCTACCGCGACGGCGACGAGGCCGTGGAGGTGCGATCGGACGACGTGAACGACTACCTGCGCGAGGTGGCCGGCCCGGCGATCACCGCCCGCGACTTCCGCACCTGGGGCGGAACGGTCGCGGTGGTCGAGGCGCTGGGGCCCCACGCCCCTCCCGAGGGCGAGCACGACCGACGCGCCGCCTTCCTGGCGGCGGTCGACGCGGCCGCCGAACGCCTCGGCAACACCCGGGCCGTGTGCCGCAGCTCCTACGTCCACCCGGCGGTGGAGACGGCGCACGACGAGGGCGCGCTCCACGAGGCGTGGCGCCGGTCGCGCCGCACCCGCCGACTCACCCGCGCCGAGCGCGCCACCTTGCGGCTGCTGGTCGACGCGGCCGCGTCGGCCTGATCGCCCGGCTCAGCCGGCCGAGCCTCCGGCGACCTCGTAGCCCCACACCTCCGAGGCCGTGCTCACCGGCCCACCGTGGGCGGCGGGGCGGTCGGCACCGGCATGGCCGTGGGCGAAGGCCTGGCTCTTGGTCCACGCCTCGAAGGACGCCTCGTCGCGCCAGCGGGTCACCACGAGCCACTGGTCGCGGCCGTCGGTCGGCCGGAGCAGCTCGAAGCCCTCGAAGCCCTCCTGGCCGTCGACGGCGCCGGCGCGGGCCGCGAACCGGTGGGCGAGCTCGTCGCCCGCCTCCGCGGGGACGGTGATGGCGTTGATCTTGATGATGGTCACGGCGGCCTCGCAGGTCGGGGGGCGTGGGCGAGGACGACGCTACGGGCGCAGCTCGTCCCCGAGCCACCTGGGCCGCGCCCGCCCGCGGTCTCGACGAACCGCTCAAGGTCGGGGCCGGGACCGCCGATGGATGGTCACCCCACCCATCCGGGCGGCTTCGCCCTCACCCTCAGGAGATCCCTCGATGCTGAGCAGCTACGAGTTCCTCGCCACCTACCTCCGTGCCCGCTTCGGTGACGACGAGCGCGGCGCCTCCCTCGTGGAGTACGCCCTGCTCGTCGCGCTCATCGCCGTGGTGTGCATCGTCGCCGTGACGTTCCTCGGCAAGTCCGGCAAGTCGAAGTTCCAGACCGTCGGCAGCTCGATCAACGCCGCCGGCTGATCACCCCCCCCAAGGGAACCTGGGCCGGGCCTTCGGGCCCGGCCCTCGCCGTTTTCGGGTCCGGCCGCGGCGCCGTAGCGTGAGCGCCATGACCGACCGCCCCGTGCAGCTGACGACCTCCGGCCCGCCGGAGACCATCCTCGATCCCGAGCCCGATGCGGTGCTGGCCGCCCTGGCGGCGGCGCTCGAGGCGCCCGGTGCGGACCGTCGAGCTGCCGTCGCCGCGGTCGTCGCCGACCACCCCCGGTTCCTCGACGGCTGGGCGCGCCTCGGCCAGCTCGGCCGCGATGACATGGAGCGCTACGCGGCCTTCCGCGTCGGCTACCACCGCGGCCTCGATCGCCTGCGAGCCAGCGGGTGGCGGGGGAGCGGCTACGTCCGGTGGGCGCACGAGGCCAATCGTGGCTTCCTTCGCGCCCTGCACGGCCTGGCCGTGGCGGCCGCGCGGATCGGCGAGGTCGACGAGCAGGAGCGCTGCGAGCTCTTCCTGCGCCAGCTCGATCCCACCTGGCCGCCCGCCGACCTCGACTGACCACCGACGTGCTGGTGGTCGTCACCGGGCCGGTCGCCGCGGGCAAGAGCACGGTGGCGGCCGCGCTGGGCGCTCGCCACCGCGAGCCCGGCCGCCCGGTCGTGGTCCTCGACCTCGACGACGTCGTGGCCTCCGTGGGCGGCTTCGCGCTCGCCGACCCGGCCCTCCTCGAGCAGGCGCGACGGGCCTTCGCAGGGCTGGTCCGCAGCTGGCTGGACCTGGGCGCCGACGTGGTCGCCCACGGCCCGTTCCTCGGCCCCGAGGAGGTCGAGGCGCTCGAGGGCGCGCTGACGGCCATCGCGCGACGGCCCGACATCCGACGGTCAGGCTGGCGCCAGCCGTGCGCCAGCCCGGCGAGGAGGCTTCGGCCTGTGGATCGCGAGCGGTGAAGCCGCTCGGTCACCCTGCACCGACAGCCGGACTGGCTTCGCCGTGCGCCTCGTCGCCTGCCCCGGAGGACCAGGACCGCCGCCCGCGAACCGGACGATCGCCAGGCCGGGCCGGGGTAAGGTGAGCCGGTGGACACCGCCGAGCCGCCGTTCGAGGTCGCGAAGCGATGCGAGCCGCCTCCGTCCGTGCGGGCAAGGCTGGATGCGGTGAGCGCACCCCAGCTCCGCCGGGCGCTCGACGACGCCCGATCGGCCGGCGCCGACGAGGTCCGCATCGACCTGAGCGACGTGACCTTCATCGACTCCTCGGGCTTGCAGGCCATCACCGCCGCCCTTCGCGAGCTGCGCGACGAGGGCCGCGACCTCCGCGGAGGGGGCCAGCCGAGCGGTGCGGCGGATCTTCGAGGTCACCGGGCTGCGCAACCTCCTGCTCACGGACTGAGCGGGCCGGGCGTGGCGGCGGCCGCCGGTCCCGACGTCGGCCCGAGGCGGGCGTGGGCGCCCGTGGTCGTGGTCCTGGTCGAGGCGATCGGCGTGGCGCTCCTCGCCACCTCGGCGTACCAGGTGCAGCGCACGGCTGAGCGCGACCAGCTGCGCCAGCGCGCCGCCGAGGCGTCCACCGCGCTCGAGGCCGTGCTGCCGGTGTTCGGCGTGCCCTTGGCCTCGGCCGTCGCGGTCGTCGACGAGACCGAGGGCGACCTCGGTGCCTTCGAGCGGGTGATCGGCGGGTTCGTCGGCGACCAGGGCTTGGCGTCGAGCGGGGCGCTGTGGCGGACCGGTGAGGACGATCCTGAGCCCGTCATCGAGCTGGGCCGGCCGTCGCAGCTCGCCGCCGCCACGCCGACCGAACGGGCGCGGACGATCGACGAGGCGCCTGTGGGCGTCCTCGGCATCGTCGACCTGACCGACCGGCCGGTGCGCGCTATCAGCTTCACCCTCGCGTCGGCGAACGCCGACGCCGACGGCACGCGGTCGCCTACCTCGAGATCGTGCTGCCCGACGACCCGACGGCCATCGACCTCGCGGCGACGCCTACGACGACCTCGATTCGGCCATCTACCTCGGCGACCGGGCGCCCGAGCGCCCTGCTCACCGCCACGACCCGCGACCTTCCGCTGCGCGATGCGGAGCAGGTGGTCGTGCCGTGGGGCGACGGAGAGCTGCTGCTGCAGTTCGTGCCCCGTGGCCGGCTCGTCGGCGGCTTGCTGATCGCCCTGCCCCTGATCATCGCCGTGGTCGGCGGGCTCCTCGTCGCCGCGTTCGGCCTCCTCGCCCACCGGCTCCAGCGGACCGGCCGCCGCGCCACCCAGCTGGCGCGGGCCAACGAGGCGCTCTACCTCGAGCAGCAGGGCGTGGCCGTCACCCTGCAGCGCCAGCTGCTCCCCGAGTCGCTCCCCGACGACCCCCGGGTCGAGCTCGCCCACCGCTACCAGGCCGGCGTCGACGGGATCGAGGTCGGGGGCGACTGGTACGACGCCGTCCTCGTCGACGACGGCCGACGGCTGGTGCTCACCGTCGGCGACGTCTCGGGCCAGGGTCTGGCTGCGGCGACGGTGATGATCACGTTGCGGATCGCGGTGCGGGCCTGGGCCAGCGAGGGCGACGGGCCGGCCCAGATCCTCGAGAAGCTCGACCGGATGCTCGACGTGCGCGCCGACGGGCACTTCGCCACGGTCCTGTGCGCGGCGCTCGACCTCACGACCGGTCGGCTCGAGCTGGCGAGCGCCGGTCACCCCGTCCCCGTCGTGGCCCAGCGCGCGGCGACGCCAGCCTGGTCACGGTGCGACCCGCTGCCGATCGGCGTCGGCCCCGATGCCTACGAGCCCGCCGAGGTGGTGCTCGGGCCCGGCGACCTGCTCGTCGCCTTCACCGACGGCCTGTTCGAACGGCGCGGCGAGGTGGTCGACGACAGCATGGAGCGGGTGCGCGCGCAGTGGGCGAGCTCGTCCACCATCCCGCCCGGGACGTGGTCGAGGCTCGTGCGGGCGCTCGCCGCCGACGAGGCCCCCGACGACACGGCGGTGCTGGCGGTTCGGCGGGTCGGCGGGTTCCCACCGCCCCCAACGGGTAGCAGGGCCGCACCACGAGCCAGGAGGCCGTCCGTGAGCACCGATCCGACCACCGAGCCCGATCCCGACGAGCCGACCGAGACCGGCCTCAGCGAGGCCGACCACGAGCGCCAGCGGCGCGACGCCCGCGAAGTACGCCGAGGAGGTCGTCGCCGAGGCCGGCGACGGGGAGCCCACCGAGGGCAGCTAGCGGGCGCGCTCGCCGGGCGACCGCGGCGGGAGCTCGGCGACCAGGTCGCTGTCGGTGGCGCTCGCCTCCGGGCCGGCAGCACGTCCGTGCCCTGGCGCCGCAGCTCGGCAGGTGGCGGCGACGACGAGCACCATGTCGGCCGGGTCCGACGCGCCCTCGAGGCGCCGCTCGTCGTCGATGGTCCACCCGCCCAGGGGATGGACCTCGCGGCAGCGGCCGCAGCGCAGCGTCGCCGGATCGGGCCCGGGGATGAGCTGCTCGCTCCACCCGTCCGCGGCGAGCCGGGCGATCACCGACTGCGCCTCGTCCTCGTCGTTGGGGACGCCGGGGATCGACGGCTCGGCACCGCGCAGGCTCATGGCTGCGCCCTGTACCGAACCTGCGGCTCCACGGCGCACCTCCCGATCGACGGACCCCCTCCGCTGCCCGAAGCGAGCGCCGCCGAAACCGTCATCGTCCTCCGTAGGACCACGACCACGGCGAGGCCTCGGCGAGCTGAGCATCGACGGCCTCGAGCACGTCCACCGCCTCGATCTGCAGGAGCCCGGGGTCGGGGCGGGTGCCGTGGGGGTCCCCGGTGGTGCCCGCCCAGAGCACGCGGTGCGCCGGGTCGGCCGGGGGGCCGCACCGGCGGGGATCGGTGGGGCCGAAGAGCAGGACCGACGGGCGTCCGAAGGCCGTGGCCAGGTGGGCGACGCCGGTGTCCCCGCAGATCACGATCCGGGCCTCGGCCACGATCCGACACAGCCCGGCCACGTCGGTGCGACCCGCGGCGATGCGGAGGTGGGAACGGAGGTGGTCGGGGACCAGGGCGGCGAGCACCTCGGCGAGCTCCACCTCGTGGGGGCCACCGGTGACGGTCACGTCGAGGCCGGCATCGACCAGGTGGCGGACGACCTCCGCATAGCGCTCGACCGGCCAACGTCGCGCCACCGAGGCGGCCCCGGGGTGGACGACCACGCGCTCGGGATGCTCGGCCCAGGTGGCGTGCGGCTCGATCCGCAGGTCCCACGGGTCGGCCGGGACGGCCATCGCCTCACGGACCAGCCGGGACCAACGGTGGCGCTCGGGCTCGTCGGGGTCCCACCGAGGGCCCCCCTCGAACCCGAACCCGACCACCCGCCGGGCGCCCAGCCGCTCGAGCGCTCGCCGGCTCTCGGGCCCGGGGCCCTGCAGGTCGATCGCCAGGTCTGCGCCGGCGAGGCGATCGCACAGCGGGTCGCCCAGGCCCGACTGGGGCGCGAGCTCGTCGGCGACGCCGGCGAGGGCCACCAGCGGGGCGAGGTCGAGGGGCGCGGCCAGCACCAGGCGGTGCGGCAGGCTGCGCCGGAGCGCGCGCAGCGCGGGCACGGCCACGCACAGGTCGCCGAGCCCGAGTGCACGCAGCACGACCGCCTCGGGGCGGCTCCCTCGAACGGGGGGTTCGCTCACCCGCCCCAGTGCCCGGTCGAGGCCGAGGCCAGACGGGCCGTCCGGTGCGACGTGCCCGGCGCCACGGATCGACCGACGGCGGCGCCGGGTAGCGGAGAGGGTCCGAGACGGTCCGCCGACCGAGGAGCCCCGATGCCCGAGCCCGTCCGCTTCCCCTTCGCCTTCGCCCGCGCCTTCCGCTGGCCCGCCCGCCTGGTGGGCGTGCACGAGGGCTCGGCGAACGTCCTCGTCGACGCCGAGCGCCTCGACGCCCGGTTCGGGCCGTGGCGGGTGACCACGCCGCTGGCGAACGTCGTCGGCGTCGGCCTGAGCGGCCCGTACGCCGTTGCCAAGACCATCGGCCCGGCCCACCTGTCCCTCGCCGACCGCGGGCTCACCTTCGCCACCAACGCCGAGGAGGGGGTGTGCCTCTCCTTCCGCGACCCGGTGACCGGCATCGATCCGTTCGGCCTCGTCCGCCACCCGGGCCTCACCGTCACCGTGGCCGACCCGGAGGCGCTCGTCGCGCTCCTCGCCGAGCACGCCATCCCCCGCACCGACGGCGCGTGGGTCGAGGAGCAGCAGGAGGCCCACGACGACCTCCACACCATGACGGCGAGCGAGCTCCGACAGCTCGCGAAGGAGCGCGGCGTGGCCCACGCCTCGAGCGCGCGCAAGGCGGACCTGGTCGCCCTGCTCGAAGAGGACCTGGCGACCCACCTCCCCGACGAGCTGGCGTCGTGAGCGCCGCGCTGCGCCGCCGTCGGTGCCGGCTGGGCGCGCTGGGCGTCGGCGCGCTGATCGCCCTGGCCGCCGCATGCGGCACGGGGAGCGGCCCCGAGGGCAACCCGTCGGACGACAACCGGATCGAGGAGACCACCACCGTGGTGCCGTCGTCCTCCACCAGCGCGCCCTCGACCACGGATGCTGCGGCCGGTGCGGGGTCCTCGACGACCGCCACCGTGGGTCCCGGCGTCTCCGAGCGCACGCCCGGCGAGGCCCAGCCCAACGGCGACGGCCAGGGCGAGGCCGAGTCGTACCCGCCGACGAACACCGACGAGGGGACCTCGGGCATCGGCGGCAGCGGCGGCGCGGGCGGCTGACCCGTGGCCGAAGGTTGAGCGATCCCGGCGCCGGGCAGGGACGGTCATGGCCGACGAGCATCCGCACCACCAGCAGGCGCCGCTCGACGTGGAGGGCGGCGATGCCGTGCTGCCCGACGCCGACGAGGCGCCCACCGCTGCCGACCTCGCACCGGAGGAGCCGCCGTCGGGCGCGCCCGCGACGGGCGATCCGGACAAGAAGCCGGCGGTGTCGCCGCCGGTGCCCGCCCACGGCGAGGTGGCCTCCTTCGAGCAGCTCGCCGAGGGCGACCGGGCCGTCGAGGCGGCAGGCGGCGGCGGGACCGACACCGCCGGCATCCCCACCGGCGCCGCCGACACCGGTCGCGAGGGCCAGGGCGGCACGGGACAGGGCACCGACGATGCCGCGGTGGGCCCGCCCGAGCGCACCGCCGACGCGATGCGCGAGGCCCGACGGTGATCGGCGCGCTGGTGCTGGTCGGCGCCGTGGCCATCTGCGTGGTCGCGGCGTGGGTCGCCAAGCGCGCCAAGCACCCGGAGCAGGCGGCCGGCGAGGGCCAGGTGCCAGCCGACACGACGAGCGACCGCTTCTACCGGACGGCCGACCGACCCGCCGGACCCGACGCCGAGGACCCGCCCATCGCCTGACCGGCGCCTCGGGGACCGCGCGCCGGGATCGCCACCCACCCCGGTTGGACGAGGTCCGAGAGGGGTAGCGGACCTGCGTCCGAAGGAGGACGTGGACGCGTGTGCGGCATCAGCGGTGAGATCAGGTTCGACGGGCGAGCGACCGACCTGGAGGCGGTCGAGCGCATGACGAGGGCGCTGGCGCCACGAGGGCCCGACGGCCACGGGACGTGGGCGCACGGTCCGGTGGCGCTCGGCCACCGCCGCCTCGCCATCATCGACGTGTCGCCGCGCGGTGCTCAGCCGATGGCCGACGAGGAGCTGGGCTGCACCATCGCGTTCAACGGCTGCATCTACAACCACCGGGAGCTGCGCCGGGAGCTGGAGGGCGTCGGCTACCGCTTCCGCTCGACCAGCGACACCGAGGTGATCCTGAAGGCCCACCACCGGTGGGGCGACGATGCCCCCGAGCACCTGAGCGGGATGTTCGCCTACGCCCTCCACTGGACGGCGTCGGGCCGCACCCTGCTCGTGCGCGACCGCCAGGGCATCAAGCCGCTCTACCTCACCGACGACGGCGACCGGCTCCGGTTCGCCTCCACGCTCCCGGCCCTGCTGGCGGGCGGCGGGGTGCGGACCGAGGTGGACCCCGTCGGGCTGCACCACTACCTGACCTTCCACTCGATCGTGCCCGCCCCCCACACGGTCCTCGCCGACGTGCGGAAGCTGCCGCCCGCCACGATGCTCTCGATCGAGCCCGACGGCCGCCAGGAGGAGCGCACCTGGTGGCGCGCCACCTACGGGCCCGACCCCGACCGGGCCGACTGGACCGAGCGCGAGTGGCAGGACGCCATCGCCGACGCGCTCCGGACGGCCGTCCGCCGGCGGCTGGTGGCCGACGTGCCCGTCGGCGTGCTGCTGTCGGGTGGGCTCGATTCGAGCCTCATCGTGGCGCTCCTGGCCGAGGAGGCCGCGGCGCCGCCGAGCACCTTCTCGATCGGCTTCGACCCCGTCGGCGGCCGCGCGGGCGACGAGTACCGGTGGAGCGATCGGGTGGCCCAGGAGTTCGGCACCGACCACCACCGCCTGCACGTCCCGAGCGCGGACGTGGCCCCGGCCCTGCCCGGCGCGGTGGCCGCCATGAGCGAGCCGATGGCGAGCCACGACGTCGTGGCCTTCGGGCTGCTGAGCCAGGTGGTGGCCGACCACGTGAAGGTGGTGCAGAGCGGCCAGGGCGCCGACGAGGTCTTCGCCGGCTACCACTGGTTCTCCGAGCTCGCCACGTGCGCACCCGAGGCGACCGCCGACGCCTACCTCGACGCCTTCCGCGACCGGCCCCACGACGAGCTGGCCGCCCTCGTGCCCGCCGAGCTGCTGCCGACGCGCGACGTGAGCGCCGAGCTGGTGCGGCGCCACGCCGACGACCCCGAGGGCCTGGCGCCCGGCGCCGGCGCCCTCGACCGGGCCCTGCGGTTCGAGATCGAGGCGATGATGCCCGACGATCCGGTGAAGCGGGTCGACAACATGACCATGGCCTGGGCGCTCGAGGCCCGCGTCCCCTTCCTCGACCCCGACCTCGTGGCCCTGGCCGCCCGCTGCCCGGCCGAGCTGAAGCTGGCCGACGGCGGCAAGGGGATCTTGAAGGACATCGGTCGCAAGGTCCTGCCCGCCGAGGTCGTCGATCGCCCGAAGGGCTACTTCCCCGTCCCGGGCCTCGTGCAGCTGGACGACAGCGTCGTCGCCCGGCTGCGCGAGGTCCTGGGCGACCCCGCCGCCCGCCGGCGCGGCCTGCTGCGCCCCGAGGCCGTCGACCGCCTGCTCGCCGCGCCGAACGAGCAGCTCACCCCCACGGGCGGGAACGTGCTGTGGCCGCTCGCCCTGCTCGAGTGGTGGTTCCAGGAGCACGTGGACCGATGAGCGAGCTCCCCACCATCGGGGTCGAGGAGGAGCTGGCGATCGTCGACCGCCGCACCGGCCTGCTCGTCGGGCGCGCCGACGAGGTCCTCGCCGCCCTCCCCGACCACCTGCACGGCGCCGTCGAGCACGAGATGAAGCGCTGCCAGATCGAGCTGGTCTCACCCGTGTGCCAGACGCTCGACGAGGTCGCCTCGGTGCTGCACGGGCTCCGGGGGGCCGTCGCCGGCGCCGCCGACCGCCTCGACCTCGCGGTGGCGGCGGGCGGCACCCACCCCCGTGGCGGCTGGCAGCACCAGCAGGTCACGCCGAAGCCGGCCTACCGGCGCCTCGAGGAGGACTACCAGCGCCTGGCCGACGAGCAGCTCGTGTTCGGCTGCCACGTGCACGTCTGCGTCGACGACCCCGATCGGCGCATCGCCGCGCTCGACCGGATCCGACCGTGGCTCGCCACCCTGCTCGCCCTCACCGCCAACTCGCCCTTCTGGGAGGGCGAGGACACGGGCTACGCGAGCTACCGGTACCTGGTGTTCTCGCGCTGGCCGACCTTCGGCACCCCCGACCCGCTCGGCGACTGGGCGGGGTACGAGGCGCTGGTCGCCTCGCTCGTCGAGTCCGGCGCGATCGATTCGGCGAACCGCCTCTACTGGACCGCTCGGCCCTCGGTCCGGTACCCCACCATCGAGCTGCGGATCACCGACGTGTGCACCACGGTCGACGAGGCCGTCATGCTGGCCGGGCTCGCCCGCGCCCTCGTGCTGACCGCCCTGGACGACCTCGATGCCGGCCGACCGATGCCGGAGGTGCGCGGCGAGGTGCTCCGAGCGGCGGAGTGGCAGGCGGCGCGCCACGGCCTCGCCGGCGACCTGCTCGACCCGATCGCCGGCGACGAGCGCACCGCGATCCGGGCCGTCGCCGAGCTCCTCGACCACGTGGGCGCGGCCCTGGAGCGGACCGGCGACGACGCCGTGGTGCGCGCCGCGGTCGCCTCGGTGGTCCGCGACGGCGAAGGGGCCGCCCGGCAGCGGGCGGCCGCGGGAGCCGAGGGCTCGCCCGCAGGCGCCCTCGACCCGTTGCTCCTGGCCGCCCCCTCCGAGGCGGTGCGCGACGTCGTCGGCCTGGTCGACTGACCGCCGGCGACCGCCCGGTCAGCCGGCGGCGGCGGCCACCAGCCAGGCGAACAGGTTGAGGTGGGGCTGGCGCTCGACCAGCAGCTCGGGGTGCCACTGCACGCCCACCACGGGCGCCCCGTCGTCGGCTTCGATCGCCTCGATGGTGCCGTCGTCGGCCCACCCGACCACGGTGAGCCCGGCACCCAGCTCGTCGACGGACTGGTGGTGCAGGGTGTTGGCCCGCACGTCGTCGACGCCCACGATCTGGCGGACCCGGCTGCCCTCGGTGAGCTCGACGACGTGGATCTCGTCGCCGGGGCGGTCGACCGCCTGGTGCTGGGCGCTGGTGCGCTCGGGGAGGTCCTGCACCAGCGTCCCGCCGCAGGCCACGTTGAGGAGCTGCGCCCCCCGGCAGATCCCGAGCAGCGGCATCGAGGCGGGCCGGGCCCGCACGAGGGCGATCTCCCACGCGTCGCGCTCGGGGTCGACCTCGTGCACCGCCGGGATCGCCTCCTGGCCGTAGCAGGCGGGGTCCACGTCGCCGCCGCCGCTCAGGAGCAGCCCGTCGATCGATGCCAGCACGTCGGCGGCGTGGGCCGGGTCGAGCACCGGGAGCTGGAGCGGCACGCCGCCGGCGCGCACCACGGCGTCGGCGTAGGCGCGCTCGACCGCGGTGACCGGCCCGTGGGGGGAGGGCCCCGGGCCCGTGGTGATGCCGATCCGAGCGCGCCGCACGGCGGCACGCTACCGCCGGCGACGGGCGGGTCGGTCCGGCGACCCCGAGGCCGTACCGTCGACGCCCATGGGGACCGCCACGCTGCTCGTGCTGTCCGACACCCACCTCGGCGCCGACCTCGACCGGCTGCCGCCCGAGGTCTGGTCGATGGCCGGCGAAGCCGACGCCATCCTCCACGCGGGCGACGTCACCGCGCCCCAGCTGCTGGCCGCCCTCGCCGAGCGAGCGCCGCTCCACGCCGTGCTGGGGAACAACGACCGGGGCCTCGAGCGCACCCTCCCCGAGGTGCACGAGCTCGAGCTGGCGGGGGTGCGCGTGGCGATGGTCCACGACAGCGGCCCCACCGCCGGGCGGGCGGCCCGCCTGCGGCGACGGTTCCCCGACGCCGACGTCGTGGTGTTCGGCCACAGCCACGACCCGCTCGTGGAGCGCGTCGACGACGGCCTGCTCCTGGTGAACCCCGGCTCCCCCACCCAGCGACGACGCCAGCCGGTGCACACCGTGGCCCGCCTCGAGCTGGCCGACGGCGAGGTCCGGGCCGCAGCGATCGTGCCGGTCGGCCCGCTCGCTACAGGCGACCGGCCTCGATGACCCGGGCGAGGAACCGCTGCGTGCGCTCCTCCACCGGCTCGCCCAGCACCTGGCTCGGCGGCCCCGACTCCAGCACCCGCCCCTCGTGCAGGAAGCACACCGTGTCGGCGACGTCGCGGGCGAAGCCCATCTCGTGGGTGGCGAGGACCATCGTCATGCCCTCGGCCGCCAGGTCGCGGATGGCGCCCAGCACCTCGCCCACCAGCTCGGGGTCGAGCGCCGAGGTGACCTCGTCGAGCAGGAGCACCTCGGGCGAGCCCACGAGCGCCCGAGCGAGGGCGACGCGCTGCTGCTGGCCGCCCGAGAGCTGCTCGGGGTACTTGCGGGCGTGGTCGGCGAGCCCGAAGCGCTCCAGCACCGCCATCGCCGCCCCCTCGGCCTCCGCCCGGGCGACGCGCTGGGCCTTGCGCGGGCCGAGGGTGACGTTGTCGAGCACGGTGAGGTGGGGGAACAGGTTGTAGGCCTGGAACACGATGCCCACCCGCCGCCGCACGTGGTTGGCGTTCACGCCCCGCGCGGTGATGTCCTCGCCGTCGAGCAGGATGCGGCCCTCGTCGATGGGGTCGAGGAGGTCGATGCAGCGCAGGATGGTCGACTTGCCCGATCCGCTCGGGCCGATGAGGCACACCACCTGGTGCTCGTCGACCGACAGGTCGACGCCGTCGAGCACCGTCTTGGGGCCGTAGCGGCGGACGAGCCCTCGACCTCGAGCTTGGCGCTCACGACGCCACCTGGAGGCGCCGACGGCGGTCGCGAGCGGTGAGGTGGTCGACGACGCGCACGAGCGGGATCGACACCAGCAGGAACAGCACCGTGGCCGCCACGTAGGACGTGTAGTTGAACGTCCGCGACGTGTAGATCTGCGCCTCCCGCACGGCCTCGCGGACGCCGAGCACGCTGACCAGGGCCACGTCCTTCTGGAGGCTCACCACCGTGTTCATCAGCGCGGGCACGACGTTGCGGAAGGCCTGCGGGAGGATGGCGTGGCGCAGCGTCTGGCCCTGGGTGAGCCCGATGGCCCGGGCCGACGCCCGCTGGCTCTCGGGCACGGCGTCGATCCCCGACCGCACGATCTCGGCGGTGTAGGCGCCGTAGCTGAGCACGAGCGCGGTCACGCCCCAGAAGAAGCCGCCCTTGGGCAGGCCCGGGAGCTGCAGGGCGGGGACGCCGAAGCCGAGCAGCAGGATCAGCAGGATGAGCGGGATCCCGCGCATGACGTCGATGAACGCGATGGCCAGGGCTCGGATCGGGAAGAACGCCGGGCCCCGGAAGCTGCGCGCCACCGCGAGCAGCACGGCGAGCACCGGGATGGCCACCAGCCCGATGGCGAACATCCGCATGTCCATCCAGAAGCCCGACAGCACGTCGGGCCAGGAGTCGATCAGGTCCTGGCGCGAGAAGAACTGGTCGCGGACCTTCGGCCAGTTGGGGCTGCGGACCACCGCCACCACGGCGACCACGACGAACACGACCGTGCTCGCCGTGGCCACCAGGGCGGCGCGTGCCCCCTCCTCGCGGGACCGGGGGGCCACGGGTGGATCAGGCGGTGAGCGTCGGGATGTCGCCGCCCTGGTTGAGCCACTCCTCCTGGAGGTCGGCGAGGGTGCCGTCCTCCTTCAGTGCGGCGAGGGCGTCGTTGACGCAGGGCACCAGCGGGCTGCCGTCCTCGAAGAGGAAGCCGAGCTGCTCGGCGTCCTCGCCGGCGGGCAGGACGCCCACGATCGACGAGCCCTCGATCTCGACGGCGGTGATGTAGTAGGCGGTGGGGAGGTCGAAGACGATGCCGTCGACCTGACCGGCGTCGAAGGCGGCCTTGGCGGCGGCGTTGTCGTCGAACACGAGCGGATCCGAGTCGGGCTGGATCACGTTCTCGATGTAGTCGAGGCTCGTGGTGCCGATGGCGGCCCCGAGCTGGGCGCCCTTCAGGTCCTCCACCGAGGTGGCCGACGCGATGTCGTTGTCCTCGGCGGCCACGATCGCCTGCTCGACGGTGTAGTAGCCGTCGGAGAAGTCGACGACCTCGTCGCGCTCGGGGGTGATCGAGTACTGCTGGACGTTGAAGTCGTAGTCCTTGTCGCCGGGGGCGACCGCCTCGTCGAAGCCGGTGCGGGTCCAGCTCACGTCGGCGGCATCGATGCCGAGCTGGTCGGCGACCGCGTACACCACGGCCGACTCGAAGCCCTCGCCGTTCGTGGGATCGTCGTCGACCATCCACGGCTCGAAGGCGGGCTCACCGGTGGCGACGGTGAGCGTGCCGTCCTCCTTCAGGGGGAGGCTGCCGGCGTCGCAGCTGCCGGCGTCGCCGGTGGCGGCGGTCGTGGTGCTGCTGGCGTCGTCGTCGCTGCTGCCGCAGCCGACGAGGGCGAGGGCCAGCGCGGCGACGAGGGCCGCGACGGCGAGGACGGGTGACGGGCGACGTTCCATGGGGTGATCTCCTCCTGCTCCGGCCCGGAACCCTACCGAGGGCGGCGTGGGCGGGGCACGTGCGGGCGGAGGCGGCCGTGCCGCCCATCGGGCGGCACGGCCGGCCCTCCCGCCCCGGGCGGAGCTGGGCGCCGCCCGGTGGACCTGGGCGGGATGGTGGCAGAGCGGGCGCGAACGGAGCGCGAACGGGCGCCCGAGGCGACGTGGGCAGCCGGTGCTCAGCCGGTGTAGCCCGGGGTGCCCGGCACGGGCTGGGCCGCCGGCGGCCCGGTGGGGCCCGACCCCGGCGGGGCCGTCGTGGTCGTGGCCGGGGCGTCCACCGGGTCGACCGCGAGGCACGCCCCGTCCCATCCGGCGGGCACGACGCAGATGGCGTGGTCGCCGCCGGTGTCGGCCACCTCCACCGCCAGCACGCCGGTGGCCGGGTCGAACGGCGCGTCGACCGCGCCCTCGACGCCGCTCAGGTGCACCTCGAAGCCCTCCGGGAACCGCTTCGCCTCCGGCACGTAGATCTCCGTGGGCCCGCTCGCCGCCGAGTCGCGGTAGCGGACCTGGAGCACCCGGGCGTCGGGGTCCCAGGTGGCGGAGGTGGGCGCCCCGGCGATGGCCCGGGCGAACGGCGTGACCACCTGGTCGATGCCGGCGCGGTCGTTCCCGTCGGCGTCGAAGGGGCAGTAGCTCGATCCCAGGCACGCCGCCCACAGGGTCCACCCCTGCGACGTGGCCCGCTCGAGGGTGGCGACGCTCTCGCGCACGAAGGCGTCCATCCCGGGGACGTCCGGCCGAGCGATGCCCCACTCCCCCACGAGCATCGGCAGACCGTGGCGCAGGGCGTAGGGCTGGGCGGCGGCCTGCCAGCTGGCGAAGAACCGGGGGTCGTAGGTGAAGTCCCCGCCGTCCGGCGCATAGGTGGCCGCCTCCACCTCCTGGCTGTACATGTGCGGGAAGTAGGCCACCTTGGGGCCGGTGACCTCGCCGAGGCTGGTGGCCACGCCGAGCGAGCTCAGGTTGGGCGGCTCGATGAAGGTCCAGTGGTCGGCGTCGACCGCGGCGATGGCGTCGACCAGGCGCTGGTACATCGGCGTGAGCTGCGTGGCCTCGACGCGGCGCGCCGCCGTGAGCAGGTCCTCGCCGTCGCGGATCTTGCCGAACGGCTCGTTCATCAGGTCGTAGCCGAACAGGGCCGGGTGGTCGTGCACCCGATCGACCACCTTGCGCCACACGTCGATCTGGGCCTGGCGGAGGTCGGGGTCCTCGTAGAGGTGCTCGAACGCGTTCTGCACCGCGGGCTGGAGGTAGTCGAGCAGCCACGTCTCCTGCGGGACGAACGTGGCGCCGTCCGTGCGCGTGGCCCAGACCGGGATGCCCCGGTCGCCGAACGCCGGGCCGAAGCGGTCCTGGTGCATGTCGATGATGACGCGGTAGCCGCGCGCCTCGGCGCGGTCGAGCACGACCTCGACCTCGTCGAGGTAGGCCTCGTTCCAGGTGCCCTGCACCGGCTCGAGCTCGTCCCACCAGATGCCGAGGCGGAGCAGGTCGAAGCCCCGCTCGGCGCCCGCATCGAGCAGGGCCTCGGAGAAGGTCGTGGCCGGATGGTCGGTCTTGTTGCCGAAGCCCCGGAAGCCGAGGGCCCGACCGTCGGCGTCGGCGAACCACGTGCGCCCGTCGGTGCCGGTGACGGTGGACCACTCGGCCACGCCGCCCGAGGCCGACCGCGACCGGACGGGCGTCGCCGCCCCGTCGGGGCGGGCCGTGGCCGCGGGCAGCACCGCCGCCGACCAGCACAGGGCGGCGGCGATCGCCACCCCCGCCCGTCGGGCTCGCCTCGTCGCTCCCACCATCGTCCCTCCTCGTCGGCCCCCGGAGCTTCGCACGCCAGCCGACCCGGAGGGGACGGACGGCCCTGTCGGGGCCCGCCAGCGCGCGGTACGTTCCGCGCCACCCCCGCCGGCCGCCTCGGAGGCTCCCGTGCTCATCCCCGTGACCAGCGACCCCCGCGGCGCGATCTTCCTCGACCCCACCGCCTACGCCGATCCCGAGCGCTGGCACGCCACCGCCGCCGAGCTGCGGCGCGACGCACCCGTGCTCCGGGTCGAGGCCGAGGGCTACGAGCCCCTCTGGGTGCTCACCCGCCACGCCGACGTCTTCGAGGTGAGCCGGCGCCACGATCGGTGGCACAACACCCAGCGCTCCCAGGTGATGCCCGAGTGGCTGTGGGCGTTCATCGTCGGCCAGGGCATCAACCCCCGGACGCTCGTGCACCTCGACGGCACCGAGCACCGCGACCACCGCCACGTGGCCAACGACTGGTTCAAGCCGGCGGCGGTGCGCCACCGCCAGGACGACATCGACGCCATCGCCGACGCCTTCGTGCAGAAGCTGGTGGATCTCGGCGGCGAGTGCGACTTCGCCCAGGACATCGCCGTGCCGTACACGCTGCGGGTGATCATGAGCATCTTCGGCGTGCCCGAGGAGGACGAGCCGATCATGCTGCGCCTCACGCAGGGGATCTTCGGCGCCGCCGACCCGGAGTACCTGGGCGACCTGGCCAGCCCGGCGGAGCTGGGCACGCGCGCCATCGCCGAGTTCGGCGACTACTTCGGCGCGCTCGCCGAGGACCGGCGACGCCACCCCACCGACGACCTCGCCACGGTGATCGCCAACGGCCGGATCGACGGCTGCCCGCTCGACCGCGATGCCGAGCTCTGGTACTTCATCATCGTCGCGACGGCCGGCCACGACACCACCTCGTACGCCTTGAGCGGCGGGCTCGAGGCGCTGCTCCGCCACCCCGACCAGCTCGCCGACGTGGCGGCCGACCCCTCGCTGGCGACCCCGGCGGCCGAGGAGATGATCCGCTGGACCTCGCCGGTGCGGCACTTCCTGCGCCAGGCCCAGGAGGACACCGAGGTGCACGGGCAGGCGATCGCCGCCGGGGAGCGGGTGCTGCTGTCGTACTGGTCGGCCAACCGCGACGAGGAGGTGTTCGCCCACCCGATGCGCTTCGACCTGCACCGCGCCGACCTGACCGACTCCATCGCCTTCGGCGTCGGCGCCCACCACTGCCTGGGCTCGCAGGTCGCCCGCCGCGAGCTGCGCACGTTCCTCCCGAAGCTGCTCGAGCGGATCGACGAGATCGAGCTGGCGGGCGAGCCGCAGTGGGTGGAGGCGAACTTCGTCGGCGGCGTGAAGCACCTGCCCCTGCGCTACCGGGTCCGCTAGCCGCCGGCCGTCGACGGCGCGGGGGTTGGCGACCGGCGCCGGCGGGAACCGAGCGACATGCACGCCACGCTGCTCGACTGGGTGGGGTTCGCCACCACCGACGAGGACCGCCTCGCCGCCGCGCTCGAGCGGCACCGGTCGTCCCCTCGGCCCGTGGAGGCCGCCGCCCTGCACCTGCTCCGCGAGGCGTGGTCCGAGGTCGCCAGCGCCGACCGACCGGCGGTGGCGCGCAAGGTGCGCCTCCTCGAGCGGGAGCTGGACCGCACGCCGATGCCCCTCGGCGAACCGGAGCGCCCAACCTCCCACGAGGCGGTGGCCGTCGCCGGGTGAGGCGGTTGGGCCGACCGGGCCCGGGGCACTGGGACCCATGGATCGCCGCGACGAGCACCGGCCGGACGACGAGGGCCTCCACCTCCCCGGCACCCCGATCGACGACGCGTTCGCCCGCACCCAGGTGGTGCGCCTGCTACCGCCTGCCGCCTTCCCGACCACCGCCGCCGTGCTGGCCGACGGGCTGGAGGAGGCCGGGGCCGAGGAGGCGGTGGTGGCCGCGGTGCGCGCCCTGCCGCGCGGCCGCCTCTACGAGAGCCCCGGCGAGGTGTGGGCGGCCGCCCACGCCCTCGGCGCCTGACGCCGCACCCTACGGCTGGTCGGCCGACTCGGGCAGGTCGAGCGGGCCGGCCAGCTCGACGCCGGTGCCCGAGCGCTTCGCCAGGTAGGCGGCCAGGTCGGCCCGGTGCAGCAGGTCGGCGGCGGCCTCGGTGGGGTCGTCCCAGAGGGCCAGCCCCACGCTGACCCCGATCTCGACCGTCCGCCCATCCCCCAGGCGCATCGGGCGTCCGACCGTGGCGCGGATGCGTCGGCCCATCCCCCGGGCGTCCTCGGCGGTCCCCATCTGCTCGGCGATCACGATGAACTCGTCGCCGCCGAGCCGGGCGCACACGTCGCCGGCTCGCGCCTGGTCCGACAGGCGGGCGGCCACCTCGACGAGCACGCGATCCCCCGTGGCGTGGCCGTGGCGGTCGTTCACCGCCTTGAACCCGTCCAGGTCGAGGAACGCCACCGCGACCGTGGAGCGCTGGCGCTGGGCGCGCGCCATCGCCGATCGGAGGGCGGTGACGGCTCCGGCCCGGTTGGTGATGCCGGTGAGCGGATCGTGGGTGGCCTGGTGCTCGAGCCGCGCCTGCAGGTCGGCGCGGTCGGCGATCGAGGTGGCGAGCACCTCCACCGACGCGTCGAGCTCGCGGCCGAGGGGCCCCGGGAGCTCCTCGGCCACCCGGGGATCGTCGAGGTCGGCGTGGGCGAGGGCGCGGACCTTGCCGTCGAGGAGGCGCAGGTTCACCAGCACGTCGTTGAACGCGCTGCTCGCGTCGGCGACCTCGGGCGGGCCGCCGTGGTGGAGCAGCGAGCCGGACAGGTCGCCGCCGCCGACGCGGCGCATGGCGTCGATGAGCTGCCGCAGGGGTCGATCGACGCTGCGGACCACCCAGAGGCAGAGGAGCACCAGGAGGAGGCCGAGGCCGATGAGCGCGGCGAGGTTCCGGTCCGCCTCGCGCGACGATTCGTCGGCGAGGCCCCGCGCCGAGGCCGAGAGCTCGTCGGAGCGCCCCGCCATCAGGTCGAGCAGCGGCTGCAGCGCCGCGAAGCTGTCGGTGAAGGTGGCCACGATGGTCGCCAGGTCGACGCCGTCGACGAACGGCGCCGGTGCCGCGCCGGCCAGCGCGGCATCGATCGCCTCCCCGAACGGGCCGTCGTCGCGCAGGCGGGCGATGGACGCCGCCGCGGTGGACACGTCGCCGTCGGGACTGGTCCGCAGCTGGCGGATGGCCGCGTCGAACTGCTGGGCCGGGGCGCTCAGGCCGATGCGGGCGCGCTCGGCGCGCGCCGGGTCGTCGAGGCTGGAGAACCAGTGGTCGGCGAGGCCGATCAGCAGGCTCGCGGTGGACGAGCCGGCGCGCGACGCCGCGATCAGCTCCTCCGCCGTGCGGGCGAGGTCGCGGTCGCCGAGGCGGACCACCTGGTCGCGCAGCGTCACGACCTGGCGCTCGAAGTCGCTCTCCACCAGGAGCTCGAGCGCATGGAAGCTGTCCAGCTGGGCCTGGGCTGGGCCCGCCGCCACCCGCCGGGCCAGCTCGTCGACCCGGTCCACCTCGAAGGGACGCAGGGCGGGCGGGAGGCGCGCAGCGCGTCGGCGACCCCGTCGAGGTCGCCGAGCTCGCCCCGATCGAGGTCGAGCAGCGCCAGCGCCTCGCCCGGGTCCAGGCCCAGCTCCCCCGCCCGGACCTCCACCTCCACCGGCGAGCGAGCCAGGAGCAGGGCGGCGCTCAGGTCCACGAGCTTCGTCAGCTCGGCGACCTGGCGCTCCACGGCGGCAGCGGCATCGGCCTGGCTGCGGCGCTGGGCGACGCTCGAGAAGGTGAGGGCGCCGAGCAGCACCACGGGGACCAGCACCAGGGCGAGCAACCTGGTCCGCAGCCCGATGCCTCCACGACGCTCGCTCACCGCTGGAACCTCCGGACGTCCGCCACCCGTGCATCGGCACATCGGGCCGCGGGCTGGAGCGCTCGCCGCGGACGGCTGGACGTTCCCGTCCGCGGCTGATCCCAACCGCGCTGCTCAGGTGGCCGCGACCAGGGGCTCCTCGGGCGCCGGCGGGTCGTCGAGGGCCCGCAGGCGCTCCGGGCGCAGGACCGTCAGCATCCCCACGGCGGCGACGAGGACCAGGCCCGACGCCGCCGTCGTCGGACCCAGCCCGAAGCGATCGGCGATGGGCCCCTGGAGCGCGGCGCCGACCGGGTACAGGGTGCCCAGGGCCAGGAAGTAGACGCTCAGCACGCGGGCGCGCAGCGCACGCGGGGCCCGCAGCTGGACCACGGTGCCGATGCCCGAGAAGGTGAACATGTAGGTCGCTCCGACGAGCACCAGGGCACCGGTGGCGAGCAGCGGCGAGGGCGACGCGCCGTAGAGGACGAGCGCGGCGGGGAGCAGCACCAGGCTCGCTCGCAGCATCGAGGTCCGCCCGAACCGGTCGGCGAGCGCCGGGAGCGCCAGGGCGCCGATCACCGCCCCGACGCCCTGCGCGGTGACGAAGCGGGCGGTGAGGGCCGGGCTGCCGTCGAACCGCACGGTGGCCATGGCCGGGATCAGGGCGATGAACGGCGAGGCGGTGAGGGCCACCACCGAGATCAGCAGGATCGCCGACCGCACGCCGGGCTCGGCCCAGGCCGCCCGGGCGCCGGCGACCATCCGGGCGACCAGGCCGTCGGCGTCGACGACCGGCGCTCTCGGGGCCAGGCGCAGCGCGCCCAGCGCGGCGAGCATGGCGGCGAACGAGGCGGTGTTGACGGCGAAGGCCGCGGTGTACGAGCCGAGGCCGATGGCGAGGCCGGCGAGGGCCGGGCCGACCACCCGACCGAGGTTCCACTGCGCCTGGCTGAGCGACATCCCGGCGAGGAGGTCCTCGGCCGGGACGAGGTCGGGCAGCATCGCCGAGTAGGCCGGGAACCCGATGCCCGCCACGCACCCGGCGACGAAGACCACGCCGGCCACCGCGGCGGGCGTGATGTGGCCGGTGGCCGACAGCGCGGTGAGGGTCGCCGCGCAGGCCATCTGGGCGGCCGTCATCGCCAGCAGCATCCGCCGCCGGTCCACGCGATCGGCGATGGCCCCGCCCACCGGGCCGAGCAGGCCCATGGGGAGGAACCCCGCGGCCGCCACGAGGGCGGTGGTGCCCGCCTGCCCGGTGCGACGGGCGACGAGGTCGCCGACGGCGACCGTCTCCATCCACGTGCCGATGTTCGACACCATCCCGGCCGCCCAGACCAGGGCGAAGTCGCGGTGGCGCAGCGGCGCCACCGTGGCCCGCCAGCCCCGAGGTGCGACGGAGGGGGCAGCGGCCATGGCGCCGCACGCTAGGCGCCGCCACGGGAGATCCCACCGATGCGGGGAAGGGGTCGAACGACCCATGGAGAGGTGATGATTGCCTGCCGACAACAGTTGCATGAGGGCATGGAGGGGCCGTCACGGCGAACGAGGTGCGACCGCGGTCGAGGTCGCGCTCCTCGTGACGCTGGTGGCGTTCGTGGCGCTGGGCGCCGTCAAGTTCATGGGCAAGAGCTCGAAGGGCAAGTTCGACGAGGCCGGCACGACCATCGACAGCGCCAGCGGGGGCAGCGGCCTCCCGCCCGTGGTCGGAGGCGGTGGTGGCGGCGGTGGGGGCGGTGGTGGAGGCGGCGGCACCGGCGGCACGCCCACGACGCTCCTCCCGACCACCACGGCGCCGCCCGTCGTGGTGACCACGACGACCGCCCCGCCCGGGGGCGGGACCACCACCACCACGGTGTTCGTCCCGCCGACCACCACCATCCCCCCCACCACGACCACCACGGCACCCCCGCCGGTCGTGGCGTCGTCGGCGTTCTCCTCGGCCTGGGCCTACCCGACCTCGACGACCTGGTACTCGACCGCCGACCTCGACGTCACCGACGCCAGCGGCATGCCCGTCGACGGGGCCGCGGTCACCGTCACGGTGCGGGCCCGGCGCATCCGCTGGAACGGATCGACCGTGTGGGACACCTCGACGGTCCAGGGCACCATCGGCCCGGGCGGATCGCTCCAGGTCGAGACGGGGCCCTGGAAGCGCTCGGGGAGCAACCGGATCACCCAGGTGACCTACGAGGTGACCGAGGTGACGGTCCCCGACGACGGGTCGTGGGACGGCCAGGCCGCCACCGTGTCGTTCGACGCTCCCTGAGGTCGGCTCAGGGAGCGGCCAGCAGGAGCGAGGACGGCTCGCCCGACGCCCGAGCGAAGGTCTCGAAGGCGCGCCGCACGGCGTCGCGCTTGGACGGCGCCACGTCGGCCAGCACCCGGCGCAGCTCCACGCGGCGCCGCTCCATCACGACCTCGACGAGCTCCCGCCCGGCGTCGGTGAGGTCGAGGTCGATGGAGCGCCGGCTCGTGGTCGAGCGCTCCCGGTGCACCAGCCCCTTGCGCTCGAGCCGCTCGACCATCCGGGTGGTGGAGCTGGGCGACAGCCCGCAGGCCTCGCCGAGCTGCGCCATCCGCAACGGCGCCACGGACGACAGCACCACCAGCGCCCGGTACTGCCCGAGGGTCACCTCGACCGGCGCGTCCTCGATCGACACGGCGGCGATGGCCACCAGCGCCCTCGACGCCACCAGCACCGCCTCCACCAGCCCCTCGTCGATGTCCACGCCGGCAGTCTGCCAGCGCGAGGCGCTCCGCACCCGTCAGCGGCCGCTCAGGTGCAGTGCTCCTTCGCCTGGTCCGACATGACCTTGGCGATGGCGATCTGGCCGTCCTTGTTGGGGTGGACGGCATCGCGCTCGGACAGGAACGTGAAGTCGGGCGAGCGCTCGACGAGGCGCTTCCAGTCGTCCACGACGTGGATCGAGTCGTGGTCCCGCCCCGCCTGCTCCACCCGGGCGTTCCACGCCTCGACCTGGTCGGGCGAGTAGCCGCCGTCCGTCGGGAGCAGCAGCCACACGGCGCAGGGCAGCCCGGCGGCCAGCTCGACCATGTCGTCGAGCGCCCCGGTGTCGGCCTGGTCGCCGAGCACGTCGTTGTAGCCCGGGAGGAAGACGCCGATGTCGGGGTCGTTGCTCGCGCCGTCGCGCGCCAGCGGGAGCAGCTCCTCGGTGGTGGCCCCGGCCTTGGCCCGCACGATCAGCTGCTTCGCCCAGTCCATCTCCTGGCCGAGCTCCTGACGGGACAGGTCGGTCACCGAGTCGCCGACGACCAAGACGACCGCATCGCCAGCATCGTCGCCGAACAGCGAGCAGCCGGGGCCGACGACGACGGAGGCCAGGGCGGCGAGGGCGACGAGGTGGGAGGCGCGCACGACCGCACGTTCCCGCCTTCGGCCCGGACCAGACCGGACGAGCCCCGTGCGGCTCAGCGCAGCGAGCGCAGGGCGGCGGCGGCCGCGGCGCGGTACCCGCCGCCGAACTTGACGGCGTGGACGATCAGGGGGGCGAGCTGGTGGAGCGGCACCCGCTCGCGCCAGCCCTCGGCGAGCGGGCGGGCCTCGTCGTAGGCGGCGAAGCAGGCCTCCTCGAACCCGCCGAAGAGCCGCATCATGGCCAGGTCGAACTCCCGGTGGCCGCCGTGGGCGGCGGGATCGATCAGCCAGCTCCGACCGGCCCGGTCGACGAGGCGGTTGCCCGCCCAGAGGTCGCCGTGCAGGCGGGCGGGCGGCTCCGGCGGGCCGCCGAGCTCGACCAGCCGGTCGGCATCGAGCCGGTCGAGCAGGACGAGGGCATCGGGCGAGGAGCGGGCGTCGCGCCAGGCGGGCGAGCGGCGCCAGGCGCTGGGAGGCGTAGAACTCGGCCCAGGTCGGGCACGGCTCGTTGGGCAGGGCTCGGCTGCCGGTGGTGCGTCGGTCCTCGCGCCCGAAGGTGGCGGGCGAGGCGGCGTGCAGCGCCGCGAGCGCCCGACCGAGCTCGGCCTCGGTGCCCGGCCTCGGCGCGCCCTCCTCCACCCAGCCCAGCACCAGGTGCGGCGGGTCCTCGTCGTCGCCGTCGGCCACCGACAGGACCTCGGGGATGGCGACGGCGCCCGGTTCCCCGAGCCAGCGGAGCCCGGCGGCTTCGGTGGTGAAGAAGCCCGGGGGCGGGTCGGCGTGGGTCTTGGCGAAGACGATCCGACCCGACGCGAGCTCGAAGCGGTGCGCGGCCGAGGTGTCGCCCCCGTGGGCCCGCGCCCGGGCGACCACCGGCTCACCGAGGGCTCGGGCCACGACGTCGTCCAGCGTGCGCACCGATCGGACGCTACCGAGGCCGGCCGGGATCGCCGGCCGGTGCCGCGGGTAGCAGGGACCATGGCCGAGACCGACGCTCCCCGCTCCCTGACCGACCTCGCCGACGGCATCCGCATCGCGATGGTGACCAGCCCGGCGCCCCGAGGCCTCGACGCCCGACCGCTCACCGTGCAGCGCGTCGACGACGACCGGGTGTGGTTCCTGGTGGCCGGCGACGCCGAGTGGCTCCCCGCCGCATCGGCCGGTCCGGTGAACCTGGCGCTGACGGCGAGCGATCGGTGGGTCTCCCTCAGCGGCACCGCGTCCGTCGTCACCGACCCGGGGGCGATCGCCGAGCTGGGCGATCCGATCTCCGACGCGTGGTTCCACGGCGACCACCCTCCGGTGGCCCTGCGCGTCGACGTCGAGCACGGCGACTGGTGGGCCGCCGCGGGCGCGCCCCGTGTTGCGGTCGGGCTCATGAAGGCCAAGCTCACCGGCGCCGAGCCCGACACCGGCGATCGTGGCGCCGTCGACGTGTAGCCGTCCTGGACAGCTGTCCAGACATCCGCCGGGTTGGCTAGCGTCCCCGACGTGAGCGACGAGCCCGTGCTGCTGATCGAGGACGACGGCGGCGCCCGCGTCCTCACCCTGAACCGTCCGGCCCAGCTGAACGCCTTCGACCAAGCCCTCTGGCACGCCACCGCCGAGGCGCTGGAGGCGGCGGCCGCCGACGATGCGGTCCGCTGCGTCCTGATCACCGGCGCCGGCCGAGCGTTCTCCGCCGGCCAGGACCTGGGCGAGATGGCCGACCCCTCGATCTTCGAGGACCAGGAGCCCGGCTACCAGCGGTTCATGCCCGTGATGGAGGCCTTCCCCAAGCCGGTGATCGCCGCCGTCAACGGCGTGGGCGTCGGCATCGGGCTCACGATGCTGCTCCACTGCGACCTCGTGCTGATGGCCAGGAGCGCCCGGATCAAGGTCCCGTTCCTCTCCCTCGGGGTCACCACCGAGGCCTCGGCCAGCGTGCTGATGCCGATGACCATGGGCTGGCAGCGGGCCGCCGAGGTCCTCTTCACCGAGCCCTGGATCGACGCCGACCAGGCGGTGGCCGACGGCATCGCCCTGCGCGCCGTCGACGACGAGGCCCTGCTCGACGAGGCCCGGGCGCTGGCCCGGCGCATCGGGGACTGGCCGCTCGGGCCGGTGGTGGAGACCAAGCGGCTGCTCCTGGCCGGCCGCCTCGAGGCCGTCGGGGCCGCCCGGGTCCGGGAGCTGGCCGCCTTCGAGCGGCTCGTCGGGGCGATGATGGCGGCGGGCGGGCCCGCGTGACCGCGGGCTGGAGCACCGCCCACGACGACGGCGACCTGGACGGCGAGCACGCCATCGAGGCCGTCTTCTTCGACTTCGGGGGCGTGTTCATCGCCTCTCCGTTCGCAGCGGCGGCGCGCGCCGCGCGGGACCTCGGCGTGCCCGAGGCCGAGCTGCTCGAGCTGGTGTTCGGCCCCTACGACCAGGACGGCGACCACCCCTGGCACCGGCTCGAGCGCGGCGAGCTCAGCTTCGACGACGCCACCGCGGCGATCGGCGACCTCTCCCTGGAGGGCGGCACCCGGCGCATCGAACCGCTCGAGGTGCTGATGGGGATGGCCTCGATCGCGAGCCGCGGCTTCGTCGTCGACCTGGTGCGCGACCTGCGCGCCGCGGGGTCCGCACCTCGGTGATCACCAACAACATCCGCGAGTTCGGCGAGGCGTGGCGGGCCATGGTCCCCGTCGACGAGCTGTTCGACGACATCGTGGACTCGAGCGAGGTGGGGCTCCGCAAGCCCGATCCGGCCATCTACCGCCTGGCGTGCGAGCGGCTCGGGGTGGCCCCCGAACGGTCGATCTTCATCGACGACCATCGGGGCAACGTGGTGGGCGCCCGGGTGGTCGGCATGGCCGCCGTCTGGTGCGGCCACACCGCCGAGTCGACCCTCGCCGCCGTCGAGGCGATCCGGGCCCGGGTGGGCTGAGCCCGGCTCAGTCCTGCGCCCGGGCGATGGCCTGGGCCAGCTCCATCTTGTCCATCGACGATCGTCCGTCGATGTCGAGGTCCTTGGCCCGCTCGTAGAGCTCGGCCTTGGTGTGGCCCTCGACGTCGACCCCGCCCGCCGTCGGGCGGCCACGGCCCTGCGGACCGTCGGTGGGCGGGTTGGAGGGGCCCGGCTCGTCCTTGGGCTCCCAGTGGTCGCCGACCTTCTCGAACGAGTGCTCGAGGGCGGCGTAGGCCACCCGATGCGCTCGCTCCTCGTCGCCCGCGTACTGCTCGTGGGCCGAGTCGAGGGCCTCGGCGTAGGTGCGCTGGGCCTTCTCCGGCGACCGTTGCAGGGTTCCGGGCAGGTCGTCCTTCGTGGTGTTCGGCACGGTGAGCTCCTTCCGGGTCCGGGTCCCCCCGGTTCCCGCGCCGGCGGGCGCCGAGACGCCGACGACCTCGGGCGAGCGCCCGGCGGGCTCCCAGGAACCTCCCAGGTTCGGCTCCTAGCCTCCCGACGATGGAACCACCCGAGCTGCCCCGCTTCGACGCCGCCACCCGGCGCGCCTTCCTCAAGCGCGCGGCGGCGCTCGGCGCCCTGGTGGCCGTGCCCGGCGCCCTCGGCGCGTGCGGCACGAGCGGCGACGATGCCGACACCTTCGCCGACGCCACCACGACCACCGCCCCGGCGGGCGGGGCGGGGTCCACGACCACCGCGGCGGGCACCACGGACGACGCCGGATCGGGCGACGCCCTCCCCGACGGGGCCCAGCTCGAGGTGGCCTTCACCTACGCCGCGTCCGGCGACGGCCGAGGCCCGGCGCGCAACCCGTTCATCGCCGTGTGGGTCGAGGACGCGGCCGGGGAGCTCGTGGCCACGTTGAGCGTCTGGTACAACCCGCCCAAGGGCGAGCGCTGGATCCACGAGCTGTCGGGCTGGTCGTCCGCCGCGAGCGGCACCGACGTCGACGCCGTCACCGGCGCCACCCGGCCGGCGGGCAGCTACACCGTCGCCTGGGACGGCACCGACCTCGCCGGCGCCCGGGCCGCGCCGGGCACCTACACGGTGTGGATCGAGGCCGCCCGCGAGCACGGCCCCCACAGCATCACCAGCGCGTCGATCGACCTCGGCACCTCGGGTGCCGAGGCGGCGATGCCCGACGCCGACGAGCTCTCGGCCGCATCGGCCACGTACTCGGCGTGACGCGGTGACGACCACCGAGGCGCCCCCGCCGAGCGCCCCGGCCGAGCCCGGCGCCGACGCGCCCCCGCCACGACGGCGGCGGAGCCGATCGGCGTCGTGGCAGCGATGGTCGCGGGTCGTCCACGCCTACACGAGCATGGTGGCGCTGCTGCTCGTGCTGTTCTTCGGACTCACCGGGATCACGCTCAACCACCCCGAGTGGACCTTCGGCGACGCGCCCACCACCACCACGGAGACCGGCACGTTCGCCTTCGACGTGGCCCCCGACGGGGCGACCGACTACCTGGCCGTCTCGGAGGGCCTGCGGGACCGGTACGGCATCGGCGCCGAGGTGAGCGACTACCAGACCACCGGCGACCAGGGCTCGATCTCGTATCGGGCGCCGGGCTACGCCGCCGACGCGACGTTCTCCACCACCACCGGCGAGTACCGGGTCGCCATCGAGCAGCAGGGGTTCGTCGGGGTGATGAACGACCTGCACAAGGGCCGCGATGCATCGTCGTCGTGGCGGTGGGCGATCGACCTCTCGGGGGCGTTCCTCGTGGTGATCGCCGCGTCGGGCCTGATCCTCCAGCTCGTGCTGAAGCGGCGGCTGCGGAGCGCGGTGATCGTGGCCGTCGCCGGCTCGGTCGTCGCCCTCGTCCTGGTGGCGCTCACGCTGTGACGGGGCCGACGACCGGACCGGTCACGGTGGCGTCGATCCACGAGCCCGTCATGGGCACCTACCTCCAGCTCCAGATCACCGCCCGCACGGAGACCGCGGCGGCCGCCGCCGAGGCCACCATCCTCGAGGCGGTCGCCCGCCTCGAGGCGGCCTTCACCCGCTTCGGCCCCGACAGCGACCTGTGCCGGTGGCGCGACGGCCGAGCCGAGGCACCGTCTCCCGAGCTGGCGGGCCTGCTGGGCCTGGCGGCGTCGTGGCACGAGCGCTCGGCCGGCGCCTTCCACCCGGTCACCGCCGCCCTCACCGCGAGGTGGCAGCAGGCCGAGGACGACGGCGTCGAGCCGATCGACGACGAGCTGCGCGCGCTGGTGGCCGCCGTCGCCACCCTTCCCTTCGCCGTGCGCGACGACGGCTCGGTCGAGCGCCTCGGCGAGTGCGCCGACGTCGACGTGCACGCCCTCGCCAAGGGCCACGTCGTCGACCTCGTCGCCGCCGCCGCGCTCGACGCCCACGAGCTCGATCGGCTGGTGGTCAACGCCGGCGGCGACCTGCTCCACCGCGGCGCGGGCGTGCTGCGGGTGGGCATCGAGGACCCGCACCGGGCCTACGACAACGTGCCGCCGATGCTGCGGATCGAGGTGGCCGACCGCGCCGTCGCCACCAGTGGGTCGGCCCGCCGCTGGTTCGCCATCGGCGACGAGCGCGCGTCGCGCGTGCTCGACCCGCGGACCGGCCGGCCGGTGCACCGCGTCGTCGGCCACGGTGGTGGCCGACGACGCCGCGACGGCCGATGTCCTGGCGACGATCTGCACGGTCGTCGCACCCGCCGAGGCGGTCGAGCTGGTCGGATCGCTCGCCCCGGCGCCGAGTGCCTCGTCATCGAGCGCGACGGCACGGAGCACCGCTCGCCCGGGTGGTCGGACCTCGAGGTCTGACGGGCTCGGTCAGACCTCCGCGGGACGGCCGTGGCCGTCGCCGTGCCACGTGGGCCACCCGAGCAGGTTGGGGCGCTCGGTCACCCACGGCTGGTCGTCCGCGCCGATCTCGGCCGTGATGAGGTCCTCGAGCTTCGCCCGGTACCGGTCGACGAGGTCGCGGTGCGCGGGGTCGGCGGCCAGGTTCACCAGCTCGTGGGGGTCCTCCTGGCGGTCGTAGAGCACCACGTCGTTGCGCTCGTACAGCTCGTCGACGGTGCCGGGCCGGTTCGGTTCGAGGGCGGCGAAGTAGCGGCCGAACGAGTACCGCTCATCGGTGTAGCCGCGGAGGAAGCCCCGCTTGGACCAGTCCGGGCGCAGCTCGCCGCTCATCACCTGCTCGGCTGCGTCCTCGGCGGCGAAGCCGCGCCAGAAGCCGGCGTCGAGCGTGGTGATCGACTCGACCGCGGTCAGCACGCCCTCGCGGACCGACGCACCCTCGAGCGCAGGCACCAGCGAGCGGCCGTGGAGGTCGGGGTGCTCGGTGGCGACCTCCTCGGGGGACGCCCCGGCGAGGTCGAGCAGGGTCGGGAGGAGGTCGACCGCCGAGGCCAGGGCACCGGTCGACGTCCCGGCGAGCGACCCGAGGTCGGGGTGGCGCACGAGGAGCGGCACGTGGAAGTTCTCGTCGTAGACGACGTTCGCCTTCTGTCGCAGGCCGTGGGCGCCGGCCAGCTCGCCGTGGTCGGCGGTGAACACGACGACGGTGTCCTCCGCGGCGCCCGAGGCCTCGAGGGCGTCGAGCACGACGCCGACGTGGCGATCGACGTCGCGGAGGCAGTTCAGGTAGAAGCTGATGCCCTCCTGCCAGTGCTCGTCGGAGGTGACCGGGCCGAAGGTGACGTCGAGGACCTCGGCGTACTCGCGCACGGCGGGCGCCGCGCCGGCGAGGTCGTCGTGCGCGCTCGCGGGCACGTCGACGTCCCACCGACGCTGGTACACCGGCACGTCGGCCGGGGGCTTCACCACCATGGCGTGGGCCAGGTTCGGCGGGAGCGGCACCGTGCCCCGGCTGCCGTAGTCGAAGCTCATGATGTCGTGGGGGTTCACGAAGTTGACGGCCAGCATCCAGGGACCGTCGGCGCCCACGACCGGCGCTCGGTCGCGGAGCCACTGGGCGGCCTGCCCGGCGATCACCGGGTCGACCTTGAGCCCCGCCCAGGCGCCGCCGTCGATGTCGCCCCAGTCGTTCCACTCCGAGAACCCGTAGGGCTCGAGGGCATCGACCGTGGACACCGGGTTCGCCGGATCCACGTAGGCGTTCGAGAGGTGCCACTTGCCCTTGTAGGCAGTGGTGTAGCCCCGCGCCCGGAGCATGGTGCCGATGGTGCCGAGGGCCGGGTCGAGCGGCCGCACGTAGGGCATGTTGTCGTTGTCGAAGACCTCGGTGATCGGCACGTGGCGACCCGAGTAGATGTCCGATCGCGCCGAGCTGCACATGGTGGAGGCGGTGTAGTAGCGCTCGAACGTGACCCCGCCCGCCGCGATGCGCTCGCGGTTCGGCAGCTCGAACCCGGCGGGCCGGGGCAGGGCGAAGCGCTCCTCGTCGGTGACGATGAGCAAGATGTTGGGACGGCGGGCCATGGCACCAGCCAAGCCGACGCACCCCGATGCGGCATCACCACCGCATGGGTGAACGCCGGCCACCTCCGATCACCCAGGTCGGGGTGACGACGCCGGAGCGGGCCGATGGCACCGTGGGCGCTGCTCCGCCGCCCACCCGAACGAGGTCCCCATGGCGCAGCTCGCCTACGAGCTCTCCTTCAAGGGTGCCGCGAGCGAGACCCTCGCCGCCGCCTTCGACGAGGCGGAGGTCACGGCCCGCCACGGGATCACCACGATCCGCACGGTGCTGCCCGACCAGTCGGCGCTCGCCGGCGTGATCGCGCGCATCCACGCCCTCGGGCTCGAGCTGCTCGAGGTCCGGCTCGTGGCCGACGCCGACGCCGACGACCTGGTGTGGATCGAGGGCCCGTAGCCCCTCAGAGCAGGCCGAGCTCGCGGGCGCGGGCCACCGCATCGGGACGAGAGCTGACGGCGAGCTTCCGGTAGATCGCCTTGACGTGCGACCGCACGGTGTTCACCGACACGTAGAGGGCCGTGGCGATCTCGGAGCTGTCGAGCCGGCTCGCCAGGTAGCGCAGCACCGTGAGCTCGCGCTCGCTCAGCGGGTCGACGAGCCCGGCCTGGTCGGCGCCGGTGGCCACGGGGACCACCCGGCGGGCGGCCTCGAGCACCCGATCGACGAACGCCGCCTCGTCACCGGTGGCGGGGACCGCTGCGAGCAGGTCCCACAGCGCCGGTCCGGCGTCGACGAAGGGAGCGACGACGTCGTCGGGCGCCGCCTCGCGCACCAGGTCGCCGAGCTCGGCCACCGCCCGCTCCCGCTCGGCGGGCGGCGCGGCGAGCACGGCGAGGATCCCGTGGTCGAGCTGGTCGCGGCGCCGCGCCGGCGGCGCCCCGGCGGCCATCAGGTGCGCGGCCGCCGCCGCCCGATCGCCGCGGCACAGCGCGAGCCGGGCGCGCAGGCGCTCCGCGCCGGGGCCCGCGGGGAGGCGATCGATCAGCTCCGCCGCCTCCCGGAGGTCGCCCAGCACGAGCGCGGCCCGGGCCGCGGCCTCGTCGATGCGCGCCACGACCACCGCGCTCGGCGCGGCGAACGCCTCCCGAGCTCGGGCGACCGCATCGGCGACGTCCTCGCGGTCGCCGCGACGAGCGGCGATGCGCGCCGCGAGCAGCTGGCCGAGGACGATGAGCGGTGGCCGACCCGCCTCGCCGATGCGCAGCCCGCGCTCCAGGTGCTCGGCTGCCGCCTCGAGGTGGTCGCGGGCGACCGCCGCCTCGGCGCGAGCGAGCTCGGCCTCGCCCCGACCGAAGTTCAGCCCGGCCAGGCCCAGCTCGTCGGCGGCGGCGAGCGCCCTGGCGGCGCGCTCGTCCCCGCGACGGAGCTCGCCGGATGCCACCAGCGCCGCCGCGGCGAAGGCGGGGAGGCGCACGAGGGCCAGGGCCGGACCGGCGACCGCCCGGGCTCGGTCGCCGTCCACCACCGCGAGCACGGCCGCCGGGTCGTCGAGCCAGAGGAGCGCCTGCAGGAGGACGATCAGCAGCGAGTCGCGCCACCCCTCCTCCACCGGCGCCCGCTCGATGAGCTCCTCGGCGATCCGAGCCTCCGCCAGGCAGCCCTCGGGATCGCCGACGAGGAGGTGGTGGAAGCTCCACGCCCCGTGCAGCAGCACCCTCGACTCGTGGCCCAGCGTCGGCTCGTGCGCCTGCCACCGGCGGAGCCACCGCTCCGCCTCCTCGTGGGCGCCGCCGACGCCGAGCGCCATCGTGCACTCGAGCAGGCCCGTGGGATCGCCGGCCAGCTGCGCTTCGCCGTGCTCGGCGAGCCAGCGACGGGCGACGGCCGGCCCGCCGTCGAGCAGGACGATCGCCGCTTCGGTGATCTCGCGGGCCAGGATGGCGCGAGCGTCGTCGACGGCGCCGCACGCGAGCAGGTGGCGGACCGCTGCGCCCGCGTCGCCCCGAGCGAGGAGCGCCGACGCGGCCCGGCGGTGCAGCCGGTCGCGACCGTCCGGGTCCTCGACCCCGTGGCGCAGGCGAAGGAACTCCTGGACGAGGTGGTGGTAGCGGTAGCGGGACGGCGTGCCGTCGAGCTCCACGAGGAAGAGGTTCCGGGCACGCACCTGCTCGAGCACCTGCGCCCCGTCGCGCCGGCCCGTGACGGCGTCGTGCAGGTCGGCGTCGAAGGCGTCGAGCAGCGCGGTGGCGAACAGGAAGTCGCGCACCTCCGCGGGCTGGCGATCGACGACCTCGGCGAGCAGGAAGTCACCGAGGTTGCGGTCGTGGGCGGCCAGCTCGACGATCGCCGCCGCGCGGTCGGTCCGGTCCTGGAGCGAGATGGCCATCAGCGCGACCCCCGCCGCCCACCCCTCGGTGGCGTCGTGGAGCCGCGCCAGGTCGGCGGCGTCGAGCTCGATGCCGAACGGCGCCAGGGCCTCGGCGGTCTCGGCGACGTCGAACCGGAGGTCCTCCTGGCGCAGCTCGAGCAGGGTGCCCTGCACCCGCATGCGCGCGAGGGAGAACGGCGGGTCGACCCGGGTGGCCACGACGAGCCGCAGCCCGGCGGGGAGCCCGGCGATCAGCGCCACGAGCTCCTGCGGCGTCGCCCCGGCCAGGTGCAGGTCGTCGATCACGATCACCGCGGATCCGACCACCGACCCGAGCTGCGCGGCGAGGCGCTCCGCCGGCGACGGCCCGGCGCCGTCGTCCACCACTTCCGAGCCCACCATCCCGTGCGGCGCGAGCGCGGCGACCACGCTGCGCTCGAGCCGGTGCCAGAACAGGTCGTGATCGCTCTCGCGCTCCTGGCACCCGTGCCAGGCCACCGGCACGTCGAGCTCGGCCGCCCAGCTGGCGAGGAGGGCCGACTTGCCCGAACCTGCGGCCGCCGAGACCAGGACCAGGCGCTCCCCGTCGAGCGAGCGCAGGCGCTCCAGCAACGCCTCGCGCCGCACCGTCGCGTTCGGGATCGTGGGCAGCACGGGCGCCACCGCTGCGATCTCCTGCCCCACGCTCGTCACCGCTTCCCTCCGGGCTGCCCGTCACCCGGCGAGCGACGCTACCTGGTGGGCTCGCCGCCGCGGCCACGCGGCGGCCACGCGGCGGCCCCCCGGCCCGGGGCGGCGCGGGTCAGCGCCGCAGCAGCAGGCTGAGCTGGAGGTCGGGCCGATCGCCTGCAGTGGACTCGTCGGGGAGGAGCTCCGCTTCGGTGGTGGTGACCTCGAGCGTCCCCTTCGGCCCGTCCCACGTGCCGCGCCGCACGTTGCGACCGGCGTCTTCGATGGGCCCCTGACGCTCCCATCCCAGCGAGGCGAGCTCGTCCTCGTAGAACTCGAAGACGCGGTCGGCGGTGCGGTTCCGCACGGAGTAGCTGCGGGTGACGACGCCGTCCTTCTCGGACACCGACCCGACCGGATCCGCGAGCGGCGGGACCGGCAACCCTTCGAAGCTCGCTTCGTCCGAGACGGAGGGGTCGCTCGTCTCGGTGCGGGTGGGGTTCGAGTCCGAGCACCCGACCGCCAGGGCGGCGAGGAGTGCGACGACGAGGGCGAGCAGGGCGGTTCGACGGGTGCGCATGACGCGTTCCCGCTTCCCCCGGCACCGCCGGCCTCAAACGCGACCGGCGCCCGGATCGCCGAGCGCCGCCGGCTCGGGCGATGGGTCGGGCTCGTCACCGCCACCGAAGGAGCGGGCGACGAGCACGTCGGTCGAGGAGTGCACGACGATCGACGCGCTGACCACCTGCGCGATCAGGTGGAAGGCGCGCGCCGCGCCCTCGATGCCGGCCTCCACGATGAGCAGGCCGTAGATCACCGAGGCGAAGCCCCGAGGCCCGAACCATCCGGCCACCAGCCGCTCGCGCCGGTCCAGGCCGCTGCCGAGCAGGGCCACGGCGAGGGCGACGGGCCGCGCGACCAGCAGCGCGAGCACGGTGAAGGCCACCGCGCCGAGGCCGTCTTCGAGCAGGAGGGACGGGGCGATCAGGGCGCCGAAGAGCAGCAGCGCGGCGAGCTTCAGCAGCTCACCGAGGGGCTCGCCGAGCGTGCGGAACGAATCGGCGCACGCGGGGTCGGCCGTCCGCAGCGCCACCCCCGCCGCGAAGGCGGCCAGGTAGAGGTTCGCACCGGTGAGGTGGGCGGCCGCGAACACGATCGCGGCCACGGCCGCACCGGTGAGGGCGCGGTACTCCTCGGCGACGCCGAACACCGGCACGGCCCGGAGCTGGACCGCGACCAGGGCCACCACCGCGCCCAGGACCAGGCCGCCCACGACCTCGAGGGTGAGGGTCGCCGCCGTCTCCTCGCTCGCCCCCGCCACCGCGAGCAGCACGACGACCACGGGGAGGGCGAGGCCGTCGTTCAGGCCGCTCTCGACGTGGAGCAGGTGCCGCAGGCGGCCGGGCACCTCGGGCCGCCCCACGATCGCCGAGGCGAACACCGGATCGGTGGGGCTGAGGGCCGCGGCGACGAGGAGGGCGAGGAGCCAGGGCAGGCCGACGGCGGCGTGCCCGAGCAGGGCGAGGAGCACGAAGGTCACCGGGAGCCCGAGGAGCAGCGCTCGCCCGGGGAGGCGCCAGGCGGACCGCAGGTCGTCGAGGCCGAGCGATGCCCCGTCGGTCAGGAGCACCGCGAACAGGGCGATGCTCGACAGCTCGGCCACGACCGGGTCCTCGGGCCGGATGGCGAGCACATCGACGCCGGTGCGCCCGAGCAGCGCCCCGCCCACCAGGAACAGGACCGACGTCGACAGCACGGTCCGATGGGCGAGGCTCGAGACGAGCACGGCGACGAGCAGCAGGGCGCCGAAGGCGAGGAGCAGGACCACGGCTCCCCGGTGCCCGTTCCGCCCCTCGGGCACCCGGACGCGACACCGGCTGCGGCCGCCCGAGGGCAGCCGCAGCCGGTGCTGCTGGCCCGGGGGGAGCCGGGCGAGAGGTGGCCGCTAGGCCAGGAGCTTGGCCTTCTGGGCCTCGAACTCCTGGTCGGAGATCACGCCCTGGGCCTTCAGGTCGGCGAGCTTGGCCAGCTCGTCGGCGGTGCCGCCGGCGGCGCTGCGCACGTACTGGTCGAACGCCTCCTTCTGGGCGACCGCCTGGTCGAGCTCGCGCTGGGCCATGCCGTTGCCACGCGTGATCAGGTAGAGGAGCACGCCGAGGAACGGCAGGAAGGCGACGAACAGCACCCAGAGCGCCTTGGCGACGCCGCTCAGGTTCCGGTCGCGGAAGATGTCGATGACGATGCGGAACACCAGCAGGATCCAGGCCAGCCAGATGAACAGCATGAAGAGGGACCAGAAGAACCCGAGGAGCGGGTAGTCGTAGGCGAGCACGTGATCTCCTTGTGTCGGCGCGGGCGTCGGCGCCCGCCTCCCCCATCAGATCACCCTTCGGGGCGTCGCGCCTCACCCGGGGTTGGGTGAACCCTCCCTCGGGTCGGTTCCGAAGATGGCCGCCAGCTCGCGACGACGGTGCACACCGAGCTTGGCGAAGGCCCGCTGGAGGTGGGTCTCGGCCGTGCGGATCGAGATGCCGAGCGCCTCGGCCACCTCCTGGTTGGAGCGCCCGGCGGCCGCCAGCGCGGCCACGTCGAGCTCGCGGCCGGTGAGCCCGCCGACCTGGTCGTCCGCGCGCAGCGCGGGAGTGTCGGCCTCCTCGCAGCGGGCCAGCTGGCCCTCGCCGGCCCGACGGGCGGCGATCGCCGGGCCGGTGGCCCCGGCGCGGCGGTGCGCGGCGGCGGCCTGGGCGTAGGCCTCGGCGGCGTGGAGGTGCACGCCGAGGGCGGCGAACCGGCCACCGGCCTCGGCGAGCGCCGCCCCGTCGTCGGCGGCCAGCGCGACCACGTGCGCGGCCTGGGCGCGACCCCACGGGCTCTGCTCGTCGCGGGCGAGCAGCGCCATGGCCGACGCGTGCGACCGTGGTGGCTGGCCCAGGCGCACCGCCTCGTGGCGCAGGCCGATCTCCACGCTGGTCATCCCCTCGGCACCCGCCCAGGCGAGGCCGTCGGCGAGGGCTCGCTCGAGCTCTCGGCGGTCGCCGGCGAGGCCGGCCACCCACATGGCCGCGACCTGCAGGTCGCCGGCGAACACCTGGCCCCCGGGCCAGAGGTGGCGACGTGCGGCCGCCAGCGCGTCGCGAGCGGCGTCGAGCTCGCCGCGCTCGGCGTGGACCTTGGCGGTGATGGCGAAGCACCAGGACTGGTACCCCCGACGGTTGTCGAGCTCGTGAAGGGCGGCGGCCTGGCGCAGCAGTCGGAGGGCCGTCGCCAGGCGGCCGCGATCGGCCTGCACGAGGCCGCGCGACATGAGGCTCCCGGCCCGCAGCGTCGGATCGGGCGTGTCGGCGATCAGCGCCTCCACCGCGTCGCCGAGCGCCTCGGCCACCTGGAGGTCGCCGCGCACGTAGGTCGCCAGCATCTGGGCGGCCGCGATCCACCCGAGCGCCTCGGGGCGCTCCTCCACGTTGCGCAGCGCCACCGGCACCATCTCGTCGCACAGCGCCAGGGTGTCCTCGCACCGGCCGCTGGTCGTGCGCAGCACCCCGCACGCCACGAACGCGGTCAGCGCCGACGGCTCGTCGACGGCGAGGTTGGCGAGGCGGGCCTCGGCGAGGGGGCGGGCGGCCGCCATGCGGCCGCAGTCGGCGAGGAGGAAGGCGAGGTGGGCCTCGAGCGCCCAGCGCGAGCGATCGTGGGCCGTGGCGGGGATCGTCGCCCGGAGGACGTCGATGGCGTCGTCGAGCCGGCCCAGCTCCTTGCTGAGCGCCAGGGCCCGGGCGTTGGCGTAGCGGAACCGGAGGTCGTCGTCGAGCGCCTCGAGGCGCGAACCGAGCGGTGCCAGCCGCGGTCCGCCTCGAGCGACCGGCGCTGCTGCACGAGCGCCTCGCCCAGGCGGATGGTGGCGCCCGGCCCGGCGCCGGCGGCCGCTGCCGCGCCCGCCAGCCGCTCGGCCGCCGCGAAGTCGCTGCGCGCCGCGGCCCGGTCCGCGACGCGGAGGGCGGCCGCCCCGTCGATCGGGCGGCCGAGGTCGAGCTGCCAGCCGACCAGCCGCAGCTCGTCGTCCTCGGCGAGCGGAGCCGAACGCTCGAAGCCGTCCACCAGCAGGCCGACCACCGCGTCTCGACGGCCGCCGTCGAGGCGCTCGACCAGCACCTCGGCCATCAGGGGGTCGGCAGCCCTCGCCACCCGCCCAGGTCCGGCCCGGTCGATCTGCACCAGCCCGGCGCTCGTGAGCCGCCCGACCACCGCCGGCGACAGGGCCCGAGCCAGGAGCTCGACGTCCACCGGCGAGGCGACGGCGAGCACCTCCGCGGCGCTGCGCAGCTCGGGGTCGAGCTCGTCGATGCGTTCGGCCAGGAGGTCGACGAGCCGGGCGCTCGGCCGACCGGTGCCGTCGTCGACCCACGCCCCGTGGATCGAGCGGAGCGCGCCCGAGCGCCTCGCGTCCTCGACCAGCTCGCGCAGCAGCAGCGCGCTCCCGCCGCTCCGGGCGTGCAGGCGGTCGACGGTCCGCGGCTCGACGGGAGCGCCGAGCGCGGCTTCGAGGACCACCTCGACCTGGGGGCGATCGAAGCGCTCGACGTCGATCCGCTGCAGGTGCCCGTCCTTCCACAGCGCGGTCACCGCCGGGGGGATGCGCGCGCCGCGCCGAGCCGTCACCGCGGCGACCGCCTGCCCCGAGGCGACGAGGTGGTGGAGCAGCGCCGCCGAGCCGTCGTCGAGCCAGTGGGCGTCCTCCACCACCACGCGCAGGCGCCCGTCCGGGCCGCCGCGCTCGTCGACGAGCGCCCGCCAGCTCTCCGCCCGCGCCAGGTCGCCCGCCGGCAGGAGGTGCGCCCAGGCGCCGAACTCGACGGCCGCGGCACCGCGGGAGGCGACGACGACGTGCCACGGCCCGGCATGGCGCTCGGCGGCCACGGCCTCCGAGATCAACCGACTCGTCCCCGACCCCGGGTCGCCGAAGGCCGCCGCCCCACCGCCGTCGCGCAGGGCGGCGACGACGGTGGCCAGCTCGTGCTCGCGACACGCGAAGGGCCAGGCCCCCGGTTGCCCCGCACCGGTCGCTCGCGGCGGCTCGCCGGTCACCGAGCGCGACGGTACGGCAGCCGTCCCCCTCCCACAAGCGATCTAGCGCTCGCGCCTCAGCGCCGCTCGACCGGGTGGTCGGCATCGACGACGAAGCTCGAACGGGTGGCGGGCATGGCCGAGCGGCCCGCCCCGTCGGGGCGCACGGCGAGCACCTGGTGGATCGACGTCCGGCCCTGCTCGAAGCCGAGGGCGCAGCCGGCGAGGTACAGGCGCCAGACCCGCGCCCGGCCCGGGCCGACGAGCTGCTGGGCCTCGTCCCACCGGGCCTCGAGGTTGGCGACCCAGGCCCGCAGGGTGCGGGCGTAGTGCTCGCGCAGCGACTCCACGTCGCGCACCTCCAGCCCGGCTCGCGCCATCGCGGTCACGACGGTGCCGACCTCCTGGAGCGCGGCATCGGGGAAGACGTAGCGGCCCATGAACGAGCGGGCCGAGACGCCGCTGCGCTGGTCGGGGTCGGGACGGCTGATGGCGTGGTTGAGCAGGCGGCCGGTGGGCGCGAGCAGGGCGACGAGGGCATCCAGGTACTCGGCGGTGCGCTCGGCGCCCACGTGCTCGAACATCCCGATCGAGGAGATGGCGTCGAAGGGGCCGTCGTGCACGTCGCGGTAGTCCTGCACCCGCACCTCGATGCGATCGCCGAGGCCCGAGTCTGCGACCCGTCGGCGAGCGAGCGCGGCCTGCTCCTCGGAGATGGTGATGGCGACCACCTCGACCTCGTGGCGGCGGGCGGCGTGGATGGCCATCGACCCCCACCCGCAGCCCACGTCGAGGAGGCGCATGCCGGCGGCGAGGCCGAGCTTGCGGCACACCAGCTCGTGCTTGGCCGCCTGGGCCTCGGCGAGGTCGATCCCGTCGCGGTACCAGCACGCGCACGAGTACGTGAGGCTGGGACCGAGGAGCAGCTCGTAGAAGTCGTTGCCGACGTCGTAGTGGTGGGCGATGGCCTCGGCGTCGCGTCCGCGCGTGTGGAGGCGCCCGTGGGCCACCGCCTCCTCGGCCGGACGGGGCGGCCGACGGCCGACCACCCCGAGCCGTCGGGCCGCCTTCGCCAGCACCGCCCACTCGCGAGGCCCGAGGTCGACCGACACGTCGTCGGCGGCGCCCCCCATCTGGTCGCGCGCGGCGAGCAGGGCGAAGATGTCGCCGTCGACATCGAGGCTCCCGCTCACGTGAGCGCGGGCCAACCCCAGCTCGCCCGGCGCCCAGAGCAGGTGGCGCAGGGCATCGGGCCCGTGGAGCTCGACCGTGACCTCGGCGTCGGGTGGCCCGGTCCGCGATCCGTCGTAGGCCCGGAGGGCGAACGGAGGGGGTCCGCCGAGCAGGGCGTGGAGCACGGGCTCCAGCTCGGTGGCGACCGACGGGGTGCGACGACGGGTGCGAACCATGGTCCGGCTCCCTCATGTGGGTGGATCGGCGCGTGCCGGTGCCCCGATCGCGCCGCCTTCAGACCTCAGGACCGAGGGCGGTACGGTGCGATCCGACGATGCCGAGGGAGGGAGGGCCCATGGCCCACGTGATCGCATGCGGGGACGTCATCGCCGGCTGCGCGGTGGTGGTCGAGGGCGACGACGAGGAGCAGGTGCTCGCCCACGTCGCGGCCCACGCCGAGGCGGACCACGGCATCGTCGACATCAGCCCCGAGGTGCTCGAGGCGGTGCGCGCCGCCATCCGTCCCGCCTGAGGTCCCTCAGCGGCCGCAGGCGCCGGCGGACCTTGGCGGCGTACATCGAGGCGTCGGCCGCCTTGAGGAGGTCGCGGGCGGGCGGCTCCCGTCGTCGAAGACGACCCACCCCGTCGAGGCCGCGACCGGCAGCTCGTGGCGCTCGAACCGCAGCGTGAAGGTGGTGGCTTCGGCCAGGCGGGCCACGACCGCCTCGGGGTCCGCCCGCTCGAGGTGCGGCACCAGGGCCACGAACTCGTCGCCGCCGAGCCGGGCGGCCCCGTCGCCGGCCCGCAGCGCCCCGGCCAGGCGGTGCGCGAACTCCACCAGCGCCTGGTCCCCGGCCGCGTGGCCAGCCGTGTCGTTGATCTCCTTGAGGCCGTCGAGGTCGCAGAACAGCAGCAGGAAGCGCGGCCGGGGCGGCGGTCGAGGTCGTCGATCACCAGCCGCAGCTGCTCCTCCATGGCGAGCCGGTTGGGCAGGCGGGTCAGCGGATCGGTGAGCGCCAGCTGCGTCAGGCCCTCGTGGACCGCCCACGGCTCCCCACCTCGGCCACGAGGGTCGAGGTCCGCACCTCGCCATCCCGCACCTCGGCGCGCACCCGCAGCTCCACGGGCAGCTCGCTGCCGTCGGGCCGGACGATGCGAGCGGTCACCCGGTCCGGTGGGGCCACGCCTCGGTCACGGCTCTCCTCGACGGTGGCAGCGATGCGGCGCTCGTCGTCGGGGTGGAGCAGCGAGCGGACCTCCCCGCGACCGATCAGCTCGTCGACGGGTCGGCCGAAGAGCCGCGCCGCCGCCTCGTTGGCGTGCAGCAGGCGCTCGCCGTCGCCGAGCAGGAAGCCGACGCCGAGCAGGTCGAGCGCCCGCGCCTCGGCCGAGTCCGGCGTCGGCGGCGCCCAACGATCTTCCCCCTCCACGTCGCGATGGTAGGGCGACGGGCCGTTCGGCCCTGCCCGACGGACGGACCCGGGCACGTGTCGATGGTCGACCGACCGGCGCCGGACGCCGCCCCTCATGCGCCGAGGCGGGGGATGACCTCGTCGCAGTAGAGGCGCAGGAACGGCTCCTGGTCGGCGCCGATCTGCTGCACGTAGGCGCGGTCGTAGCCGGCTTCGAGGTAGGTGCGCAGCGAGGCGGCGTGGACCTCGGGGTCGGGACCGACGGGCGTGGAGCCCACGGCGCCGTCCTCGTCGACCATCTGGCTGGCCTGCTCGAACAGGCGTGGCGTGCGCAGCTCTGGGCCAGCTCCCCGGGAGGCCCGAGTTGGGCCAGAGCCGGTGCACCTCGCGGCGGGCGTCCTCCTCGGTGCGCGCCCAGCAGGCCTTGGCACCGGCGATCACCGGGCCGTCGCCCCGCCTCCCGGTAGCCGCGCACGGCGTCTTCGGAGGGTGCGGTGGTCACGAGGCCGTCGCCGATGCGGGCCGCCAGCTCGAGCGCCTTGGGCCCGAACGCCGACACGTAGATCGGGGGCGGCTCGTCGAGGGAGGGTGTAGAGCCGAGCGTTCTCGACGTCGTAGTGCTCGCCGTGGAAGGAGACCTCGTCGCCGCGCCACATGGCCGACGGATGACCTCGACGGCCTCCTCCAACATCGACAGAAACGTGTCGGCCGGCGGCCACCGGTCGCCGAGGACGTGCTCGTTGAGCTGCTCGCCGGTGCCGACGCCGAGGAAGAACGAGCCGGCCATCTCCGCCGTGGTGGCCGCCGCCTGGGCGACGATCGCCGGGTGGATCCGGATGGTGGGGCAGGTGACGCCGGTGCCGAGCGCCTCGGGCACCGCCGTGGCCAGCCCGCCGAGCACGCTCCACACGAACGGGCTGCTCCCCTGTTCGTCGTTCCAGGGGTGGAAGTGGTCGGAGACGAGGAGGTCGCCGAAGCCGTGGTCGACGCCCATGGCACCGATGCGGACGAGGTCGGCACCCGAGTGCTCCTCCGAGGAGAGCGAGTAGCCGACGTGGGGGAAGGAGGGAGCAGCCATGGCCCCCGCTACCCGGTTCGCTCGATGAAGGCGTCGCGCTCGGCCTCGTCGGCGAGCGCGACGACGGTCCAGGCCTCCTCCTGGCCGGCCCGCCGCAGCGCCTCGGCCCGGTGGTTGCCGTCCTCGAGCACCAGGCCGGTGTCGTCGCACGTGGCGATCAGCGGGGCGCCTCGAGGCCGTCGCGCAGCTTCTCGGCGAGGTCCTCCACGTCGTCGCGCCAGTCGTCCTCCTCCACCTCGACGAGCACCGGATCGCCCGGCGGGCCGGCCAGGCGCTTGCAGCTGGTCGAGCGGCACCAGCACCGGACCGAGCCAGGCGCGCGGCGGATCCATCAGCGCATCGGCGAGCACGGCGTTGTCGCTCCCGGGGCTGCAGAGGAACCCGTGCACCCAGCTGGCCAGCTCGTCGCGGGCGGCGGCGGCCTGGGCAGCGCGCACCGACAGCTCGGGATCGCCCGCGCTCACGCCCGGGCCTCCAGGCCCACGAGGTGCACGGTCTCGTTGTACGACCGCAGGGTCCAGCGATCGCCGTCGTGCTCCCACTCGGTGAGCCCGGTGTTGTCGGGCCGGAGCTGGGCGCTGATGTCGGGGTGGCCGATGCCGAGCAGCAGCCGCAGCGACGCCATGATCACGCCGGCGTGGCACACCGCCACCACCGTCCGGTCGTCGTGCTCGCGCACGAGCCGGCCGAGGGTGCGGCGCACCCTCTCGTGGAAGCCGTTCCAGCTCTCCCCTCCTGGGGCGAAGGGCCGGTCGGGCTCGGCCTCCATGTCGAACGACCCGAGCGTCGCGTTGTAGTCCCGCCAGTCCATGCCGTCGGCGTCGCCCGTGTGCACCTCGCACAGGCCGCAGTCGTGGTCGGCCACCGGGAGGCCGAGGCCCGGTGCGATCAGCTCGGCGGTCTCGATGAAGCGGGGCAGGATCGAGGCGAGGAGGAGGTCGGCGCGGATCCGGCCCGACGCTTCGAGGTGGGCGCCGAGCGCCCGGGCCTGGGCCCGACCGTGGTCGGTGAGGCCCCGGCACCGGTGGGCCCGGCGATGGGTCCGGTGAAGCCCGCATGGGCCTGACCGTGTCGGACGAGGACGAGTCGCATGGCCGCCCATACCCGCCCACCCGCCCCCCGACCCCCCTCCCCTCCTGAACTTCTGGCGGCAACCTGCCCAACCCAGGCCCCATCTCTCCAGAAGTTCGCTTCGGGCGACGAACCCCACCCACTCCCGAACTTCTGGCGGCAACCCGCCCAACCCAGGCCCCATCGCTCCAGAAGTTCGCTTCGGGCGCCGAACCCCCACCCACTCCCGAACTTCTGGCGGCAACGTGCCCGATCCGGGCCCGATCGCTCCAGAAGTCGCAGCGGGCGACGACCACCGCGCCGAACTTCTGGCGACGACCTGCCCGATCCGGGCGCGACCGCTCAGAAGTTCGGGTCGGTGGGGGGTCGGCGAAGGGGTCGGTGGGGGTCGGCGGAGGCAGATCGGGGGTGGCGGCGGGGCGGGGTGGGAAGTCGGGGGAACCGAACCTGTCGAAGGAGCCCCCGTGCAGCAGATCCTGACCAGCCACCCCACCCCGTGCCCGACGTGGCCGAGAGCGCCCGGGCGGCCCAGGCCCTGGCCGCGTGCGCCGCCCACTGCTCGGCGTGCGCCGACGCCCTGCCTGGCCGAGGACGGCGTGGCCGACCTGCGCCGCTGCATCCGCGGCGACCTCGACTGCGCCGACATCTGCGCGGCGGCTGCCCGGGTCGTGGCCCGCCAGACCGCGGGCGACGCCAGCATGTTCAGCGGCCTGCTCGCCGCGTGCATCGAGGCCTGCGAGCGCTGCGCCGAGGAGTGCGAGTCGCACGCCTCGCACCACGAGCACTGCCGGCTCTGCGCCGAGGCCTGCCGGGCGTGCGCGGCCGCCTGCCGGGACCTGATGGCCGCGCTGCTCCCGGCCTGAGCGCGACGATGGAGGGCGGAGGGCTGGCCCGACGACGGAGCGGGTAGCCGCCGCCCCAGGAGGTGGAGGTGCACGATCAGATCGCGGTGGCGATCGCCGCGATCGCGGTCGTCGGGGTGGGCGCCCAGTGGCTGGCGGCGCGCCTGCGCGTCCCGTCCGTGCTCCTCCTGCTGCCCGCCGGGATCCTGGCTGGCCCCGTGACCGGGCTCGTCGATCCCGACGAGCTGCTCGGCGAGGCGCTGTTCCCCGTGGTGGCCGTCGCCGTCGGCCTGATCCTGTTCGAGGGGGGCACCAGCCTGCGCCTCGCTGGCTCCGGCGGCCTCCGCCGGTCGGTGACCGGGCTGGTGACGGTCGGCGTCGTGATCACCATGGTCGCCGGCGCCGCGGGGGCCGTCGCCCTGCTCGACCTGCCCGTCGGCACCGCGCTCGTGCTCGGCGCCATCCTCGTGGTGTCGGGCCCGACGGTGGTGCTGCCGCTGCTCGACGCGGTGCGCCTGCGCGAGCGCCTCGGAGCAGTGCTGCGGTGGGAGGCGATCGTGATCGACCCCATCGGCGCGGTGATCGCCGTCGCCACGTTCGAGGCGGTGAGCGAGGGCCGCTCGGCCGCCGGCACGGTGCAGGTCCTGCTCGCCTCGGCCACGGTCGGCGCCGTCGCCGGCCTGCTCGCGGCCGGGGGCCTGGCGCTCCTGCTGCGACGGCACCTCGTGCCCGACCGCCTGCACAACCCGATGACCCTCGCCGTCGTCGTGGGCACCTTCGTCGCCGCCAACGAGCTGAGCCCCGAGGCCGGGCTGTTCGCCGTCACCGTCCTCGGCGTCGCCCTCGCCAACCAGCAGATGACGCCCATCGCCCACATCGCCTCGTTCGGCGAGGACCTGGGGGTGCTGCTCCTCGGCGGCCTGTTCGTGCTGCTCGGCGCCACCGTCGAGCTCGACGCCGCCCGCCGGGTGCTCCTGCCGTCGCTCGCCCTGCTGGGCGTCCTGCTCATCGTCCGCTGGCTCGCCGTCTGGGCCTCGACCGTGGGCGCCGGGCTGACGCGGAGCGAGCGGGCCTACCTCTCGCTCATCGCGCCCCGGGGCATCGTGGCCGCCTCGGTGGCGGCCCTCTTCGGCGTGCGGCTCCAGGCCGAGGGCGTGGAGGGCGGCGAGCTGCTGGCCCCCGCGGCGTTCGTGGTGGTGCTGGGCTCGGTGGCGTTCGTCAGCGCCGTCGCCCGGCCGGCGTCGCAGTGGCTCCACGTGGCCGAGGCGGCGCCCCGCGGCGTGCTGCTGGCCGGCGACGCCCCGTGGCTGGTCGATGCCGCCGCCGTGCTCGCCGACCACGACGTGCCGGTGATGGTGGTCCACCTCCACGACGACGGCGAACGGGCCGTCGACCGCGGCGTGCCCACGTTCCAGGGCGCCATCGAGGACGACGAGCTGGCCGAAGCGATCCACGGGCTGGGGCTGGCGAAGGCGGTGGTCGCCACCGATACGGAGGGCGCCGACTCGTTCCTGGTCGATCGGCTGTCGGACATCCTCGGCCGCCGCCAGGTGTACCGGGTGGAGCGCTCGCACCGGGCCGACCGGGCGAGCCGCTCGAGGGCGTGGGGTCGCCGGGCCTTCCCCCACCTCACCCTCGGCGCCCGCGACCACGCCGGGGAGGACGGCGAGGGCATCGACCCCGACGACCCCCGCCTGCGCTGGGACATCGTGGCGGTCGACGACGCCGCCGAGCTGCCCGGCGCCGTCCCCCTGTTCCGCCTCCGCGACGACCGCTCGCCCGTCGTGGCCCACGACGGCGCGCCGGAGGCCGAGGGCCCGGGCACGCAGGTGGTGGCGGTGCCCCGGCCCTCGGCCTCCTGACGCCGAGGGAAGCTGCCGGTCAGGCGGCGTCGATCACGTCGGCGGCGACGGCTCGGGTGTTCGGGCCGACGATGCCATCGACGCGCAGGGCGTCCTGGGCGGCCTGGAACTGCCGGGTGGCGTCCTCGGTGATCGGGCCGTAGATCCCGTCGACCGTGATGGGCGTGATGCCCTGCGACTCGCGCCACCGGTTCACGGTGGTCTGCCAGTCGCGCACGGCGGGACCGGTCGTGATCACGTCGAGCAGCGGACCGGTCGGGCCCTCGGCCGGCGGCTCGGCGGTCGGCTGGTCCGAGGGGCCGTTCGCCAGCGCGTCCTTCATGTAGAGGCGCGTCTCCGGGCCGACGATTCCGTCGACCGACGCGTCGGTGGCGGACTGGAACTGGCGGGTGGCGTTGGCGGTGATGACGCCGAAGATGCCGTCGACGGCGATCGCGTCGAGGCCGGTGCCGGACCGCCAGGCGTCGATCTGGCGCTGCCAGTCCTCCACCGCGGCGCCGCTGCTGCCTCGATCCAGGATCGGCCCGGCGCCCGGCTCCACGGCCGGCACGTCCGAGCCGCCGTCGTCGGCGGGCTCGCCGATCACCTCGGCGAGCGCGTCACGGGTGTTGGGCCCGGCGAGGCCGTCGACCGACACCCCCAGGTTCTCCTGGAGGTCCTGGGTGGCCTGGACGGTCGCATCGTCGTAGGTGCCGGTGACCTCGATGGTGCCCCGGCGCGGTGCCTCCTGCTCGATCCACTGGTTCAACCGCTGCTGCCAGGCCTCCACGTCGGGCCCCTCGTCGCCGGGACCGAGGATCGGGGCCGCCTGGAGGATCGAGCTGAGCACCACCGGTCGGACCGGCATGGTGGTGCGGGCGGGCGAGGCGGTGGCGGCCACCGGGCCGCCGCCGAGCACGAGGCCGATCGCCACCGCCCCGGCGCCGATGGCCTGCTTGGGAGAGGTGGTCGGGCGGATCATGGGATCGCTCCTTGGGTTGCGGAGGTGGTCTCCTTCGCCCTCACCGATCGAGTGCCGGGTCAAACGTTGCGATCGCGCGACGGCTCGAGGATCCCCAGGGTGCGGACGGTGGGCGACGTCTCGATGCTCGAGGGATCCGGGGCCGTGCCGAGCAGGTCGTCGACGAACGGCACGGTGAAGCCGTACCAGTGGTGCTCGTCCTTGAAGTGGTGCAGCCGGTGGCGGCGTTGGAGGCGGCGGAACCAAGAGCGCTTCGGCCGATACGCCGTGTGGGTCAAGAAGTGGGTCCACTCGTAGAGCAGGGTCGCCGCCGAGAACGCGGTCATCCCCGTGAGGGCGAGGCGCCGATCGCGGGTGATGGCCACCCAGGCCGCGGCGTGCACCGGCACCGCCGGCACG
>JAWKIT010000012.1:0-134640 GCA_041394165.1 Acidimicrobiales bacterium
ACAGGACCGGCACCACGTGCTCGTCGTAGGCCTCGTACTCGAGGAGTCGGACACCGGTGCGGTCGCCGGCGTGGTCGCGCGCCGTGCCCACGAAGGTCACCGAGGCACCGCAGTCGGGCGTGACCACCCACGACGACGCCACGCCCGGGTCGAGCGCCGCGTCCGCGCACGCCAACCAGTCGTCGCCCGCAGGGGGCGCCCAGGTGGGCTCGGAACCGGCCATCGGACCATCGTAGGGTCACGGCCCGCGGCCCACCCACCGATCACGATCGGTAGCGTTGCTCCGTGGCACGCGACGAGGACGAGGGCGAGGAGCGCGGTTGGCGCGGTCCCCCGCTGCCCCCTGACGACCGCGTGTGGCGGCACCCGTCGGAGCTGGCCGGCGGCACCTCGGCCCCGGCGGCCTGGATCGCCCCCACCCCCGTCCACCGGCGCCGCCCGGTCCTCGCCCTCGCCGGCGCCTGCCTCACCGGGGCGGCCATCACCTGCGGGCTGCTGTGGCTCACCCGCCCCACCTGGGTGCGCGACGACGAGGCGGCGACGCCCCCACGAGCCGCCGCCGCCACCTCCACGTCGGTCGCCTCGTTCGTGAGCGCCGGGCTGGCGACCGCCGACCTGGCCGATGCCCTCGCCCCGCACCTCGTCCAGGTCGAGGCCAAGGTGGGCGCCACCTGGTCGTCGGGCACGGGCCTGCGGCTCGCGGGCGCCGACGGGATCGTCGTGGCCTCCCCGCTGGTGCAGGGCGCCGGCTTCGTCGCCGTCACCGGGTCCGATCGGCGCCGCATCGACGCCCAGGTGCTCGCCGCCGACGACGCCACCGCCACCGCCGTGCTGGCCGCCGACGCCGACGCCGGCGACCCCTCCGCCGACGCCCTCCTCGCCTCGCCCGCCTCGCCCGGCCAGCTCGCCGCCGTCGTCGGGGCTCGCTCCACGGCGGTGGGCGGCGTCGCCGAGCAACGGGTCGTCCCCACCTCGATCTCGGCGGTCGGGGCCCGGGTGCGCGTCGGCGACGTGGTCCTCCACGACGCCATCGAGCTCGACCGCTCGCTGCCCGCCGACGCCCTCGGCGCCGCCGTGGTGGACGGCGAGGGGCACCTCCTCGGGATCGTCGTGGCCACGACCACCGCCGACGGCATGGCCGTGGCCGTCCCCGGGCGAGCGGCGCTCGGTGCCGCCGCCGACCTCGCCGAGGACGGCGAGGTGCACCGCGCCTGGCTGGGCGTCGAGGCCGTCGACCTCGACCCGGCGACGGCCACGGTGCTGGGCGTCGACGGCGGGGCCATCCTCACCGCCGTCGATGCCGGCTCGCCCGCCGCCGGTGCCGGCCTCGTCGAGGGCGACGTGATCACCGGCGTGGGCGACGAGGAGGTCCTCGACGCGAGCGACCTGGTGCTGGCCATCCGCGACGGCGAACCGGGCGGCGAGGTGGAGGTGCGATGGCACCGCGGCGCCACCGCCGAGGCCGCCGAGGTCACCCTGGGCGGCTAGCCCCCGTCAGCCGGCGCGACGCCGGCGGGCCCGGCGGGCCAGGGCCACCGCGCCGGCCACGGCGGCGGCGCCCGCACCGGCGGTGATCCCGAGCGCCAGCTCCTGGCGGCGCCGCGGGGAGATCGACTCGAGCGGCGAGGCCTCGTGGCCCACCACGTAGGCCTCCTCGTTGCTCGAGGCCGCCGACCACCCGAGCGCCACGAGGCGGTCGTTGGCCACGACCCACGGGTGACGGGCGTAGGGGAGGATCCCGGGCGGCGCCGGCGCCAACCCGAGCCGCCATCGCCACGAGGCCACCTTCACGGCCAGCGCGCCCGGCAGGCGGACCCGAGGCACGGGGTCGAGGGCGCGGCGCTGGGTGGGCGTGAGCCAGCCGTCGGGCGCCACGTTGAGCGGACCGTCGAAGCCCGCCGACCACGCGGCCACCACCGCGGTGGCCAGGTCGGCCACGTGCAGGTACTGCACCGCCGTGTCCTCCGCGGCCGGCACGTCGTCGGCGGCGTCGAGGGCGCGGGCCAGCCAGCCGCCCCGGCCGTCGTCGACCACCGGTGCCGGTCGGAGCCGGGCCACCGTCGCCGAGGGGTGGTCGGCTCGCCACTCGGCGGCGAGCCGCTCCACCTCGGCGAGCTGCACCGCCGGCGCCAGGTCGGGGTGGGGCCGCAGCGGCGCCTCCTCGGTGAGCGGCACCGGGTTGTTCGGCCAGGGGCCGTAGACCGTGGCCGACGAGAGCAGCACCACGCGGGCGATGCCCTCGGCGTCGGCGGCGGCGAGCACGCGCCGGGCCATCTCCACGTCGGCGGCCTCGTCGATCTCGGGCCCGGTGGTGGCCGGCCCGAACGCGGAGGCGAGGTGCACGATGGCCGTGGCGCCCGCCACCGCCGCCCGCACGTCGCCGACGAGCAGGTCGAGCGGTCGGGTGGCCGGCGCCGAGCGCAGGTCGAGGCCGACCACCTCGTCCACGTCGGGGCGAGCCGCCAGGAGGGCGACGACGTGGCGCCCGAGCGCACCCGCCGAACCGGTGACCACCACGCGAACCATCGCCCGAGCATGCCGTCCGCCGGACGGGAACACCACATCGGGCCGTACCATGGCCCCATGAGCTCGGGCCCGAACCCCTTCGACGGGATGCCGTTCTTCGGCGACCTCCTCAAGATGCTGGGGTCGCAGGGCCCCGTGCAGTGGGACGGGGCGCGCCAGCTGGCCCTCTCCATCGCCACCGATGGCGCGAGCGAGCCCAACGTCGATCCGCTCGAGCGGGTGCGCTACGAGCAGCTGGCCCGGGTCGCCGACCTCCACGTGTCGCAGGCCACCGGCCTGAGCACGTCCACCACCGGCCGATCGCTCACGATCAACCCGGTGACGCGCAGCCAGTACGCCCTCGCCACGCTCGATGCCTACCGTCCGCTGGTCGAGCGCCTCGCCGGCTCGCTGCACCCGCCCGCCGAGGCGCCCGAGGCCTTCGAGCTCGCCGACGCCGGCGATCCCACCGAGGCGTGGCTGGGCCAGATCATGGGGCTGCTCAGCCCGATGCTGCTCGGGATGACGGCCGGCTCGCTGGTGGGGCACCTCGCCACCCGCGACTTCGGCGCCTTCGACCTGCCGATCCCCCGCCCCGCCTCCGACGACCTGCTCGTGGTGGCGGCCAACGTCGAGGCGTTCGCCCGCGACTGGAGCATGGACGGCGACGAGCTGCGGCTCTGGGTCTGCCTGCACCAGGTGGCCCACCACGCCGTGCTCGGCCTTCCCCACGTGCGGGCCCGGCTCGAGCAGCTGCTCGCCGACTACGCGTCCTCGTTCGAGTCCGACCCCGACGCCCTGGGCAGCAAGCTCGGCGAGCTCGAGGTCGACCCCACGGGCGGCGACCCGATGGCGCGGTTCCAGGAGCTGCTCGGCGACCCGGAGGTGCTGCTCGGCGCCGTCCGCTCGGCCCGCCAGCAGGAGCTCCTCCCGCAGCTCGAGGCGCTGGTGGCGGTGGTGGTCGGCTACGTCGACCACGTGATGGACCAGCTGGGCCACGGCCTCGTCGGCTCCTACGGGCAGATCACCGAGGCGGTGCGCCGGCGACGGGTGGAGGCCTCGGCCCAGGACCGCTTCGTGGAGCGCCTGCTCGGCCTCGAGCTCACGCAGGACCGCTTCGATCGCGGGAGCGCCTTCGTGGCCGGCGTGGTCGAGCGGGCCGGCGCGGAGGGCCTCGCCCGGCTGTGGTCGGGCGCCGAGGTGCTGCCCACCCCGAACGAGGTCGACGCTCCGGGCCTCTGGCTGGCCCGGATCGACCTGCCGCTCGACGGCGGCGCTCAGGCCTGAGGTCGGGGCTCCTCGGCCCGGGTGGGGTCGTCGGGCGTCCACGGGTAGGGGTTGGCCACCGTCGGGTCCACGTCGTCGAGGTAGGCGTCGGGCGACTCGACCGGCTCGGTGGGCGCCTCCCACGGGAACTCGTGGCGGGTGGGGTCGTCGGGTCCGCCCACCCCGGCGGGCGGCGGCGGCCCCGGCTGGGTCGCGTCGGGCCCGCCCGGCGGTGGCGGCGGGTGGCGGCGGTCGTCGCCGTCGTCGACGGCCGCGGCCACGTCCCCCTCGACCTCGGCGTGGCGCAGGCGGCTGATCAGGGTCCGCGGCGCGGTGGCCAGGCGGCCGCGCACCTCGGTGGACACCTCGGCGAAGCGGGTCTCGATCTCGACGGCCGCGGCGGTGGCCGCGGTCTGGCGGGCACCCGTGCGGTGGGCCCAGGCGAGGCGGCCGACCACGTAGGAGGCGGTGGCGAACAGGGCGAGGGCGAACACGATGGCGAAGCCCACCCGGGCGCCCATGTGCACCGCCACGGGGATGAACGCGCCGATGACGTAGGTGACCTGGAAGCGGGTCTCGAAGCGGGCGAACGAGCGGCCACGGTTGGCGTCGGGCGCGTCGCGCTGGAGGATCGAGTCGAACGCGAGCTTGCCGGCACCGGCCGCGAAGCCGACGCCCGCACCGAGGATCGAGGCGCCCAGCACCTCGCCCAGGAGCAGCGAGAGGAACGCACCCACCACGACCAGCCCGAGGGCACCGGTGAGGATGTTCTCCTCGGTGGTCACGGACTTCAGGCGGGGCGCGATGGCCGCGCCGAGCAACTGGCCGAGCACGCTCACGCCACCCACGACGGCGAACTCCCACGGTCGGCGGTCGCCGCCCCGGAAGTCGAAGGCGATGAGGAGCGTGAGGAAGCCGACGCACATCCGCAGCAGGCCCATCGCCGATCCGGCCAGCACGATGCCGGCGCCGCGCAGCTCGTGGCGCTCGGTCTCGTCGGCCTTCGACGTGGCCACGCGGGCCGCCGGGATCCGCAGACCGAGCCCGACCGTCACGCCGTAGGTGATCATGGCGAGGCCCAACGCCCACCCCGCCCCCCACACCTTGAGCAGGATGCCGGCCGGGACGATGCCGATGAAGGCGCTGATGCCCGAGATGATGGCCAGCTTCGAGTTGGCCTCCACCAGCTCGTCGTCGGAGGTGACCACGGTGGGCACGAGCGCGCTCCGCGCCACCTGGTACGCCCGCTGGGCCACCAGGACGCACAGGGCGAGCAGGAAGAACGGCGCGCCGCCCGCCCGGATCTGGCCGATCATGAGGTAGCAGAGCAGGGCCCGAGCAGCCGCCGAGCCCACGAGCACGAAGCGGTGGCCGCCCTTGAGCCGGTCGATCAGCGGGCCCACGAGCGGGGCGATCACCGCGAACGGCAGCATCGTGATGAGCAGGTAGCGCACCACCGGCGCCCGGGCGCTGTCGGCGGGCAGCGAGAAGAAGAGCGAGTCGGCCAGGGCGGCGGCCACCATGGCGTCGGCCATCGCCGACGACGCATGGGTGCGGGCGAGGCGGTGGAACGGGGTGACCACGAACGCCCGGACGCCGTCGGGGGTGGCGGGGTTGGACCCGGACCTCGGCGCCGTCGTGCTGCTCACCGGACCCATGGTAGGGAGCGGGGCTGACGACGAAGCCCGGGCCTCACGCTCGCGCGGCGCGGGGCACCTCGAACTTGTAGCCGAGCCCGCGGATCGTCACGATCCGCGACGGGCTCGACGGGTCGGGCTCGACCTTGCCCCGCAGGCGCTTGACGTGGACGTCGAGGGTCTTGGTGTCGCCGACGTAGTCGTGGCCCCACACCCGGTCGATCAGCACGTCGCGGCTGAGGACCCGCCCGGCGTTCTCCAGCAGGATGGTGAGCAGCTCGAACTCCTTGAGGGGGAGCGACACCTGCTCGCCGCGGATGAGCACCTCGTGGCGAGCGCGGTCGAGGGCGACGTCGCCCACCTCGAGCACGTCGGCGGGATCGCCCGAGGGCAGCGGCTCGCCGGGCGCCCGGCGCAGCACGGCCCGCATGCGCGCCACGAGTTCGCGGAGGCGGTACGGCTTGGACACGTAGTCGTCGGCGCCGACCTCGAGGCCCACGACCGTGTCGATCTCCGATCCCTTGGCGGTCACCATGATGATCGGGACCTTCGAGCGGCGGCGCAGCTCGCGGCACACGTCGATGCCCGAGACCTTCGGCAGCATCACGTCGAGCAGCACGAGGTCGGGGTCGACCGCGTCGAACAGGTCGAGGGCCTGGGCGCCGTCGCGGGCGATCTGCACGCGGAACCCCTCGCGGGCGAGCCCGACGGTGAGGGCGTCGATGAAGCTGTCCTCGTCCTCGACGACGAGGACGGTGGTGGCCGGGTCAGGCATCGGAGGTCTCCGGGCGGGGTGGGGTGGCGACGAGCTCGCCACCGTCGGGGAGGGAATCGGGCTCGAGGGCGGCGGGCTCGACGAGGTCGGGCACCGGCACCGGGCCGGGCGCCAGCGGGAGGCGGAGCGTGAAGGTCGAGCCCTCGCCCTCGCGCGACGAGACCCGCACCTCGCCCTCGTGGTTCTGGGCGACGTGGCGGACGATGGCGAGGCCGAGCCCGGTGCCGCCGGTGTCACGGCTGCGCCCGGTCGACCCGGTAGAACCGCTCGAACACCCGCTCGAGGTCGCGCGCCGGGATCCCGATGCCCTGGTCGACGACGTCGAGGTCGACCGTGGTGCCCTCGGCAGCCGCGATGCGGACCTCGGAGCCGGGATCGGAGTACTTGGCGGCGTTGTCGCACAGGTTCGACACGGCGGAGACCAGCTGCCGGCGGTCGCCCACGACGGCGAGGCGCGGGGCGATGGGGGCGACGAGGAAGCGGACGTCGCGCAGCTCGGCCGCCGGTCGGGTGCGGTCGACGGCCTCGGCCACGATCAGGTGCACGGGGACCACCTCGGCCTCGGGCAGCTCGCTCGCCTCGATCTGGCTGAGCTGGAGCAGGTCCTCGATCGTGCGGGCCACGCGGAACGCCTCGCGCTGCATCCGCTCGGCGAGCCGATGGACGGTGGCGGGGTCGTCCTCGCCCACGAGCGTCTCGGCGAGCAGGCCGAGCGCGCCCACCGGCGTCTTCAGCTCGTGGCTGATGTTCGCCACGAAGTCGCGGCGCACCGCCTCGAGGCGCTGGCGCTCGGAGATGTCCTCCACCACGAGGAAGGCGCCGCCCTCGCCCTCGTCGTCGAGCGGCACGGCCCGCAGCTGGAGCGACCGCTTCGGGGGGCCGAACAGCTCGATCGTGCGCGAGCCCGCCTCGCCGGCGACGGCCGCGGCGACGAGCTCGTCGATGAGCGAGCCCACGAGGGCCTCGCCGTGGCGGGCGGCGAGGTACGTGGCCGCCACCCGGTTGCGGAACACGACCTTCCCCTCGGCGTCGGCGAGCACGATGCCCTGGGGGATCCCGTCGAGCGCTCCCACCAGCCGGTCGGCGGTGACGCGCGTGGCGGCCTGCTTGGCGAAGTGGCGGTCGACGGCGCCCTCGAGGCGGTCGACCGCCTCGTCGACGGTGGCCGACGCCGCCCCGCCGCGCCGGTCGAAGCGGGAGCGGAGCGCGTCGAGGCGCCGGCGCAGCGCGCTCGGGCGCAGGATCACGCGGTCGCCTCGCCGGGGAGGGGCGCGGCGGGCGGTGGCGGCACGTCCGCGGCCGGGCGCCGGGCCTCCAGGTGCTGCTCGAGGTGGTCGGCCACCGGCGCCCACTGGCCCGGCGCCGGAGGCTGCAGGAGCGTCACCGCCGCGTAGCCGGCGGCCACCAGCGCGGTGTCGGAGTCGGGCGGGAGCTCCACCTCGGTGCGCCGCAGGCCGAGGCGCAGCACGCTCGGGCCGGACTCGGCCACCACGGCGTGCCACTCGCCGAGGGCGGCGGGCGTCGCCCAGCACACGCCGCGCACCTCGTCGATCGGCAGGTCGGGCACGTTGAGGTTGAGGACGGTGCGCAGCGGCGCCGCTGCCAGCCAGTCGAGGGCGTGCACGGCCAGCTCGGCGGCCGTCGCCCAGTGGGTCGGGCGCTCGCCGGCGATGCTCACCGCGAGGCCCGAGATGCCGTGGTTCGCCGCGGTCAGCGCCGCGCCCACCGTGCCGGAGTGGAGGATGGCCCGCCCGGTGTTCAGGCCCGGGTTGATGCCCGACACCACCACCTCGGGCAGGTCGCCGAAGGCACCGAGCCAGGCGGTGATGACGCACAGCAGGCGGGGCATCGAGCCCCACCGCCTCCACGTCCTCGAGCCCGGCGAGGGTGCGCCGCTCGAGCCGGAGCTCCGTGGCCTGCGACAGCGTGCCGATGGCGGCGCCGGCCCCGCTGCGCTCCCCGAGGGGGGCCACCACGACCGCCTCGTGGCCCGCCCCGTGCACGGCCCGGGCCAGGGCGTCGATCCCCGGTGCGTCGATGCCGTCGTCGTTGGTGACCAGGGCGCGCACGGCTCAGCCCTCGTCGGACGGCGGCTTGGTGGCCGCCGCCGCGGCCCGGGCGGCACCCGTGTGCTCGGGCAGCCAGCCCGTGACCATGTAGCGCACCCGCTCGCCGATGTTGACGGCGTGGTCGCCGATGCGCTCGTAGTAGCGCCCGATGAGGGCGAGCTGCACGGCGCCCTGCACCTGGAGCTCCCCCGTGTTGTGGACGAGGAAGATCTCCTGCACGTAGTCGCGGTGGATGGCGTCGAGGCGGTCGTCGAGGTCGTCGAGCGCAGCCGCCATGGCCGCGTCCTCGTCCATGTAGGCGTCGATGGCCAGGCGGAACAGGCGGGTGGCCTCCTCGCCCATCTGGTCGATCAGGCCGCGGAGGCGGGCCGGGAGCTCGGTGCCGAAGATGCGCCGCGACCCCTTGGCGATGTTGACCACCAGGTCGCCCGACCGCTCGATCTCCGACACCATCCGGATCGCCGTCACGATGTGGCGCAGGTCGCCCGCCATCGGCTGCTGGAGCGCCAGCTGCTGGTAGCACCGCTCCTCGAGCTCGACCGCGAGGGCGTCGAGCGGGTCGTCGCCCTCGATGATCTTCTGGGCCTCGGTGAGGTCGCCGGCGAGCAGCACCTCGGTGGCCCGCGGGATCCCCTCGGTCACCAGCGCGGCGATCTGGACCATGTCGAGGCGGATCTCGTCGAGCGTCTGCGTGAAGCTCTTCCTCACGTTGTCCACGGTCACGGTCCCCTTCTCCCCTAGCGGATCTCGGCGGCGAGGTGCCCGGGATCGCCGGTGAGCAGGTAGCGCAGCCGACTGCCGATGATGGCCGAGTGATCGGCGATGCGATCGAGGGCCTTCCCGATCACCAGGCTATGGAGGGCGGCGGGGATCGCGGACGGACCCTCGAGCTCGAGCAGCGCCCGCACCAGCGCCGAGTTGGCGAGGTCGAGCACCGCACCTGAGCGGGCCAGCTCCTCGGCCAGCTCGAGGTCCTGGCTCGACCAGGCGTGCAGCGCCCGGCGGAACTGCTCCACCGAGGTGTCGGCCATCGAGATCAGGATGTCGTAGGTGGTGGGGTAGCTGCGGACGAGCGACCAGTCGCTGCCGACCTTCACGACGCGCAGCGCCAGGTCGCCCACCCGCTCGAGCTCGCCCAGCACCCGCAGCGCCGACATGACGAACCGCAGGTCCGAGGCCACCGGCGCCTCGCGCGCCAGCAGGTCGTGGCAGCGCTCGGTGAGCGACACGTTCATCGCGTCGATGTCGTCGTCGGCGGCGACGGTGCGCGCCGCGGTCTCGAGGTCGCCGGTGGCGAGGAACTCGCGCATCCGCTCGAGGTTCTCGTCGACTCGGACGGCCATGACCTCGACCTGGAGGCGGAGCTGCTCGAGCTCGGCGCTGAAGCTCTGGCGGACCATGGCCATCGAGGTCAGCCGAACCGGCCGGTCACGTAGTTCTCGGTGCGGACGTCGCTCGGGTTCGAGAACATCTTCTCGGTGAGGTCGTACTCCACGAGCACGCCGGTTCGGGTGTCGCTGACCTCGCTGACCTCGGTGGTGAAGAAGGCGCAGCGGTCGCTCACGCGGGCGGCCTGCTGCATGTTGTGGGTCACGATGATGATCGTGTAGTCCTGCTTGATCTCCTCCATGAGGTCCTCGATGCGCCCGGTGGCGATCGGGTCGAGGGCCGAGCAGGGCTCGTCCATCAAGATGACCTCGGGGTTCACGGCGAGGGCTCGGGCGATGCAGAGCCGCTGCTGCTGGCCGCCCGAGAGGCCGAGGCCGCTCTTGTGGAGCCGGTCCTTCACCTCGTCCCAGATGGCGGCGCCGCGCAGGGCCTTCTCGACGATCTCCTCGAGCTCGGCCTTCTTCTTGATGCCGGCGAGCTTCGGGCCGTAGGCCACGTTCTCGAAGATCGACTTCGGGAACGGGTTCGGCTTCTGGAACACCATCCCGATGCGACGCCGCACCTCGACCGGGTTGACCTCCTTGTCGTAGAGGTCGACCCCGTGGAAGCGCAGCGCGCCCTCCACGACCGCGCCGTCGATGAGGTCGTTCATGCGGTTGAAGCAGCGCAGCACGGTGGTCTTGCCGCAGCCCGACGGGCCGATGAACGCGGTGATCTCGTTGCGGACCACCTGCAGCCCGACGTCCTTCACGGCCCGGAAGCCGCTGTAGAGCACCGACAGGTCCTCGACGTCGAAGATGATCGGGCCGGCGGCGACCTCCTCCCCCGTGGCCGGGTTGGCGGCGGTGGCGGCTTCGATGTGCACGGGGTTCTCCTCGTCGTCCATGGTGCGCACGCTCATCGCATGGTGAACCGCTGCGAGACGGTCCGGGCGATCGTGGTCAGGATCAGCACGATGGCGATGAGCGTGAGCGCCGCGCCCCAGGCCATCTGCGGCGAGAGCTTCCCACCGTTGGTGATCAGGTTGTAGATCTGGAAGCTCAGGGTGGTGCTCTGCCCGGTGAGCGTGGTGGCCCGGGCCACCGTGGTGGCCGCGCCGATGGTGAACAGCACGGGCGCCGTCTCGCCTGCGGCGCGGGCCACGGCGAGCATCGAGCCCGACACGAGCCCGGGCAGGGCGGCCGGCAGGACCACCTTCAGCGTGGTCTTCCAGGTGCGGGCGCCGAGCCCGGCACTCGCCTCGCGCAGCGTGTTGGGCACCAGCCGCAGCATCTCCTCGCTGGAGCGCACCACGATCGGCAGCATCAGGCACGCGAGGGCGAGCGAGGCCGCGAGCGCGGAGCGACCGGCACCCAGCTGCAGCACCCAGAGGGTGTAGATGAAGATGCCCATCACGATCGACGGCACGCCCGTCATCACGTCGGACATGAACCGGATGAAGCGGGCGAGGCGGGTGCGCTTGCCGTACTCGTGGAGGTAGATCGCAGCGAGGATCCCGAGGGGGATGGCGAGCAGGGCCGCCACCGCGGTGGTGATGAGGGTGCCGACCACCGCCGGGCCCATGCCGGGCTTCACGGCCGGCGCCGCGGCCTCCTCGCAGACCGCCGTCGGGTCGTAGCGCTGGCGCAGCTCGCAGTCGCCCTTGAGCTCGGACGCCGAGGCGGTGGTGGGGATGTCGCTCGTGAGGAAGCTCGGCGTCACCACGCTGGCCCCCCGGGCCACCACGTTGCCGATCACGAACACGAGCGGGATGGCCGCGGCGACGAAGGCGGCGACGAAGGCGATGGTAGCGATGCGATCGCGCACGAAGCGGCCGCCCTTGATGGTCGAGACCCGGACGTCGCTCGGCACGGTGAGGCGCTCGGCGACGCTGCGGTCCGACGCCGTGGTCGTGGCGGTCACGCGGCCCCCTTCAGGCGACGGTCGACCACGTCGACGAGCCGTCGCGAGGCGACGTTGACGACCATGGTGATGACGAACAGGGTGACGCCGAGGCCGATCAGCGCGGCGCGGAAGTCGCCGGCCGCCTCGGGGAGCTTGCGGGCGATGGCGGCGGGCATGGCCTCGCCCGGCGAGAGCACGTCGATGGTGATCTCGGGGTTGGCGACGGCGCCGATCAGCAGCGTCACCGCGATCGTCTCGCCCATGGCTCGACCGAGGCCGAGCATGACGGCGCCGGTGATGCCGCCGAGCGAGTGCGGGAGGATCACGCCGCTGACCATCTCCCAGCGGGTGGCGCCCAGGGCCAGCGCACCCTCCTTGTCGTTGCGGGGCACGGTCTCGAAGACCTCGCGGGTGACGGTGGTGATGATCGGCGTGATCATGATGGCCAGCACGATCCCGGCGGTGAGCAGCGAGATGCCGGAGCCGTCCTGGCCGAAGATCCGGTTGAGCAGCGGGATGGAGGCGACCGCATCGCCGAGCCAGCGGTAGAGGTCCTGCAGCGGGTTGCGCAGGACGTAGAAGCCCACGAGGCCGAACACGACCGAGGGGACCGAGGCGAGCAGGTCCATCACCGTGGTGATCGAGCGGCGCAGGCGCTGCGGCGCCACCTCGGTGGCGAACAGGGCGATGCCGATCGAGGTGGGCACGGCGAGGAGGATCCCGATGAACGAGATGACCGCGGTGCCCCAGACGAACCCGAGGATGCCGAACTGCTTCGAGTTCGGGCGCCAGTCGGTGGAGAGGAAGTACGAGCTGCCGTACTTCGAGAACGCGGGCCAAGCGCTCTTGGTGGTGCTGTAGGTGATGAGGGCGAGCACCACCAGCACGGTGACGCCGGCGGCGACGGCGAGGCCTCGGAACGCCCGGTCGGGGCCGGCGCCCGTGGTGGACGCGAGGCCCTCGGACACCGAGGCGGTGTCGTCGGAGCTCGGGGGGAGGTCGATGGTGGTCATGCGATCTCGAGGGGGTGGGGAGCGGCGCGGGCCCGGGAGCAGCGCTCCCGGGCCCGCATCCGCACCGGACGGTCAGCCGACGGTGATCTCGTCGATCTGGGCGACGGCCTTCTCGGCGAGCTCGGCGGGCAGCGGAGCGTACAGGAGGCTCTTGGCCTGCTCCTGGCCCGTCGTGAGCACGTAGGCCAGGTACGCCTTCAGGGACTCGGCGGTGGCCTCGTCGGCCTGGACCTTGTCGACCAGCATCCACGTCGGCGACGTGATCGGGTAGGCACCCTCGGCGTCGGCGTTCAGCGGGTCGTAGGTCAGGTCGTCGGCGATCTCGGCGGCACCGAGGGCGGCCGAGGCGCTGTCGGGGGTCGGGGCCACGAAGTCGCCCGAGGCGTTGCCGATGGCGGCCACGGTCAGGCCCTCCTTGGCGGCATCGGCGAGGTCGACGTAGCCGACGGCGCCGTCGGTGTCCTTGATGACGGCGGTGACGCCGGTGCTCTTCTCGGCGCCGGTGGTCTTGGCGTCCCACTCGACCTCCTCACCGGAGTCGAGCGTCCAGGTGTCGGGGGCCGCCTCGGTGAGCCACTTGGTGAAGTTCTTCGTGGTCCCCGAGCCGTCGGAGCGGTGCACGACGGTGATGGGGGTCGAGGGCAGGTCGACGTCGGGGTTGTCGGCGGCGATGGCCTCGTCGTCCCACGAGGTGATCTCGGTCTGGAAGATCTTGGCGATCGTGTCGGGGCCGAGGTTCAGGGTGTCGACGCCCTCGAGGTTGAACGACACGGTGATGGGACCGCCGACCAGCGGGAAGTACAGGACCTCGCGGTCGCCGAACGACGCCATCTCCTCCTCCTTGATGGGGGAGTCCGAGCCGGCGAAGGCGACGGTCTCGTCGGCGAGCGCCTTCTTGCCGTCGGAGGAGCCGGTCTTGGTGTAGGTCACCGCGGCCGAGCCGCCGGCGTCGCTCACGAGGCCGTTGAAGTCGGAGCTCACCTGCTGCTGGAAGGTGTCCTGGAAGCTCGAGCCCTGCCCGTCGAGGGAGGCGGAGAGGTCGGCGTAGCCCGAGGTGTCGGGCCCCTCGGAGGAGGCGGCGGTGGTGGTGCTGTCGCCGTCGCCGCTGCTCGACGAGGCGCCGTCCGAGTCGCTGCCGCACGCAGCGGCCAGGAACGAGAGGACGGCCAGCACGGCGATCAGCCAGGCGAGGCCCTTGCGGTTCTTCAACGGATGCCCTCCTTGGGCGCGTTCGGGGTCGGAGCGCACGGTACGGAAGGCGGGTGACCCGCCAGGGTGAGGTCGGTGAACCCGAGGTGAACGACGCCGCAACAGTTGTCCAACCGGCCCGGCGAGCTGCACCGAGAGGGGCCGACGACCTCGTCGAGGTGACGCTCAGGCGTCGGCGGGGAGGACGGGCAGGAGGGCTCGGTCGTGCTCGTAGGAGAGCAGCGCGCGGGCCGCCTCCACCGTGAGCCACCGGACCTCGTCCACCTCGTCGTTGGGCTCGAACGTGCCGCCGAGCACGCGCATCGACCAGTACCGCACGAGCTTGGGGCGGCCCTTGTGGTCGTGGTAGCGGACCGACGGGAGCTCGACCCCGAACGCCACCTCGAGGCCGGTCTCCTCGGCGACCTCCCGGGCCGCGGTCTGCTCGAACGTCTCGCCCGGGTCGCACTTGCCCTTCGGGAAGCTCCAGTCGTCGTAGCGCGGCCGGTGGACCACGAGCACCTCGAGGCCGTCCGGCCCGCGACGAGCGAGGACCCCGCCGGCGGCGAGGACCTCCGGCGGCGCCTCGGACGCGGCCATCAGGCCTCGACCTCGGGCCGGCGCGCCCGAGCGAGCGCCAGCTCCTGGAAGCGGAGGTGGGCGTCGAGGGTCGTGGGCGCCCCCGGCGCGGTGACCCGCCGCCACCCGCCGTCGGGCCCGAGGGTCCAGGCGAGGGCATCGTCCGCGAGCACCACCTCCAGGATCTCGTCGACCCGCCGGGCCAGGCGCTCGTCCACCACCGGCACCATCGCCTCGATGCGCCGGTCGAGGTTGCGCGGCATCAGGTCGGCCGAGCCGATGTAGGTGAGCGGCGCACCGGGCCCGGCCCCGTTGGCGAACCGGAAGATCCGGGAGTGCTCGAGGTAGCGGCCGATCAGCGAGCGCACCCGGATGTGCTCGGACAGGCCGGGCACGCCGGGGCGCAGGCAGCAGATCCCCCGGACCACCAGGTCGATCTCCACGCCCGCCTGGGAGGCCGCGTAGAGGTGGTCGATCATCGTCGGGTCGACCAGGCTGTTCATCTTCATGGTGATGCGACCCCGGTCGCCGAGCGCGGCTTCCTGGTCGATCAGCTCGCCCAGGCGGCTGCGGAGCGGGTGGGGGGCCACGAGCAGCCGCCGGTACTGCACGTTGCGTCCGTAGCCGGTGAGGAAGTTGAACAGCTGGGCGAGGTCGGCCCCGATCAGCGGGTCGGCGGTCAGGATGCCGAGGTCCTCGTACAGCTTCGCCGTCTTGGCGTTGTAGTTGCCCGTGCCGATGTGGCAGTAGCTGCGCACCCCGGTGCCCTCGTCGCGCACCACCAGCGCCGTCTTGGTGTGGGTCTTGAGGCCGACGAGCCCGTAGGTCACGTGGACGCCCGCCTGCTCGAGGGCGCGGGCCCACCCGATGTTGTTGGCCTCGTCGAAGCGGGCCTTGAGCTCCACCAGCGCCGCCACCTGCTTGCCCCGCTCCGCGGCGCGGATGAGCGACTTGATGATCGAGCTGTCGCCCGACGTGCGGTAGAGCGTGAGCTTGATGGCGAGGACCTTCGGATCCCGCGACGCCTGGCGCACGAACTCCTCGACCGAGGTGGAGAACGAGTCGTAGGGGTGGTGCACGAGCAGGTCGCCGTCGGCGATGACCGAGAAGATGTCGAGGCGCTCGTCCTCGTCGGTGGCCAACCGGGCCTGGGTCACCGGCGTCCACGGCGGGTCCTTCAGGTCGGGCCGGTCCAGGTCGCGCAGCGCCCACAGCCCGCCCAGGTCGAGGGGTCCGGCCGACTCGTGCACCGCCTCGTCGGCGAGGTCGAGCTCGCGCACCAGCAGGTCGCGCACCTCGGGCGTGGCGTCGGCGTCGATCTCGAGGCGCACCGCGGCGCCGAAGCGGCGCCGGCGCAGCTCCATCTCCACCGCCGCGAGCAGGTCGTCGGCCTCCTCCTCCTCGAGCGTGAGGTCGGCGTTGCGCGTGACCCGGAAGGCGAAGGTGCCGGCGACCTCCATGCCCGGGAAGAGCCGGTCGAGGTGGGCGGCGATGACCTGCTCGAGCGGCACGAACCGCTCGCCGTCGGGCATCACCACGAACCGGGGCAGCAGGGGCGGGACCTTGACCCGGGCGAAGCGGCGCTCCTCGGTGAGCGGGTCGCGCAGCACCACGGCGAGGTTCAGCGAGAGGCTCGAGATGTACGGGAACGGGTGACCGGGGTCGACGGCCAGCGGCGTCAGCACGGGGAAGATGCGGGCCTCGAACTCCTCGACGAGGTACTCGCGGTCGTCCTCGTCGAGCTGGTGCCAGCTCGAGAACACGATGCCCACCTCGGCGAGGGCCGGCACGATCTCGTCGAGGAACAGGTGCTCGAGGCGATCGACGAGGTCGCCGACGCGCTCGGCGATCGCCCGCAGCTGGTCGTCGGGGCTCTTTCCGTCCGGCGAGGTGCGCCCCACGCGTGCGATGGCCTGGTCGGCCAGTCCGGCCACGCGGACCTGGAAGAACTCGTCGAGGTTCTGGCTGAAGATGGCGCAGAACTTGGCCCGCTCGAGCAGCGGCACCCGTGGGTCGGCGGCGCACTCGAGGACGCGGGCGTCGAAGTCGAGCCACGAGAGCTCGCGGTTCACGAACCGGTCGGGATCGCCGCTCGCCGGCGTCGACCCCGCGACGTCGTCGGCCTGATCCATGGCCGGGATGGTAGCGATCGCAGGTGGCGGCCCGGTGGCCGGTGGGTGGCCGCCGGGTGGCGCGCTACTCGTCCTCGGGGAGCCCGAGGTCCCAGTCGAGCAGGAGGTTCTCGCGCTCGGCGTCGCGGATCACGCGCTCGCGGTTGCGGCGGAACTGCGGGTCGTGCGGCGGGACGAGCTGCAGGCGGGCCTGCATCCGCACCCGGAACCCCTCGACCAGCGCACGATCGCCGAAGTCGCTCTGGAGGTCCCAGTGCGGGGCGACCGGGCCCAGGTAGACGACGCGGACGTGGCCGCGGGGCGGCTCCTGGGAGAGGTCGGGCTCGGTGGCGGACATGGCGATCGATCCTAGCGGCGCCGCCGCCGGGGCCCCACGTCGTGGATCAGGGGCCGAGCGTGACCGACAGCGTCTGGCGCTGCCCGCGCCGCTCGATCACGACGTCGACCTGGTCGCCGGGCTGGTGGCTCCGCACGATCGAGGTGGCGTCGCCCGAGCCGCCGACCGCCTCGCCGTCGATCTCGACGATGACGTCGCCCTCCTGGATCCCCGCGGCGCCCGCCGCGCTGTCGGGGTCGACCGCGGTCACGACCGCCCCGCTGGAGGCGGTGATGCCGAGCTCGTCCTTCACCGACTGGTCGAGGTCGGGCGAGGTGACGTCGATGGACGACACCCCGAGGATCGCCGTGTCGGCCGTGAGGTCGCCCCCACCTGCCTTGAGCTCCTCGATCAGGTCCTTCACCGAGTCGATGGCGATCGAGAAGCCGATGTTCTGGGCGCCCTGGATGATGGCCGTGTTGATGCCCACCACGTGCCCGTCGGCGTTGACGAGGGGTCCGCCCGAGTTGCCCGGGTTGATGGCCGCGTCGGTCTGGATCAGGTGGTCGAGCGCGATCGTGCCGTCGTCGATGGCCCGATCCTTGGCCGAGACGATGCCGCTCGTGACGCTCGGATCGCCCCCGAGGTTGAGCGCGTTGCCGATGGCGACCACCGGATCGCCCACGAGGAGGTTGGCGCTCGAGCCGAGGGTGGCCGGCGTGAGGTCGCCGCGATCGGCCTGCACGAGCGCGATGTCGTCGGAGGTCGAGGCACCGACGAGCGACGCGGTCGACGTGGTGCCGTCGCTGTAGCGGATGGTGATGCTGCCGCCGGCGCCCTCGATCACGTGGGCGTTGGTGAGGATCAGCCCGTCCTCGGAGATGATGACGCCGGAGCCGGCGCCGCCGAAGAGGCTGTCGGGCGAGCCGGTCTGGATGGTCACGACGGACGGCCGGATGATGTCGAGCACCCGCTGGATGTCGAGCGGGCCGTCGGCCCGGAGCGGTGCGGTGGTCGTCGTGCTCGCGCCCGTGCGGGTGCCCGCCCGGTCGCCCCGCCCGGCGGCGTAGCTGGCGAAGGCGGCGCCGACCATCGCCGCGCCGAGCAGGAAGGCGGTGAACGCGACCAGCGCTCGGCCGGTGCGGCGGTGGCGGTGGGGCGCGGCGGGCGCCTCGGCGAGGCGGGGCGAGGGCCACGAGGTGGGCGGCGTGGTGGGTGCCCCGGAGGGCCGACCGCCGTCGCCGACGGGCGCCCGACCCCCGGCGGCGGGCGATCCCGTGGCCCAGGAGGGAGGCGCCGACGACCCGGCGACGGCAGCGGCCCGCGCCTCGGGGGCCTGGGGCGGGTACGGCCCGGCATCGTGGGCCGCGGGCGGCGGCAGCGAGGGGCCCGATCCCACCTCGCCCGGGGCGCGCGGCGCCCAGAGGTCGGTGGGGGCGCTCGGGCCGGAGCCCGCTCCCCCCGGCGGGCGGCCCGGGGTCACGGCGACCATGCAAGCAGGTTTTGTCGGGATCTCCACCGCACCTGCACGGAACCTTCACGAGCTCCCGGGAACCATGGTTCGGCCACGAGCGTCGTGGGAACGCTGGCGCCTGGGTCGCCCCGACGGGGAGGTCCACCGCCTGCGGAACGGTTCCCCATCGAGGGCTCGGAGGAAGGCTCCGGGCCGAAGGAGCGGACAGACGGCATGGACGAGGTGCAGCTCGACTGGATGCGAGACGGGAACTGCCGGCACTACCCGCCGTCGGCCTTCTTCCCGAGCGACGGGGTGGGCGTCGACGCGGCCCGCAAGATCTGCGCCGACTGCCCGGTGAAGGCGCCGTGCCTGGAGTACGCGCTCGCCGAGCGCATCGATCACGGCGTGTGGGGCGGGTGCTCCGAGCGCGAGCGGCGCCGGATCCTCAAGCGCCGCCGGCAGGATGCTGCGGCCGCCACCGCCGCGCGCTGAACGATCGAGGGGTCGTGAGGGGTCCGAGCGGTCGGCTCAGCTGACGGGGCCGGCGTCCGACGGCGTGTCGGACGCCGTCTCGGACTCCTCGGTACCCTTCTTGAACTCGCGCTGGGCCTCGCCGAGCGACTTGGCCAGCTTCGGCAGCTTGGCGCCGCCGAAGAGGACCAGGACGATGACGAGGATGATGATGAGTTCGGTCGGACCGAGGTTCATGCCGCCACCGTAACCCCGTCGAGGCGGTGGGACCACGTCGCGGCGCGGGGAATCGGCAGGGGCGGCCGGGGGCGTCGATCGTGGGCGAGACTGCCCGACGTGCTCGAGTGCGTGGTCAACGTCAGCGAAGGTCGCGACCGAGGTCGCATCGACCGGCTCGCCGCCGCGGCGGGCGCCGACCTCCTCGACCTCCACGTGGATGCCGACCACCACCGCAGCGTCCTGACGCTGGTCGGCGAGGAGGCCCCGCGCTCGGTGGCGGCCGAAGCGGGGGCCACGCTCGACCTGCGCGAGCACGCAGGCGCCCACCCCCGCATCGGGGTCGTCGACGTGGTCCCGTTCGTGGCCCTGGCCGGCGCCGATGCCGGCCAGGCGCTCGCCGCGCGGGACGCGTTCTGCCGCTGGGCGGGCGAAGCCCTCGACGTCCCCTGCTTCCGCTACGGCCCGGAGCGCTCGCTGCCGGAGGTGCGCCGTGGCGCCCTCGCGGGCCTCGCCCCCGACTGCGGGCCCCCGTCGCCGCACCCGACCGCGGGGGCCATCGCGGTGGGCCAGCGCCCGGTGCTGGTGACCTACAACGTCTGGCTGGCCGAGCCCGACCTGGCGCTGGCCAAGCGCATCGCCGTGGAGCTGCGGAGCCCGAGCGTGCGGGCGCTCGGCCTGCAGGTGGGTCGCCACGTGCAGGTGTCGATGAACCTGATCGACCCGGCGGTGACCGGTCCGGGTGCCGCCACCGACGCCGTCGCCGCCCACGCCGAGGTGGGGCGCTGCGAGCTGGTGGGGCTCGTGCCTCGCTGGGTGCTGGACCTCGAGCCGGAGGAGCGCTGGGGACCGCTCGACCTCGGCGAGGACCGCACGATCGAGGCCCGGCTCAGGCGCTCGCGCTCCCGGCCGACTCCGTAGCGGCCTCGGCGTCGAGGGCGGTGCGCCGGGCCAGGGCCCGCTGGCGGCGGATGCGACGGCGCTCGCGCTCGGAGAGGCCGCCCCAGATGCCGAACTTCTCGCCGTTGGACAGCGCGTACTCCAGGCAGTCCTCCCGAACGACGCAGCCCTTGCAGACCTCCTTGGCCTCGCGCGTCGAGGCCCCCCGCTCGGGGAAGAACAGGTCCGGATCGACGCCGAGGCAGTTGGCGAAGTCCTGCCACCCGGTGGCGTCGGCGTTGTCGAGGTTGTCGTTCATGGGCTGACCCCCAGAGTCGTCCCGCTGGCAGAGGTGCCCGTACGATCCGGGCGGTGCGCAGATGGGCCCGCAGCAGCGGAGGCCATGCCACGCATGGAATTACACTGCTGTGATCTTCGCCGCTGGCGCGCGATCGCGCAAGCAGAACTTGGCCGAGGTGCCACGAGGAGCCACATGGACGAGCGGATCGACGAGCCCTGGGAGCCGGGCGACGACGCCGATGCCGGCTACGCGCTGTTCGCCAAGGAGGGACGGGCGGTGGCCGACGACGGCACGCCGATCGCGTACACGTTCCGCAACCCGGCGGGACCCAAGGTGCCCGTGCTGTTCGCCAACGGCTGGTCGTGCAGCGACGCGTACTGGGGCAAGCTGCTCCCGGCGCTCGAGGCGGCCGGGCACCCGTGCCTGCTCCCCGACACCCGCGGCCACGGGCGCTCGGGCCTCCCCCGCCCCGCCGGCCGCGGGGCGCGCAACCTGACGATCGACGATCTCTCGATGCCCCGCATCGCCCGCGACCTCGCCACCGTGCTCGATGCCGCCGGCGTGGAGCGCGCCCTCGTGGTGGGCCACTCGATGGGCGTGCAGACGGCCCTCGAGCTCTACCGGTTCGCCCCCGACCGCGTCGTGGGCCTCGTGCTGGTGGCGGGCACGTCGGAGAACCCGGCCAAGACCTTCTACGGCACGGGCATCGGCGACCACCTGTTCCCCATCGGCGCGGCCGTCGTCCGCTTCGCCCCGGAGGTGCTGGCACCGGTGTGGGCCACCATCGGGCCGGCGTCGGTGGGCCACCTCGGCGCTCGCCTCGCTCGAGCGGCCGGCCCCAAGGCCACCAAGGAGGACCTGCACCCGTACCTCCTCCACCTCAAGGCCACCGACCCGGCGGTCATGGTCCTCATGGCGGGTGCCATGCGGGCCCACTCGGCCACCGACCTGCTCTCGCGCATCGACGTGCCCACGTTGGTGGTCGCGGCCGGCGCCGACGTGTTCACCCCGGCCCGGTGCTCCGAAGCGATCCACCACCAGGTCGCCGGCAGCGAGCTCCTGTCGTTCGCCGAGGCGGGCCACACCCTGCCGATCGAGGAGCCCGAGGCCCTCACCGCCGCCATCGACGACTTCGTCGCCCGCCGGGTCGCCTGGCCGCCGAAGCGACGGCGGACGGCCCGGGCCGCCCGCTGAGGGGTCAGCCCGCGCGGCGGCCGCGACCGCCGCGGCTCATCTGGCGACGGCTCTCGAGGAAGTCGACCAGCACGTAGTCGCCCAGCGTCTCGGGCGTGGTGAAGAAGGCCCGGCCCTTGTTGAGCTGGGTGAGCTGCTCGATGAAGTGCTGCAGGTGGGCGGTGGCGTCGAGCATGAACGTGTTGATCCGGATGCCCTCGCGGGTGGCGCGCATCACCTCGGTGAGGGTGGCGTCGACCGTCTCGCGCGTCGGGGGGTAGTGGAACACCGGGTGGCCCGACTCGGTGATGTGGGCGGTGGGCTCGCCGTCGGTGATCATGATGATCTGCTTGGTGCCGTGCTCCTTGGCGAGCATGCGGCGGGCGAGCTGGAAGCCGTGCTGCATGTTCGTGCCGTACACGTAGTCCCAGCTCACCTCGGGCAGCTCGCGAGGCTCGATCGTGCGGGCGACCTCGCTGAAGCCGACGAGGCCGAGGTAGTCGCGCGGGTAGCGGCTCGAGATGAGGGCGTGCAGCGCCATCGCCACCTTCTTGGCGGCGAGGAAGTTGTCGCGCATCGGCATCGACAAGGAGAGGTCGACCATCAGCACGGTGGCGCTGCGCACCGACAGCTCGGTCTGCTCGATCTCGAAGTCGTCGGGCGTCAGCTGGACCGGGGTGCCGCCGCCCTGGCGGGCGATGGCGTTGCGGATCGTGCGCTCGATGTGGAGGTTGAACGGGTCGCCGAACTCGTAGGGCTTGGTGTCCATCGAGCGCTCGTGGCCCAGGCCGGTGCGCAGCAGCTCGTGCTGGCCGAGCTTGTCGCGCGCCAGCTTGGAGAAGAGGTCGTCGAGGGCGTGCTTGCCGATCCGCCGGAGCCCGGCGGGGGTCAGCTCGTAGCGCCCTTCCTTGGTCTCGATGAGCCCGGCCTCCTCGAGCATCTTGGCCAGCTCGGCCATCTTCTCGAGGCTGTCGGCGGCCTCGGCGCCGAGGAGCTCGCGGGCGCGGTCGAGGTCGACCTCGGCGAGCGCGCCCGGGCTGGCGGCGCCGCGCATGAGCTGCTCGAGCTGGTCGAGGTCGCCGAGCTCGTTCATGATCTGGGCGGCGTCGGCGAAGCCGAGCGGGTCCTGGCCGCTGAAGTCGTAGCGGCGGTTCCAACCGGCGTCGGGGAACAGCTGCTGGAGGTTGGAGGACAGCTGGTCCATCTGCCAGCGCAGGTCCATGTCGTCGAGGAGCTGCTCGGCGAGGCCCTGGAGCTGCTCGCGCTGCTCGGGGGTCATCGAGTTCAGCATCGCCTGCATGGCCGCCATCCGCCGGGCCATCACCTCGAGCAGCTCGTCGAGGTCCTGCGGGCCCTCGGGGAAGAAGTCGCCGTAGCGCTCCATGAAGCCGTCGAAGTCGGGCTCGCGCCCCGCGGCGCGGTCCTGGAGCATCTGGTTGAGCTCGGCGAGCATGTCCTTGGTGCGCGCCAGCGCCTCCGGGCTCACGTCGCTCATGGCCCCGGCCATTTGGTTGAACCAGCGCTGGGCCAGCTGGTCGCGCAGCTGCTGGGTGAGCTCCTCGAAGCGCTCGCGCGCCTCGCTGCTCGTGAAGTCGTACTCGGAGAGCTCGCGGACGGTCCCGGCGAGGTCGGGCGGGAGCAGGTCGAGCTGCACCTGGCGCTCGGCGACCGCCTCGTCGGTCACCTCCTGGCGCCGCTGGTCGCCCGACGCCTGCGCCTGCTGCTGCAGCTCGTCGAGCGCGGCGCGCTCCATGTCGACCACCTCGCGCAGCTGCTCGGCGATGTCGTCGTAGACGCCGCCGAGGTCGTAGCTCTCGAGGCGCTCGCGGCGCTGCTGGCGCAGCTTGTCCATGAGGTCCTTCATCCCCTGGATCCGCTCGCCGTTGCGGTCCTCGAAGCCCTGGTGCATGAGCCGGCGGAGGGCGGCGTTGAGGTCGCCGTGGTACAGCAGGTCGTCGTTCAGCTCCTCGAGGACGCCGTCGGCGTCGAGGTCGAAGCCCACCTGGGTGCCATCCCAGCGGGAGTAGCGGAACTGGCTGCGCCGGCGGACCATCGATCCGAGGCTACGCCCGCCTCGCTCCGAACGCGCCCGCTCCGCGAGGATGCGCCGATGGCGTTCCCGGAGGGCTTCGACTGGGGAGCGACGGTCCCCTCGACCGATGGGCGAGCACCGTCGCCCGCGTCCGACCTGGGCGACGCGATCGGGCGCGGCGGCTCGACGCCCTCGGGCCCGGGGCTCGGCTGGCCGGAGGCCGCCACCGACGACCTCGCCGCCGTCGCGGACGTCGGGATCCGCAGCGTGCGGCTCACCCTGGACTGGGCGCGGCTCGAGCCGGCGCCGGGGCGCGCCGACGATGCCGCCATCGAGGAGCTCCGCCTCGCGATCGACGCGGCGAGGGAGGCCGGGCTCGCCGTGTGGGGCTGCCTCCACGACGGGCCGCTCCCGGGCTGGTTCGCCGTCGACGAGCACGGCTTCGGCGATCCCCGGGCCCGGCGCTACCACTGGCCCCGCTTCGTGGAGCTCGCCGGCGAGGCGTTCGGCGATCGGGTCGCCGGCTGGGTCCCCGTCGCCGAGCCCAACCGCTGGGCCCACCGGGGGTGGATCGATGGGTCCCGCCCACCGTTCGGCCACGACGACGCCCAGGGCTTCGCCGAGGCGCTGGAGGGGATCCTGCTCGCCACGGTCGACGCCGCCCTCCGGCTCCGCCCCGGTGGGCGGCCCGTGGCGTCGTGCCACTGGTACGTGCCGGTCGCCCCGGCCCGCCTCGAGGCCGACCTGCCGCCGACCCCCGAGGCCGAGGTGTGGGCGGCGCGGGTCGACGAGGTGCACCGGGGCTGCTGGGAGCGCCTGCTGCACGAGGGCACGCTCGTGGTGCCGAACCGCTCGCCGGTCGAGGTGCCCGCGGCCCGGGAGGCCTTCGACCTGCTCGGGCTCAGCTACCGGCACGGGTGGGCGGTGCGCGGCGACGGCGCCCTGCTGCCCTACCCGCAGCGGACCTCCCTCGGGCCCGACGGCACCGTGCCGTGGCCCGAGGGCTTCGGGGTGGCGCTGCACGGGCTGGCCGAGTCGTTCCCCGACCGACCGCTCGTCGCCGCGGTCGGGGCGATGGGAGGCCGAGCGCAGGCCGGCGAGTCGTGGCGCGAGGTGCTGGCGATCGCCGAGGATGCCGTCGGCGGCGGGATGGACCTGCGCGGCCTGTGGTGGCGCCGGCCGATCGACCCTCGACCCGGTGCCGGCGTCGGGCTCCTCGACCACGACCGCTCCCCCACGCCGGCCGCCACCGTGCTCCGCGGGGTGCTCGGGCCCTCGGCGGCCTGAGGGCCGGCCCGGGCGACCGGGACCGGCGGCCTAGCGTCGACGCGGTGAGGCCGCCTGATCGCATCTGGGTCCCCGCCGTGGCGGCCCTGCTGCTGGCGCTGGCCTACGCCGGGGCGCTGCTCGTGCGGGCCGACGGCGACGCCTCGCTGCTGGTCCACGCCGCGCCGCCGTGGACCAGCGCCGAGCTGGCCCGCCCGTCGCTCACGGTGCAGCCGGCCGAGGACGGCTTCGACGGGCAGTTCTTCTACCGGGGGGCCGCCGCGCCGCTCTCCACGGCCGAGCGAGCCGAGGGGGTGGAGCTCGACCTGCCTGCGCTGCGCACGAGCCGCATCGGCTACAGCGCGCTGGCGTGGGCGGCGAGCGCGGGCGATCCCGACCGGGCGCCGTGGTCGCTGCTCGTGGTCAACGTCCTGGCCGCGGGCGCCATCGGTGCCGCGGCGGGCGCCCTCGCGCAGCACCTCGGACGGCACGCCGCCTGGGGCGTCGCCCTGGTCCTGTGGCCCGGCTTCGCCTACGCCCTGTCGCTCGACACCGCGGAGCTGGTGGCCTCGGCCTTCGCCGTCGCCGGGCTGGTCGCCGTCGAGCGACGCCGCTGGGCGCCCGCCGCGCTGCTGCTCGCCGCCGCCGCGCTCACCCGCGAGACCGCGCTCGTGTACCCGGCCGCCCTGGCACTGGCGGGCCTGATCGACGGGCGGCGCGAGCCGGGAGGTGGTGCACGCCGACCCCTCGCCGTCGGCCTCGCCGCGGTCGCCGCCTTCCTCGCCTGGCAGCTGGTGATCTGGCGGCGGTTCGGCGAGCTGGCGATCGGGTCGTCGGGAGGGTCCAACAACCTGGGCGCACCCCTGGTCGGCCTGGCCACCGAGCTCGGCCGATCCCTCCCGCCGAGCGGCGGCGATGAGGCCTATCGGCTCCTGTGCATCGTCGGCCTCCTCGCCCTCCTGGCGTCCGCGGCGGCGAGCTGGCGCCGGAGCGCCGCCCCGCTCCAGGTCCGCATCGCCTGGGTCCCGGCGGCCGCGCTGGTGCTGGTGCTGAACGACTACCAGTGGTCGGGCGCCACCGCGTTCCTGCGAGGAGCAACCGAGGCCGGGTTGCTGTCGACGCTGATCGTCCTCGGAGCACCCGAGCGGCGCCTGCGCCTGGGGCTGGGCGGCGCGCTCGGCGCCGGCTGGGCGCTCAGCGCCGCCGCCCAGCTCTCGAAGCTCTGAGCGGCCCCGGCCGCGGGTCCGCCCCTCGGTAGGCTCGCCGGTCGTGCTGGCCCGGCTGCGATCGCTCGACGAGGAGGGCCGCGGCTGGGCGATCGCCGGTGCCGTCGCCCTCGCGGTGGCCGTCGCGCTGGTGGCCGCCGGTCCGGGCAACGACCTCGACGTGGCCAACGTGTTCCGCAGCGGCCGGGCGATCGCCCGCCACCTGTCGTACGTGCCGAGCCGACCGCCGGGGTCGCCCGTGCACGAGGCGATCGCCGGGGTGCTCGACCTGATCGGCGGGCCGCTGCTCACCGGGCTGGCCTCGATCGCGGCGATGGGCGCGCTGGTCGTGGCGCTCGACCGGCTCCTCGCCGACGAGGGGCTGGGGCCGAACCGCCGTTGGGCTCTGGCGGTGCTCGTCGCCAACCCGTGGGCGTTCGTCGCCGCCACCTCCACCGCGGACTACGTGTTCGCGCTTCGCCTTCGTGGTCGCCGGCGCCCGCGCCTGCGGCGCGACCGGGCCGTGGCCGCCGGCGTGCTCTTCGCGCTCGCCATGGGATCGCGCGTGGGCTCGATCACCCTGCTGCTCGGGGTCGCCGTCGCCGAGCTCACCGACGGCGAGCGCGCCGGTCGGCGACGAACCCTCCGCGCGGGCGTCGTCGCTGCGGCCGGCACCGCGCTGCTCTTCGTCCCGTCCGTGGCCGCCGCCGGCGGGCTCGACTTCGCCCGCAACGACTTCGCCGCGTCGGGGCCGTTCAACCTGCTCGGCCGAGCCCTGGCCAAGGACCTGCTGCTCGTGGGGCTCCCGTCGGCGATCCTCGTGCTGGCCACCGCCGTCCCGGCGCTGCTGGCGGCGCTGCGATCGTGGTCCACCAGCTGGCTCGTGCGCTTCGCGGCGGTGGGCCTGGTGGCCAGCCAGGGGCTGTTCGTGCGGTTCCCCTGGAAGATGGCGCACCTGCTGCCGTCGCTGCTGTGCCTGGTGGTGCTGCTGGCGATCGCGCTCGAGGCCCGCCCTCGGGTGCTGATGGCCCTGGTGGGCCTGCAGCTGCTGTTCGCCGTCGTGCGGGTCGACGTGATCGCGCCGGACGACGCCAACGAGGCGTCGAGCGTCCGCCTGCGCCCGACGATCGTGGCCGGACCGGTGGTGCGCGACTGGCAGTGCCGCCTCGACCACCCCGACGCCTACCTCGGTCGCCAGATCGAGGAGGTCGAGGCGGCCTGGGACTGCGCCGCCCCGTTCCGGGACTGAGCGATCCTCCGCGGCGGGCCTACCGGGCGCGGTAGGTGGCGCGCGTCCCCCGGTGGTCCTCGTCCTTGTTGAGGCGCTTCGAGAGGTGCAGCCCCTCGAGCACGAACTCGACGGCGGACGCGACGACCGCCGGGCGCTCGTCGGCGCCGACCAGCGCCACGACCGCCTCGCGCAGCGCGGGCACCTCGTCGGCCAGGTGGGCCTCGTCGGTGGCGGCCACGTCCTCGCCGGCGTGCACCACCCGGCCGCCGTCGAAGGCGTCGAGGACGCCGCGCAGCTGGCCCACGTCGAGGCGGTCGCGGAACACGGTGAGCACGGCCTGCTTCACCAGCCGCTCGATGACCTCGCCGCCGTCGTCGTCCAGGGTGTCGAGCTCGACCTTGCCGGAGGTGGAGGCGGCCAGCGCCTCGAGGTCCGACACGCGGGGCACCACCACGTCGTCGCCGGCGCGCAGGGCGCGGCGGGCGGCGTTGGCCACGAGCGTCTCGGCGTTGGTGACCGTGAGGCGCACCGACACGCCCGAGCGCTGGTTGATGTGGCTCGACTGGCGGGCGAGCTGCGAGAGCGTGGCCACGACCTCGGCCATGAACTCGGGGGTGGTGACCTGGAGCCCGTCGTCGGCGAGCGGCGCCGCCTCCTGGGCGACGATGGCCATCTCGGTCTCGACGTCGAGCGGGTAGTGCGTGCGGATCTGGGCGCCGAAGCGGTCCTTCAGCGGGGTGATGAGCCGGCCGCGGTTCGTGTAGTCCTCCGGGTTGGCCGAGGCGAACAGCACGACGTCGAGCGGGAGGCGGACCTTGAAGCCGCGGATCTGCACGTCGCGCTCCTCGAGCACGTTGAGCAGGCCCACCTGGATGCGCTCGGCGAGGTCGGGCAGCTCGTTGATGGCGAAGATGCCGCGGTTGGTGCGCGGCACCAGGCCGTAGTGGAGGGTGAGCTCGTCGGAGAGGTAGCGGCCCTCGGCCACCTTGATGGGATCGACCTCGCCGATCAGGTCGGCGATGGACGTGTCCGGCGTCGCCAGCTTCTCGCCGTAGCGGGCGTCGCGGTGCACCCAGTCGATCGGGGTGTCCTCGCCCTTCTCGGCCACGACCTCGCGGGCGTGGTGGGAGACCGGGTGGTACGGGTCGTCGTTGATCTCCGAGCCGGCCACGATCGGCATCCACTCGTCGAGCAGGCCGGTGAGCGAGCGGATCATGCGGGTCTTCGCCTGGCCGCGCTCGCCCAGGAAGATCACGTCGTGGCCGGCGAGGATGGCGTTCTCGAGCTGGGGCAGGACGGTGTCCTCGTAGCCGAGCACGGCGTCGACGAGCGGCTCGCCGGCGCGCACCCGGGCGATGGCGTTGCGACGGATCTCGGTCTTGACGGGGACCGATTCCCACCCGCTGTCGCGGAGCTGTCCGATGGTGGCCGGCCGGTTCGACATGCTCCGAACCTACCGCCGAGGGTGCCCGACGCGTCCGGTGCCCGGGACGGCCGAGGCCGACCCGGGCACCGCGACGAGCAACCGCGCGCTCAGGCGCAGACGAGCGGACCGGCCTCGAGCGTGAACGCGACGTCGCGGGCCTGGCCCGCCGCCACGGCCACCGCTGGGATCGGGTCGGCGACGAGCGACCGCCAGCACAGCGGGTCGTCGGGGAGCGCCTCGCCGTCGGCCGACACCGAGACGCCCCACGTCCCGGCGGGGAGGGTGAGGGTCACCGTCCCGTCGGCCCCGGTCTCGAAGGTGCGCAGATCGCCCGCCCGCAGCACCGACACCCGGGCGTCGACCGGATCGCCGTCGTGGGCGACCACGACGGTCAGCTGGCCGGTGGTCGGCGTCGGCGGGTCGGGGTCCTCGGCCGGCTCGCACGCCGCGGCGGCGAGGACGGTGCCGAGGGCCACGCCCGCGGCGGCGAGGCGCCGGACGAGCCGACGGTCGCGAGCGAGGGGTGAGGTGGTGGTCATCGGGGCCTCCAGGTGGGGAGCGGATCGTTCGCCCCAGATCACGATCCGGCGGCCGGCGCGCGCCACGCGAGCCCGGATCGCCCGGTGGGCCCGCCCGGCACGGCCTCGCCGGGCAGCGCGCACGGCGTGCTCGGGTCGGGGACCTCGGGACAGGTCGTCACCGTCGTCGTGGTGGTGTCGGGCGGGGGCGTCGTGGGCGGCGCGGTGGCGGGAGGGCGCGGCGTCGGATCGTCGCCGGTGCCACCCCGCAGCACGACCCACGACCCCACCGCCACCAGCAGCGCCGCGCGGGCCCCGGCGGTGGCGATCACCTGGCGTCGGCGCCGTCGCCGCCTCCGGGCGGCCAGGTCGGCCGTCGGGTCGGCAACCCAGGGGGCGGCGGCGGCCGCCGCCCGGGCGCGACCGAGGGCGGCGGTCAGCTGCTGCTCGACGGGGTCATCCACGGCGGGCCTCCTCCTCGTGCGCCGTCAGCCGCTCGGCCAAGGTCGCCCGACCCCGGGCGAGGTGGGTCTGCACGGTGCTCGCGCGGCACCCGAGCACCTCGCCGATCTCGGCGGTCGTGAGCTGGTCGACGTAGTGCATGGTGAGCGCGGCGGCCTGGCGCTGCGGGAGCCGGCGGACCTCGGCCCAGAGGGCGGCGTCGCCGAGCTCGGCGGTGGGGTCGGGCGCCACGGACCCCACCGAGCCCTCGTAGCGCTGGTTGGCGCGGTGCTCGACGGCCCGTCGCCGCCAGATCGAGATGCCGCGGTTGGCGGCCACCCGCCGGACCCACAGGTCGGGCCGGTCGAGCTGCGCGACCTTGGCCCAGCGTCGGTGGGCGACGAAGAGCGCCTCCTGGGCGACCTCCTCGGCGAGCGCCGTGCTGCCGGTGATCGCCCGACCGAGCACCACGAGCCGGGGCGCCATGGCGCGGTAGAACGCGTCGAACCCGTCCGCCGCCCTCGGAGGGTCGGCCGGTGCATCGACGGTCGCGTCGCTGGACATCTCCTGATCACCCACGAACGAGCGCCACCCTCGCGCTACGCGGCCTCGCCCGCCCGGCCGATCGGGCGGGGCCGCTTGGACGAGGGCCGGAGGGTCGCGGGTAGCGTCGGCCGCCATGGACCTCGGGGGCGACTGGCGGGCGGTCGTCGCCGACGAGGACCTGCGGCGGACGTGGCTCGACGACCTCGACGACGAGGGCTGGGCACCTGTGCGCGTGCCCGGGCACTGGCAGCGCGACGACGCCTTCGCCGCCGCGGACGGGCCGCTGCTGTACCGCACCCGCTTCGACCACGACGGCCCCGCCGAGCCGGGCGAGCGCTGGTGGCTGCGCTTCGACGGGGTCCTCTACCAGGGCGACGTGTGGCTCGACGGCCAGTACGTGGGCGACACCGAGGGCTACTTCTTCCCGCAGTCGTTCGAGGTGACCGAGGCCCTCGCCGAACGGCGAGAGCACGTGCTGGGCGTCGAGGTCACCTGCGGCCACCCGAGCGACCGCACCGCGAAGCGCAACCTGACCGGATCGCTGCAGCACGCGCCCTACCTCGACCCTGCGGTGAACCCCGGCGGCATCTGGCGACCGGTGGCGCTCGAGCGCACCGGGCCCGTGCGCATCCGCCACTGGCGGGCCAAGGTGCGCGACGCCACCGAGCGGTGGGCCACCGTCCAGTTCCGCGTCGTGCTCGACGCCGCCGAGGCCGGCGAGGTGGTGCTGCGCTCGGCGGTGGGCGAGGTGGAGCGCCGGGAGGTGCGCCGGCTGGCGGCGGGCGAGAACCAGGTGGAGTGGCAGCTGCGGGTCGACGATCCGGCGCTGTGGTGGCCCCACGCCCTCGGCGACCAGCCGCTCCACGACCTGGCGATCGAGGTGATCCCCGTGCCCGAGGGCGCGGAGGAGGCACCCGAGGGCGCCGTGGCCAGCCACGCCGTCGGCGGGCGCATCGGCCTGCGCCAGGTGCACCTGCGCAGCTGGGTGCTGCACGTGAACGGCGAGCGGATCTTCGCCAAGGGCGTGCTGGCCGGGCCCACCCGCCAGCTCCTGGGTGAGGCCACGCCGGTCGAGCTGCGCCGCGACCTCGAGCTGGCGAGGGACGCCGGGCTCGACCTCGTCCGCCTCCACGCCCACCTCGCCCGGCCCGAGACCTACGACGCCGCCGACGAGCTCGGCCTGCTGATCTGGCAGGACTTCCCGCTCTACCGGGGCTACGCCCGCAGCGTCCGCAAGCAGGCGATCCGCCAGGCCCGCGAGGCGGTCGACCTCCTCGCCCACCGCCCGTCGGTGGCGATCTGGTGCGCCCACGACGAGCCGTTCGCGGTCGACGGCGACCCGATCGACGACACCGAGGACGCCACCCCCGCCAAGCTGCTGGCCGCCCAGCAGCTGCCGTCGTGGAACCGCTCGATCCTCGACCGCTCGGTGCGGCGCACCATCGACAAGGCCGACGGGACCCGCCCGGTGATCGCCCACTCGGGCGTGCTCCCCCACCCGCCGCAGCTCGACGGCACCGACACCCACGTGAGCTTCGGCTGGACGCTGGGCGACCCGCGCGACCTGGTGGGCTTCGCTCGCGCCGTGCCCCGCCTGGTGCGCTGGATGGGCGACCTGTCGGCCCAGTCGGTTCCCGAGACGGCCGAGTTCGCCCACCCCGAGCGCTGGCCCGACCTCGACTGGGACGCCCTCGACGAGAGCCACGGGATGCAGCGCGCGGTGTTCGCCCGGCGGGTGCCGGCCGACGACCACCCGAGCTTCGACTCGTGGCGGCGCGCCACCCAGGAGCACCAGGCCGAGGTGGTCCGCCACCAGGTGGAGGCCCTGCGCCGGCTCAAGTACCGGCCCACCGGCGGGTTCGCCGTGGCGCTGCTCGCCGACGGCCACCCGGCGATCTCGTGGTCGCTCCTCGACCACGAGCGGGTGCCCAAGCTGGCCTGGGACGCGCTGCGCGACGCGTGCCGCCCGGTGATCGCCACCGCCGACCGGCTCCCCGCCGAGCTCGTGGCCGGCGACGCCATCGCCCTCGACGTGCACGTGGTGTCGGACCTGCGGGTGCCGGTGGAGGACCTCGAGGTGCGCGCCACCCTGCGCTGGGAGGGCGGCGAGCACCGCTGGCGCTTCGGCGGGGCGATCGCAGCCGACACCGTCGTCCGCGTCGGCACGCTCCAGATCGAGGTGCCCGACGCGCCCGGGCCGCTGACCCTCGACCTGGCGCTCAGCGGCCCCACGCTGGGCGACGCCCCGATCGAACGCACCGACCGCGGGCGGATCGTCAGCCGCTGAGCGGGCCGGGTCGGGCGGCGCTCGCCACCGGCGACCGCGCCAGCAGGAGGTGCACCACGCGAGCCGCCGCCTCGATCGAGAGGTCGAACTCCTCGGCGATGTCGGCGATCGACACGGGCGCCACCGCCGAGCGTCGGCGGACGAACGCCAGCACCTCCCCGGGCGGGGCCAGCCGATCGAGGGCGATGCGCCACACCCGCTCCTCCTCCAGCTGCATCGTGGCCGCGGTCGCCGAGGGCCAGCCGATGCCCCGCTCGGCGTGGACGAGCTCGTGGGCGAGCACCTCGGCGCGCCTGACGGGTCAGCGTGGCCTCGAGGACGATCTCGTCGCCGTCGGCGACCCGCACCCAACGACCGCGCTCGCCGCCAAGGGCCGCGAACCACAGATCGATGTCGTCGCGCTCGGCGAGCGCCCGCCAGGGGTTCCAGCGGCGAGCCCGCCGGCCTCACGGCGGCGACGGCCGGGGCCGGCGCGACCCGGGCCGGTGCCGGGCGGCTCAGGGCCCTCGCCGTCCGCGGCAGCGGCGGCCGGGCTCGCCGCGCGCCGCACCCCGGCGTCGGCGCCCAGGAGCAGCACCATCGGGTCCACGTCGAGCTGCATCGCGATCCGCTCGATGGTGCGCAGGGTGAGGTTGCGCTCGCCCCGCTCGACGGACCCGACGAAGGTGCGATGCCACCCGACGTGCTCGCCGAAGGACTCCTGGGAGAACCCCATCGAGTAGCGCAGCCGTCGCAGGTTCACGCCGACCGCCAACTGCATGTCGCCTTCCATGGTGCAGCACCCTTCCGTGTCGTTCGCCCGCCGGTCGACAGAGCGATGAGTGGCACCGGCCGTTCGAGGACCGCCGCTGGATGGACAACGCCGGGCCCAGCTGACCATGACGCAGCACGCGCGATCGGTCCCGCTCGTCGGTTGTCCTGCTGCACGACGGCAGGGGTAGCTTCGAGGTCGATGGCTACGACAACGGTCGCCCGAGGTGCCGCCAGCGGCAACCGGGCCAAGCGCAAGGCCCCCTTCCCCGTCGAGTTCTACCGGTCCGCCCTCGGCAAGAAGTACGTGATGGCGATCACCGGCATCATGCTCATGGGGTTCGTCTTCGCCCACATGGTGGGCAACCTGAAGATGTACCTGGGGGCCGAGGAGTTCAACCACTACGGCGAGTTCCTGCGGGAGCTGCTGGTGCCGATCCTGCCCCGCACCGTCACCCTGTGGCTGATGCGGCTCGGGCTCATCGGGGCCTTCGTGCTCCACATCCACGCCGCGTACTCGCTGACGGTGATGAACAAGAAGGCGCGGACGGTCAAGTACCAGAGCCAGCGCGACTACATCGCCGCCAACTTCGCCAGCCGCACCATGCGGTACACGGGCGTGATCTTCCTGATCTTCCTCGTGTGGCACCTGTTCGACCTGACCTTCACCGGCACCGGCTACACGTACGTGCGGGGCCTGCCCTACGAGAACGTGTCGAACAGCCTCAGCCGGGTCCCGGTCGCGCTGCTCTACATCGTCGGGAACCTCGCCCTCGGCGTGCACCTGTTCCACGGCGCCTGGAGCCTCTTCCAGTCGATGGGGTGGAACAACCCGCGGTTCAACACGTGGCGGCGCAACTTCGCCGCCGGGTTCGCCGCCCTGATCGTCATCGGCAACGTCTCGTTCCCGATCGCCGTGCTCGCCGGCGTCGTGGGCTGAAGGAGATCCCCGTGGAGCTGAACAGCAAGATCCCCGAGGGGCCGATCGCCGAGAAGTGGACGAGCTACAAGTTCGACCGCAAGCTCGTGAACCCGGCCAACCGGCGCAAGTACGAGGTCATCGTGGTGGGCACCGGCCTCGCCGGCGGCGCCGCCGCCGCCACGCTCGGCGAGCAGGGCTACAAGGTGAAGGCCTTCACCTTCCACGACTCGCCCCGTCGGGCCCACTCGATCGCCGCCCAGGGCGGCATCAACGCCGCCAAGAACTACAAGGGCGACGGCGACTCGATCTACCGCCTCTTCTACGACACCGTGAAGGGCGGCGACTTCCGCTCGCGCGAGGCCAACGTGTACCGCCTCGCCGAGGAGTCGGTGAACATCATCGACCAGATGACCGCCCAGGGCGTCCCGTTCGCCCGCGAGTACGGCGGCCTGCTCGACAACCGCTCCTTCGGTGGCGCCCAGGTGAGCCGCACCTTCTACGCCCGAGGCCAGACCGGCCAGCAGCTGCTGCTCGGCGCCTACCAGCAGCTCGCCCGCCAGGTCGGGCTGGGCAACGTCGAGCTCCACAACCGCACCGAGCTGGTCGACGTGGTCGTGGTCGACGGCGTGGCCGCCGGCATCGTGGTCCGCGACCTGCTCACCGGCGAGGTCACCAGCCACTCGGCGCACGCCGTGGTGCTCGCCACCGGCGGCTACAGCAACGTCTTCTTCCTCTCCACCAACGCCATGGCGTGCAACGTCACCGCGGCGTGGCGGGCCCACCGGCGGGGCGCAGCGTTCGCCAACCCCTGCTACACGCAGATCCACCCGACGTGCATCCCCCAGAGCGACGACTTCCAGTCGAAGCTCACGCTGATGTCGGAGTCGCTGCGCAACGACGGCCGCATCTGGGCCCCCAAGGATCCCGACGACCGCCGCCCGGCGCACGAGATCCCCGAGGAGGATCGCGACTACTACCTCGAGCGGCGCTACCCGAGCTTCGGCAACCTCGCCCCGCGCGACATCGCCAGCCGGGCCGCCAAGGTCGAGGTCGACGCCGGCAAGGGCGTCGGGCCGCTGAAGAACGGCGTGTTCCTCGACTTCTCCGACGCCATCGGGCGCCTCGGCGAGAAGGTGATCGAGGAGCGCTACGGGAACCTCTTCGAGATGTACGAGCGGATCACCGACGAGTCGCCGTACCGCCAGCCGATGCGCATCTACCCCGCCCCGCACTACACGATGGGCGGGCTCTGGTGGACTACGAGCTGATGACCTCGGTGCCGGGGCTCTACGCAGCCGGCGAGGCCAACTTCTCCGACCACGGCGCCAACCGCCTGGGCGCGCCGGCGCTCATGCAGGGCCTGGCCGACGGCTACTTCGTGCTGCCGAACACCATCAGCAACTACCTCGCCCCGCTGCTCGGCACCACGCCGGTGCCCACCGACCACCCGGCCTTCAAGGCGGCCGAGGCCGAGGCCGCCGACCGCTTCGCCCAGTACCTGTCGATCGGCGGCACCCAGTCGCCCGACGCCTTCCACATGAAGCTCGGTCGCATCATGTGGGACTACTGCGGCATGGAGCGCACCAAGGAGGGCCTCGAGAAGGCCCTCGCCGAGATCCCGGCGCTCACGAGGAGTTCCGCAAGGACCTGCGGGTCACCGGTTCGGGCTCGTCGCTCAACCAGACCCTCGAGAAGGCGGGCCGGGTCGACGACTTCTTCGAGCTCGCCCAGGTGATGTGCCTCGACGCCCTCACCCGTGAGGAGAGCTGCGGCGGCCACTTCCGCGCCGAGCACCAGACCGAGGAGGGCGAGGCCGAGGCGACGACGAGCACTTCGCCCACGTCGCCGCCTGGGTGGAGCGGCGACCCCACCGCTCCATCCGCAACGTGGAGCCGCTCGAGTTCGACAACGTCCACCTCGCCGTCCGGAGCTACAAGTGAAGGAACTCAACGTCACCCTCAAGGTCTGGCGCCAGGACGGGCCGAGCGCCCCGGGGCACTTCGACACGATCGCGGCGCCGGGCATCAACGACGAGATGTCGTTCCTCGAGATGCTCGACCAGGTCAACGAGCGCCTCATCAACGAGGGCAAGGAGGCCATCGTCTTCGACCACGACTGCCGCGAGGGCATCTGCGGCACGTGCTCGCTGATGATCGACGGCCAGGCCCACGGCCCCCAGAAGGGCACGGCCACCTGCCAGCTCCACATGCGCAAGTTCGCCGACGGCGACACCATCACCATCGAGCCGTGGCGGGCCACGTCGTTCCCCGTGGTGAAGGACCTGATGGTCGACCGCTCGGCGTTCGACCGCATCGTGGAGGCCGGCGGGTTCATCACCGCCGAGACCGGCGGCGCCCCCGATGCCAACCTCACGCCGATCCCCAAGCCGGTGGCCGACGCCGCCATGGATGCCGCGGCCTGCATCGGCTGCGGCGCCTGCGTGGCCGCGTGCCCGAACTCGGCGGCCAACCTGTTCACCGCGGCGAAGGTGAGCCACCTCAACCTGCTGCCCCAGGGCCAGGCCGAGCGCTACAGCCGGGTGGAGGCCATGGTCGACACCATGGAGGAGTTCTTCGGCTCCTGCACCAACCACGGCGAGTGCCAGGAGGCGTGCCCGAAGGAGATCTCGATCGACTTCATCGCGCTGATGAACAAGGACTACCTGAAGGCCAAGTTCAAGAACCGCAAGACCCTGGCTCGCTCGTAGCACCGAGGACGGGCCGAACCCCGCCCTCGGCTGTCGGACCCCCTCGGTAGGGTCCGGCCATGGAGCTCATCCTCGTCCGCCACGCCCAGCCCGACTGGGTCTCGCCCGACGGCCGCAACCGCAACGACCCCGGCCTCACCGCGCTCGGCCACGGGCAGGCTGCGCTGGTGGCCCGCCGCCTGGCCGACACCGAGGACGCACCGGGACGCGGCGACGTCGACCACCTCTACGCCTCGCACGCCGCCCGGGCCCAGCAGACCGCGGCGCCGATCGCCGAGGCGCTCGACCTACCGATCGACACCCGCGAGGACCTGGTCGAGCTGCGCAGCCCCGACCACTGGGACGGCGTCGCCATCGAGGTGGTGCGCGACGCGTTCGAGTCCATGCGGGCCGGCGACCGGGAGGCGTGGCGCACCGGGTTCCCCGGCGGCGAGGACTTCGCCACGTTCCACGCTCGCGTCACCGGGGCGATCGACGCGCTGCTGGCCGAGCACGGGATCGTGCCGGCCGAGGAGCCCGGCCTCTGGGTGGTGCCCGAGGGCGCGCCCGACCGGATCCTGATCGTGGCCCACGGCGGCACCAACAGCACGCTCGTGGCCCACCTGCTCGGCGTGCCGTCGGAACCGTGGGAGTGGCTGCGCTTCACGATGGGCCACGCCTCGGTGGCCGTGCTCGCCGCCGACGCGATCGCCGGCGCCAACCTCTGGTCGCTGCGGGCCCTCGGCGACGCCAACCACCTCCCCCTCGACCAGCGCACGGCGTGACGGCCGCCGCTACCGTCGGTCCCATGGCGCACCACCCCGCTCCCCGGCGCGCGCTGCTCGCCGCCGCCCTGCTCCTGCTCGCCCCGCTCGCGGCGTGCAGCTCCGACGGGGGCAGCGAGGGAGCACCCGCCGACGACGGGGCCGCCACGACGACCTCCGAGGCGGCGAGCACCGCGGAGGGGGCGCCCCTCGATCGCTTCGCCGACTACGAATCGGTCAACTACGACGACCCGTCGCACTGGGTGTGCTCGCCGGCGGTCGACGACGACATCTGCGACGGCGACCTCGACGCCACGCTGGTGGCCGAGGACGGCACGCTCACCGTCGAGCCGTTCGTGCGGGCCGAGGACCCGCCGATCGACTGCTTCTACGTGTACCCCACCATCTCGCGCGACGACACGCAGTTCGCCGACTGGGACCTCTCGGACGAGGAGGAGGGCTACGTGACGCTGAACCAGGCGGCGCGGCTGCAGTCCGTGTGCCGCCTCTTCGCCCCCGGCTACCGCCAGCTCACCCTGGGCGGCCTCGGCACCCGCATCGGCGGCGAGGAGTCCACCGAGCAGGGCGACCCCTACGCCGACGTGCTCGACGCCTTCCGCACCTACCTGGCCGAAGACAACGGCGGCCGGGGCTTCGTGCTGGTCGGCCACTCGCAGGGCGCCGGCATCCTGAACCGGCTGATCGCCGAGGAGATCGACCCCGAGGAGGACCTGCGGAGCCTCCTCGTCGGCGCCTACCTGGCCGGCGGCGCCGTGGCGGTGCCCGAGGGCGAGGTGGTCGGCGGCGACTTCGCCGACGTGCCCCTCTGCACGGCCGACGGCGAGGTGGGCTGCGTCACCACCTGGGCCACGTTCCGCGACACCGCCCCGCCGCCGCCCAACTCGTTCTTCGGAGCGCCGAGGGGCAGCGAGGGCGTGGCCGGCTGCGTGAACCCGGCGGCGCCGGCCGGGGGCCCCGCCGCGCTCGACAGCTACTTCCCGGCCAACGCCGGCGCCTCGATCCTCGACGCCCTCGGCGCGGGTGGCGAGGGCGTCAGCTGGCTCGACCCGTCGGCCGGCACGATCGAGACCCCCTTCGTCCACCTGACCGACCTCGTCACCGGTGCGTGCGCCGAGGCGGGCGGCTTCCACTACCTGGAGGCCACCGTCACGGGTGCGGGCGACGGCCCGCGAGCCGACGACATCCCGGGCGACCTGTCGCCGGAGTGGGGGCTCCACCTGGTCGACGTGAACCTGGTGATGGGCGACGTGGTGCGCCAGGTGGCGGCCCAGGCGAAGGCGGTCGGCGAGGGCTGACCCGGTGTGCGACACCCTGGTCACCCTCGCCGATGACGGGGTGCTGTTCGCCAAGAACAGCGATCGCGACCCGAACGAGGCCCAGGTGCTGCGCTGGCTCCCAGCGGCCGACCACGCCCCGGGGGAATCGGTGCGCTGCACGTGGATCGAGGTCCCCCAGGCCGCGCGCACCCACGCCGTGCTGCTGTCGCAGCCGTGGTGGATGTGGGGGCCGAGATGGGCGCCAGCGAGCACGGCGTGGTGATCGGCAACGAGGCGGTGTTCACCCGCGACCTGTGGTTCGAGCGCCGCCGGCCGGCGCTGCTCGGCATGGACCTCCTGCGCCTCGGCCTGGAGCGGGCGGCGACGGCCGAGGAGGCGGTGGGGGTCATCGTCGAGCTCCTCGAGCGCCACGGCCAGGGCGGCCCGTGCAGCCACGAGCACCCGCGGTTCCGCTACCACAACAGCTTCCTGGTGGCCGATCCCGACGGGGCCATCGTGCTCGAGACGGCCGGGCGAGCCTGGGCCACCGAGCGCGTCGCGAGTCGGGGTCGGTCGATCTCCAACGGGCTGACCATCGAGGCGTTCGCCGAGGCCCACGCCGATCCGGTCAAGGGGCGCGTCAACGGCTGCGCGCGGCGCCGGGCCCGCACCGAACCGGGTGCCGCCGCGGCCACGGGCCCGGCCGACCTGTTCGCCGTGCTGCGCGACCACGGCCCCGAGGGTCGGCCGACGTGGTCGCGCCTCCACGGTGGCCTGACGGCGCCGTGCGTCCACGCCGGTGGCTCGGTGGCCTCCAGCCAGAGCACGGGGTCGTGGGTGGCCGACCTGCGAGGCCCGATCCAGCACTGGGCCACCGCCACGAGCGGGCCGTGCACGTCGATCTTCAAGCCGGTGGCGCTCGACGACCCGGTCGATCTCGGCCCCGACCCCACCAACCGTGCGGAGGACGAGAGCACCTGGTGGCGCCACGAGCCGCTGCACCGGATGGCGCTCAAGGACCACTCGGCGTCGCTCGCCCGCTACGGCGCCGAGCGCGACCGCGTCGAGGCCGCATGGCTCGCCGATCCGCCGCCCAGCGCCGCCGCCTTCGCCGAGGCCGCCCGGCTCGAGGGGGCGTGGGCCCGCGACCTCGGGCCGCGGGCCTGCCCGATCGGCGGCCTCGGTGGGTGCGAGACCAGTGGCAGCGATGGGACCAGGAGGCCGGAAGGTGAGCGACCAGCAGGTGATCGTGGTGGACGCGGGGTTGGCCGGGCTCGCCGCAGCTCGGCGGCTGGTGGCCGCCGGCATCGACGTCGTGGTGCTCGAAGCCCGCGACCGGGTCGGCGGTCGCACCGAGGGGGGCCGGACCGCCGACGGCACCCCCATCGAGCTGGGTGGGCAGTGGGTCGGCCCCACCCAGACCCGGATGTACGAGCTGATCGCCGAGCTCGGCCTCGAGACGTTCCCCACCTGGAACGACGGCGAGCTGGTGGTGCAGCTCGGCGGGAGGTCGAGCCGGATGGGGTCGCAGCGCGGGGCGGTCCCCAAGCTCAACCCGTTCGCCCTCGCCGACCTGGCCCAGGGCCTGGCCCGCTTCACGCGCCTCGCGTCGCAGGTGCCCCTCGATCGACCCTGGGCCCACCCGAAGGCCCGCGTGCTCGACGGCCAGACCTTCGAGACCTGGATCCGCCGCAACCTGCGCACCTCGACGGGGCGCGCCTACTTCCGGGTGGCCTGCGAGGCGGTGTTCTCGGCCGAGTCGACCGACCTGTCCGCGCTGCACGCGCTCTTCTACGCCCACTCGGGGACCGACCTCGAGACGCTCCTGTCGGTGGAGCGCGGCGCCCAGCAGGACCGCATCGTCGGCGGCTCGATCCGCATCAGCGAGGCGATGGCCGACGAGCTCGGCGACCGGGTCCGCCTCGGCGCGCCCGTGCGCAGCGTCGAGCAGGACGAGCGAGAGGTCCGGGTCGTGCTGCGAGACGGCGAGGTGGTGCGCGGGTCGCAGGTGATCGTCACCCTGCCCCCCACCCTCGCCGGCCGACTCGAGTACCGGCCGGCGCTGCCGTCGTGGCGCGACCAGCTCACCCAGCGCGTGCCGGCCGGCTCGGTCACCAAGCTCTACGCCATCTACCCCGAGCCGTTCTGGCGGGCCGACGGGCTGAACGGCCAGGCGGCGTCGGACGAGGGTCCGGTGAAGGTCACCTTCGACAACTCGCCGCCATCGGGCACGCCGGGGATCCTCGTCGGGTTCATGGAGGCGAACGACGGGCGCCGGTGGGCCCGGGCCACCCTCGAGGAGCGCCGGGCGGCCGCCATCGGGTGCTTCGTCCGGTACTTCGGGCCGAAGGCGGCCGAGCCGCTCGAGTACGTGGAGCGCGACTGGATGGCCGAGGAGTTCAGCCGCGGCTGCTACGGCGCCCACCTCGCCCCCGGGGTGTGGACCGCGTACGGCGAGGCCCTCACCGCGCCCGTCGGGCGCATCCGATGGGCCGGCGCCGAGTGCTCCCCGGTCCACAACGGCTACATGGAGGGCGCGGTCCGCTCCGGGGAGGCGGCGGCCGCCGAGATCGCCGCCCTGCTCGGCCTGAACCCGGTGCTCGGAAGCGCCTGACGCCCGTCTGAACCGACGCTGTGCCTTGTGCCAAATTGCACATGGACGCCGTTGCGTAGTAGCGATTTGCCGTCCTGCGGGGGTCTTCCCGCGTCGCGCACGCTGCCCGGCAGCGCACCGGCGCACCCTCGGGGACGCCCCGTCTCACCCGCCGACCCGACGAAGGATCCACGGTGCACCTGCTCGCAGCCGAAGGCGGCTACCAGCTGTTCGAACTCGGAGGAGCCGACAAGGCCCTCCTCATCATCGCCCTGCTCATCGCACTCGTCGCCCTCGGGGTCGCCGCGCTGATGGCCAAGGGGGTCCTCGCGCTCCCCGACGGCTCGACGGAGATGAAGAAGATCGCCGACGCCGTCCACGAGGGCGCCATGGCCTACATCACCCGCCAGTTCCGCACGATCGGCATGATCGTCGTGCCGCTGGCCGTGGTGGTGTTCCTGACCTCGGCATCGATCGCCAAGCCCGACGGCACCGAGGCCCTCTCGTTCGCGCAATCGGGCCTGTTCCGCACCCTGGCGTTCATCGTCGGCGGCATCGCCTCGGGCTCGATCGGCTTCTTCGGCATGTGGCTGGCCACCAAGGGCAACATCCGCACGACCGCGGCGGCCACCGCCTCGGACTACCCCGGTGCGCTGACCGCCGCGTTCCGCACCGGCGGGTCCGTCGGCCTCGCCACCGCCGGCTTCGTGCTGCTCGGCGCCACCGTCATCATCCTGCTCTTCCAGAACACGAGCTCGGCCATCCTCGTCGGCTTCGGCTTCGGCGGCTCGCTGCTCGCCCTGTTCCTGCGCGTCGGCGGCGGCATCTTCACCAAGGCCGCCGACGTGGGCGCCGACCTGGTCGGCAAGGTCGAGGCCGGCATCCCCGAGGACGACCCCCGCAACCCGGCCACCATCGCCGACAACGTGGGCGACAACGTGGGCGACTGCGCCGGCATGGCGTCCGACCTCTTCGAGAGCTCGGGCGTGGTGCTCGTGGCCTCGATCATCCTCGGCGTGTCGGCCATGTCGGCCATCGGCGTGGGCCCGGCCGACGCCGCCAAGGGCCTCGTCTTCCCGGTCGCCGTCATGGCGATCGGCCTCGTCGCCTCGATCATCGGCATCTTCCTGGTGAAGGCCCGTCCGGGCGAGACCGACGCCCTCCAGGCCATCGACCGGGGCATCTACATCGCCCAGGCCATCGCCGTCGTCGGCGCCGCCGCCCTGGCCTTCGGCTACGTCGGCACCCCGGACTCGGTCCTCCCCAACGGCGAGCTGGTCGTCAGCGCCCCCGGCGCCCGCATGTTCGGCGCCGTGCTCGTGGGCGTCGCCCTCGGCTTCGCCGCCTCGAAGATCACCGCCTACTTCACCAGCACCAAGACCAAGCCGGTGCAGGACATCGCCAAGGCCACCCGCACGGGCCCGGCCACCACGGTGCTCGAGGGCATCTCGCTCGGCCTCGAGTCGGCCGTGTGGGGCCTGATCGCCGTCGCCGCCGCCATCGGCGGCGCCATCGCCCTGGGCGGCGGCTCGTTCAAGTTCTCGGTGTACCTGGTGGCGCTCGCCGGCATCGGCATGCTCTCGACCACCGGCATCATCGTGGCCGAGGACACCTTCGGCCCCGTGGCCGACAACGCGGCGGGCATCGCCGAGATGTCGGGCGACTTCGAGGGCGAGCCCGAGCGGATCATGGTGGCGCTCGACGCCGTCGGCAACACCACCAAGGCCGTCACCAAGGGCTTCGCCATCGGCTCGGCCGTGGTGGCCGCCGTCGCCCTGTTCGCCTCCTACGGCGAGACGATCATCGAGCAGATCGGCCTCGGCGAGGTCGCCGGCGACCAGTCGTTCCCGATCAACGTGGCCGACCCCAAGGTCTTCATCGGCCTGCTGGTCGGCGGCTCGATCGCCTTCATCTTCTCGTCGCTGGCGATCCGGGCCGTGTCCCGCACCGCCGGCGTGGTGGTGCAGGAGGTGCGCCGCCAGTTCGCCGACGGGAAGATCATGGCGGGCACCAAGGAGCCCGACTACGGCCCCGCCATCGACATCTGCACCCAGGCCTCGCTGCGGGAGCTGGCCACGCCGGCCATCATCGCCGTGCTCGCCCCGGTGATCATCGGCTTCGGCCTGGGGCCGATCAGCCTCGGCGCCTTCCTCGCCTGCGTGATCGTGGTCGGCCAGCTCATGGCCAACTTCCTCTCCAACGCCGGCGGGGCGTGGGACAACGCCAAGAAGTACATCGAGGACGGCAACGAGGGCGGCAAGGGCTCCGAGAGCCACAAGGCCGCCGTCATCGGCGACACGGTGGGCGACCCGTTCAAGGACACCGCCGGCCCGGCGCTCAACCCGCTGATCAAGGTCATGAACCTGGTCTCGCTGCTGATCCTCCCGGCCATCATCAAGCTGTACGACGAGGACAAGCTCATCGACCTCAAGCAGGCGCCCGAGGCCCTGGCGATCGTGGTGGCGCTCGTCGCCGCCGTCGTCGTGGTCGGGGCGATCGTCTACTCGAAGAAGGCCGGCGACAAGGCGGCCCTCGAGGCGGCTGCCTGACCTGATCCGCCGGGCGCCGCCCGGCCGATCCGCTCGTCCCGGTGGCGTGCGCTCCCCTCTGCGGAGGACCGAGCGCACGCCACCGGCGCGTTCGGGGTGGGTGGGGTGCGCTGGTCGCCGCGCCCGCTGCGCCGCGAGGGCGGTGCTCCGCGGACCGCGAGCTCAGCGGTCGAGCGGCCCCACGGCCGTCGGGGGCGAATCGACGGCGATTCGCCCGATCCTCGACACCGGCCGCTCGTCGCCGATCGGTGGGGAGCGAATCGACGGCGATTCGCCGCCCACTGCGACGAACCGAATCGCCCGTGGCCGGACCGGGGCCGGCGCCGCCGCCGCCGGGAGGCCCCCTCCCGGGGGGGCGGGGGGGGCGAGAGCCCCGATCCCGCCTCGGTACGGGCGCTGGAAGGCCCGCTGGATGCCCGCACGGCGCTCCTCGGGCCCCCGAGGGGGCCCAGGCGGTTCGAGGGCCCGGGATGGAAGCGGGTCCCCCCGGGGCTCAGGCGGCGTCGGGCTCGGCGGCGGCGTGACGGTGGCGCCGAGCCTGGATCAGCTCGACGAACACCGGCGTGAGCGAGAGCAGCACGATCCCGATGATCGTGTACTCGATGTTGTCGCGGATGAACTCGACGTTGCCCAGGAAGTGCCCGAGCGTCGTGATGCCCACCGCCCACACGAAGGCCCCCAACAGGTTGAAGGTGAGGAACGTCCGGTAGCGCATCTGGCCGACCCCGGCGACGATCGGGGCGAAGGTGCGCACGATCGGCACGAACCGCGCCAGGAAGATGGTCTTGGGGCCGTAGCGCTCGAGGAAGTCGTGCGCCTTGGTCACGTGGCTCTGCTTGAAGAACCGCGAGTCCTCCCGGGTGAAGATCGCCGGGCCCACCCACTTGCCGAACGCGTAGCCCACCTGGTCGCCCAGGAACGCGGCCACGAAGAGCAGCGGCAGCAGCAAGAGGATGTGGGGCATCCCGTCGACCACCGGAGCCAGGGCCTCGCCGGCGGCACCCGGCGCCACGAAGTCGGCGGCGCCCTGCGAGGTGAGGAACCCGGCCATGAAGAGCAGGGAGTCGCCGGGGAGGAAGAAGCCGAAGAAGAGGCCCGACTCGGCGAAGATGATCGCCACGATCACCCAGGCGGCGGCGGCCCCCGCCTTCTCGAGCCAGAACTCCGGCTTCCAGGGACCCGTGGCGAGCAGCAAGGAGCGCATCGGCGCACCCTACCGGGCGCCACCCGGTGGATCGGAACCGGGCCCGGACGCGATCCGACCCCGCCGGAGCGGGGTCGGATCGACGAGTGGATCGGTTCGGGAGCGGCGCCGGGCCGCTGCCGGATCAGGCGTTGCGGGGGCGGCGGGCGCCGTAGAGGAAGGCGCCGCCGAGCACCAGCGCTGCGGCGCCGATGGCGACGAGCGGCATGGTGTCGGAGCCGGTGCGGGCGAGGGTGCCCTCGTCCACGTTGTCGACCGTCTCGGCCAGCACGTTCACGTTGATGAACTGCTCGACGTCGCCGCAGGTGGCGGTCACGAGGTGCACGCCGAGGGTGGCGTTGGCCGGGATCGTGATCGTGGTGGTGAAGTCGCCGTTCTCATCGGCCACGAACGTGCCGAGCGGGGTGCCGTCGTCCCAGGTCACGGTGACCTCGGCGCCGGGGGCGCAGGCCTGGCCGTCGACCGTGATGGTCTCGCCGCGCACGGCGGTGACCGTCGGGATGTCCGACGGCAGCGTCGTGGTGGTCGAGCCACCGGCGGCCGTCGTGGTCGTGGTGTCGGTCGGGCAGCCGCCGTAGCCGCAGTCCTGGGCGTTGGCCGCCGTGGACCCGAGCGCCAACAGCGCCCCGACCATCGCCACCAGCAGGAGCATCTTCCGGATCATGTGCAGCCTTCCACCCGATACGGCGAGGTCTCCCCCGCGAACGATGCGCACGACGCTAGTCGCGCGACCACCTCGGTGCAAGGAATCGGCCGAAGCGGCGCCGTCGTGAGCGGAGCGCGACGATCCCGCCCGCCACCACGAGCACGTGCACCGTGACCAGCACCGGAGCGGGTGAGAACCAGATCACGCCGCCCCCACCGGGCGCCAGCAGCTGGCCGTCGTCGGTCACCCGGACGGCCGACCAGCCCCGCCGCCACCCGGGCGCGCCCGCCACGTGGAGGACCGTCCCGGCCCCGCCATCGGTCCGCAGCACGAACGGCGCCGGGCGCTCGAGCGACCGCGCGGCGCCGTCGGGGGCCGTGGCCCGGCCCGACCACCCGACGACCTCGTACAGCTCGAGGTCGGGCAGATCGAGCGCCCGCCGCAGCCCGGGGTCGGTCCTGAGCGCGCCGTAGTCGCGCCACGCCTCCTCGTGGGCGAGCACCACGCAGCGCCGAGCGCCGGCGAGGTCGTCGCCGATCGAGGTGCCGCCACAGGCGCGCCCCACCAGCTCGTCGACCACGAGCGCCCGGGGGTCGACCTGCTCCTGGCGGGGCTCGCCCGGGTCGAACCGCGGGTCGAAGCTGCTGATCACGTCGCCCCCGAGGTACTGGGGGAGCGGGTTGAAGGCCTGGCGGCCCTCGGCGAACGACAGCGTGGGGTACTCGCTCCACGGGAGCGCCACCACGGTGCCGGGGTCCCCGTCGATGCGCTGCGCGCGGCGGCCCAGCTCCGGGGGAACTCGACCGGGTCGAGGCGGCCGTCGATCCCCACCAGCCGGGCACCGACAGCGCGAGGCCCGCCAGGACGAGCACGAGCAGGGCCCGCCCGGGCGGCGGCCGGTCGGGCCCGCTCGGCGAGGCGGGCGGCGCCGAAGCGCGGCCACGGGAGCGGCCCACACCAGCCACAGGGCGACGAACCGGTGGCTCTCGCGCAGGGGGGCTCCGATGGGAGCCGGCTCAGCGCGTCGTAGACCTCGCGCACGCCCGGGAGGGCGCTGGCCGCCGCGAGCGCGAGGCCGATGCCGGCCGCGGCGGTCGCCGCCCCGGGCCACGAGCGCCAGCCCCGGCGGGCGACGAGCTCGGCGCCGCCCAGCGGCGGCGACGAGCACCAGGACGCCGCCGAGGGCGAGGAGCGCGCCGCCCGGGCCCGCCTGCAGGTCCGGGCGCCAGAAGCCCCCGCCCACGGCTATCGCCGGCCAACCGCCCGCGCCCGAGGCGCTCGTGGCGAAGCGGCCGGCGCCGTTCACCCCGGCACCGGCCCACAGCAGCACGACGGTCGGCCCCACCCAGCTGGCGTGGGGGCGGCGGCGACGACCGCGGCCCGGACGAGCCGAGGCGGCCGGTGGCCACCAGCCCGACGGCCACCAGCGCCAGCCCGAGCGTGCCCCCGCCGGGGCCGCCGAAGCGCGAAGGCCGCCGACGCCAGGAACGTCGACGGGAGGTGGTCGCCGGGGCGGCAGAGCCGGGGCAGCGCCCAGGGCAGCACCGCCACGACCCACACCAGGTTCACGTGGCCCACGCCGATCCGCGTCAGGGCGAAGGGGCCGCCGGCCCAGAGGAGCCCGGCGGCGAGCTGGGCGAGCGGCCCGGCCGGCCGGGTCGGTGGCGCCAGCACCCGGGCCAGACGGGCCGCCGGCGAAGCCGGTGGCGACCCAGGCCACGAGCAGCGCCTTGGTGGCCACCGGGCCGCCCACCACGGCGGCCAGGGCCCCGACGAGCGCGAAGAGCGGGACGCGCTGGGACAGCGCGGGACCGAGGCCGTAGAGCCCGTCGGGGATCGGGATCTCGGGCGTCACCAGCAGGTCGAGGCTGAGCATCGATCCCCCGCCCAGCGCCGGACCGAGCACCACCAGCCCGAGCAGCAGCCCGACCGCCCAGGGCCACCACGCGACGGGAGCGGCCTCGCTCGGCTGGCTGGTGGTGGGACCGACCCCGGCGCGACCGGGTGCCTCGGCGGTGGGTGGCACGTTCGACCTCATCGGGCCCTCACCGGGGAGCGCCGCGGCGGCCACGCTACAGTTGCTCGCTCCGCCGAACGGCGGCGACCGCCGCGCTGAGGATGTCGATGACCCCACCACCCGCCGACGCGAGCCCCCGGGGCCGCCGCGAGGCCACGGGCTGATGCGGATCCTGGTCGCCGCGTGGCGCGACCTGGCCAACGAGCTGGCCGGCGGGTCCGAGGTCCTGGTCGACCGGCTGTGCGCCGGCCTCACCGAGCGCGGCCACGACGTCACGCTCCTGTGCGCGAACCCCGTCGGCGAGGGCCACCCCTACCGGGTGCAGCCCAACGGCGGCACCGTCGACCAGTACCTCCGCGCCCCGCTGGCCTACTGGAGCAAGCACCGTCGCGCCGACCTCGTGGTCGACGTGGCGAACGGCGTCTCCTACTACGTGCCGCTCTGGCGGCGGGGGCCGTCGCTGTGCCTGGTCAACCACATCCACACCGACCAGTGGGACCAGTGGTTCCCCCGCCCGATCGCCGCGGTGGGCCGAACCCTCGAGCTGCGCGGCATGCCCGCCGCGTACCACGACCGCCTGTTCGTCGCCGTCTCGCCCAGCACCGCCGACCAGCTCGAGGACATGGGCGTCGACCGCGAGCGCATCCGCATCATCATCAACGGCACCGACCTGCCCGAGGCGCCGGGCGCCGAGGCGCCCGAGCCCCTGTTCGTCGGCCTGGGCCGGATGGTGCCCCACAAGCGGTTCGAGCTCGCCGTCGAGGCGTTCAACCAGATCCAGCCCCTCATCGGCGGGCGCCTGGTCATCGCCGGCGAGGGCCCCGAGCGCGCCCGTCTCCAGGCGATGGCCGGCCCGGGGGTCGAGCTGCCCGGCCGCATCAGCGAGGCCCGCAAGCAGGAGCTGCTCTCGCAGGCGTGGCTGATGGTCCACCCCGCCAGCCACGAGGGCTGGGGGCTGGTGATCACCGAGGCGGCGGCCCACGGGACCCCCAGCCTCGCCTTCCGGGTGCCGGGCCTGCGCGACTCGATCGTCGACGGGATGAGCGGCGTGCTCGTCGACCGCCCCGAGCAGCTCGCCGAGGCCTGGCTGGAGCTGGCGCGCGACCCCGAGCGGCGGGCCCGCCTCCGCGCCGGCGCCATCCGCCGCGCCGCTGCGTGCTCGTGGGACGCGACGGTCGAGCGGTTCGAGGAGATCTGCGAGGAGGCGGTCGCCTCGCACCGGCGGTCGCTCCGCCTGCCGCACGGCTCGTGGACGGGGCCCGACGAGGGGGTCCCCATCGACGAGTACCCCGAGCTCGAGGAGGTGGAGGAGCCGCCGGCGGAGCTGGCCGGGATCCCCGTGGGCACCGGCCGCGTCGGGCTGCACCTCGTGCGCGACCGCCCCGACCTGTCGATCGTGATCCCGGCCTACGACGAAGCCGCCCGCCTCCCGCTCTCGCTCCCCGTGCTCATCGAGCACCTCCAGGAGCGCCCGGGCCGCACCGAGGTCATCGTCGTCGACGACGGAAGCACCGACGACACCGTGGCGATCGCCACCGAGCTGCTCGCCGGCGTCCCGCGCAGCGGCGTGTTCCAGCTCGGCACCCACGCCGGCAAGGGCGCCGCCGTGCGCGCCGGCGTCGCCCGCGCCGTCGGCCACCGCATCGCGTACATGGATGCCGACATGGCCACGGACCTCGCCCACCTCGACCCGCTGCTCGAGCTGCTCGACGACGTGCACCTCGCCATCGGGTCGCGCAGCGCGCCCGGGGCCGTCACCAGCGGCGTCACGCCCTCGAGCGATGCCGCCCACCGCTCGTTCAACGCCCTGGCCCGGCGCATCACCGGCCTCGACGTCACCGACTTCCAGTGCGGCTTCAAGGCGATGCGCGGCCCGCAGGGCAAGCTCCTCTTCCACCTGCTCACCGAGCGGGGCTACGCGTTCGACGTCGAGCTGCTCGCCCTCGCCGACCGCCTCGGCCTGGCCATGCGAGAGCTGCCCGTGCACTGGAAGGCCGTCCGCGGCAGCCACGTGCGGATCGTCGTCGACTCGGGCGCCATGGCGCTCCAGGTGACCCGCATGAAGGGCCGTCACCGGCGCAGCCAGGTCCTCTCCGCCCTCGAGGCGCACCCCACCGATCGGGCGACCAGCACCGAGGCGGTGGTCGACGCCCTGCGCGACGCGATGCCGGTCCCGGCGCCCATCGTGCGCTGGGAGAAGGGGGCGCTGGCCATCCTCCCGTTCGTCGAGCCCATCGACGCCACCGAGCTCGCCCACGCCCTCGAGCGGGCGCTGCCGCACCTGCTCGTGCGGCCCACCACCATCACATCGACCCAGATCCTCGACCCGGCCGACGACGCGCTGCGCGGCGACCTGCGCGGCGATCGACCTCGCCCGTGACCGAGCCCGGTCGGCTGCCGGCGGCGGCCTCTCGCCACGCGCTGGCGCTGCTGCGGTTCCCCGATCCCCGGACCGAGTGGGTGGTGGTCACGGTGGCCACGCTCGACGCGCCCGCCGAGGGCCTGGAGCGGCGCCTCGACGACCTCCACCGGGCGGTGCCCATCGTCGGCGCCCGCCTCGCCGGAGAGACCTGGGTGCCCGGCGAGCCGGGCCCGATCGAGGTGGTCGACGGCGACCCTCGACGACCGCCGGACCGACCGCCCTTCGACCTCGCCGTCGACGCACCGCTCCGACTGCTGCGGTCCCCCGACGGCCGGCGGCTCGCCGTCGTGGGCACCACGCCGCGCTCGATGGGCTGGCGCTCGTCGCCGTGCTGCGGGCCCTGGTCGACGGCGAGCGACCCCGGCCCGTCGCGTCGCCGCCCCCGGGCAGCCCGGCTCCAAGCGGCCCCTCCTCGAGCGCCTGGTGCGACCCGCCGACCGGTTGGCGCCCACCCCGGGGTCTGGCCCGGCGACGCCTACGCCACGCACGGTCGCCCTCGCCGGCCGGGGCACCACCGGGCGCATCGCCGCCGCCGCGGTGGCGGCGGCCGGCGACCACCAGCGCCGGCACGGGGCGTCGCTCGCCAAGGTCGGGCTCACCGTGGCCGTGGGCGGACCGGCGGGCGTCGGCAACGTGGCGTCGTACCGGCGCATCGACGTGGCCCCCACCGACCCGATCGGCGACCTGGTGCAGGCGGCGCTGGCGAGCCCGGAGGAGCCCGGCGAGCAGGTGTCGGCCCCGAAGCTGGTCCTGCGCCCTCCAGCCGGTGGTCGAGCGGTTCTCCGACACGCTGCTGATCTCCAACCTCGGGCGCCACCAGGTGCCCGGCGTGCGGCGGATCGACTTCTTCCCGGTGGCGCGAGGCGCATCCGCCGTGTGCGTCGCGCCGTGCGCGGTGGCGGGCGCCGAGACCTCGCTCACGGTGCGGGCGCGGACCTGTCGCCCGGCGACGCCCGCCGGCTCGCCGACGGCACCGCCGACCGGCTCGTCGATCGCCCGTGAGCACGGCGGACGGCGCCCGCCTGCCCCACGTCGAGGCGCTCGACGGCCTGCGGGGCGCGGCGATCGCCGCCGTGCTCCTCCACCACGCCGGCCACCTCGAGGGCGGCTGGCTGGGCGTCGACCTGTTCTTCGTCCTGTCGGGCTACCTGATCACCGCGCTGCTGCTGGTCGGCTGGCGCGAGCAGGGCGCCGTGGGGCTGCGCGGCTTCTGGGCCCGGCGCGCCCGCCGCCTCGGGCCGGCCCTCGTCATCACCCTCGTCGGCGTCGGTGCGTGCGCGGCCACCGTCGCCCTCCCGACCGAGCTGCGCGCGATCCGGTGGGACGGCATCGCCACCCTGCTCGAGGTGGCCAACTGGCGGACCATCCTCACCGGCGGCGACTACTGGGCCACCCAGCTGCGACCGAGCCCGCTGCGCCACACCTGGAGCCTCTCGATCGAGGAGCAGCTCTATTTGCTGTGGCCGCTCGCCGTGGCCGCCGTCCTCGCCCGCTGGCGCAGCGCTCGGGCGGTGCTGGTCGCCGCCCTCGCCCTCGCCGTCGCGTCGAGCGCGGCCATGGTCGGGCTGGAGGCGCTGGGGGCCAGCCGATCCCGCCTCTACTACGGCACCGACACGCAGGCGAGCGCGGTGCTCCTCGGCGCCGCCCTGGCCGCGCTGCGGTCGTGCTCGGCCCCCAGCGGTGGGCCGCCACCCGACGCGGCCGCCACGTCGCGGGGACGCTCGCCGCCGTCGCATTGCTCGCCCTCTGGGCCACGCTCGACGGGAGCAGCGCCACGCCGTACCGCGGGCGCTGCCGCTGGCCAGGCTCGCCGGCGCGCTGGTGGTGGCCAGCGTCGCCGACCGCCACCACCCCGGCCCGGTGGGGACGCTCGCCGCGCTCGCCCCCCTCGCGGCGCTCGGGCGCATCTCCTACGGCGCCTACCTGTACCACTGGCCCCTCTACCTCGTGCTCGACGAGGCCCGCACCGGACTCGACGGCTGGGCGCTCACCGGCGTGCGGCTCGCGGCCACCGTGGCGCTCGCGGCCGCCTCGTACCACCTGGTGGAGGCACCGATCCGGCGGGGTCGCCGGCTCCAGGGCCGGCGCGGCCGAGCCGCCATCCCCGCCGGCGCCGCCCTGAGCGTGATCGCGCTCGTGGCCGGCACGCTCGGCGCCACGCCGCCGCCCGTGCTCGCCACCGTCGAGGCCCGGATCGACCGGGCCGCGGACCCCACGGCTCCGGTCGTCATGCTCGCCGGCGACTCGGTCCCGCTCCTCCTCGGCCTCGAGCTGACCGAGCGTCGCGACGAGCTCGGCGTCTCGGTGCTGAACCGCGCCGTGCCGGGGTGCCACCTGCTCGCCTCCCTCGGGCCGATCCGAGGGATCGAGGGCGACGTGCGCACCGACGTCGCCGACTGCGCGTCGGGCGGCCAGTACCGCCGCGACGTCGAGCGGCTCCACCCCGATGTGGCGGTCGTGCTGTTCGGCGAGTTCCCCAACCAGGCGGTCGAGCTCGACGGGCGGTGGACCCTCCCCTGCGCGCCCACCTACCTCGAGGCCCTGCGCGACCGCCTGGCGTCGTTGATCGCCGACCTGCAGGCCGACGGCGCACCCGTCGTGCTCGTCACCGCGCCCGGCACCTAGCTCTCCTGGGTGCTCGAGCGGGTCGAGCCGGGGATGGACGAGCGGGTGGCCTGCACCAACGCGCTGCTCGACGAGCTCGCCGCCGATCGCCCCGACGTCTCGGTGGTCGACCTGGCCGCCTTCGTGTGCCCTCCCGGGGAGGCCTGCAAGGAGCGCGTCGACGGCGTCGACCTGCGGCCCGACGGCCTGCACTTCCAAGACGAGGGCGCCGCCCACGTGCTGCGCTGGCTGATCCCCCGGGCCCTCGAGGCCGCCGGGCTCAGCTGACGGCGTCGAACGCGGCCCGCAGGGCGGCGAGCTGCTGGCCGCGCTCGAAGCGCTCGACCACGGCAGCGCGCAGCTGCGGCGCCAGGCGTCGGCGCAGGGCCGGGTCGTCGAGGAAGTGCACCAGGCCGTCGGCCAGCGCGCCGACCTCGTCGGGCACGCGGATGCTGGGCGGCAGCACCGCCTCGTGGTTGGTGCCGCAGACGGTGGTCACGACCGGCACCCCGGTGGCCATCGCCTCCACGTAGGCCAGGCCGAACTGCTCGTTCCACACGGCGGTGGGCCGAGGGGCGGTGACGAAGACGGCCAGGCGCCCGAGCAGCCGTGCCACCTCGGGGGCCGGGAGCGAGCCGACGAGCTCGATGGACGGTCCTCGGCGGCCCGCTCGCACCAGCCCCTCCAGCGGGCCGCGGCCGGCGACGAGCAGGCGGGCGTCGGGACCCGGCGGCGGACCAGCGGCCAGGCGTCGAGCACCCGATCGATGCCCTTGTTCGGCGCCAGGGGGGACACGAAGCCGGCGATGGGCTCGTCGACCGGCGACGCCGGAGGATGGAACCGCTCGACGTCGAGGGGCGGCAGCACGACCGCCAGCTGCTCGGGCGCGAAGCCGAGGTCGAGGCAGTGGTCGCGCGCCGCCTCGATCAGGCAGACGACGAGGTCGGCCTGCCGGCCCGACCCAGCGCCTGGCGGTACGGGGCAGCCGGTAGAGCGGGTTCCGGGATCGTTCCCCCACGTGAGCACCGCCTGGCGGGCGCCGAGGTGCCGGGCGAGCGGTGCCGCCTGCCCGGTGACGAGCGCGCACAGCTCGAGCGAGGCGACCCAACCGACCTCCCCGGGCTCGGCCACCGTGGCGAGGTCGCGGAACCACGCCAGGGCGCCGGCCTCGACGAAGCGGCGCCAGGCGCCGGTAGCGACGCTCGACGAAGCGCGACGTCGTCGCCCGTGGGGCGCTCGCCCACCGCCTGCATCGCGCAGTGCCGGGCATCGAGGCGAGCCAGTCGAGCTCGCGCCCTGGGCGCGACTCCGGCAGCGAGAGCCAGAGCAGGTCGAGGTCGGGCTGGCCGGGCACCGCCCGTTCGTAGCACGCTGCGCCGACGACCAGCGCCGACCGGAGCACCGTGGCCGAGCTCACCCTCACCTCCGCCAACCTGCGTTGGGGCCTCGACGAGCACGACGAGCCCTTCGACCTCGGGGCCGCCCTGCGCGCCTTCGACACGGACGTGGTCTGCCTCCAGGAGCTCTGGATCGGCGACGACCGACCCGACCACATCAGCGAGCTGGCCGCCGACCTCGAAGCTACGCGGTGCTCGAGCAGCCGATGTCGCCGTCGTTCCTGCACCTGCGCCCGGAGATCACCGCCCTCCCCGACCGAGCGCGGCACCTGGGGATCGCCCTGCTCAGCCGGCGACCCGTGCGGCGCTGGCGGATCGTCGACCTCGGGCGCCTGGTCGAGCGCTGGGACGTCGCCCACCGACGGGCGCTGGTGGCCGAGCTCGACGTCGGCGGGGCGCCGGTGGTCGTCGCCACCGTCCACCTGTCCTTCTCGCCCGTGAACGCGGCCGCCCAGCTCCGCCGGCTTCGCGGCAGCTTCCCGCCCGGACGCCCCTCGATCGTCGCCGGCGACTGCAACCTCTGGGCCCGCCGGCCGCCGCCTCCTCGGCGGGCACCGGCGGGCCGTGCGCGGCCGCACCTGGCCGGCAGCGGCGCCCCACAGCCAGCTCGACCACATCCTCGTGTCGCCCGAGGTGGAGGTGCACGCCGCCGCGATCGGCGATCCGATCGGCTCGGACCACCTCCCGGTGTCGGCTCGGCTGGCGGTTCCCCGCCCGACCGGGTGATCGTCAGCCCAGCGCGGCCACCTCGGCGGGCACGACGGTGGTGGGTGGCCTGCGCCACCACGGCCGCGGCCAGGTTCCCGCCGAGCCACGCTCGCACGGCCGCGCTCGTGCCACCGTCGGGCACCGTGAGCAGGGCGGGGACCACGATCCCGATGCCGAGCGTCGCCGTCATGGCCACCGTCGCCACGTGGTCGCGCCGATCCGCGCTCGGACAGGCGCACGGAGGTGATCGCCCAGGGATGCCCGCGGCCGTGAGGGCGGGGAGGAGCGAGGCGAGCCGGCGGTAGTCGTCGCCGAAGATCGCCACGGCGACCGGGCCGACCGCGAGCGCCGACGAAGGCGACGACCGCCAGCCCGAGCGACACCGCCAGCGCCTCGGTCGTGCGGGATCGCGGCGGTGCGCGGGCCCACCGTCCGCGCCCTCGTCCTTGGAGCCCTCGACCAGCAGCACCTGCGCGATCGCCCCGGGAACGAGCAGGACCAGCCCGGCGACCGTCCACGCCAGGAAGAAGCTGGCGTTGATGGACGGCACGACGCTCTGGGCGACGATGAGGGGCAGCACGAACTGGGCCGCCTGGCTGGCCAGGGTCGCCAGCCAGTTGACCGCGGCGTAGCGGCCGAACGACGCGAGGGCGCGCGGCCGACGGAGGCGGATCCGCCCGGCGCCGATGGCGGGGAGGAGCACGATCGAGCCGGCGCCGATCACCGCCGGCGGCGCCAGCATCAGGTGGTAGAGGCCCCGGGCGCCGACCGCGGAGCCGGCGACCAGCACCATCGGCAGCCGGATCAGCCCGATCGCCGCGATGCGCCCGACCAGCCAGTCCCACCGCCGGGCGACCATGAGCCGGACGTCGACGAGCAGCGACACCGACATCGCCGCCGTGTAGGCGCAGAACACGAGCCACCCCCCGAGCGTGCCGTCGACGAGGCGGACCGCGTCCGTGTCGACGAGGGCGAGGTAGAGCGAGCCGCCGACCATCGACGACGCGACCGTGGCGACGACGCTCCAGCCGAACAGGGCGTCGGACTGCCGATCGGCGCGGGTGGCGTGGCGGGCCAGCGCCACGGTGAGGCCGAGGCCCGACGCGTAGTTGACGAACTGGATGGCCGTGAGCAGCGCCGAGGCCCGACCGAGGTCGTCGCTGGACGCGACCCGGGAGCCGAGGACCCAGAAGGCGAACCCGAGGATCGATTGGAGGGCCAGGCCGAGCAGGATCCAGGCCGAGCCCTGGAGCAGGGTGGACCCGCCGATCCGCCGGCCGAGCCGCCTCACGTGCCCAGCACCGCGACGCTCGCCGCCACGGCCCCCACCGCGACTGCGAGCACCAGGGCGGCCGCGGCGCGCACCGGCGGGCGGCTCGGGACCGCCGGCACCGGATCGGGCGGCGACGAGCGCAGCTGGTGGCCGAGGTCGAGGACGGCCCACGACCCCACCAGCACCAGGCCCGCGAACGCCAGGTGGTGGGGCCACAGCGAACCGGCGACGAAGAACGGCGAGACCTCGTCGTCCGACGGCAGGCCCCGGCCCAGGTGCACGACGGGGACCGCGGCGAGCGCGGCGGTCCCGAGCGCGCCGAGGGCGCGGGGCGGGCCCCCGGCGAGCAGCACCGCCCCCACGAGGACGGCCACGCCGAGCCCGACGAGCCCGTCGAGCGCGGTGGCCCCGCCCGCGAGGAGCAGCCATCCGCCGACGGCCGCGCCCGACGGCAGCGGGCGGCGCTCGCGTCCCGGCGCATCGCTCACGGCGCACCTCCGGCCGTGCCCGCGGGCCCCGAGGCTCGGCCCGGGCGTCGTCGCCGGCGCGCCGGCAGCACCGGCGGCAGGACCGCGAGGGCGGTGACGCCGACGAGCGCGAGCGACGACGCCACGAACGTGACCCGGACGGCCTGCTGAGGCCCGAAGCGCACCACCAGCCGATGGGCCTCGCCGTCGAGCACCCACCCGCTCGAGTACCCGTCGACCACCATCGGCTCGCCGGCGTCCACGCCGTCGACCTCGAGGGTCCAGCGCGGGTCCCACGCCTCGCCGAGGCGCAGCACGCGCGACGTGGCCTCGGATGCGGGCACGTCGATCGCCACCTCGGTCGCCGTCCGGCTCCGCACCGTGGGCGTGCCCGCGTCGGCCGGCGCGCTCGTCGCCGAGCCCGACCCGGGCGAGGAGAACCGGACCTCGTCGAGGCGCCACCCGAAGATCGTCAGCAGGTCGTGCTCGCCCGCAGTCAGCTCGACCGGGCCGCAGCCCTCGAGGCGCAGATCGCCCCGCTCCAGCTCCTCGGGCGTCGCGACCAGGCGCGCGTCGACCCACTCGCCGTCGAGGAGGGCCACCCGCTCGCACGCCGCGTCGCCTCGCCGGAGGGCATCGACCTGCTCGGGCCCGACCCCGGTGACGTCCAGGCGGGCCTCGAAGGACGCGGTCCGGTCGACCGGGAGGGAGAAGCGGCGATCGAGCAGCGACTCCTCGTCGTCGTTGGGGTCGGCGACGTTGCCGCGAGCGCGCGTGAGGAGCACGTCGAGGGGGAGGGCGGCGAGGCGCTCGAGGGTGCGGGCGTCGGCGCGCTCGGCCCGCACGTCGAGGGTCGTGGGCGTCCGCGTGAGGTTGCGCACCACCGTGTCGTCCACGGTGATCTCCCGGAAGCCGACCGGGTTGTCGCCCGGCGTCTGGTCGAGGATCGTGACCTCGACGCGGTCGGCCACGGCGGGCTGGATGCCGACCTCGACGGGATCGCCCCCGGGCGGGATGGCCTCGATGACCTGCTTGTCGCCGACGCGGACCCGCACGGCGGTGACCCGCGACGGCTCCGAGTCGAGCGGCTGGATCGCGATCCGCTCGATCCGGCGAGCCTCGGGGAGGTCCATCCAGATCGAGCTCCCCGGGCGGTGGAGAACCCGCCGGTGATCCACGCGGTGGTCGGGTCCCCGTCGAGCGCGTTGCTCGCCCGACCGAAGGGGTGCAGCCCGAAGGCCGGGGGGTCGGCGCCGACCGTCGCGCCCCCGGTGATCTCGGCCACGGTCTGGTCGTCGGGGTCGTCGGGCCAGCGCGTGGTCGTGGACCCGTTGCCGCCGTCGATGTCGTCGCTCGCCTCCAGGGTCGGCGAGGTGGCGTTGGTGGTCCGGTTGATGTCCCACGCCCGTCGCCGGTTGGTGTCGGTGAGCACCACCCGACCGCCCTGGGCCACCGCGGCGGCGAACTCGGCGTCGTCGAGGTCGGCCACGTAGCGGAGGGGCTGGGTGCCGTCGACGATCCCGGCCTCGGCCAGGGGCACGAGGGCGTCGCCGTCACCCACCACCAGGACCTGCGCGGCGGTGGGCGCCAGCCGCACCGGGGCGATCGGCTCCTCGACGCCGTAGGTGGCCAGCGGCGGCTGGCGGGACTCGGTCGGGTACGTCCGCCGCTCCTCGGCCGAGGGCCGGCCCGACCCGCCCGGGACCGTGTCGGTCCCCGGCCGCCCGTAGCGCTCGAGCGGGGCGAGACCGGCGTCGGCCTCCACCTGGCGCATCACCGTGGACGGGGCCGGGCCGCCGATCTCCTCGGTGAGCAGGTCGTTGCGGACGAGCACGGCGTCGGCGCCCAGGTAGCGCGCCGCGGTGGAGATCCCCCGCTCGCCGGCGGCACCCTGGGCGACGGCCGTGTCGACCGCCGAGAGCAGGTTGCCCGCCGGGTCGCCGCGGCCCACCACCGTGTTGCGCACCGCGACCGGCCGCTCGAGCAGCGACGGGAAGAGGTCGTCGGGGCTCCGCATGCCCCATCGGTAGTTCCCGCCGGTGCCACCGGGGAGCACGAAGACCCGGCTCGCGTCGCCCGCGGCGTCGAGGTCGTCGGTGGCCTGGTGCCAGGTGCCCGGGATGGTGAAGCCGAGCGGGTACAGCCCACCGTTCCACAGGGGTGCCGAGATGGCGACCAGCAGGAGGGCGACGGCGCCGACCCCCGCGGCGCGGGCCCGACGCCGGAGCGGACGGCTCCGGGCCTGCCAGGCGCGCCAGGCCAGGACGAGGCCGATGGTCTCGGCCAGCACCACCACGGCCCCGACCTTGTTGGTGGTGCGGAAGGCCAGCGTGGCGGGGACCCGCTCGAAGATCTCGAGGAGGACGTGGCCGGCCGGGCGGAGGTCGTCGGGCGGGAAGAGCCCGACCATGACCGGCAGCGCGGTGGCCAGGAGGGCGACCACCAGGAGCCGCTCGCGCGCCCGGCTCCGCCACAGGCCGACCGCGACCCCGACGGGGACGAGGAACGTGGCCACCAGCACCAGCGGCGAGGTGAGGTAGACGGTGTAGGAGCCGAGGAACAGGCGGGTGCCCGCTCGGCCGTACAGCGGCCAGTTGCCGAGGAGCCGGGCCGTCTCCGAGTACGACGACGTGCGGGCGACGTCGACGGGGTCCTCGGTGCCGGACGCGATCCCCGCGCCGGTCCCGGCGGCGAGGAACGAGGGCAGCAGCCAGTAGAGCGACACCGCCACGCTCAGGGCGCCGCACCGCAGCAGGAGGCCGAGCAGGTCAGGCCAGCGGTGGCGCTCGGCGTAGCGGGCGTGGACGAGGTGGGCCGGGAGCGCCAGCAGCCCGAAGAACGGGACGACGCCGGCGTTGAGCCCGGTCTGGGCGAAGAAGGCGAGGGCGAACAGGGCCGGCCAGCGCCACGACCCGGGCGAGCGCGTGCCGTGGAGGAAGGCGAGGAGCATCCACGGCAGCAGGGCGTAGGGCAGCAGGATCGGGGTCGTGCTGCCGGCGACGATCACGTACGGGTTGGCCACCCAGAACGCCGTGGCCAGCAGCCGCGACCCGACGGTCAGGCGGTGGCCCAGCAGGGCCCCCAGGTAGCGCCGGATCCCCCACGCCCCGATCAGCAGGAGCGCGAGGCGCCACAGCCGCACGGCCAGCCAGGGCTCGGCGCCGAGGGCGCGCAGGCACCAGACCACCGCGGCCACCGGCGCGGCGCCGGCGTTGAAGTTGCCCTGCCCGAGCCCGCTCGAGCCCGGCACCCAGGCCTGCACCGTCGAGCGGAGGAACGCGCCGGGCTGCTGGTAGAGGTCGGGTCGCGTGTCGGGGGTGAACACGCCCCAGCGGGTGCCGACCACCGCCACGGCGAGCCCGACCGCCCCGACGGCGAGGAGCGCCGCCTCCCGGCGCCCGACAGGCGGCGCCCCGGGGTCGTCGACGCGAGGAGCGACGGCCGCCGGCTCGGCCGCCACCGCCGTCACGGCGCCCGCTCGGGGCGCTCCAGCGCGCCGATCGCGGCACCGACGCCGTAGGCCACCAGCTCACCGGCGCGGAGGAGCACCGCGCCGGCGGCGACGCCGGGACGGGCGGCCAGGCGACGCCAGTGCCGCCGGTAGGCGCCGACCGCGGAGCCCGCCTGCACGCTGAGCGCCCCCGGATGCTCGGCGCGGTACCGCTTCAGGCCGCGTCCGTAGTAGTAGCGCTTCGACCAGATGAAGCCGAGGGACATCCGTCCCTCGTCGTGGACGATCTCGTCGGGGATCCACGCCAGCCGGCAGCCGTCCGCGATCATGCGGGTCCGCAGCTCGGCGTCCTCGGTGCCCGACAGCGACTCGAGGAACCCGCCCGAGTCGCGGAGGTAGTCGGTGCGCACGAGGCGCGGCGACTGCACCCAGATCTCCTCGACGCAGCACGAGCGCTCCAGCGCCCGGCACGCGGTCCAGTAGCCGTCGCCGACGGTCACCTCGGGCACGAACACCCCATCGGCGCCCTCGTCGAGCGCAGCGTGGAGGGCCCGCTCGACGATCGTCGGCGGCAGCTCCATGTCGGCGTCGATCCACAGCACCCACGGCCCCTTCGCGCGGGCGATGCCGAGGTTGCGCTGGGCGCTGCGCTCGGGGCCGGCCTGCTCGGCGTGGTGGGCCAGCCGCCGGGCGACCTCCCACGTGCCGTCGGTGGAGAAGTTGTCGATGACGATGAGCTCGAGGGGCTCGTGGGTCTGGGCGCGGATCGAGCGGAGGCAGGCCTCGATCGTGCGGATCGAGTCCTTCACCGGCACCACGACCGACACGAGGGGCGCGGAGGGATCGCTCATCGGGGCTCGAGCACCATGGCCAGGTTCCAGGTGGCGACCTCGCGCACCCCGGGCACCGCCACGACGGGCCGGCACCACGATGGGTAGTAGCGGGGGAAGGCATCGACGAGCACGGCGTCGTCGCGCTGGCGGGCCCAGCGCAGCAGGTCGCCGATCCGGACCGGGAAGAGCGACGTGCCGAACCGGTTCTTCGGCTCGCGGCCGGTCCGCGCCCGGTAGCGCCGGGCCGCCCGCTCGCCCCCCAGGTAGTGCCACGGGGAGGTCTCGTGGCCACCCCACGGCGACCACCAGTTCGTGACGCCGACGAGCACCGTGCCCCCGGGGCGCACGACGCGCACCATCTCGGCGAGGAACGCCCACGGGTCGGCCACGTGCTCGACGGCGTTCAGGGTGCACGCAGCGTCGAGGGCGTCGTCGGGCAGGGGAAGGCGCCGGCCGTCGGCGACGACCGCACCGGCGGGCGTGCGCCCGTGCAGCGAGAGCTCGGCGAGGTCGGCGTCGACCGTGAAGGCCGACGCGCCTCGGGCGCGAAGGGCCTCGGCCACGTAGCCCGGGCCGCCGCCCACGTCGATGATCGTCGCGCCCCGCAGCTCGAGGCGGTCGGCCAGCAGGTCGGCGGCGTCGCGGCCGAGGAGCGTGTACGCGGCGACCGGGTCGGTCTGCTCCCGACGCATCGCGGCGAGGATCGCCCGCGACCGGGCCACGCCGCGACGGGCCGGCGCGCTCGTCGCGTGGAGGGCCACTACGACTTGGTGAAGGTCACCGGGTTGGCGTCGGCCGCGCCATCCGCGCCCCCGAGCAGGATCTCTGCGGGCGGGAGGTTCTGGCCGCCCGCCGTGACCGTGAAGGTCGCCGTCTCGGACCCGCCGAGGTCGAACCCGACGCCCTCGCTGCCGTCGCCGGGCGGGATGGTCGCCGTGACCGTCTTCTCGAAGGCGGCGTCGCCCGACTCGTCGCTGTCGTCGTAGTCGTCGGTGGCCTTCTGGCGCACGAACGGCGCGCTCACCGTGACGACGACCTCGTCGGAGCGGTTCGACCGGACGTGCCAGCCCCAGAAGTCGGTCCAGATGTAGACGCCCGGCGCCGACGTGGCGCGAGCCTGGGCGTCCGCCCCCTGGTCGCCGACGGCGTCGCCCACCGGCCCCTGCCAGTTCTTCACGGCCTCGGCCGGCGCAGAGGTCTGCCCCGAGGGCGAGGAGGCGTTGACGTCGCCGTTGTCGTCCTTGGGGCGGGTGAGGACCACGGCCAGGACGATCACGATGGCGGCGGCGACGACGGCGTAGACGAGCGTGAGGTCGCGCTTGGGGGCGTCGTCGTCGTCCCAGTCGTCGTCCCAGTCGTCGTCGACCGGGGCCGCCGGCGCCTTCGACGCCCGGCGGGGGGCCGGCTCGGCGGTCGGCTCGGCGGTCGGCTCGTCGATCGGCTCGTCGTCGAAGTCGCTCACATCTGCTCCCAGGGCCCGCTCGCGGCACGGTCGGCCCGAGCGCGCGTCGGCCCGCGACCCTAGACGACCGGCCGCCGCCGCCGATCTCGCCGGACGCGGCGGAGGAGGGGCCGCTCGAGCCCGAACCAGCTCGCCGCGGCGACGATCGAGGTGAGCAGGAGCGTGGCCAGCGAGAGCGGCGCGATCGACGGGCGACCCACCCAGCGACCCGCCTCCGCCAGCCGCTCCATCACCGTCAGGTGCCACAGGTAGACGCCGTAGGAGGCGATCCCGAGCGCCCAGAGCGGCCGGGATCGCAGGGCGCGGCGCACGAGGCCGGCGGCTTGGTCGCCGAAGGCGCCGGGCGCCACCACCAGCGCCGCGATCAGCCCGAAGAGCACCTCGCGCAGCAGCTCCTGGGCCACGGTCGGCTCGGCCAGCCCGAACGGGTAGCCGAGGCTCACCGCGCCGACGTAGCAGCACGCGGCCGCGATCCACGCGGCGCCGGGGGCGTCGCCCAGGGTGCGCAGGAGCCCGCCGGGAGGCCGGCCCCGCACCGAGCTCGCCGCGGAGGAGGGCGAGGGCCATGCCCAGCGCGAACAGGTCGGCGTTGGCGGGCAGGGTCGCGTAGCCCACGGCGTGGCCGCCGGCCCGCAGCACGCCGCGCGTGGCGATGCCGGTGGCGTAGAGCCCGACGAGCGCGAGGGCATGGGCCCGGACCCGCCGTGCCACCGAGCCGCCCACCAGGGCGAGCAGCGCCGCCCACAGCGGCAGGAACAGGTAGAACGAGACCTCGGTGCAGAGGCTCCAGGCCTGCACCAGCCCCCCGAGCACGGTGTCGCCCCAGTAGATCTGCAGCAGCCCGTAGAAGCGGAGGTGGCCCCACCAGTCGCCGAGGTCGAGGCCGACCAGCCAGGTGCTCGCCGCCAGCGCCACCCAGTAGGCCGGGTAGATGCGGACGGCGCGCCGCACCAGGTACGGGCGCACCGCCGGGCCGGGGTCGCCGGCGAGGTGGGCGAGGACGAAGGGCCGGAAGAGGAGGAACCCCGAGAGCACGAAGAACGTGCTGACGCCGACGTTGAGGTGCTGCACCCACGGCCCGGCGGGGTGGTCGGCGGCACCGGGCCCCCACGTCACCCCGGTGAACGTCCCGGCGTGGTACACGAGCACCGCCAGCGCCGCCAGGGCGCGCAGGCCCTCGAAGGTGGGGAACCGGACGTCCTGGGCAGCGGCGATGCGACGGCATCGTAGGACCCGCCCCCGACCCCGGCGGCCGGTGCAGCAGACTCGCAGCGATGGAACGGGGAGGGCTCGCCCGGCGCGAGCGACGGGCGCTGTGGGGCTCGGGCGCGGCGATCGCCCTCGCGCTCGTGGCCCTCGAGCCGGGCCGCATCCTCCCGGAGACCAAGCTCGACGTGCTGATCGATCCGCTCGGGATGCTCGCCCGGGCCCTCCACGCGTGGGACCCGTCCGCCGGCTTCGGGCGCCTGCAGAACCAGGCGGTGGGCTACCTCTTCCCGATGGGTGCGTTCAGCGCGGCGGTCCGCAGCGTCGGGCTCCCCCCGTGGCTCGTGCAGCGGGCCTGGCTGGCGCTGGTGGTGTGCGCCTCGCTGTGGGGCGCGCACCGCGTGGCCCGGGCCATCGGGATCGGCGGGCCCGCAGGGCGCCTCGTCGCCGCGTGGACCTACGCCCTGGCGCCCGCGACCCTCTCGATCGGCCTGTTCCAGTCGGCGGGCCAGCTCCCCTACGCCCTCGTCCCGCACGTCGTGGCGCCCCTGCTCGCGCCGAGGCCCGGCGAGGGCCCGCGTCGCACCGCGGCGCGCTCCACGCTCTGGCTGGCCGCGATGGGCGGCGTGAACGGCGCCTCGGCCATCGCCGTGCTGCCGCTGGTCGCCCTGTGGTTCCTCACCCGGGTCCCCGGCTCGGCTCGCCGGCGCCTCGCGGCCTGGTGGGCGCTCGGGGCGGTGGCGGCCACCCTGTGGTGGATCGTCCCCCTCCTGGTGTCGGTGCGCTGGGGGGTCCGCTTCACGGACTACACCGAGTCGGCCGCGACGACCACGGTGACCGAGTCGGCGACCGAGGTGCTGCGCGGCACCGGCAACTGGCTGTCGTACCTCGAGACGCCCGCCGGCTCGTGGCTCCCGGGCAGCTGGGCGCTCGCCGCCTCGCCGCTCGCCGTCGCCGCCACCGTCCTGCTCGCCGCCGGCGGGCTGGTGGGCCTGCTCCGTCCGAGCGCGCCGGAGCGGCGGTGGCTCGGCGCGTGCGTGCTCCTCGGAGCGGCGGCGATGGGCGCCGGGTGGGCGGGGGCGGGCGGTGGACCGGCGGCCCACCTCGTCCAGGACCTGCTCGACGGCCCCCTGGCGCCGATGCGCAACGTCCACAAGCTGGCCGCCGTGGTCCGGCTCCCCCTCGCCCTCGGACTCGGCCACCTCGTCGCCCGGCTCGGCCGGGCGGTGCGCTCGGACGAGCGGATGCCGGGTGGCGCCCGCCTGGGGCCCGCGGTGGCGGCGACCGTGCTCGTCGGTGCCGCCCTGCTGCCGATGGTCCGGACCGGCGCGGCCGCACCGGGCGCGTTCGACGACCTGCCGGCCGCCTGGCCGCGCGCCGCCGCCTGGCTCGAGGCCCACCAGGACGGAGGACGGGCGCTGCTCCTGCCCGGCTCGTCGTTCGGCGAGTACCGCTGGGGTCGCCCGCTCGACGAGCCGCTCGCCTCGCTGCTCGACGCGCCGTGGGCCGTGCGCGACCTCGTGCCGCTGGGGGGCAACGGGTCGACGCGCCTCCTCGACGGCATCGACGCGGCCCTGGCGACCGAGGCCCTCCCCGAGAGCTTCTCGGCGGTGCTCGGGCGCATGGGGATCACCCACCTCGTCGTGCGCAACGACCTCGACCTCGACCGCACGGGCGGGCCGGGGCCCTCGACGGTCCGGCGGCAGCTGACCGAGGCGGGCCTCGCCCGAGCGGCGTCGTTCGGGCCGCTGCAGGATCCGCCCGACGACGGCCGGCGCCCGCCCCGGCCCGGGCTCGGCGGCGAGGCCAGCGAGGCCTACCGCCAGATCGACGTGTACGAGGTGCCCGACGCCGCACCACGCGCCGAGGTGCTGGACGCGGCGGGCACCCTCGTGGCCTCCGGCGGGCCCGAGGGGCTGCTGGCGATCGACCCCGACCTGCTCGCCGACCGACCGGCGGTGCTCGCCGTCGACGCGGGCGAGCTCCCCGAGGACATCGAGCCGGTGCGGGTGCAGACCGACTCGGCGCGCCGGCGCGACGTGCAGTTCGGCGCCGTGCGCGACAGCTCGACCGCCACGCTCGAGGCCGGCCAGCGATCGCCGGTCACGGGCGAGGCACCCGTGGACCGGTGGCCGGGAGACGAGCCGACGAGGCTCTCCGACGCCCGCCTCGAGGGCGCCCGGTCGATCGAGGACAGCCGCCGCCCGGGCGGCGGCCTCAGCCCCGAGGCCCAGCCCTTTGCAGCGTTCGACGAGAACCCCGACACCAGCTGGGTGCCCCAGCGGGGCCGGCCGGGCGAGTGGCTCGAGATCCAGCTCGACGAACCGACCGAGGTGGCCACGGCGACGATCGTGCTGCCGAGCGCGGCGGGGCGCCGGCTCGGCGCCGTCACCGTCGAGACGGACCGGGGTCACGCCGAGGTGGAGCTGGCGGGCGATCGCACGACGGTCGAGCTCCCGCCGGGCCCGACCGGGCGGGTCCGCGTCGTCGTCGACCGCGTCGACGGCGACGTCGAGCTCCGCCCGGTGGGGATCGCCGAGCTCGAGCTGCGCACGGCCGACGGCGAGCCCCTCGAGGTTCGGCGCCCGATCGTGGCGGCGCCGCTCGACGGCGACCGTCCGGCCGACGTGGTCGCCCTCGCCCGGGACCGGCGCGACCGCCTCGACGTGGTCCGACGCGACGAGGACGGGCGCTTCGACCGGCTCGTGAGCTGGGCCGGCGGCGACGCGGTGGCGAGCGGTACCGCGGTCATCGGCGACGGCACCCGCGCGGCGGCCCTGCTCGGGCGCGTGGGCACCCGCGACGCGGGCGCGGCGCGGCTCGAGGCCTCGGCGTCGAGCACCTCCCGCGACCACCCGGCCACCGCCGCGGTGCGGGCGGTCGACGGGGACCCCGCCACCGCGTGGGTCAGCGACGCCGAGCTGGGCGCGCCTCGCCTCCGCCTCACGTGGGACCGGCCGGTCCTGGTCGACTCGCTGGTCGTCACCCCGCTCACCGAGCACGTCGACCAGGTGGCGGAGGTGATCGTGGCCGGCGACGAGGGGGCGCCGGGCGAGCGCCATCCGCTCGACGCCTCGGGTCGCGTCGAGCTGGCGACGCCCCAGCGGACCCGGAGCCTCGACCTGTCGTTCCCCGGACCCCATCCCGACGACGACGTCGCGGTCGCCCGGACCGTCGGCATCGCCGAGGTGGAGGTCCCTGCGCTCGCCGGACGCACGCCCGGCCTGCTGCCCGACGACGCACCCGTGGCGCTGCCGTGCGGCGACGGGCCGGCGCTCCGCATCGACGGCGACGAGATCGCCACGCGCGTCGACACCACCGTGGGGGCGCTCCGCACCGGCGCCGCCGTGCCCTGGGAGGCGTGCGACCCGGTGCCGCTCGGCGCGGGCCGGCACCGGGTCGAGGTGGCGCGAGGCGCCCTGTTCGCGGCGACGCTCGACCTCGCGCCCGCCGCCGGGGTCCCCGCGGCGCCGGCGCCTCGTGGCTCCACCATCGAGCGCTGGGGATCGGTCGAGCGCCGCATCGACGTCGAGGCCGGCCCGACCTCCATCTTGGCGACCACCGAGAACCTCAACGCGGGCTGGACCGCCACGCTCGACGGCCGTCGCCTCGATCCCGTCCGGGTCGACGGCTGGCGCCAGGGGTGGATCGTGCCCGCGGGCGCCGGCGGCCCCGTCGAGCTGCGCTTCGCCCCCGACCCCATCCACCGCTCGGGGCTCGCCCTCGGCGCGCTCGCCGTCGGTGCGCTCGTCGCCGCCGCGCTGGTGGGAGGCCGGCGCGATCGCGCCCGCCCGGCCATCGCCCTGGCCGCCGACGAGGCGCGGGGTCAGATCGCCTGCGGCCTCGGGGCGGTTGCGTGCGGGGCCCTGCTCGCCGGGCCGCTGGTGCTGGTGGCGGTCCCGCTGGCGCTGGTGGGGCGCCGTCGAGCCCCGTGGCTCGAGGTGGTCGCCGCCGGCGGCCTGCTGGGCGCGGGCGCCGTCGCCCTGGCCCACCCCGGTGCGGGGCTCGGCAGCGAGGTGGGCACGTTCTCCGCCGCCGCGCAGTGGCTCTCGGCCGCCGCGCTGGTGGCCGCCGGGGTGCGCCTCGCCACCCCGACCGACGCCTCGGTCAGGGCCGCGGGTCGGGCTGGTTCCACTCCGTCCAGCCCTCGCCCCGCCGTCCGTCCGACGCCGTGAACCGGCACCAGGCCCGCGGGAAGCGGCTGGTGGCGCCGTCGCGCCGCTCCAGCAGGACCGGGGCGAACGCCACCGGCTCGACCTCCATCGCCAGGTCGCCCACCTGCCACGACCCGGAGGTGGGCAGGCCCTCCGGGCCGAGGACCTCGTGGCGAGCGACGCGGTCGGCGCCGGCCATCGCCTCGCCGGGGCGCAGCGTGTAGCCCGTCTCGTACAGCGCGGCGCCGTCCAGGGCGACGTCCACGCCGTGGAAGCGGGTGCCGTCGCCCAGGCGGCCCGCCGTCCAGCTCCAGCCGTAGCTCCACCAGTCGCGCACGCCCCACGAGTGGTCGCGCTGGCCGTGGCCGTCGACCTCGAAGCGCTCGGCGCCGACGAGCACCTCGCCGTGGACGCGGCACGGCACCTCGTAGCGGGTCACCCCGGGGTAGGCGTAGGTGCCGCCGTCGGTCTCCCACTCGAGGTCGAAGCCGAGGGGCACCCGCTCGCCCCGCAGCTCGCCGTACACCTGGGCCGGGTCGTCGACGCCCACCGCGAACGCCTCGACGCCGACCGACACGTGGTCGAGCGGGGTCTCCACGGTGTAGTCGGCCCACAGGCCCTCGGTGCGCACCTCGTGGGAGCGGGCGGGGGGCAGCGGCACCTCGTGGTCGATCACGGTCACGAGCGGTCGGCCCGGGCCCACCACGCAGGCCCAGTACCAGGCGGTCCCGAGGTTGGGGTAGAGCCCGAGGCGGACGTAGCCGCCGATGCCCCGGTCGACGTCGACGAAGTCGAGGTACCAGCTCTCGCTCCAGAGCTGCTCGTCGGTGGGCTCGTGGCGAGCCTCGTCGGCCGCCCGCGCCGGCACGGCGGGCGGGGCGTTCGGTGCGGGGTCGTCGGGCATCGGATCGATGGTAGGGGCGGCGGTAGCGTGGCGCCGATGGTGGCGTTCCTGAGCGACGAGTGGGTCCGGGCCCTCGACCGGGCGGAGGCCGCCGACGACGACCTGCGGGCCCGCTGCGCCGATCTGTCGCTCGTCATCGAGCAGGAGGTCACCGACGGCCCCGACGGGCCGGTGCGGTTCCACGTCGTGCTCGACCACGGGACCGCCGCCGTGCGGCCGGGCCCGGCGCCGCACCCCACCATCCGCTTCAGCCAGGACCACGAGACCGCGGCCGACATCGCCCGCGGCCGGGGATCGGCCCAGCGGGCGTTCATGACCGGACGCCTGCGCGTGGGCGGCGACCTGCGCGTCCTGCTCGAGCACGGCGAGGTCCTGGGCCAGCTCGGCGACGTGTTCGCCGCCGTCCGCGCCGAGACCGACCCGCGGCGCGTCGGCGACGAGGGCTGAGGCGCTCCGGTGCCCGAGCTGCCCGAGCTGCAGGCCCACGCCGAGCGCCTCGACGAGGCGTTCGGCGGCGCGGTGCTCGCCGGCTTCCGCCCGATCACCTTCACCGCGCTTCAAGACCTTCCGGCCCGATCCCGCCGAGGCCGTGGGCCAGCAGGTCGGGCCGTTCGGTCGCCGCGGCAAGCACCTCCTGCTCGCGGCGGGCCCGGTGACGTTCGTGGTCCACCTGATGCAGGGCGGGCGGCTCGTGCCCGACGAGAAGCTGTCGGCCAAGCCCCGCAACGGCATCGCCCGCTGGACCTTCGAGGACGGGCGGGCGCTGCTGCTCACCGAGCCCGGCACCGAGCGCAAGGCCGGGGTGTGGGTGGTCGAGGGCTATCCGGAGGCGCAGGCGCCCCTCGAGGGGCTGGGGCCCGATGCCGACACCCTCGACGTCGAGGGGTGGGCCGCGGTGCTCGCCGGGCGCACCGGGCGGCTCCACGGGGTGCTGCGCGACCAGTCCGCGGTCGCCGGGATCGGCCGCCGGCTCGCCAACGAGATCTGCCACCGGGCCAAGCTGTCGCCCTTCGCGAGCGCGGCGAAGCTCGACGCCGACCAGGTGCGCGCCCTCGCCTCGGCGGCGGCGGCGTGCATCGACGAGTCGCTCGCCGAGGAGCGCGGGCGCGACCACCTGGCCCGGTCGTCCGAGCGGTCCGGTGCGGTGCACCACCACGTGGGCGACGCGTGCCCGGTGTGCGGCGACACGGTGCGCGCCGTCGAGTACCGCGCCTACACCGTCGCCTACTGCCCCACCTGCCAGACCGGCGGCAAGGTGCTGGCCGACAACACCACCTCGAAGTTCCTGAAGTAGCGGTCGACGCCGGCCCTCAGATGAGGCCCAGCTCCTTCACCGCGTCGCGCTCCTCGGCCAGCTCGGCCACCGACGCGTCGATCCGGCCGCGGGAGAACTCGTCGAGGTCGAGGCCCTGCACGATCGACCACTCGCCGTCCTTCGTGGTGCACGGGAACGACGAGATGAGGCCCTCGGGCACGCCGTAGCTCCCGTCGGACGGCACGGCCATCGACACCCAGTCGCCCTCGGGCGTGCCGGCGATCCAGTCGTGCACGTGGTCGATGGCGGCGTTGGCGGCGGAGGCGGCCGACGAGGAGCCGCGGGCTTCGATGATGGCTGCCCCCCGCTTCTGCACGGTGGGGATGAAGTCGCCCTCGAGCCAGGCCTGGTCGTCGACGAGCGCCGCGGCGTTCTGGCCCTTGACCTCGGCGTGGAACAGGTCGGGGTACTGGGTGGCCGAGTGGTTGCCCCAGATCGTCATCTTGGTGATGTCGGCCACGGTGGCGCCCGTCTTGGCGGCCAGCTGCGCCGTGGCCCGGTTGTGGTCGAGGCGGGTCATGGCCGTGAACTGCTTCGGGTCGATGCCCGGGGCGTTGTTCATCGCGATGAGGCAGTTGGTGTTGGCCGGGTTGCCCACCACGAGGACCTTGACGTCCTTCTTGGCGCTGTCCGAGAGCGCCTTGCCCTGCGCGGTGAAGATGGCGCCGTTGGCCGAGAGGAGGTCGCCGCGCTCCATGCCGGCGGTGCGCGGGCGGGAGCCCACGAGCAGGGCGACGTCGGCATCGCCGAAGGCCACGTCGGCGTCGTCGGTCTTGACGATGCCGGCCAGGAGCGGGAACGCGCAGTCGTCGAGCTCCATGGCCACGCCGTCGAGGGCGCCGAGCGCGGGGGTGATCTCGAGGAGCTGGAGGATCACGGGCGTGTCGGGGCCGAGGAGGGCACCGCTGGCGATGCGGAACAGCAGGCTGTAGCCGATCTGGCCGGCACCTCCGGTGACGGCGACGCGTACGGGCTCGGTCATGGCGGGTCTCCTCGCGATCGTGGGTCGGCCCGGGTGCAGGGGGTGCGCGGCCGACGATCGAACCCTACCCAGGCGGCCTCTCGGCCCCCGAATGGACGCCGGGTCGAGCCTCGTAGTCCGCGGCCCGGGGCACCAGCGTTCGCCACCAGTACTCGACGGTGGGCCCCGGCCAGTTGTTGGTGATCTTCCCGCTGGCCGTCTTGTACCAGGAGCGGCAGCCCTCGGCCCACACGCTGCCGGCGAGCGCGGCCTGGATCCGGCGGTTCGATCGGGCCTGGGCGTCGGCGCGCACCTCGGCGCTCGCCTCGCCCCGCTCGATGAGGCGGCGGACCAGGGTGAGGGCGTAGGCGACCTGGCGCTCGAGCATGAAGACGATGGAGTTGTGCCCGAGGTTGGTGTTGGGCCCGTAGAGCACGAACAGGTTCGGGAAGCCGGCGACGGCGATGCCGAGGTGGGCCTCGGCGCCGTCGGCCCACCGCTCGTGCAGGTCGACGCCGTGGCGCCCGGTGATCCGGATCGGCGCGAGGAACCCGGTCGATTCGAAGCCGGTGCCGAAGACGAGCGCGTCGAGCTCGTGGCGGCGCCCGTCGGCCGTGACGACCGCGCCGGGCTCGATGCGGTCGATCGCCGAGGTGACCACCTCGACGTCGGGTCGAGCGAGGGTCGGGTACCAATCGCTCGAGATGAGGATGCGGCGGCACCCGAGCGGGTGGTCGGGGACGAGCGCGTCGAGCGGGAGGTCGTCGCTCGCCAGCTTGGCGATCTCGCGCTGGAAGGCGCGCTGCATGACGCGGCCGAGCCGGCTGCCCCGGCGGAAGACGACCCAGCGCGCCTCGAAGCGCAGCCAGATCGACCACCGGTAGAGGCGCTGGAGCCCGGGCAGCCGGGCGAAGGCCGCCTTGGCGGCCTCGGAGCGCTCGGGGTCGCGCTTGGGCGCCACGTAGTTCGTGGTCCGCTGGAAGAGGGTGGTGCGCTGCGCCTGCCGGGCCACCGGCGGCACGAACTGGATGGCGCTGGCGCCGATGCCGATCACGCCGACGCGCTCGTCGGTCAGGTCGTGGTCGTGGTCCCAGCGGGCCGAGTGGAACGTCGGTCCGCCGAACGACGCGAGGCCGGCGATGTCCGGGATGTGCGGGCGGTTCAGCTGGCCGGTGGCGGCGACGAGCACCTCGGCGTCCTCGCGCCGGCCGTCGGCGAACGCGAGGTGCCAGCAGGCGGCGGCGTCGTCCCACTCGGCGCTGGCGAGCTCGCTGCGCAGGCGCAGGTGGGGCCGCAGGCCGAAGTCGTCGACCACGCCCTCGAGGTAGCCCAGGATCTCGGGCTGAGCGGGGAAGGTGCGGCTCCAGTCGGGCTTCGGCGCGAACGACAGGGAGTACAGGGCGGAGGGCACGTCGCAGGCCGCGCCCGGGTAGTCGTTGTCGCGCCAGGTGCCACCGATCCCCTCGCCCTTCTCGTGGATGGTGAACGTCTCGATGCCGGCTTGGCGCAGGCGGCAGCCCATGGCGATCCCGCCGTAGCCCGAGCCGATGATGGCGATGCGCGGCGTGACGGTGCCGGGCTCCAGCGGCGGCGCCATCGCACCGGGCAGGCGGCGGCTGGCCGCGCGCCGGGCTCGCGCGGGGAGGTGCGAGGCCAGGCGGGCGATGCGGCCCGGAGGGGGCGGCGGGCCGGGCGGCGCGGGAGCGGCCATCGGGGGCAGCGTAGGAGGTGGGTGCGGAGCCAGCCGGGCCGGGGTGGCAGGCTGCGACGGTGGCCGCCGAGTCGCCGGACCTGCTCTTCGTCTACGGCACGCTCATGCCCGGCCACCTGCGCTGGGGGATGCTCGAGGGGTGCGCGACGGCGTGGGCGGCCGCCTCGGTGCCCGGCGCGCTCTGGGACACCGGGCACGGCTGGCCGGCTGCTCGCTTCGAGGCCGGGGCCGGGGCCGGGGCCGCAAGGGTGCCGGGTTGGTGGGTGCGGATCGCGCCCAGCGCCCTCGAGCAGCTCCTCGTCGCGCTCGATGCGATGGAGGGGATCGGCGATCCACCCGACCCGGGCGTGGACCCCTACGTCCGCGTCGTCGTCGAGGTGGCCGGGGTGGGCTCGGCGTGGGCGTACCACGCGACCCGCGTCGGGCCCGGCTGGCGACGGATCGAGCTGTGGGCGGGTCAGCCCGAGGCGTGAGCGACCTCGGGGTCGGTCGGGGTCAGCGCTGGATCGACTTGGTCTGCAGGAACTCCTCGAGGCCGTAGCGGCCGGCCTCGCGGCCGATCCCGGACTGCTTGAACCCGCCGAAGGGGGCGAGCGGGTTGTAGCGGCCGCCGTTCACCTCGACGCCACCGGTGCGGATGCGCCGGGCCACCGCCTCGGCCTCGTCGCGCTCGGCCCCCCACACGCCGCCGGAGAGGCCGTAGGGGGAGTCGTTGGCGATGGCCACGGCCTCGTCGACCGTCTCGTAGGGGATCACCGAGAGCACCGGGCCGAAGATCTCCTCCTGGGCGATCGTCATGTCGTTGCGGACGTCGGCGAAGACCGTGGGCTTGACGTAGTAGCCGGTGGGCAGGTCGTCGGGCGCCTCGGGGCCGCCGGCGACGAGCGTCGCCCCCTCTTCGATGCCCTTGGCGATGTAGCTGCGGACGCGGTCGCGCTGGACGTCGGAGATGAGGGGGCCGAGGCGCCCTGCGCCGGTGGCGGGATCGCCGACGGTGTAGGTGGCCTCGACCTCGGCCCGCAGGGCGTCGACGATCTCGTCCTGCTTGGCGGCCGGCACCAGCAGGCGGGTGAAGGCGGTGCAGGTCTGGCCGCTGTTGAGGTAGGCGGAGCTGAGCGCGGCCTTGGTGGCCTTGGCCAGCTCGTCGCCCTCGAGGCTGGGGAGGAGGATGTTGGCCGACTTGCCGCCGAGCTCGAGGGCGATGCGCTTGACGGTCTGCGCGCCGAGCTCCGCCACCCGCTTGCCGGCCCGGGTGGAACCGGTGAAGGAGATCATGTCGACCTTCGGGTGGGCGACCAGCGCCTCGCCCACCTCGGGGCCGGTGCCCGACACGAGGTTGAAGACGCCGGCGGGAAGGCCCGTGCCGTCGATGATCTCGGCGAGGATGAACGCGTTGAGCGGCGCCACCTCGCTCGGCTTGAGCACCACCGTGCACCCGGCCGCGAGGGCGGGGGCGACCTTCAGGACGATCTGGTGGAGGGGGTAGTTCCAGGGGGTGATGGCGCCGACGACGCCGACGGGCTCGTGGACCACGAGGGAGTTGCCGACCTCCTCCTCCCAGGCGAACTCGTCGACGATCGCCGGGTAGCTGGCGGCGATGGCCTGGGGCAGACCGGCCTGGATCGCCTTCGAGAGGAAGATCGGCATGCCGACCTCGCCGCAGATGGTGGTGGCGATCTCCTCGCTGCGTGCTGCGATGCCGTCGCTGATGGCCTGCACGAAGGCGGCTCGCTCGGCGGGGCTGGTGGAGGACCAGGCGTCGAAGGCGGCGGCGGCCGCGTCGACCGCTCGGTCGACGTCGGCGGCCACGCCCTCGGGGATGCGGCCCATGACCTCTTCGGTCGAGGCGTTGATGACGTCGATGGTCCCGGTGCCGATGGGGTCGACCCAGCGGCCGTCGAGGTAGAGCTGATCGAAGGTCTGCATGGGTCTCCCCCTGGGTGGCGAGCGGCGCGCGTGGCCCGGTCGACGCTAGCGGCGGGCCCGGCGAGTTCGCCTGGGAGCGCTAGGCGGCGAATCGACGTCGATTCGCCGCCAGCTGCGGCTCGACGTGAAGCGATCTCCGGTCGCTAGGGAGCGAATCGCCATCGATTCGCTCCCTAGCACCGAGCGTCCGACCGACCCACCGCTCGTCGATGGCGGCCGCGCCTCGCGCCGCTTCGCTGTCGTACCCCCTCGCCAGGATGTGCTCCCACCTCGGAGCTCCGGCTCCCGCAACCCGACCGCCGCACCCACGCTCCGAGGCAACCCGATGGACGTCGATCCCCTCTGCGACCGCAACCCCGACCCGGACCCCACCACGCACCACGACGCCGACCCGGGCCCCCGCCAGCCGATCGACCCACCCCCACCCCCCGCCCCCGCCGCCCGCAAGGCCGCCCGGCAGGACTTCCGTCGCCGGCGTCCGCTTCGCACCGTCCAGCGCACCCCGTCGCAGCGGCGCCTGGCCCTCCAGGTGGCGCGCGACGAGGCCATCGCCGAGCTCGCCGACATCGACCGCACCCTCCACGCCAGCACCACCCGCCGCATCGAGGTCCTCGAGCAGCTCGCCCTCCTCCGCGAGCAGCTCTGGCCCAAGATCGAGCACCGCGCCGGTCGCGAGCCGCCCGAGGCCGAAGCTCCCCCGCTCCCGCCTGCGTTCGACGATGCCATCGAGCTCTGGGGTCGCAGCCTGCGCGCCACCTGCCTCGCCCTCCTGCGCCGCTACGGCCGGCTGCGCCTCCGAGAGCTGCACGCGCTCCTCCACCACCACGGCTACCGGATCTTGAGCCGGCGCCCCGTGCAGGCTCTCGGCGACGCCATGCGCCGCGAGGTCCTCGCCCACCGCGCCATCCGCACCAGCCGGGCGACCTACGAGCTCGCGCCGGGGCTGCGACGCTCCGACCACCGCCACCGATGCGAACCGGACCTCATCGACCCCGCCCTCGACCTCGACCCGGATCGGTGGCGCACCGGCCCGCCGACGAGCTCAGGAGGTGGCGACGGTGCGGGTGTCGCGCCCGCTGCGCAGGACCGCACCGGCGAGCTCGCCGGTGGGCTTGCCGTCGACCACCACGACGCGACCGTTGACCAGCACCCGCTCCACGCCGATCGGATCCGCGGTGAGCCGGGCCGAGCCCCCGGGCAGGTCGTGCACGAGCTCGGCCAGCTCGGAGCCGACCGTCTCGGGGTCGACCACCACCACGTCGGCGTGGAAGCCCTCGGCGAGGAGCCCCCGGTCCACCAGCCCGAACAGCTCGGCGGGCACCTGGGTCATCAGCTGCACCGCGCGCTCGAGCGGCACCAGCTTGCGACCGCGGAGCGTGTCGCCCAGGAACCGCGTCGGGAAGTTCCCCCCGCACATGCGGTCGAGGTGGGCCCCGGCATCGGAGCCACCCAGCATCGCCCGCTCGTCCCACCAGGTCTGGCGCCGCAGCTCCCAGGAGGCCGCGTCGCCGTCGGGCGGGATCGGCCAGAGGATCGTGCGCAGCTCGTCGGCCACCACGATGTCGATCAGCGTCGCGAACCCCTCGGTGCCGCGCTCAGCCGCGATGTCGGCCACCCGGCGACCCTTCAAGCCCTCGTTGGCCTCGGAGTAGGTGTCGCCGATCAGGTAGTTGTCGAAGTCGGCCAGCCGCTTGAAGACGCCCGCCTCGGGCGCCTGGCTCTGGGCCACCATCGTGGCCTGCACCTCGGGATCCTGGAGCTTCGCCATGCGCTCGGGCACGGGCAGGCCGAGCACGTCCTTCCAGCCCGGGATCAGGAACAGCCCGCAGTGGTTCAGGAAGCTCATGTTCATGGGCACCTGCACCGGCAGCGTGAGCGCCACCACCCTGCCGCCCTTGGCCCGCGCGATGTCGCCGGCCGAGAGCTGGCGCGGGATCCGGTCCGGCTCGCGCGAGTCGATGGTGAGCACGTTCCAGTTCAGCGGCCGCTTCGCCGTCGCCGACATGTCGGTGAACAGCTCGATCTCCTCGTCCGAGAACTTGTCGAGGCACCCGTCGGTCATCGCCTCGAGCGTGGTCCCCGGCTTCTGGCCCACCACCTCGCACAGGGCGAGGAGCTCCTCGGTGGTCGACCAGCGGCTGGCCACCGGCTGCCCGTCGCCATCGGAGTGCGTACGGCTGAGCGTGGTCGAGAAGCCGAGCCCGCCCGCGTCGAGCGACTCCGCCAGGACCTGCTGCATCGCCGCCACCTGCTCGGGCGTGGCCTCGTTGCCGATCGAGTCGGCCCCCATCACGTAGCGCCGCAGCGCGCAGTGGCCGACGAGGAACGCCGCGTTCACGCCGATCGACCCCTCCAGCGCGTCGAGGTAGTCGGCGAAGCTCTCCCAGCTCCACGGCACGCCCTCGTGGAGGGCCTGCACGCTCATCCCCTCCACCGCGGCGAGCATCTCCGCGGTGTAGCGGGCGTCGTCGGGCCGCAGCGGGGCCAGGGTGAACCCGCAGTTGCCGCCGATGATGGTCGTCACGCCGTGCACGTTCGAGGGCGACGCGCCCGGGTCCCAGAACAGCTGGGCGTCGTAGTGCGTGTGCGGGTCGATCGCGCCGGGGATCACCAGCTTGCCCGTGGCGTCGATGACCTCGGCCGCCTCCTCGGTCACCTCGCCCACCGCCACGATGCGCCCGTCGCGGATGCCCACGTCGGCCAGGCGGGGCGCCGAGCCGGTCCCGTCGACGACGGTGCCGCCCTTGATCAGGTGATCGAGCATCTGCGATTGCCTCCAGCCGGGTTTCTGACGGACCGTCAGATCGTATCGCCGGTATCGTCCAGGTTCACCACGCACCATTCCCCATCGACCGCTCGGACGCCACCATGCCTGCACCCTCCTCGATCATCTACACCCACACCGACGAGGCCCCCGCCCTGGCCACGCGGTCGCTGCTGCCCATCGTCGAGGCGTTCCTCCGCACCGGCGGGGTGTCGATCGAGACCCGCGACATCAGCCTCGCCGGTCGCATCCTCGCCGCCTTCGCCGACCTGCTGCCCGAGGGCCAGCGCCGGCCCGACCACCTCGCCGAGCTGGGCGAGCTGGCCACCCGTCCCGAGGCGAACATCATCAAGCTGCCCAACGTCAGCGCCTCGCTGCCCCAGCTGAAGGCCGCCGTCGCCGAGCTGCGGGCCAAGGGCTACGACCTCCCCGACTACCCCGACGAGCCCACGACCGACGCCGAGCGCGACGTCGCCGCCCGCTACGACCGGGTGAAGGGCAGCGCGGTCAACCCGGTGCTCCGCGAGGGCAACTCCGACCGCCGGGCGCCCCGCTCGGTGAAGGAGTACACGAAGGCCCACCCGCACTCGATGGGCGCCTGGTCGGCCAGCTCCGAGACCCACGTGTCCACCATGGCGGCCGGCGACTTCCGCCACAACGAGCGCTCGATCACCCTGGCCGCCGACGACGTGCTGCGCATCGAGCACGTCGCCGACGACGGCGCGGTCACCGTCCTGAAGGCGGAGCTGCCCGTGCTGGCCGGCGAGGTCGTCGACGGCACGTTCATGTCCAAGGCGGCGCTCGTGGCCTTCCTGCGCGAGCAGGTGGCCGAGGCCAAGGCGCAGGGCGTGCTCTTCTCGCTCCACCTGAAGGCCACGATGATGAAGGTCTCGGACCCGATCATGTTCGGCCACGCGGTCCGCGTCTTCTTCGCCGAGCTGTTCGAGCGCCACGGCGCCCTCCTCGACGAGATCGGCGCCAACCCCAACGACGGCATGGCCGCCATCGCCTCGGCCGTCGCCGGGCTCCCCGACGACCAGCGAGCCGAGGTCGAAGCCACGATCGCCGCCGCCTACGAGGCCGGCCCCGCCCTGGCGATGGTCGACTCCGATCGGGGCATCACCAACCTCCACGTCCCGAGCGACGTGATCGTCGACGCGTCCATGCCCGCCATGATCCGCAGCTCCGGCCAGATGTGGAACGCCCGCGGCGAGCAGCAGGACACCAAGGCGGTCATCCCCGACTCCAGCTACGCCGGCATCTACGAGGTGGTCATCGAGGACTGCAAGGCCCACGGCGCCTTCGACCCCGCCACCATGGGCTCGGTGCCCAACGTCGGGCTCATGGCCCAGAAGGCCGAGGAGTACGGCAGCCACGACAAGACCTTCGAGATCGCGGCCGACGGCGTCGTCCGCGTGGTCGACGCCGCCGGCACCACCGTGATGGAGCACCGGGTCGAGGCGGGCGACATCTGGCGCATGTGCCAGGTCAAGGACGCCCCCATCCGCGACTGGGTGAAGCTCGCGGTCACCCGCGCTCGCGCCACCGGGGCGCCCGCCGTGTTCTGGCTCGACGAGGACCGCCCCACGACGCCCAGCTCATCGCCAAGGTCCGCACGTACCTCGCCGACCACGACACGGACGGGCTCACCCTCGAGGTCCTGGCGCCGGCGGATGCCTGCCGGTACTCGATCGAGCGCATCCGTCGCGGCGAGGACACCATCTCGGTCACCGGCAACGTGCTGCGCGACTACAACACGGACCTCTTCCCGATCCTCGAGCTGGGCACCAGCGCCAAGATGCTCTCGATCGTCCCGCTGATGAACGGCGGCGGCCTCTTCGAGACCGGCGCCGGCGGCTCCGCCCCCAAGCACGTCCAGCAGTTCGAGAAGGAGGACCACCTCCGCTGGGACTCCTCGGCGAGTTCCTCGCCCTCGCCGTGTCGCTCGAGCAGTACGCGTCGTTCACCGGCAACGCCAAGGCCCAGGTCCTGGCCGACGCCCTCGACGTCGCCACCGGGCGGGTGCTGGAGGAGGGCCGCTCGCCCTCGCGCAAGGTGGGCGAGCTCGACAACCGCGGCAGCCACGCCTACCTGGCGCGCTACTGGGCCGAGGCCCTCGCCGCCCAGGAGGGCGATGCCGAGCTGGCCGCCGCCTTCGCTCCGGTGGCCGAGGCGCTGACCGCCGCCGAGGCCGCGATCGTCGCCGAGCTCGAGGCCGTCCAGGGCGAGCCGGTCGACCTCGACGGCTACTACGCCCCCGACGAGGCGCTCGCGGTGGCCGCCATGCGGCCCAGCCCCACGCTCAACGCGATCATCGACGCCATCGGCTGAGCCGACGGCGTCGGAGATGGCTCAGGTGTGGAGGCCGAGCGCGGCGTAGATCTCCTGGATCGACTCGGCCCGGTTCATGGCGTAGAGGTGGATCCCCGGGACGTCGAGCTCGAGCAGCTCCTCGACCAGCCCGATCGCCACCTCGACGCCGAGGCGCCGCGTGGCCTCGGCATCGTCGGCGACCGCGTCCATGCGCTCCTCGAGCCACGCCGGGATGTGCGTGTTGTTCATGGCCGACATCCGCCGGGCGCCGGCGACGCTGACGAAGGGCATCACCCCGGGCAGCACGGGGGTCGTGCAGCCCAGCGCGGCCAGCTCCTCGACCATCGTCCGGTAGTGGGCGGCATCCCAGAAGAACTGCGTCATCCCGAAGTCGGCCGCCTCGAGCTTGGCGGCGAGGAAGGCCCGGTCGGTGGCCCGGTCGGGCGAGCGGGGGTGCACCTCGGGGAAGGCGGCGACGCCCACGGCGAGGTCGCCGACCTCTCGCGCCAGCGCCACCAGCTCGGTGGCGTACACGAAGTCGCCCCCGGGCTCGGACCCGTCCTTGGGCGGGTCGCCGGCGAGGGCGAGCACGTTGTCCACGCCGTGCTCGCGGTAGCTGGCCAGCAGGTCGACGAGCTCGTCGCGCGTGTGGCCGACGCAGGTGAGGTGGGGCATCGCCGGGAAGCCCCGCTCCTCGTTGACCCGGACCACCAGGTCGTAGGTGGTGTCGCGCGCGGAGCCACCGGCCCCGTAGGTGATCGACACGAACGAGGGCTCGAGGGCGGCCAGCTCGTCGACGGCCCGGTCGAAGGACACCTGGCCCTCGGGCGTCTTCGGCGGGAAGAACTCGAAGGACCAGGTGCGGCCCTTGGCGAGGAGGTCGGCGATCCGGGTCATGGTGGCAGCAGGCTAGGCGCTCAACCGCCGATGCCGGCTCGCCGTTCCGCCGCCTCCACGGCGTTGCGGAAGAGCATGGCGATGGTGGTGGGCCCCACGCCGCCGAGGCGCGGCGTGATGGCCGACGCCACCGACTCGCACGCCTCGTCCACGTCGGGCAGCAGGCGCTTGCCCTCGTAGCGCACGCCGCCGCCGACCACCACCACGCCGGGGGTCAGGTGCTCGGGGCGCAGGATGCCCGGGACGCCCGCCGCGGCGATCACGATGTCGGCCCGGCGGGTGTGGGCCGCCCAGTCGGGCACGCCGGTGTGGACGACCGTGACGGCCGCGTTCGCCGTCGGGCGCTTCTGGGTGAGCAGGAGCGCGAGGGGGCGGCCCAGGGTGGTGCCCCGGCCGAGGACGCACACGTGGCGGCCCGACACCGGGATCTCGTAGTGGGCGAGCAGCGCCTCGATCCCCGCGGGCGTGCACGGGACCGGCCCGGCCATCCCGAGCGCGAGGCGGCCCATGTTCACCGGGTGGAGCCCGTCGACGTCCTTGTCGGGGTCGAGGGCGAGCAGGGCGGCGTCGAAGTCGATCTGGGGCGGCGTGGGGTGCTGGAGCAGCACGGCGTCGACGTCGTCGGCCTCGTTCATCTGGCGGATCGCCGCCAGGACGTCGGCCTGGGTGGCGTCCTGGCCCAGGTGGAGGTGCGGCGACGTGAAGCCGAGCGCCGCCGCCTTCTCCATCTTCATCCGCACGTAGCCGGCCGACGCGGTGTCGTCGCCGACGAGGATCGTGCCCAGGCCCGGGGTGTGCCCGGCCGCCACGAGGGCGGCGATCCGGGGCTCGAGCGAGGCGATCACGGCATCGGCCACCGGACCGCCCGGCATCATCTTCACGTGGTGCACGCGAGGCTCCTCAGTGCTTGAACTGGCGCTCGCCGGTGAACACCATCGCCACCCCGAGCTCGTCGGCCTTGGCGATGGTGTCGGGGTCCTTCACGGACCCGCCCGGCTGGACGATGACGGCCACGCCGGCGGCGGCCCCCGCCTCGATGCCGTCGGGGAACGGGTAGAAGGCGTCGGAGGCGCAGGCGCCGCCCGCCGCCCGCCCGTCGGCCTTCTGGGCCGCGATCTGGCCCGACTCGACCCGGTTCTGCTGGCCCGCCCCGATGCCCCAGGCCACGCCATCCTTCACGAGCACGATCGCGTTCGACGAGACCGCAGCGCAGATCCGGAAGGCCAGCGCGGCGTCGGCCAGCTCGGCCTCGGTGGGGACGCGCTCGGTCACCACCTTCCACTGGTCGGGCGTGGAGGCGACCCGGTGCGGCTCCTGCACCAGCCAGCCGCCCGTGATCGGGCGGAGGTGGCGGCCGTTGGGCACCGGGGCCGGGGCCTCGAGCAGGCGGGTGTTCTTGCGCTTGGCCGCCAACTGGTCGACGACGCCATCGCCGTAGCCCGGCGCGATCACCAGGTCGGCCTGGGCGGCGGCGACCATCTCGGCCACGGTGGCGTCGTCGACGGGCCGGTTGAGGGCGACGATGCCGCCGAACGCCGAGCGGGGGTCACACTCGAAGGCGCGCTGGTAGGCCTCGGCGAGCGTGTCGGCGACGGCCGCGCCGCAGGGGTTGGCGTGCTTGATGATGGCGACGGCCGGACGGTCGCCGGCCGCCGCGCCCAGGTCGTGGGCGAGCAGCCAGGCCGCGTCGGCGTCGAAGAGGTTCAGGTAGCTCATGGCCACCCCGCCGTGCTGGGTGGCGTTGGCCCACCACGGGTCCGCGCCGTTCGAGCGGTAGAGCGCAGCGCGCTGGTGGGGGTTCTCGCCGTAGCGGAGCGTCACCGGCTCCCGGGTGGCGGCGACGTGCAGCGTCGGCGGCAGGATCGGGTCGTCGGCCTCGTCGAACCAGGCGACCACCGCGGCGTCGTACGCCGCGGTGTGGGCGAAGGCGGCGCGGGCGAGGCGGCGGCGCGTGGCGGCAGACAGGGCCCCCGATGCCGTGAGCTCCTCGAGCACCACGGGGTACTCGGCCGGGTCGACGACGACGCCCACGTGGGCGTGGTTCTTGGCCGCCGAGCGCACCAGCGTGGGCCCGCCGATGTCGATCAGGTCCTCGGCACCGCCGCCACCGTGCTGGAAGGCCGACGGGTCCTCGCCGAAGGGGTAGAGGTTGCCCACCACGAGGTCGATGCCCTCGATGCCGTAGTCCGCCATCTCGGTGACGTGGTGCGGGTTCGAGCGGTCGGCGAGGATGCCGCCGTGGATCTTCGGGTGCAGGGTGACCACCCGGTGGCCCAGGATCGCCGGGAAGCCGGTGATCTCGGCGGTGTCGGCCACCGGGATGCCGGCATCGCGGATCGACCGGGCGGTGCCGCCGCTCGAGACCAGGTCCCACCCGAGCCCGTGGAGGCCGGCGGCCAGCTCCACGATGCCGGTCTTGTCGTAGACGGACAGCAGCGCCCTCACACGCCCACCCTTCCCTTGTCGATGATCTCGAGGAGCGTCCGCGGGTACAGGCGGCGCTCCACCTCCTTGATGCGCTCGTGCAGCGACGCCTCGGTGTCGTCGTCGAGGACCGGCACCGCCTCCTGGGCGAGGATCGGCCCGGTGTCGACGTCGAGCCCGGCGACGTGCACGGTGCAGCCGGTGACCTTCACCCCGTGGGCGAGCGCGTCGCGCACGGCGTGCCAGCCCGGGAACGACGGCAGCAGCGCCGGGTGCGTGTTGAGCAGCCGGCCCCCGAACGCCTCCTGCATCGGCTGGGTGAGCACCGTGCCGAACCCGGCCATGGCCACCAGCTCGATGCCGTGGCCGGCGAGGACCTCGGCGAGGCGGGCCGAGTAGGCGTCGCGGTCGAAGCCGGGCCCCCACTCGGTGCGCTCCACCAGCTCCGTGGCGATGCCCGCCGCGGCCGCCCGATCGAGCCCCCGGCACGGGCGGTCGGCCACCACGAGCGCCACGGGCACGCCGGCGGCGACCATGGCGTCGAGGATCGTCCCCGCTCCCGACACCAGCACGGCCACCTGCACGTGCCGGGACGCTACCAGTCGGTCCGGATCCCCCGTTCGGGCCGGAGGTCCCTCACCCGCCGATCCGGGCTGCGGTACCGTCGCGGGCGGACGCACCCAAGGAGTGGCCATGGACCTCAGCAAGCTCTCGACCGGCGACAAGGTGATCGGAGGGTCGGGCATCGCCTTGTTCCTCTTCTCCTTCCTGCCCTGGTTCAAGATCGAGTTCTTCGGACGCTCGGTCACCCAGAACGGCTGGCACTTCTTCTTCACCGGCATCATCCCCGTCCTGCTCGGGCTGGTCTGCGTCGCGTGGATCGTCGCCACCAAGCTGGCCGAGGTGGAGCTGCCGGAGCTGCCGGTGCCCGAGGGGCTGCTGCTGCTCGCCATGGGCGGCGCCGCCGCCCTGCTGGTGGTGCTGCGCCTGCTCATCGGCGGCGACGACGGCGGCACCGACGTGCTCGACCGCACGATCTGGCTGTTCATCAGCGTGCTCGCCGCCCTCGGCCTGGCCGGCGGCGCGTTCTTGAAGTTCCAGGAGGACGGCGGCGAGCTGCCCGGCAAGCCCGGCGGCGGCGACGGCGCTCCGCCCACGCCCTTCTAGGGACGCGCACCGATCCCGGACGCGACGGAGCCCGCCCCGAGGGGCGGGCTCCGGACGTTCGCGGCGAGCGGCGCGAGCTCGGCTCAGAGGCCGAGGCCCTTGACGATCTCGACCATGAGCTCGCCGGCCTCGGTGGGGTTGTTGCCCACCTTCACGCCGGCGTCGGCGAGCGCCTCCATCTTGGCGGCCGCCGTGCCCTTGCCGCCCGAGACGATGGCGCCGGCGTGGCCCATCTTCTTGCCCGGAGGGGCGGTGACGCCGGCGATGTAGGCGGAGACCGGCTTGGTCATCTTGGTCTTGATGAACTCGGCGGCCTCCTCCTCGGCCGAGCCGCCGATCTCGCCGATCAGCATCACGGCCTTGGTCTCGGGGTCGGCCTCGAAGGCCTCGAGGCAGTCGATGAACGACGTGCCCGGGACGGGGTCGCCGCCGATGCCGACGCAGGTGGTGACGCCGATGTCCTGGAGCTTCAGCTCGTAGAGCGCCTGGTAGGTGAGCGTGCCCGAGCGGCTCACGATGCCCACCGGACCGCCGGGCTTGGCGATCTCGCCGGCGGTGATGCCGATGTTGGCCTTGCCGGGGCTGATGATGCCGGGGCAGTTGGGGCCGAGGATGCGGGTGCCGGGGAAGTCGCGCTTGACCTTGTTGAAGAACCAAGCCTCGTCCTGGGCGGGGACGCCCTCGGTGATGACCACGACCAGCTCCATGCCGGCCTCGGCCGCCTCCATCACGGCCGACCGCACGCCGGGCGCCGGGATGAAGACGCACGACACGGTGGCGCCGGTGGCCTCCTTGGCCTCGGCCACCGAGCCGTAGACGGGGATGCCGTCCACGTCGGTGCCCGCCTTCTTGGGGTTGACGCCGCCCACCACCTGGGTGCCGTAATCGCGGTTGCGCAGGCCGTAGAAGCGGCCCTGCGAGCCGGTGAGGCCCTGGTAGATGACCTTGCTGTTCTCGTCGACGAAGATCGCCATCGTTCTCGTTCCTCTGCTTCCCGGCTACTTCGCCAGCTCGACCGCGGTCTTGGCGGCCTCGATCATCGTGGGCTTGGAGATGAGCTTGTCCGAGGCGTGCTCGGCGAGGATCGTGCGGCCCTGCTCGGCGTTGGTGCCGTCGATGCGGATCACGATCGGGGCGTCGATCTGCACCCGGCCCAGGGCGGTGACGATGCCGTTGGCCACCTCGTCGCCCTTGGTGATGCCGCCGAAGATGTTGATGAAGATGCTCTTCACGTTCGGGTCGTTGTTGATGACCTCGAGCGCGCCGGCCATGACCTCGGCGTTGGCGCCGCCACCGATGTCGAGGAAGTTGGCCGGGCTGCCGCCCACCTGGTTGACGATGTCGACGGTCGACATGGCGAGGCCGGCGCCGTTGGCGATCACGCCGACGGTGCCGTCGAGCCCGACGTACTGGAGGCCCTTGTCGTGGGCGGCCTGCTCGCGCTCGTCGCGCACCTGGGTGGCCTCGTAGACATCCCAGCCCTCGTGGCGGAACTCGGCGTTGCCGTCGAGCGTGACCTTGGCGTCGAGCGCGTGCACCTCGCCGGTGGGCTTGAGGATCAGCGGGTTGATCTCGCAGAGGTCCGCGTCGCCCTCGGTGTAGGCCGTGTAGAGCTTGAGCAGGATGTCGACGGCGCCGTCGGTGGCCGCCGGGTTCAGCTTCGCCGCCTCCACCCAGGCGCGAGCGGCCTCGGGGGTGAGGCCGTCGACCGGGTCGATCCAGACCTTGGCGATGGCGTCGGGGTTCTCCTCGGCGACGGCCTCGATCTCCACGCCGCCCTCGGCCGACAGCATGCCGAGGTGCTTCTTCGCCGCCCGGTCGAGGGTGAAGCTGGCGTAGTACTCCTCGGCGATGTCCGAGGCGAACTCGATCCAGATCGTCTTGACGACGTGGCCCTTGATGTCGAGCCCCAGGATGTTGGTCGCGTGCTCGCGCGCCTCCTCGGCGTTGGCGGCCAGCTTGACGCCGCCCGCCTTGCCCCGACCGCCCACGTGCACCTGGGCCTTCACGACCACCGGGTAGCCGATCCGATCGGCCGCGGCGACGGCGTCGTCGACCGTGGTGACCGCCTCGCCGGGCGAGACGGGGATGCCGAACGAGGCGAAGAACTGCTTGCCTTGGTATTCGAGAAGGTCCACGCGGACTCCTGATCTGAGCTTCCTGGCAGGTCCGGGCGATACTAGGCAGGTGCCTGGAACGTGTTCCCATCCGCGCCCGCGCCCCCGAGGTGACCTGGTGATCGCCCGATGAGCCCGGTCGACCAGTCGCGCGCCCACGTCGGCCAGGCCGCGCTGGTGGCGGTCGTGGCCGTCGTCCTCCTGCTCGTCGGCGCTGGGCTGTTCACGCTCGTGAACCGCAACACCCCGAGCGCGAACCTCGGCCTCGGCGACCAGACCTTCCAGGGCGGCTCGGCCGAGCGGCTGGCCGCGGAGATCGCGGACCGGGGGCCGATCTTCTACGGCGACGTGTCGGGCAACAAGGAGCGCGACATCATCCTCCAGCACCTGGGCGACGACCCCGAGAAGGGGTGGTACGCGTTCCGAGCCGCCCCGGTCGACCGAGATCGCAGCTGCACCTGGCAGTGGCAGGACGACGAGGAGCTGTTCCGCGCCAAGTGCGACGAGTCGCTCACCGCCCCGGCCGACGGCGAGGGCCTCCAGCGGTTCCCGGTGAAGGTGCGCGACGGCAAGCTCGACGTCGACCTGAACGCCGAAGCCCGGACCACGACCACCACCGGCTGGCGCAGGCCTCGGCCCCGCTCCCTCGGCGGGTCGCCCCTACGATGCGGCTCGTGGAGCGCATCACGTGCACGGCATGGGGACCGCCGGAGTCGCTGGTCCTCGAGGAGGTCGCCACCCCCGAGCCGGGCCCGGGGCAGGTGCTCGTGGGGGTGGCCGCCGCCGGGGTGAACTTCGTCGACGCGCTGTTCGTCGCCGGCACGTACCAGATCAAGGTGCCGCCTCCGTTCACGCCGGGCTCCGAGCTCGCCGGGACGGTGCTGGCCGTGGGCGAGGGGGTCCACGGGGTGGCCGTGGGCGACCGGGTGCTGTCGTCGCTCGGGCTGGGGGCGTTCGCCTCGCACACCGTGCTGCCCGCGGGGTCGGTGGTGCCGGTGCCCGACGAGCTGGCCCTGCCGGCCGCCGCCGCCCTCGTCCAGTCGTACTGCACCGCCTGGTTCAGCCTCACCCGGCGGACCACGCTCGGCCCCGGCGACCAGGTGCTCGTGCTCGGCGCGGGCGGCGGGGTGGGCCAGGCGGCCATCGACGTCGCCCGCCACCTGGGCGCCCGGGTCATCGCCGCGGCCTCGACCGACGAGAAGCTGGCCGACGCGGTGGCGATGGGCGCCGATGCCACCATCGCCTACGAGCGCGAGGACCTCAAGGTGCGGGCGCGCGAGCTCTCGGGCGGCGGCGTCGACGTGGTGGTGGACCCGGTCGGCGGCGAGCACACCGACGCCGCCCTGCGCGCGCTCGGGCTGTTCGGTCGGCTGCTCGTCATCGGCTTCGCCGCGGGATCCATCCCCTCGGTGCCGGTCAACCAGGTGCTGCTGCGCAACCGGTCGGTGCTCGGGGTCGACTGGGGCGCGTGGGCGATGGGCCACGGCGAGGACCAGCGGGCTCTGCTCGACGAGGTGCTGGCGGCGGTGGCGAGCGGGTCGCTGCGGCCCTCGGCCCCGTCGGAGCGGCCCCTCGCCCACGCCGGCGCCGTGCTGCGCGACCTCCTGGAGCGCCGCCTCCGCGGCAAGACCGTGCTCGTCCCCGATCGCCGGTCCTAGGGAGCGAATCGCTGGCGATTCGCCGCCCGGGATCGCCGGGGAGCGATTCGACGGCGAATCGCTAGCCGGCGCGGTAGACGAGGCCGGAATCGCCCGTGGTGATGGTGAGCTGGTCGCCCTCGACGGCCAGCGCCACCTCGCCGTCGAGGACGCCGAGCACCGAGGCCTCGACCTCGCTGCCGCCGCCCTCGCAGGCCATCTTCGTGGTGGCGATGGGCCCGACCTGGGCGGCGGTCTCGTCGGCGGCGAGGGCGAACGCACCCGAGCCCCGGTTGCAGCCGGCGAACACCGCGGCGGTGCCGTCGTCGGCCACCAGCAGCGTCGGGGGCTCGACGTCGGCGGGGACCGACGAGACCGACTCGCCGTCCACGATCGACTCCAGGGTCCACATCGTGCCCACCACGGGCGCCGCCTCGGGCTCGGCATCGGAGAGCACGATGGTCACCGATCCGGACCGGAGCGTCAGCTCGTCCGCGTCGAGCGTCGCCGCCATCCCCTGCTCGATGAGCCCGGCCAGCCAGGCGTCCTGGGCCATGAGGTCGTCGGGGCAGGCCATCTGGGTCGCCGCTGCGGGCCCGTCCCAGGCGAGGGTGCCGTCGTCCAGGGTGAACGCGCCGGTCGACTGGTTGCAGCCGGCGTTCACCCCCAGGCGACCCTCGTCGAACGACAGGCGGATGGCGCTGTCGGCCACCAGGTCGTAGCCCTCGACCGACGTCGAGGTGAAGGTGCGCCCGGCGAGGTCGTCGGCGCTCGGCGCGGCCCCGCCGTCTGCGGCCGGCTCGGTCGCCGAGCTCCCGCCGCCGGAGCCGCTCGCGCCATCGCCACCCGCGCCATCGGAGCTGCCGCTCCCGCACGCCGCCAGCACCAGCACCGCCCCGATCCCGAGCACCATCCACACCTTGCGCACGCCCCTGCTCCCTCGTCGGCCCGATCCCCCACGGCCCCAGCGCCGAGCGGGTGAGCGGAGGTCACCTCCGCGTGCGGGACGCTAGCGGTCAGCTCGCGCTGGCGGTCACCAGGGCGACCACCTCGCGGCGCTGGATCTTGTCGGTGCCCGTCCGGGGGAAGTCGTCGACGGCGACGAAGCGCACCGGGACCTTGTAGCGGGCCATCCGCTCGGATGCCCAGGCGTCGAGGGCGGCAGACGCGAGCGTGGCGCCCGGCGCGAGGCGCACGGCGGCCACCGGCACCTCGCCGTCGCGCTCGTCGGGCACCGGCACCACGGCCGCCTCGAGCACGTCGGGGTGCTCCTCGAGGTCTTGCTCCACCTCGACGGCGTACACGGAGTACCCGCCGCGCTTGATGACGTCCTTCTTCCGACCCTCGAAGTTGACGATCCCGAGCGGACCGCGTCGGGCGAGGTCGCCGGTGCGGAGCCAGCCGTCGTCGGTGAGGGCGGAGGCGGTGGCGTCGGGGGCGCCGTGGTAGCCGGCGAGCACGCCGGGGCCCTTGAGCCAGAGCTCGCCCACCGCGCCGATCGGCACCTCGGTGCCGTCGTCGCCCACCACCTTGAACCGCACGCGCGGCAGGGGCACGCCGACGGACCCGCCGATGGCCGCCGGCACGAGCGGGGGCGACACCCGGATGGCCACGCCACCGGCCGTCTCGACCATGCCGTAGCCCTCGGCGAACATCGCCTCGCCCACCGCGCCGATGAGGGGCAGGGCCAACGAGGCGCCGCGACGCTTGAACCGGTGCGCGAGGTCGGCGGGCATGGCGTCGGCGCCCGAGATCCAGCAGCGGATCGAGCGCAGGTCGCGCTCGTCGGCCCCGGCCTCCTCGAGCATGCGGTACATGGCGGGGACGCCTGCGAAGAGCGAGGCCCGCCGCTCCTCGATGGCATCGAGCACGGCGACCGGGTGGAACCGATCGAGGAAGGCGACCGGAACCGCGCCGCACGCCGCGCCGACCGCCAGGGCGAAGCCGTAGATGTGGGCGAGGGGGAGCGCGAGCACGAGCTCGTCGCGGCGCAGCTCGGTGGGCAGCAGCGCCACCGCGGACATGCCGCCCAGGAGGCCGGCGTGGGTGAGCTCGGCACCCTTCGGCGCGCCGGTCGTGCCCGAGGTGTAGAAGAGCGCCGCGACCGCCCGGGGGTCCGACGCCACCGATCGACCGAAGGGCGCGCCATCGTCCAGCTCGGCCGCCGCGCGGATCACGAGCGTGGCGCCGGAGTCGGCGACGACGTGCTCGATCTCCGCCGCGGTCATCTGGGCGTTGACCGGCGCGGGGATGCGACCGGCCCGCGACGCGGCGAGGGTGAGCAGGAGCAGGTCGTAGCCGTTGGGCGTCGCGATGACGACCCGGTCGCCGAGCTCGGTGCCCTCGGCGATCGCCCCGGCCCACCGGTCGACCTGCTGCGCCGCCTCGGTGGTGGTGCGCTCGTCGCCGGACGCCAGCTCCGTGACGAGCCGGCGGTGGGGGTGGACGGCGGCGACGCGCTCGAGCAGGTTGCCGAGGGTGAGCCCCCGACCGGTCGCCAGCTCGATGCGCTCCTGCCACCTCATCGCCGCCACCCTACGGTCCGCCGCCGTCGGCCTCGGCCGCTCAGGCCTTCTTGAGCGGCGCCCACGCCAGCAGCAGCACCTTCTGGCCCACCTCGGGGAAGTGGACGGTGACCTCGGTCTTGTCGCCGCTGCCCTGCAGGTCGAGCACGACGCCCTCGCCCCACTTGGCGTGCACGACGTCGTCGCCCACCCGCAGCTGGGGGCCGGGCCCCGCCTCGGCGGCGGCGCGCTGGCCCGAGGCGATCGCCTGATCGACCATGCGCTCCCGGTTCGCCTCGCGCCGTGCCTGGCGCTCCGCGGACGAGATGCCGCTGCGCCGGTCGGGGCGGTCGCCCCAGCTCGCCGCCGAGGAGGTCATGGATGCGCTGTCGGCCCACGAGCCACCCCGCGACGAGCGCCGCTCGCCCTGGATGGAGGTGACGAGCCGCTGGGGGATCTCCTCGAGGAACCGGCTGGGCGGGTTGTACTGGGTGGACCCGTAGATGGTGCGGCTCCAGGCGTGGCTCAGGTACAGGCGCTCGCGCGCCCGGGTGATGCCGACGTAGGCGAGGCGGCGCTCCTCCTCGAGCTCGTGGGGCTCGCCGATGGAGCGCAGGTGCGGGAAGATCCCGTCCTCCAGGCCGATCAGGAACACGGCGGGGAACTCGAGCCCCTTGGCCGAGTGCAAGGTCATCAGGACCACCGACGAGTCGTCGTCGGGCACCTCGTCGCTGTCGGCCACCAGGCTGACCTGCTCGAGGAACACGTCGACGGACTCGACCTCGCGCGCCGAGCCGACCAGCTCGGCCAGGTTCTCGAGGCGGCCCTCGGCCTCCACGGAGTGCTCGGCCTGGAGCTCGTCGAGGTACCCGGATCGGGCGAGCACCGATTCGAGCAGCGGTCCGGGACCGTCGTCGACCACCTCGGCCGCAGCGTCGACGATCGAGAGGAACTCGGCGATGCCCTTGACCGCCCGCCCCGTGATGCCGGCGTCCTCGGAGCGGCGCAGCGCCTGCATGAACGTGTAGCCGTGCATGGCCGCCCAGGCGTCGAGCCGGGCGACCGTCGAGTCGCCCACGCCCCGCTTGGGCACGTTGAGCACCCGCTTCACCGACACCTCGTCGGCCGGGTTGACCACGGCCTTCACGAAGGCCAGCGCGTCCTTGACCTCCCGCCGGTCGTAGAAGCGGGTGCCGCCGACGACCTTGTACGGGATGCCGCCGCGCAGCAGGTGCTCCTCGACCACCCGGCTCTGGGCGTTGGTCCGGTAGAAGATGGCGATGTCGCCCCACCGGTGATCGCCCGAGTCGTGGAGCTTGGCGATCTCGTGGGCCACCCACTGGGCCTCGTCGCCCTCGTCGTCGGCGTGGTAGCGGACGATGGCGTGGCCGTCGCCGGCGTCGGTCCACAGCTCCTTGGGCTTGCGGCTCAGGTTGTTCGAGATGACGGCGTTGGCGGCGTCGAGGATCGTCTGCGACGACCGGTAGTTCTGCTCCAGCACCACCACGGTGGCGTCGGGGAAGGCCTCCTCGAACTCGAGGATGTTGCGGATGTCCGCCCCGCGGAACTTGTAGATGCTGTTGCGCACCACGACGCCGTCGGCGACGAAGCTGTGCAGCCGATCCACCTCGAGGTCGTGGACCGTCCCGTCGTGCTCGGCGACCTCCACGGACTCGACCGGCGCCGATCGCACCGTCCCGTCGTCTTCGGTGACGAGCATCGCCATCCCGGGCCGGAGCGAGGCGAGCGGGAGCATGTCCCACGCCTGCCCCTCCACGCGCACCCGACGGCGGAGCTCCGCGTCGCCGGCGAACGCGACCGCGTTGGCCAGCTCGAGGGCCTCGTGGTACGAGGTCCGCGACACCTCGACCCGCCAGCCCCCGGACCGGCCCGGGCGCACGGGGAACCCGGCCCGACGCAGGCGGTCGGCCAGGTGCGCCCGGTTCGAGCTCCACCGCACGCGATGCGAACCGACCGTCCCCCGCCGGTCCGAGAACATCGTGAGCGTCAGGGCCTGGCCTCGCACACCGCCCTCGGGAACGAGGTGGGGGAAGTCGATCAGGAGGTCGAGGTCCTCGAGCAGCTCCTTGGCGCGGCTTCGGGTGTCGATCGCGTCGAACAGTCGGTCTCGCGCGTCCTGGCCCATCGCCCGGCGGCGACCGGCGTCGTGGAAGCACGCGGTGGGCAGCCCGTACTGCGCCGCGAACCAGGACTCCCACCAGGCGGCGTCCTCGCCACGGGCGTGCGTGCCGAGGATCCACAGCCGGTCGCCGTGCTCCTGGTCCAGGCGAGCCCGAAGCCCGACCTGCGGCACGCCCGTCGAACGGGACGGCGCGCTCCGGGTCCGGCCGATGCGGAAGCCCCGGTCGACGCGCTCCATCAGGTAGACGACGTGGAGGTCGTGCTCGAGGTCGACCCGAGCCGGGACGATGTGGTGGGGGGTGCCGACCACCGAGCGACCGCCGGCGGTCACCTGGTACACCCGCCCGCGGTACGTGCCGGGCGCCACCGCCGCGACCGTGGCGACGGCGAGGCGGTCGGAGCCATCGACCCCGAGCACCTCGTCACCGACCTCGATCGCCTCGATGGGGACCTCGCCCGCCGGCGTCCGCACCATCGTGCCGGGCACCAGGCACTGGTCGCTGTCGCCCACGATGCACACGTTGCGGTGCTCGCCGGCGAGCTGGAGGATCATCTCGTTCTGGACCCGGTTGGTGTCCTGGTACTCGTCGACCAGGACGTGGCGGAACCGGCGGCGGTAGTGGTCGAGCGCCTCGGGCTCGGTGCGGAACAGCTCGACCACGTTGCGCAGCAGGTCGTCGAAGTCCATGGCCCCGGCCTTGAGCAGGCGGGCCTGGTACTCGCGGTAGACGTCGGCGATCTTGCGCTCGAAGATCACCTGGGCCCGCGCCGCGTACTCCTCGGGGCCGAGGTCGTCGTTCTTGGCCGCCGAGATCGTGCCGTGCACCGACCGGGGCGGGAAGCGCTTCGCGTCGAGCCCGAGGTCGCGGATCACGTAGCCGACGAGGCGCTGGGCATCGGCCTGGTCGTAGATGGTGAAGCTGGACGGGAACCCCAGGCGGTGGCCGTCGCGCCGCAGGATGCGCACGCAGGCCGAGTGGAACGTGGACACCCACATCTTCTCGGCGACCGGCCCGACCAGCGCCCCCACCCGGTGCTTCATCTCCTGGGCGGCCTTGTTGGTGAACGTGATGGCCAGGATCTCGAACGGCGAGACGCCCGTCTGGATGAGGTGGGCGATGCGCGAGGTGAGGACCCGGGTCTTCCCCGATCCGGCGCCCGCGATGACGAGCAGCGGCCCCTCGTCGTGCACCACCGCCTCGTGCTGGACGGGGTTCAGGCCCTCGGTGAGGGACGCGTCGGAGGGGAGCGGCGGCATCGGGAGCACCCTACCGGCGGGGTCTGACAGGCGAGCCCGGCCCCCTGCCCGCCGGGCCGATGACCTCGGACGGGTTGGCTCCGGGGAAGAATGGGCAGATCGGACCCGTGCCCGCGGCGCGTCGCGCCCTCCTCTCCCCGGTCGCCCGGTGACGCCGCGCCGCAAGGCGTCGGGGCCTCGGCGCGCCGTCCAGCGGACGATCTACATCGTCGTCGGGGCGTTCGTCTTCTACTACCTGGTCATCCCGACGCTCATCCGATCGAGCGACTCGGCGACCCTGCTCACCGAGGTGAACCCGCTGCTCGTGGCCCTCGCCGTGGGCCTCGAGATCGGCGCCCTCTTCTGCTACACGATCCTCACCAGGGTCACCCTCCCCGAGGAGCCCCGCCTCTCGCTCTTCACGATCTTCCGCATCCAGCTGGCCACCCGCTCGGTCACGAACCTGGTGCCGGGTGGCTCGGCGGCGGGCGGCACCCTGGGCTACCGGCTGCTCACCGACGCCGGGGTGGCACCCACCGCTGCGGGGTTCAGCCTGGCCACCGTGGGCCTCGGCTCCGCCGTGGTGCTGAACCTGATCCTGTGGATCTCGCTGCTCATCTCGATCCCGCTCAACGGCCTGCGCCCGGCCTACGTGACCGCCGCCATCGTCGGCGTCCTCCTGCTCGCGTTCGCGGCCGGGCTGGTGTACCTCCTGCTGGAGGGGCGCGACCGGGCCGAGCGGGTCCTGCGGGCCATCGCCCGGCGCATCCCGTTCGTCGAGGAGGACACCGCGGCGAGCTTCGTGCACCAGATGGCCGACCGCATCCAGGAGCTGGCCCAGCAGCCCGAGCTCGTGCGGCGCGGCGTGCTGTGGGCGACCGCGAACTGGCTCCTCGACGCGGCGGCCCTCTGGGTGTTCCTGCGGGCGTTCGGGCACTCGATGAACCCGATCAACCTGATCGTGGCCTTCGGCGTCACCGGCGTGCTCGCCGCCATCCCCATCACCCCCGGCGGCCTGGGCGTGGTCGAGACCGCGCTGCCGGCCCTGCTCGTCACCTTCGGCGCCCCGGTGGGCGCCGCCGGCGCCGCCGTGCTCTCGTGGCGGCTCGTGCAGTTCTGGATGCCCATCCCCCTCGGCGGGATCGCCTACGCATCGCTCAAGCTCGGACCCCTCGGCCGCCGCCGCCGCCTCGCCGCGGTGCGCAGCCTCGCCGCGGAGGCGGGCGAGCACGCGATGGAGCGCGTCTGGGACCAGAACACCGGCCGCTACCGGACGGTCCCGGTCGGCACCGTGCTCGAGCCGGGCGAGCAGCGGGCGGCGCCCGACGGGCTCGACCGGAGCGACGGGTCCGCGGCCGACGACGACGTGGCCGACGACGACGTGGCCAGCACCGGGTGGAGCTGAGCTAGCCGACGAGCAGCCGGCGGCGGAACAGGTCGAGCACCTGGTCGAGCGCGTCGCGCGTCGGGTGGCCGGGCTCGTCGACCAGCTCGTCGGTGAGGACGGAGTGGGCGCTCGCCGCGATGCCGTGGGCGTTCCCCTTCGAGGAGTCGATCTCGACGCCGACGAAGGCGTCGCCCAGCTCCTCGCGCAGGCGGGCGAAGCGCTCGGGCGGCGACACCTTGTCGCCCGTGAAGCGCAGCCCCAGCACGCACAGGTCCTCGTCGTCGTCGCAGCGCGCCTTGACGGCGGCCAGGTCGCCCGGGGAGAGGTTCAGGTCGCGGCGGTGCCCGGCCGAGAGCGGGAACGGCAGCGACGGCTGCGAGAGCACCGGCGCGACGACCACCGGGTCGACCATCATCGCCAGCGCGAAGTTGCCGGTCAGGCACATGCCGACGACGCCGACGCCCGGCCCACCGCACCGCTCGTGCTCGTGGCGGGCGAGGGCGCGGGCCCACGCCGTGGCCGGCGACGTCTTGTTGCGGGCCCAGGTGGCGAACTCCTTCGACACGCACGCCCACGCGACCGACTGGGCGATGTAGCCGGGGCTGGCCGCCTTGCCCGGCGTCCCGAACATCGAGGGCAGCACCGCGGTGAAGCCGGCGTCGGCCACCCGGCGGCCGAAGGCCGCCACCGACGGGGTGATGCCCGGGATCTCGGTGATGACCAGCACGGCCGGGCCCGACCCGGCCCGGAAGACGGTGCGCTCGGATCCCCGCGCCGCGAACGTCTCGGCCTCGAACCCCTCGAGCTCCTGCATCGGCCGGAGGTTAGGGCGCGTCAGCGCGCGGCGCGCTCGGAGAGCCAGTCGACCAGCTCGTCGCAGCCCATCGGCATGGCGGCGACCCGGCCCTGCACGGCGTCGACCCCGAAGCCGAAGAGGACCGCCCGCTGGTGGTCGCGCTCGACGCCCACCGCCAGGCTCCGCCAGCCGAGCCCGTGGGCGAGCAGGACCAGCGACCTCGCCACCTCGACCCCGAGCGGGTCGTCCTCACGGATCCGGGCGAGGAGGGAGCGGCCCAGCTTGAGCCCGGCGACCGACAGCCCGGCGAGCTCGGCCAGCGACACGCCGCCCTGGCCCGCGTTCTCCACCAGCACGTCGAAGCCCGCCGCCGAGAGCGCGGCGACCGCCGCCGCCCGCTCCGGGTCGCCGAGGAGCCGCTCGCGCACCTCGAGGACGACCGCATCGGGGTCGAGGCCGGCCTCCTCCAGCTCGGTGCCCAGGTCGGCGGCGAACCCGGGCGCCAGGAGCTCGTCGCCGGCGACGTTGAGGTGCACCGGCACCGGGATGGCGCCGCCCGCGGCGACCGACCACCGGCGGCGGTCGACCAGGGCCCGGCGCCGCACCCAGCGCCCCAGCTCGCCCAGCAGCCCGGCCGTCTCGGCCGCCTGCAGGATGCGGTCGGGGCCGATGCTCCCGTGCAGCGGATGGTCCCAGCGCAGCAGCGCCTCGACCCCGGCGAGGCTCCCGTCTCGACCCACCAGGGGCTGGTGCGCGAGGTGGAGCTGGTCGTCGCGGATCGCGGCGGCCAGCTCGGCCGCGAACCCCGACACGCCCGGCCCCCCGGGTGCCGGTGCGGCCGGGCGGCGCTCCGGCGCGCCGGGCCGCGTGGGCGGATCGACCGCCGCCGCCCGGGCCTCGACGCCCGCGAGGTCGACGTCGGCGTCGGCCCCCGGGACGGGCGCCCCCGCCGAGCGCGCCGCCGCTCGCTGCTGCTTGCGGGCGTACATGGCGAGGTCGGCCGTGCGCAGCAGGCGGTCCGGGTCGTCGAGGGCGAGGTCGGCCACGGCGACGCCGACGCTGACCGACGCCGAGAGCCGCAGCTCGCCGAGGTCGACCGCGCTGTCCTCGACGCTCGAGCGCACGCGCTCGGCGATCGTGTGGGCCTGGTCGGCGTCCGAGAGGTCCTCGCAGACGACCACGAACTCGTCGCCCCCGGTGCGGCACACCGTGTCGGAGGGCCGTACGGCGCGGGAGATCCGCGACGACACCTCGACCAGGAGCCGGTCGCCCCGATCGTGTCCGTGGCGGTCGTTCACCGCCTTGAACGAGTCGAGGTCGCAGAACAGCACGGCCACCTGGTGGCCGGTCCGGCGGGCGCGCGCCAGCGCCAGGTTGAGCCGGTCGAGCAGCGCGGCCCGGTTCCCGACGCCGGTGAGCGAGTCGTGGGTGGCCTGGTGGGCGAGGCGCCGCTCGTCGATGGCGCGCTCGATCGCCACGGTCACGAGCGAGAGGACCGAGTCGCGCACCGCCGACCGGGCGATCGGCGCGCCGGGCTCGTGGCCGAGGAGCCCGACGACGGCGAGGGTGCGGCCGTCGCGCGGGGAGCGCACGGGCAGGATCGTGGCCGACAGGAAGGCGTCGTCGGGGAGCACCTCGCCGCTGTACCGCGGGTCGCCGAGGGCGTTGGCCACCATCACCGGCTCGCCGGTGAGGACCGCCTGGCCGAAGGGCGAGCCGAGGCCCGGCTGGAGGTCGGCGAACCACGCCGCGCTGCGGGCGGCATCGGGGTCCTCGGGATCGGTGACGAGCGAGAGCACGCCACCGTCCTCGACCGTGGCGATCACCACGGTGGCCCCCAGCGTGTGGCGCTCGAGCATCGAGCGGGCGGCCAGCAGCGCGGTGCCCACCGGGGCGCCGCGGGCGATGAGCTCGAACACCTCGGCCTGCCCATCGGCGAGCAGGGCGACGCTCCGGCGCCGCAGGGCGCCCAGGAAGGCGTCGGCGGCGAAGCGCACGAGGCCGAGCACCTCGTCGTTCGGCGGCGGCTCGTGGGTGCGCCACGTGAGACCCAGGACGCCGACGAGCTCGCCGCCGTAGCCGAGGCGGACCCACAGGACCCCCGTGTCGTCCTCGTCGACGAGCGACTGCTCGGTGGCCTCCTTGGGGATCGCACCGGGGCCGCGGGCGAAGACGTGGCCCGCCCGCTCGAAGCGGGCGGTCAGCCACCCGAAGCCGGTCACGTCGACGCGCTGGCCGCGAGCGCGCGTCGCCACGACGTCGCGGCGCGCCCACCGGTGCGACACCCGCAGGGTGGACCCGTCCGGCGAGAGCTCGTCGATGAACGCCGTGTCGGCGCTGAAGAACGAGGCGACCTCGCCGAGGCCGACCTCGATGGCATCGTCGAGCAGATCCGGGGCGCAGCCGATCAGGCGGGTCGAGATCGACGCGACGAGGGCCTCGAACGCGACCTGCTCGGCGAGCGCCAGCTCGGCCCGGTGCCGGTCGGTGATGTCGCGGACGATGCACAGCACGACGTCGCCCTCGGCGGGCACGAAGCGAGCCTCCACCCGGTGGGCGAGCACGTCGGTGCCGGCGGCGAAGACATCGGTCTGGAGCCGTCCCGAGTCCAGCGCGGCGGCGACGGCCCGCTGGACCCGCTCGAAGGTGGCCGGATCCGCGGTGGCGCCACCGGTGCGCACCCCGGCGGCCGGGTCGAACGGGCCGAGCACCTCGTCGCTGTCGTCGGCGAGGCGCTGGCCGTCGCGCCGCACCCGCACCACCGGGTCGGGCATCAGGTCGACGACGGCCTGAGCGCGCGACTCCAGCCGGCCCAGGGCCCGGATGTCGGCCTCGTGCTCGAGGATCCGCGAGGCCCCGTCGGCCACCAGGTCGACCAGGGCGAGCTGCCACGACGTGAACGGCCCGCGGTGGGCCGCGTCGGCGAACGCGAGGACGCCCGCCACGCGACCGGTGAGCCAGAGCGGGCAGGCGACCATGGCGCCGCCCCCCATGGCCCCGCCCGTCGGCGCACCGGGCCCGCCGAGCGCGGCGACGGTCGCCCGGCGGGCGAGCACGTCGTCGAGGCGCCAGTCGACCACGTGGTCGCCGGCGGCCGGACCGTCGGGCGCAGGGCCCGCCGCGGCCCGCACCACCAGCGCCTCGGGCCCCTCGGGCCCCTCGGGCCCCTCGGGGTCGCGGAGCAGCACGACGCCCCGGCCGAGCCCGATCGAGCGGCACCCGGCCTCGAGGAGGGCGGCCAGGCGCTCGTCGGGGTCGCCGGGCGCCAGGCTCACCACGCGGTGGAGCGCGGCGACATCGTCGGCGTGACGATCCGCGAGCTGGGTCAGCTCGTCGTCCGTGACACCGACCTTCCCTCCATCGGCCGACGTGTCAGAGCTCATGATGTGGGGCGAACGCTACCGGTCCGGCGGCCGTCGGTCCATCGCGTTCGGTGAGCGTTCGGTCACACTCGGCGGTGGATCGAGCGCCCGGTCACTCCCACTCGATGGTGCCCGGCGGCTTCGAGGTCACGTCGTAGGCGACGCGGTTGATCCCGTCGACCTCGTTGATGATCCGGCTGCTCATCCGCTCGAGCAGGTCGTAGGGCAGTCGCGCCCAGTCGGCGGTCATGGCGTCCTCCGACGTGACGGCCCGGATGATCGCCGGGTACCCGTAGGTGCGCTCGTCGCCCATGACCCCCACCGACCGGATGTCGGGCAGCACGGCGAAGGCCTGCCAGATCTCCCGCTCGAGCCCGGCCGAGCGGATCTCCTCGCGCACGATGGCGTCGGCCCGCTGCAGGATCTCGACCTTGTCGGGGGTGACCTCGCCGATGATCCGCACGCCGAGGCCCGGCCCGGGGAAGGGCTGGCGCCACACGATCTCGTCGGGCAGCCCCAGCTCCGAGCCCACGGCGCGCACCTCGTCCTTGAAGAGCAGGCGCAGCGGCTCGACCAGCTCGAACTGCATGTCCTCGGGGAGCCCGCCGACGTTGTGGTGGCTCTTGATCTTGGCGGCGCTCGCGGTGCCCGACTCGATCACGTCGGGGTAGAGCGTGCCCTGCACCAGGAACCCGGCGTCCTCGATGCCGCCCGAGACGTCCTCGAAGATGCGGATGAACAGCTCGCCGATCGCCTTGCGCTTGTCCTCGGGGTCGAGGACCCCGGCCAGGCGCTCGAAGTACCGGTCGGCGGCGCGGACGTGGATGAGCTCGATCCCCTGGTGGCGCTGGAAGGTCTCGACCACCTGCTCGCCCTCGCCGAGGCGCATGAGCCCGGTGTCGACGAACACGCACGTGAGCTGCGGTCCCACCGCCTTGTGCACCAGGGCGGCGGCCACCGCCGAGTCGACCCCGCCCGAGAGGGCGCAGATCACCCGGGCGTCGCCGACCTGCTGGCGGATGAGCTCGACCTGGGTGTCGATCACCGAGCCCATGGTCCAGGTGGGCGCGCACCCGCAGACGTCGTAGAGGAAGTGCTCCAGCACGGCCTGGCCGTGGGGCGTGTGGACCACCTCGGGATGGAACTGCACGGCGTGGATGCGCCGCGCCACGTGCTCCATGGCCGCCACGGGCGTCTGGGCCGTGGTCGCGGTGACCGTGAAGCCCTCGGGCGGGGTGGAGATCGAATCGAAGTGGCTCATCCACACCTGCTGGTGCGCCGGCTGGCCGCCGCCGAAGACGACGCCCTGGTGGACCACCTCGAGGTCGGTGCGGCCGTACTCGCCCACGCCGGTGTTGGCCACGACGCCGCCGGGCAGCTGCTGGGCGATGAGCTGGGCGCCGTAGCAGATGCCGAAGATCGGGGTGCCGAGCTCGTACACCTCGAGGTCGACGGCGGGCGCCCCCTCCACGTGGACGGACTTGGGCCCGCCCGAGAAGATGATCCCCGCCGGCTGGCGCGCCGCCATCTCGGCGGCGGTCATCGTGTGCGGGACGATCTCGCTGTAGACGTGGGCCTCGCGCACCCGCCGGGCGATGAGCTGGGCGTACTGGGCGCCGAAGTCGACGACCAGCACGGGTCGGTCGGGGGCGCCGTGGGCGACGGTGTCGGTCATGGGTGCACCGGGGTGATCGTGAGCTCGGCCTTCTGGAGCTCCTTCAGGGTGGGGTAGCCGCACGCGGCCATCGACCGGCGCAGGGCCCCGGCCAGGTTGGTCCGCCCGTCGCTGCGGTGGGCCGGTCCGGTGAGGACCTCGGCGAGCGTGCCCACGGGGGCGGCGTCGACCAGCTCGGCGCGGGGCACCTCGGCGTGGCCGCCGTTGAGGCCCCAGTGCCGTCCCCGGCCGGGGGCGTCGCTCGCCGCGGCGAGCGGGGCGCCCACCATCACCGCGTCGGCGCCGCACGCCACCGCCTTGGCGATGTCGCCGCCGGTCCGGATGCCGCCGTCGGCGATGAGGTGGACGTACACCCCGGTCTCGTCGAGGTGGCGCATCCGCGCGGCGCGGGCGTCGGCGATCGCGGTGGCTTGCGCCGAGCCGACGCCCAGCACCCGGCGGGTGGTGGACGTGGCGCCCGAGCCCACCCCGACGAGGATCCCGGCGGCGCCGGTGCGCATCAGGTGCAGCGCCGCCTGGTAGCTGGCGCAGCCGCCGACCACCACGGGGATGTCGAAGCGCCGCACGAAGGTCTTGAGGTTCAGCGGGTCCTCGTCGCCGGTGACGTGCTCGGCCGACACGACCGTGCCCTGCACCACGAGCAGGTCGAGCTCGGCGGCGAGCAGGGTGTCGGCGTGGTCGGCCAGGCGCTGCGGGGTGATCGAGGCGCACGAGGTGACCCCGGCACCGCGGATCTCCTTGATGCGGTCGCGGATCAGCTCGGGGCGGATGGGCTCGGCGTAGAGGGCCTGGAGGCGGGCGGTCGCCGCCATCGGGTCGAGCCCGGCGATCTCGTCGAGCAGCGGCTCGGGATCGTCGTAGCGGGTCCAGAGGCCCTCGAGGGGCAGGACCCCCACCCCGCCGAGCTCGCCGATGGCGATGGCGCTCGCCGGGCTCACGACGCTGTCCATCGCCGCCGCCATGATCGGCAGGTCGAAGCGGAAGGCGTCGATCTCCCACGAGAGGTCGACGTCCTCGGGATCGCGGGTGCGGCGGCTGGGCACCAGGGCCAGGTCGTCGAGGGCGTAGGCCCGACGACCTGCCTTGCCCATGCCGATCTCGATCTCAGCCACGGAACGCTCCTCAGCCCTGGCCCGGGAAAGGGACGAGTCTAGGCAGGCGCCCGCCAGGGCCCGGAACGCAGCGAGCGCTCAGCGAGGTGCGACGCCGTCGAGGTCGGCGAGCCAGCGCTCGAGGATGGCGCGCCAGCTCCCCTCGTCCTCGATCCAGCGGAGCCCGGCCTCGCCCATCGTCCGGGCCTCGTCGGGATCGGCCACCAGCCGGCGCACGGCGGCGACGAACCCGGGCACGTCGCCGTGGGCCACGACGAGCCCCGCCCCGGTCTCGCGGACGAGGGCCGCCCCCTCGTCGTCGCCGGCGTAGATCACCGGCTTGGCGCACGCCATGACCGGGAAGATCTTCGCCGAGCGCACCGACTTGAACAGCTCGAGCTCGCGGATCGACGCCAGGCCGATGGTGGCGCGGCGCACGTAGCGGGCGATCTCCTCGGGCGGCACCGGATCGTGGAAGGCGACGTTGGCCAGGCCGCGCGAGCGAGCGGCGGCCTCGAGCGCGGGCCGCTCGGACCCACCGCCGACGAACACGATGCGCACGGGGTCGTCGCGCAGCGCCTCGGCGGCGTCGAGGAAGGGCTCGAGGCCGTGGACGTAGCCCTGGGTGCCGGCGTAGAGGAGCAGGTGCTCGCCCGGGGCGAGGCCCAGCTCGGCGTCGACCTCGGGGTCGGGGTCGCCCGGCGTGAACAGGTCCGTGTCGGCACCGTTGGGCATCCAGCAGATCCGCGCCGGGTCGACGCCCTTGTCGATCAGCGTGTCGCGCAGGCCCTCGGTGACCGCGGTGACGGCCGTGGCGTGGCCGAGCATCCAGGCCTCGACCCGGCGCAGCAGCCGCACGATCGCGCCGTCGGGCAGGGCGCCGAACTCGACGATCGCATCCACCCAGAGGTCGGCGACGTAGACGACGACCCGCCGGCGCCGGAGCCGCCCCCACACCGCAGCCGGCAGCGCGCCGAACAGGGTCGGGTACTCGACGATCGTCCACTCGGCGGGCCGGGCCCGCACGATGCCGAGCAGCGACATGAGCCCGAACGACGCGTAGTTGGCCATCCGCAGCAGCCCCGACCCCATGGACGCGTAGAGCCAGACCCGCAGCACCCGGACCCCGTCCTCGTCGGCGGCCTGGACCGGCCAGCGCCGCCAGCCGTCGAAGATCCGACCGAGCGGGTAGTTCGGCAGCGCGGTGACCACCTCGACCCGGGCGCCGCGCCGGTGCAGCTCGCGGACCACGGCCCCCAGGCGCACCTGGGCGGCCCCGCGCTCGGGTGGGAAGTACTGGGAGACCAGCAGGAACGAGGCGGGCGTGCGGGCGGCGCCGCCACCACGGGCGCCGCCCGGCTCAGCGGTAGGCTCGGCCAATGCTCAACCCGCCTTCGCGGCCGTGACCCAGCCCGTCGCCGGCCTGGCGGTGTTCGGCAGCAAGACCACCACCATCGAGCTCCTCAGCTTCCTGCGCACCCGTGGCACCACACCTTCGCTGCTGGTGACGCTCACCCCCGAGCTGGGGGCTCGCCAGCAGGTGGCGGGCTACGCCGACCTGCGTTCGATCGCCGACGCGGACGGCATCGGAACGTACCACCCGACCACCTACGCCCTCACCGACCCGGGCGACCAGGCCTTCCTGCGCGAGGCGGGCATCCGGGTCGCCATCGTGCTCGGCTGGCAGCGGCTCATCCCTGCGCCCGTCCTCGACGCCCTCGAGGTGGGGGCGTTCGGCATGCACGGCTCGTCCGAGCCGCTCCCCCGCGGCCGCGGCCGCTCCCCCCTGAACTGGTCGATCCTGGAGGGCCGCACCACCTTCCGCACCAACCTGTTCCGGTACGACCCGGGCGTCGACTCCGGCGACATCGTGGGCACGGTCGTGTTCGACATCAACGCCTGGGACGACGGCGACTCGCTCCACCTGAAGAACACCCTCGCGATGCTCCAGCTGCTCGACGAGCACCTCGACGACCTCCTCGCCGGACGGCTCGACCTCACGCCGCAGCTCACCGACGTGGAGCCGACCTACTACGAGAAGCGCACCGCCGAGGACGGCCGCATCCGCTGGCTCGACATGACCACCGCTCGGCTGCACGACCACGTGCGGGCCCAGACCCGACCGTTCCCCGGCGCCTTCAGCCACTACGAGGGCGCGGCCGAGCCCGTCCACATGTGGCGCGCCGTGCCGTTCGACAGCCGCCTCGCCTTCCCGGTCACCGCTCCCGGGCGGGTGTGCGCGGTGTTCGACGACGGCACCTTCCTGGTGCGCACCTGGGACGGCACGGTGCGGGTGCTCGAGGCCGAGGTGCCCGAGGGCCAGCGGATCGAGGTCGGCGGCCGCTTCACCGACGAGGCATCGTGACCGATCGAGCGGCGCTCGCCCGCACCTTCTCGCTCGCCGGGTACCGGGCCCTGCTCGAGGAGCTCCTCGAGCGCGGGTACGGCGGCGCCACGTTCCTCGAGCCCGAGCCCCCGGCCGGCGCACCGGCCCTGGTGCTGCGCCACGACCTGGACGTCGACCCGGTCCTCGGCGTGGCCCTCGCCGAGGTCGAGGCCGAGCTCGGCCTGCGGTCCACGTTCTTCACCCTGGTCACCTCGCCGCTCTACAACCCGGCCGCCCCGTCGGCCCGCGCCGCGCTCGGTCGCATCGCCGAGCTGGGCCACGAGGTCGGCCTGCACTTCGACGCTGCGCCGCACGAGACGATCGAGGCGCGACGCCGCGCTGGCCCTCGAGGTCGACCTGCTCGGCGGGCTCCTCGGCCGTCCCGTCCGCGCCGCGAGCTTCCACCGGCCCGGCCCGGCGGTGCAGGCGCCCGAGCTCCCCGGCGTGGTGTCGGCCTACGAGCCGCGGTTCGTGGAGGCGCTCGCCTACCTCGCCGACTCGGGCGGGTCGTTCCGCTTCGGCCATCCGCTCGACGCCGAGGCCGTGGCCGAGCGCCGCGGCATCCAGCTGCTCACCCACCCGATCTGGTGGAGCGAGTGGCCGCTCGGCTCGGTGGCCGAGCGGATCGACTCGTGGGCGGCGCGCCAGCAGCACCGCCTCCGCAACACGCTGGCCGCCAACATCCGCCCGTACGCCGCCCACCTCGACGCCGGCGCCGGCCACCAGCTCTGAGCCTGGCGCCGGCCGCCGGTCAGCGGCCCCAGTAGTTGGGCGCCTCGGCCGTGATGGTGATGTCGTGGGGGTGGCTCTCGCGCAGCCCGGCGCCCGTGATGCGCACGAACCGGGCCTGGTGGAGCTCGGCGATGGAGCCGGCGCCGCAGTAGCCCATGGCCTGGCGCAGGCCGCCCACGAGCTGGAAGAGGATCCGCCGCACCGGGCCCTTGTAGGCCACCCGCCCCTCGATGCCCTCGGGCACGAGCTTCTCGGCGTCGATGACGTCGCCCTGGAAGTAGCGGTCCTTCGAGTAGGAGCGGGTCTTCATGGCGCCCATCGAGCCCATGCCGCGGTACTCCTTGAAGCGCTCGCCCTGGTAGAGCACCACGTCGCCCGGGCTCTCGTCCACGCCCGCGAGCAGCGAGCCGACCATGACCGTGTCGGCCCCGGCGGCGAGGGCCTTGGCGATGTCGCCGGAGAACTGGATGCCGCCATCCGCGATGATGCAGGCGTCGTAGTCCGCGGCGGCCGCCGCAGCGTCGGCGATGGCGGTGAGCTGCGGCACGCCCACCCCGGCCACCACGCGGGTGGTGCAGATGGAACCGGGGCCCACGCCGACCTTCACCGCCTTGGCGCCGGCGTCGAGCAGCGCCTTGGTGCCCTCGGCGGTGGCGACGTTGCCCGCCACGATCGGCACCGCGAACTCCTCGACCACCTTGGCGACGAGGTTGATCACCCCGGCGGAGTGGCCGTGGGCGGTGTCGACGACGAGCAGGTCGACCCCGGCATCGATCAGCGCGGCGGCCCGCTCGAAGGCGTCGGGGCCGGTGCCGACGGCGGCCCCGCAGCGGAGGCGGCCCTGGTCGTCCTTGGTGGCATCGGGGTACTTGATCTTCTTCTGGATGTCCTTGACGGTGATGAGCCCCGACAGGCGGCCCGCCCCGTCGACCACCGGCAGCTTCTCGATGCGATGGCGCCCGAGGATCGCGGTGGCATCCTCGAGGGTCGTGCCCTCCGGCGCGGTGATCAGCCCCTCGCTCGTCATCACGTTGCCGATGCGCTCGTTGGGATCGTCGTGGAAGCGCAGGTCGCGGTTGGTGAGGATCCCGACGAGGTGGCGATCGCCGTCGGTGATCGGCACGCCCGAGATCTTGTAGCGGGCCATGAGGTCGAGGGCATCGGCCACGAGCGCGTCGGGGCCGAGGGTGACCGGATCGACGATCATCCCGGACTCGGAGCGCTTCACCTTGTCGACCTCGGCGGCCTGGTCGACCACCGAGAGGTTCCGGTGCACGATGCCCAGCCCGCCGGCTCGGGCCATGGCGATGGCCAGGCTGGCCTCGGTGACGGTGTCCATGGCCGCCGAGAGGATCGGTACGTGCAGCTCGATGCCGGGGACCACCGACGAGGCGGTGGAGACCTCGTTGGGCAGCACGTCGCTCGCCGCCGGGACCAGCAGCACGTCGTCGAAGGTGAGGCCTTCGGTGGCGAAGCGATCGGACGGCGGTGCGGCCATGGGGGCTCCTGGATGCGGCGTGTCGATGCCGCAGGCTACCGCCCGGCGGGCCCGGCCACGGCCGGGGCCCGGCTCAGCGCCGCAGGGACTTGAGGATCTGGCGGGCGACCGTCGCGTTCATCTGGTACACCGCGGTCTTCGACGCGTCGCGCGCCAGCTTCACCACGCTCCCGCCCGTGACCTCCTCGACCGAGTCGAGGCCGTCGACCAGCGCCTGCTTGGTGGCGTCGGTGGCCTTGTAGCCGGCGTTGGTGAGCGCCTTGACCACCTCGCTCTGGGCCACGGGCTCGGGGGCGGCCGACGCGATGATCCGCAGGGCCTCCTTGGTGAGCTCGGCGCCCTGGTTGATGGCCTCGGCGGTGGACAAGCTGCCCTCCTCCTCGCCCTCGAGCGAGGCGAGCCACCGGCGCACCTTCACCACGAGCTCCCCGTGGGTCTCCCCCTCGAACGACAGCGTCGCCATGGGCGGCAGGCTACCGCCGGGCCGGGGTCAGTTCGCCGATGGATCGCACGGATGGTTGGCGAACCACGCCACCTCCCCGCGCTGGCGGCGCAGCACCGTCCGCCACAGCCCGTCGGGATCGGCGGTCAGCAGGTCCTCGGGGGCCACGTCGACCACCCACCACGCGCCCTCGGCCACCTCGTCGTCGAGCTGCCCCGACGTCCACCCGGCCGAGCCGGCGTAGAGCCGCACGCCGGACCAGCGCAGCGACGGGTCGTCGGGCGCCCGGTGCAGGTCGACCGTGGTGCAGCCGCCGACGACGAGGTCGCCGTCGGGCACGAGGTCAGCCGAGCGGCCGAGGCCGAGCACCGCGTCGCGCCCGACCGGCCCCCCGACGAACACCACGCCGGGCGCCTCGGCGAGCGGCGCCCACTCCGGGGCGACCTCCTCGACCCGCGTCTCGCTCGGACGGTTGAGCACGACGCCGAACGCCCCGTCGGCGCCGTGGGCCAGCACCAGCACCACGGTGCGCTCGAAGGTCGGGTCGCCGATGAGCGGGGTGGCGACGAGGAGGCGGCCGGCACAGGTCACCGGACCATCCCCACGCCGAGCTCCGCAGCGTCCATCACCCGGTCAGGCTACCGGCGGGCCCGGCGCCACCCGCAGGGGCGAAGGTCCCCGATCAGAGGTGCCCGAGCTCGCCGCGCCCCACCGTGCCGGTCACGATGCCGAGGAGCTGGCGGAGCATCGCCGCGGTGGCCCCCCAGACGGTGTCGCCCACCAGCTCGAAGAACCAGATCGGGCGATCGACGCCGAAGAGGTCCCAGAGCTCCTCGCGGAAGTGGGCTGGATCGAGCAGCTCGGACAGCGCCACGTGGAGCACGGCGTCGACCTCGGCGGGGCTCGGCGCCAGCTGCGGGCGCCCGGGCAGCGCCCCCACGTAGGGGACGATGAACGAGTTGCTGGTGATGGTGCTGAGGTGGTCGAGCTCGCCGATGAGCTCCACGTCGGCGGGCGGCAGGCCGACCTCCTCGCAGGCCTCGCGCCGCGCCGTGTCGCGGAGGTCCTCGCCGGGCTCCTGGCCCCCGCCCGGGAAGCTGACCTCGCCGCTGTGCACCCGCAGGGCGGACGAGCGGCGGGTGAGCACCACCCACGTCTCGCCGTCGTGCTCGTAGAGCGGCGCCAGCACCGCCGAGGCGCGCTCGACCTGGCCCTCCCGGGGCGAGCGGACCGCCGGTCCGATCTCGGCCAGGCGGCGGCGGACGACAGCGAGGGGCAGGCGGCGCTCGTCGGGTGCGAGGTGCGCCCAGGGCGGCGGATCGCCCAGGCGGTGGCCCGGTGGCCGGGGGATGACCTGGGGCCCGCCGCGCGCCGGGCCGGCATCGGCCGGGTGGTCGGGGCGGAGGGCCACGATCGCGCGCCGGGAGCTCAGGCGTCCGGGCCGGTGGCACCGGCCGCGAGGTGCTCGAGCACGTCGCGCAGCCCGCCGGTCTTCAGGTCGGCGAGCACCCGGCCCGGCGTGCTCTCGCCGCGCTCCCACTCCATCCAGGTGGCGAGGAGCTTGGCGGGGTCGGCGGGAGGACGGTCCATGGCGGGCGAGCCTACCGGCGCTCCGCCCGCACCCACCGGGTCACGGGGCTAGCGTCGGGGGGCCGACGCTCGTCGGCGGAGGGGAACCCGAGATGGCCGACGTGCCTGCCACGCACCTGCGGAACCGGCCGCGCCAGGCCCGGTCGGCGGCGCGCGTCGAGCTGCTGCTCGACGTGGCGGAGGCGGTGTTCGAGGAGGTGGGCTACGACGCCGCCACCACCAACCTGGTGGCGACCCGCGCCGACGTCCCCGTCGGCACCCTCTACCGGTGGTTCCCCGACAAGGCCGCGCTCGCCGAGGCGCTCGCCGACCGGTACCTCGAGCGGCTCCTCGCGCTGTACGGGCAGCTGCTCACCGACATCGATCCCGCCGAGCGCATCGGCGACTTCCTCCGGCGGGTCATGGGGCGCTTCGTCGACGAGGCGGCCAGCCACCGGGCCCTGCCGGCCCTCCTCGTGTCGGCGATGGTCCCCGGGGGGCGCTCGTCGGCCGGCGAACGGCTCCGCGACGGCCTCGAGGGCCACATCCGGGGCCTCGTCGAGCTGCGCGTGCCCGGCATCCCGACCGACATCCGCGACCGGACCGCCGAGGTGGTGGTCACCCTCGCCCACCTCGTCATCGCCGAGGCGGCGTCGGCCGAGGGCACCGACGGCTCGGACGCCCTCACCGACGAGTACATCGACGTCCTCCTCGCCTACCTCGAGGCGAAGTTCCCGAGCGCCGACCACCCGGCGTGGACCGATCCCGACGTGCCCGTGCGCCCGCTCTACCCCGCGCCCGATCGCGCCGCCCGGCTGGCGTCGAGCAGCAGCGCCGACTGACGGGCGCGGGCCCAGACGGCCCCGGGCGCGCCGGAGGCCCGGCCGCCGAAGCGGGCCGGGCCTCCGGGTCGATCCGAGCGGATCAGGGGATCACATCATCCCCATGCCGCCCATGCCGCCCATGCCGCCGCCGGGCATCGCCGGCGGGGCCTCCTCCTCGGGCTTGTCGGCGACGATCGCCTCGGTGGTGAGCAGCAGCGACGCGATCGACGCCGCGTTCTGCAGCGCCGCCCGGGTGACCTTCGCCGGGTCGATGACGCCGGCCTTCAGCAGGTCCTCGAAGTCGCCGGTGGCGGCGTTGAGGCCGATGGCCCCGCTCTCGCCCTCCACCCGCTGCACCACGACGGCCCCCTCGAGGCCGGCGTTCTGGGCGATCATCCGGGCCGGGGCGTCGAGCGCGTTCCAGACCGAGCGGGCGCCGGTGGCCTCGTCGCCCTCGAGCCCGTCGACGGCCGTGGCGACCGCGGCGCGGGCCCGCACCAGAGTGGTGCCACCGCCGGGCACGACGCCCTCCTCGATGGCCGCCCGGGTGGCCGACAGGGCGTCCTCGATGCGGTGCTTCTTCTCCTTGAGCTCCACCTCGGTGGCCGCACCGACCTGGACGACGGCCACGCCGCCGGCCAGCTTGGCGAGGCGCTCCTGGAGCTTCTCGCGGTCCCAGTCCGAGTCGGTCTCGTCGATCTCCCGCTTGATCTGGGCGATGCGACCGTTGACGTCGTCGGCCGAGCCGGCACCCTCGACGATGGTGGTCTCGTCCTTGGTCACCACGACCTTGCGGGCCGAGCCCAGCAGGTCGAGCGTGGTGCTCTCGAGCTTGAGGCCGACGGTCTCGGAGATGACCTGGCCGCCCGTGAGGGTGGCCATGTCGCCGAGCATCGCCTTGCGGCGCTCGCCGAAGCCGGGAGCCTTGACGGCCACGGAGTTGAAGGTGCCGCGGATCTTGTTGACCACGAGGGTGGCGAGGGCCTCGCCCTCGATGTCCTCGGCCACGATCAGCAGCGGCTTGCCGGTCTGCATGACCTTCTCGAGCACGGGCACGAGGTCGGACACGGCGCTGATCTTCGACTCGGTGAAGAGGATCAGCGGATCGTCGAGGACGGCCTCCTGGCGCTCGGGGTCCGAGACGAAGTACGGGGAGAGGTAGCCCTTGTCGAACTGCATGCCCTCGGTGAAGGCCAGCTCGATGCCGAAGGTGTTGCTCTCCTCGACGGTGACGACGCCGTCCTTGCCGACCTTGTCGATGGCGTCGGCGAGGACCTCGCCGATGGCCTTGTCGTTGTTGGCCGAGATGGTGGCGACCTGGGCGATCTCGCTGCGGTCGTCGATCTCCTTGGCCTGCTCGGCGATGGAGGCGACCGCGGCGGCGACGGCCTTGTCGATGCCCCGCTTCAGCGCCATCGGGTTGGCCCCGGCGGCGACGTTGCGGAGGCCCTCGCGCACGAGCGCCTGGGCCAGCACGGTGGCGGTGGTGGTGCCATCGCCGGCGACGTCGTTGGTCTTGGTGGCCACCTCCTTCACGAGCTGGGCACCCATGTTCTCGTAGGGGTCCTCCAGCTCGATCTCACGAGCGATGGACACGCCGTCGTTGGTGATCGTCGGGGCGCCGAACTTCTTCTCGAGCACCACGTTGCGGCCCTTCGGGCCGAGGGTCACCTTCACGGCGTCGGCGAGCTTGTTGACGCCCGCCTCGAGGCCGCGTCGGGCCTCGTCGTCGAACTTCAGGATCTTGGGCATGGTTCCTCAGCTCACTTCTCGACGATGGCGAGCACGTCGCGGGCGTTCAGGATCAGCACGTCCTGCCCGTCGACCGTGATCTCGGTGCCGCCGTACTTGCTGTAGACGACGGTGTCGCCCACCTTGACGTCGACGGGGATGCGCTTCTCGCCGTCCTCGTCCCAGCGGCCCTCGCCGACGGCCAGGACCTCGCCCTGCTGGGGCTTCTCCTTGGCGGTGTCGGGGATGACCAGGCCGCTGGCGGTGGTCTCCTCGGCGTCGCCGGGCTTGACGATGATGCGGTCTTCGAGCGGCTTGAGAGCCATCTGCGCGCCTCCTGGGCGGTCCGGTTCGTCCGTGCCACGCCCGGGCGGGCGTTAGCACTCCTCTGTAGCGAGTGCTAACCCTACGGCGCGCCGCCGCCGATCGCAAGCAGTCGAGGCCGGAGAGTGCTAACCGGTCCCGTCGACCGGATCAGCCGAGCAGCGGCAGCTTGAGGTTGGGGTCGGCGCCGTGGTCGAGCGGGGTGGGACCATCCGCCCCCAGGCGCCACCACGCGGCCGCGGCCACCATGGCCGCGTTGTCCGTGCACATCGCCCGGCTGGGCAGGAAGCCGTGCACGCCGTCCTCGACGCACGCCGACAGGAACCGCTCGCGCAGCAGCGAGTTGGCGGCCACGCCGCCGCCCAGGGCGAGCCCCTTCGCCCCGATCTGGCGCGCCGCCCGGCGGGCCTTGGCGACGAGCACGTCGACCACGGCCTCCTGGAACGAGGCGGCGACGTCGGCCGTCGAGGCCTCGGGGTGCTTGCGGACGTGGTTGATGACCGCGGTCTTGAGCCCCGAGAACGAGAAGTCGAGGCCCTCGGCGTACATGGCGCGGGGGAACGCGATCGCCTCGGGGTCGCCCTCCATGGCGATGCGGTCGATGGCGGGGCCGCCGGGGTAGCCGAGGCCCAGGTAGCGCGCGACCTTGTCGAACGCCTCCCCCGCAGCGTCGTCGAGGGTCGAGCCGAGCAGCCGGTAGCGGCCGTGGCCCTCCATGGCGACGAGCATCGTGTGGCCGCCCGACACGAGCAGCACGACGAGGGGCAGCTCGAGCGAGGGGTCCTCGACGAGGGCCGCGTACAGGTGGGCCTCGAGGTGGTTGACGGCCACGAAGGGGACGCCCCACACGAGCGCGAGGGCCTTCGCCGAGCTGACCCCCACGAGCAGCGACCCCACCAGGCCCGGGCCGCTCGTGGCGGCCACGGCGTCGAGCTCGGTGCCCTCGAGGCCGGCCTCGACGAGCGCCTCCGCCACCACCGGGGTGAGCAGGTCGACGTGGGCCCGGCTGGCGATCTCGGGCACCACGCCGCCGAAGCGCGCGTGGATGTCGACCTGGCTGGACACCACCGAGGAGCGCACCCGGTGGCCGCCCACGACGACGGCTGCGGCGGTCTCGTCGCAGCTGGTCTCGATGCCCAGGATCTTGGTGCCGGCGTGGATCGGGAAGCCGAGGGTGGAGGGGACGGTGCTGGTCATCGGGCCTCCCCGAGGGCGGGGTGGACGGGTCGGGCCCCGAGCGCGGGGTGCGCGGGGAGCGCGGGCTCGACGCCCTCGCGCTGGAGGTCGGGGAGCCGGGCGGCCACGGCGTCGAGGCGCGCCGCGTAGGCGTCGTCGCGCACGTCGTGGGCCCACATCACCAGGGCGTCCTCGTGGTTGTCGGCGTAGTACGCCTTGCGGACCCCGGCGGGCGCGAACCCCAGCTCGCGGTACAGCGCCTGGGCCCCGGCGTTCGACGCCCGGACCTCGAGCGTGAGCTGGTTCGCGCCCAGGGCCAGGGCGCGGTGCACGAGCTCGTGGAGCAGGGCCCGGCCGATCCCGGCCCGCTGCTCGGCCGGGTCGACGGCGACGGTCGCGACGTGGCCGTCGTCCGCGATCATCAGCAGCCCGGCGTAGCCGACCACCCGCTCGCCGCGGCGGGCCACGAGGTAGGCCCGACCCCGACGGTCGAGCTCGTCCTCGAAGAGCCGCTTCGACCACGGGCGCGGGTACACCTGCGCCTCGATGGCCAGCACGCCGGGGAGGTGGCGCCGGCGCATCGGCGCGAGCACGAGGGGCCCGGCGGTCGCGTCGACGCTCACGCGCCCTCCCGGACGGACCAGTTGATCTCGGCGTCGGGCTTGCGCAGGTAGAGCAGCTCCACCTCGTGGGGCCGGATCCAGTCCTCGCGCAGCGCCTTGGCGTGGGCGAGCTGCACGAGCGAGCGGGCCGACGGGTACGCGTGGTCGCCGCCGGCCACCTCGATGCCCGGCCGCTCCGTGAGGCGCTCGGCGTAGCGGACCGCGCCGTCGCCGGCGAGGAGCGTGTCGCCGGGCTGGGCGAGCAGCTCGGCCGCCAGCTCCTCGGGCGTGCCGACGGTCGGCTCGCTGACCCGCTGCACCCCACCGGGCACCTGGCGGTAGAACGCCCAGAAGACCTCGTTGCGCCGCGCGTCGATCACCGCGGCGATGCGACGGTCGGCGAAGCGCAGCGGGAACGCCAGCAGGTCGAGGCTCGAGACGGCGATCATCGGCACGCGGAGCGCCTGGGCGATCGCCTTGCCCGACGCCACGCCCACCCGCAGCCCGGTGAACAGGCCCGGCCCGTTGTCGACGGCCACGCAGGAGATCTCCGACAGCTCGACGCGGGCCTGGCGGCACACGAACTCGATGGCGGGGGTCAGGTTCTCGGCGTGGCGCTTGCCCCGAGCGGAGTGCGACGAGGCCAGCACGCCCTCGTGGCCGCCGATGGCGCAGCCCACCTCGGCGGTGGCGCTCTCGAGCCCCAGGATCAGCATCGCTCGCCCTCCTCGTCGCCCTGGTCGCCCTGGTCGCCCTGGTCGCGCCACGGCCCGATGACCTCGCCGAGCAGCCGCTCGCGCGCCGGCCACGACCCACCGCTCGGGCGCAGCTCGAGGATGCGATCGTCGTCGCCCTCGCCGAACGCGATGCGGACCTCGAGGTACTGGTCGGGCAGGGCCGGGAGCACGGCGTCGCCCCACTCGACGAGCATCACCGCCTCCTCGTCGAGCATCTCGGCGAGACCGAGGTCGGCGACCTCCCGCAGGTGCTCGAGCCGGTACACGTCGAGGTGGTGCATCGCCAGGCGCCCGCCGGTGTGCTCGGCGACGATCGTGAAGGTCGGGCTGGTGACCGGGCCGGGGATGCCCAGGCCACGGGCGAACCCCTGGGCGAACGCGGTCTTGCCGGCGCCCATCTCGCCGGCGAGGACCAGCAGGTCGCCCGCGCGGGCCACCGCCGCGAGCGACTCGGCCAGCGCCTGCGTGTCGACCGCCGTGGACGTCCGCGCCACGAGCCGCCGGTGCGCGCTCACCATCGGGCCTCGCACGGTGAGGCGGCGACGGGGACGAGGGTGCGAGGCACGCGTCGATCGTAGTGAGCGGCGCGACGATCCCGGTCCGCCGCCAGCCGCCCGACGCCCCACCCGCACCCGCACCCGCCCGGCGTTCCGCGCCCCGAACCCGCGCCACCAGCGCACGAACGCAGCGAAGAAGCCCCGCCGCCGCCCGCCCGGCGTTCCGCGCCCCGAACCCGCGCCACCAGCGCACGAACGGAGCGGAGAACGCCGGGCCGGAGGTCGCCCGACGGGGGGCGCCGAGGGGCGCCGCTCCGGATCGGTCGCCCGCCGTGACCGACGGACGCCTCGACGATCCACCGAGCATGCGCACGCCCTCGCCCCCGCCCTCACCCTCGCCCCCGCCCTCACCCTCGCCCTCGCCCCCACCCCTACCAGTGCGACGCCTGCGGGTGGACGGCCGCGAGGTGGGCACGGTCGAGGTGGCGACCACGCGGCGCGCCCGGGCTCGGGGCCTCCTCGGCCGCCCGGTGCCCACGGGGGCGCTGCTGCTGGCGCGGACCCGATCGGTCCACGGGGTGGGCATGGCCTATGCGATCGACGTCGCCCGCCTCGACGGGGACGGCGTCGTGGTGCGGGTCGATCGCCTCGACCGGGGAGGGCTGCTGCTCCCCTGCCGACGCGCCCGCCACGTGCTCGAGGCGGCCGCCGGCGCGTTCGCCTCGTGGCGGCTGGTCCCGGGGAGCCGGGTCGAGGTGGCGCCGCTCAGGCCGGGTCGCCGGCCGCCTCAACCTCGTCGGGGGTGACGGGCCCGGAGGCGCCGGCGACCACCTCGGCGATCGACCCGGCCCGGCCCTCGATGCGGGCCACCAGGGCATCGAGCAGCTCGGCCAGCTCGTCGGGTCGCTCCTGCATGAGCTGGTGCCCGGCCTTCGGCAGCACCACCAGCTCGGCGTCGGGGAGGAGGTGGGCCAGGTGGCGGCCCGCGGGCACCGGCGTCAGCAGGTCGCGGGTGCCCACCACGACGAGCGCCGGGGTGCGGGTGGCGCGCAGCGCCGCTCGGGCGTCGTGCTCGATGAGCCCGGCGAGCGAGGGCACGAGGGCCTCGGGGACCAGCGAGCTGCCCATCTCGGCCACGATCTGCACGGCTCGGGGATGGGGCCGTTCGCCGAAGGCGAGGCGGGCCGCCCGCTGGGTGACCGTGGCGCGGGCGGGCAGCGAGCCGCCACCGTCGAGCAGGCCCTGGCCCTGGGCCACGAGCGCACGGGCGCCCCGGTCGAGGCCGGGCGGGATCACCTGGTGGGCCCGGGTGGCGACGAACGCCAAGCCGGCGACGCGCTCGGCGAGGACGTCGGGGTGCTGCCCGCAGAACTGCATCACCGTCATGCCGCCCATCGAGTGGCCGACGAGCACCGCCTCGTGCAGGTCGAGCCCGACGAGCAGCGTGGCGAGGTCGTCGGCGAGGCGACCGATGCCGAAGCCGTCGGTCCCCGCCCGCGACTCGCCGTGGCCGCGCAGGTCGACGGCGATCACCCGGTAGCGGTCGGCCAGCTGGTGGAGCTGCGGGGCCCAGACGTCGTGGCGGAGCGTGATGCCGTGGAGCAGCACCAGCGGGCGCCCGCTCCCCCGCTCGACCGCGTGCACCACGCCGCCGTCGGGCGTGGGGAGGTGGTGGTGGACCACGTCGGCCGGGAGCTCGAAGAGGGCGTCGTCGACCCGTCGACGGGCCCGGCCCGGATCGGGGGTGATCGGTCCGCCCGCATCGCGCGGGTGCGTGGCGCGGTAGGCGCCGACGGCCGCGGCGCCGATGCCCAGCAGCGCGGCGCCGCCGACGATCGCCCGACTCGGCTTCACGACGCCCCCTCCAGGTAGCGGCGGGGCACGCGCGGGCTGATGGCGCACACGACCTCGTAGGCGATCGTGCCCAGCCGCGCCGCCCAGTCGGCCGCGGTGACCTCGAGATCGCCCTGGCGACCGATCAGCACCACCTCGTCGCCGACCTCGACCGGGTCGTCGCCGCAGTCGACGAGGATCTGGTCCATGGTCACCGAGCCCGCGATCGGTCGCGGTCGACCGCCGAGCAGCACCGACCCGCCGAGCTCGCCGAGCCGCCGCGGCAGCCCGTCGGCGTAGCCCAGGGGCACCGTGGCGATGGTGGTCTCCCGCTCGGGCCGGTAGCGCAGCCCGTAGGAGATGCCCTCGCCGGCCGCCACCCGCTTGACGTGCGAGGTGCGGGCGTGGAGCGACAGCGCCGGCGCGAGGGCGACCCGCCCCGCCAGGGCCGGGGAGGGATCGATGCCGTAGAGCCCGATCCCCACCCGCACCAGGTCGCGGCGGGCGCCGGGGTGGTCGATGGCCGCCGCCGTGTTCGCCGCGTGCTGGCACGGGACGGCGATGCCGGCCCGGGCGATGTCGTCGAGCACGGCGTCGAACCGCGCCAGCTGGACGTCGGTGAAGGGGTTGCCGGGCTCGTCGGCGACCGCGCAGTGGGTGAAGGCCGACGCCAGATCGAGCGCGGGATCGGCGTCGACGGCCTTCGCCAGGCCCACCGCGCCGGCCGGCTGGGCCCCACGCGGTGCATCCCGGTGTCGACCTTCAGGTGCACCCGCAGCGGCGGACCGTCGGGCCGGCGGGCGGCGGCCGCCGCGAGGTCGCGGATGCCGTCGTCGGTGTACACGGTGGCGTCGAGGTCGTGGGCGACGAGGTCGTCGAGCTCGTCGGGCGACGCCTGCGACAGCACGAGCACGCGGGCGTCGATCCCGGCCTCGCGCAGCTCGGCCCCCTCGGCCACGAGCGCGACCGCGAGGAGGTCGGCGCCACCGGCGAGGGCGGCCCGGGCCGAGGCGACCGCGCCGTGCCCGTAGCCGTCGGCCTTGACCACCGCGCACACCCGGGCCGGGGCCGACCGGGCCACCAGGGCCGCGGTGTTGGCCGCGATCGCGCCGAGGTCGACCTCGGCCCAGACCGGACGCAAGGCGACCGCCCCACAGCCCTCGGCGGGCGCGGTGTCGTCGGACAGGATCGCCCGAAGGATGTCGGTGCGCGACACGATGCCGACGAGCCGGCCGGCGTCGACCACGGGCAACCGGCTCACCCGCTCGTCGTGCATGGCGGTGGCCGCCTCCTCGACGGTGGCGGCCGACCCGATGGTGACGGGCTCGGGGGTCATCACGTCGGCCACCGTCGACCCGAGGGCCCGGCGGAGGTCCTCCTCGAAGTGGCGCTTGGACGACGGCAGCTCGAGGGTGGCGCCGAACAGCGACAGGATCGTCGGGACGTGGAGCGTGGTCTCCTGGACGATCAGGTCGCCCGTGGACAGCATCCCGACCACGGCGCCGTCGCCGTCGACGACCGGTGCGGCGTCGATGCTGCGCTCCACCAGGCTCGACATGGCGTCGCCCACGTTGTCGTCGGGGCGGAAGGTGAGCACCTCGGTCGTCATGACCTCAGCGACGGGGGTGGAGCGTGGCAATCGGGCCTCCGGCGACAGCAGCGAGCGCGGCCGGGAGGTGGTCGACCAGGTCGCCGGCCACCAAGCCGCGGGACCAGGCTAGGTCGCCGGCCCGGGCGTGCAGGAGTGCGCCGGCCGCGGCGGCCTCGGGGCCGGCCATCCCCGAGGCGAGGAGCGCCACGATCACCCCGGTGAGCACGTCGCCGGTGCCCGCCGTGGCCAGCCGGGCGTCCCCGGCGTCGACGGCCAGCACCCGGCCCTCGGGCTCGGCGACGAGCGTCGTGGCGCCCTTCAGGAGGACCACGGCATCGGTGGACCGGGCCAGCTCGCGCGCCTCGCCGAAGCGGTCGGGCCCGGGCGAGCGGCGGGCCAGCGCCCGCACCTCGCCGTCGTGGGGGGTCAGCACCACGGGACCGGCGCCGGCGGGGCGGGCGCCGACGCACCAGCCGGCCTCCTCCCCGAGGGCCACCAGGCCATCGCCGTCGACCACGGTGGGCACGGAGGCCGCCCCCACGACCCGCCGCACCTGCCCGCCGACGGCGGGGGCGCGCCCGAGCCCGGGCCCGATCGCGAGGGCGGCGAAGCGCTCCAGGCCGCCCAGCACCTCCGAGGCCCAGCCGTCGGCGGGGAGCTCGTGGACGACGACCTCGACGGGCGCCTCGACGTCGGTGCCCGCCCCGGGGCAAGAGAGGCGGACGTAGCCGGCGCCGGCTCGCTGCGCGCCGCCGCACGCCAGGCGGGCCGCGCCGGCCATCCCGGGCGAGCCGGCGACGATCCACGCCGCCGCCTGCCACTTGTGCGCCTCGCGCCGCCGCGACGGCAGCCACCCGGCCACGTCGGCGTCGCCGACGCGGTGGGCCGTGGCCCCCGAGGTGTCGAGCCCGATGTCGGCCACGACGAGCTCGCCCGAGAGGCCCGGACCGTCCGCGAGGAGCAGCCCCGGCTTGAGGGCGGCGAAGGTCACGGTCCGATCGGCCGCCAGCGGGCGGCCCGAGGCCACGCCCGTCAGCCCGTCGACGCCCGAGGGGATGTCGACGGCGAGCACCGGCGTGTCGGCGTCGCGGGGCTGCGGCGACTCGTAGGTCCCGCGGAAGCCCGTGCCGTACGCCGCATCGATCACCAGGTCGGCCGGCGGCAGCACCGTCGGCCCCTCGCCGGCGGCGAGGATGGTGCACCGCACGCCCCGCCGCTCGAGGCGACGGGCGGCAGCGCGGCCGTCCGCGCCGTTGTTGCCCTTCCCCGCGACGATGGCGACGCGCCGTCCGTAGGCCCCGCCGAGCAGGCCGAGCGCCTCCCGGGCCACCGCGGCGCCGGCCCGCTCGATCAGCACCCCCACCGGCTCGGGCGCGGCCGCGTCGACGGCCGCCATCTCCTCGGGGGTGACGATCGGCTCCACGTCCCCATCCTGCCCGCGCCGGGCCCGCCCCATCCGTGCGCGAGCGCCGTCGCCGGTAGGGTCCCGCCCCGTGCCCGCCCCCCGGACGATCGAGCTGCCCGACGGCCGACGGCTGGCGTACGAGGAGGTGGGCGATCCGGCGGGCGTGCCGGTGGCCTTCCACCACGGCACGCCCGACTCCCGGCGCGCCCGCCATCCCGACGACGGCCTCGCCACCGAGGCGGGGGTCCGGCTACTCGCGGTGGACCGCCCGGGGATCGGCGGCTCCGACCCCCACCCGGCGCGCACCCTCGGCTCGTTCGCCGACGACCTCGTCGTCCTCGCCGACGCCCTCGGCATCGAGCGCCTCGGCGGCCTGGCGTGGTCGGCCGGCGCCACGAGCGCGCTGGCCTTCGCGGCCCGCCACCCGGGTCGGGCGGCCGACGTGGCGGTCGCCGCCGGGCTGGTGCCGTTCGAGGCCAACGCCGAGCCGGGGATCCTCGACGAGGCCGACTGCGGGCGCCACCTCATCGCCGAGCTGGGCACCTCCCTCGGGCCCGCCGCCACGGCGGAGGTCGCGGTCCCGATGCTGGCGCCCATCCCGTGCGACGACGCCCTCGCCCTCGAGCACGTGCTCGAGGGCGCCGATCCGCGCCGCCGGGCCGTCCTCGACTCGATCCCGGGTGCCGCCCGGGCGATGGCCGCCGGCGTGGTCGATGCCGTGGCCCAGGGCCCGGCCGGGCTGCAGCGCGAGATCGAGCTCCAGGTGGAGGCGCCCGACGTCGCCTGGTCGGCCGTCGCCGCCCGGGTCGTGCTCGTCTACGGAGCGCTCGACGCCACCGCGCCGCCCGCCTTCGGGCGCTGGTGGGCAGGCGTGCTCCCCCGCGCCGAGCTGCGCGTCCTGCCCGACGAGGGCCACCTGGTCGCGCTCACCCGCTGGCGGGAGCTGCTGGGCGCCATCGCCGGCCGCTGAGGCCCGCCGAGGCGCCGGTCAGCGCGCGACGACGACCGCCTCGGCCATCGATGCGGTGTGGGTCAGGCTCACCAGCCACGCCGACACGCCGAGGTCCGCGGCGAGCTCGAGGGCGCGCCCGGTGACGACGAGGTCGGGCCGACCGCTCCCGTCCCGGACCACCTCGACGTCGTGCCAGTCGATCGCGCCCAGGCCGACGCCGAGCGCCTTCATCGCCGCCTCCTTGGCGGCGAAGCGGACCGCGAACCGCTCGGCCGGGTCGGTCGCCGCCCGCGCGTAGGCCCGCTCGCCCTCGGTGAAGAGCCGGGCCTCGAGGGTCGGGGTGCGGGCCAGCGCCGTGCGCATCCGATCGACCTCGACGAGGTCGACGCCCAGGCCGATCACGAGCCCCGACGGTTGTCGACGAACGCGATGGCGATGATGACCAGCGACACGAGCAGCACGCCGATGACGATGATCACGCGCCCGGCTCCTCGCTGGCCCGCCACCGGTCGGCGAGCACGTTGACCGGCGTGGTGAGCACCTCGACGGGCGCCAGGACGCCGAGCAGATCGTCGCGGAAGGTGGGCTCGGTCTCGGTGACCGCGTCCTTGAGGGCGGCGTAGCGACCGCGGTACGACTCGAGGACCGAGCGCATCCGCGCCGCCGCCAGCGCGTCGGCGAACCGGACGTGTAGCAGGGTGATGCCGGTGCACTGGTTGCCCTTGACCTCGGGCACCAGCACCAGGCTGCGGCCGTCGGACCGGCCCACCGCCACGGTGACCTCGCGCTCGGTGGCCACCCGGTGCTTGGTGCCCCGCAGCAGCGGGTTGCGCTCGGTGCGCAGGGGCAGGTCGCGGGCGATGCCGCCGCGATCGACCACGACGATGGTGGCCTCGCCCTCGGCGACGTCGCCCTCGATGCGGTAGCGCGTGTAGCCGGTGACCTCGGCCACGGCGGCGTCGAGGCCGGCGAGGGTGCGCAGCGCCTTGTAGCTGAGCCGGTCGCGCGCCGCGCCGGCGGCCAGCGCCTCGCGGACGAGGGGCACGTCGAGCAGGCTCTCGTCGGAGCGGGAGATGCCGACCGTCACCGTCTTGGCCTGGTGCTTGATGGCGTCGACGGGCCGGGTGAGCTCCTCGATGGCGGCGGTGAGCGCGGTGGTGAGGTCCTCGACGACGACGCTCGGCGTTCCCACCCGACCGTGCTCCACCTGGTACGCCTCGAGGGGGGCGAGGCCCGTGGCGTAGCGGAACATCGAGGCCAGGCGCACCGCCGTGCCCGCCTCGAGGCTCCCGTTGTACGACCCCGAGCGCAGGCCGTCGTGGAAGCGCCCCGAGATCGGCTCGAGGGTGGGCCGGAGCCCGGCCAGCAGGCGATCGCCGTCGACGATCGTGGGGTCGGACACGGCGTCTTCGATGGCGCCCCGGGCCTCGCGCAGCCCGCGCGCCTGGGCATCGATGGCGAGCGCCGCCTCGTACCCGAAGAGGTGCCCGGCCACGGTGGTGAGCACGAAGGCCAGCTCCGAGCGGACGCTCGGCACCGAGATCACCCGCAGGGCGGCGCTGAAGCGATCCTCGTCCTCGGTGGCCACCACGATCGGGGTGGCCTTGTGGGCCCGGTAGATCGCCACCTCCTTGGCCACGTCGTCGGCGTTGGAGCCGACGAGGCCGGCGGCGCACACGAGGATCAGCGGCTCCGACGAGAGGTCGATGTGCTTCTTGTCCTCGATGGCGTCGGACGCGATGGCCTTGTAGCAGAGCTCCGAGAGCTTGATCCGGATCTCCTCGGCGGCGATCCGGTTGGTGCCCGAGCCGACGATCGCCCAGTAGCGGCGGCTGGGCGCCAGCTCCTGGGCGGCCTCGGCGATGGCCTCGCGCCGCGCCAGGGTCTCCTCCATCGCGGCGGGCAGCTCGCGGAGCCCGGCGAGCAGCTCGCTGCGGCGCCCGGCCCCCTCGCCCGTGCCGGGGACCTCCTGGGCGATGGCGAAGGCGAGCAGGAACCCGGCCGCGATCTGCGCGTAGAAGGCCTTGGTGGAGGCGACCGACATCTCGACGTCGCGACCGTCGGAGGTGTAGAGCACCCCGTCGCTCTTGTCGACGAGGTCGCTCGCCCGCCGGTTGACGATCGCGATGACGCGCGCGCCGCGGGAGCGGGCGAGGTCCACGGTGCGGTTGGTGTCGGTCGTCGTGCCCGACTGGCTGATGGCGACGATCAGGGTGTCGGCCATGTCGGCGCGCAGCGAGAACCCCGAGAGCTCCGTGGCCGGCAGCGCCTGGACCCGCACCGGCGTCGGCGCCACCTCGACCGCGAGCGCCTGGGCGAGGCTCTGGCCGGCGACCGCGGCGGTGCCCTGCCCGATGACGAGGACCCGGGCGATCGTGCCGTCGCGCAGGTCGGCGCGGATCGCGTCGGGGAGCGTCTCGGGCCCGACCGAGGCCCGCAGCAGCTCGTCCTCGCGGGCGATCTTGCCGCGGAGGGTCTTGCGGAACGAGCCGGGCGCCTCCTCGATCTCCTTCAGGAGGAAGTGGGGGTAGGCGCCGCGGTCGATGTCTCGGGTCGTGACCTCGGGCTCGACCAGCTCGGCCTCGCCCACCGCGAGCTCGGTGCCGTCGTAGCTGAGGCGCCGCATCCCCGCGACCGTGCCCGCGAGGGCGGCGTCGAGCTCCACGACCTGGCCCCGGCTGGCCGACGGGTCCGACGGGTCCGACGGGGTCTCGCCGTCGAGCCGCAGGTACCGGGTGGCGTCCTCGACGACGCCGTAGGGCTCGGAGGCCACGATGAACAGGTCGTCGTCGAGCCCGACGTAGAGCGCCTGCCCGCTGCCCCGCAGGGCGAGGTGCAGCCGGCCGGGGGTGGACGAGGCGCTGGCGGCGACCGCCACCGAGCCGTCGAAGCGGCGCACGGTCTGGCGGAAGGCGTCGAGGGCGGCATCGCCGGCACCGAGGCGCCGCGACACGAGCGTGGGGATGACCTTGGCGTCGCTCGTGATCTCGGGCGCGATCCGCAGCTCGTCGGTCACCTTGAGGTCGGCGAAGTTGTCGACGTCGCCGTTGAGCGCGGCGGTGACGTAGGGGCCGCCGTCCGAGCCGAGCTCGTCGGAGTTCATGGGGTGGGCGTTGGGCTGGGAGATGATGCCGATCGACGCCCAGCGGGTGTGGCCCAGCACGGTGACCTCGGCACCCTCGGAGGCCACGGCCAGGTGGAGCAGGGCGTCGCCGCGGATGGCCTCGCGCAGCACCTGGGTGTTGTCGCCCAGCTCCCCGATCTCCGCGGCGGCCTTGTAGACGAAGCTGAGGTGGCCCTCGGGGGTCACCCGCACGGCACCGGACGTGAACAGCGGGTCGCGGCTGCGGGCCGACAGCAGGCCGGCCACCGCCTGGTCGCCCAGGTCGAGCCCGTGGCCGTGGACGAGCAGCATGAGCCCGGCCGAGTCGCGCCCGCGCACCTCCAGGCGGTCGAGCGCGGAGAGCGCGGCCTGCACCGAGGCGAAGCCGCCCAGCGCCGAGGGGGACGCGGCGGGACCGGCGAGGTCGGCGACCGCGGCGGCGGTCCGCAGCCGATCGCGCTCGACGGCCCAGAGGGCGTCCATCAGGCGGATGGCCGCCGCGTTGATGGCCTCGAGCTCCGCGGTCGGGATGGCGTCCTCGTCGAGCGCGCCCTCCCGGGCCGTCAGCCCGGCAAGGAGCTCGCGGCAGTGGGCGCCGAGGACGGGCGAGAGGCCCCGGTCGGCGAGGAGCGCCACCACGCCGGGCGTGCCCCGCAGGAGGCGATCGACGCCCTCGACGGTGGCCGCGAGCTCGGCCAGCACGGCACCGAGCTCCTCGACGGGTGCGTCGGCGAGCCGGGCGGCCGCGCCCTCGAAGGGGCCGACGAGCTCCGCCGTCGTCGGCGGACGACGGTCGCTGCGGCGGCGGAGGACGGCGATGATGCCGCACATCGGGGGCTCCCTCCCGAGACGAGGACAGGTGTCCGGCCGATCGCCGGGACCGAGCCAGCGTACCGGTCGGGCCGTGGCGGCCCGGTCGGTGCCGGTCAGGCTCCGGCGGCGGCCACGGCGGCGGCCAGCTCGTCGGCGACCCGCTGCGCCTCCGCTTCGGTGGGGGCCTCGACCATGACCCGCACCACCGGCTCGGTGCCGCTCGGGCGCAGCAGGACCCGCCCGCGATCGCCGAGCGCCTCCTCGGCGGCCGCCACCTCGGGGGCGAGCCGGGCGAGCAGGCCCGGGTCGCGCCGGGCGGTGCGGACGTTGACCAGCACCTGGGGCAGGCGGACCATGGCCGCGGCGGCCAGCTCGGCGAGGGGCCGGCCCGTCCGGGCCACCACGTCGAGCAGGCAGAGGCCCGTGAGCATGCCGTCGCCGGTGGAGGCGAGGCGCCGGAAGATCACGTGGCCCGACTGCTCGCCGCCGAGCACGTGGCCCCCGGCGTCGAGCGCCTCGAGCACGTAGCGATCGCCCACCGCGGTGGTGACGACCCGGATCCCGCGCTGCGCCATCCCCTGGTGGAAGCCGAGGTTGGCCATGACCGTGACCACCACTGCGTCGTCGACCAGCTCGCCGCGCTCGTGGAGGTCGATGGCGCAGATCCCGATGATCTCGTCGCCGTCCACGAGCGCGCCCGCGGCGTCGACGGCCAGCACCCGGTCGGCGTCGCCGTCGAAGGCCAGCCCGGCGTCGGCCCCGTGGGCGAGCACGGCCGCCTGCAGATCCTCCGGGTGGGTGGACCCGCAGGCGTCGTTGATGTTCGTGCCGTCGGGGTCCACGTGCAGGGCGACGACCTCCGCACCGAGCTCGGCGTACACCCCGGCGGCCAGCTCGGACGCCGCCCCGTTGGCCCCGTCGACCACGAGCCGCAGGCCCTCGAGCCGTCCGGGCGCCACCACGCCCTCCACGAGGTGCGCCCGGTAGCGGGCCACCGCCGACGGGTCGTGGCGCACGACGCCGACGCCGGCGCCGTCGGGACGGGGGCGCGGGTCGCCGTGGGCACCCAGGGCGGCGATCTCGACCTCGAGCTGCTCCTCGACCTCGTCGGCGAGCTTGCGGCCGCCCGCCGCGAAGAGCTTGATGCCGTTGTCGCCGAAGGGGTTGTGGCTGGCGGAGATCATCGCCGCCGGGACGCCATCGGCCGCCGAGAGGTGGGCCAGGCCGGGGGTGGGCACCACGCCGAGGTCGATCACCTCGACCCCTTCGGAGGCGAGCCCAGCGGCCAGGGCGCCCGCCAGGAGGGTCCCCGAGCGCCGGGGGTCGCGCCCCACCAGCCACCGGTCGCCGCCCAGCACGCGCGCGCCGGCGCGCCCGAGGGCGAGGGCCAGCTCCGGCGTGAGCTCCCGGTTGGCGACGCCGCGCACGCCGTCGGTCCCGAACTTCAGGGTCATGTCCCCACCTCCGCGGAAAACGGCGAGCGCCGCAGCCCGGGGCTGCGGCGCTCGGCAGATCGAGGGCGGCTCAGCGCTTGGAGTACTGCGGCGCCTTGCGGGCCTTCTTGAGGCCGTACTTCTTGGATTCCTTCTTGCGGTCGTCGCGGGTGAGGAACCCGGCCCGCTTCAGCGGCGTGCGCGTCTCGGGATCGAGCTCGACGAGCGCTCGGGCGATGCCCAGGCGCACCGCGCCGGCCTGGCCGGTGACCCCGCCGCCGTGGATGGTCACGTCCACGTCGTAGGCCTCCTCGGTCTGGGTGAGGCGCAGCGGCTCGGAGAGGATCATCCGGTGCGTGGGGTTCGGGAAGAAGTCCTCGACGGCGCGGCCGTTGACGACGATCTTGCCCTCGCCGGCGCGCAGCCGGACACGGGCGACGGCCTCCTTGCGGCGGCCGGTGGACTGGACGAGGGGCTTGGTCACGTCTGGATCTCCTAGGCGCGAGCGCGGGCGTCGGCGAGCTCGAGCACCTGGGGCTGCTGAGCGGCGTGCGGGTGGTTGGGGCCGGCGTAGACCTTCAGCTTCTTCAGCTGGGCCCGGCCGAGGCGGGTCTTCGGGAGCATGCCGCGCACGGTGCTGCGGACGGCATCCTCGGGCTTCTTGGCCAGCAGGTCGGCGAAGGTGCGCTCCTTGAGGCCGCCCGGGTAGCCCGAGTGGCGGTACACCATCTTCTTGTCGGCCTTGCCCGACGTGAGCACGACCTTGTCGGCGTTGATGATGATCACGTGATCGCCGGTGTCGAGGTGGGGCGTGTAGATCGGCTTGTGCTTGCCCCGGAGGAGGTTGGCGACCTCGGTGGCGAGGCGACCGAGCACCAGGCCATCGGCGTCGATGATCACCCAGTCCTTGGTGATCTCTGCGGCTTTCGGGCTGTAGGTGGGCACGCGAGCTTCCTTGCTGCTTCTGACGACGGGGCCGGAACCGCCCCTCGGGCGGGTTCGGGCCGAAGGGACACGTTACGGCGCCTCGCGCGGCCGGGGCAAATAGCAGCGGACGCAGGTCAGGTGGTGGATCCCGAGGCAGGCGGCGCCGGGCACGCTACCGTGCGCGCACCGACGACGAGGAGGCCGCCCATGGCGACGAAGAGCTACGAGGGCCCCGGCATCACCGTGCACTGGGATGCCGAGCGCTGCCAGCACTCGGGGCGCTGCGTCGCCGGGTCGCCCCAGGTGTTCGACACCGCCGCGCGCCCCTGGATCCGCCCCCAGGGCGCGCCCGCCGACGAGATCGCGGCGACCATCGACACCTGCCCCAGCGGGGCGCTGTCCTACACCCGCACCGACGGGGCGGCGAACGGTCGCCGCGGCTTCGCCCCCGGCGAGGATCCGGCCGCCGCTCGGGCGGCCGACGGCTAGGGCCGCTCCGGCACGACGCCGAACGACACGCCGCCGGCCTCGATCGAGCCGGTCCGCATCCCCTCGGCCAGCCCCACCGGGCGCTTCCAGGCCCCGCGCGCCTCGAGCAGGGGGAGCACGCCCTCGCCGAACCAGTACAGCTCCTCGAGGTGCGGGTAGCCCGACAGCACGAACTCGTCGAGGCCGATCGCGGCGTACTCCTCGATGCGATCGGCCACCTCCTCGTGGCTGCCGACCAGGGCGGTGCCCGCGCCGCCGCGGGCGAGCCCGACGCCAGCCCACAGGTTGGGTGCCACCTCGAGCTGGGCCCGGGAGCCGCCGTGGAGCGAGCATGCGCCGCTGGCCCTCGGACTGGGTGCGCTGCATCCGGGCGTGGACCGCCGCGATCTCCTCGTCGGAGATGCCGTCGAGCAGCGCCTCGGCCGCCGCCCAGGCGTCGGCCGACCGGTCGCGGCTCACCACGTGCAGCCGGATGCCGAAGCGCACCGAGCGGCCCAGCGCCTCGGCGCTCGCCGGACCGCCGCGATCTTCTCGGCCACGGCCTCGGGCGGCTCGCCCCAGGTGAGGTACACGTCGACGTGGCGCGGCCACGTCGAGCGCCGCCGGCGAGGACCCGCCGAAGTAGACCTGCGGGACGGGGTCGGGCACCCGACCGAGGGCGCCCCTCCACCTGGAGGTGACGGCCGTCGAAGTCCACCGATCCGCCGGTCCACAGGCCCCGCACGATCTGGAGGAACTCGGCGCAGCGCTCGTAGCGACCCTCCTTGTCGAGCCAGTCGCCGTAGGCGCGCTGCTCGGCGTCGTCGCCTCCGGTCACCACGTTCAGCAGGAGGCGACCGCCCGTGTGGAACTGGTACGTGGCCGCCATCTGCGCCGAGAGGGTGGGCGACATGGCGCCGGGCCGGAACGCCACCAGGAACTTGAGCCGCTCGGTGCGCTGGGCGAGGGCGGCGGTGGTGATCCAGGCGTCGTCGCACCAGGGGCCGGTGGGCGTCAGCGCCCCCAGGAAGCCGAAGGACTCGGCGGCCAGGGCGACCTGGGTGAGGTAGCCGAACGACGCCGGGCGCTGGCCGCCGGCGAGGCCGGGCATGGCGTGCGCCGGCTCCACGAGGCGACGACCGTCGCCGTTGGTGGGCAGGAACCAGTGGAACGCGATCGGCATCGCAGCACCCTCCCCGGGCAAGGGACCACCCCGTCCGTGCCGGATCGGGCGTGCGGAGCTTGCTGCGAGCGCGGGGCGGCCGTCAAAGGCCGGACGGGTCGAAGCCGTCGACCACCTCGTCGGTGGACCAGCCCGGGTACCGGACCGTCCACAGCGTGAGGCCGTGGGGCGGGGCCAGCTCGCCCGCGAAGCGCCGGTCGCGGGCCCGGACGATGCCCAGCACCTCCCCGGGCCGGCGGCGCCCCCGGCCCACGTCGACCAGGGTGCCCACGACCGCCCGGACCATCTGGTGGCAGAACGACGAGGCCTCGATCTCGAAGCGCAGCCGGCCCTCGCCGTCGTCGTGCCACCCGGCCTCGACGACCCGCCGCACGAGGCTGGCCTCCTCCCCGTCGCGGCGCTTCGGGCGACGGCAGAACGAGCGGAAGTCGTGCTCGCCCACGAGGGCATCGCAGGCCAGGACCATGGTGGGCAGCGAGAGCGGCTGGTCGACGAACCAGGCGGAGGACGCCGACGCCGGATCCGGCGTCGGTGCGCTGCGCACGAGGTAGCGGTAGCGGCGGGCCGTGGCCGAGAACCGGGCGTCGAAGGCGGCATCGACCACCTCGGCGCGCCGCACGGCGATCGACGGGGCGCAGAGCTTGTTGACCGAGCGGACCAGCCCGTCGAGGTCGACCCGGCCCGCGGGCACGTCGACGTGGACCACCTGGCCGTGGGCGTGGACGCCCTTGTCGGTGCGGCCGGCGCAGGTGAGCTCGGCCGGGTGGCCGGTGACGGTGGCGATGGCCGCCCCCAGGTCGCCCGCCACGGTCCGGACGCCCTCGTTGACGGCGAAGCCGTGGAACGGCGTCCCGTCGTAGGCGACGACCAGCCGGAGCCGCTCGGTGGGCCCGACCGCCTCGGGGTCGGCGCGACCGGCCGGGTCGACGTCGAAGAGGGTCATCGCTGCGGACGCTACCTGCGCGACCGGCCACCCCGGCCGGGGCCGGGCTGTCACAACGCCGCCCGCTCGATCGTCGGGCCACCAGCAGCGCGGGATGGCCCCGCCGCGAGGAGGACGACCATGGATGCCGACCGCGGACGAGGGTGCGCCGACGACCGCCCCGGCGAGACGAGAACGAGCGTCGTGGTCGTGGGCGGGGGCATCGCCGGCCTGGTGGCGGCGCGCACGGCCCGGAGCCGGGGCGCCTCGGTGGTGGTGCTCGAGCCCCACCCGCTGGGCGGCCGGGCTCGGACCGATCGACGGGGCGGCTTCACGTTCAACCGAGGGCCGCGCGCGCTGTACCAGCGCGGCGTGGCCGAGGCTCGGCTGGGCGAGCTGGGCGTGGACGTGGCGAGCGGCGGACGGCCGGTCGTGGGCGGCGCCCTCGCCATCACGGCGGACGGGGCCCACCGCCTGCCGGTGGGACCGATCGCCTCGGTCGCGACGAGCCTGTTCCGCCCCCGGGAGAAGCTCGGCGCGGCGCGACACCTGCTGCCGCTGCTGCGCGACCCCGGGCCCATCGCCCCCGACCGCACCCTCTCGAGCTGGCTCGACGAGCGGGGCACGACGGGCCGGGTCCGCGGGTTCCTCGAGGCCATGGTCCGGGTCGCCACCTACGTCGACGCCCCCGACGAGGTCGCCGCGATCGATGCGCTCGCCCAGGCCCGCCGGGCGGCGACCAGCGGCGTGCGGTACCTCGACGGCGGGTTCGGGTCGATCGTGGCGTCGCTGGCGGCCGGCGCCGACGCGGACGGGATCGAGATCCGACCGGTCGCCGCCCGCGCCCTGGCGCGCCGCGACGGGCGGTGGCGGATCGAGACGACGGGCGGCCCCGTCGACGCCGACGCGGTCGTGCTCGCCGCCGGCGGTCCGGCCACCGCGACCCGGCTGATCGGCGACGCCCCGCCCTCGTGGTCGCGCCTCGGACCGCCAGCGCGCGCCGCCTGCCTCGAGCTGGGCGTGCGCCGCCCGCCCGAGCACCGGTTCGCCCTCGGGATCGATCGACCGACCTACCTGTCGGTGCACGCCCCACCCGCCGACCTGGCCCCGGACGGCCAGGCGGTCGTCCACGTCATGCGCTACCGCCGGGCGACCGACGATCTGGCCCCCGAGGCAAGCCGCGCCGAGCTGCTCGACGTGGCCCGCCTCGCCGGGATCGACCCCGACGACATCGTCGAGCAGCGCTACCTCGATGCCATGGAGGTCACCGGGGCCATCCCGGTGGCGGCGAACGGGGGCGTCGCCGGGCGCCCGACCGTGGCGGTGGCCCACCGGCCCGGGCTCTTCGTCGCCGGCGACTGGGTCGGGCCCGAGGGCCAGCTGCTCGACGCCGCGGTCGCCAGCGCCCACGCCGCCGGTCAGCAGGCGGCGGCCGCAGCGGGCACGATGGCGATGGCATGACCGCCGCTCGCACCGCCGACCCCGACGCGTGCTTCGAGCGCGAGCGCCCGCGGCTGATCGGTCTCGCCTACCGGATCACCGGCTCGCGCACGGTCGCCGAGGACCTCGTGCAGGAGGCCTGGCCGCGCTGGCACGCCGCCGACCACGGCGCCATCGCCCGGCCGGCCGCCTGGCTGACCACGGTGGTGAGCCGCCTGGCGCTCGACCACCTGCGCTCGGCCGCCCACCAGCGCGAGGCGTACGTGGGCCCGTGGCTGCCCGAACCGGTGGCGGCCGAGCCCGATCCCGCCGCGCAGGCCGAGCTGGCCGAGTCGCTCACGATCGGCTTCCTCGCCGTGCTCGAGCGCCTCGGCCCCACCGAGCGGGTCGTGTTCCTCCTGGCCGACGTCTTCGGCGTGCCCTTCGACGAGATCGCCGAGGCCGTCGGCAAGGCGCCGGCGGCCTGCCGCCAGATCGCATCGCGCGCCCGTGCCCGGGTCCGCGAGGGGCGACCCCGGTTCCAGCCCACCGACGACCAGGCGTGGCAGGTCGCCGTCGCGTTCCTCACGGCAGCCCAGGTGGGCGACCTCGACGGGCTGGTGTCGCTGCTCGCCGAGGGCGCGCTGGCGATCAGCGACGGCGGGCCCGACCACCACGCCGCACGGCGACCCGTCGTGGCGGCACGGATCCCCCGGTTCGTCGCCAACCTGGCCGCCCGGCTCCCCGCCGACGCGGCGATCGAGCTGCGGGCGATCAACGGCGAGCCCGGCATCGTCGTGCGCGAGCACGGCCGCATCACCACGGCGATGGCCTTCGCCGTGGCCCACGGCCAGGTCGAGCGGATCTGGACGATCCGCAACCCCGAGAAGCTCCGGGCGCTGTCGATCGCCCCGTAGGCGCCCGGACGCGACGAGGCCCGCCCCGGAGGGCGGGCGCTCGGGTGCGGGCGGGCCGGAGGCCCGGCCGGTCAGACCAGCTCGATGCGCGCCATCGGCGCGTTGTCGCCGTGGCGAGGACCGAGCTTGAGGATGCGGGTGTAGCCGCCGTTGCGGTCCGCGTAGCGGGGGCCGACGTCGTCGAACAGCTTGGCCGCGATCTCCTTGTCGTTCAGGAAGGCCACCACCTGGCGGTGGTTGTGCAGGCCGCCCTTCTTCGCCTTGGTGATCATCTTCTCGGCCACCGGGCGCAGCGCCTTGGCCTTGGCCTCGGTGGTCGTGATCCCCTCGGCGGCGATCAGCGACGACACGAGGTTGGCCATCATCAGCTTCTGGTGGCTGGCCGAGCCGCCGAAGCGGCGACCCTTCTTCGGGGTGGCGGGCATGTCACTCCATCCCGCGGAGCGCGAGGCCCCGCTCGTTCAGCTTCTCCTTGACCTCATCGAGCGACTTCTGCCCGAAGTTGGTGATGGCCAGGAGGTCGTCCTCGCTCTTGCGGAGCAGCTCGCCGACGGTGTTGACCTGGGCGCGCTTGAGGCAGTTGCGGGGACGCTCGGACAGGTCGAGGTCCTCGATCGGCATCTCGAGCTCGGGCGACGACGCCATGGTGGCGCTGGTCTCGCCCAGCTCGAGGGTCGGGGGCTCCTCGCTCATCTCGGCCACGAGGCCGACGAGCTTCGCCAGGGTGTCGCCGGCCGAGGCGACGGCGTCACGCGGGGTGATCGAGCCGTCGGTCTCCACGTCGAGCACGAGGCGGTCGTAGTTGGTGTCCATCTCGACGCGGGTGGGCTCGACCAGGAAGGTCACGCGCCGCACCGGCGAGAAGATGGCGTCGACGGGGATCACGCCGATGGTGTTGTTCCCCTTGTCGCGGTCGGCCGAGAGGTAGCCACGGCCGCGCTCGATGGTGAGGTCCAGCGCGAGGCGGGCCTTGTCGTTGAGCGTGGCGAGGTGCTGGGCGGTGTTGAGCACCTCGACGTCCGCGGTGGTCTGGATGTCCGCACCGGTGACGTCGGCCGGGCCGCGCACGTCGATGCGGAGGGTGACGGGCTCGTCGGACACGGAGGTCAGGACGAGGTCCTTCAGGTTGAGGATGATGTCGGTGACGTCCTCGGTGATCCCGGTGATCGTGTCGAACTCGTGGAGCGCGTCGTCGAACCGCACCGCCGTGATGGCGGCACCGGGGATGGACGAGAGCAGGGTGCGCCGCAGCGAGTTGCCGAGCGTGTGGCCGAAGCCGGGCTCGAGCGGGCTGATGGAGAACTTCTGGCGGTTGTTCTCCTCCTCGCCGACTGCCTCGACCGTGGGGCGCTGAATGACCAGCATGGAAAGCCTTCCTCGGGGTTCTGCGTGCGGAGTTACTTGGAGTAGAGCTCGACGATGAGCTGCTCGCGGACGGGCACGTCGATCTGCTCCCGGGTGGGGAGGTCGGCGATCGTGACCTGGAAGCCGGAGTCGCCCAGCTCGATCCACGACGGCTTCAGCCGGTCGATCGTGTCCATGTTGTGGCGGATGACGATCATGTTGCGCGGCTTGTCGCGCAGGCTGATGACATCGCCCTTGCGGACGCGGTAGCTCGGGATGTCCACGCGCTTGCCGTTCACGTTCACCATGCCGTGGCTGACGAACTGGCGGGCCTGCGGACGGGTGGAGGCCCACCCGGCGCGGAACACGATGTTGTCGAGGCGCTGCTCGAGCATCCGCAGCAGGTTCTCGCCCGTGACGCCCTTCTGGCGGCTGGCCTCCTTGTAGAGGTTGGAGAACTGCCGCTCGAGGACGCCGTAGATGTACTTCGCCTTCTGCTTCTCCTGGAGCTGGAGCAGGTACTCCGAGGGCTGGCGGCGACGGCTGCGGCCGTGCTCGCCCGGAGGGTAGGGGCGCTTGTTGAGGGCCTTGGAGCCCTTGTCGTTCTCGAAGATGTTCACGCCGAGGCGGCGCGAGATCTTGACCTTGGGACCGGTGTAGCGAGCCATGTTCTCCTGCCTCAGACCCGGCGCCGCTTCGGCGGGCGGCAGCCGTTGTGGGGCACCGGCGTCACGTCCTTGATGCCGGTGACCTCGATGCCGGTGTTCTGGATCGAGCGGATGGCGGTCTCGCGACCCGACCCCGGGCCCTTCACCATCACGTCGACCTTGCGCACGCCGTGCTCCATGGCCCGGCGAGCGGCCTGCTCGGCGGCCATCTGGGCGGCGTAGGGGGTGGACTTGCGCGAGCCCTTGAACCCCACGTTGCCCGCGGACGCCCAGGAGATCACGTTGCCCTCCTGGTCCGTGATGGACACGATCGTGTTGTTGAACGAGCTCTTGATGTGCGCCACCCCGTAGGTGACGTTCTTGCGCTCGCGCTTGCGGGGGCGGCGACCGCCCGGCTTCGGCTTCGCCATTACTTCCTGACCTTCTTCTTGCCGGCGACGGTCTTCTTCGGGCCCTTGCGGGTCCGAGCGTTCGTGTGGGTGCGCTGGCCGCGCACGGGGAGGCCCTTGCGGTGGCGCAGGCCCTGGTAGGACCCGATCTCCATCTTCCGCTTGATGTCCTGCTGGACCTCGCGCTTCAGGTCGCCCTCGACCTTCAGGTTCTGGTCGATGTAGGCGCGGATCTTGTTGATCTCCTCATCGGTGAGATCACGGGTGCGGGTGCTCTCGTCGATCCCCGTCGCCTCGCAGATCTGCGAGGCCGTCGTGCGGCCGATGCCGAACACGTAGGTGAGGGAGATGACGAGGCGCTTCTCGCGCGGGATGTCGACGCCGGCAATTCGTGCCATGGATCAGCCTTGCCTCTGCTTGTGGCGGGGGTTGGACGAGCAGATGACCTGGACACGACCGTGCCGCCGGATCACCTTGCAGTGCTCGCAGATGGGTTTGACGCTGGGTTGGACCTTCATCGGTGCCTCGGGTTGGGGGGCCGTGCGGGCGGGGAGCCCGGCTCGGCTACTTGTAGCGGTAGGTGATCCGGCCGCGGGACAGGTCGTACGGGGTGAGCTCGACCTGCACCCGATCGCCAGGAAGGATTCGGATGTAGTGCATGCGCATCTTCCCCGAGATGTGCGCGAGGACCTCGTGCCCGTTCTCCAGCTCCACGCGGAACATCGCGTTCTTCTGCGCCTCGAGCACGGTCCCCTCGAGGACGATGGCGTCTTCCTTGGGCTTGGGCAGCGGAAATCTCCTGGTACGACCTGATGCGACCGGCCCGACCGCACATCCCC
>JAWKIT010000013.1:0-129609 GCA_041394165.1 Acidimicrobiales bacterium
AGCAGCTCGCCGACCTCGCCGCCGACGGTGCGGTGGCGCTCCCCCCGCACGAGGCGCGCATCGAGGAGCTGGTGCGGCGCTACCTGGACGGGCGCGCCGCGCTGTTCGAGCACCGCATCCGACGCGGCCGCATCCGCGACGGGCACGGCGACCTGCAGGCCGAGGACATCTTCGTGGTGGACGACCTGCCGCAGGTGCTCGACTGCCTCGACTTCTCCGACGAGTACCGCTGGGGCGACGTGCTCGCCGACGCCGCCTTCCTGGCCATGGACCTCGAGCGCCTGGGCCGCCCGGACCTGGGCGAGCGCTTCCTCGCCCTGCACCGCGAGTTCGGTGCCGACACGTGGCCGCCGTCGCTGGCCCACCACTACGTGGCGTACCGGGCGCACGTGCGCGCCAAGGTGGGCGTGCTGCGGGCCGTGCAGCGGGGCGAGGCCCCGAGCCCCGAGGTCGACGACCTGTTCGCCCTCGCCCTCCGCCACCTCGAGCAGGGCCGGGTGCGCCTGGTGGTGGTGGGCGGCGCCCCGGGCACCGGCAAGTCCACCACCGCGCTGGCGCTGGCCGACGAGCTCGGCGCCGCGCTGCTGCGCACCGATGAGATCCGGCGCCGCGACGACGGCCGGGGCTACCAGCCCGCCGAGGTGCGCCGCACCTACGAGGAGGTGCTGGCCGAGGCTCGCCGGCTGCTCGCGCTCGGCGAGCACGTCGTGCTCGACGCCACCTTCCGCTCGGCCGACGAGCGCGACGCGGCCCGCCTGGTCGCCGCCGATGCCACGGCCGACCTGACCGAGCTGCGGTGCGTGCTCGACCCCCACGAGGCGGCCCGGCGGGTGGCCCGGCGGATCGAGGCCGGCGGGGATCCCTCCGAGGCGACGCCGGCGGTGGCCCTGGCGCTGGCCGCCGAGTTCGACCCGTGGCCCGAGGCCGTCGAGCTCGATGCCGCGCTCGCGCCCGACGAGGTCCTCGCGGCAGCCCGACGGGCGGTCGAGGGCGAGGCCCGGCCGGACGGCCACGGCGTGGCGGCGGCGATCGGCGACCGCACCGAGGAGCTGGCGTCGTCGGGGGTGGGGGCCTAGCTCGGCGCCTACGGTGTCGGCCGTGGCCCGCCGAGCGCTGTACCTGCACGAGGTCGTCGACATCGTCGGCCAGGACCAGTACGACTACATGGCCCACGCCGGGCGCGAGCCGACCAACGCCATGCCCGACATGCTGACGCTCCAGGGCACCTTCTTCGTGTGTGCCATGGGCGGCGGACGGTGGCCGCAGGTGATCAACATCTGGGACGTGGGCGAGACCGGCTGGCAGGGGTGGGCGGCCAACGTCGATCGGCTCAACCTCAAGCGCCGCCACGCGTTCTACGGCGAGTGGTGGGACGAGGCGGCCAAGTGGCGCACGGGTGGGCTCGACCGGCTCTGCGGTGCGGTGCCCGGCAGCCCCACCACCGCGGAGATCGCGGCGGCCGGCATCCGCGGCACCCTGTTCGTCCACCAGCTGCTCACCGTTCGCCCCGGCACCCAGCTCGAGTACCTCGCCGCGGTGGTGGCCGAGCAGGTGCCGGCCTGGGCGCGCTACGACCACGCGCCCACGGGGATCTACGAGGTGCTCGGCAACCACCACGAGGTGGTGGTGGTGTGGGCCACGTCGATCTCGGGCCAGACCCGCCTCCGGGCGGCGCGAGACGCCGCCCTGGGCTTCGGCGACGAGGCTGATCCCGATCCCGACCTGGTCGCGTGGGAGCAGCGGGCGGCCACGTTCGTCACCGGCGGCGGCACCCAGCTGATGACCCCGCAGCCCGGCACCGTCTACGGGCCCGACGACTGGGACGAGGCGTCGCTCGACGACTGGCTGCGACCGGAGGGGTAGCGCCCGCTCGCCCCGGGGGCGCCTGGGATGGCCGGGACCCCCTCTGCCACACTGGATCCATGTCCGCTTCTCGACGCACCGTCGCCTCCGGCCTGCTCGTGCTGGCCGTGGTGCTGAGCGCGTGCTCGAGCGGGGGAGGCGGCGCCGACGTGTCGGCCGATGCCACCACGCCGACCACGGTGGCGACCACCGAGGCCACCACCACGACCGAGGCCACCACGACGACCGAGGCGACGACCACCACGACGGCGCCGCCCACCACCACGACCACGGCGCCCGTCGATCCCACCACCCTCACCGAGGAGGGGGCGCTCCAGGGTGGCTCGAAGGGGACCCGCACTCGGGCGGTGCAGGAGGCCCTCAAGGCGATGGCCTACGACCCGGGCGAGCCCGACGGGAAGTTCGGCACCAAGACCACCCAGGCCGTCTGGGCGTTCCAGGCCCTCCACGGGCTCGCCAAGGACGGCGTCGTGGGCCCCGAGACCGAGGCGGCGATCCTCGCCCGGCCCGGCCAGGAGATGCTGCGCCCCGACCTCGGCCCCACCCACGTCGAGGTCGACCTCACCCGTCAGGTGATGATCGTGTGGCGCGACGGGGCGCCGTCGCTCATCACCCACGTGTCGAGCGGCAGCGGGGTGGCCTACTGCGAGGACACCGACCAGGGCGAGAACTGCGGCGATGCCGTCACCCCCGAGGGGCGCTTCGTGTTCGAGCGGCGCATCTCGGGCTGGCGCGAGGCCCCGCTCGGCAAGCTCTACAATCCCGTCTACTTCCACGCCGGCTACGCCGTGCACGGCGCCTCGTCGGTGCCGAACCACCCGGCCAGCCACGGCTGCGTGCGCATCTCGATGAGCATCGCCGAGTACTTCCCGAGCCTCGTCGACGACGGCGAGGCGATCGAGGTCTTCCGCAGCTGACCCGCCGTCGCCGTGGCATCGTGTCGCGGTGATCCGGACCCACGACCTCGACTGCGGGGCCCTCTACGCCTCGGTTCGCGCCGAGCTGGTGACCCTGGTGCGATCGGTCCCCGAGGCCGAGCGCCACCGATCGGTGCCGGCCTCGCCCGCCTGGTCGGTGCTCGACGTCGTCGCCCACGTGGTCGGCCTCGCCGCCGACCTGAACCGGGGTCGCTTCCCCGGCGGCGAGGTCGACCCCGAGGCGTGGACGGCCGCCCAGGTCGAGGCCCGTCGAGGCCGCACGATCGACGAGCTGGCCCGCGAGTGGGACGAGGAGGGGCCCACGTTCGAGGACGGCATGCGCACCTTCGGCTACGAGGTGGGGTGCCACTTCCTCGCCGACCTGCTGGCGCACCGCGCCGACGTCGGTGCCGCCGTCGGTCGGCCCGGCCTGGTGCCCGGGCCTGCTCTCACCGCCGGCCTCGACTGGTACCTCGACGTCGCCCACCTCGCCCTCGTCGCCGCCGGGCGGGGAGGGGTGGAGGTGTCGGTCGACGGCGAGGCGACGGTGCTCGGCCCGGCCCCGGTGCTCGCCTCGGTCGACCTCGACGGCTTCGAGGCCTTCCGAGCGCTCGGCGGTCGTCGGAGCCGGGCGCAGCTCGCGGCGCTCCCGTGGCGCGGCGATCCCACCGCGGTGCTCGAGGCGCTCTCGCCGTACCCGCTGCCGGCGCACGACCTGGTCGAGCTCGTCGCCCCCGCCTGACCGGCCCTCCGCCCGGGAACTCGGGCGACCGGTGGGACCGCGTTCGGCAACGATGCGGGCCATGACCGACGTCGCCCCACCTTCCGATCGCACCCGCGTCCGTCGCCTCGCCGACCGGGGCCGCTACGACGCCGCCACCGTCCACGCCATCCTCGACGAGGCGTACCTCGCCCACGTCGGCGTGGTGGTCGACGGCGAGCCGCGCGTCCTGCCGATGGCCTTCGGCCGCGACGGCGACGTGCTGTACCTCCACGGTGCCGTGGGCAACGCCCTGCTGCGGGGCCGACGCGGCCGAGGTGTGCGTGACGGTGACCCACCTCGACGGCCTGGTGCTCGCCCGCTCCGCGTTCCACCACTCGATGAACTACCGCTCGGTGGTGGTGCTCGGCCGGGCGGAGAAGGTCACCGATCCCGACGAGAAGCACCGGGCGCTCGACGCCATCGTCGACCACGTCCTGCCGGGCCGGGCCGCCGACTCCCGTCCCACCGACGACGCCGAGCTGCGCTGCACCTCGTCGTCCGCCTCCCGCTCGCCGAGGCATCGGCCAAGGTCCGCACCGGCCCGCCCATCGACGAGGAGCGACCTCGACCTGCCGCACTGGGCCGGGGTCGTGCCCCTGCGCCTGGTGGCCGGCGAGCCCGAGCAGGACGCCCTCCAGCTCGACCGCCCCGAGCTCGCTGCGCTCCCGGCCCCCGCCATCACCCGCCCGAACGCCCCCGCCCCGCCGAACTGACCGTCATCTCGGTCGGCCGGCCACCGAAGATCGCGGTCGGTTCGGGTCGCGGGGCGCGGCCGCTAGTTGACCTGCTTGTCGCGGCCCTCCCAGTACGGGGCGCGCAGCTTGAACTTCTGGAGCTTGCCGGTGGCCGTGCGGGCCAGCTCGTCGCGCAGCTCGATGCGCTTCGGGACCTTGTAGCCGGCGAGCTTCGTGCGGCAGTGCTCGCGCAGCTCGTCCTCGGACACCTCCTCGCCGGGGGCGAGCACCACCAGGCCGAGCACCAGCTCGCCCCACTTCTCGTCGGGCACGCCGATGACGGCGACCTCGGCGACGGCGGGATGGCTGAACAAGGCGTCCTCCACCTCGATCGACGACACGTTCTCGCCGCCGGAGATGATCACGTCCTTCTTGCGGTCCGAGATGGTGAGGTAGCCCTCGTCGTCGATGGTGCCGCCGTCGCCCGTGTGGAACCAGCCGTCGACGATGGCGTCGGCCGTGGCCTCGGGCTGCTCCCAGTAGCTCTTCAGCACGTGGTTGCCCCGCGCCAGCACCTCGCCCTGGCCGTCGACCGCGACGGAGATGCCCAGCGCGGGGGCGCCGGCGCGCGAGAACTTGGCGGCTCGCTCGGCGGGGGAGAGGTCGTCCCACTCCTCGCGGCCGCGGTTCATGGTGAGCAGCGGCGCCGTCTCGGTGAGCCCGTAGATCTGGATGAACTCCCAGCCGAGCTCGGTCTCGACGCGCTCGATGGTGCGGGTGGGCGGCGGCGCGCCGGCCACGACGATGCGCGTCCGCCCGGCGCCGGGGATCGGGCCGTCCCACTCGTGGGCGGCGTCGAGGATCATGGCCACGACCGCCGGCGCCCCGCAGAGGTAGGTGACACCGTGCTGGTCGACCCGGCGGAGGATCTCCGCGCCGTCGACCTTGCGCAGCACCACCTGGGGCACCCCCATGCCGGCGGTGGCGTAGGGCTGGCCCCAGCCGTTGCAGTGGAACATCGGCAGCGTGTGCAGGTACACGTCGCGATCGCTCACCCCCGCCTGCCACCCGAACGTGGAGGCGTTCAGCCACAGCGAGCGGTGCGTCTGCTCGACGCCCTTGGGCCGGGCCGTGGTGCCGCTCGTGTAGTTGATGACCGCCGTGGCGTCCTCGTCGGGGGCCCACGCTTCGGGCTCGGCGCCGTCGAGCGAGCCGTCGAGGCCGAAGATCGCCCCGTCGGACTCGGCGCCGATGGTGAAGCGGTGGGCGGCGCCGATGCCGCTGAGCGCGTCCTCGAGCTCGGGGTCGACCAGCAGCACGTCCGCGCCGCAGTGATCCACGATGTAGCGGACCTCCTCGGCGGCGAGGCGGAAGTTCACGGGCACGAAGATGCGCCCCCACCCGCTGACGCCGAAGAACGACGTGAGCATCCGCGCCGAGTTGTGCGAGACCATCGCCACGCGGGCGCCGCGGGGCACGCCGAGGCGATCGAGCGCGGCGGCCTGGGCGGCGGCCCGTCGGGCCACCTCGCCGTAGGTCACCGCGCCCCAGGAGGCGGCGGGCTGGTCGGGCTCGTCGACCACGCCCACCCGCTCCGGGTAGACGGTGGCGGCCCGATCGAGGAAGTCACGGATGCTGAGGTCGACCTTCACGCGCCGGACACTACGCACGCCACCGGGCGTTCGCCTGCGGGTCGCCCGCGCGCCACCGGCGGCTGCCAAGATGCCCCGGATCGACGAGGGGGGACCACGATGACCAGCCCGTTCCGCGGCATGGACCTGAAGCGGCGCACGTTCCTGGCGATGCTCGGTGCGAGCGGCGCGGCGGCCGCCCTGCGGCCGACGTGGTTCGACCTGCCCGCCGACGCGGCGCCGACGCCGATCGATCCGGCCTACCCGCTGGGCGTGGCTGCGGGCGACCCGCTCCCCGACGGCGCGGTGATCTGGACGCAGGTCGACCCCGAGGCCGACGCCGGCTCGGGCGTCGAGGTCGCGTGGGAGGTGAGCGCCACGGACGACTTCGCCACGATCCTGGCGTCGGGCACGGTCACCGCCCTCGCCGAGAACGCCCACTGCGTGCACGCGCGGGTCGCCGGGCTGCCCGCCGACGGCTGGTTCCACTACCGCTTCCGCTACGGCTCGGCCACGAGCCGGACGGGTCGCCTGCGCACGGCCCCGGCGCCGGGGTCGTCGCCCGAGCGGCTCCGCTTCACCTTCTGCTCCTGCCAGCAGACCACCGCCTCGTTCTACGTGGCCCACCGGGCGATGGCCGCCGAGGACCTCGACTTCGTGGTGCACTACGGCGACTACATCTACGTGTCCGACGGCGGGACCATCACCCTCGACGACTACCGGGCGGTCTGGCGTCGCTTCAAGTCGAACCCGCTCCTGCAGGACCTCCACGCCACCTACCCGATGGTGATGATGTGGGACGACGGCGAGTTCGTGAACGGCGTGGACAAGACGATGCCCGAGCCGCGGTTCACCAACGCCAAGAAGGCGTGGTTCGAGTTCGCCCCGCACCTCGACCCGACCGACGGCGGGTTCCAGGTGCACCGGCGCCTGCAGTGGGGCGACCTGGTCGACTTCCCGCTCCTCGACGTGCGCTCGAAGCGCGACGTGCTGATCGACGCCAACGTGCCCGACGGGCTGCTGCCCACCACCGACACGGCCCTGCCGAGCGGCGCCGCCATCTTCGACCCCGATCGCTCGTGCCTGGGCGCCGAGCAGCTCGCCTGGTTGCAGGACATCCTCACGTCGAGCACGGCGACCTGGAAGCACATCGGCACCGGCTACCCGTTCGTGGCCCTGCGGCTCGAGGACTACGACACCCCCGCCGTGCGGGCCGACCCACCGGAGGGCTGGCACCCCAACGGCGGCAAGTACTTCTCCACCGAGCAGTGGGACGGCTACTGGACCGAGCGCCGGGCGATCATGGACCTCATCGCCGACGAGTGCGTCGAGAACGTCATCATCACCTCCGGCCACACCCACATCTGGTTCGAGTGCGGCATCCGCCCCGACTACGACGACCTCCCGGGCGAGGAGGGCCACGTGGGCCCGGGCTCGCCGATCGTGGCGCGCGAGTACGTGTGCGGTTCGCTCACCGCCGACCCCGACGTGCGCGACCAGTTCTTCCCCGGCCAGCCGAAGGAGGAGCAGGAGGCCGGCGTGCACGCCCTCGAGGCGGCCTTCCTGGGGGCCAACCCCCACGTCGACTACATCGACCTGCTGTACCAGGGCTACGGGCTCGTGACGTTCACGCCGACCCAGGCGACCGTGGACCTCCGGATCATCGACACGTTCGACGCCGACGCCGTCGCCACCACCAAGGAGTCCTACGCCGTGGCCGTCGGCGAGCTCCCCGAGGGGATCTGCGCCAACGCGCCCGTCGACGAGACGACGACCACGACCACCGCGCCCGCCACCAGCCCCGGCGGGGTCGACGCCCCGCCCGCCGCCCCCATCGACGGCTCGCCCACCTACACCGGCTGACCCTCGCCCGCTCGCGGGCCCCGCCGGGTAGAACGGGGCGATGCGCATCGGCATCTTCTCGGGCGACGCGAACGTCGCCACCCTCCTCGAGACGGCACGGCAGGCGGAGGCCGACGGCTTCGACTCCTTCTGGCTGCCCCACATCTTCGGCGTCGACGCCCTGTGCGCCCACACGCTCATCGCGTCGCAGGTGCCCCGCATCGAGCTGGGGACGGCGGTCGTGCCCAGCTATCCCCGGCACCCCGTCGCTCTGACCCAGCAGGCGCTCACCGTCTCGGCGGTGAGCGGCGGCCGGCTCACCCTCGGCGTCGGGCTGTCGCACCAGATCGTCATCGAGGCGATGTACGGCTACTCGTTCTCGAAGCCGGCTCGGCACATGCGCGAGTACCTCACCGCCCTCGTGCCCCTCTGCCAGGGCGAGAACGTGTCGTTCGCCGGCGAGACCCTCACGGCCCGGGCGCAGGTCGTGGTCGAGGGCGCGCCGCCGGTGCCCGTGATGGTCGCCGCGCTCGGCCCCGCCATGTTGAAGATCGCCGCGGAGCTGACCGCCGGCACGGTGACGTGGATGACGGGCCCGCGGACGCTGGGCGAGCACATCGTCCCGACGATCCGGAGCGCGGCGGCCGCGGCGGGCACGGGGGAGATGCGGGTGGTCGGCGCCCTGCCGGTCGCGGTGACCGACGACCTCGAGTCGGCGCGGGAGCGCGCGGCGCGCGTGTTCGAGGTCTACGGCTCGCTGCCCAGCTACCGCGCGATGCTCGACCGGGAGGGGGTCGACGGTCCCGCCGACGTCGCCCTCATCGGCACCGAGGCCGAGGTGCGCGCCGGCATCGAGCGCATGCGCAGCGCCGGGGTCACCGACTTCGTGGCCGTCGAGTTCCTCACCGACGAGCCGGCGGCGACCGCGACCCGCGAGGTGCTCAAGAGCCTCCTCTGACGGCGAAGTATTGACAATCTGTGTGCCACAACTAGGGTGGGCTAGGCAGCGGGGGACGCTGCGAGCTCGAGGGGGCACCGATGCCGACGCCGCACACCTTTCCCGACGAGGCGCAGTTCGCTGCCTACGCCGAGGCGATCGAGGCCGACGACGGCCCGGTCGTCATGTTGAACCTCAACAAGTTCCGCGACGTGGCGGTCTACGAAGACGGTCGCGACGCCGGCGGCGCCTCGGGGCGCGACACCTACCTGAAGTACGGGATGGTCGCGCTCGAAGCCATCCGCTGGCTCGGCGGCGAGGTGCTGTGGATGACCGACGCCATCGCCCCGATCATCGGCTGCGAGCACGACGCCTACGACGAGGTGCTGGCGGTCTGGTACCCCTCGCGCTCGGCCTTCCTGCGCCTCACCGACTACCCGGGCTACGAGGACGCGCTGGCGCACCGAGACGCTGCGCTCGAGCGGGCGGCGGTGCTGCCCTGCGCCGGGTCGGCCGACAAGGTCCTGCGCGGGCCCTTCGGCTGAGGCAGGCGACGATGACCATCGAGATCACCCTCCTCGGCACCGGCAGCCCGCTCCCGGACCCGAACCGCGCCGGACCGTCGACCCTCGTGCGCGCCGGTGGGCGCGCCTACCTCTTCGACGCCGGCCGAGGCGTGGGGCTGCGCCTCGCCGCCGCCGCGCAGCCGTGGTCGACGCTCTCGGCGGTGCTGCTCACGCACCTCCACAGCGACCACATCACCGACCTGAACGACGCGGTCACCGGCCGGTGGATCACGAGCCTGGCGCCGAACCCGCTGCCCGTGCTGGGGCCGGTCGGGACGCAGCGCGTCGTCGACGGGATCCTGGCGATGCTCGAGCCCGACATCGGGTACCGGATCGCCCACCACGAGGACCTCACCGAGGGGCCGGCGGTGGAGGTGACCGAATCGAGCGGGGGCGTGGTGCTGGTCGACGAGGAGGCCGACGTGCGCATCCTCGGCGCCGCCACCGACCACCGGCCGGTGGAGCCGACGCTCGGCTACCGGATCGAGCACGGTGGCCACGCGGTGGTGATCGGCGGCGACGGCGTGCCCTGCGCCGGCCTCGACGAGCTGTGCGCCGGCGCGGACGCGTACGTGCAGACCGTGCTGCGGGCCGACCTCGTCTCCCAGGTCCCCCTCCAGCGCTTCCTCGACACGATGGACTACCACTCCACCCCCGAGCAGGCCGGCGAGGTGGCCCAGCGCGGCGGGGTCGGCACCCTCGTGCTGACCCACCAGGTCCCGACGCCGGCCCCGGGCACCGAGGACGAGTGGATCGCCCAGGCCCGCACCCACTTCGCGGGCGACGTGGTCTTCGGCGAGGACCTCACGACCGTCACGGTCGGCTAGCGAGCCCGGCCTCGCCCGTCCGCCCGGGCGCGGCGCCGGTCGCACCTCTAGCGTCGCCCCGATGCGCAACCGGACCGCCCGACCGACGCCGCTGGTCGCCCTGATCCCGGCGATCGCCGCGGCGCTGATCGTCCCGGTGCTGGTCGTCCCCCAGCTCGCCGACCCCGCGATGCTCCCGAGGGCCACGGCGCTGTGGCTCTGCGCCATCGCCGCCCTCCTCGGCATCGCGGCGCTGGTCGCCGCGGAGGGCCGCGACGCCCTGCCGCCGCGGCCGCGCGCCCTGGTGCCCGTGCTCGTGCTCGTGGGGTGGACGGCCGTGGCCGTGGCGGTGGACGACACCCCGGTCGGCTCGATCGTCGGGTCCCACGGTCGCTACGACGGGCTGGCCACCCTGGTCGCGTGCGCGGTGCTCGCCGCCGCCGTGGTCGTCGGGACCTGGCGGCGCCCGGAGCGGCTCGAAGCGCTCGCGGTCGCCGTGGGCGTCGCCGGGGCGATCGGCTTCGCCTGGGTGCTGCTCGAGCGCCTGGGCGTGCGCCCCGTCGACTGGCGCCTCCCTGCGGTCCACGACGCGATCATCGGCATCGCCGGCAACCCGAACTTCAGCGGTGCGCACCTGGCCATGGTGGTCCCGCTGCTCCTCGCGGCCCGGGCCCGCGCCTCGAGCCGACGCGCCGCCTGGGCGCTGCTCGGGGCTGCGGTCGCGCTCGCGGTCGGCGTCGGCTGGACGTCCACGGCCGGTGGCGTGCTCGCCCTCGTGGGCGGGGTGGCGGTCGCCTCGCTGCTCGACGGCCGGGTGCTGCCCCGTGCGGCCCGGGTGGCCGCGGCGGTCGCCACCGTCGCGCTCCTCGGCGGGGCGGTCCTCGCCCTGGTCGTCGACGACGTCCCCGACCGGGTGCCGTTCGCCTCGACGCTGCTCGACCCGAGCGCGCTCGACCAGCGGGCCAACATCTGGTCGGCCGGGGCCTCGATGGTGGCCGACCACCCCGTCGTGGGCGTGGGCCCCGACGACTTCGGCCAGGAGGTCGCGTCGCACCGATCGTCGCGGGGCGGCCGCCTGCTCATCACCGCCGACGAGGCCCACGACGTCCCGCTCGATCGCGCCGCGACGGCTGGGCTGCCGGCGCTGGTCGCCCACCTGTGGCTCCTCGCGGTGGTCGGCCTCGCCGCGTGGCGCGCCCGCGGTCGCATCGCCGAGGAGCACCGGTGGCTGCTCGCCGCCTTCGGTGGCCTCACGGCGGCGTACGTCCTGCAGTCGCTCGTGTCGATCGACGCCCTTCCGCTCGTGGCGACGGGATGGATCGGGCTGGGCGCGCTCGTGGCCCTCGCCGATCCCTCGCTCGTGGACGCCCGCCTCGCGGGGGAGGGGCGCCTCACCGGCCGGGCGCCCCGACCGATCCCCGTCCCCGCCGTCCTCGCCGGCGCCGCCGTGGGGCTGCTCCTCGCCGTGCTGGCGCTGCGGCCCGCGCTGGCCGATCGGGCCCACCGCCGCGCGGTCGTCGCCCTGGCTGCCGACCGGCCCCTGGCGGCCCTGCGCCACGATCGCACCGCCACCTCCTGGTACGGCGAGGAGCCCACCTATCGGGCCGCGACGGCACAGGACCTCGTCGCCTTCGCCGGCCGGACCTCCACCGACCCCGAGCTGCGCCGGACGCTCCTCGACGAGGCCATCGTCGCCTACGACCAGGCGGCGGCGCGGGCGCCGGGGGAGGTGGCGATCGAGCTGGCCCGGGCCCAGGTGCACGTGCTCGCCGCGTTCGCCGCGGCCGACCGCTCGAGCGCCGAGGACCACCTCGACCAGGCGACGTCGACCTACGAGGACCTGCTGGACCGCCTGCCGGCCACCGACGACCTCCACCTCCCGTACGCGAGGGTGCTGATCGCCGAGGCGGGGCTGGGCGAGCCGGCGCGCTCGGCCCCGGCGCTCGAGGATGCGGCCGCCCAGCTCGAGCTGGCCGAGCGGTACCTCGACGACCGGGCGGCCGCCCGCCTCGAGCTGGCCCGGGTCCGCCTCGCGCAGGGGCGGCGCGACGAGGCCCGGGCCATCGCGTCGGCCCTTCGCGAGGACGCGCCGCCCGTCGAGATCAGCGAGGCCCTCGTCGAGCTGGAGGCCCAGCTCGACGGGGGCGCCGGCTGACGGTCGGGACCGAGCCGGTCAGCCGGCGCGGCTGTCGAACGAGGGCTCGTGGATGAGCCGCCGGGCCGTGGCGGCGAACGAGCTGCCGTCGATCTCGGCGGCCAGCGCCTCGGCGCCCGCCCGGCTGGGCGACGTGCCCAGCAGCTGGATGAGCAGCGAGGAGGCGTCCACGTAGGAGGCGCGCTTGCGCACGTACTCGCTCGACTCGGAGAAGTTGGCCATCACCTGGCCGCGGGACTTCTTGCGCTGGTCGAGCTGGCCGGTCCAGTAGGCGAGGCCCCCGGCGTCGGGCTGGCGGCCGAGCACGTTCTGGTACACCAGCTTCACGAAGTCGCCGTTCGACAGGCTGCCGTAGCGGTTCTTGAACTCGCTCGAGTCGGCGAAGAACGCCGAGATCCGAGCGATCGTCCACGAGCCCGAGCGACGACGGTTCAACCAGAACGCGAACCCGCTCTTGTCCGGCGGCCGCAGGAAGTAGGCCGTGTACAACCGGATCACCGGGTCGACGTTGAGGGTCGCGTCGGTGCTCCTGCGCAGCAGCTCGATCTGCTCGCCGGGGAGCGCGCCGCCATCGCCGGCGGACAGGAACGTGGCCAGCTGGCCGCTCGTCGGGGCCTTGCCGGTGAGCCAGGTGTAGATCTCGGTTCCGGCCTTGGACGGCGTGCTCCAGGGGAGCCACCAGTCGACGTCGACGCTGGGCGACACGCCCGCGGCGCCCGGCCCCGTCTCGGTGACCGCCCGGACCGAGAACTGGTACGACGACCCGTTCGGGAGGTCGGTGATCTTCGTGGTCAGCACGTTGCCGACGTCGATGGTCCCGAAGGGCTGGCCCGACTGCGCGATGGCGATGCGGTAGCCGAGGATCGGGTGGCCGCCGTTCGAGCTCGGGGTCGTCCAGCTCACGGTGGCCTCGCCCTCGGCCGGGGTCGCCGTCACGGGCGTCGGGGCCGAGGCGCCGTCCTCCACGGTGACGGTGGCCTGGGCGGTCGAGTCCGCGGTGTCGGTGCCGTTCGTGGCCGTCCAGGTCGCGATGTTGGTGATCACCTGCGGCGACCCCGACAGGGTGGCGGCCGCGGTCGCGAACGTCTTGGCGCCGGGCTGGAGGTCGTAGCTGAGGCCGTCGAGCAGCTGGCCCAGCTTGTCGTCGTCGAGGTCGTGGCTGGTCAGCGCCACGGTCCCGTTGTTCTCGACCGAGTAGCAGTAGATCACCTGCTCGGTCGCGGTGCTGACGGTGATGGCGCTCGTCGTCGCGCACGAGTTCGCGTCCGTGCCGACCGTCTTGGTCAGCAGGATCGACGCCGGCCCGGCGGAGGTCTCGGCCCCGTCGCCCCCGTCGCACAGGTCGGCTCCGGAGGGCAGGGTGACCGCGTCGCCGGCGCACGCCGGTGGGTCCTCTGCTCGAGGGGTGGCGCCCGCCGAGGCCGGCGTGCCCGTCCAGGTGCCGAGCCCCAGGATGGTGGCTCCCAGCACGAGCCACGTCCGATGTGCGCGTCGATGCTCCACGTTGTTCCCCCTCGACTGCCCCGCGGCGTCGAGGCGACGTTAGACCCTGATGGCCACGGCTGCCCGCGATCCGGCGCCCGCTCAGGTGATGGTCCAGCCCCCGTCCACGGCGAGGGTCTGGCCGATCACGTAGCTGCTGGCGTCGGAGGCGAGGAAGAGCAGCGCCCCGTCGAGCTCGTGCTCGGCGCCCTCGCGGCCGAGCGGTGCCCCTCGTTCGACGAACGCCTCCGAGGCGGGGTCGCCCCACATCACCTCGGTCATCTCGCTGCGGAACCAGCCGGGGGCGATGCCGTTGACCCGGATGCCCCGCCGCGCCCACTGCGCGCCGAGCTCGCGGGTGAGGTTGACCAGCCCGCCCTTCGAGGCGCAGTACCCGGCCTGCTTCACCGGCGTCCCCGCCACCAGGCCCAGGATCGACGACACGTTGACGATGGCGCCGCCGCCGCTCGCGAGCATCGGCTCGTAGGAGAGCTGGGCCAGGCGGAACGGCGCCGTGAGGTTGACCTCGACGACCTGCGCCCACGCCTCTGGGGCCTCGTGCTCGGCCGGGACGATCGTCGAGATCCCTGCGTTGTTCACGAGCACGTCGAGGCGGCCACCGGCCTCGACCGCCCGGGCCACCAGGCGGGCGCGATCGTCGTCGACGGCCAGGTCGGTGGGGACGGGCACCAGGCGATCGCCCAGCTCGGACGCGAGGTCGTCGAGCGCCTCGGCCCGGCGAGCGGCCGCGACCACCGTGGCGCCGACGGCGTGCAGGACCCGGGCGAAGCGGCGGCCGAGCCCGGCCGACGCGCCCGTGACGATGGCGACGCGGCCGTCGAGGCGGAAGGCGGCGAGGGGGTCGAGGGGGTCGTCGGTCATGGCCCGGGAGCGTAGGGCGGGGTCCTAGCCTCCCGGGGGTGAAGGTGCGGATCGGCTTCGGGCTCGGGACCCACACGTCGGCCAACGAGGCCGGCTCCTTCGGGGCGCTGGTCGACGCGCTCGAAGGGCTCCGCTTCGACTCCCTCTGGCTCTCGGAGCGCCTCACGGGCGACGCCCCCGATCCGCTCGCGGCGCTGGCGTTCGCCGCTGGGCGCACCGATCGCCTGAAGCTCGGCACCAGCGTGCTCGTGCTCCCCGGGCGCAACCCGGTGGTGCTGGCCAAGGAGATGGCGTCGATCGACCGGCTCTCGGGCGGCCGCTTCCTCCCCGCCGTCGGCCTGGGCGCCGTGGCCCCCGCGGAGCACCGCGCGTTCGGCGTGCGGCGCGACGAGCGCTCGGCCTGGTTCGACGAGGCGATCGGGCTGCTGCGCCGGCTCTGGACCGAGGACCACGTGACCCACGACGGTCCTCGCTTCGCCGTCCACGACGTCACGCTCCGACCCACGCCGGTCCAGCGGCCGATCGACGTGTGGCTCGGCGGCCAGGCCCCGTCCGAGCTGCGCCGCGTCGGGCGGCTGGGCGACGGCTGGCTCCCCTCGTTCTGCACGGTCGACGACGTGGCGCAGGGATGGTCGACGATCACGGCGGTCGCCGCCGAGCACGACCGCGCCATCGATCCCGAGCACCTCGGCGTGCTCGTCGCCTACGCCCGCACGGACGTGCCCGATCGGGTGCGGGCCCTGCTCGCCCGGCGTCGACCCGACCTCGACCCGCGCCTCGTCGTGCCCGTCGGCCTCGAGCAGCTACGGGCGCGGCTGGAGGGCTTCCTCGAGGTCGGTGCCTCGAAGTTCGTGGTGCTGCCGCTCGACGAGCCGCCGAGCTGGGACGACGAGCTGGGGTCGCTCGCCGACGCCCTCTTCGACCTGCAGCGCTAGGGATCAGGCGCCGTCGAAGACGGCCTGGACCTCGTCGCTCTGGAGCCACTCGATCGCGCGCTCCACCGTGTCGACGCCCTGGACGATGTCCTGGCTCACGATGCAGTCGGTGCCGGCGGGCCAGGCCGGCGTGAAGGTGGTCTCGCCGACGGCGACCGACCCGGTGTCGTGGAGGGTCACGGTCTGGGTGGCCTCGGTGCCGCCCGCGCAGCGGAGGTGGACGGTGACCGGGATCCCGGCCTTGATGTCGTCGAAGCGGATCACGACCTGGATGGTGATGCCGTTGACGAGCTCGAAGCGCGGCGTGGCGATCTCGTCGTCGCCCAGTCCGAACAGGTCCTTCAGCGGGTCGACGATCGGCTTGGTGACCTCCTCGATGGGGTCGGTGATGTCGGACACCTTGCAGCTGGAGAGCAGCAGGACCAACGGCACGACCGCCAGGGCGAGGACGCGGGTGGTGCGCAGCTTCGACATGGTTCCCCCTCGGTGGCGCGCCCTCCGCAGGCGAGCCGTCGGCAACCTACCAGACCCCTGAACGGGGTTCAGGCTGCGCTCAGGTGGTGCGCACCGGGAAGCAGCGGGCGATCTCGTGGAGGTGGGCGTTGAGGGCCGGCGCCGCGTCCGAGCCCGAGCGCCCGAAGCGGACCACGACCACGTCGCGGGCGGGGAAGGCGATGATGCGCTGGCCCTCGAAGCCGTGCGCCCCGAACGGCGTCTCGGCGTCGTCCCAGGCCCACCACTGGGCGCCGTGCAGCACCGTCTCGTCCCACGACCGGGCCCGGCGCGACCAGTCCATCCACCCGGCCGGCACGATGCGGGTGCCGTCCCAGCGGCCGTCGCGGAGGGCCAGCAGCCCGAAGCGGCACCAGTCGCGCAGCGTGGCGCGGACGTAGGAGGACCCGATGAAGGTGCCGGCGGCGTCGAAGTCTGCAGTCGCCGAGGCCATCCCGATCGGTCCGAAGATCCGCTCGTGGAGGCGCGCGTCCATCGCCTCGCGATCGAGCCCGAGGCGCCGCTGGAGGTTGGCGGCGAGGATGTTCGTCGTCCCCGAGGAGTAGGTGTAGGCCTCGGGCGAGCCGGGCTCGGCCACGAGCGGGAAGGACGCGGCGAAGGCCCCCATGTCGGCGGCGCCCTCGCCGAACAGCATGGTCACGACGTCGGGCATGACGTCCTCGGCGAGCTCGTAGTACTCCTCCAGCCAGCGCAGGCCCGGTCGCATGGTGAGCAGGTCGTCCCAGGTGATGGCGGCGCGGGGGTCGTCGGGGCCGCGCCACGCCGGGTCGGCCACCGGCTCGTCGATGCGGAGCGCACCGTCGCCGACCGCGGTGCCGACGGCCAGGCTGGTGATGCTCTTGGCGATCGACCAGCTCAGCAGGGGGAGTCGGCGGTGACGTCCTCGTGCGGCGGATCGGGCTCCAGCGAGCGCAGGTCCTGGACGACCCGGCGCCCGTAGCGCTCGGCGACGAGCCGACCGCCGGCGACGACGGCCGCCGCGAAGGTGCGCCCGAGCACGGGGTGCGGGTCGGCGCCGACCAGCTCGTCGAGCAGCTCGGTCAGCCGGCCCTCGTCGGCGCCGGCGTCCGCCGGGTCGCCCTCGGGCCACGCATCGGCGGGCCAGGGCACGCCCTGGGGCTGGGGTGGGAGGGCGACGAGGGGGTGGTCGGGCGGTGGGAGCACGCCTCCGATGGTGTCACGCAGGGAGGTGGAGCGCGACCGAGAGCGCCAGGTGGTCCGAGAGCGAGCCCGCCGGCCCGCCCCGCACGCCCCGACCGGTGAACGCCCAGCGCCGGGGCCGTCCCACCGCGACCTGCCCCTCCAGCGCCTCGGGGACCCGGAGCCAGAGGTAGTCGATGCGCTCGCCCGCCGGGTCGTCCTCGCGGTCGACGACCTGGTCGGGCTCGTCGGGGTCGCCGGGCAGGTCGGTCGGGTGCTCGAAGGTGCACGTCGGGCCCGGGCCCCGCCCGTGCTCGGCCCAGACGTCGCGGAGACCGGCCCGGTCGAGGTGCGCCGCCAGGTCGCGGTAGCGCTCGTCGGGTGCCGCGAGGCGCGGGTCGGGGTCGTCGGCGCTGACGTTCAGGTCGCCGGCGACCACGAGGACGTGGTCGGGGTCGTGCACCCGCTCGATGAAGCCCACGAGCTCGTCGACCTGGGCCATGCGAGCGAGGTGGTGGCGGGCGGCGTCGTCGGCCCCGGGGATCGGGAGCAGGTCGCCGCCGGCGAACAGGTGGGTGCTGATGAGGTCGACGGCCGGGCCGCCGGCGCTCGCTCGGACGGTGGTGAGCAGGGCGCCCTTGGTGGCGTAGGTGTCCGAGTCGCGCAGGTCGCCGCCCGACCGGTACGTGTGGCGCTCGGTGCGCAGCAGCTCCACGCCCGGCGCCACGAGGGCCATGAGGCCGCTGCTCTGCAGCCGGAGGCGCTGGGCGCCGGGACCGGCGACGAACGTGGCCTCGGGCCAGGCGGCGGCCACGGCATCCTGCTCGGCCGGCTCGAACACCTCGCTCAGGGCGACGACGTCGAAGCGCTCGCGGACCGCCGCGCCGACCAGGGGCGCCCGCCGGGCGACGTCGGGCCCGAACCAGCCGCCGAGGTCGGGGATCCGCGGGCCGCGACCGGTGAGCCGGGGCGAGAGCAGCCACGTGTTCCAGAAGGCGAGGCGCAGCTCGACCTCGTTCGTCCCCTCGGCCACGGCAGCGAACCTACCGGTCGGTCACGAGCCGGCGAGCATCCCCTGCACCGCCGTGATCGGGTCCGCCTCGCTCGGGCCCTTGTCCTCCCGGTAGCGCACCACGCGGGCGAACCGCAGGGCGACGCCACCGGGGTACCGGGTGCTGCGCTGCACGCCGTCGAGCGCGATCTCCACCACCTGCTCGGGCCGCACCCAGACGACGCCGGTCTGCGGCCCGCCCCACTCCTCGGTTCCGTCGGCCAGGTCGAGGAAGCGCTCGGTCTGCCACCGCAGCAGCTCGTCGGTGAGGCCCTTGAAGGTCTTGCCCACCATGACGAAGCCCGCTCGGGTCGAGGGGTCGGACCCGTCGACCGCCCGGGCGCCGAGGTGCAGGTTCGACAGCCAGCCGGTGCGCCGGCCGCTGCCCCACTCGACGCCCAGCACCACCAGGTCGAGGGTGTGCACCGGCTTGACCTTCCGCCAGCCCTTGCCGCGCCGACCGGCCTCGTAGCGCGTGTCGGCGCCCTTGACGACCACGCCCTCGTGGCCGGCGGCGAGGGCGCTGGCGAGCACGGCCTCGCCCGTCGCCGGATCGTCGGTCACGGTGCCGGGGATCATCGAGGCGCCGGCGACCTCGGCGAGCAGCGGTCGGCGCACCGAGAGCGGCTCGTCGAGCAGGTCGCGCCCGTCGAGGTGCACCAGGTCGAAGAAGAACGGCACCACCTCACCCCCCTTGCCCTCGGCCCGGATCTCGCTGGCGGAGTCCTGGAAGGCCACGGGCCGCCCGTTCGCCGGATCGACCACCAGCGCCTCGCCGTCGAGCACGAGCCGCTCGGCGGGGAACGAGCGAACCAGCTCGGCGACCTGCGGGAGGCGCTCGGTGATGTCGTTCAGGTTCCGGGTGTAGGTGCGCACCTCGTCGCCGAGTCGGTGGACCTGGATGCGGATGCCGTCGAGCTTCCACTCCACCGCGGCCAAGCCGAGGTCGTCCACCGCCTCGGTGACGGACGCGGCGGTGGAGGCGAGCATGGGCTGCAGCCCTCGGCCCACCTCGAGCTGCACGGCATCGAGGCCGGCGCCGCCCTCGACGAGGGCGATGCGGGCCACCTCGTCGAGCCGCCCGCCGAGCATCAGGGCGCGCCGCACCACGGTGGCCGGCACGTCGGCGGCCCGGGCCACGGCGTCGGTCATCACCCCGGCGAGGGCACCCTGGCGCAGCTCGCCGCCGAAGAGCCGAACCACGAAGGCCGCCTCCTCGGCCGTGAGGCGGGCGAACAGGCGGGCGAGCAGGTCCTGGCGCCGCCCGGCCGAGCCGGGGCCGGCGAGCACGGCCAGCTCGTCGATGGCGGCGTCGAGCTCGCGGACCTCGACGCGCGCCGCCTCGGCCGGGCGGTGCTCGACGGCCTGGAGGGTGCGCCACCCCACCCCGATGCGACCTTGGCGGGGCTCGCCCGTGAGGAAGCCGACGGTGGGGACCACCTCGGTGGCGTCGAGGCGCCGGAGCAGGTCGGCCAGCGCGTCGCGCTTGGCGTTGCGCGCCGAGGTGGCGGCGACCGAGGTGGAGGTGGCGACGACGTCGGCGAGCAGCACGGCGTCGTTCTACCCCGCCGCCACCTCGCCGAGTCGGGGCCTACAGCAGGCCGACGGCCTCGAGCTCGGCCCGCACCCTCGGCACGTCCGCAGGCGGCACGTAGAGCCGGCAGTGCTTGGGGAACAGGTCGCCGAGGCGGGGGTTCTCGCTCTGGGCGAGCAGGAACACGTCGAGGCCGAGCTCGTGGAGGCGCGACACCTGGTACTCGACCTCGAACTCCTTCTGGAGCCCCAGGTCGATCACGACGGGCTCGACGTGCTCGTCGTGCTCGACGTCCGCCGCCTTCCGCCGTGCGAACCAACCCATGGGGCCTCCTGCCGTGGTGTGGGACCAGGGTAGGCCCCAGGGGACGGGGGTCCGGCGGTGGCATCCGATGGTGGGCGCCCGGGGCGGGTCTGGCACCCTGGACCGCCGTGCTGCAGGTGATGGACCTCCGGGTCGACGTGGGTGGGGTCACCCTGATCGACGGCGTGAGCTTCACCGTGCGCGCCGGTGAGAAGGTCGGCCTCGTGGGCCGCAACGGCGCCGGCAAGACGTCGATGCTGAAGGTGATCGGGGGCGCCAACGAGGCGGCGAGGGGCAACGTCCGGTGGGACGGCGGCCTCGGCTACCTCCCCCAGGACCCCCGGCTCGACCTGGTGCCCGACGATGTCACCGCCCTGCGCCACGTGCTCTCGGGGCGCGGCTTCGACGAGGCCCTCGACCGCATCGAGAAGCTCCAGGTGGCCATGGAGGCCGATCCCACCCCGCGCGCCATCGATCGCTACACCCGGGCGCTCGAGACCTTCCGGATGGACGGCGGCTACTCCGCCGAGTCCGAGGTGCGCCGCCTGGCCGCCGGCATCGGGCTGGCCGACGACAAGCTCGACCTGCCCCTGGGCGCCCTCTCGGGCGGCCAGCGCCGACGGGTCGAGGTCGTGCGCATCCTCTTCGCCGGCTCCGACGTGCTCCTGCTCGACGAGCCCACCAACCACCTCGACGCCGACGCCAAGCTCTGGATGCTCGACTTCCTGGCGTCCTACCGGGGCGCGCTCATCGTCATCAGCCACGACCTCGACCTGCTCGACGACGCCATCACCCGGGTCATCCACCTCGACCGCGGTGCCGACACCTCCACCGGCGTCATGCACGAGTACAAGGGCACCTACACCCAGTACATGCGCGCCCGCGAGGCCGACGAGGTGCGCCTCGCCAAGGAGATCGCCCAGCAGGCCAAGGAGATCGAGCGCCTCCAGACCATCGTCGACCGCTTCGGCGCCAAGGCCACCAAGGCCTCGATGGCCCACTCGATCGAGAAGCGCATCGACCGCCTCAAGGAGAGCGCCCCGCAGTCGGTGGCCGCCCGCAAGGTGCTGAAGCTCAAGCTGCCGTCGCCGCCGCACTGCGCCAGGACCGTGCTCGAGGCGAAGGACCTGGCGGTCAGCTACCCCGGCCTCGACGTGTTCGAGGACGTCACCTTCGACGTCGGCCGCGGCGACCGCCAGCTGATCATGGGGCTCAACGGTGCCGGCAAGACCTCGCTCCTGCGGGTGCTCGCCGGGATCACCGATCCCGTGATCGGCGAGTTCCGGTGGGGCAGCGGCGTGTCGGTCGGCTACTACGCCCAGGAGCACGAGGGCATCCGCTCGGGTGCCGACCTGGTCGAGCACATGCGCGAGGCCACCGGCGGGCTCGGCGACGGCGAGCTGCGCTCGATCCTCGGCATGTTCGGGCTGGTGGGCGACAAGGTGTTCCAGGACGCGTCCACCCTCTCGGGCGGCGAGAAGACCAAGCTCGCCCTCGCGCAGCTGGTGGGTGGCAAGCACAACGTGCTGCTGCTCGACGAGCCCACCAACAACCTCGACCCCGGCTCGCGCACGGCGGTGGCCGACGCGCTGTCGGGCTGGGGCGGGACCCTGATCGTGGTGAGCCACGACGCCGAGTTCGTCGAGGCCCTCGAGCCCGATCGCGCCCTGCTGATGCCCGAGGGCACCGTCGACCACTGGCACGACAGCTTCCTCGAGCTGGTCACCCTCGCCTGATCAGGCGGCGCGCCCCATCCGGGCGACGAGCGCCTCCAACCGCACGTGCAGGTCGTCGGCATCGCCGTCGACGTGGCGGGCCCCGTGGCCCGGCAGCACCGAGTGGAACCGGTGGCGCTCGGCCAGGCGGGCGAGCGACCGGGCCTGCTCGGGCCACGAGTACCAGCACGCGCCGCGGAAGGCGGTCAGGTCGTCGCGCTCGTGGCTCCACGCCAGGGAGTCGCCGGTGAGGAGCCAGCCGTCGTCGGTGAGGAACGCGACGGACCCCTTGGTGTGCCCGGGGACCGCGATGGCGGTGACGCCGGGCTGGAGCTCGACCTCGTCGTCGCCGATCTCGTCGGTGGTCCAGGGGGCCGCCCGCCGGTCGTCACGGTGGATCCACGAGCGGGCACCGAATCGCTCGGCCCAGCGGTGGGCGTCGGCCACGTCGTCGCGGTGGGTGAGGGCGACGTGGGCGATGCCGCCGAGGGCCTCGATGGGTCCGGCCAGCGCTTCGGTCCATCGGGGGGAGTCGACGAGCACGTTGCCCTCGGGCCGGACCACGAGCCACGCTGAGGCGCCGAAGCTGTCCTCCGAGCAGTAGCCGAGGTCGTAGACGCCCGATCCCTCCCGCACCTCGCGCGGGTACAGCCGGCCGGGACGGGGCCGCCGCGAGATCGTGCCGATCGAGGTGGTCGGGCACGCCTGGGCGGCGAGCCACGCTGCGGTCTGGTCCGCGGCGGCCTCCGACGGCTGGCACCCCACCACCGACGCGCCGCGGTCGGCCCGGAACAGGTGCGGGGCGATCTCGCGACAGGTGCCGCAGTCGATGCAGCGCTCGTCCACGAACCAGTCGCCCTCGGCGTTGGCCGGGTTGCGCAGCTCGGGTCGGGCCATCGCCGGGCACGGTACCGAGGCGCGGCCCGAACCCGGCACGGACCGGGGCCCGGACGCGAGCAGGGGAGGCGCCCGAAGGCACCTCCCCTGCAACGTCTCGGGTCACATCACGATGTGCTTGCACCGGGAGGGACACGCCCGGTCATCGTTCTGCGGGTGGCTGGCGGGTAGTCGCCGACCGCCCGAGCGGCCTGGTCAGCGACCAGCCACCTCCGAAGTCCCATGAGAACTGTCGTTGATGTGGACCACCTCCTTTCTTCGGTGGCGCCATCCAACCACGGCCGATCGCGTTTGCCACGCGCTTTTCCGTGAACGGCGTGAGAAGCTCCTCGGGTGGGGGATCGGTCGAGGTGGCAGACGGCGGCCTCGCTGGCGGTCGGGGCCGCGGCGTTCGTGGCCGGGTGCGCCGGCTCGGCCGAGCGCCAGGCCGACCAGCGCCAGGCCGCGGCGCGCACCACGACGACCGCGCCCGGCGAGGACGTGGTGGCCGAGGCCGACGACTTCATCCACGTCGACGACATGGTCGCCGTGCGGGGCTTCTACGTGAACAACCTCCTCCCGGAGCACCTCGACGAGACCGTGGCGCTCGCCCGCTCGGGCGGCGCGGGCACCTATCCCGTGGGCACGGTGATCCAGCTCATCCCGCAGGAGGCGATGGTCAAGCGGCGGGCCGGGTTCGACCCCTCGTCGAACGACTGGGAGTTCTTCGAGCTCGACGTCTCGGCCGAGGGCACCGAGATCCACAACCGCGGCGGCGCCGAGATCGTGAACCGCTTCGGCAGCGGCAGCTGCTCGAGCTGCCACTCGCAGGCCGACCCGCAGTTCGACTTCGTCTGCGAGGACACCCACGGGTGCGAGCCGCTCCCGGTGGGCGACGACCTCATCGAGGGCCTGCAGGCCTCCGATCCCCGCCCGCGCCTGGCATCGGGCCCGGTCGGGTGATCCCGCCGCGGCCGTAGGCTCCGGCGATGGCCGCTCCCTCCGACCGCCCCCACGACCTCGTCGTCTTCGGCGCCACCAGCTTCGTGGGCCAGATCCTCTGCCGGCACCTCGTCGCCCGGCACGGGACCACCGGCTCCCTGCGGTGGGCGATCGCCGGCCGCAGCGCCGCCAAGCTCGACCAGGTGGCCGCCGAGACCGGGGCCGACGTCGAGCGCGTCGTGGTCGACACCACCGACGCCGCCGGGCTGGCGGAGCTCGCCGCCTCGACCCGGGTGCTCGTGTCGACGGTCGGGCCCTACGCCCTCTACGGCTCCGCGGTGGTGGCGGCGTGCGCCGCGGCCGGGACGGACTACGCCGACCTCACGGGCGAGACCCAGTGGATGCGCCGCATGATCGACGCCCACAGCACCGCCGCCGAGGCCAGCGGCGCCCGCATCGTCCACACCTGCGGCTTCGACTCCATCCCGTCCGACCTCGGGGTGTGGTTCACCCAGCAGCGGGCGATCGAGCTGCTCGACGGCCCCTGCGGGCGCATCGACATGCGGGTGGTGGCGATGAAGGGCGGGGCGAGCGGCGGCACGATCGCCTCGATGATGAACGTCGTGGCCGAGGCGGCGAAGGACAAGGAGGTGCGGGCGATCCTGGCCGATCCCTACGCCCTCGCTCCGCCCGACCTGCGCAGCGGACCGCCGCAGCCCGAGGTGGTCGCGCCCCAGCGCGATCCCGGCACCGGGCACTGGCTCGGCCCGTTCGTGATGGCCGCGGTCAACACCCGCGTGGTGCAGCGGACCCACGCCCTGCTGGGCCGACCGTGGGGGCCGACGTTCCGCTACCGCGAGGCCATGGACCTCGGCGACGGGCCGCTCGGCGCGGCGAAGGCGGGCGGGCTGGCCGCCGGGTCGCTCGCCGGCATGGGCCTGCTGGCGGTCGAGCCGGTGCGCGGTGCGCTCGGACGCTGGGTGCTGCCCAAGCCGGGCGAGGGCCCCACCCCCGAGCAGCAGGCGGCCGGGCACTTCGACGTCCGCTTCTCGGGCACCACGGCATCGGGCGCGCGGATCGCGACCCAGGTGACGGGCGACCGCGACCCGGGCTACGGGTCGACGGCCAAGATGCTGGGCGAGGCCGCCGTCGCCCTGCTCGACCTGCCGCGCGACGAGGTCGGCGGCGGGTTCTGGACGCCGGCGGCGGCCTTCGGCGATCGCCTGGTCGAGCGCCTCGAGGCCCACGCCGGCCTGCGCTTCACGGTGCTCGACCCGGCCACCTGAGCCCCTCGCTCGCCAGGTTCGGGCGATCGCGTGCGGTAGGCGGCAGGGATCGCCCGAACCCCGTCGGCACCGCGGCGCGAGCCGCCGTTCGAGCGGACCTCAGCGCTCGCGGCGCACCGCGGCCTTCAGCGCCTCGACGGCAGCGTGGGGGTCCTCGACCTGGACGATGAGGTGGCGGTAGGGCTGGTCGGCGAGCTCGATCACGAGCACCTCCTTGGCCGGGCCCACCATCCAGAGGTCCTTCTCGCCGCGGCGACGGAAGGTGCCGGCGACCATGACGCCCGGGAGGTGGGTCCCGGGGGCGCGCCACCGCTTCGACAGCTCCTTCTTGGGCGAGACCCCGACGTCGACGATCGAGGCGACCGGCACGTCGACGCCGTTCGACAGCGCCCACAGGCGCACGAGCCCGACCGGCCGCACCAGCAGCCGGTCGTCGGGCGTGACGCCGATGGCGGCGAGGTTGGGCCCGGCGTAGGCGGTGGCGACGATGCCGCCGAGCACGGCGAGCACGAACGCGAGGACCCACGTCCACCACGGGGGCCACGCGAAGCCGAGGACCACGATCGCCGCGAGCACGAGCAGCTCAGCCCTTGGCGCCCAGGGCCACGGGGGTGGTGACCTCGGCGAAGAAGTCGTTGCCCTTGTCGTCGACGACGATGAACGCCGGGAAGTCCTCGACCTCGATGCGCCACACCGCCTCCATGCCCAGCTCGGGGTACTCGAGCACCTCGACCTTGCGGATGCAGTCCTGGGCGAGGCGGGCCGCCGGGCCGCCGATCGATCCGAGGTAGAACCCGCCGTGGGCGTGGCACGCGTCGGTGACCTGCTGGGAGCGGTTGCCCTTGGCGAGCATCACGAGCGAGCCGCCGGCCGCCTGGAACCGCTCGACGTAGGAGTCCATCCGCCCGGCCGTGGTGGGGCCGAACGAGCCGGACGCGTAGCCCTCGGGCGTCTTGGCCGGGCCCGCGTAGTACACGGGGTGGTCGCGCAGGTACTGGGGCATCTCGCCGCCGCCGTCGAGCAGCTCGGCGATCTTGGCGTGGGCGATGTCTCGGGCCACCACCACGGTGCCGGTGAGCGAGAGGCGGGTCTTCACCGGGTACTTGGTGAGCTCGGCGCGGATCTCGTCCATCGGGCGGTCCAGGTCGATGCGCACGACGTCGCCGCCGAGCTCGTCGGAGGTGACCTCGGGGAGGAACTGGGCCGGGTGGCGCTCGAGGTCCTCGAGGAACACGCCGTCGGCGGTGATCTTGGCGAGCGCCTGGCGGTCGGCGCTGCAGCTGACGGCGATGGCCACCGGGCACGAGGCGCCGTGGCGGGGGAGGCGCACCACCCGCACGTCGTGGCAGAAGTACTTGCCGCCGAACTGGGCGCCGATGCCGAAGTCCTGGGTCAGCTTCAGCACCTCGGCCTCCATCTCGAGGTCGCGGAAGCCGTGGCCGGCGGCCGAGCCCTCGGTGGGCAGCGAGTCGAGGTAGCGGGTGGAGGCGAGCTTCGCGGTCTCGAGGGCGAGCTCGGCCGACGTGCCGCCGATGACCACGGCCAGGTGGTACGGCGGGCAGGCGGAGGTGCCGAGCAGGCGCAGCTTGTCGTTGAGGAACGCCTTGAGCGACGTGGGGTTGAGGACCGCCTTGGTCTCCTGGAACAGGTAGCTCTTGTTGGCCGAGCCGCCGCCCTTCGCCATGAACAGGAACTTGTAGGCGGCGCCGTCGATCGCCGAGATCTTGATCTCGGCCGGCAGGTTGGTGCCGGTGTTCTTCTCGTCCCACAGCGTGAGCGGCGCCATCTGCGAGTAGCGCAGGTTGTCGCGCTGGTAGGTGTCGTAGATGCCCCGAGCGAGGGCCTCCTCGTCGCCGCCGCCGGTGAGCACCAGCTCGCCGCGCTTGGCCTTGACGATCGCGGTGCCGGTGTCCTGGCACATCGGCAGCACGCCGCCCGCGGCGATGTTGGCGTTCTTCAGCAGGTCGAGCGCCACGAAGCGGTCGTTGGCCGACGCCTCGGGGTCGTCGAGGATCTTGCGCAGCTGCGCCAGGTGGCCGGTGCGCAGGAAGTGGGCGATGTCGTGCATCGCCTCCGAGGCCAGCGCGGTGAGCACCCGGGGCTCCACCGTGAGGAAGGTGCGGCCCGCGGCCTCGACGGTCGACACCCCGTCGAGGTCGAGCTCGCGGTAGGTGGTGGTGTCGGGCCCGAGGGGCAGGAGCTCGGTGAAGGAGAAGTCGCTCATCGCCCGCCACGGTACGGCGGCCGACGGACGGGGGGCCATCCGGCCGCCGCCGGCGAGCGAGTCGACGCCGGTCCGGGTACAACGATCCCATGGCTGCTGCTGAGGGGTTCCGGACCGAGCACGACTCGATGGGGGAGGTGCAGGTGCCGGCCGCCGCGCTCTGGGGCGCGCAGACCCAGCGCGCCGTCGAAAACTTCCCGATCTCCGGACGGCCCATCGACCGCCGCCTCATCCGCGCCCTGGCGCTCATCAAGGCCGAGGCGGCGGCGGTCAACGCGAAGCGCAAGGAGGTGCCGGCCGTCGACGAGCGCATCGGCGACGCCATCCGCAAGGCGGCCGAGGTGGTGGCCACCGGCGCCCACGACGACCAGTTCCCGATCGACGTCTTCCAGACCGGCTCGGGCACGTCGTCGAACATGAACGCCAACGAGGTGATCGCCCGCCTCGCCGGGGCCAGCATCGGCAAGCTGGGCAAGGTCCACCCCAACGATCACGTGAACGCCAGCCAGTCGTCGAACGACGTCTTCCCCTCGGCGATCCACCTGGCCGCCACCGAGGCCGTCGAGGTCGACCTGATCCCCGCCCTCGAGCACCTCGCCGCCACCCTGCGCGCCAAGGCCGAGGAGCTCGCCGACGTGGTGAAGGCGGGCCGCACCCACCTCATGGACGCGGTCCCCATCACCCTCGGCCAGGAGCTGGGCGGCCACGCCACCCAGGTCTCCCAGTCGGTGCGGCGCCTGCGGTCGTGCCTGCCTCGCCTGGGCGAGCTGCCGATCGGCGGCACGGCGGTGGGCACGGGCCTCAACGCGCCCGAGGGCTTCGGCGGCGACGTCGTGCGGCGCCTCGCCAAGCGCACCGGCCTGCCCCTCACCGAGGCCACCGACCACATCGCCGCTCAGGCCAGCCGCGACGGGCTGGTGGAGGCGTCGGGCCAGCTCCGCACCACCGCCGTGGCCCTCACCAAGATCGCCAACGACCTGCGCTGGATGGCGAGCGGACCGCGCACCGGCCTCGCCGAGATCCGCCTGCCCGACCTCCAGCCCGGGTCGTCGATCATGCCCGGGAAGGTCAACCCGGTCCTGTGCGAGGCGGTGACCCAGGTGGCCGCCCAGGTCATGGGCAACGACGCCGCGGTCGCCTTCTCGGGCAGCCAGGGCAACTTCGAGCTGAACGTCTACCTGCCCGTGATGGCCCGCAACGTGCTCGAGTCGATCGACCTGCTGGCCAACGTGAGCCGCGTGTTCGCCGACCGCTGCGTCGCCGGCATCGAGGCCGACGTCGAGCGGTGCCGCACCAACGCCGAGTCGTCGCCGGCCATCGCCACGTCGCTCAACCCCTACCTCGGCTACGAGCGCACGGCCCAGCTCATCAAGGAGAGCCAGCGCACGGGCACGTCGATCCGCGAGCTGGTGGCGGCGACCGGCGAGCTGAGCGAGGACGAGCTCGACCGGGCGCTCGACGCCCTGGCGCTCACCCGCGGCGGGGTGGCGGGGAGCTGATCAGCCCGTGGCGGGCGAGCCGGCGTAGGCGCCGGGATCCCCGGCGCCGGGCAGCTTCGGGAAGCTCCACGAGGTGACCTTGGCGACGAGGCGGCCGAGCGACTCCCATGCCTCGGGGTCCCAGCCCTCGGCCGTGCCCACGAGCGCCAGGTCCTGGCGGACGTAGACGAGCGCCGGGAGCGCCTCGAGGCCCAGGGCGGCCACGGCCTCGCGCTTGGGGTCGACGAAGGTGAGGAACTCGTCGGCCCAGGGGCCGAGGAACCGCTTGGCGTCCTGCTCGTCGGCGGTGACGATCCACGCGGTGCGGACGTCGGCGCCCCGGAACACCCGGAGGATGCGCCCGGCGGTCTCGAGCAGCCACGCGCTCTGCTCGGTGTAGGGATCGAGCACGACGGTGAGCAGCTGGAAGGTGGTGGTCCACTCGGCGATGGAGCGGGACTGGCCGCCGATGGCGGTGAGCTGCGTGTCTTCGGCGACCTGGGTGACCACGGCGGGCAGGGTAGTGGGCGCGCTCTCCGCGACGCAGATCCGCCGACGCCCTGCCCCGGCGGTGCCAGGGGGTAGCTTCGGCGCACCCCGACCCAGGAGGAACCCATGCTCATCGGCGCGATCGGCGACACCGGCTACGACGTCCTGCTGCTGCTGCACATCCTGGCGATGATCGTGGCCTTCGCCCCGAGCTTCGTGTGGCCCTTCGTCTCGGTCCGCCTGAAGAAGGCCGGCAAGCCGGTGGGGCCCACCATCGCCGAGCTCGCCTCGGGCAACAGCGCCAAGGTGCACGGCCCGGCCCTGGCCCTCGGCGGCATCTTCGGGTTCGGGCTGGTGGGCATGAGCAACGAGGTCTGGGAGTTCAGCGAGCCGTGGCTGTCGGTGGCCATGCTCCTGTGGTTCGTCGCGCTGGGCGTGGTGTTCGGGATGATGGCGCCGGCCGAGAAGCGGGTCGTGGCGGGCGACGTCGGCGCCGAGAAGATCCTGTCGATGGCCGGCGGCATCCTCCACCTGGTGATCGTGCTGGAGCTCTACCTGATGATCTTCAAGCCGGGCGCCTGACCCGACCGGCGGTCGCTGCGGCGCCGGTAGCGTCGGACCGTGCACCCGATCGAGCGCCTGCGGTTCGTGGCCCGGGCCACCGGCGCGCCCGACGAGGACGTCGTGTCCGAGGCCGCAGCGTCGCTCGCCTCCTTCGCGAGCGACCCGACCTCCCTCGTCACGGCGTGCCGCCGGCTGATCGATCGCCATCCGGCCAACGGGCCCGTGTGGTGGGTGTGCGCCCGCACGCTGCTCGCCGCCGACCCGGCCGACGAGGCGTGGCGGTGCCACGCCGAGCTCGACGCCGATCCGACCCTCGACGAGCTCGCCCACGCCCTCCCCGACGGAGGGCGGGTCGCGGTGGTCGGCTGGCCCGAGCGGCTCGGCGCGCCGCTCTCACGCCGGGGCGACCTCGAGGTCCGCGTCGTCGACGTGGACGGCGACGGCCCCGGGTTCGTCCGGATGCTCGAGCGGCTCGACGTCGGCGCCGTCGACGTCCCGGTCGGCGGGATGGGCGAGGCCGTCGCCACGAGCGACCTCGTGCTGCTCGACGCCCGCGCCATCGGTCCCGAGGTCGCGCTGGTGGGCGCCGGCGGGTGGGCGGCCGCCGCGGTGGCCCGGACGTCAGGGGTGCCGACCTGGCTGGTCGCCGGCCGGGGCCGCACCCTCCCGCTCGGGATGTGGGGCGCGCTCGAGGGTCGCCTCGCGGGTGCGGCCACGCCGCCGTGGGAGCGGGGCGTCGATCTGGTGCCGCTGGAGCTGGTGGATCAGATCGCCGGTCCCGTCGGTCTCGCCCCGCTCGGCCGGGCGATGGCTAGCGTGGACGTGCCCGACGCACCGGAGCTGCGTCGCTAGCCATCGCAGGGGAGGGCTCGTGGCCGACAGCTCGGTGTGCACGGCGTGCGGCGCGATGCTGCCGCTGCCCGACCTCGCGGGGCTGATCACCTGCCCCACGTGCGGGCGCGTCACCCGCACCGAGCTCCCGCCGATCGGATCCGCCACGGCGGAGGACGCCACCGGGTCCGGCGCCTGGCCGCCGGCACCGGTGGCCGCTCCCGACCCGTCCGACCGCTGGGCCGCGCCCCCCGGGGTCGCCGGCGCGCCCACGGCCCCCGCCCCGCCGCCGCCGAGCCGCGCCCGGCCGGCGCGCTCCCGTCGCTTCGGCTGCGGCGTCGTGCCGGTGGTGGTCGTGGCCCTCGCCGGCTTCGCGGTCGTGAGCGTGCTGCGCAGCTGCGATCGGTCGAGCTCGTCGGGGTCCACCCCGGTGCTGTTCGATCGCACGAGCGACCTCATCACCCTCAGCGGGTCGGCATCGACGCGGGCCAGCGACGCGAGCAGCACCGACGTCCTCGTCGTCACCCAGACGACCGGCAACGAGCTCGTCCGCCGCCTGGCGCGGGTCCGCTTCACCGCGAGCGGCTCCGAGCAGCTCTGGGCGAGCGACCCCGTCGCCGACGACGCGTACGACGCGGAGTCGGCGCTCGTGGGCGACACGCTCTTCGCCGCCTACGGCGACGTGCCCTCGCGCTCGATCCCGACACGGGCGAGGAGCGATGGACCACCGATCTCCACGACAAGGTCACCTCGGGCTGCTCCTCGTGCTTCGCGGCCGTGGGCGATCGGCTCGTGGTCCGCACCACCGACGCCTACGTCACCGCGTACGGCGAGGCGTCGGGCGAGCCCCTCTGGTCGAAGCGCCTGCGCTCCACCGTGGGCTCGATGTCGGTCGCGAGCGGTCGCCTGTTCGTGGTCGACGACCCGGAGGTCGCCCAGTACCTCACCCAGGTGCTGCAGCTCGACCCGGACACCGGTCAGGTCGTGCACGCGATCAGTCCCTCGTGCGTCGGCGAGGAGCAGGCCAGCTGGCTCACCGAGGCCTCGCCGGGCGATCGCGTCTTCGGCGTGCCGGGCAGCGACGACGTCGTCATGGCCTTCGGGTTCGGCGACGGCTGCGTCGTGCGCTGGGAGCCGGACGCGGGCGCGGTGCGCTGGGCGACGCTCGTCCCCGACGTGTCGACGCTCTCGCGGGGCCAGGTCCTCGTCGGCGACGACGACCTGGTGGCCGGCACCTCGAACGACGACATCCTCGCGGTCGCGCTCGACGACGGGACCGCCCGACGCCTCGCGCCGCCACCCGACACCTCGGTCGACCCCCTGGCGGTCGTCGGTCGGACGCTCGTCGGGGCCAGCGCCACGTCGCGGGGAACGCCGCGGCGCGGGCTGGTCGGCTGGGACCTGGCGACCGGCGAGCGGCGATGGGCCGAACGGCTGGAGGGAGATCCGGAGCCGACGTCGTCCGACCCGGAGTGGGCCACGTCCGATGCGCTGTTCGAGGGGTCCCCCCGCCTGCTCCTGCAGCCGACGGCGGATGGGGTGGACGTGGTCGTGTTCGAGGGGGAGCAGCGGACCTTCTCGGTGGCTCCCCTCGACCTGGCGGACGGGTCGATGGGGGCCGAGGTCCGGCGGGGCCTGCTCACGCGCTACGAGTCCGGGACGGTGTCGCTCACCGTGGAGCACGTGAGCCCCGAGCGCATCGTCGTGTCGGTCGACAACGCGCTCCAGGCGCTGCCCAGCGGCGGACGGGGCCCGGTGGTCGGCTTCCCGGACGGCGACTGAGCCTCCCGGGTGCCCGGTACCGTGCCGGGATGGCGATCGATCCGCGCTCCTCGTCTGTCGACGGGCCCGTGGGGCGCTACCTCGAGCTGGGCCTGCGGCTCGGCCGGCACCTCGACGGGCTCGTCGACGCCTACTACGGGCCCCGCTCGCTCGCCCAGCGCGTCGACGACGAGGTCCCTCGGCCCCTGCCCGCCCTGGTGGGCGACGCCCGCTCGCTCGTCGCCGACCTCGATGCCGGCGACGGCGACCTCGACCCCGCTCGCCGCCGGTGGCTCCGGGCCCAGGCGGCCGGGCTCCACGCCTCGGCGCGCCAGCTCGCCGGCGAGGAGCTGGCGTACGTCGACGAGGTCGAGGCGTGCTACGGCGTGCGTCCGGCGTACGTCGACCACGACGTGCTCGCCGAGGCGCACCGGCGCCTGGACGCGGCGCTGCCCGGCGACGGCGCGCTCGCGGTCCGCTACGACGCCTGGCGCACCAGCCACCTGATGACCCCGGAGCAGCTCACCGCAGCCGTCCCCGTGCTGGCCGAGGCGTTCCGCGAGCGCACGGCGGCGGCGTTCGGGCTCCCCGACGGCGAGCACGTCGAGTTCGAGCTGGTGTCGAACGAGCCGTGGTCGGGCTTCAACTACTACGAGGGCGACCTGCGCAGCCGCGTCGCCATCAACACGGACCTGCCGGTCTCGTCCACCGCGATCGGCCACCTCATCGCCCACGAGGCCTACCCGGGACACCACACCGAGCACTGCCGCAAGGAGGTGGGCCTGGTGCGCCGCCGCGAGCAGCTCGAGGAGTCGATCTTCCTCGTCGGCACCCCCCAGTGCCTGCTCGCCGAGGGCCTCGCCGACCTCGCGCTCGAGGCGCTCCTCGGCCCGGGGAGCGAGCCGCTCCTCGCCGAGCTGCTGACGCCGCTCGGCATCCGCTACGACACCGAGGTCGTGGCCGCGGTCGGGGCCGCGGGGGAGGCCCTCGCCTCGGTGCGCGGCAACGCCGCGCTCATCCTCCACGACCGTGGTGGCTCCGAGGACGACGCCATCGCCGAGCTCGTGCGCTGGGGCCTCCAGCCGCGCGAGCGAGCCGCCAAGTCGCTGGCCTTCCTCACCCACCCCACCTGGCGCGCCTACATCTTCTGCTACGTGGAGGGCCTGCCCCGCTGCCGGCGCTTCGTCGACGGCCGGGCCGAGCGCTTCGAGCACCTCCTCACCGAACAGGTCACGCCCGAGGACCTCGCGGCGTAGCGTCGCAGTTGGCAAGCGGCCCCCGATGGGGCACGATGGGGGAGCCGAAACCGAGCGATCGCTCGGGTTTCGAGATCGAAGAGGGCACGATGAGCAGCTACCCGTACCAGGACCGGTTCCCGGTCAACCGCACCCTGCCCGAGCACGGCCGTCCCCGCGACGAGGTGCTCGCCGAGATGCGAGCCCTCGCGGCCGAGGAGGACGCCTCGTGGGAGGGCGGTCGGGTGTCGGGGACGATGTACTGCGGCGATCACGACCACTACTCGTTCATGAACGACGTCTTCGGCCTGTACGCCCACGTCAACATCCTCCAGCGCGACATCTGCCCGTCGGCCACGCGCTACGAGGGCGAGGTCATCGCCATGGCGCTCGACCTGATGCACGCCGACGCCGTGACCGACGGCGAGCCGGTGGGGCTGGTGACCAGCGGCGGGACCGGCTCCATCTGCCACGCCGTGCTGGCCTTCCGCGAGGTGGCGCGCGAGGAGCGCGGCGTCACCCGGCCGAACTTCATCAAGCCCGAGACCGGCCACCCGGCCTTCGACAAGGCGTGCCACCTCTTCGGCATCGAGATGCGCCACGTGCCCGTCGACCCCGTCACCATGCAGGCCGACGTCGAGGCCGTGCGCGCCGCGATCGACGACCAGACGATCGGCTTCATGGGGTCGGCCTGCAACTACGGCTACGGCACCATCGACCCGATCGAGGCGCTGTCCGACCTCGCGGTGGAGACCGGCCTGCCCCTGCACGTCGACGGGTGCCTGGGCGGGTTCATCCTCCCGTTCGGCGAGGAGCTCGGCTTCGACATCCCGCCCTTCGACTTCCGCCACCCCGGCGTGACCTCGATCTCGGCCGACACCCACAAGTACGGCTACGCCTTCAAGGGCACCTCCACGGTGCTGTTCCGCGACAAGCGGTGGCGCAACTCGCAGTACTTCTTCCTGACCGACTGGACGGGCGGCAAGTACTGCTCGCCGGGCATGGACGGCTCGCGCTCGGGTGGTCTGCTCGCCGCCACGTGGGCCGCCATGGTGCAGCTCGGTCGGGAGGGCTACCGGAGCTACGCCGAGCAGATCTTCGAGACCTCGAAGGCGATGCAGGAGGCGGTTCGCCGCACCCCGAGCTGCGCATCCTGGGCGACCCGTCGTTCCTGTTCAGCTTCACGAGCGACGAGTTCGACATCTACCACGTCAACGACTTCATGCGGCCGAAGGGCTGGCGCTTCAACGGCCAGCAGTACCCCAACGCCCTGCACATGGCGGTCACCCGGCCCCAGACCCAGGACGGCGTGGTGGAGGCGTTCGCCAACGACCTGGCGGCAGCCGTCGAGTACGCCAAGGAGAAGGGCCACGAGCCCGCCGCCTCGGGCGCCATCTACGGCGGCGTGGCCGGCGGCATGAACGACGAGGCCGACGAGTTCATCAGGATGGTCATGGCCCAGATGCTCGACGAGCAGCAGGGCCTGCCGCCGCTCGGCTGATCTGGCCTCGGGCGGGGTAGCGGGGGGCATGTCGCTCACCTCTCGCGTCCTCGATCTCGAACCCGTCGCCGACCTCGCCGCCTACGAGGCGGCGGGCGGCGGCCGCGCCGTGCAGGTGGCGCTCGAGGGCGGGGGCGACCCGGTGCTCGCCGTGCTCGAGGCCTCGGGCCTCCGAGGCCGGGGCGGCGCCGGGTTCCCCACCCACCGCAAGTGGCGCAGCATCCTCGACGGGCTGGTGCCGGGCGCTTCGCCCGTCGTCGTGGTGAACGGGGCGGAGGGCGAGCCCGGCTCGATCAAGGACCGCACCCTGCTGCGGGCGAACCCGTACCGCACGCTCGAGGGGGCGTTGGTGGCCGCACTCGTGATCGGCGCCGACACCGTGGTGGTCGCCACCAAGGCGGCCTTCGGGCGCGAGGTGGCACGCCTGCGCACGGCGGCGGCCGAGATCGCGGCGTCGGACGACTGGCCGGGGATCGCCATCGACATCGTCGAGGGCCCCGACGCCTACCTGTTCGGCGAGGAGACGGCGCTGCTCGAGGTGGTGGAGGGGCGCGAGCCGTTCCCCCGCATCGCCCCGCCGTGGCGACGCGGCATCGACGACCCGAGCGCCGACCCGGCCCAGCCGCCGGCGATCGACGAGGGTCCCGAGGACGAGGCCGGGGTGCTGTCGGAGCCGACGCTCGTGAACAACGTGGAGACCTTCGCCCACGTCGCCCAGATCGTGGCCCAGGGGCCCGACTGGTTCCGGTCGGTGGGCACCGAGGACTCGCCCGGCACCATCGTGTGCACCGTGGTGGGCGACGTGCCCCGGCCCGGCGTCGCCGAGGTGGCGATGGGCACCCCGCTGCGCGAGGTGCTCGAGCAGGTCGGCGGGGTGCGGCGGATCGACGAGGTGCGGGCCGTGCTCCCCGGGGTGTCGGCGCCGATGGTGGGCCCCGACGGGCTCGACACGCCGCTGACCTACGAGGACATGGCATCGCTCGGCAGCGGCCTGGGCTCGGCCGGGTTCATCGTGGTCGGGGCGGAGACGTCGCCCCTCGCGGTGGCCGCCGGTGCGTCGCGGTTCCTCGCCGTCGAGTCGTGCGGGCAGTGCACGCCCTGCAAGCAGGACGGCCTCTCGATCGCCACCTCGCTCGAGCGGCTGTGCCGGGCGGAGGCCGGGCCGAACGAGCGGCGCGACGTGGAGGACCGCCTCCGCACCATCGACCGCGGGGCACGCTGCTACCTCGCCACCCAGCACCTCCAGGTGGTGAGCGGCCTGCTCGAGGCGTTCCCCGAGGAGGTCGCCGCCCAGGAGCAGCCGGGTGCCGAGTCGATCGAGCCAGCGCTCGTGGCCGAGCTGGTCGACATCGTGATCGGCCCCGAGGGGCCCGAGGCGCACTGGGACGAGCGCCAGCGCGACAAGCAGCCCGACTGGGGCTACGGCGTCGACTCCGGCGAGGCCCCCGCCGATCGCATCGACCAGCACGACGCCAGCGCCGCCACCCCCACCACGTAGCCGCGCGCCCGCTCGGTCCACCGAGCTCGCGGCCGTGGTCTCTCCGGCCTGCCGTGCTGGTCGGTCGTGGGGCGCGGCAGGACGGGTGGGGAACCGGTGCTGCCGCGGCGACGTCGAAGCGGGGTGCGACCTCCTCGGCCCCTCCTCGTGCTCTGCGCCCTCGCCCTCTCGATCGGCGCAGCGGCTTGCGGCAGTGCCGGTTCGGAACCGACGCCGACCACCGGCGAGGCCGCCGAGCCGATCGAGCTCACCCGGCACGGCAACTGCGGGGAGGGGTGGTTCTGGGCGGCGAACGCCGAGGGCTCGATCGCGGTGACGGCTCGGGTCGATGGCCGCGACCGGGCGACCGACGAGCCGACCACCTGGTCGTTCGACGAGCCCGACGGCGAGGTCACCGTCGAGCTCCTGCGTGGCGACGACCTGCCCCGCAACTTCTGCACCGACGTGATCGACGCGGGATCGCAGCCCCGCTCCACCCTCGCCGCGGTCGCGGTGCGCGGGGCGATCCGCATGGACCCGCCCGGTCCCACCGAGGGGTGCGGCGTCGAGGGTGAGCTCCGCATCGACGAGCTCCGCGGGCCCGACGACGAGCGCGTCGCCCCCTTCGCCTACGCCGACGACGGCATCGGCTGCTACTCGGGCTGAGCGGCCCGCTCGGACGGTCGCCGGCGACGCGATGTGGCAGGGTGCGGGGATGGGGAGCAACGAGCTGCTTGACCTGTCCTCGGCGATCGTCGACGCGTGGTCGACGCCCGGCGGTCCGCCGCCGGGCGCGCCGGAGGGGCCGACCAACCGCGTCACCAACCAGCTGACCGAGCTCGACGACGGGCTGGCGATCGTCGAGTCGTTCTCCAACATCGTCGCCCTCCGCACCGATGACGGCCTGGTGCTGTTCGACGCCTCGAGCGTGTTCACCGGCCGAGGCTGCGTCGACTCGCTGCGGGGCTGGACCGACGAGCCCGTGCACACGCTCGTGTACACCCACGGCCACGTGGACCACGTGGGCGGCAGCGGCCACATCGTGCGCGACGCCGAGGCCGCGGCCACGCCGCTGACGGTGGTGGGCCACGAGGCGGTGGCCGACCGCTTCGAGCGGTACCGGACCACCGACGGCTGGAACCTGGCGATCAACGCCCGCCAGTTCGGCCCCGGCTTCGGTGGCGGCCTGACCCGCAAGGACGGCAGCCGGGTCTCGTTCCTGCCCGAGGACACCGCCGAGCCCACGGTCACCTACGAGGAGCGGCTCGACCTGTCGGTGGGCGGGCTCGACGTCGCGCTGCACCACGATCGGGGCGAGACCGACGACCACACCTGGGCCTGGATCCCGGCGCTGAAGGCGGTGGCCGTGGGCGACTTCGTGGCCTGGGTGTTCCCGAACGCCGGCAACCCGCAGAAGGTGCAGCGGTACCCCGTCGACTGGGCGAGGGCCCTGCGCTCGATGGTGGCGCTCGAGCCCGAGCTGCTGCTCCCGGCCCACGGCCTGGTGGTGGCGGGCCAGGAGCGGGTGGCCACCGTGCTGGGCGACCTGGCCACCGCCCTCGAGCGCCTCGTGGCCGACGTGCTCGCCGGGATGAACGCCGGGGCGACGCTCGACGAGATCGTCCACTCGGTGCGGGTCAGCGACGACCTGCTCGCCCGGCCGTGGCTGCGCCCCATCTACGACGAGCCGGAGTTCGTGGTGCGCAACACGTACCGGCTCTTCGGCGGCTGGTGGGACGGCGACCCCGCCCACCTGAAGCCGCCGCCCGCCGGTGCCCTCGCCCGTGAGCTGGCCGAGCTGGCCGGCGGCGCCGAGGTGCTCGCCGCCCGGGCCGGTGCGCTGTCCGACGCCGGCGACCACCGCCTGGCCTGCCAGCTCGTCGAGCTCGCGGCGCAGGGGAGCGACGACCCGGCGATCTGGCGCCTGCGCTCGCGCCTCTACCTGGCCCGGGCGGAGCACGAGTCGAGCCTCATGGCCAAGGGCGTCTTCACCGAGGCCGCCCGCTCCGGCGACGAGCGCGCCGCATCGCTCGAGTCGGCCGCCAGCCCCGAGACCTTCGACTGACGCCCGGGCCGACGCGCCCCGCGTCGAACTGACCGCGATGTTCGTCGGTCGGCCAACGTCGCTCACGGTCAGTTCGACCCGGATGCAGCCGCGGAAGGCGGGTTCGGCCGAGCTGGGCGGGGCGGGAGGGGGTACGGTTCCCCCATGCGGGGTAGCGGTAGGGCGCGGTTCGGGTGGGTGGCGGCATCGACGTTGCTGGCATCGGTGGTCCTGACCGCCAGCCCGGCGCGGTCGGCGGCGCCGCCGGCGGGCTACATGGAGGCGCCGCCGTCGGTGTACGGCGAGGTCGACGCCACGCTGCTGTTCACCGGCCCCGATCCCTACATCGGCTACGACCGGACGCTCGAGATCGAGGGCGCCGACCCCTCCACGGACTGCGACCACGGGACCAGCGCGACCGATGGCGAGCTGGGATCGACCGGCCAGCCGAGCGCGAGCTGCGCCACGGTGCAGCTCGAGGTGAACCACGGCACCCTCACCTTCCCGGGGGCCAACTCGGGCGACGGAGGCGGCCTCCCGGGTGGGGCGGAGATCCTCAACGCCACGGTCCTGCCCAACCCCATCTTCAACATCTTCGGCACGGTGGCCGAGCTCAACGCCGCCCTCGCCACGCTCACCTACACGCCGGACGCGGGCTACGAGAGCACCACCGGCTCGGACGGCCCCGACATCTTGCGCCTCACGATCATCGACGGTGCCGGCGACGAGGTCGTGCTGGTCGACAGCAGCACCGAGGTCGTGGGCGACGGCGACATCGAGATCGCCATCAACGTCGAGCAGCCCAACGACCCGCCCGACCTCACCATCGACATCCCCGCCGGCCTGCGCACCTTCGCCGCCAGCGCCGACCCCGGATCGCTCGACTCGGCGGTCATCCGCTCGACGGACCCCGGCGTCACGATCGATCTGACCGACCCCGACATCGACGACGGGGAGCCCGACGACTACCTCCTGATGGTCGCGTGGATCGAGGGCTCGGGGCGCTTCGGCCTCGGCTTCCAGTCGGTCAGCTGCGTCGGCGCTCCTGCGGACCTCGTGACCGTCGCCGTGTGCCCGCAGGTGCCGGCCAACCTGAAGCCGATCGCCGAACTGCTGCCCGACCTGCCGTCGGGCCTGAACTTCGGCACGACGCCGTCGGACTACAACGAGGCCATCGCCGTGGTGGCGGAGCGCTCGACCGTGCGGGACCTGCTCAGCTACATCGACTACGAGGTCCCGGCGTCCGACGCCGACGACACCATCAACGTGCTCGTCCACGACCTGGGCAACAACGGGCTCCCGCTCAAGCCGAACGTCGTCGAGGGCATCGCGGTCCCGGACCCGCTCGGCTTCGACTCGGCCTCGTTCGATCTGACCGTGCGCGACGACGAGAACGATCCGCCGGTGGTGACGGCGCCCCCGTCGACCTCGGTGGACATCGGCGCCGCGGTGGCCGTGCCCTTCTCGGTCACCGACAGCGATGCCGGCGACGGCACGCTCACCGCCACGATCACCGGCGTGGGCGTGAGCCCCAGCGCATCGAACCTGAGCGGCGACCTCGCGTCGCTCAACGCGCAGCTCGGTGCGCTGACGGCCACCGGGGTGAGCGAGGGCCCCGGATCGGTCACGGTCACGGTCGACGACGGGGGCAACACCCCGCCGCCCGCCGAGCAGGGCAGCGCGTCGGTGGTCATCGACGTCATCGACCCCAACCCGACGACGACGACGGAGCCGACGACGACGACCAGCTCGACCACCACGAGCTCGACCACCTCGACGTCGACGAGCTCCACCACGTCGACGAGCTCGACGACCACCACGACCGACCCCACCACGACGACGACCACCGACCCGACGACCACCACGACCGACGCGAGCACCACCTCGACCGACCCCACCAGCACGTCCACGACCGCGTCGACGAGCAGCACGGTGGTCGACGGTTCGACGTCCACGAGCGGGCCCGGGTCGAGCACCACGGTCGGGTCGGGCGTGGGGAGCGGCGGGGCCGACCAGGGTGGTGGCGTCGACGACGGCACGCTGGCCCGCACCGGAGCGCCGACCACGGGCTGGGTCGCCTGGGGCCTCGGGCTGGTCGCCCTGGGCGGGATCGTGCTCGTCAGCCGACGGCGCGCCGCCCTGCGGAGCTGACGGCGGGCAAAACCCATCGGCTGGCGGCGGCCGCGCCGGGCAGGATCGGGGCATGGGCGACACCTACAGCCACGGGCACCACGCGTCGGTGCTGAAGAGCCACGAGTGGCGGACGGCCGAGAACTCGGCCGGCTACCTGCTCCCGCACCTGGGTGAGGGCCAGCGCCTGCTCGACGTCGGCTGCGGGCCGGGCACCATCACGGCCGACCTCGCCCGACGGGTGGCGCCCGGCGAGGTGCTGGGCATCGACCCGTCGGCCGAGGTGGTCGAGCGGGCCCAGGCGCTGGCGGGCGAGCACGCCAACCTGCGCTTCGCCGTCGGCGACGTGTACGCCCTCGACCTGCCCGACGACTCGTTCGACGTGGTCCACGCCCACCAGGTGCTCCAGCACCTCTCGGACCCGGTGGCCGCCCTGCGCGAGGTGCGGCGGGTCCTCGCCCCGGGCGGCACCCTCGCCGTGCGCGACAGCGACTACGGCGCGTTCACCTGGCACCCGGCGTCGCCCGGCCTGACCCGCTGGCTCGAGCTCTACCACCAGCTCACCGAGCGCAACGGGGCCGAGGCGGACGCCGGACGGCGGCTCGGCGAGTGGGTGCGGGCCGCCGGGTTCACCGACGTCACGGTCAGCAGCTCCACCTGGACCTTCGCCGATCCCGAGGGCCGGGCGTGGTGGGGCGGCATGTGGGCCGACCGGGTGCACCAGTCGGCCTTCCGCGACCAGGTGGTCGCCTACGGCTTGAGCGACGACGTCGAGATCGCCGAGCTGTCGGCCGCCTGGCAGGCGTGGGCGGAGGAGCCCGACGGGTTCTTCGCCGTGCTCCACGGCGAGGTGCTCGCGCGGGCCTGACATCGCCAGGAGCGGCGCCGGCGCGCCGGTAGCCTCGCCTCGATGCCCGACGCCGCCGATCCCCGACGCGAGGCGGCCCGCACGGTCCTCGATCGGATCAACGCTTCGAGCACGCCGCTCGAGGTGGTGCGCGACGGCCTGTCGCTCCTGGTGCGCCAGGACGGCGTCCTCGTGCGGGTCCGGCCACGATCGCAGGAGCCGGTGGCCCACCGCGAGGTCGAGGTCGCCCGCGCTCTCGCCGAGGCCGGCGTGCCCGTGGTGCCGCTCGTGGCCGGCCGGGGCCAGCCCTGGGTCGAGGACGGTTGCGTCGTGACCGCCTGGGCGTGGGTCGAGGCGACCGGCACCCCGGCGCCCGCGGCCATCGGTGCGCTCGCCGCCGCCCTGCGCGACCGCACCGTCGGCACCCACGCCTACGACGTCGCCCGCTTCGACCCGCTCACCGCGATCCGCAACGCCGTCGCCGACCGTCCCGTGGGCGACGAGCAGGGCGACTTCGTGCGCCGACGGGCCCAGGAGCTCACCGAGCCGTGGGGCCGCGCCGCCGACCGCGATCCGGTCGGCACCGCCATCGTCCACGGCGACCTCCACGGCGACAACGTCCTGCTCACCGCCGACGGGCCGCTGCTCACCGATCTCGAGCTCGCCGGCGCCGGGCCGGCCAGCTACGACGCCGCCCCGGCCGTCACCGCCGTGGAGCGCTACGGCGCGGATCCGGCGACGCTCGACGCGTTCCTCGCGGCGCTCGACGCCGATCCCCGGGAGTGGGCCGGCTTCGCCACCTGCCTCCAGGTGTACGAGCTGTGGGTCACGGCCTGGGCCGTCGCCGTGCGCGACCGGTCGCCGGACCTGGCCGAGGAGGCCGCCATCCGGGTCGGCTGCCTGCGCGACGGCACCTGCGAGCCCTGGCACCTGCGCTGAGCGGGGGTCGGCGCGCCGGCCGAGGGCTCAGCCCTTGTCGGCGTCGGCGACGAGCTTGCGGGCGATCACCTTGAGGCACAGCGTCTCGTCCGCGCCCTCGAAGATCGACAGCACCCGGGCGTCGACGAAGTACCGGCTCACGTCGTACTCCTCGGCGTAGCCCATGCCGCCGTGGATCTGCATGGCCTCGCGGGTGACCCACTCGGCGGCCTTGCACACGTAGGCCTTCACCATCGACGCCTCGGCCTGGCCCTCGCCCTTGGCCATCAGCTTCGCCACCTCGTAGCTGAACTGGCGGGCGGCCTGGATGAGCACCGCCATGCGGCCGAGCTTGGCCTTGGTCAGCTGGTACTCGCCGATGGGCGAGCCGAAGACCACCCGGTCGTCGGCGTACTGCCGGGCCTTCTCGTAGGCGGCCTGCATGACGCCGATGGCCCGCGCCGCGGTCTGGAGCCGGCCGTTCTCGAAGCCGGCCATCTGGTAGTAGAAGCCGCGGCCCATGCCGCCGTCCATGCCGATCAGGTTCTCGGCGGGCACGAACCAGTCCTCGAAGGCGATCTCGTAGGAGTGCATGCCGCGGTAGCCGATCGTGTCGATCGGGCGGCCCTCCATCTTCCCGCCGCCGGCCGCGCCGCCCTCGGCCCGCTGCACGAGCTCGAAGCCGTGGCTGTCGCCGCGGTCCTTCGGGACGATGAACATCGACAGGCCGCGGTGGCCGATCGAGCGGTCGGGGTCGGTGCGGGCGAGCACCAGCAGCACGTCGGCGCGGGCGCCGAAGGTGCACCACGTCTTCACGCCGTTGATGAGCCAGCCGCCGTCGGTGGGGGTGGCGGTGACCTTCACGCCGGCCACGTCGGAGCCGTAGTCGGGCTCGGTGACGGCCACGGCGTTCATGACCTCGGCGGTGGCCAGCTTGGGCAGCCACTCGTGCTTCTGCTCCTCGGTGCCGCCGGCCATGAGGGCCCGGGCGAGGATCTCGGGCCGGGTGATGAGCGAGCCGCCGGCGCCGAGCGAGCCTCGCGAGAGCTCCTCGGTGGTGACCACCATGCCGATGTACTCGCCCTCGCCGCCCTCGCCGTAGCCGCCGTACTCGGCGGGGATCGACAGGCCGAAGGCGCCCATCTCGGCGAGGCCCTCGACGATGTCCTCGGGGATGTCGCCGTTGGTGCGGTGGATGTGCTCGGCGCGCGGGGCCAGCTCCTGCTCGGCGTAGCGGCGGAACGTGTCCTGCACCAGCTCGAAGTCGCCGTCGAGGTGGCGGGGCCCCGGGTCGGTGATCGAGGCGACGAAGTCGGGCGCCTTGTAGGTGGCGATGAAGTCGCGAGCACCGTCGAGGGCTCCGGCGTCGACGCCCCACTCGGCCTCGCGCCCGAAGACCTTGCCGGCGAGCTCGGCCACGGCGTCGGCGATGAAGGCGCACGTGATCTTGCCCTCGGTCTCGCCCTTGCCGCCGTAGTCGAGCAGGCCCTTGCCGGTGGCGACGGCCGACGCGGCGTGGGCGACGTCGTAGGCGAGCACCTGGTTGGCGTCGATCGAGGTGGCGGCCAGGCGGCCGACGGCGGCGTCGACGACCTTCGAGGCGAGGTCGAGGACGGAGGCGGCGGAGGCGAGATCCGGAGCGGTCATGGGTCCGGATCGTACCGACGCGCTCGCGGGTCGCCCACATCGACGGACGGCCGCAGCCGCCGCTGTCGTCAGGCCGGGTGACCGGTGAGCGGCGCGGCCAGCGACGTGGCGCGCCAGCCCTCGAGCCAGGCCAGCAGGTCGGGGAGGGGGAGGGGTCGAGCCAGGTGGAAGCCCTGGGCCAGGTCGCAGCCGAGGCGCCGGAGCAGGGCCAGGTCGTCGGCGTGCTCCACGCCCTCGGCCACCACGCGCAGGCCGAGGTTGTGGCCGAGGTCGATCATCGAGCGGACGATCGTGAACTCCTCGGAGCGCCGGTGCATCCCGCTCACGAACGACCGGTCGATCTTCACCTCCTGCAGCGGGAGGTCGCGCAGGTGGGTGAGCGACGAGTAGCCGGTGCCGAAGTCGTCGATCGCCGTGCTGATCCCCAGGTCGCCGAGCGCCGTGAACACCTCCTGGGCCAGGCTCGGGTCGTCCATCAGCTCGGTCTCGGTCAGCTCGAGCACCAGCTCGCGCGGCGGCACGTCGCTGCTCCGCAGCTCGCGCTCGAGCGTGGGCACCAGCTCGGGGTCGTAGAGGTTGCGCACCGAGAGGTTCACGGCGAGCCCGATGCGGTGGCCGGCCCGACGCCAGCGGTCGGCGGCCGCCAGCCCCTCGCGGATCACCCAGCGGGTCAGCGGCTGGATCGCTCCGGAGAGCTCGGCGAGCTCGATGAACTGGTCGGGCCCGACGAGGCCGAGGCGCGGGTGGTTCCAGCGCACGAGGGCCTCGGCCCGCACCGCCTCGCCGGTCCGCAGGTCGATGCTCGGCTGGTAGTGCAGCTCGAACTGGCCCTCGGCGAGGGCCCCCGGCAGGTCGCCGATGAGCGACAGCCGCTCGACGCTGCTGCGGTCGTGCTCGGCGGCGTACACGGCCGAGCCGGTGCCCGAGCGCTTGGCCATGTACATGGCGACGTCGGCGCGCTGCACGAGCGTGGACACGTCGCCGGCGTGACCCGGGAACAGGGCGATGCCCACCGAGGCGTTGGTCTGGAGGCGCACGTCGTCGATGAGGAAGGGCTCGACCAGCGCGGCGCGGATCCGCTCGGCGACCACGCGCGCCCCGCGCTCGTCGACGGCACCGACCAGGACCACGGCGAACTCGTCGCCCCCGAGGCGGGCGACGAGGGCATCGTCGAACGCGGCGATGAGCCGATCGCCGACGCCGCGCAGCAGCTGGTCGCCGACCTGGTGGCCGAGCGCGTCGTTGACCTCCTTGAACTGGTCGAGGTCCATGACGAGCAACGCCACCTGCTGCGCCCGCTCGGGCGCCTCGCGCACGGCCCGGTGGAGCTCCTGGTCGAACAGGCGGCGGTTCGGCAGCCCGGTGAGCCCGTCGTAGAGCGCCTGGCGGCGCAGGGCCTCCGAGGCGGCGACGGCATCGGTCACGTCCTGGAGGGAGATGGCGATCGAGCGATCGGGGAGCGGGAACGCCCGCAGCGTCACCACCCGTTGCTCGGCCCCCTCGGGCCGCACGATCAGATCGTCGACGCGCAGCGGCACGCCTCGCTCCACCACCCGCGCCAGGCGATCGCGCAGCCGGCTGCCGGCGAGCGCCGGGAACGCCTCCTCGACGGTGGCGCCGATCAGCGAGAACAGGTCGCGCCGCATCAGCCGCTCGGCGGCGGGGTTCGCCGCCTGGAGGCGCAGCACGGGCGGGCCGTCGCCGGCGCCCTCGTGCCGGCGGAGCACCAGCAGGGCCTGGTCGATGCGGTCGACGATGTCGGCGTACTGGTTGACCCGGGCCTCGATCTGCACCCGGTCGGTGACGTCGATGCTCATGCCCCGCAGGGCGACGGGGTTGCCGGCGCCGTCGACCGAGACGGTGACGCGATCGTGGAGGTGCACCCAGCGGCCATCCGCGGCCTGGAACCGGTAGCCGAGCTCGTGGTCGATGCCGAGCGCCACGGCGCGGGCGACCGCATCGGTCGTGGCGTCGAGGTCGTCGGGGTGGAGGTGGGCGCGCCAGAAGCCCGGTGCGAGCCACTCCTCCTCGCTCCAGCCGAGCATGGTCGTGGCCCGCTGGTTGACGAACGTGAAGCGATCGTCGGCCGGGTCGCGCACCCACAAGATGGCGTCGAGGTTGTCGACCACCGTGTTGAGGCGCTGGCGGACGCGGCCCTCCACGGCCGCGAGCTTGCCGACGGTGATGGCGATCATCAGGCCGGTGACCCCGTAGCTGGCGATGAGCTGCTCGAACTCGGCGATCGGTCGGGCGGCATCGATGGCGACGAGGCCGAGGAACCCGAACGTCCAGGTGACCACCGCCGGCCCCAGGCCGGACGCGGCGGCGGCCAGCGACACCACCGCCATCATCACCAGCACCGCCGGGACCGTGGTGCGCTCGAACAGGGCCGGGAACACGAGCACGCCCGCCATGTCGGTGAGGTGCATCCAGGTGGGGGCCTGCCCGGTGCGCTTGGCGTGCACGTGGGCGAGGGCGTTGGCGCCGAACCCGACGCCCAGGATCGCCCACGGGATGGCCGTGCCGAGCAGGTCGAAGAAGACGGCGGCGCCGAACGCGAGGCAGCCGATGGCGATGTAGCGCTGGAGGAACAGGGGCTGGAGGAAGCCGTCGGCGGCGATGTCGACGACCGGCCGGCGCAGGGAGCGCACCTGCTCGGCGACGTTCGCGCGGAGCCGTGCGACCTGTCCCATCGCCTCCCATCCTCGCGCTTCGCGCGGCCGAGGTGGTCACGCGGTGCGGTGGCAGCGGTTCGCCGGGTGGTTGCTACCGTGCCTGCCGAGCGCACCGGACCGAGGCCGAGGAGGGCGGGTGGCGACCTTCGACGGCCCCCGGCCGATCTCCCCGAGGCGACCCATCGTCGCCGGGCCCGTGCTGCTCGTGCTCGGATCGATGACGTCGCTGCAGCTCGGCGCCGCCATCGCCACCCACCTCTTCGACGACGTCGGCGCGAGCGGCGCCTCGGCCATGCGCCTGGGCTTCGCGGCCGCGCTCCTGTGGGCGTGGTCGCGGCCGTCGATCCGGTCGTGGGGTCCCGATCGGCGGCGGACCGCGGTCGCCCTCGGCGTGACGATGGCGGCGATGAACTCGGCCTTCTACGTCGCGGTCGACCGTCTCCCGCTCGGCGCCGCCATCACGATCGAGTTCCTCGGGCCCCTCGGCCTGGCCGTCGTGCTCACGCGCCGCTGGCGCGAGGCCGTGTGGGTCGTGCTCGCCGTCGCCGGCGTCGGGCTGCTCGCCCTCGGCCAGCAGGACGGGGCGGGTGGCGCCCTCGACCCGATCGGCGTCGGGGCGGCGCTCGTGGCCGCCGCCGGCTGGGCCGCGTACATCGTCGTCGGCTCCCGCCTGGCCACGACCGACCCGGGCGTGGCGGGCCTCGCGGCGGCGACCGCGGTGGCCTCGCTGGTCGTCGTGCCCGTCGGGGTGGTGGCCGCCGGCTCCGCCCTGGCGGACGTCCGGGTGCTCGGCCTCGGCGTCGCCATGGCGGTGTTCGCCTCGGTCATCCCGTACTCGTTCGAGATCCGAGCGCTGCAGGACCTGCCGAAGCGGACCTTCAGCATCCTCGTCGCGCTCGAGCCGGCCATCGGCGCGCTGGTGGGGCGGGCGCTCCTCGGCCAACGGCTCGCCGCGCTCTCGTGGGTGGGCGTCGGATGCGTCGTGGCAGCGGGCGTCGGAGCCACGGCCACCGCCCCGACCGACCAGGCGGCGCTGCTCCCCGAGTCGGCCTGACGCGTCGTCGGGCGAGCGCCGTACCATCGCCCGGCGGAGGTGCGCGTGGGCGAGACCGAAGACGAGATCAGCGAGGTCGCGGCCGGCGGGTTCGGTGCCGGGGCCGCGACCTACGAGCGGGGTCGACCGAGCTACCCCGCCGACCTCGTCGCCCACCTCGTCGACCGGCTCGAGATCGGGCCGGGCCGGGCCGTCGTGGACCTCGCCGCCGGCACCGGCAAGCTCACCCGCCTGCTCACGCCCACCGGAGCGGACGTCCGGGCGGTCGAGCCGGTCGCGGCGATGCGCGCGCAGCTCGAGCTCGCCTGTCCCGGCGTCGAGGTGCTCGACGGCACCGCCGAGCAGATCCCCCTCCCCGAGGCGAGCGTCGACGTGGTGACGGTGGCCCAGGCGTTCCACTGGTTCGACGCACCGCGCGCCCTCGCGGAGATCGCCCGCGTGCTCCGACCAGGCGGCGGGGGAGGGCTGGCCATCGCCTTCAACGAGCGCGACGCTCGCGTGCCCTGGGTCGCCGAGCTCTCCCGGCTCATCCGCTGGGACGAGCGGGAGCGCTGGCGGGTGCCCTACACGGTCGAGGTGGACTGGTCGGAGGTCGTGGCCGAGCACGGCCCGGCCTTCGAGGCGGCCGAGCGCTTCGGCACCACCTACCTCCAGCCCATGGATCCCGACACCCTCGTGGCCCGGGTCCTGTCGACCTCGTACCTCGCGGTGCTCCCCGAGGCGGACCAGCGCGAGCTGGAGGGGGCCGTGCGCGACCTCGTAGCGCCGCTCGGCGCGACCTTCGAGCTGCCCTACGTCTCGGTCGCCCATGTCGCCCGCCGCCGCTGAAGCGCGCCGGGCCGCCCTGCTCGGCTGGTTCGCCCACCGCGGCCGCGACCTCCCCTGGCGGCGCACCCGCGACCCGTGGGCGATCCTCGTGTCGGAGCTGATGCTCCAGCAGACCCAGGTGCCCGCGTGCTCCGCGCTTCGAAGCCTTCCTCCGCCGGTGGCCCTCGCCCGCCGCGTGCGCGGCGGCGCCGCTCGCCGACATCGTCACCGCGGGCCGGCCTCGGGGTACAACCGCCGGGCGGTCAACCTCCACCGATGCGCCCAGGTCGTCGTCGAGCGCCACGGCGGCGCCCTGCCCGACGACCTCGCGGCGCTCCTCGCCCTGCCGGGCATCGGCCCCTACACCGCCCGGGCCGTGCTCGCCTTCGCCTTCGAGCGCGACGACGTCGGCGTTCTCGACACCAACGCGGCTCGGGTGCTCGCCCGCTGGGAGGGGCGGACGCTGCGGCCGAAGGAGGCCCAGGCGGCGGCCGACGCTGCCGTGGCTCCCGGGGCCGGGTGGGCCTGGAACCAGGCGATGCTCGACCTGGGCGCCACCCGCTGCCGGCCGCGCTCGCCCGGCTGCGACGACTGCCCGGTGCGCCCGTGGTGCGCCTGGGCCGACGCCGCGACCGGCGCCCGATCCTGCGGTCGGGTCGGCCGGGGTGTCGGGCCCCCAGGCCGCCTTCGAGGGGTCGGATCGCCAGGGCCGCGGCCGCCTGGTCGACGCCCTGCGCCTCGGACCCGTCGACGTGGCGGACCTCGCCGCGGTCGCCGGCTGGCCCGACGACCCCGAGCGGGCGGGGCGGGTCGCGGCCTCGCTCGTAGCCGACGGCCTCGCGATCGCCGACGAGGCGGGCACCCTGCGCCACCGGCGCTGCCGGCGCTCGCCCGACCTAGCCGCATCGGAGCGGTTGCGGTCGGCGACCGCTGCGCTGCGACGTCGGGGCGGCGCGCGGCGCGGCCGGCCCAGGCGGTCAGGAAGTCGACGATGAGCCGGTTCACCACCTCGGGCTGCTCGAGCTGGAGGAAGTGGCCGGCGTCGTCGACGAGCTCGACCCGGCTGCCCTCGGCGGGGAGGGCGTCGAGGACGCCGTCGTCGATGAGCTCCGCGCCCGTGCAGCCGTCGGTGCGGCCGTGGAGGTAGAGCGTGGGCACGGGCATCGGGAGGGCGCCGGCCGCCTCGACGAGGTCGCACTCGGGGGACCGGACGCCGGCGCCGAGCGTCGCCCGGTAGTAGCCGATGGCCGCCGCCAGGTTGGCGGGGTCGCGCAGGGCGTCCTTGCACCGCCCGGCGTGCTCGCTCCCGTCGAACCCCGGCGACCAGTCGGCCCAGAGCCGGTCGATGAAGGCCAGGTCGTCCATCGGTACGGCCAGGTCGGCGAGGGGCGACTGGAAGAAGAACATGTACCAGGAGCGTCGGAGCTGGTCGTAGGAGAAGAAGGCCTGGGCCACCGTGGCCGCCGGCGGGACCGCGGCGACGACGGCGCGGCGCCAGCGCTCCGGCGTGTGGCCCACGGCCGCGTAGGTGGCGAGCGCGCCCCCGTCGGGGCCGATCAGCACCGCGTCGCCGTCGCCCCCGAGCGCCTCGTGGAGGGCGATGGCGTCACGGGCGATGGCGCCCGGCTGGTACAGCCCGTCGGCGGGCACCTCGGTGGGGGCGTAGCCGCGCAGGAAGGGCGCGACGGCGCGGAACCCCGCCGCGGCGAGCTCGGGCAGCAGGTGCTGCCACGTCCACGCCGAGTCGGGAAAGCCGTGGAGGCACAGGGCGAGGGGGCCCTCGCCCATGGCGAGCGTGGCGAACCGGAGGCCGTTCGCCTCGACGGTGGACTCGACGATGTCGGGGTGCGGTGCGGTCATGGCGCCGCAACGTAGGCGCCGGACGGCCCCGGCGCGTGGGCCCGCTCGAGGCCTGTGGATTGCGTCACACCCTCGGGACGAACGGTGGCCGGTTGGCTACGGTTCGATGCCCACAGGGGACCGGGGAGCAACACCATGGTGAACATCACGTTCTGGGGGGTGCGAGGCTCGACCCCCTGTCCGTGCGACGCCAACGAGCGCTACGGCGGCAACACCGCGTGCGTCAGCCTCGAGGTGCCCGGCCACGCGCCGATCCTCTTCGACCTCGGCACCGGCCTGCGCTTCTACGGCGAGGCCGTCGGCACCGCATCGGCCTTCGACGGCTTGGCGCTCGTGACGCACCTCCACTGGGACCACGTGCAGGGCTTGCCCTTCTTCGTGCCGATCAACCAGGAGGGGGCGCGCCTCCAGATCTGGGGCCGGTGTGACGAGGGCCCGATCGAGTCGGCCTTCGACGACTTCATGCGGCCGCCGTACTTCCCCGTCCGCTACACCGACCTCGGCGGCGACATCTCGTTCCGCGACGTGGCCGACGAGGAGCTCGCCTACGGCCGAGCCCGGATCCTCGTGCGAGACGTGCCCCACACCGGCGCCACCAACGGGTACCGGGTCGAGATCGACGGCCTCGCGGTGGCCTACATCAGCGACCACCAGCAGCCGGTGGGATCCGACGACATCGCCCCGGGCGTCCTCGAGCTGTGCGACGGCGCCGACCTCGTCATCCACGACGCTCAGTTCGAGCCGCACGAGTTCGCGGTGAAGGCCGACTGGGGCCACTGCACGGTCGAGTACGCGGTCCGGGTGGCGGCCGAGGCCGGGGCCAAGCGCCTGGCGCTGTTCCACCACGATCCGTCGCACTCCGACGCCATCATCGATCGGCTGCTGCGCGAGGCCGAGGGGTTCGCCGAGGGCACGTCGCTCGACGAGGTGATCGCCGCGGCCGAGCGGACCACGGTCTCGCTCAGCGCGGCTACGGCCGACGCGTAGCAGGCCGGCGCCTACCATCGGCGGCCGTGCCCGTCGCCGCCACCTGGGAGCCCCGATGACCGAGCCCGCCTTCGACAGCGCCCGCTTCCGCCAGGTGCTCGGCCACTTCCCCACGGGCGTCTGCGTCGTGTCGGCCTTCGACGGCGAGGTCCCGGTCGGCATGGCCATCGGGTCGTTCTTCTCCGTGTCGCTCGAGCCGCCGCTCGTCGGGTTCTGCGCCGGCAAGACCTCGGGCTCGTGGGGTCGGCTGCAGGGCGCCGGCCAGTTCTGCGTCAGCGTGCTGGCCGACGACCAGGAGGAGGTGTCGCGCCGGTTCGCCTCGAAGGAGGACGACAAGTTCGCCGGCCTCGCCTGGGATCGGTCGCCGCTCGGCTCTCCCCGCCTCGGGGGGGCGCTCGCCTGGATCGACTGCCGCACCGATGGCGTGCTCGACGGCGGCGACCACGACATCGTCATCGGTGCCGTGCACGAGCTGGGCGTGGCGAAGGAGGGCCACCCGCTGATCTTCTTCCGCGGCGGCTACGGCCACCTGGCCTAGCTACGCGACCCCGAGCTCGCGCAGGATCCAGGCGAGCACGAAGGCCTCGTCGCGCCAGGCGTCGTAGCGGCCGGTGGGGCCGCCGTGGCCGGCGCCCAGCTCCACATTCAGCAGGGCGCGGTGGCCGTGGTCGCGCAGCTGGGCCACCCACTTGGTCGGCTCGTGGAAGCCCACCCGCGGGTCGTTCAAGCCGGCCGTGGCGAGCACGGCGGGGTAGGTGGCGTCCTCGGCGCGCCGCACGTTCTCGCAGGGGCTGTAGGCCTTCAGCCAGCCGTACGCCTCCGGGTCGTGGAGCGGGTCGCCCCACTCCTCCCGCTCGATGACCGTGAGCGGGAGGGTCGGGTCGAGCATCGTGGTCAGGGGGTCGACGAAGGGCACCTCGGCGACGACCGCCCGGAACTGCTCGGGAGCGAGGTTGGTGGCCGCGCCCACCAGCAGGCCACCGGCGCTCCCGCCCCGCGTGGCGAGGACCTCGGGCGCGGTCCGGCCCGTGGCGCACAGGTGGCGGGCGCAGGCGACGAGGTCCGAGAACGAGTGCGCCTTAGCCCCGAACTTGCCGTCCTCGTACCACTGCCGGCCGAGCTCGCCGCCACCGCGCACGTGGGCGATGGCGAAGGCCACCCCGCGGTCGAGGAGCGAGAGCCGAGCGATGGAGAACCACGGGTCCATGGTGATCTCGTAGGCGCCGTAGCCGTAGAGCACGCAGGGCGCCGGGCCGTCGGCGGGCACGGCGTCGGGGCGCCAGACGATCGAGATGGGGACCTGCGTGCCGTCGTCGGCGGTGGCCCACTCGCGCGCGGTCGCGTAGTCGGCGTCGTCGAACCCGTCGAGCACGGCGAGGCGCTTGCGCACCGTCCGCACGCCGGTGGCCACCTCCTGGTCGATCACCGAAGGCGGCGTGGCCAGCGACTGGTAGCTGAAGCGGTACGTCGTGGCGTCGAAGCTCGGGTTGGCGCCGGGGGCGAGCGTGCCGACGGCATCGTCCATCTCGAAGGGGCGCAGCTCGCCGTCGGCCGGGTCGAGCAGCCACAGCGCGGTCGCGCCGCCCTCGCGCCCGTGCGCCACGAGGTGGCCCGCGAACGCCTCGACGCCGTTCAGCCGTCGACCGAGCCGATGGGGGAGCACGAGCTCCCAGGCGTCGATCGGTGCGGTGCGCACGCCGTCGAGCGGTGCCCGCCACAGGGCGAAGTCGTCCGCGCCGCCGTGGTTCGACACGATCCACAGCTCGTCGCGCCGGTGGGCGATCGAGTACTCGACCCCTTGCTCCCGCGCTGCCACGACGACGGGATCGGCCGTGGGGTCGCGCGCGTCGAGCAGCCAGCTCTCGCTGGTGACCGCGCTGCCCGCACCGATGACGGCGACGTCGCCCGAGCGCGAGGAGCCGACGGACACGTGGAACCGCTCGTCGGCCTCGTGGAAGACCCGGACGTCCGCGGCCGGGTCCGTCCCCACGACGTGGCGCCACACCTCGTGCGGGCGCTCTGCGTCGTCGACCAGCGTGTACCAGCAGGTCGACGAGTCGGCGGCCCAGGCGAAGCCGTAGGAGACGTCGGCCACGGCATCGGCGGTCTCGTCGCCGGTCGTGAGGTCGCGGAAGCGCAGGAGGTGCCGCTCGTCGCCCGCCCGGTCGATGCCGTAGGCGAGCCACCGACCGTCCGGGCTGACGTCGAAGACGCCCAGCCCGAGGTACTCGCCGTCGGCGGCCATCGGGTTCGGGTCGAGCACGACCTGCTCGGCCGCCGGGTCGTCGACCGGCGCGGTGCGCGTCCCGTCGTCGGGGATGCGGCAGTGGATCGGGTAGGCCTTGCCCTCCTCGGTCCGGGCCAGGTACCACCAGGCGCCGTCGCGCACCGGCACCGACAGGTCGGTCTCCTGGGTCCGGCGCTTGATCTCCCCGAAGATCTCCTCGCGCCGGTCGGCCTGGTCGGCCGTCTGGACCTCGGTCCACGCGTTCTCCTGCCGCAGGTGGGGGAGGACCTCGGGGTCGTCGGGGTCGAGGAGCCAGGCGTAGGGGTCGACGAACCGGTCGCCGTGGAAGGTGCGCTCGGTCGGCCGGCGGGCGGGCCGCGGGGGGACGGTGGGGGTCGGGACGGGGTCAGGCACCCGGCGAGGCTACGGGCGCCGGGCCGGTACGGTGCCCCGATGGCCATCTACGCGCTCGGCTCGCAGGTCCCCGACGTCCATCCCGACGCCTACGTCGCGCCCGAGGCGGTGATCATCGGCTCGGTCACCATCGGTGCCGAGAGCTCGGTGTGGCCGGGCGCGGTGATCCGCGGGGACGACGGCGAGATCAACGTGGGGGCCCGCACCTCCATCCAGGACGGCGCCATCCTCCACACGACGCCGATGCAGTTCACGACGGTCGGCGACGAGTGCGTGGTCGGCCACCTCGCCCACCTCGAGGGCTGCATCGTCCACGACCGCGCGCTCGTGGGGTCGGGCTCGGTGGTCCTCCACCACGCGGTGGTCGAGACCGGCGCGCTGGTCGGGGCCGGCGCCGTCGTCTCAGGAGGCACCGTGGTCCCGTCGGGCGCCATGGCGCTCGGCATCCCCGCCAAGATCCGGCCCGATGCGGTCACCGAGGACATGATCGTGCTGGCCATGCAGTCGTACGTGGACCGCGCGAAGCGGTACCGCTCCAGCCTCCGCCGCCTCGATTGAGCCCGGTCGACGTCGAGGTCAGCGGACCTCGGCGCCGTGCGACTCGAACACCGTCACGACGCCCTCGGCCGCCTCTCGGCGAGCCCACTTGGCGATGGTCGGGTCGGTCGTCAGCAGCACGATCTGGGTGCTGGAGGAGAGCCGCACGAGCATGTCGAGGAGCTTGAAGAGCTCTTCGGGGTCGACGTCCGCGAACGGATCGTCGATCACGATCGGGAGGGTCTCCTCGTTGGGGCCGATCCACGTGGTGCGGGCGATCCGGTCGGCGAGGCGGCGGCGCACCGAGCCCGACCCCTCCTGGAGCTCCTGCCGCTCGGTCTCGAGCGCCCGCAGCCGCTCGGACGAGACGGCGAGGCGCCGCTCGATCGCCGAGAGGTCGGGTCGCGGGCGCGACACGAGCTCGAGGCCCAGGGCCCGACGGCGCTCCAGCAGGTCGTCGCGCTCGGCCGGCGGCTCGGTCGGGTCGGGCGTCAGGTCCCAGGTGATGCGGCGGTCGGCGTCGACGCGCTCGGCGAGCACGGCGATCTCGGCCTCCAGCTCGTCGCGGCGCCGGGGCGCGCCCTCCTCGGCCTCGCGCCGCTCGCGGGCCGCCTCGACGGCGCTCACCGCCCGCCCGAGGCGACCGGCGAGGTCGCCGTCGTCGAAGCCCAGCTGGCGGAGCAGGCGATCCAGGATGGCGCCCGCTGAGGTGGTCGTGGCGAGCTGGTGCTGGAGCTCGAGCGCCTCGCGCGCCACCCGGCCGGCGGCGGTCCGCTTCGCGAGCACCCGTCGGATCTGGTCGATCTCGAGGTCGGCGGCCCCGTCGGCGGACAGGCCGTAGCCCTCCAGGCCCCGACCCAGCGCCCGGCGGGCCTCGGCTTCGTCGGCGAGGGCGGCGGCGACCGCCTCCCGGGCCCGCTGCTGCGCCGCGGCTCGGCCGTCGACGTCGAGGGCCGCCGCGTGGCGGGCGATCGCCTCGCGGCGCTCGCCGGCGGCCGCCAGGCTCACGCCCTGGCTCCGCTCCTCCCAGTCGAGCAGGGCGCTCGTGCGGCGGTCGAGCGCGGCGCTGAGCGGCGCCCGGTCGGTGTGGTTGACGACCCGATCGATGCGCCGCAGGTGCAACCCCAGCCAGGAGTCCGCCTCGGTCTGGGCCAGGGCCTCGCGCTCGGCCGCCTCGGCCACCGCCAGCGCCCGGCGGGGCACGGCGAGGAGCCACCACCCGAGCCCGACGGACGCCGCGAGCAGGACCACGCCGACGAGGACCGAGATGGCGTCGCCGGCGAGCAGCGCCGTGACCGCGAGGGCGCCGACGCCGAGGGCGCCGGGGCGGAAGCGCCGGTCCACCTCCCGCTGGCACCGGACCACCTCGCGGTGGGCCTCCTCGATCGGCCCCTCGACGTGCGGATCCTCGTGCCCGTCGGCCTGGTGGGCGGCGAGCTCGGCGTCGTACGCCTCCTGGGCGGCGATGGCGGCGTCGTAGGCGCCCCAGAGCGCCTCCTGGTCCAGCGGAGCGAGCGAGTAGACGATGCCGTCGCCGGGGTCCTCCGTCGGGGCCAGCGCGAGCTCGAGGTCCCGCTCGCGAGCCGCCCGGGCCTCGGCCGCATCGGTGATCGCGGCGACGCGGTCCTCGAAGTCCTCGGGGAGCGATTCCGGGGTGGCGGCCACGCGCGCCAGGTCGGCGTCGCTCACCGGGGGCAGCGGCCCGAGCCGGGCGGCCAGCTCCTCGGCGGCGGTGGACGCCTCCGCCCAGGCCTCGCCGGCCGACCGCAGCTCCTCGACCGCGTCGAGGAGCCGGTCGTCGCTCTCGTCGTCGCTCGCCTGCTCGGCCGCGTCGAGCGCGGCGAGGTCGGCGCGGAGGTCGTCGAGCTGAGCGCGAAGGCGCATCCAGGCCCAGCGAGCCGCGTCGTCGGTGGCCCGGTCGATCTGGGCATCCAGCTCGTCGAGGTCGCGCTGCCAGCCCTCGATCTCGATCAGGAAGGTCGTGGCCTCGTCCCGCTCGGCGGTGAGCTGCTCGTGCGACGCCCGCGCCGAGGCGAGCTCGGCCTCCACCTCGTCGAGGTCGCGGTGGTCGCCCAGGCCGAGGTCCTCGGCGCGCAGGGTCACGAGGTCGGCGATCACGGCGGGATCGGTGCCCAGCAGCTCGCCGAGCGACGGGGCGGCCACCCCGGTCTCGGCGTAGGTGGCGCCCATGCGGTCGGCGAAGACCCGACGACCGGCCTGGTCGACGAAGACCACCGAGGCGTTCGGCACCTTCCCGGCCATCGCCTCGACGAGCGTCTGCAGCATGCCCTCCCGCTCGGGGTCGGTGAGCCCGGCCAGCACGGTGACGCGCGGCCCGAACTGGACCGAGAAGTTGTCGAAGGGGCCGAAGAGGACGAGCTGCTCGAGTCGCACGGAGGTACCTCGCACGAAGCGATCGGTGGGCGGACGTGGCCGGCTTCGCCCGTGAGCCGACATCGGCGGGAGCCGACCCTCGGTGCTACGGCGCGTCGGGCCGTCGAGTTGAGGGGGAAATCGTCGGATCGGCCCCGGAACCGATGCGTTGAGCCATACGGCCCACCGGTACCCTTGACCCGCCGGTCAGGAGAGCAGGGGGCCCACGATCAGCGCAGGAGGAGCAGCACCGGCCGCCACGGTCGGCGACGGATGGCGCCTGATCGGGCGTCAGATGTGGGCCCAGCGCTGGGGCCTGCTCGCCGGCGTGCTCGCCGGCGTCGCCTGGACCGCCGCCAAGGTGTCCGTGCCCCGCTTCGTGGCCAAGGCCATCGATCAGGGCATGGCCGCGGGCGACGCCGACGCGCTGCGCCGCTGGGCGTGGTGGATCGCCGGCGCCGCGGTGGTCACCGCGTCCTTCACCGGGCTGCGGCGGTACTCGGCGTTCCGCGAGGCCCGCAAGGCCGAGGCGGTGCTGCGCGACCGGCTGTTCGCCCACCTCCAGCGGCTGCACTTCGCGTTCCACGACGGCCAGCAGACCGGCCAGCTGATGAGCCGGGCCAACAACGACCTGCAGCAGATCCAGAACGCCGTCGTGCTGGTGCCGCTGACGATCGCCAACCTGACCACGGTGGCGGCCGTGCTCGTCGTGCTCGTGCTGAAGGACCCCGTCCTCACGCTGCTCGCCCTCGGCTCGCTGCCCGCCGTGAACGTCCTCGCCAAGCGCTTCGCCAGCCGGCTCCAGCCGACGATGACCGGCGTGCAGCAGGAGTCCGCCGAGCTGTCGGCCGTGGTCGAGGAGACGGTGGCCGGCATCCGGGTGGTGAAGGGGTTCGCCGCCGAGCCCACCCAGGCCGAGCGCCTCCGAGCCGAGGCCGACGACCTCTACGAGGTCTCGATGGAGGCCGCTCGCATCCGGTCCCGGTACTGGCCGGCGCTGGAGCTGCTGCCGAACGTCGGGCTGATCATGGTGCTCGGCTACGGGGGCCACCAGGTGATCGCCGGCAACCTCTCGCTCGGGTCGCTCGTCGAGTTCAACGCCTACGTGGTGCTGCTGGTGTGGCCGCTGCGGATGCTCGGGTGGATCGTCGCCATGGCCCAGCGGGCCGCCGCGTCGGCCCAGCGCGTGCACGAGATCCTGGCCACCGCCCCCGAGGTGGTCGACCCCCACCACCCCGAGCACCTCCCCGCCGAGGGCGGGCGGGTCCGGTTCGCGGACGTGCGCTTCGGCTACGCCGGCGGCCGACCGGTGCTCGACGGGCTCGACCTCGAGATCCCGGCCGGGCAGTCGGTGGCGCTCGTCGGGGCCACGGCATCGGGCAAGTCCACCGTCGCCAAGCTCGTGGCCCGCTTCTACGACGTCGACCACGGCGCGGTCCTGCTCGACGAGGTCGACGTGCGCCACCTCGCCCTGGCCGACCTGCGCTCGGCGGTGGGCATCGTCTTCGAGGAGACGTTCCTCTTCTCCGACACGGTCGCCGCCAACATCGCGTTCGCCGACCCCGACGCATCGCTCGACGCGGTCGAGCGCGCCGCCCGGCTCGCCGGCGCCCACGAGTTCGTGTCCGAGCTGGCCGACGGCTACGGGACCGAGATCGGCGAGCGAGGCTTCAGCCTCTCGGGTGGCCAGCGCCAGCGGATCGCGATCGCCCGGGCCATCCTCGCCGACCCGCGGGTGCTGATCCTCGACGATGCCACCTCCGCCGTGGACCCCACCAAGGAGCACGAGATCCGCGACGCCCTCGCCGAGGTGATGCGGGGGCGGACGACGCTCGTGATCGCCCACCGGCCGGCGACCATCGCCCTGGCCGAGCGCGTCGTGCTGATCGGCGACGGCCGAGTGGTCGCGGACGGGACCCACGAGGACCTCCTGGCCTCGAGCGAGGCCTACCGCGAGGTGCTCGCCTCGGCCGCCGCCGCCGAGGAGCAGGCCCGCCACGCCGCCCGCGTCGGCGACGTGGGTGCGAGCGCCGGCGCCGAGGAGGTGGCAGCCCCGTGATGCCCATGTCCGCGGTGGACGAGGACGACAAGCTCGATCGCCGCCAGGCCCGCCAGGTGCTGCGCCGCGCCTGGCAGATGCTGCACCCCTACCAGCGGGAGGTGCGCCGGGCCGGGGCGTGCGTGATCGTGTCGACGCTCGCCGTGCTCGCCGGCCCGTACCTGCTCAAGGTGGGCATCGACCGGGGGATCGTGCCCGGACGGGTCCACGTGCTCGACGCAGCCGTGGCCGCCTACGTCGTCGTGGCGATCGTCGCCTACGCCGCGTCCCGGGCCCAGGTGCTGCTCATCAGCCAGGCCGGCGAGGGCTTCCTGCGCGACCTGCGCACGCGGGTGTTCGACCACCTCCTGCGGTTGTCGATGCCCTTCTACGACCGGGAGAAGGCGGGCGTCGTCGTCAGCCGCATGACCTCCGACGTGGACTCGCTCCAGGAGCTGGTGCAGCAGGGCCTCCTCCAGCTGCTCGCCTCGCTGCTGCTCATCGTCGGGTCGGTGGTGTTCCTCGGCATCGTCTCCTGGCAGCTGCTGCTCATCTGCCTGATCCCGGTGCCGGTCGTGGTGCTCGCGCCGATCAAGTTCCAGCGCGACTCCAACCGGGCGTACCTCACCGTCCGCGACCGCATCGGCCTCACGCTGTCTGCGCTCCAGGAGGGCATCAGCGGGGTCCGGGTCATCCAGGCCTACGGTCGCGAGGACGTGGAGATCGGGCGCTTCGAGCGTCGGAACGACTCGCTCTACCGGGCGCACATGCGGTCGGTGTTCGTGCAGGCCTGGTACCTGCCCGTGATCGAGGGCGGCGCTCGGGACCACCGCCCTCGTGGTCGGCATCGGCGGGAAGATGGTGCTCGACGGCAGCCTGCCGATCGGCACCGTCGCCTTCTTCGTCCTCACGCTCTCCAACCTGTTCGAGCCGGTGCAGCAGCTGTCGCAGCTGTTCAACACCGTCCAGTCCTCGGGGGCGGCGCTCCACAAGCTCTTCGAGCTGCTCGACACCGAGGTCGACCTCGACGAGCAGCCCGACGCGGTCGCCCTCCCCGAGCGGGGGGAGCTGCGCGTCGAGGGGCTGTCGTTCGGCTACGGCACGGGCCCCCTCGTGCTCGACGACGTGGACCTCGTGCTGCCGGCCGGGGAGAAGCTCGCCCTCGTCGGGCCCACCGGTGCGGGCAAGTCGACGCTCGCCAAGCTGATGGCTCGGCTCTACGACCCGACGGCTGGACGGGTCACCTTCGACGGCATCGACCTGCGCGACGCCCAGCTCCGGTCGCTGCGCACCCGCATCGTCGTGGTGCCCCAGGAGGGCTACCTGTTCGCCGGCACCATCCGCGACAACGTGCGCATCGGTCGCCCCGATGCCAGCGACGCCGAGGTCGACGCCGCACTGGCCTCGCTCGGTCTGCTCGAGCGGTTCCGCGCCCAGCCCCAGGGCCTCGACACCGAGGTCCACGAGCGCGGCTCGTCGCTCTCGGCGGGCGAGCGCCAGCTCGTCTCGCTCGCCCGGGCCGCACTGGCCGACCCGGCCGTGCTGGTGCTCGACGAGGCCACCTCGTCGCTCGACCCGGGCACCGAGGTGCTCGTGGAGCAGGCGCTCGAGCGCCTGGTGGAGGGCCGGACCGTCATCGCCATCGCCCACCGGCTCTCGACGGCCGAGCGAGCCGACCGCGTGGGCGTCGTCGCCGACGGTGCCCTGGTCGAGCTCGGTTCCCACGACGAGCTGGTGGCCGCCGGCGGTCGCTACGCCGCGCTCTACCGCAGCTGGGTCGGCGGCCTCGCCTCGGCCGGCTGACGCCAGCGTCGGCATCGCTCGGCGCGGCTTCTCGGTGTGGAACCCGACACCGGCGTCCGGGTTCCACACCAAGAAGCGCTCGTCCCGTGGCGAGGGCGTCAGCAGACGATCGGGCGGCGGCGACGGGTCAGCGCCATCCCGACCACGAGCAGCAGGGCGCCGACCAGCGCCAGCTGGCCGACGTCGCGGCCGGTCCGCGCCAGGGTGCCTCGGCCGACTGGAGCACCGACCGTGGCGGCCCGAAGCGGCAGGTCGCCGGAGCTCCGCCCCTCGACGACCGGCGCCTCGGGATCGTCGGTGGGCGTCGTCGGGTCGTTCGGCGTCGTCGGGTCGTCGGGCTCGACCGGCGCGACCGGGGCGGTCGGGTCCGTCGGGTCGCTGGGTCCGTCGGCGGGTCCGGTCGGTCGGTCGGTGGGTCCGTCGGGCTCGGCGGCTCCGCAGGTGGTCGCGGTGGGGGCGAGACGCCGATGGTGGTGCCGCAGAGGTCGACGGGGACGTCGAGGTCGATGTCGACGAGGCCGGTGTCGGTCTCCGTGGCCGTGGGTTCGGCGGGTCCGCAGGTGGTCGCGGTGGGGGCGAGGACGCCGATGGTGGTGCCGCAGAGGTCGACGGGGGCGTCGAGGTCGATGTCGACGAGGCCGGTGTCGGTCTCGGTGGCGGCGGGTTCGGTCGTCGTGGGCTCGGGCGCCGGTGGGGTGGTGGTGCAGTCGGTGCCGGTGTGCCCGATCGGTGATGGTGGTGCCGCAGAGGTCGACGGGGACGTCGAGGTCGACGAGTCCGGTGTCGGTCTCGGTGGCGGCGGGTTCGGTCGTCGTGGGCTCGGGCGCCGGTGGGGTGGTGCAGTCGGTGCCGGTGTGGCCGATGACGGTGACGGTGGTGCCGCAGAGGTCGACGGGGGCGTCGAGGTCGATGTCGACGAGGCCGGTGTCGGTCTCGGTGGCGGCGGGTTCGGTCGTCGTGGGCTCGGGCGCCGGTGGGGTGGTGCAGTCGGTGCCGGTGCGGCCGATGACGGTGATGGTGGTGCCGCAGAGGTCGACGGGGACGTCGAGGTCGATGTCGACGAGCGGCTGGTCGCCGCGCGGGGCGGCGGAAGCGGGCGATGGCGAAGCGATGCTGAGCAGCCAGAGTCCGGCTGCGAGCAACGCCACGCACCACGGTGCGAAGCAGGGTGTTCATGGTTCCTCCATGGGTTCGAAGTCGCGTGGCGTGAGACCGCCGGTGGCGGCTCGCGGGATCAGATGGCGGTGGATCGCCCGAGGCGATCCCGACGCCGTCAGTCCGGTGCGACCTCGGGGCGCTCAGCCGCCAGCGAGCGCAGATCGACCCTGGCGCGGTCGGCCGCTCGACGGCCGTGGTCGGCCAGGATCGCGAGGTCCAGCGGGCCGGTGACGCCAGCGCGCCTCCTGACCTACTGCCGTCGCCCGTCCGACCGCAGTCGGACATCGGCCTCGCGCCATCGGTCGTCGGGCTCGGCGAAGCAGGTTGCTCGCTCCCGCGCGGACGGGCGCCGGTCGTGGTTCGGCCTCCGTGGCCGATGCTCGCGCCGCTGGTGCGGCGGCACCGGCCGGGATGTGGCCGGCGGGCTCGACGGCGATCGAAGGAAGGGGGGCGACGGCGGTGGGCGTCAGCGCCCGATCACCTCGGTGCGCAGGTCCAGGTCGGTGGACCGCGCGCAGTCGGTGGTCGAAGGATGCTCGGAACCGGTGGGTGCCGAGCCGGCCGGGAGGTGGGCGGTCGGGTGCGGTGCGGACGGCGGACGGGGACGACGGGCTCGTCGGCGGCGTGTCGGGCATGGGAACGACGTCGGGAGCCCACCGGTGGTCTCCTCGACGATGCCGACGACCGGACCGACGAGCGGCTGCACCGTGTCGATGACGGGCCGCACCGTGTCGACGATGGGCTGCACCGTGTCGATGACGGGCTGCACCGTGTCGATGACGGGCTGCACGCGCTCGGTCACCGGCCGCGCCTGGTCGGCGACCGTCTCGACCACAGGCTGCACCGACTCGACGACGGGCTGCACCGTGCCGACGAGCGGCTCCACGGTCTCGACGACCGGCGCCGCGGTCTCGAGGACGCGTCCGACGGGGTCCGCCGCACCAGCCGTGTCGGCGGGGTTCCCGGCGTCGGGGCCTGGACCGGCCACGGTGTCGACGATGGGCTGGACGGGCGGGGAAGGCTGTGGCGACCGGCTCGGTGATGCCCCCCACGGTGGGCTCGACCGAGCTGGTGAGGTCGGTGAGGGCGCTCCCGATCGACCCGTCACCGGCGTCGGCGGGCGCAGCCTGCGCGGCCGCGCTCCAGAGGACCACGATCCCTCCGGCGAGGAGCAGGCCGGCCACAGCCCGCGCACCAGCGCAGTGGACGACGGATCGTGTCGATCCATCCTCGCCGTGGGTTCGCCGATGGGCCGCATGTGGAGCTTCCTCCGCCGGGTGCGTTCCGTTCGAGAGGACGGTACCGTCACGGCTGACCGCAAACCGCTCTGTGCAGCTGAATCACCACATGGGGTGACGGGCCAGCGCCGTCGTCGAGGTCAGCGGCGGCGGTTGGTCCAGGCCCCGTCGGCGGAGCGGGCCGCGTCGGCCACCTGGTCGGCGAGGGTGCCGAGGGCGTCCTCGCCTCCGCTCACGAGACCGGTGGTGATCCGGAGGTGGTCGGCGTCGGGCCGCACCCGGAACGGCTGGCCCGGCGCCACGCCCACGCCCTGGGCGGCGAGGGTGACCACGGCGGCCCGCTCGTCGGGCACCGGCACCCACTGGTTGATGCCGTCCTGACCGCCCACCGAGATGTCGTGGGCCGCCATCGCCGCCGCGAAGCCCGCGCGCCGCGTCGCGTACGCCTCCCGAGCGGCGTCGACCGCGGCGATGGCGGTCGGGTCGTCGAGGAGCGCGACCAGGACGGCCTGGAGGATCCGGCTGCTCCACCCCGGGCCGAGCAGGCGTCGGGTCGTGGCCGCATCGATGACGTCGGCGGCGCCGCCCACCGCCGCGAGGCGGAGGTCCGGGCCGTGGCTCTTCGAGAAGGAGCGGACGTGCACGGTTCGCTCGGGGAGCCAGCGCCCGAGGCTGACCAGCGGGCTGCTGGCCACGTCGCCGGCGTGGTCGTCCTCGACGATGATGGCCCGCCCCGGGGTCAGCAAGCCGGCGAGGGCCTTGGCCCGGCGCTCGCTGATGGCGATGCCCGTCGGGTTCTGGGCTCGGGGCTGGAGGAACACCATCGACGGGTCGAGCGCGAGCGCACCCTCGAGCTCGGCGACCACCGGGCCCTCGTCGTCCAGTCCGACGCCGACCACCTCGGCACCGAGCTGCTCGAGCAGGTCGACGACCGGTGGGAACGTCGGGTGCTCGACCACCACGCGGTCGCCGAGGCGCACGACCTCCCGCGCCACGCGGTCGATGGCGTCCATCGCCCCGTCGACGACGGTGAGCGAGCCCGGCGGAAACGGCCAGCGGTCGCGGAGGCGGTCCTCGAGGTCGGGCAGCACCGGGCGGTCGAGGTACGAGCTGGTGAGGTCGTGGCGGCTGACCCGGGCGATCACCGGACCGAGGTCGGGGAGCAGGGCGGGGTCGGGGGTGCCGGTGGAGAGGTCGACCGCGAAGCGCCCGGGCCCCTCGGTGACCCGCCGGTACCGCTGGGCCGTGCCGGGCCCGGGGACCTGGCGGACGAAGGTGCCGTTGCGGCCGCGCGCTTCGATCGCCCCGACCGAGGCGAGCGAGCGCCACGCCTCGGACACGGTGGTGGGCGAGACCTCGAGCGCACGGGCCAGCTCGCGCACGGTGGGCAGGCGGGTGCCCACCGGCAGGTCGCCGGCGGAGATGAGCCGTCCGATCGCGGCGGCGATCCCCGCGGCGTTGGGCGTCTCGATGGCGGCGACGAGGTCGGCGGTCACGCTTTGTAACGTAACAAACGGCAGATTGTGCGGCGCAATCTGGCTCATTACGCTGGCCGTGAGCGCCGGGCGACGATGGGGTCGGCCGCGGCGGGAGGAGCGAACCGTGAAGCGCATCAGCCACTGGATCGACGGCCGCATCGTCGAGGGCACGTCGGGACGCCAGGGCGTCGTGTTCGACCCGGCCACCGGCGAGCAGCAGGCAAGCGTGGACCTGGCGTCGGCGGCCGAGCTCGACGCCGCCGTCCAGGTCGCCAAGGCCGCCGCCGCCGGGTGGCGCGCCACGGGGCTCAGCCGCCGTGCCGAGGTCATGTTCCGGCTGCGCGAGCTGGTCGACGCCAACCGCAAGGAGATCGCCGCGCTCGTCACCGCCGAGCACGGCAAGGTGCTCTCCGACGCGCTGGGCGAGGTGGCTCGCGGGCTCGAGAACGTCGAGTACGCGTGTGGTGTGCCGAACCTGCTCAAGGGCGGCTTCACCGAGCAGGCCGCCACCGGCGTCGACGTGTACAGCATCCGCCAGCCGCTCGGCGTCGTGGCCGGCATCACCCGTTCAACTTCCCGGCGATGGTCCCCATGTGGATGTTCGCCAACGCCCTCGCGTGCGGCAACGCCTTCATCCTGAAGCCGTCGGAGAAGGACCCGTCCACGGCGCTCCTCCTCGCCGAGCTGGTGGCCCAGGCGGGCCTCCCCGCCGGGGTGTTCAACGTCGTGAACGGCGACAAGGAGGCGGTCGACGCCATCCTCCACCACCCCGACATCGCCGCCGTGTCGTTCGTCGGGTCCACGCCGATCGCCCGGTACATCTACGAGACCGGCACGCAGCAGGGCAAGCGGGTGCAGGCCCTCGGCGGCGCCAAGAACCACATGCTCGTGCTGCCCGACGCCGACCTCGACATGGCGGCCGACGCGGCCGTGTCGGCTGCGTACGGCTCGGCGGGGGAGCGGTGCATGGCGATCTCGGTCGTGCTGGCCATGGACTCGGTGGCCGACGAGCTCGTCGACAAGATCGTGGAGCGCATCCCCGCCATCAAGGTGGGCCCCGGCACCGAGCCCGACAGCGAGATGGGCCCGCTCATCACCGCCGAGCACCGCGACAAGGTGGCCGCCTACGTGGCGGGCGCGAGCGATGAGGGGGCCACGGTCGTCGTCGACGGCACCGCCGACGTGCCCGCCGGCGGGTTCTTCCTGAAGCCGTCGCTGCTCGACGATGTGGCCCCCGGCATGCGCTGCTACGACGACGAGATCTTCGGGCCGGTGCTGTCGGTCACCCGCATCTCCTCCTACGAGGAGGGCCTCGGGCTGATCAACGACAACCCCTACGGCAACGGCGTGGCCATCTTCACCCGCGACGGCGGTGCGGCTCGGCGCTTCCAGTTCGAGGTGCAGGTCGGGATGGTCGGCATCAACGTGCCGATCCCCGTGCCCGTGAGCTACTACAGCTTCGGGGGCTGGAAGGCCTCGCTGTTCGGCGACCAGCACATGTACGGCCCCGACGGGATCGACTTCTTCACCCGTGGGAAGGTGGTCACCAGCCGCTGGCCCGACCCCGCCACCTCCAGCGTCGACCTCGGCTTCCCCGAGAACCGCTGATCTCACCCTTCGCGCTGCCGGTCACTCCCTCCCTCCGACCGGCGGCACGAGCGGAGGGTGGGCTCGTCCTCCCGCCCGAGCCCGCCCTCCGCACCCCCCCGCCCCACCCCTCGACCCACCCCTCGAACTTCTGGCGGCGCGGTGCCCGGCTGGGGCGCGCTGGCGCCAGAAGTTCGGGCTGGCGCACCCCTACCCCTCGAACTTCTGGCGGCGCGGTGCCCGGCTGGGGCGCGTCGGCGCCAGAAGTTCGGAAGGCTCGGGAGGCGGGAGGGTCTGCGGGCGGGAGGGCTGGGGCCGCGGCGGTCAGGCGACGTGGGCGTCGGCGAGGGCGAGGGCGTCGTCGAGGATGGCGACACCCTGGCGCAGCTCGTCCTCGCTCGTGGTGAGCGGCGGGACCACGTGGACCCGGTTGAAGTGGGCGAACACGAGCAGGCCCTGCTTCTTGCACGCGGCCACCACCTCGGCCACGGGCGCCGCGGCCGGGCCCGCGGCGTTGAACGGCACCAGCTGCTCTCGCGTCTCGCGGTCGCGCACCAGCTCGATCGCCCAGAACATGCCCAGGCCGCGCACGTCGCCGATGGCGGGGTGGCGGTCGGCCAGCTCGGCGAGCAGCGGCCCGAGGACGCCCTCGCCCACCGTGCGCGCCCGCTCCACGATCCCCTCGCGCTCGAAGATCTCGATGCTCGCCACGGCCGACGCGCACGCCAGGGGGTGGCCCGAGTAGGTGAGCCCGCCGGGGAAGGGGCGGTCGCCGAAGGTGTCGGCGATCTCCCGGCTGATGATCACGCCGCCGAGCGGCACGTAGCCCGAGTTCACGCCCTTGGCGAAGCAGACCAGGTCGGGCTCCACGTCCCAGCGCTGGTAGCTGAACCACTCGCCGCAGCGCCCGAAGCCGGCCATCACCTCATCGGCGATGAACACGATCCCGTGCTCGTCGCAGATCTCGCGCACGCCGGCCAGGTAGCCCGGCGGCGGCACGAGGATGCCGTTGGTGCCGACCACGGGCTCGAGGATGATCGCCGCAACGGTCTGGGGCCCCTCCACCATGAGGGTGTCGCGAAGGTGCTGCAGGGCGCGCTCGGCCTCCTCCTCGGGCGACGTCGAGTGGAACGCCGAGCGGTAGGGATAGGGGCCCCAGAAGTGGACGACGCCGGGCAGCGCCGGCTCGCTCGGCCACCGGCGAGGGTCGCCGGTGAGGCTGATGGAGCCTGCGGTGGCGCCGTGGTAGCTGCGGTATGTGGCGAGCACCTTGTGGCGTCCGGTGTGGAGCTTGGCCATGCGGATGGCGTTCTCGTTGGCCTCGGCGCCGCCGTTGGTGAAGAACACCATGGCGGCCTTGCCGCCCGCCTTCTCGACGATGAGCCTCGCCGCCTTCGAGCGGGCGGCGTTGGCGTGGAACGGCGCGATCGTGCACAGCTCCTCGGCCTGGGCCTTGATGGCGGCCACGAGGTCGGGGTGCTGGTGGCCGATGTTCACGTTCATCAGCTGGCTGGAGAAGTCGAGGTAGCGGTTGCCCGCCTCGTCCCAGATCCACGAGCCCTCGCCGCCGGCGATCACCAGCGGGTCGAGCGCCCGCTGCGCCGACCAGGAGTGGAAGACGTAGCTGCGGTCGTCGCGGTAGGCCTCGGAAGCGGTGGCGTCGGTCATGGCGCCAGCGTAGGGGACGGCCCTCGGACCGTCCACGAGCTGACTGGTACAGACCTCGGTTTGTACCAGGGACGATCCGTCAGCCGGCCGGGCTCAGCCCGCGCTCCTCGCGGAGGTCGTCGACGAACGAGGCCACGAGCAGCCGCCCGCCGCCGGGGCTGGGGTGCACGCCGTCGTCGGCGCGCACCCGCACGGGCTCGCCGTCGGGCCCCGGCAGCGTCACCTGGTACGTGCCGTCCGGCGCGAGGACCTGCAGGCTGTCGACGAACCGGGTCCACGGTCGCTCGGCGAGCTCGGCGCTGACCGCGCCGGCGATCGCCGGCCGGAGCTCCTCGATGTTGTCGCGCTGGGTGAGCGGCAGGCCGACCCACCACAGCGTGCGCCCGGGGCCCTCGACGGCATCGAGCACCTCGGCCACCCGGCGCTGGTACTCCTCCTGCCAGGCCGGGTCGTCGCGGGTGATGACCCCGTCGGGCGTGGTGAGGGCCTGGGTGTCGTTGCCGCCGAACCCGACGACCACGACGTCGGGATCGTGGGTGGCCACGTCCTCGGCGAGCCGGGCGGGCCAGTCGAAGTAGTCGGGTCGGGCCAGGCCGGTCGACCCCTTCCAGTCGTCGATCACCTCGACCGGCGCATCGGCGAGCTCGTCCTCGAGGGCTGGCGCGATCCACCCCATGAGCGAGTCGCCCGCCACGAGGATCCGAAGCGGCTCGTCCTCGGTGCCGGGGCGCAGCGTGGTGGTCGGTCGGGCGGTGGAGGAGGGGCGAGGCACGGCGGACCGGTCCACCTCGTCGCCACCGCCATCCGCCAGGGACCAGACGACGAAGGCCACGGTCAGCACGGCGAGGACGGCCACCGCGAGGGGCCGCCACCGCTCCGGTCCGCCGGGCCGGCGTCCGACGTCGACCTCAGGCCTCCGGGTCGGCGAGCACGTCGTCGACGAGCACGGCCGCACCCGTCTCGATCGAGCGGTGCGCGGCGACGCCCATCGCCACGGACAGCATCCCGGCGTGGAGGTCGACCCCCGGCGCCGAGCCGGCGCGGATGGCGTCGATCAGGTCGAGGTGCTCGAGGTAGCTCGATCCGTGGTGGAACCCCTCGTAGGCCACCCGCTCGTCGTGCACGACCTCCGAGCGGAGGCCGGGTCGGCCTTCGGCGCGGAGGCCGACGCGCACCTCGCACGACGGCAGGAAGGCCTCCACCTTGCCCAGCGGGCCGACGACGCTCAGCTCCTCCTGGTGCTCGCTCGCCTCGGCGAACATGCACAGGTCGAGCATCGCCCGGGCCCCGCCCTCGTACTCGACGATCACGAAGGCGTTGTCCAAGATGTCGGGCACCTCGCCGTCGTAGACCTCGTCGAGGTGGTTGACGTCCTGGGCGCCGCTCGCCAGCACCCGCACCGGGCGGTCCTGCGTGATGTGGTTCATGAGGTCGAAGAAGTGGCAGCACTTCTCGACGAGCGTGCCGCCGGTGTTGCGGTTGAAGCGGTTCCAGTCGCCCACCTTCACGAGGAAGGGGAACCGGTGCTCGCGGATGGCCACCATCGTCGGTACCCCGATGGTGCCGCCGTGGACCTCGCGCAGGAGGCGGGCGACGGGCGGCATGTAGCGGTACTCGAGGCCGACCCAGATGACCGAATCGCACCCCCGATCCCGGCGGGCGTCGGCGGCGGCGATCACCGCCCGGCAGTCGGCCACCGTGGTGCACAGCGGCTTCTCCACGAGGAGGTGGAGATCGGTGGCGAGCACGTCGTCGAGGATCGCCCGGTGCGTCATGTTGGGGCTCGACACGATGACGGCGTCGACGAGCCCGGAGGCGAGGAGCTCGCGGTGGTCGTCGAACTCGGCGATCTGGTTGCGGCCCTCGTCGAAGAGGATCGTGGCCTCGCGGCTCGGGGCGTTCGGATCCGCGATGGCGGTGACGGCCGCCCCGGGGACGTGGTGGAGGTTCCACAGGTGCTCGAGGCCCATCATCCCCGACCCGATGATCCCGTAGCGGACGACGTCCTCGTCGGTGACGGCCATGGCCGCATCCTCGCAGCCCGGACCTGCGAACCGACCCCGGATCGTCGGTGGTCGACCGACGAGCATCGCGGTCGGTTCGTCGAGATCGGGCCTTGCTCCTGACGCGACGTGAGGGCTTACGGTCGCTCCATGGCACCGGCGAACGACGCATCCGAGGGGCTCCGAGTGGGGGAGCTGGCCGATCGCACCGGCCTCACCGTCCGCACGCTCCACCACTACGAGGCGATCGGCCTGCTCGTCGCCTCGGACCGCAGCGAGGCCGGGCACCGGCGCTACACGGCCGGAGACGTCGACCGGCTCTACCGCATCTGCCTGCTGCGCGACCTCGGACTCGGGCTCCCCGACATCGCCCGGGCGCTCGACGATCCGACCTGGCAGCTCACCGCCGCCCTCGGCGCCCACCTCGACGAGCTCGACCGGCGGATCGAGGCGGCCACCGCCCTGCGGCGACGGGTGGGCGGCCTCGTCCGCGCCGTCGCCGAAGATCACCCACCCACCACCGACGACCTCATCACGCTCCTGGAGGAGATGACCATGACCACCACCGCGCTCGAACGCCGCATCTCGATCCTCGTCTACGAGGACCTCGAAGCCGCCCACGCCTGGCTCGCCCGCGCGTTCGGCCTGATCCCGGGCGAGCTGACCCGGGACCCGAGCGGCGTCGTCGTCCACGCCGAGCTGGAGGCCGGCGACGGCGTCGTCTGGCTCCACCGGGAGGCGCCGGAGTTCCAGCTCGCCTCGCCCCGTCGCCTCGGCGGCGCCAACGGGTCGATGGCCGTGATGGTGGACGACGTCGACGCCCACCACGCCCACGCCCTCGCTGAAGGCGCCGAGATCGTCTACGAGCCCGTCGACCAGCCCTACGGCTACCGCGAGTACTCCGCCCGCGACTGCGAGGGCGCCCTCTGGTCCTTCATGAGGCCCCTGGCCTGAGGGGAACGGGTCCGGCCCTGCCGGACCCGTTCGGTTCTTCGCCAGGTTCGTGTTCTGGTAGCGCGTGATGTCGGCAGAGAACGATGTGCGACCCCGGTCCCTGGGTTCTTCGCCGGGATCGTGTGCTGGTAGCGCGTGATGTCGGCGAAGAACGGTCGAGCCGGGTGCCGCTGGGACGATGCACCGGCCGATGCCGCCGACAGCGGCAGGAACGGGTGAACGCTCCCGAGCGGCCTCGGCTCGGCGGCGAGGGAGGGCGTAGCGTCCACGAGCGTGAGCGACGAGCTGGACCTGCCCTCCCTCGTCGATGCCGGCGCCCGCACGCTCGGCTTCGACGACGACACCGACCTCGCGGTCGGCCCCCTCGCCTTCGGCTGCTGGCGGTTCGTCGGCTCCGATGTGGCCAGGGGGCGCGAGCTGATCGAGACCGCGCTCGAGCTCGACATGAACCTGGTCGACACCGCCGACATCTACGGCCGGGGCCACGGCGGCGGCGGGTTCGGCGAGGCCGAGGAGCTGCTCGGCAAGGTGCTGGCCGAGGCGCCCGAGCTGCGCGACCAGATGGTGCTGGCCACCAAGGGCGGCATCCGCAGGGCGTCCCCTACGACAGCAGCCCCGACCACCTCACCCAGGCGTGCGACGACTCGCTCCGCCGTCTCGGCGTCGACGTCATCGACCTGTACCAGGTGCACCGCCCGGACCTCCTGGCCCACCCCCTCGATGTGGCCGAGACCCTCGACGCCCTCGTCGAGAGCGGCAAGGTCCGCGCCGTCGGCGTGTCGAACCACACGCCCGCCCAGGTCCGCGCCCTCGCCGAGTACCTCGAGGCGCCGCTCGTCTCCACCCAGCCCGAGTACTCCGCCGCCCACCTCGACCACCTGCGCGACGGCGTGCTCGACCAGGCCATGGAGCTCGGCCTCGCCGTGCTGGCCTGGAGCCCGCTCGGTGGCGGCCGGCTGGCGACGGGCGAGGGCGTCCGGCCCGAGCTGATCGCGGTCCTCGACGAGCTCGCCGACCGCGAGGGCGTCGACCGGGCGACGATCGCCATCGCCTTCGTCCTGTCGCACCCGTCGAGCCCGGTCGCGATCGTCGGCACCCAGACGCCCGATCGCCTGCGTGAGGCCACCAAGGCCCTCGACGTGCACCTCGACCGTCGCGATGCGTACCGCATCATCGAGGCGTCCGAGGGCGTGCCGCACCCGTGAGCGACGAGCGGCCGCTCCCCGAGGTCGCCTGGTTCGGCGCGCTCTGCGACGACGACTACGAGCAGCTCGGCGTCGCCGACCCGGCGCTGCGGTCGAGCTGGGACCACTGCCGCTCGATCGCGACGGCCGCGGACCGCAACGGCTTCGATGCCATCTTGATGCCCTCGGGCTACGCCCTCGGGATCGATGCCGTGGCGTTCACCGCGGCGGTGGCGCCGATGCTCGAGCGGATCCGGCCGCTCGTCGCGGTGCGGGTCGGGGAGGTGTGGGTGCCCCAGCTCGCCCGCCAGCTGGCCACGCTCGACCAGGTGCTCGGCGGCCGACTGCTCGTCAACATCATCTCGTCGGACCTCCCGGGCGAGACGCTCGACTCCGAGCCCCGATACCGGCGCACGCTCGAGACGATGCTCGCCCTCAAGCAGCTGCTGGCCGGGAGGCCGCTCGACGTGCACGGCGAGTTCGTGGACCTCACCCTCGACCCGCCCCGCATCTGCGCCGAGCGCACCACCGCCCCGCCCCTCTACTTCGGCGGGCTCTCCGAGGCGGCGAAGGAGACGGCGGCCCAGGCGGCCGACGTCTACCTGATGTGGCCCGACACCGTGGCCGGCGCCGGGGACGTGGTGGCCGATCTGCGCCACCGAGCCGAGACCCACGGCCGCACCATGCGCTACGGCCTGCGGATCCACGTCGTCGTGCGCGAGACCGAGGCGGAAGCCCGGGAGGCCGCCGCGCACCTCATCGAGGCGGTCGACGAGGCCACGGGCACCGCCATCCGCAACCGCAGCCTCGACGCCGCCTCGGCCGGCGTCGCCCGCCAGGCCGAGCTGCGCGACGGCGCCGATGGTGACGGGTTCGTCGAGGAGCACCTCTGGACCGGCATCGGCCGGGCTCGCTCCGGCGCCGGCGCCGCCATCGTCGGCGATCCCGACCAGGTCCGGGCCAAGCTCGACGCCTACCGAGCCGTCGGCATCGACGCCTTCATCCTCTCGGGCTACCCCCACGAGCGCGAGTGCGACCGCTTCGCGAAGCTCGTCCTCGACGACTACGCCCACGCCCCCCTGCCGACCTGATCGCTCGCCAAGCGTCACGACGACAGCTGGCGGCTGAGGAACCCGATGTGGTCCGGCGCCACCCGGCGCCAGTAGCCCACGGTGTGGGCCCCGGGGTCGAGACCGCCGGCGGGCGTCGGCGAGCAGCGCTCCCGCAGGAGCCGGTTGGCGTCGGCGAAGGGGTCGTCGGCACCGCAATCGACCCGCATCGGCGTCCTGGACAGCGCCTCGGTCACGGCGAGCACGTCGTGCGCACGAGCCTGGATCTGGTCATCGAACGCCCCGGCTTCGACGCCGTCGTCCGGATCCTCCCAGATCGCGGCGCTCATCGTCGCCACCGCTTCGACGCCGAGGTCGTCGCCGTGGCGCTCGGCGAGGAGGAGCGCGCCATACCCGCCCATCGACCAGCCGGCGAGGGCGAGTCGATCCATGTCGAGCCCTCGGCGCTCCAGCGTCGGGAGCAGGTCCTCCACCACCATCCGGCCGCTGTCGGTGCCGTCGTCGCGCTCGTGCCAGTAGCCGTCGCCTCCGGCCACCGAAGCGAGGGCGAAGGGCGCGGCCCCGTCGGCCACGGCGGCGGCAAGGAAGCGGTCCAGGCCGAGCTCGTCGAACGCGCTCCGCTCGTCGCCTCCCTTCCCGTGCAGCCAGACGGCGATCGGCAGGGCGTCGCCCGGCGAGGTGCCTGGCGGGTAGGCGATCCGCCAGGCGGCGGGCCCCGGCATCGAAGGCGACGAGATGGTGCCGTCCACCGACGGCCCGGGCGCGACGTCGGGGATGCGGCCGGCGGGGCCGTTCCACCCGAGCGCCTCTCGGACCCGCGTCCGTCCCGGCAGCACGCCAGCCGCCACCAGGCCCGTGGTCGTGCCTGCGCCGGCGACCGTCGCCGCCGCGCCGACGAGCAACCGGCGCCGGGTCAGCCCGCCGTTCGCGTCCACGCCCCAGAGCCTGGCACGCCACCCGCAGCGCAGGTCAGCGGCCTGTCGCTTCGAGCTCCCGAATTGCTACCATCGGCGTAGGAGAAATTCCGCTGCCCGCCTCCTGAGGAACCCCCATGGCTGTCACCGATCTCGATCTCGGTCGCTACAAGCTCGGCTGGTCCGACGCCGAGGACTACGTGTTCAAGCCCAAGCGGGGCCTGAACCTCGACATCGTCAACGAGATGTCGTGGATGAAGGGCGAGCCCGACTGGATGCTCGCCAAGCGCCTCAAGAGCCTGAAGGCCTTCGAGCGCCGCCCGATGCCCAGCTGGGGCGGCGACATGTCGGAGATCTACTTCGACGACATCTACTACTACATCAAGCCCACGGACCGGCAGGTCGACGAGTGGGACGAGCTGCCCGACGCCATCAAGCAGACCTACGAGAAGCTGGGCATCCCCGAGGCCGAGCGCAAGTACCTCGCCGGGGTCACCGCCCAGTACGAATCCGAGGTCGTCTTCCACCGCAACCGCGAGGACCTCGAGGCGCAGGGCGTCATCTTCTGCGACATGGACACGGCCCTGCGCGAGTACCCCGAGCTGGTCAAGCGGTACTTCGGCACCGTGATCCCGGCCAACGACAACAAGTTCTCGGCGCTCAACACGGCGGTGTGGTCGGGCGGTTCGTTCATCTACGTCCCGCCGGGCGTCAAGGTGTCGATGCCGCTCCAGGCCTGCTTCCGCATCAACGCCGAGAACATGGGCCAGTTCGAGCGGACGCTGATCATCGCCGACGAGGGCTCCGAGGTGCACTACATCGAGGGCTGCTCGGCACCCACGTACACCTCCGATTCGCTGCACTCCGCCGTGGTCGAGATCGTGGTGAAGCCGTCAGCTCGGGTCACCTACACGACCATCCAGAACTGGTCGAACAACGTCTTCAACCTGGTCACCAAGCGGGCCCGGGTCGAGGCCGAGGGCCACATGGAGTGGATCGACGGCAACATCGGCAACCGCCTCGCCATGAAGTACCCGGCCGTCTGGCTGGTAGGCCCGAAGGCATCGGGCGAGGTGCTCTCGGTGGCCTACGCCGGCGAGGGCCAGCACCAGGACACCGGCTCGAAGATGGTGCACGCCGCGCCCGAGACCACCTCGAAGATCGTGAGCAAGTCCATCTCCAAGGACGGCGGCCGCACCAGCTACCGCGGCCTGATCCGGGTGGAAGACGACGCCTACGGCTGCAAGAGCCACGTCCAGTGCGACGCGCTGATCCTCGACGACGACTCGGTCAGCGACACCTATCCGTACATGGAGGTCGGTGCTCGCGGCGCGGTGATCGGCCACGAGGCCACCGTCTCGAAGGTGGCCGACGAGCAGCTCTTCTACCTGATGAGCCGCGGCCTCTCCGAGGACCAGGCCATGAGCATGGTGGTGAACGGCTTCATCGAGCCGGTCACCAAGACCCTGCCGATGGAGTACGCCGTGGAGTGGTCGCGCCTGATCGAGCTCCAGATGGAGGGCTCGGTCGGCTGACCCGACCGAGCGTCAGCCGTCGGCCGAGGCCGGCAGCGCACCAGCACGACGTCGCTGACGTCTCGGCGTCCCTCGGCATCGGACGGCACGAGCCGCGTCGCCTTCGGGAACCGATCGAGGTAGCAGGCGAGGAGCCGGTCGGTCCCGGCCGGATCGTCGAGGCCGCGCACCACCTCGCCCTGCATCGGCCGCCACCGCCGGCCCACGAGCACGTCGACGGCATGGCCGCCGTCGAAGTTGCGCCACCACCGCTTGGCTCCGTGGCGGGCGACGAAGATCACGAGCTCGCGCTCGTCGCCGGCCCACTGCACCGGCGTCTGGAACTGCCGCCCGCTGCGGCGCCGTCGTAGCGGACCACCGCGGTGGATCCCGACAGGAGGCGGTGCGCCGGCGAGGCCGAGGAGGGCGATGACGGCGCGGTTGGCGAGGCTCACGCCCCCGATGGTGCGCCCGGGCGCGGCCAGATGGCAGGGCCGAAGGTCAGCCGGCGAGGCAGACCGCGTCGCCGACCTCGATGCGGCCCGGCTCCACCACGTCGCAGCACATGCCCAGGTGGTTCGGGTGGGCCTCGTTCAGCTCCGACAGCGCCCGGAAGAGCGCCGGCTGCTCCGCCAGGCCGCCCGGCTGGGCCCGCAGCGGCATCGCGCAGCGCACCATCGGCATCGTCACCCGCAGCACGGTCGAGCCGAGGGCCAGGTCACGCCCCACCCAGGTCTGCTCCTCCCACGCCTCGATCTCGAGGTCGAGCACCAGGTTGGGCCGGAAGCGACGGACATCCCAGTCGAGGTCCGGGCGGGCCGCCTCGCACGCGGCGATCGACGCCCGAGCCAGGAAGTGGACGGGCGTCAGGTCGAGGAGCGTCCCGGGCGGCGCCGGGATCGCGAACACCTCGGCGTCCTCGTTCGGCGGATCGAAGGTCATCTCGTAGGCGACGTCGCCGGCCTCGGCAGGGGACAGCAGCCGCACGTCACGGTCGAGCCACCGGGAGAGGGCGCCGTGCACGGCCGGATCGTCGACGGCGAACGTCGAACCGTCGGGGAGGGTCACCTCGTGGTCGGTGGCGGTGGCCTCCAGCAGGGCGGCGGTGCGCTTGGCGGTGAGCAGGCGGCCCGTCGCCACGTCCACCAAGCCCCAGGCCCGGTCGAGGTCCACGCCGCGAGGATCGACCTCGATCGCCTCGACCCGGAACCCCTGGAACGACTTCACCGGGTGGCGCCAGCACGCCGCCACCGTCCCGACCTCGACACCATCGAGCGCAGCCATCGCCCGTGGCTACCACCTCAGCCGCCGGTGCGCCCGGAGATCAGATGCGCCGGAGCCGGACCTCGGTCACGCGGTGGTCGGCGCCCTTGCGCAGGATCACGTCGGCCCGGTCGCGGGTCGGCTCGATGTTGGCCACCAGGTTGCGCTCGTTGATCTCCCGCCAGATCTGCAGCGCCGTCTCGGTGGCCTCCTCGTCGCTCAGCTCCGCGTAGCGCTGGAAGTACGAGTCGGGGTTGGTGAACACGGTGCGCCGGAGCGTGTGGAACCGCTCGACGTACCACTGGCGCACGTCGGCCACGTCCGCGTCGACGTAGACGGACAGGTCGAAGAAGTCCGACACGAAGGTGGTCGTTCCCCGAGACACCTGCAGCACGTTGAGCCCCTCGACGATCAAGATGTCGGGGGTGCGGACCACCACGTCGTGCTCGGTGGGGAGCACGTCGTAGGTCAGGTGCGAGTAGGTGGGGGCCCGCACCTCGTCGGTCCCCGACTTCACGCCGCGCAGGAACGCGAGCAGCCGACGCACGTCGTAGCTCTCGGGGAAGCCCTTGCGGGTCAGCAGGCCTCGGCGCTCGAGCTCGTCGTTGGGGTAGAGGAAGCCGTCGGTGGTGATCAGGTCGACGCGCGGGTGGTCGGCCCAGCGAGCGAGGAGGGCTTGCAGCACACGGGCGGTCGTGCTCTTGCCGACGGCCACGCTGCCGGCGACGCCGATCACGTAGGGCACCCGGTGGTTGGGCCGGTCGAGGAAGGTGCCGGTGGCGTCGCGGCGGGCCTGGACGGCGGACACGTGCAGGTTCACCAGCCGGGTCAGCGGCAGGTAGACCGACTCGACCTCCTCGAGGTCGAGGCGCTCGTTGAGGCCCCGCAGCAGGTCGAGGTCGGCGTCGGTGAGCGTGAGCGGCGTCGCCGCCCTCCGGGCCCGCCACTGCTCGCGGGAGAAGGTCTCGTAGAGGGCGGAGTTCACGACGGAGGCGAGGCTACGGACCCTCCCCCGATCGGGGCCAACCGACCCGCCCCGCGGGCGGAGGCCCGTCAGGCCTCAGCGGTCCTTGGGGCCGCGCCGGAACAGCCGGCCGATCCGACCGAGCAGCCCCTGGTCGCGCGCCCGCTCGGCGTCGACCTCGGCGCGGATGCGGGGCCCGGCGGCGTTCACGATGTCCTCGGCCTCGTCGAGCAGGGCGGCGATGTTGGCGTCGGGATCGTCGAGGCCGGCCGGCTCGTCGGGCGTGGGCGGGGTGATCAGCGAGCCGTGCGCCCAGTTCACATCGGCCAGGCGCCGCTCGTAGCGGGCGCAGTCGGCGGGACAGCGCCACGGCGCCTCGGGCGCGAGGTCGAGGTCGCACTTCCGCACCGTGTCGCCGTTGGCGTAGGTGCGGGATTCGAAGTACTTGCAGTCCTGCCGCATCGGCATGCGCACAGTGTGCCAGGGGTGGTCGCCGGTGCGGCCGCGCCGGTAGGCTGGATCACCCGTCACCCCCGGGCGAACGCCCAGGCCACGACCTTCCTCCGAGCCCCTCGAGCAAAGGCCCGATCCCCCTGAGCGCATTCACCGTCGACGCCGCCGCCCTGCTGGGCGGGCCCGACTGGCTGCAGGTCCGCCGCCGAGCGGCCGCCGAGCGGTTCGGAGCCACCGCGCTGCCGAGCGAGCAGGAGGAGGTGTGGCGCTACAGCCGCATCGGCGAGCTCGACCTCGACCGCTTCGCCCCGGTGCCCGAGGCCGCCCAGGTGGTCGTCGACCTCCCGGCGTCGTGGCGCGAGGCCGGGGCCACCGTCCTGCGGGGCGACGACGTCCCCGAGGGCGCGCTCGGCGAGGGCCCCGACGCCTTCGCCCTGCTGAACGATGCGTTCGCCGCCGACCCGGTGGTCATCGACGTGCCCCGCGGCGCCCAGCTCACGGAGCCGGCGAGCATCGCCACCACCGTCTCGGGCGATGGCGCCGCGGCCTTCCCCCGACTCGTGGTGCGCGTCGGCGACGGGGCATCGGCCCGGATCGTCGAGCGGACGAGCTCCGACGCCGGCGTTGTCCTGTCGGTGCCGCTCACCGAGGTCGCGGTGGGCCAGAGCGCCCGCCTCGACCTGGTCTCGGTCCAGCAGCTCGGCGCCGAGGCCTGGCAGCTCGGCTCGCTCCTCGCCTCGGTCGCCCAGCAGGGCGACCTGCGGGTGAGCACGGTGGCGCTGGGCGGCGACTACGCCCGGCTGCGCACCGAGTGCGCGCTCGAGGGCCGGGGCGCCAACGGCGACCTGCTCGCGGCCTACTTCGGCGACGGCAGCCAGATGCTCGACTTCCGCACCTTCCAGCACCACCGGGCGGCCGACACCACCTCGAACCTGCTGTTCAAGGGGGCGGTCGGTGGGCGGAGCCGCTCGGTCTACACGGGCCTGATCCGCGTCGACCGAGAGGCACGGGGCACCAACGCCCTCCAGACCAACCGCAACATCAAGCTCTCCGACGAGGCGTGGGCCGAGTCCGTGCCGAACCTCGAGATCGAGACCAACGACGTGCGGTGCAGCCACGCCAGCACCGTCGGCCCGGTCGACCCGGAGCAGCGCTTCTACCTGGAGAGCCGGGGCGTGCCGCCGCAGGTGGCCGATCGGCTGATCGTCGCCGGCTTCTTCGACGAGGTGGTGCGCCAGCTCCCGGGCGACGACCTCGTGGCCGAGGTGCGCGACGCGATCGCCGCCAAGCTCGACCGCGTCGCGGAGGACCTCTCGTGACCGCCGACCTCTGCGCCCTCGACGAGCTGACCTCCGGCGAGGCCCGGCGCTTCGACGTCGAGGGCCACCGCCTCGCGGTCGTGCGCATCGACGACTCGGTCTACGTCATCGGCGATCGCTGCACGCACCAGGACTTCTCGCTCTCGGAGGGCGAGGTCGACGTCGACACCTGCCACCTGGAGTGCTGGAAGCACGGCAGCTCGTTCTCGCTCGAGACCGGTGCACCCGACGCCCTGCCCGCCACCCGGCCCGTGCCGGTCTACGCCGCTCGGGTGGAGGACGGACGCGTCCTCGTCGAGCTCGACCCCGAAGGAGCCGCCTCGTGAGCGAGCTCGTCATCTCCGACCTGCGCGCCGGCGTCGACGGCAAGGAGATCCTCCACGGGATCGACCTGACCGTGCGCTCCGGCGAGGTGCACGCCGTGATGGGCCCGAACGGCTCGGGCAAGTCCACCCTGTCGCACGTGATCATGGGTCGGCCCGGCTACGAGATCACCGGCGGCTCGGTCACGCTCGACGGCCGGGACCTGCTGGCCCTCCCCACCTGGGAGCGCGCCCAGGCCGGGCTCTTCCTCGCCCTGCAGTACCCCACCGAGGTGCCGGGCGTGTCGGTCGACGCCGTCCTCGGGGCCGCCTTCGAGGCGGGGGGTCGCGACCTCGCCACGGTCGGCGCGTCGGTGCGCGCCGAGGCCGAGCGGATCGGCTTCGGCGAGCGGTTCCTCGGGCGCGACCTCAACGTCGACCTCTCGGGCGGGGAGAAGAAGCGCAACGAGACGCTGCAGCTCGGCGTCCTGGCGCCGCGCTTCGCCATCCTCGACGAGCTCGACTCCGGCCTCGACGTGGATGCCCTGCGCGACTGCTCCCGGCGCGTCGAGCAGGCGACCGCGGAGATCGGCCTCGGCGTGCTCGCCATCACGCACTACACGCGACTGCTCCGCGAGCTGCACCCCGACGTGGTGCACATCCTCGCCCGCGGCCGCATCGTGGCCACCGGTGGGCCCGAGCTGGCCGACGAGCTCGAGGAGCACGGCTACGCGTCCTACCTCCCCGAGGACGCGGACGAGCCGGAGCCGGTCGCCGCGCCCGATCCCTTCGCGGACCCCTTCGCCGATCCGCTCGCGTGACGCGCCCCGGCGCCCGGCCGGTGCGCTCGTAGGCTGCCCGGTCGTGCACCGCCTGCGCGACCTCGGGGGCCGTCGCCGCCTCGTGGCCGTCGCCCTGGTGGTCGCCCTGCTCGTGCCCTTCGGGGCGAGCCTGGCCCGCGCCGCCCGGGTGGGTTGGCTGCCGAGCGGCGACGACGCCCTCATCGGCCTGCGGTCGCTCGACGCCTTCGGCGAGCACCGGCCGCTGATCGGCCAGCCCAGCACCAGCCACCTCTACGCCGACGACGGCGACACCCACCACCCCGGACCCATCGAGTTCTACTGGCTCGCCCTCCCGGTTCGGCTGCTCGGACCGTCGGTCGACATGCTCGCCGGGATCGCGGCGGTGAACGTCGGTGCGCTGCTGGTCGCCCTCTGGGTCGTGCTCCGACGCGCCGGGCCCGGCGTGGCGGCGTGGTCGGCGGTCGTGATGTCGGGGGTGCTGTGGTCCCAGGGCACGGCCCTGCTGAGCGACCCCATCTCCTCCAGCGCCGGGAGCATCGCCCTGCTCGCCCTCGCGGCGGTCGCCTGGGCCGTGGCCGACGGCGACGTGCGGCTGGTCCCGCTCGGCGCCGTCATCGCCTCGTGGGTCCTCCAGCAGCACCTGGCGATCGTGGTGCCCGCCGCCGCCCTCGTCGCCTTCGCCGGCGCAGGCCTCGGCGCGCACGGCGTGGGGCGCTGGCGGGCGGGACGACCCCGCGAGGCCGGGGGAGCCGACGACGAGGAGCGCCGGCCCGAGCGCTGGTGGCCGTGGCTCGTCGGCGGCCTGGCCACGGCGCTGGTGCTCTGGTCGCCGGTGCTCTGGCAGCAGGCCACGGGCGACCCCGGGAACCTCACGGCGATCGTCCGGTACGCCCGAGAGGGCGGCACGGACTCCATCGGGTGGCTGGCCGGTGCTCGCCAGGCGGTCCGCGCCCTGGGCTTCCCGCCGCTCCTCGTGCAGTGGGACCTCCAGGGCGACGACATCTTCAACGGGCCGCTCGCCTGGTACGACCTCCTCGCCGCCCTGGTGGCGTACGGCACGCTCGTCGCCACCGTCCCGCTGGCCTGGGCGCGCCGCCGCACGCTGTCCGTGCTGGCCCTCACGGTGCTCGTGCTCGCCGTCGCCGGCGCGTGGAACGGCGCATCGATCCCCGACTCGGTCGAGGCCTTCCGCGCCAACTTCTACCGGTGGACCTTCGTGGTCGCCTGGCTCGGGCTCACCGCGCTCGGCTGGGTCGGTGCCCTCGCCGCTCGCCGCCTCCTGCTCCGCCGAGAGCTCGCGCTGCCGCCCACCGTGCCCCGGCTGGCTCCCGCCTTCGCCGTCGTCGCCGTGCTCGTCCCCGCGGTCGCCGCCTGCGCCACCGCCGGCTTCGACGACGAGCGGCGGGACCAGAACGGGTTCGGGGCCATGCGGACGGTCTCGGACGCCGCGATCGAGCGCGCCGAGCAGGTCGACGCATCTCGCATCACGATCGTCCCCCGCGGCAGCTCGGCGGTGCTCGCCAGCACGTCGGCGCTGGCGATGCAGCTCGAGGCGGCGGGCTACGAGGTGCGCGTCCCCACCGACCTCGAGGCGCGCTTCTGGGGCGACCATCGGATCCTCCAGGAGGGCGAGGACCCCGGCGAGCTGATCCTCCAGCTGGTCACGTCGCGAGGTCCGGTGCCGTCGGGGCCCGGCGAGCCCCTCGCCCGCGTCGAGCTGAACCCCGAGCTGCGGAAGGTGCTCGATCCGCTGATCGCCGAGGCATCGGGCGCGACCGTCGAGGTGAGCGACGAGGGCGAGGCGCTCCTCGCCGAGCGCTACGACGACCCCGACCAGCGCGACTTCCTGCGCGCCGTGCTCGCGACCCTGCCCACCAAGCCCGAGGCCGTCCTCACGTCCCCCGCGGCGCTCGAGCTGCTCGCCGACGGATACCTGGCGGCACCCTCGTTCGACCCCGACGCGCTGCGCGAGGTCGCCGCCCACCTGCCCCTGCGCGACGTGAACCTCGACGACGAGTTCGAGCTGCGCGCCATCGACGAGGGCACCCTGGCCGAGCTCGTGCCATCGTGGTCCGGTCGCTGAGCCGACCGAGCACCGACGAGGACAGGAGGCGACGATGACCGCAGCCGAGCCCGAGATCCCGGAGGGGTGGGAGGTCGTCGAGGGGCGGCTCCACCGCGAGCTGGCCTTCGCCGACTTCGCCGAGGCCTTCGCCTTCATGGTCCGGGTGGCCGCCGAAGCGGAGCGCCTCGACCACCACCCCGACTGGTCGAACTCGTGGAACCGGGTGGTGATCGACCTGGTCACCCACGACGCCGACGGCCGCATCACCGACCGGGACCTCGCCCTCGCCCGGGCCATCGACGCCGTCCGGTGAGGCGCAGCACCACCGCAACTATTTGCAGCTAGGGTGCACGAACCTCGCGGGCAGGGGCCGCAGGATCGCACCGCCGGACACAGGGGAGCACATCGTCGAGATGCGTGGTGACGCTTCGTTGCGAACGTCGGCACCGCTCCGAGCGATCGGTCCGTTCGTGCCTGCACTCGCCATCGTCGCCCTGCAGCTCGTGGCGTACCCCACGGGCATCGGGCCGTGGGCGCTCGGCGTCGTCATCGGCCTGCTGACGGCCCTCGTGGCCCTCGGGCTCGCCCTCATCTATCGGGCCAACCGGATCCTCAACTTCGCCCAGGGCGACCTCGGCACCGTGCCCACCACGCTCGCCGTCGGCCTCATCGCCGTGTCGGGCCTGCCCTACCTCGTCGGGCTCGTGCTCGGCCTCGGCGCGGCCATCGCCCTCGGCGTGGTGATCGAGCTGGCGATCATCCGGCGCTTCGCCCGGGCGCCCCGGCTGCTCCTCACCGTGGCCACCATCGGCATCTCGCAGCTGCTCATCGTGTGCGGCATCCTGCTGCCGCGGCTGTGGGGCGAGAAGATCTTCACCAACCAGGACCTGCCCGACCCGTTCCACGCCGAGGTCGTGCTCGGCAGCGTGATCTTCGGCGGCAGCGAGATCGTGGCGGTGATCGTCGCCCCGCTCCTGCTGCTCGGGCTCGCGCTGTTCCTGCGGGGCACCGACGTCGGCATCGCGGTGCGGGCGAGCGCCGAGCGCTCGGACCGGGCGGCGCTGCTCGGCATCCCCGTCCGGCGCCTGGGCACCCTGGTCTGGGCGATGGCTGCGGTCCTGTCGTTCGTCGGCGTGTTCCTCCAGGTCTCGATCTTCGGCTACTCGGCGGCCTCCACCCTCAGCCCCCAGGCGCTCCTGTTCGCGCTCGCCGCCCTCGTCATCGGGCGCATGGACCACCTCCCGGCGATCGTCGCGGCCGCGGTGGCGCTGCGCGTCCTCGATCAGGGCGTCGCCGCCAACTACCCGTCGACGGTCGGGCGCATCTACGTCGTGGTCGCCGTCGTCCTGCTCGTCGTGCTGGTGACGCGGCGCGGCTCCTCTCGCCGGGCCGACGTCGACGCCGTCTCGTCCTGGAGCGCGGCCGACGAGGTCCGGCCCGTGCCGCGCGAGCTCGTCGATCGCTGGCTCGTGCGCCTCGCCCGCTGGTCGATCCCCGCGGTGCTGGTGGCGATCGCGGCGGCCCTGCCGCTCGTGCTGTCGCCCAGCAACGAGCTCAAGGCGTCCACCGTCGCGGTGTTCTGCCTGATCACCCTCTCCGTGGTGGTGCTCACCGGCTGGGCCGGGCAGGTGTCGTTGGGCCAGATGTCGTTCGTCGCCGTGGGCGCAGCGGTCGGCGCCGTGGCCACCGACACCTGGCACCTCGACCTCAGCCTGGGCCTGCTGATCGCAGGGGTCGCCGGTGCCATCGTGGCCGTGGTGGTGGGGCTGCCGGCGCTTCGGCTGCCCGGCCTCTTCCTCGCCGTCACCACCCTGGCGTTCTCGCTCGCCTGCTCGAACTACCTCCTCAACCGCAAGGAGCAGAGCTGGATCCCCGACGGCGTGGTGGAGGCGCGGCCGCTGTTCCGCCGCTTCGACCTGACCAGCGAGGCAGCCATGTACGAGGTCGTCCTCGTGGTGGTGGTGCTCTGCTTCCTCGCGGTGTCGGGCATCCGGCGCAGCCGCACCGGCCGGGTGCTGCTCGCCGTGCGCGACAACGAGCGAGGGGCCGCGGCCTACTCGGTGGGGCCGGTGCGGACGAAGCTGCTCGCCTTCGCCCTGTCCGGGTTCCTCGCCGCCGTCGCCGGCTGCCTGTTCGTCCACGTCAACGGCAGCTACACCGAGAAGCCGTTCGTGGCCGCGGAGAGCCTCGGCGTGTTCACCGCGGCGGTCGTGGGGGGCCTCGCCTCGCTCCCCGGCGCGGTCCTCGGCGCGCTGTTCCTGAACGGCGGCGAGTGGTTCCTCACCGAGCAGTGGCGGTTGCTGCCCTCGGCGATCGGCGTCCTCGTCGTGCTGCTCGTGCTGCCCGGCGGGCTGGGCGGCCTCCTCTACCGGCTGCGCGACGCCGTGCTGCGCTGGGAGGCCCGTCGCAACGGCATCGTCGTGCCGAGCCTGCTGGCCGACACCGGGGGCGACGACGCCCCCGAGGCCATCAAGGTCGCGCTGCCCGAGCGACCGCAGGGGCTCGACGGCTCGCAGCTCGACGACGTCGTGGGGAGCGCACGATGACGGCGGCGGAGACGGCGCACCAGGTGGAGATCCCGCCCGAGGAGGAGCCCTCGGGCTCGCGGTGGCGTCCGGGCTGGCTGGGCCGGGCCGGGTGGTACCCGCTCGCCGTCCTCTTCGGCCTGAACATGGCCGACGAGCTCGACCGCTCCGCCTACTTCGTCCTGCTCCCCGACATCCGCGACTCGCTCGGCCTGTCCAACAGCGCCATCCTCGGCGTCGTCACGGCGGCGGGCGCCGTCGCCCTCCTGCTCACCGTGCCGATCGCCCACCTGGCCGACCGCCGCAACCGGGTGGCCATCGCCCTCGCCGGCGCTGCGCTGTGGGGCTTCTTCTCGCTCGCCACCGGCCTGGCGTTCACCGTCTGGATGCTGGTCATCGCCCGCTCGGGGGCGGCCATCGGCCAGGGCGTGGTGTTCCCCACCCACAACAGCCTGCTGGCCGACTACTACCCGATCCGCTCCCGGCCCCGCGTCTACTCCGTGCACCGGGCGGCCAACAGCGTCGGGCAGATCCTGGGCTTCCTCGTCGGCGCCGGCCTGGCGGCGCTGTTCACCTGGCGCACGCCGTTCCTGGTCTTCGCGGTGCCGACGCTCATCCTCGTGGTGCTCGGCCTGCGCCTCCGCGACCCCGGTCGTGGCCACTTCGAGCGAGAGGCCGCCGACCTCGGGGGCGACACCGAGGCCGACGAGCCGCCGCCGTCGTTCGCCGAGGCGATGCGGATGGTCTGGACCATTCGCAGCCTCCGGCGCATCTTCGTGGCCCTGCCCTTCCTCGCCGCGTCGATCATCGGCTTCATCAGCCTGGCGTCGCTGCTCTACGAGGAGGTGTTCGGGCTCGACGCCTGGGAGCGGGCCTGGGCGCTGGTCCCCGTGCAGCTCGTCGAGCTGGTCGGCGTGGCCATCGGCGCCCGCTACACCACCCGTGCGCTCGCCCGCGGCGCGTCCCAGACCTTCGGCGTGCTCGCCATCGCCGCCTGGATCGCGTCGATCGTGGCGGTCGGCTTCGCGGCGGCACCCAACATCGTGCTGGCCGTCGCCGCCAACTGCGTCATCTCGGCCGCGCTGGTGGTGGTCGGGCCCGGGGTGTTCGCCTCCCTCTCCCTGGCCATCCCGCCCCGGGCGCGGTCCATGGGGTTCTCCGTGGGCGCCCTGTGGGTGCTGCCGGGCCTGCTCGTCCTCCCGCTCATCGGCTGGATCGGCGACAGCTACGGCTTCCGGTGGGGGATGGTCGTGATGGCGCCCGTGTTCCTCATCGGCGGCCTCGTGATCTCCTCGGTGGGCAAGGTCATCGACGACGACATCGCCCAGGTGTGGACCGGTGCCGCCACCCGCGCCCAGATGATCGAGCAGCGGGCGGCGGGGGAGCTGCCGCTGCTGAGCGTTCGGGGGGTCCAGGTCGCCTACGGCGACGTGCGGGTGCTGTTCGGGGTCGACCTCGATGTGGCCGAGGGCGAGGTCATCGCCCTGCTCGGCACCAACGGCGCCGGCAAGTCCACCCTGCTGAAGGCCATCTCCGGCGTGGCGATCGCCGATCGCGGCGCCGTCGTGTTCGACGGGCGCGACATCACCCACGCCCCGCCCGAGGAGATCGCCCCGCTGGGCATCGCCCAGGTGCCGGGAGGCCAGGGCGTCTTCCCCTCGCTGAGCGTGGGCGAGAACCTCCGGGTGGCCGGGTGGATGCTGCGGGGCGATGCGGCCGGCCGGCGCGCTCGCGTGGAGGCGGCCCTCGACCTGTTCCCCGTGCTGCGCCAGCGCATCGACGATCCCGCGGCCGACCTCTCCGGCGGCCAGCAGCAGATGCTGGCGCTGGCGATGGCGTTCCTCAACCGGCCGAAGCTGCTGATGATCGACGAGCTGTCGCTCGGGCTGGCGCCCGTGGTGGTCGAGCAGCTGCTCGAGGTCGTGCGCGACCTGCGCGACCAGGGCACGACCATCATCCTCGTCGAGCAGTCGGTCAACGTGGCCCTCACCGTGGCCGACACCGCCTACTTCATGGAGAAGGGCGAGATCCGCTTCCACGGGCCCACCGCCGAGCTGCTCGATCGACCCGACGTGCTCCGCTCCGTGTTCCTCGAGGGTGCCGCCGCTGGGCTCGGGGCCGGTGCCGATGGGAGGGCGGTCGCACCCGACGGGTCGCGTCCGACGGGCGCGGCGCTGGCCGACCGGGCGGGCGCATCGGGCCCGGGGCTGAGCGTGCACGAGCTGTCGGTGTCGTTCGGCGGGATCCGCGCCGTCGACGAGGTGTCCTTCGAGGTGGCACCCGGCGAGGTCGTCGGGCTGATCGGTCCGAACGGTGCGGGCAAGACCACGCTGCTCGACCTGATCTCCGGCTTCACCCGGCCCGAGACCGGCCACGTCGCGCTGGGCGGGGTCGATCTGACCGACCGACGGGCGCCCGACCGGGCGCTGCTCGGGCTCGGCCGCAGCTTCCAGGACTGCCGGCTGTTCCCGTCCCTCACCGTCGAGGACACCCTCCTGGTCGCCCTCGAGCGATGGCTCGACGTGCGCGACCCGCTCAACGCCGCGTTCCGGCTGCCGCCGTTCGTCGATGCCGAGGCGGCCGCCCGCCACCGGGTCGACGAGCTGATCGAGCTCCTCGGCCTCGGGGCGTTCCGGACGAAGTTCGTCGGCGAGCTGTCCACCGGCTCGCGCCGCGTCGTCGACCTCGGGTGCGTCCTCGCCCACGCGCCCACCGTCGTGCTGCTCGACGAGCCCTCGTCGGGCATCGCCCAGCGCGAGGCGGAGGCGCTGGGCCCGCTGCTGCTCCAGATCCGCGAGGCGCTCGGCGCGTCGCTGATCGTCATCGAGCACGACATGGCCCTCATCTCGTCGATCTCGGACCGCCTCGTCGCCCTCGACCAGGGCCGGGTGGTCACCAGCGGCCCACCGGCCGAGGTGCTGGCGCACCCCGAGGTCGTCGCGTCGTACCTGGGTGGCGATCGGGCGGTCATCGGCCGCTCGGGCGCCGTCGCCGCCACCGGCCCCTCCTCCCCGGAGCTCCCATGACCCCCTCCACGCTCACCCCACCGCCCCGCCCGTCGCTGATCGCCCGGTTCGGCCCGCTCACCGTCGTGCTGCTGGCCCTCGCCCTCGTGGCCGTGCTCGCGTCCACCGGTCGCGACCAGGTGACCACCACGGCGGGCCCCGACAGCGAGGTGGGCAGCGCGGCCGACGAGGTGCCGCTGACCTTCGAGGAGGCCCAGCGCCGCGGCGAGGTGGCCGACCACGACTTCGGCCCCAAGTGCGACCCCACCACCGGGCGGGTGAAGATCCCCTCGGCCTACGCGCCGCCGTGCGTGGCCGCGCCCGAGGGGGTCGAGGGTGGGGCCACCTACCGCGGGGTGAGCGCCGACGCCATCAAGGTGGTGGCCTACGAGCCGGCCGACGACGACCTCTCGGCGAGCCTCCAGGACCAGAGCGACTCGCCCGAGGCGGCCCGCGACACCCGCAACAAGATCATCCAGATGATGGCGGCCACCTACGAGACGTGGGGTCGCCAGATCGAGGTCGTGCCCCTGAAGGGCTCGGGGTCCGACGAGACCTCGGCTCGCGCCGATGCGGTCAAGGTCGCCGAGGAGATCGGCGCCTTCGCGTCGATCGGCGGCCCCGGCCAGGAGTCGGCCTACGCCGAGGAGCTCGCCCGTCGCAAGGTGCTCTGCATCGGCTGCGGCCTGGCTCTGCCCGACTCGGCGTTCCAGGAGAACGCCCCGTACCTCTGGGGCAACAGCCAGCCGCCCGAGCAGTACCTGCTCAACCTCGGCGACTTCATCATCGAGCGCCTGCTCGGCCAGAAGGCGGAGTTCGCCGGCGATCCCGAGATCGCCGCCAAGGAACGGGTCTTCGGCGTGGTGCACTTCGAGCAGGACCCGCCGGTCTTCGGCGGGGTCGAGGACATGGTGGCCAAGGAGGGTGGCGCTCGCGGCTACGACGCGGCGGTGAACCTGACCTACCAGCTGGTGATCTCCGACCTGCCCGAGAAGGCCCGGGTGCTGGTGGCCCGGCTCAAGGAGGCCGGCGTGACCTCGGTGGTCTTCCTCGGCGACCCGGTCATGCCGATCTACCTGACGAAGGCGGCCACGGACCAGGACTACTTCCCGGAGTGGATCATCACCGGCACCGTCCTCACCGACACCACCGTGTTCGGGCGGCTCTACGACCAGCAGCAGTGGGCCCACGCCTTCGGCATCTCGGGCTTGCCCGCCCGCGTGCCCCAGAAGGAGGGCGAGGCCTGGAAGCTCTACGAGTGGTACTACGGCGAGGAGCCCCAGGCGAAGAACACCATCGCGGTGATCAACGAGCCCATCCGCCTGTTCATGCTCGGCGTGCACATGGCCGGTCCGAAGCTCACGCCCGAGACCTTCCGTGACGGGCTGTTCAACTACCCGCCCACCGGCGGCACCCCCACCTCGCCGCAGATCTCCTTCGGCGACCACGGCATCTTCGCCAACCCGGACTACAACGCCGTCGACGACATGCAGGTCATCTGGTGGGACGTCGATGCCACCGGCAAGGACGAGCAGGGCGAGGAGGGCACGGGCATGATGCGCTACGCGGACGGCGGCAAGCGCTACCTCCCGGGCGAGATGCCGAACCTGCCCGCCAACGTCTTCCAGGAGGAGGGCTCGGTGCTGGGCTACGACACGGTGCCGCCGAGCGACGCCCCGCCGGACTACCCGTCGCCGGGCCCGGGCGGCAGCTGAGGTGGCCACCCTGTCGCGCGGGCGGACCCGGGTGGTCGTGCTCGGCTCGCACGGCGGTCAGCAGATCACGCGGCTCACCGGATCGCACCTGCGCTGCGGCACCTCGGTCGCCGTCGAGGTCGATGGCGAGGTCACCGTCATCGACTGCGGGTGCGGGAGCGTGCACCGCCTCGTCGAGGCCGGCTACGACGCCGACCAGGTCCGGACGGTGCTCGTCACCCACTGCCACGCCGACCACGTGGCCGAGCTCGGCAGCCTGGTGGGCTTCGCGTGGTCGTCGGGCCGCAACGGTGCCGACCCCGACCGCCGCCTCGACGTGCACGGTCCGACGGGGATCGCCGACTACGAGGCCGGGACCAAGCTCGCGCTGCGCCGGTCGATCGCCGACCAGGAGGGACCCCTCGCCCAGGTGCCCACGTTCGACGCCTTCGCCACCTGGCACGAGATCGTGCCGCCGCGCGAGCCGGTGACGCTGATCGACCGCCCGGAGCTGAGCGTCCGGGCCGTGCGGGTGCAGCACGGCGCGATGCCCTCGCTCGGGTTCCGGATCGCGACCCCCGACGTGGACGTCGCCATCAGCGGCGATCGGGGTGCGGGCCGCGACGGGTTCGCCGCCTTCGCCGCCGGGGCGGACGCGATCGTCCACGAGGTGATCGACCGACCGCTCGTGCGCGGGGTGCTCGAGGGGCAGGGCACCGCTCCCAGCTTCATCGACCACCTCGTGGACGACCACACCGACGCCCCGGACGTGGGCCGGGTGGCCACCGAGGCGGGCGTGGCGCTGCTGGTGCTGTACCACCTGATCCCGGCCAACCCCGGGATCGACGACCAGCGCTGGATCGACCTGGTCCGCCCCACCTACGACGGGGAGATCGTCGTGGCCCACGACCTCCAGGTCCTCTAGCGCGGTCCGCTCGCTAGGGTCCCGTCCATGGCCGACCTGACGCTGCTGCACAACCCCAACTGCTCCACCTCGCGCCACGCGCTCGACGAGGTGGGCGCCGCCGGCGTGGACGCCGAGGTGGTCCAGTACCTGAAGGCGCCGCTGTCGGCCGAGCAGCTCCTCGACCTGATCGACAAGCTCGAGGACCCGCCCGCCGACCTCGTGCGCAAGGACGGCTTCTTCAAGGACCAGGGCTTGGTCGAGGGCGACTACCAGGACCCGCAGGCGGTGGCCCAGCTCCTCGTCCAGCACCCGCGGCTGATGCAGCGGCCGGTCCTCGTGAAGGGCGACCGGGCGATCATCGGACGCCCCAAGGACCGGGTGGCCGCCTTCCTCGCCGAGTAGCGGAGGCGGCAGGCGCGCGTCAGCCCTCGGCGTCGAGCACGATCGTCGCGTCGGTCGTGGCTCCCGAGGAGGGCACGAGCGAGTCGACCACCCGGTAGCGGGCCACCCACTGGTCGGGCGTGACCTCGCAGGTGAGGTAGCCGCGCTGGTGGGCGTTCACGTGACGGGTCTGGGGTCGGGCGTTCAGCCCGGCCTCGAAGCCCGCCTCGAGCCCGGCGGCGAAGGTGGACGACACGGCCGGCGCCACGAGCTCGGTGGCCACCTTCGGGTTGGCGACGTTGCCGTCGCGGTGCATGTCGAGGGCGATGGCGCAGTGGATGTCGCCGGTGAGGACCACCGGGTTGGTGACCGCCGGGTGCTCCAGGAGGTCGAACATCCGCGAGCGCGCGGCCGGGTAGCCGTCCCACTGGTCGAGGTTGACCCCCGAGCCCACGGTGCTCGGCGCGAACGGCGTCATCACGGTCTGCTGGGCGATGGCGTGCCACGTGGCCGGGGCGGCGGCCAGGTTGCTCGCCAGCCACTGCTCCTGGGCGGTGCCGAGCATGGTGACGTCGTTGCCGGCCATGGCCTCGCACAGCGCCCCACCGCCGCTGCCGCAGCGGTACGGGGTGCGGAACTGGCGCCCGTCGAGGATCGCCATCCGGGCGAGCTTGCCCCACACCAGCATGCGGTAGATGTCGAAGCGTGGGCTCGCCCCGCCCGGGAGCATCACCGGCTGGTGCTCGTACCAGGCCTGGTACGCCTGGGCCCGGCGCTCGAGGAACGCCGTGGTGGATGTCCCGCTGCTGTCCGCGTCGCCGGCGTAGTTGTTGACCACCTCGTGGTCGTCCCAGGTGACCATCCACGGGAAGGCGGCGTGGGCGGCCTGGAGGTTGGGGTCGCTCTTGTAGAGGGCGTAGCGGTTGCGGTAGTCGGCCAAGGTGGTGGCCGTCGGCGTCCCGTGCGTGCGGGGGCCGCTCGCGTTGGCCTCGTAGATGTAGTCGCCGACGAACGTGACGAGGTCGAGGTCCTCGAGCGCCAGGTTCTGGTGGGCCGTGTAGTAGCCCCGCGCGTAGTGCTGGCAGGTGGTGACGCCGAAGCGGAGGCTGGCCGGCCGGGCGTTGGGCCGCGGGGCCGTGCGGGTCCGCCCCACCGGGCTCGTCCACCCGGCGGCCGTGAAGCGGTACCAGAACCAGGTGTCGGCGGGCAGCCCGATGGCGCGGGCGTGCACCGAGTGGGCGAGGGCGGGATCGGCGATGGCATCGGCCTCGGCGATGACGTCGACGAAGTCCGGGTCCAGGGCGAGCTCCCAGTGCACCGGCACCGCGGCGTTCGGCATCCCGCCGCCGTTCAAGGGGTCGGGGGCGAGGCGGGTCCACAGCACCATCCCGTCGGGAGCGGGGTCGCCGCTCGCCACCCCGAGCGTGAACGGGTCGTCGGGGAGCGGCACCGGGTCGGGCAGCGATCCCGGGCTGCACTGGGGCACGGGCACGACGGCCGCCGCCGCCAGGCCGAGGACGAAGTTCCGTCGGGTCACGATCGCCATGGCCGGACGCTACGGCGTGTCCCGAGCTCGTGCTCGCCCGACGCCGCCGACCCCCGTTCGGGTGGCGGGCGGGGCTGGTGCCCTCGGGTCGCTGGGCGTGGGTGGATGAGCAGAAGGCGCGCTGGTGGCGCGCGTTCTGCTCACGGTGCGGGCGGGTGGGGGTGGCGGTGCGGGTGGGTGAGCGGTTGGCGCGCTGGTGGCGCGCCTTCGGCTCACGGTGCGGGGGCGGGAGGCTCGAGGGCGGGGGAGGGGAGGCTCGGCGGGGGCCCAGCGTGGCGGGCGGCCGTCGGGGGTCGGGTAAACCGAACGGGCGGCTCGAGCGTGGAGATGGCGTGCGACGACGAGGCGATGACCCCCGATGACGGCCACACCCGAGGTGCCCACGATCCCCGCGGCGGTCGGTGACGCGTCCTTCGAGGACGTGTTCCGGGCCGACCACCGCGCCGTCGTGGCGATCGCCCTCGCCCTCACCGGCTCCCGTGCGGTGGCCGAGGAGGTCGCCCAGGAGGCGTTCCTCCGCGCGCACCAGCGCTGGGATCGCGTCGGCACCTTCGAGCGCCCCGGTGCCTGGGTGCGCCGCGTCGCCATCAACCTGGCCCTGTCCGACCAGCGGCGCCGGACCAGCGAGCGCCGCGCGCTCGCCCGCCTCGAGCTGGTGCGCCGCGACGATGGCGACCGGGCTGCCGGCGTGGTGGCGGCCGATGCGTTCTGGGCGGCGGTCCGCGAGCTCCCGCCCCAGCAGCGCACGGCGGTGGTGCTCCGCTACGTCGAGGACCGCCCGGTGGCCGACATCGCCGAGATCCTCGAGGTCGCCGAGGGCCCGGCGAAGGCCCACCTGCACAAGGCCCGGCGGGCGCTCGCCCGCCGGCTCACGATCGACCTCGAGGAGGAGGAGCGATGAGCACCGAGACCCTGGATCGGGCTGCTGCCCGCGCCATCGACGCCCTGCACGCGGAACTGGAGGGCCTCGACACCGAGGCCGCGCTGGAGGCGGTCACCTCGGGACGAGCGGTGGCCCCCGAGCCGAGGGCCCCGCGGCGGCGTCGTGGCACCCGGATCGCCGCCGTCGCGGCTGCGCTGCTCGTGCTCGCCGGCGTCGTGGCGGCCCTCCGCCCCGACGGCGCCGGACCCGACGTCCGGGCCGCCGACGACCCGCCCATCGACGCCTCGGCCTACGGGGCGGTGGTCGGGCGCCTCGAGAGCCAGGTGGTGCCGGGCCTCGTCGCCGAGGTGCACGGGCCCGAGCTGCTCGGGGCTCGCTCCGAGGTCGCGGTGGCGGTGCGCGGGGCCGTGCCCGGGCGGACGTACCACCTCGCCCAGTGCCTCCGCCCCGGCCTGCCGGCCAACAACCCGGGGACGACCTGCGCGGAGGTCGGCGACGTGGCGATCGGCGCGGACGGTACCGGTGTCGCCGCGCTGCGGCTCCCGGCCGTGTTCATGGGAACGGTCCCCCTCCGCCCGAACGACTGCCGGACGAACGAGTGCGAGCTGCAGATCGGTCCGCTCGTGGACGAGGGCGATCCCGAGGGCGACCGGGATGCGGAGGCCTTCGTGCCGTCGAGCGATCCCTTCTTCACGGGCGACGGCACGGCGCCCTCGCCCTGGCTCCCGCTCGCCTTCGACCCGGCGGCCGAGGTCGATGCGCTCCCGACCCTGTCGGTGACGGCCATCGATGGCCCCGACCAGGGCCGGTGGGCGCGCATCGAGGGCGCGAACCTCGCCCCTGGCGCCCTGGCCCTCACCGTGCAGGGGTTCCTCCAGGAGCCGGCGCCTCCGTTCAGCGAGCTCTCGCCGACGGCGGTGGCCGATCTGCGGACGGTCGAGGTCGGCGCCGACGGGTCGTTCGAGGTGGAGCTGGCCCTGCCCGACCCGGTCGTCCAGGCGCCCGCCGACATCGATGGCGAGGCCCGGACGCCGGCGCCGGTGGCCTGCGCCGCGGCGCCGTGGTCGTGCCGGATCCGCGTCCTCTGGGCGGACGGGGCGCCCTCCGTGGAGGGCACCCCGGCGCTGCTGCCGGAGCCGGTGGCCTACCCCGCGGCCTGACGGTCGCTCAGGCTGCCGCCTCGGTGGCCGGCTCGGCCTCGAGGGCCCAGTCGATGACCTGGTCGACCGTCTTGGCGAAGCGGACCGTGAGCTCCTCGCGGATCTGCTCGGGCACGTCGTCGATGTCGGGCTCGTTGCGCAGCGGGAGGATCACCTCGCGGATCCCCGCCCGGTGGGCGGCCATCACCTTCTGCTTGACGCCGCCGATCGGCAGGACGTGGCCCTGGAGGGTGACCTCGCCGGTCATGGCCACCGAGGCCTTCACCGGTCGGCCGGTGAAGAGGCTGACGAGGGCGGTGGTCATGGCGATGCCGGCCGAGGGGCCGTCCTTGGGGGTGGCGCCGGCCGGGAAGTGCACGTGCACCGCCCGGCGGTCGGCGCCGGCGGGCACGCCGTAGCGCTCCCGGTTGGCCCGGACGTGGGAGAGGGCGATGCGCGCCGACTCCTTCATCACGTCGCCGAGCTGGCCGGTCACCAGCAGGTCCGAGCGGTCGCCGTCGCCCTCCTCCGCGGGGAGGGCCGTGGCCTCGACGAAGAGCACGTCGCCGCCGGCGCCCGTGACGGCGAGGCCGGTGACCACGCCCGGCACCGAGACGCGGTCCTCGATGTCGGTGTCGAAGAACCGGTCGCGCCCGAGCAGCTCGGGCACGGTGGACTCGGTGACGGGCACGGGCTCGGCCCCCTCCGCGCTCGGCGACCTTCGCCGCCACCTTGCGGAGCACCTTGGCGAGGGCCCGCTCGAGCGAGCGGACGCCAGCCTCGCGGGTGTGGTGGCGGACGATGCGGCGCAGCGCACCCTCGTCGACCGTCACGTCGTCGGCGGTCATGCCGGCGCGCTGGAGCTGGCGGGCGAGCAGGTGGTCGCGGGCGATGGCGACCTTCTCGTCCTCCGTGTAGCCGTCCAGGCTCACGATCTCCATGCGGTCGAGCAGGGGGCCGGGGATGGTGTCGAGCTGGTTGGCCGTCGCCAGGAAGATGACGTCGGACAGGTCGAGGTCGACCTCGAGGTAGTGGTCGCGGAACGAGTGGTTCTGGGCCGGGTCGAGCACCTCGAGCAGTGCGGCCGACGGATCGCCGCGCCAGTCGCTGCCCACCTTGTCGATCTCGTCGAGCAGGACGACCGGGTTCATCGCCTTGGCCTCGGTCATGGCCCGCACGATGCGGCCGGGCCGGGCCCCGACGTAGGTGCGGCGGTGGCCGCGGATCTCGGCCTCGTCGCGCACGCCGCCGAGGGCGACTCGCACGAACGATCGGCCCAGCGCCCGGGCGATGGACTCGCCGAGGCTGGTCTTGCCGACGCCGGGCGGGCCCACGAGCGTGAGGATCGTGCCCTGCCGCACCGGGCTCGCCGCCGTGGCCGGCTCCGGGTCCGCCGGAGCGACCGGCAGGCCGTCGTCGCCGTCGGGCTCGTCGCCCTCGGGGCCCTCGGGCAGGGGGAGGTCGGTGGCGGCCGGCGCCGCCCGCTCGGCGCGCTCCTGGCGGAGCTTGCGCACGGCGAGCTCCTCGACGATGCGGTCCTTCACCTCGTCGAGGCCGGTGTGGTCGGCGTCGAGCACGGCGCGGGCGTTGGCCAGGTCGAGGTCGTCGACGGAGCGCTCGCCCCAAGGGAGGTCGAGCACGGTGTCGAGCCACGTGACGATCCAGCCGCGCTCGGGCGACTGCTCGGAGCTGCGCTCGAGCTTCTCGACCTCGCGCTCGGCCGCCGTGCGGACCTCGGCGGGCAGGTCGCGCTCGGCGAGCTTCTGGCGGTAGGCGGCGGGGGAGTCGGCCGCTTCGCCTCCCTCCTCGTCGAGCTCGCCCAGCTCCTTGCGGATGGCGGCGAGCTGCTGGCGGAGGATGAACTCGCGCTGGTTCTTCTCGAGGCCCTCGCTCACCTCGGTGCGGATGCGCTCCTGCACGGCGTGCTCGGCCAGCGCCTCCTTCACCCAGGCGAGCACCAACCGGACCCGCTCGGCCACGTCGACCGTCTCGAGCAGCTCGACCTTGCGGTCGAGGGCCAGGTCGGGCCACCAGCCCGCAGCGTCGGCGAGGGCGTCGGGCTCGTCGAGGCCGCGCAGCACCTCCACCAGCCGTCGGCCGCCGAGGCGCTCGAACAGCTCGCGGAACGCGGCGCGCAGCTCGACGGCGAGCTCGCGGGCCTCGTCGGTGACCTCGGGGTCGACCGGCTCGGCCTGGAGCCACAGCACGGTGCCGGTGCCGGCGACGCCGGCGCGCAGCAGGGCCCGGTCGGTGGCCCGCACCACGAGCGCCGGCGCACCCGAGGGCAGCTCGCCGCGCGACTCGATGGTGGCGATGGTGCCGACGCTGGCGTGGCGCCCATCGACCTTGGGGACGAGCAGGAGGCGGTCGTCGTCGCCGGTGGCGGCCACCGCGGCCTTGGCCTCGTCGGACTCGAGGGCGACGGTGAGGACCATGCCGGGCAGCACCACGCCGTTGGGGAGGGGGAGGACGGGGAGGGCGAGCTGCTGGTCGCCGGCGTTCGGGGCGGTGTCGGGGGTGGCGTCGGCCATCGGGGGCTCCTCACGGGGTCAGAGGGAACCTCCACAACGGTACCGACGAAGTTGCTATTCCCGCGCTCAGGTTTCCTGTTCCTTCGGTGGGTGGCCTGGGTCGACGATGATCACGCGGGCACGCGGTCAGGTGCGCTTGTCGTACGAATCGCTCGCCAGGATCGACCCGACGAGTTCGACTCGGGGAGGGGTGGCGGTCCCTGGTGCCCAGATTGCGATCTCCGAGGGCGTCGGGATCCGGCGGAGCATGCCGGTGTAGACGTTGACGGTGTCGACGAGCCCCTTGGTCTTGTTCTTGTATTCGTTCGACTCCGAGAAGCCCACCATCACCTCTCCTCGAGTCTTCACCTTCCGGTCGAGCTTGCCGGTCCACGAGGCGATCCCGCCGGCATCACCCGTACGCCCAAGCACGTTCTGATATACGAGCTCGACGAACTGCCGGTTGCTCAGGCTTCCGTACCTGCGCTGAAACTCCGTCGATCGCTCGAACTCGCCGGAGATGGCAGCGATGCGCCACGTGCCACGGGACCTGTTGCTCCAGAACGTGAGGCCACCGGCGTCGGGCAGCCGAAGGAAGTAGGCGCGGTAGAGACGGATGATCGGGGACTGCTTCTGCCAGAAGGCGAAGTCGACCGCGGCGTTGGCGGCCGTCGCCGGCGTGAGGGTCCCGCTGCTGAGCTTCGTGCTCCAGTCGATCTTCTGGGCGGTGGTCGCGCTCGTGCCCGCGAAGTCGCGGTACTGCCGGTCGGTGAAGGCGTCAAACGATGCGAAGGGTGGCGTAGCCCACGAGGACGCAGGGGAGGAAGGTCCGGACCCCCCGGCATTGGTGGCCGCGGCGGTGAATCGGTAGCGCTGGCCGACGGCGAGGCCATCGAAGGTTGCCGAGGGGGCGGCGACGGTCACGTCCTTGGCCGTGAACGGTGTGGTCGAGTTCCCTACGTATCCGACGATGCGATATCCGGTAGCAGGCCCCGCCGCTGCCGTCGCGGGGCCGGTGGTCACCGTGAGCGAGGGAGAGCCTCCACCACTCGCGGCGATGATCGTCGGCGTCCTCGGCGCCGTCGTCGGAGGGCCGATGGGCGGAGTCATCGTGACCCGACCCCACTGGACGACGCCCTCGTCGGCGGACTCCCCAGTCTCGACGGGTGGCCAGATGGTCGAGAAGGCGAACCCGTCGGCTGTGCTGGTGAGGTGGTTCTGAGGCACGGTGCCGGACGCGTTCACGACGGAGCTCTCCGAGAACCATGCGACCTGAGTCCAAGATCCGTCTTGGTACTTGAAGGCGCCGTTCCTGGGTGCGTACCAGCCGTTCGTCTCGAACACGTCGAGTTCGCCCTGCACGATGATGCCCCCGTAGGGGCCTGAGGCGCCGACGCTCACCTTCCGCAGGATCGCTGGCTTGTCCCCGGCCGACCAGGAGCCGAGGACCGGGGCGAGCACGCTTCCATCGGACGTCCATCGGTGCAGCGTCATGGTCCCGGTGCCGTCGTCAGCACGATGGCACGCAAGCCACAACTCGCCATCGCTGCCGGGGAACACCGTCGGCGGTTCGTCGACGCGGCCGGGCTCGTCCACATAGGGGCCTGCACACGTGCTGAAGATGCGTCGTTCGACCGTACCCGTGGCTGCGAATCGGATCACCTCGCCTGCGGCATCGGCGACGTAGAGCTTCCCGCCCGCCACGGTGGCGCTGGCGAGCGGCGTGCTGGCCTCATCGGTCTTGGTCAGCGACGTCGACCCGATCGTGGTCCCGTCTGCGCGGATCCAGACCAGCTGCTGGGCGAACCCTGATGTCGCGGTGGTCGCCTTCGTCGCGACCATCGATCCATCATCGGCTACGCGGACGTTGTCGAGGAACTTCGTGGTGCGGACCCGAGCCGTGCGGACGCCAACGGTCGTGTAGGTGTCGATCGCGGGTTGTTCGTTTCCGTGGAACACGCAGGATGAGGATCCGTAGCACGGCCAGGCGACCACGATGTTCCCGTTCGCGAGGAAACCAGGTGAGGGAACGGGGTCGAACGTCGAACCGGTAGTCCACGGCGGGGACAACGTGACCCGACGTACCCCGGGTCCTGCGAGCGGATCGTTGCCCCAGGTGGAGTCGGGTGCACTCCCCGCCACCTCGGTCCGACCCACCAGCAGATCCACGGCGGATCCATCCCGCTCGATCCAGGCGTTGTAGACGCGCCCCTCGCTATCGACGTGGTGCCCTGTTGCGGCGCCCGCCTCGCTGCGGGCCACGCTGACGGTCGCCCCGATCGCGGGCGTCGGTGCGACGATGGTCAGAAGGGTGACGGCCATCGCACTGGCGAGCACGATGCCGAGCAGCCGCGATCGCGCTTGGCGCGGCGGGAGTTCTTCGAGCCGGGTCGAGTGCATCCGGGGTCCTCCGGGTCGATGGGTCGAGGGAGGGCCGTCGCCCCGGGGCCCATCCGGTGGGGAGGGGCGCCAGGCGGCGATCCCAGGCATCGGTCGGATCTGACCACGCCACGACGTCGAACGATGTCCCCCATCGCTGCCAAACCGATCGGGCGGTCGCGATCGCTCCCGAGGCCCGACCCACCACCGGTCTCCGCCCGCCACCGTCCCCGAACCGTGCCAACCTCGGCGAACGTGCAGGTCAACCAGGCCAAGGGGACCTAGAGTCCCGGCCCGTGCAGCGGACCGGTAGGGCGATGCCAGGGCAACCGTCCGCTCCATGCCTGATCGTGGGCGCCGATCGCGTGGCGAGCGCCAAGGCGTTGCTCGGCGCGGCCGGGTGGGGGTCGGATCGCCACCCGCTGGTCGTCGCCGCGGCGGAGGATCGAGACGGCCTCGTCGAGCTCCTCCGCGGCGGGCTCGGGGGAGCGGCCGCCGTGGTGGTGGCATCGCCGGATCCGATCGATGGCGCGGTCCTGGACGACCTGCGGCGGCTCTGGACGGTCGACGACTGGCGGGGCGCGGGTCCCACCCACCCCGTCGATGCACTGGGCGAGGTGCAGATCCGGCTCCTCGCCCACCTCGCCGACGGTGCATCGACCAACGTCGCCGCCCGGGCGGTCCACCTCTCGGTTCGCTCGGCGCACCGGCGTCGCCGAGACCGTGGCCGCCCTGGGCGACCCCTCGAGCACGGCCGCGCTCGGGAGGGTCTCGGCGCGCCTTCGGGAGTTGGGCCCCGCCCATCGGCCATCGGCCCCATCGGGGCTCGTCGGGCGCAAGGCGAGCGTCGAGGCGATCCTTGCGAGCGTTGGAGACCGCAGCTGCACCACCGTCACTGGCGAGCGCGGCGTCGGCACCACGGCCGTCCTCCTCTCGGCGGCCGAGGCGCTCGGGGTGGCAGACCGCGTCGTCCGAAGTCTCGAGCTCGTCGACGACCCGGTCGCGTTCGCCCGTCTCGCCGACCCGGCCGTCGGCACCGAGTCGCCTGCCGTCCTCGCCGCTCGGATCGTCCGAGCCGACCCACGTCCGATCGTCATCGACGATGCTCGGCTCCTCGGCGGCCAGGCCCGTGACCTGCTCCTCGCCCTCGCCGGCGAGGTCCCGCTGATCGTGGGAGGCCTGGCGCGCGACGAACCGTTGCTCGCGATGCTCGAGGAACGGTGCCGGCCGACGAGCATCGACCTCGGTCCGCTCCCTGCCGCCGATGCCGCCGCACTCGCGCGCCGGTACGGAGCTCGGGGCGACGACGTGGTCGCGGACATCATCGCCCTCGCCGGGGGCTATCCCGAACGGCTCGCCGTCCTGGCCCGCAACCCGGACGATGTCGATCACTCGGCCGAGCAGGCGATCCGACAGATCCGGACCGATGCTCGCCTCGCCGCCGAGGCCGCCCTCGTGGGCCTCGCGCTCGCCCCGCTCCCGGAGACGGCGCTCTCGGCCGATGCGGTGGAGGCCCTCGACCACTCGCGCCTCATCGTCCGCCGCGACGGCATGGTGTCGGCTGCCGGTCCGGTCACCCGGCGGGTCCTCGAGTCGCTGGCGACCGACGTGGCGGCCAACGCCGCGCACCGGCGCTTGGCGGATGCCGTCGTCGACGATGTCGCCCGGGCAGAGCACCTGTTGCTCGCCGGCGACCGGGCTGAGGCCCACCGCATCGCGCGCTCCTCCCTGGCCGGGGCACCCACGCCCGCTGGCCGGGCCCGGATCCTCGCCGTCGCCGCTCGTTCGGCCGAGCACGGCGCCGAGGGGGTGGCGCTCGTCGACGCGGCAGCGCGCGCCATCCTCGCAACGGAATCGCTCCGGGCGGCCCGAGCGTTCCTCGCCGAGGTCCTCGAGGCTCACCCCGAGCTCGAAGCTCGTCCGGCGATCGTGGCGCTCGACGCCGGATTGCGGATCCAGGACGGGCTCGCCGACTCCGCACGCACGCGCCTCGATCGAGCGCTCGCCACGCGTGGTCTCGAACGGGCGGAGGAGGTGCGGCTCCGGGCGATCCGATGGGGGCTCGACCTCGCATCAGGTGGCGATCGCGAGGTGCTGCGCACCGATGCAGACGCGCTCGGGCCGGTGCTCGCCGACGAGGCTCCCGACCTCACGTCGCGCATGTTGCCGGGCATCTCGCTGGCGATGCAGGGTGACGCCACGTGGCCGAACCACCTCCTCCCGGTGCTTGCGGACGCGATCGCCCGCGCGGGCGAGGAGCCAGGGAGCAGCGACCTGCTGCTGGCGTTGGGTTCCGAGGTCGTCGGGTTCCTCCTCGGCGCGTATGGCGACCTGCAGGGCGCGGTCGACGTGCTCGCCCGCTCGATCGTCGCTCTGCAGGCGACCGGCTCCGATGCGCTCGCCTCGGATCTCGAGGTCATGCGGGCCTACACGTCGATCGCCGTCCGCGGCCCAGACGGCGCGGGCCTGGCCGTGCTCCGCGCCGCCATCCCCAGGGCCTCGTCGGTCCGCCAGCGATGCGCCGGGCTGGCGGTGCTCGCGCAGAGCGAGGCGGATCGGGGTGCGCTCGAGCTGGCGATGGCGTCGCTCGAGCGGGCCCGACGAGCCGACGACCCGATCGGCAGCGACGCCATCACCCAGGCCCGTGCCATGGTCGCGTGGACGGGAGGCGAGCCCGCTCGGGCCCTCGAGATCCTGGGCGCCGAGAGCGGCGGCGCCGGGTCCTTCTCCTTGCTGCCGTTGCAGCGCTGGGCGCTGCAGGCGTGGGCCCACCTCGATCTCGGCACCACCGCCGTCCCCGAGGATCGGCCGGTCGTCTATCCCGCGTTTGCCTGGGTCCCCGATCAGGTCGAGGCCACGACTGCGTTGGTGGAAGGCGACCTGGACCGAGCGATGGGTGCTGCGCGGCGGGCGGTCGCCCGGGTCGGCACGCCCGCGCAGGATCACCTGCTCCTCCGGTGGCTGCTCGGGGAGGCGCTCGTTCGAGGAGGAGACCTCGATGAGGGCCTGGTCGTCCTGGACCAGCTGCAGGCGGACGCGGTGGCGCAGGGCCTGACTCCGCTCCTGGGTCGGGTGCGTGCCTCGCTCCGGCGGGCGGGCCGGAGCCCGGCGGCGGCTCGGGGGCCCCAGCTCGGCGGCTTGTCGACTCGGGAGGCGGAGGTGCTGGGCCTGGTGGGCGACGGCCTGACCACGAAGCAGATCGCCGGGCGCCTCCACGTCGCTCCCTCCACCGTCGACACGACGATCAAGCGGGCGATGGCCAAGCTCGGAGCGAGGACCCGTCGCGAGGCCGCTGCCCAGATCGGGCCCCGACCGGCGCGCGATCAAGCCGTCCAGAGGTAGAAGTACGACCCCGCCTGGTAGAGCACCCGGTTGCCCGATGGGCTGGTCACGAACTCTCCTGCGTTGCGCTTGGGGGTGATCCGGATGGTCGTCTTCGTCTGCAGGTCGAAGCGGTACACCTGGAAGGTCCCGCCGTCGCCCACCAGGTCTCGCTCGGCGATGAAGAAGACGTATCGACCGTTGTTGGAGATGCTGGTGCTCCACGTCGGGACGTGGTCGCGGAGGATCGGCGTGTAGGTGCCGGTCGCCAGCGAGTACGCGTAGAGGTTGGTGTTCCCGGCCGTGTTGGGCCGGCCGCTCGGGAGCGAGGCGGCGTCGGATTCGAATACCAGCGTCTTGCCATCGCCCGACAGCGAGCTGCCCGTGCAGTACTCGGTCTTGCGCGGGGTGGCCTTGGAGCCGCTGACCATGGCGCCCGTCGCGGTGGATCGCACGGACTCGACGTAGTCGTCGTGGATCGCGTACCTCGAACCGTCGTCGGAGATGCCGCACACCACCGAGTACTTGCTCGCCGATATCGAGGTGATGGCGAGCGTCGAGGTGTTGAGCAGCTTGATCGGGATCGATCCACCTTCGAAGCCCACCGATAGCGACACGAACCCGCGGGATGACGAAGCGAGGTCGATCTCGTACTCCTTCGTGTTGCCACCGACTCCGAGGCCGTAGACCTCCGTCGACGCACCGGAGTTGCGATCCCACCGGTAGATGGTGTCGAAGTCGCTCCAGACCACGAAGCGCCCGTCGGCGGAGAGCGTCGCGTCTTCGTCGATGTATCGCAGACGATCAGCGACGGTCCACGTCTGGCCGGTCGTGACCCGCTTCAAGACGAGGGAGAACAGCTCACCGCCGTACACGTCGTGCTGGGGCGTGATGATGAGGATGTGCGTGCCGTCGTCGGTGACCGCAACGGGCGTCCCGGTGGTCTTCGCGACGGCTTGTGCGCTGCCGGCGTCGGTGGCCGAGGAGCACCCGGCCGCGGTGGTGCTCAGCGTGATCAGGATGCCTGCGGCCAGCGTAGCGATCTTCTGGGTCGGCCTCGTGGACATGGCGGTGCTCCTGCGCGTCGGCGATGCAGGAGCAGGAGAGCACGGGCGGGCCGTCGACCTCGTCCCCGATCGCTGCCAGATCTGCCGACGACCGTGAGCCGCGAGTGGCGTCAGGCCTGCTGGGCGTCCTCGATGCCCTGGGCGAGGGTGTTCCAGGCCAGGGTGGCGCACTTGATGCGCACGGGGAACTTCACCACGCCGCGCAGCGCCTCGAGGTCGCCGAGGCGCACCCCCTCCGGGGCCTCGACGGGCACGTCGGCGGCGGTCTCGCCGTCCTCGCCGAGGGAGCTCTCGTGGATGCTCATCATCGCCTTGAACGCCTGGGTGAGCGCGGCCACCTCGTCGATCGTCTTGCCCTTCACCGCCGCGGACATCATCGACGCGGACGACTGGCTGATGGAGCAGCCCTGGCCGCCGATGCGGATGTCCTGCACCACGCCAGCGTCGTCGAGGTCGAGGTAGACGACGATCTCGTCGCCGCAGAGCGGGTTGAACCCCTCGGTGCGGGTGGCCGGCGGGGCGTCGAGCTCGCCCCGGTTCCGGGGGTTGCGGTAGTGGTCGAGGATGATCTCTCGGTAGAGATCCTCGAGTCCGGGCATGGTGCGGCCTCCGAGGGCGGTCAGAACGAGAAGAAGCTTGCCGCGTCGGCCAGCGCGTCGGCCAGCGCATCGACGTCGGCGTCGTCGTTGTAGACGTAGAACGAGGCGCGGGCCGTGGCGCCCACGCCCAGCACCTGCATCAGCGGCTTGGCGCAGTGGTGGCCGGGGCGCACGCACACGGCGTGCTCGTCGAGCACCTGCGACAGGTCGTGGGGGTGCACGCCGTCGAGGGCGAGCGACAGGACGCCGCCGCGCATCGCCGGCTCGGCGGGGCCGTGGATGGTGAGGGTGTCGCCGAAGCGCTCGGTGAGCGTGCGCATGGCGTACGCGGTGATGGACACCTCGTGCTCGCGCACCGCCTCCATCCCCAGGGCGTCGAGGTAGTCGACCGCGGCGGCCAGCCCGATGATCTCGGCGATCGGCGGGGTGCCGGCCTCGAACTTGGCCGGGAGCGCGGCGGGGAGGAACCCGTCGAGCGTGACGTTCAGGATCATGCCGCCCCCGCCCAGCCACGGCGGCATGGCCTCGAGCAGCTCCTCGCGGCCCCACAGCACCCCGACGCCGGTGGGGCCGAGCATCTTGTGGCCCGAGAAGGCGGCGAAGTCCACGCCGAGCTCGTCGAGGCGGGTGGGGAGGTGGGGCACGTACTGGCAGGCGTCGAGGCAGACCAGGGCGCCCGCCGCGTGGGCCTTGGCGGTGAGCTCGGCGATCGGCGTGATGGTGCCGGCCACGTTGCTCATGGCCGTGAGCCCGAGCAGCTTCACGCCGTCGAGCAGCGTGTCGATGTCGGTCAGGTCGAGTTGGGCGTCGGCGGTGAGCGGGATCCAGCGGACCTCGAACCCCTTCTCGGCCGCCAGCTGGAACCAGGGGACGATGTTGGCGTGGTGCTCGAGCTGGGTGAGCAGCACGGCATCGCCCGGGCCCAGGTTGGCCCGGCCCCACGACTGGGCCACCAGGTTGAGCGCCTCGGTGGCGTTCTTGGTGAACAGCACCTCGGTCTCGGGCTTGGGGGCGCCGATGAAGCGGCCGATCCGGAGCCGGGCGGCCTCGAGGGCGTTGGTGGCCTTCTCGGCGATCTCGTACACGCCCCGGTGCACGTTGGCGTTGATCGTCTCGTAGTACGCCGACATCGCGTCGATCACGGCTCGGGGCTTCTGCGACGACGCCGCCGAGTCGAGGAACACGATGGGGCGGCCCTTGACCTCCTGCTGGAGGATCGGGAAGTCGGCCTTGACCTCGGCGACGTCGAAGGGCTCGGTGGCGGTGGTCATCGTGCGCCCATCATGGCGCGACCGGCAGGCGCCAGGCCTCGTAGCCCTCGGTCTCGAGCTTGGTGGCGAGTGCCATGTCGCCCGATTCGACGATGCGCCCGTCGATCAGCAGGTGGACGTGGCTCGGCTGCAGCTCGTCGAGGAGGCGCTGGTAGTGGGTGACCACGAGCAGCCCGAGCTGGGGCCGGTCCTTCTGCACCTCGCGCACGCCCTCGGCCACCACCCGCAGCGCGTCGATGTCGAGGCCCGAGTCGGTCTCGTCGAGGACGGCCAGCTCGGGCTCGAGGATCGCCATCTGCAGGATCTCGTTGCGCTTCTTCTCGCCGCCCGAGAAGCCCTCGTTGAGGTAGCGGTCGGCGAACGACGGGTCCATCGCCAGGCGCTCCATCCACTCCATGATCGACAGCCGCAGCTCGAGCATCGACAGGTCGATGCCCTTGCGTGCCGACAGGGCCTGGCGCAGGAAGTTGAGCACCGACACGCCCGGGATGGCCTGGGGGTACTGGAAGGCGAGGAAGATGCCCGCCTTGCCCCGGTCGTCGGGGCCCCAGGTGGTGATGTCCTCGCCCTGGAAGCGGATGGTGCCACCCGTGACCTCGTACTCGGGGCTGCCGAGCAGGGTGCTGGCGAGGGTGGACTTCCCCGAGCCGTTCGGGCCCATGAGGGCGTGGACCTCGCCGGGGAGGATGGTCAGGCTCACCCCGCGCAGGATCTCGTTGCCGTCCGCGCTGACGTGCAGGTCCTCGATCTCGAACAGGGGGGTGTCGACCATGGGGCCAGTGTATTAGCACTATGGCGATAGTGGTAATGGCGGAGGTCGCCCGGAAGATCGAACGATCTGCGAAACCCGGTGCCGATCGGGACCAGAACCCGCGCCGGGGGTGTTTCATGGTCCGCAAGCCGTTCGCCGAGGTGCCCCGGAGGTGCCCACCGTGCTGTTCCACCGCTCCAAGCCCGCCATGCCCACCGCCGAGACCGCCCTGCCGGGGCGCCCCGAGCCCGCGTTCGCCATCAGCGGCGTCCACGCCGTCAACGGCCACCCCATCGTCCCGCCCTTCCCCGAGGGGATGGAGACCGCCATCTTCGCGATGGGGTGCTTCTGGGGTGCCGAGCGCATCTTCTGGCGCCTGCCCGGGGTCTTCTCGACCGCCGTCGGCTACGCCGGCGGCTTCACCCCGAACCCCACCTACGAAGAGACGTGCACGGGGCTCACCGGCCACACCGAGGCCGTGCTCGTGGTCTTCGACCCCGCCCAGACCACCTATCGCGACCTGCTCCAGGCGTTCTTCGACGAGCACGACCCGACGCAGGTCGACGGCCAGGGCAACGACCACGGCACCCAGTACCGCTCGGCGATCTACTGGACCACGCCCGAGCAGGAGCGCGAGGCCCGCGCCGCGGTCGAGGCCTTCGGGCGAGCCCTGGCCGCGGCCGGGCGGCGCCCGATCGCCTCGGAGCTGGCGCCGGCGGGCCAGTTCTTCTACGCCGAGGAGTACCACCAGCAGTACCTGCACAAGGTGCCGAACGGGTACTGCGGGCTGCAGGGCACCGGGGTGGTGTGCCAGCTCCCCGGCCCCACCGCCGACCTCGACGTCGACGTGACCGACGCTGCCCCCTCGGAGGAGGCCCGATGACCGACGATCCGAAGCTCAAGCCCATCGCCTCGAGCGACGACGAGTGGCGCGAGCGCCTCGACCCCGAGGAGTACGAGGTCCTGCGGCGCGCCGGCACGGAGCGGGCGTTCACCGGCGCCTACACCGACGTCGAGGATCCGGGCCTCTACCGCTGCAAGGCGTGCGGCAACCCGCTCTACCGCTCGGACGCCAAGTTCCACTCCGGCAGCGGCTGGCCCAGCTTCACCGAGGCGGTGTCGCCCGATGCCGTCGAGGTCCACGAGGACCGCAGCTACGGCATGGTCCGCACCGAGGTCCGCTGCGCCCGGTGCCACAGCCACCTCGGCCACGTGTTCCCCGACGGCCCGGTCGATCGCGGCGGTCTGCGCTTCTGCATGAACTCGATCGCCCTCGAGCTCGACCCCGAGGACGCGCCCGCCACCTGATCGCCCGGGCCGGCGCTCGGCGCGCCGTGCCTCGGGCCGTCGGCGTTCTGTGCTCGGTTCGTGCGCTGGTGGCGCGCGTTCGGGGCGGAGAACGTCCGGGACGGGGGAGGTCGGGGGAGACCTCACGCGTGGTCGCGGAGGTCCTCCTTCCAGGTGCGGAAGCGCTCGTGGTGCTCGGCGGGCCCGTCGCCCGAGCCGGAGCCGTCGGCGAAGAGCTCGAAGGTGTGCTGCCGCCCGAGCTCGTCGGCGAGGCAGGCCCAGTAGGTGGCGGGCCCGCGAGCGTCGCCCGCTCGCCACAGCAGCCAGGGCCCGATGCGTCGCAGGTACCGGGCATCGTCGAGGGCGAGGAGAGCGGCGGGCGCCTCCACCCACGCCCTCGCCGCGATCGAGCGATCGCGCGTCGGCGTGTCCGGCAGGTCGTGGGTGTGCACGGGGGTGTCGTCGACGGGTCGCAGGTGCGACGGCAGGGCGCTGCTCGGTCCGCTGGTCGGTTCGTCGGTCACCGGCCCATCGTCGCAGGTGCGCCCGGTGCGCCCGTTGCGGTCGTCGGGTGCGCCGGTGCTGCCGCGGTGGGGCCCGCGGCCGCCCCGATCCGAGGCTCGGCACCACCCGGAGCGCGAGGACCCCTCTGGTACGCTCGCCGCCCGGTCTGGGGCGCCGCCTGCGCCGTGGGCCGGAGGGGAGGACACCGTGGCCGCGATCCAGCTCGAGCGTGCGTGGTCGGTGGTCGCCCGGCCCGTGCGCCCCTACAGCCGGGCCGTGCACCGGGCGGTGCTGCGCTGGCCCGCTCGCGTCGAGTGCCCGGTGTGCGGGTGGTCGGGCATCCGGTTCCAGGCGAGCCGCAAGCCCCGTCGGCCGAACCGGATGTGCCCGGCGTGCAAGTCCACCGAGCGCTATCGCGCCCTGCGGCTCCACCTGGAGGCCCGCGGGCCCGTGCCGCCGGGCACGCGCCTCCTCGAGGTGGCCCCGGTCAACACCGTTCGGGCGGCCGCCCAGGCGCTGGGCTACGAGTACCACAGCATCGACCTGCGCTCGCGCGGCGCCCTGGTGCACGGCGACCTGTGCGCCATGCCGTACGCCGATGGCGCGTTCGACGTGGTCGTGTGCTTCCACGTGCTCGAGCACATCCCCGACGACCTCGGTGCGGTGCGGGAGCTCGCGCGCGTGGTGGGCACCGACGGCGAGGCGATCATCGTCGTCCCGCGCGACCGGGCGCTCGCCGAGACCTTCGAGGATCCCGACGCCGACCGGGCGGACTACGAGCGGCTCTACGGCCAGTCCGACCACGTGCGGATGTACGGCGAGGACGTGACGGCGCGCTGGGCCCCGACCGGCGCAGCGATCGAGGAGGTGCCCTGGACCTCCTGCTTCACCTCCGACCAGCACCGCCGCGCCGCGCTCACCGGCGACGACGACCGCTTCTGGCTGCTCCGCGCGGGCGGCTGAGCGCCGCTGCTGCTACCAGCCCCGGTCGACCCACTCCTGCAGGTGCGGCGACTCCGCCCCGATCGTCGTGCGGTCGCCGTGGCCGGGGAGCACGATCGTGTCGGCGGCGAGCGGCGAGAAGATGCGGTCCTCGATCGAGCGGATGATGGTGGGGAAGTCGCCGCCCTCGAACGACGTGGCGCCCGGGCCTCCGGGGAACAGCGTGTCACCGGTGAAGAGGATCGGTGCGCCCTCGACCCGGAAGCACATCGAGCCCGGGGTGTGACCGGGCGTGTGGAGGGTGTGCAGCCGGAGGCGCCCCACCTCGATCACGGCGTCGTCCTCGAGGAGCTGGTCGTAGCTCGGCAGCATCGCGGCGTCCTGCTCGGTCACGTGCACGGCGTAGCCGGCGTCGCGCAGCTCCGGCACGGCCTGGATGTGGTCCCAGTGCCCGTGGGTCTCGAGCACCTGGCGCACGCCGAGCGCGCGGCACAGCTCGAGCAGCCGCTCGTGCTCGTTGGCGGCGTCGAGCAGCACGGCGTCGCCGGTCTCGGTGCAGCGCAGCACGTACACGTTGTTGTCGAACGGGCCGACCACCACCTGGTGGATCTCGGCCGCCGCGTCGGACCAGACCAGCGTCTCCATGGCGCCAGTCTGCCGCCCGATCCGCTCAGGTGGACGCGACGTCGAACCCGAGGGCGAGCGCGACCGGGATCTGGCGCGGATCGAAGGTCACGTAGGTGATGGGCCGGGGGAGCCGGTCGGCGGCGGCGAGGTGCAGGGCGTCGACCGTGCGCAGCGGCTGCTCGCGGCACAGCTCCGCCGCTCGGTCGAGGCAGCGCTGGTCGAGCGGGACCACGTGGATGCGCTCCCAGTCGTCGCGAAGCGCCCGGCGCACCTCGTCGCCGTCGCCGGCCACGTCGCAGACCCGGTCGACCATCCCGAGGGCCTCGGTGCGGGCGAGCGCCGAGGCGCACCAGGCGCCGTCGGCCGCCATCGCCTCGAGCACGATCGGGCGGTGCGGCCCGGAGAGGTAGCGCCCGAGGAGCGCCGAGGTGTCGAGGGCGAGGGTCACGAGCCGCGGACCTCGCGCAGCGCCCGATCGAGGCGACCCCCGGTCCACGTGTCGATGCGCACGCCGGGCTCGACCGGGCGATCGCCGCGCCGAGCTGGCTCGAGCAGCCCGCGGGCCACCAGGTCGTCGATGCTCACCGCCGCATCGGCGGGCTCGACCGGGCCGAGCTGGGCCACCGGTCGGCCGGCGATGGTGATGACGATGCGCTCGCCGGCGCCGGCGCGCCGCACGAGCGACGTGAGCGTGCCGCGCAGCTCGCGGATGCCGGTGGTGGTCCGGGCCATGGGGCAAGTGTACGCGTGCGTACACGTCCCGAGGTGCGCCGGCCCCCGGGGGCGCGCCACGATGCGTCGACCGATCGCCCACCACCGAAGGGGACCCCGTGAACTTCGCGTTCAACGAGGAGCAGGAAGAGCTCCGCAAGACCGTCCGCCAGTTCCTCGAGGCCAAGTCGCCCGAGTCCGCCGTGCGCGAGCAGATGGACACCGAAGCCGGCTTCGACGCCGCCGTGTGGTCGCAGATGGGCGAGCAGATGGGCCTCCAGGGCCTCATCGTCCCCGAGGAGTTCGGTGGCTCGGGCTACGGCTACATCGAGCTCATCGTCGTGCTCGAGGAGATGGGCCGGGCCCTGCTGTGCGCCCCCTTCTTCTCGACCGTGGTGCTCGCCGCCAACACCCTCATCCACTCCGGCGACGAGGCGGCCAAGGCGGCCCACCTGCCGGGCATCGCGGCGGGCGAGACCATCGCCACGCTCGCCTTCACCGAGGAGAACGGCCGCTGGGACGAGGCGGGGATCACCGCCACCGCCAGCAAGGACGGCGACGCCTGGAAGCTGAACGGCACGAAGATGTACGTGCTCGACGGCCACACCGCGAACCTGCTGATCGTGGCGGCTCGCACCGATGCGGGCGTCAGCCTCTTCGCCGTCGACGGCGACGCGGCCGGCGTCACCCGCACGGCGCTGGCCACGATGGACCAGACCCGCAAGCAGGCCAAGGTCGAGCTCGCCGACGCGCCCGGCACGCTCATCGGCGCCGATGGCGAGGGCTGGTCGGTCCTCGAGCGGGTGCTCGACCTCGCCGCGGTGGGCCTCGCCGCCGAGCAGGTGGGCGGCGCCCAGTTCGTGCTCGAGATGGCCGTCCAGTACGCCAAGGACCGCGTCCAGTTCGGTCGCCCGATCGGCTCGTTCCAGGCCATCAAGCACAAGTGCGCCGACATGCTGCTCGAGGTCGAGTCGGCCAAGTCCGCCGCGTACTACGCCGGCTGGGCGGCGTCGGAGCTGAACGACGAGCTGCCCTCGGTCGCCTCGCTGGCCAAGGCGTACTGCTCGGAGGCGTACTTCCACGCCACCGCCGAGAACATCCAGATCCACGGCGGCATCGGCTTCACCTGGGAGCACCCGGCGCACCTGTACTTCAAGCGGGCCAAGTCGTCGGAGCTGCTGTTCGGCGATCCGACCTACCACCGCGAGCTGCTCGCCCAGCGCATCGGCATCTGACGCGCACGCGCACCGTCGCACCGGGGCCCGTCCGCTCGGCGGACGGGCCCCGTCGCGTGCGGGCGGCGGTGCCCCCCGGTGCTGTGTGCCGGGCGTCACCGACGCGTAACGTGGCCGATCCGCCCTGGTGGATCTCCCTTGACCGAGCGAGCCGACGTGCCGATAGGCCCACCCATGCTCCGTGCCACCCCTCCGAGCGCTCGGCGCCCGCGCGCGCCCCGGCGGTGGACGGCCGCCGTCCTCGCGTCGGCGATCGTGATCGGGCTGGCCGGATCGCCGGCCACCGGCCAGGACGTGGAGGACGAGCCGCCCAAGACCGGTGCCGAGCTCGAGGCGGCGGAGGAGGCGCTCGCCGCCACCCTGGAGCTGGCGCCGGAGTCGCCGCCGTCGCCCGACGACCCCTTCGTCGACGCGGTCGCGGCCGACGAGCGGGTGGCCGAGACCGCCCTGGCCCGGCTGGAGGCCACCTCGCGATCGAACGACGCCGCCGAGCGCGCTCGCCTGGCCGCGCAGGAGCTCCAGGCGGCGACGCTGCGCGAGATCGAGGCGCTCGATCAGCGGCGGGCCGCCGACGCCGAGCTCGAGGTCGAGCGCGAGCGCCTCTCCGACCTGACCGTGCGGGCCTACGTCACCGGCAACACGGACGACCTCGAGCAGTACCGGGCGCTCGTCGACGGCGACACCTCCGATGCGGCGGCCGGCCGCACGATCATGTTCGACCAGGTCCTCGCCCGGCAGCAGGAGGTCACCGAGGCTGCCGCGGAGGCCGTGACGGCGGCCAAGGCCAAGGTGCGCGACGTCCGGAAGGTCAAGAAGGCGGCATCCGACGAGGCCGCCCGGCGCATGACCGAGGCGGCCACGGCCGCCCAGGCCCGCGTCGATGCCGAGCGCGACCACCTCGAAGCGCTGGGCGAGCAGGAGGACGCCGATCGCCGCCTCCGCACCGCCGGCAACGCCCCGATCGTGCCGGTGCCCCTCGAGGTCCCGATCATCGGGCTGCCCCGCCTGTCCGCGGAGGACCTGGCCGGCTGGTTCGAGCAGAGCCCGTACCGCCCCCGGGTCGCCACCCCCATCGAGGACTACGCCCGGTGGTTCATCGAGGAGGGGCGGGCCGAGGGAATCCGGGGCGACATCGCCTTCGCCCAGGCCGTGCTCGAGACCGGTGGGTTCGCCAACACCGACAGCGTGGTGGGCAACAACTTCTCGGGCATCGGCCACTACGACAACGTGCCGCTGGGGTTCGTGTTCGCCTCGCCGAAGGCGGGCGTGCGGGCCCAGATCCAGCTCCTCAAGGGCTACGCGGTGCGCGACCCCGACTACGCCAACCCGCTCGTCGACAAGCGGCTCCGGGGCCCGAAGGGCTGCTGCCAGACCTGGGGCGACCTCACCACGGTGTGGGCCACCGACCCCACGTACGGCCCGAAGGTCATGCTGCTCTACACGTCGCTGGTCGACTACGCCCTCGATCGCCGGGCTCGGGGCGAGGGCTTCGACGACCCGGTGCCGATGCCCGGGCAGTAGCGCGCCGCGGCGGCGGCGGTAGCTTGCGGTCGTGCCCTGGCTCTTCGGCCTCGTCGGCCTCGCCCTCATCGTCGTCATCGGCCTGGTGGTCCTCGGCCGCGAGACGGCGCGGCTGTCCGATGCGGCCCGTCCGGCCGTCTTCGACCTGACCGAGGCGGTGCACTTCATCGCCGACCGCCTGCCCGAGGCCACCCAGGCCCGGATCTCCCACGACGACGTGCGCTGGGTCCTGCTCGCCGACGCCGACCTCCTGGAGGAGGCGACCGCCGTCGTCGATCCCGACGACGAGGAGACCGAGGTGGTCGACGAGGAGCTGGCGATCGCCCGGATCCTCGCCCTCGCCGACGAGGGCGGCCGGGGGCTCGAGGACGTCGACGTGGTGGCCGTGCTCGACGCGCGGATGGCCTACCTGGAGGCGATCGGGGCCATCGGGCCCGAGGCCTGAGCCGGAGTCGGCGGGTTCCCGCCGGGCGGCGCGTTCGCGTACGTTGGCGCCCATGTCCCGCCCCACGAAGTTCGAGCACCACCAGTACGTCGGCGACAAGCGCACCCAGGTCGTGTACGACCTCGACACGGCTCCGCAGGACGTCATCGACGAGCTGATGGAGGCGGGGACGTACCTCTGCTTCGGTCCCGACACCCTGGTCGAGGCCGCCAACCGGGGGTACTCGCCCCACGCCAGCGCTCGCCCCGCCGCCGAGTGAGGGCGCTCGCCCCGGCCGATCGGCGCTGATCGGTGGACGTCGAGATCGCGTCGGGTCGGGTGACGCTGGCCGGGTACCTGGCCAACCCGCCCGTGGCCGACGCCGCGCCGCCGACGCTCGTGCTGTGCCACGGCTACCCGTCGTCGGCGCTGGGCGCAGCCGCCACCAACCGCTCCTACCCCGAGCTGGCCGACCGCATCGCCAACGAGGGGTGGCGGGTGCTCACGTTCGGCTTCCGCGGCTGCGGGTCCTCGGGCGGGGACTTCGAGCTGGCCGGCTGGCTCGACGACGTGCTGGCCGCAGCCGAGCACGCCCGGACCCTGGGGGAGACCCGCGGGGTGTGGCTCGCCGGGTTCGGCACCGGCGGCGGGCTCTGCGTGTGCGCCGCCGCCCGTCGCCCGGAGATCGCCGGCGTGGCGACGCTCGGGGCGCCAGCGGACTTCAAGGACTGGGCCAACCACCCGCGCCGGCTGCTCCAGCACGCTCGCGACATCGGCGCCATCCACCGAGCCGACTTCCCGGCGTCCACCGACCAGTGGGCGCGGGGCCTCCACGAGATCAAGCCGGCCGACGAGGCGGCGCGCGTCGCGCCTCGGCCGCTGCTCGTGCTGCACGGCTCCGACGACGAGACCGTCCCCTCGTTCGACGCCCGGGTCCTGAGCGACGCCCACGGCGACGCCGAGCTGCGGATCATCCCGGGTGCCGCCCACGACCTGCGCCACGATCCCCGGGCCGTCGCCATCCTCCTCGGCTGGCTCGACCGGGCCCGGCACCACCAGCGGGCGTCCTAGCTCCCGGCGGCCGGCGTCGTCGGCCCGGTTCGATTCAAGTCGCCACCGAGGGTGCCGATACCGTGAGCACCTGTCCGGCTACGGTCCGGGCGGACCTACGGCCCGGGAGCCTGCGTGACCCACCCCAGCGATCCGCTCGTCCTCGACGAGAGCGACGAGTGCCCCGGCCTGCTGGCCGAGCTGCGCACCCTCGGCACCTTGGGCCAGATGTGGACCCTGGGCGTGGTGGTGCTCTGCGCGGCTCGGGCCGTCGTGGTGTGGCCGATGCTCGACCGCTACGGCGTCGATCCCTGGTGGTTCCTCGTCCTCGACGTGGGCACGGCCCCCGCCTACGGCGTCGGCCAGGCGATGGGCGTGAAGATCCTGCGCGACGAGCGACGGCCCATGCGCCAGGCGCTCCCGTGGATCGCCATGGTGCTGTTCGCCTTCCTGGCGCCCTACCTGTACGTGCTGCGCTCCGCCGGCCACCTCCCGCACTACGTGGTGTGGGGCGTGGTGGCGTGGATGAGCGCCTTCGGCAGCTTGGGGGCGTGGCGCATGGCCCGCGAGGTGCGCATGGAGCCGATCGAGCCCACGCTCGGGTGACCGCCGCGCCCGTCGGGGCCGCGTCGGATCGGTCGGACGGTCGGTTCACGTAGCGTTCACGAGGTGCGAACGGAAGGGAAACCGCGTCCTCGCAGGATCGCCGGGGTGAGCGACCTGTTCGACGACTACGACTCGGGGTCGGTCCGACGCACCTTCGACGAGATGTTCGACCGCTTCGGTCGGGTCCGCGACACGTACCGTTCGATCCACGACACGCTCGAGCCGCAGTCGACCGCCGATCTCGCCGCTCGAGCCGACGGGCTGAGCCGGGCCTATCGAGATCGCGGCGTCACCTTCGCCCTCTCCGGCCAGGAGCGGCCGTTCCCGCTCGACCTGGTGCCACGCGTGCTCTCGGGCGAGGAGTGGCGCCGGCTCGAGGCCGGGATCCGCCAGCGGGTGCGGGCCCTCGAGGCCTTCCTCGCCGACGTCTACGGGCCCGGCGAGGTGTTCAACGACCGGGTGGTGCCGCGCAAGCTGGTGCACTCGTCGCCGCACTTCCACCGCCAGGTGCACGGCATCGAGCCGGCCGGCGGCGTGCGCATCCACGTGTCCGGCGTCGACGTGATCCGCGACGACCAGGGCGAGTTCCGGGTGCTCGAGGACAACCTGCGCAGCCCCTCGGGCGTGTCGTACGTGATGGAGAACCGCCGGGTGATGGCCCGCGTGTTCCCCGACCTCTTCGGCCAGCACGCCGTGGCTCCCGTCGACGACTACCCCCGGCACCTGCTCGGTGCCCTCCGCTCGACGGCACCGGCTCGCGCCGCGGACCCGCGCATCGTCGTGCTGACGCCCGGCGTGCACAACAGCGCGTACTTCGAGCACGCCCTGCTGGCCCGGCTCATGGGCGTCGACCTGGTCGAGGGCCGCGACCTCGTGTGCCGCGACGACGTGACCTACGTGCGCACCACCACGGGCGAGGAGCGCGTCGACGTCATCTATCGCCGCATCGACGACGAGTTCCTCGACCCGCTGCAGTTCCGGCCCGAGTCGGTCCTCGGCTGCGCCGGGCTGATCCACTCGGCGCGGGCCGGCAACCTCACCATCGCCAACGCGGTGGGCAACGGGGTGGCCGACGACAAGCTGATCTACAGCTACGTGCCCGACCTGATCGAGTACTACCTGGGCGAGGCACCGCTGCTCCACAACGTCGACACCTACCGGCTCGGCGAGGTCGACCAGCGCGAGCACGTCCTGGCGAACCTCGACCGCATGGTGGTGAAGCCGGTCGACGCCTCGGGCGGCTACGGCCTGGTGTTCGGCCCCGACGCGTCCGACGAGGAGCTCGCGGCCTGCCGGGCCGACATCGAGGGCGACCCCCGCGGCTACATCGCCCAGCCGGTGGTCTCGCTCTCCACCGGGCCCACCCTCGTCGACGGCCGGCTGCGGCCCCGCCACCTCGACCTCCGGCCCTTCGCCGTGAACGACGGCGAGAAGGTGTGGGTGCTCCCCGGCGGCCTGACCCGCGTGGCGCTGCCGGAGGGGTCGCTGGTCGTGAACTCGAGCCAGGGCGGTGGTTCGAAGGACACCTGGGTGCTGGCCGACGACGACACGTCGTTCGGGATGGAGCTCTCGATGCCGGTGCCGGTGGCGGCCACCGCCCGGCCGACCGCGCCGGTGCCGCTGCAGTTCGGCCCGGCCGACGACCACGAGCGCCACCACCAGCAGCAGCTCCAGCAGCAGCAGAGCGCCGACGCACCGCCCGCGGACGACCCGGAGGAGGCCGGCCCGTGCTGAGCCGCATCGCCGAGGCCCTCTACTGGATGGGGCGCTACCTCGAGCGCGCCGACGACACCGCCCGCCTGCTCGACGTGTACGTGCACCGCATGGTGGTCCAGGCCCACGACCCGCACGTCGGCGAGTCGCTGCTCGCCGCCATGGGCCTCGACCCCGTCGAGCTGGCGGTGGTGCGCGACCAGCAGGACGGGCCGATCGACCTCTGGAAGGCGATCGAGCTGCTCGCCTACGACGCCGACAACCCGAGCTCGGTGGTCGGGTCGCTGCGCCTGGCCCGCGAGAACGCCCGGGGGCTGCGCGAGATCCTCGCCACCGAGGTGTGGGAGGCGCTGAACCGCACGTACCACGAGCTCGACAACCACGTGCGAGCGGCGCGCACGCTCGGGCCGCACCTCCTCTTCCAGTGGGTGCGCGACCGGGTCGCGCTCGTGGGCGGGCTCACCGACACCGTGCTGCTCCACGACGACGGCTGGCGCTTCCTCACCATCGGGCGGAGCCTCGAGCGCGTCGACATGACGGCCCGCCTGCTGGGCGCCGTGCCCGAGACGGCCGACGCCTCGCGCTGGAGCGGGGTGCTCGTGTCGTGCGGCGCCAACGACGCCTTCCTGCGCACCTACGGGGGCGACATCGACAAGGCGCGGGCGCTCAGCGTCCTGCTGCTCGACCCGGACTTCCCCCGCTCGGTGAACTACGCCCTGGCCCAGGCCGAGCAGTGCCTCGACCAGGTCGACGGTGGGGCTCGGCTCACCTCGAACGGTCGCCGCCAGGCGCACCCCCAGGTGTCGGCGGCCGCGCGCGAGGTGGGGCGGATCCGCGCCGAGCTCGCCTACACCGATCCGGTCGTGCTGGCCCAGGACCTGCCGGCCACCGTCGCCCGGCTCCAGCAGGCGTGCGCCCACGCCAGCGAGCTGGTCACCCAGCGCTACTTCCAGCGGGTGGCGTTCATCGAGTGGAACGTGGACGTCGGGGCGTGAGGGGACTGCGATGACCTGGCGCATGCAGATCGTGCACAGCACCCGCTACCGCTACAGCGCGCCGGTGTTCCAGTCCTACAACGAGGCGCGCCTCGAGCCCCGCTCGGACCGCCACCAGGCGGTGCTGTCGAGCCGCGTCGAGGTCGACCCCTCGACCCGCGTCGTCCGCCACATCGACTACTGGGGCTCCGTCGTCCACCACTTCGACCTCCAGGTGCCCCACCAGGAGCTGAGCGTGGTGGGCCGGGCGATCGTCGAGACGGGCACCGCGCCGGTCGAGCCCGGCGGCGCGTCGTGGGACGACCTGGCTGACGAGGCGCTCCGCGACCAGTTCGAGGAGCTCCTCGTGCCGACGCCCACGGTGAGCTGGAACGGCGAGGTGACGGCCACGGCCGCCGAGCTGCGCGCCGCGTCCGCCACGCCGGCGGCGGCCGCCGAAGCCGTGGCCGGCTGGGTGCACGACCGCCTCGAGTACGTGGTGGGGTCCACCGGGGTGCAGACCACCGTGAACGAGGTGCTCGGCCACGGCTCCGGGGTGTGCCAGGACTTCGCCCACGTCACCCTCGCCCTGCTGCGGGCGATGGGGATCCCGGCCTGGTACGTGTCGGGCTACCTGCACCCGACGGTCGACGCCGAGATCGACGAGCAGGCGGTGGGGGAGAGCCACGCCTGGGTGGCGGCGTTCACCGGCTCGGTGTGGCCGCTCGACCCGACGAGCATGCACCCCGTGGCCGAGCGCCACGTCCGGGTGGCGGCGGGGCGGGACTACCACGACGTGGCGCCGTTCCGCGGCATCTACGCCGGGCGGGCCGACCAGGCGCTCGAGGTCAGCGTCGAGCTGACCCGCACCGCCTGAGCGGACGCGGGCGGCCGCTCAGCTGGCGGTCCCGACCCTCGCGGTCGGGGTGAAGGTCACGGGGAGCCGCTTGATGCCGCCGACCAGCGGGACGCCGAGGGCGTCGAGCAGCGCGGGCTCGCCGGCCACCTCGATGTCGGGCAGGCGGGTGAGCAGCTGGCCGAACGCGACCGACAGCTCGCGGCGGGCCAGGTGGGCGCCGAGGCAGAAGTGCGGGCCGGGCCCGCCGAAGCCGACGTGCGGGTTGGGGTCGCGGCGGACGTCGAAGCGCTCGGGCTCGTCGAAGGCTCGAGGGTCCCGGTTGGCCGCGCCGTAGAAGAGGATCATCTTGTCGCCCTCGGCGAACTGCTGGTCCGAGAGCGTGAGGTCGTGGGTGACCGTGCGGCGCATGAAGGTCACCGGCGAGGCCATGCGCACGATCTCGTCGACCGCGGTGGCGGTGGTGCCGGCCAGGTCGCCCTGCCAGGCCTCGCGCTGGTCGGGGAACTGCGAGAGCAGGTGCATGCCGTGGCTGGTGGCCGTGCGGGTGGTGTCGTTGCCGGCGACGGCGAGGAGGATGAAGAACGGCCCGATCTCCTCGGGCGCCAGCATCTCCTCGCCGACCTCGGCGTTGACCAGCGCCGAGGTGAGGTCGTCGGTGGGGTGCTTCCGGCGGAACTCGGCCAGGTCGTTCATCAGCTGGATCAGCTCGATGCCGGCGCCGAAGAGGGTGGCGGTCAGCGCGTTGATGTCCAGGTCCTCGGGGTCGAGCGAGCCCGCGGGGAGCCCCATCATCTCGGCGTCGCCGCCCCCCAGGATGACGTTGGTGCAGCGCAGCACGGTGTCGAACTCGCTGCGGGGGATGCCCATCATGTCGCAGATCACCAGGAGCGGGAACGGCTGCGAGAACGCCTCGACGAGGTCGACCTCGCCCTGTTCGCAGAAGCCGTCGATCACCTCGGTGCAGATCGTCTCGACCGAGTCGAGCACCCCCTGGAGGCGGCGGGGCGTGAACGAGCGGGCGACGATGCCGCGCTGGCGGGCGTGGCGGGGATCGTCCATGGCGATGAAGGAGCCGAAGAACTCGAGCGCCTCGGCCGGCATGTCGGAGATGTTGGTGGAGCCCTTCCCCGAGCAGAAGTCGAGCGGCCGGCGGCTGATCTCCACGAGCTCGGCGTGGCGGGTGACGGCGAAGAACTCGTCGAGCTCGCCGGTCATCAGGTTCGGGATGGCCGAGCGGGTGAAGGGGGACTCGGCTCGCATCCGGGCGAAGTCGTCCATGCGGGCCTGGAGGGGGCGGCGCCAGAACGCGGGATCGGCGATGTCGAGCGTGGGCGCGGTCATGGCGGGTCCCTTCGTGCTCCCGGCCCCCTGCCGGCGAGGTCCGCCCACGGTAGCGGCCTCGCGCCGCTCCACTTGACCGAACGGTCAACTTGCGCGGACGGCCTCGTTCGAGGGGAGGGCCAGGTACCGTGGCGCCGCGCGTCGAGGGACGACGGCGCCTGCGCGAGGAGGTCGGCGATGTCCGACGACATGAACGACTGGAACCAGCAGATCATCGCCGAGTTCCGGGCCAACGGAGGCAAGGTGGGCGGTCCGTTCGAGGGGGCGCCGATGGTGCTGGTCACCCACACCGGCGCCAAGACCGGCACCCAGCGGACCACGCCGCTCATGGCCCAGGAGCGGGGCGACGACCTGGTGATCTTCGCTTCCAAGGCCGGTGCCCCCGACAACCCGGACTGGTACCACAACCTCGTCGCCAACCCGACGGCCACGGTCGAGTACGGCACCGACACCTTCCCGGTGACGGCCCGGGTGGCCGAGGGCGACGAGCGCGACGAGCTCTGGACGGCGCAGAAGGCCGCGTACCCGCAGTTCCAGGGCTACGAGGAGGCCACCACCCGCACGATCCCCGTGGTGGTGCTGGAGCGCTCGTAGGCGCCGAGCGAGCGGCGCCGCCGTACGCTCGGGGCGTGGCAGGGGAGCCGGGATCGGCGCAACGGTTGGCAGACCTCGTGTGGCTGCGGCGCGTGCGCGATCGCATCGACCGCGACTACGCCCAGCCGCTCGACGTGGCCGAGCTCGCCGCCGGCGTCCACATGTCGGCGGGCCACCTGAGCGCGAGTTCCGCCGGGCCTACGGCGAGCCGCCCTATGCGTACCTCACCACCCGGCGCATCGAGCGGGCCATGACGCTCCTGCGCCGAGGGGACCTGAGCGTCACCGAGGTGTGCGTCGCCGTCGGGTTCTCGTCGCTCGGGAGCTTCAGCAGCCGCTTCACCGAGCTCGTCGGCACCTCGCCCAGCGAGTACCGCCGGCAGGCGGCGCCGTCGACGGCCGGCATCCCGGCCTGCGTGGCCAAGCAGTTCACCCGACCGGTCAGGAATCGAGAAGCGTCGGCGGTGGGGCGTCCGTAGGTTGCCTCCCATGGCAACCACCATCCACTCCAGCTTCCTCCCGCACACCGACGGCGAGGCGGCGATCGGCTTCTACCGCGACGTCCTCGGCTTCGAGGTCCGCCTCGACGTGGGCTACGAGGACATGCGCTGGATCACCGTCGGGCCGCCCGACCAGCCCGACACGAGCATCGTGCTCACCCCGCCGGCGGTCGACCCCGGGATCACCGACGACGAGCGGCGCACCGTCCTCGAGATGATCGCCAAGGGCACCTACGCCATGGTGGTGCTCGCCGCCGACGACCTCGAGGCGGTGTTCGCCCAGGTCGAGGCCAGCGGGGCCGAGGTGGTGGAGCCGCCCACCGACCAGCCCTACGGCACCCGCGACTGCTCGGTGCGCGACCCCGCCGGGAACATGATCAAGATCCAGCAGGCCCGCTGAGCGACGCCACGTCCCCACGCTCGACGGGTGCCCGCGCCCTCGCCCGGGCGGTTGACCGAAGCCGCTCAGCCCTTCAGCGAGAACTCGGACTTCGACTTCTTGGCCGCCTTCTGGGCCTTCTTCCAGGCCTGGACCTCGCGGAGCTTGGGCTCGCTGTCGACGTCGGCGGCGGAGCGGGGCTCACCGTCGCTGAACGCCCCGGCGGCGGCCTTCCACCCGCGGGGCTTGACGTCGAACCGCTTGGCGAGGAGCGCCACGAAGATCTGGGACTTCTCCTCGGCGAAGCCGGGCAGCGTCGACACCTGGTCGTAGAGCTTCTGGCCCGACCGCGCCGTGGTCCAGAGCGCAGCGGTGTCGCCGTCGTAGTGCTCGACGAGGTGCTGGGCGATGGCGTGGGCCCGCTTGGCCATGGCGGCGGGGTACCGGTGCACGGCCGGCTTGCGGCAGAAGACCTCGACCACCTCCTCCTCGGACATCGACGCGATGCCGTCGGGGGACCAGCGATCGCCGAAGCGCTCCTTCAGCACCATCGGCGAGCGGAACGCCCAGGTCATCGGGACCTGCTGGTCGAGCAGCATGCCGAACAGCAGCGCCAGCGGATCGGTGGCGAGGAGCCGGTTGGCATCGTCGTCGAACGTGATCGGGAAGCTCTCGGGCACGCCTGGACCCTAGCCAGCGGCCGGTCGCTCGACCCCCGGGCTCGGCACCGCCCCGAGCGGTGCACCCCACCGCTAGGCCACGTCGCGGCGCAGGGTCCGCACGATCCCGGCGGCGAGCGGGACCACCACCCAGAAGGCGATCGAGACCGAGATCTGCGGCACGTGGCCGGCCCAGTCGTCCTCGAGCACCCAGTTCCAGGTCGACATGTCGATCCAGTTCGCCACCAGGGCAGAGGCGGTGCCGAGGGCGGCGAGGCTGGCGGGGAGCGCGAACGACGCGGCGATGGCGGCGGCGGAGCTCTGGAGCAGCGCCCCGAGGGCGACGCCGGCGAAGACGTTGAGGAGCACGAAGAGCACGTAGCCGGCGACGGCGCCCACGGAGAGGTCGGCCTCGAGGGTGCGGCCCGATGCGGCGGCCAGCCCGATGGCGGCGGCGGCGACCAGGCCACCGCCGACCGCACCGGCCGCGCCCAGCAGGGTCGACACCGCGAGCTTGGCGCGCACCACCCGGAGGCGGTGCGGTTCCTGGGTGAACGTGGTCATGGCGCCGCGCTGGCTCCACTCGCCGGTGAGCAGCAGGATCGCCACCACCGGCAGGAGCACCGTCAGCCCGAGCGCGGCGACCCGGAGGTAGGTCGCGTGGGTCTGCTCGAAGGTCGTGGGGGCCACGACCGGCACCGCGAGCATGGCGACGGTCGAGAGGGCGACGAGGGCGAGGAGCCAGCGGGCGGCCCGTGTGTCGGTGGCCTTCGACCACTCGACCCCGACGAGCCTGGCGAAGGGGATGGCGGTCGAGACCGACGGATGTGCATCGGTGCTCAGGGGGTGGGTCGACAGGGACGTGGTCATGCGGATGCCTCCAGGGGCGAGGCCGCGTCGGCGGCGGTGAGCGAGAAGAACAGCTGCTCGAGCCCGTCGGCCTCGGCGGCGCGCAGCTCGGTGAGCAGCACCCGGTGGTCGCGCGCGACGCCCGCCACCACCTCGGTCGTGACCCGGCCCCCGGCGCCGTCCACCGTCAGGGCGTCGCCTGGCCCGGCGAGGACGTCGAGCCCGGCGGCGCGGAGTGCGACCAGCAGCGCGGCGGGGTCGGAGCTGCGCACGAGGATCGAGGAGCTGGCGAGGAGGTCGTCCTTCCGGCCGGCGGCGACGACGGTGCCGTCCGAGATCACGACGAGGTGGTCGGCGGTCGCCTGCACCTCGTGGAGCAGGTGGCTCGAGAGCAGCACCGTGCCGCCGTGGTCGGCGAAGTCGCGCAGCAGCGTGCGCATCCACGCGATGCCCTCGGGATCGAGCCCGTTCGCCGGCTCGTCGAGGATCAGCGCCGCCGGCTCGCCCACGAGGGCCTGGGCGATGCCGAGGCGCTGGCGCATGCCGAGGGAGTACGTGCCCACCCGCTTGTCGGCGGCCGGGCCGATCCCGACGAGGTCCACGAGGTGGTCGACCCTCGGCCGGGGCACGCCGGCCAGCCGCGCCGCGATCTCGAGCGTCGCCCGCCCGCTGCGGCCCGGGTGCATCGCCGAGGCGTCGAGCATGGTGCCGACGACCCGCATCGGGTTGGGCAGCTCGACGAAGGGCCGGCCGTCGATGCTCGCGGTGCCTCGGTCGGGGCGGACGAGGCCGAGGATCATCTTCAGCGTGGTGGACTTCCCGGCGCCGTTGGCCCCGAGGAAGCCGGTGATCGTCCCCGGCTCGCAGTGGAGCGAGACGTCGCGCACCACCGGCGTCTGGTCGTAGCGCTTCGTGAGCGCGGTCGTCGTGATCATGGGAGCAGCGTGCGCCGTCGCCGGGGTCGGACGCATCGGCCACCGGACCACGATCCGATGGCCGGAGGGTGCGATGGGGTGGGCGAGATGTAGCCGTTCGTCGGGGGGTGCCGTCGACCTTCGTCGATGTCGCCCCGGGGCCCGGCGCCGTACGATCCCACGATGCCTCCGCAGCGCGGTTCGTGGGCCCGGAGCGCCACGGCGATGCTCGCGCCGGCCGATCCGATCGATCCGGTCGATCCCGACGCGACGGCGCGGCGGGCGCCGCTCGACCGGTGGGCCGACGTGGGTGCCGTCGTGGTCGCGGCGGGGCTGGGGGTGCTCACGCTGCGGATCACGGTGGACGGCTACGCCGACCGGCTGACCTCGGCGCAGGTGGCCACCGACGCCGTGCTCGGCGTGCTCTGCTGCGCGTCGCTCTGGTGGCGGCGCCGCTGGCCCGTCGGCGTGGCGGTCCTCTGCGTGGTGCTGGGCGCCCTCTCGACGTCCAGCACCGTCGCCGGCCTGCTCGCCCTGGCCTCGCTGGCGGTGCACCGCCCCGCCCGTCCCGCCGCCGTGGTCGCCGCCCTGCTCGTGCCCTCCGCCGTGGTGTGCTCGCTCTGGCTCGGGCGGACCGACACGTGGTCGGTGCTCCTGCCCACCCTGGCGGTGGCCGCGGCCGCGGTCGCCTGGGGCATGTACGTCCGGGCGCGACGGCAGCTCATCTCCACCCTGCGCGACCGGGCCCGGCGAGCCGAGGCCGACCAGGCGGTCCGAGCCGAGCGAGCGCGCCTGGCCGAGCGGGCCCGCATCGCTCGCGAGATGCACGACGTGCTCGCCCACCGCATCTCCCTCGTCGCGCTGCACGCGGGCGCGCTCGAGGTCGCGGTCGACCTCCCGCCGGCGCAGGTGCGCGAGAGCGCCGCCCTGCTGCGGTCGACCGCCCACCAGGCGCTCGAGGAGCTGCGGGACGTGATCGGCGTGCTGCGGGAGGAGCCGGGAGCCGGGGAGGCCTCGACCGTTCCGCAGCCGACGCTGGCCGACATCCCGCGCCTGGTGGAGGAGACCCGGCGGTCGGGCGCCAAGGTCGACCTTCAGATGGAGGTCGACGCCGCCGCGGTCCCCGGCCCGCTCGGGCGCGACGCCTATCGGATCGTGCAGGAGGCGCTCACCAACGTCAGCAAGCACGCGCGCGGCACCCTCGCCCACGTCCGGGTGGTGGGGGCGCCGAACCGTGGCCTGCACGTCCTCGTCCGGAACCCGCCGGCGGTGGGCGCCCACGACCGACGACCTCCGCCCGGATCGGGCACGGGCCTCCTGGGCTTGCAGGAGCGGGTCGCCCTCGCCGAGGGCACGCTCGTGCACGGGCCCGATGCATCGGGTGGCTTCGTGGTGGAGGCCGAGCTGCCGTGGTGATCCGGGTGCTGCTCGTCGACGACGACCCGCTGGTGCGGGCCGGCCTGCGGATGATCCTGTCGTCGTCCGAGGAGCTGGAGGTCGTGGGCGAGGCGGCCGACGGCGCCGATGCCGTCGCCGCCGTCCAGGCGCACCGACCCGACGTCGTCTTGATGGACATCCGGATGCCCGGCATGGACGGCATCGCCGCCACCTCGGCGCTGCGTCGACTGCCCGACGCGCCGCACGTGATCGTCCTCACCACGTTCCAGGCCGACGAGCACGTCATGAGCGCGCTCCGGGCCGGAGCCGACGGGTTCCTCCTGAAGGACACACCGCCCACCGAGATCGTCGACGCCGTCCGCCTCGTGGCCGCGGGCGAGGCGATGCTCTCGCCGTCGGTCACCCGCACGCTGCTCTCCCACCTGGGCGACGACGAGCTCGCCGAGCGCCGTCGCCTGGCCGCCGACCGCCTGGCCTCGCTGACCGATCGGGAGCGCGAGGACGCGCTCGCGGTCGGCTCGGGTGCCTCCAACGCCGAGATCGCGGCGGCGCTCTTCATGAGCGAGGCCACCGTCAAGGCGCACGTCTCGCGCCTGCTGACCAAGCTCGAGGTCGCCAACCGGGTGCACGTCGCGATCCTCGTCCACGACGCTCGTTCCCTCTGACCTCGTCCCTGGCCCGAATCGAGCCCCGCGTCCGAAAGCCGGTGTGCGATCGTTCGCCGGTGGAGCAGGTGCGACGGGCCGTGGACGGCGAGCTGTGCGGTGGCGTCGAGCCGATCGGCGAGCGCTGGCGGGCCTGCACGGTGTTCGGCGGCGTGCTCGGCGAGCACGACGATCGCGCCGGGGCGGTCGCCCAGGTGCGGTCGGAGGGGCTCGCGTCGCTGAGCGAGCCGTGGACCCTCGTGGAGCGGGCGACGGGTGACGAGCAGCCCGTCTGCCTCGTGGAGGTCGACCCGGGCTCGGTCACGCTCGCGCTGGACGTCGTGCTCTACCCGGGCGTCCCCACCCGCGCCATCGCGGCCGCCGACCTCGCCGACGGAGGCCCCTGGCTGCTCCGCCGCTGAGCGAGGTCGAAACTCGCTTCGGCGGGCCGCCGGGCGCGGCCTACCGTCGCCCGCATGTTCCGGTGATGGCCCCGGCACGCGACGCGTGCAGCACCGTCGGCGAGCGGCCCCGCCCCGTCGGCGCGTCCCCACCGGCCTCCCAGGACCCGACCCGACCTGCTGCCTCGATCGGCGGCACGGTCGGCGATCGGCAGGAGCTCCCGGTCGCCCGATGCCCCCGGCTCGGCCCCCCCGGCCTCGAGCCCCGATCCCGAAGGGATCCCCCATGCCCGAGCACCCTCGCCTTCCCCAGCCGCGCCGCCGCGCCGGCTCCGGCCGCACCACGCCGAAGGGCACCCGCCCGCCCGGCGTCGACGCCCGGCGACCGCCCGCACCCTCGGTCGGGGTGGACCACCACCTCGACACCTCGCGCCGCGCCGACCCGCACGGTCGCCCGACGCCGCCCGTCGTACCCCGGCAGCGGTCCGGCCACCGCGGCGGGCGGTAGCCGTCAGATCGACCAGGGGGCGACGGCGTCGGGGTCGATGCCGTGGCGGGCGATGGCCTTGGCCACCGCACCGCGCTTCACCTGGCCGTCCTCGGCGAGGGCGGCGAGCGCCGCCACCACGACGTGCCCCGCGTCGACCTCGAAGAACCGGCGCAGCGCCTCACGGGTGTCGGATCGACCGAACCCGTCGGTGCCGAGCGAGGTGTAGCGGCGTCCGTCGGGCACCCAGCGCGAGATCTGGTCGGGCACCGCTCGCATGAAGTCGGTGACGGCGACGATCGGGCCGGCGGACCCGGCGAGCAGCTCGGTGACCCGGGCGGTCCGGCGGTCCTCGCCCGGGTGGAGGCGGTTCCAGCGCTCGACGGCCATGGCCTCCTCGCGCAGGCGCTTGTAGGAGGTGGCGCTCCACAGCTCGGGCACGACGCCCCACCGTTCGGCCAGCTCCGCCGCAGCCTCGCGCACCGCGCCCTGGGCGGGGCCCGAGAACAGGAGCGTGACCCTCGGGCCCTCGATGGTGGGCGGGGCCGCCCAGCGGTACAGGCCCTCGAGGATGCCGGCGCGCACCTCGGGGTCGTCGGCCATGGCCGGCATGGCGTAGTTCTCGTTGTGGAGGGTCAGGTAGTAGAAGACGTCCTCGGGATCGGGGCCGTACATCCGCTCGATGCCGTGGCGGACGATCTCGGCGGCCTCGTAGGCGAACGCCGGGTCGTAGGCCTCGCACGACGGCACGGTGGAGGCCAGCACGTGGCTGTGTCCGTCCTGGTGCTGCAGGCCCTCGCCGAGCAGCGTGGTGCGCCCTGCGGTCGCGCCGAGCAGGAAGCCGCGGGCGCGGGCGTCGGCCGCCGCCCAGATCAGGTCGCCCACCCGCTGGAACCCGAACATCGAGTAGAAGATGAAGAACGGCACCATCGGGACGCCCCGGGTGGCGTAGCTGGTGGCCGCGGCGATCCACGACGAGAGGGCGCCCGCCTCGGTGATGCCCTCCTCCAGCAGCTGGCCGTCGATCGACTCGTGGTAGCTCAGCAGGAGCTTGTGGTCGACGGGCTCGTACTTCTGGCCCTCGGCGGCGTAGATGCCGAACTCCTTGAAGAGCGAGTCCATGCCGAAGGTCCGGGCCTCGTCGGGGATGATCGGCACGATCCGCGAGCCGAACCCCTCGTCGCGCCCGAGCGCGCGCAGCATCCGGGTGAAGGCGGTGGTGGTCGACGCCGCCTTCTTCGCCGACCCCTGGCGGAACTCGTCGAACGCCGAGTCGGCGGGGAGGGCGAGCGCCCGTCGGGTGCGCACCACCCGGCGGGGGAGCGACCCGTCGAGCGCGCGGCGCCGACCCATCAGGTACTCCTGCTCCACCGAGCCCTCGGCGAAGCGGAGGTAGGGCGGCTCGGCCCCCTCGGCGAGGGCCTCCTCGGGGATCTCCTCCTCGACGTGCAGCCGGGTGCGCAGGGCGCGCAGCTGGGCGTTCGAGAGCTTCTTGATCTGGTGGGTGGCGTTGCGGCCCTCCACCTCGGTCCCGAGCGTCCAGCCCTTCACCGTCTTGGCCAGGATCACCGTCGGCGCACCCCGCTGCTCGGTGGCGGCGCGGTACGCGGCGTAGAGCTTGCGGTAGTCGTGGCCGCCGCGCGGGAGCCAGCGCAGGTCGTCGTCGGAGAGGTGGTCGACCAGGGCTCGCAGGCGCGGGTCGGGGCCGAAGAAGTGCTCGCGGATGTAGGCGCCGTCCTCGACGGAGTACCGCTGGAACTCGCCGTCGACGGTCTCGTTCATCTTCTGGAGCAGCACGCCGTCGACGTCGCGGGCGAGCAGGTCGTCCCAGGCCGAGCCCCAGATCACCTTGATCACGTTCCACCCGGCGCCGCGGAAGACCGCCTCGAGCTCCTGGATGACCTTGCCGTTGCCGCGCACCGGGCCGTCGAGGCGCTGCAGGTTGCAGTTGACCACCCAGATCAGGTTGTCGAGGCGCTCCCGCCCGGCCAGGGAGATGGCCCCGAGGGTCTCGGGCTCGTCGGTCTCGCCGTCGCCCACGAAGCACCAGACGCGGCTGGCCGAGGTGTCGTCGAGGTGGCGGTGGTGGAGGTAGCGGTTGAACCGCGCCTGGTAGAGCGAGTTGATCGGGCCGAGGCCCATGGAGACCGTGGGGTACTCCCAGAAGTCGGGCATGAGCCGGGGGTGGGGGTAGCTGGTGAGCCCCTCGCCGGCGATCTCCCGGCGGAAGCCGTCGAGCTGGCCCTCGGTGATGCGGCCCTCGAGGAAGGCGCGGGCGTAGATGCCGGGTGCGGCGTGGCCCTGCACGTAGACGGCGTCGCCGGCGGTGCCGTCGTCCTTGC
>JAWKIT010000014.1:0-112122 GCA_041394165.1 Acidimicrobiales bacterium
GCGCCGGGTCGGGCGCGAGCTGCCCGGCCGCCTCCCGGTCGACGTCGTCGGCCTCCGAGGCAGCGCCGGGCGGACCCTGGGCGTCCTCCCCGCCGGGGGAGCTCGTCCGTCGCAGCTCGCCGAGGGCACGAGCATCACCAAGCAGGCGATGGGCGAGCGGCTCGCGGAGATGGAGCAGCGGGGCTGGATCACGATCGAGCCCGACCCGACCGACGGCCGGGCCCGGATCGTCCGCCGCACCGCCGAGGGCGACCGGGTCCGGGCGGCCACCGAGCGGGCCATCGCGTCGGTCGAGGCCGAGCTCGCCGCCCAGGTCGGGGCGACCCGCTGGGCCACGTTCCTCGAGGTGCTGGGCGAGCTGGCGCACCCCAGCGCGGCGGGCGCCGTCAGTCGTCGAGCTTGAGCGCCGCGATGAACGCCTCTTGGGGGACCTCGACGCGGCCGATGTTCTTCATCCGCTTCTTGCCCTCCTTCTGCTTCTCCAGCAGCTTGCGCTTGCGGGTGATGTCGCCGCCGTAGCACTTGGCCAGCACGTCCTTGCGCTTGGCCTTCACCGTCTGGCGGCTGATGATCCGCCCGCCGATGGCCGCCTGGATGGGCACGTCGAACATCTGGCGGGGGATGAGCTCGCGGAGCTTCTCGCACATGCGCCGGCCGTAGTCGTCGGCCTTGTCCTTGTGGATGATCTGGCTGAAGGCGTCGACCGGCACCGAGTTGAGCAGCACGTCCACCCGCACGAGCTTCTCGATCTGGTAGCCGGCGGCCTCGTAGTCGAGGCTGGCGTAGCCCTGGGTGCGGCTCTTCAGCTCGTCGAAGAAGTCGGTGACCACCTCGGCGAGGGGCAGCTTGTACTTCAGCTCGACGCGCTCGGGCGAGAGGTACTCGAGCTTGTCCATCGTCCCCCGCCGGGTCTGGCAGAGGTCCATGATCGTGCCCGTGTAGTCCGACGGCGTGAGGATGGTGACGTCGAAGAACGGCTCCTCGATGGCCTCGACCTCGCCCATCGGCGGCATCTCCGAGGGGTTGTCGATCTCGACGACCTCGCCGTTGGCCTTGTGGACCTTGTACTCCACGCTCGGGGCGGTGGCGATGAGGCTGAGGTCGAACTCGCGCTCGAGTCGCTCGCGCACGATCTCCATGTGGAGCAGGCCGAGGAACCCGCAGCGGAAGCCGAAGCCGAGGGCGCCGGAGGTCTCGGGCTCGTAGGTGACGCTGGCGTCGGACAAGCGGAGCTTCTCGAGCGCCTCGCGCAGCTCGGGGAACTGGTCGCCGTCCACCGGGTACATCCCGCAGAACACCATCGGCTTGGGGTCGCGGTAGCCGCTCAGCGGTTCGGCGGCGGTGCCCCGAGCGGTGCTCACGGTCTCGCCCGAGCGGGCCTCGGCGACGTCCTTGATGCCGGCGATCAGGTAGCCGGTCTCGCCGGGGCCGAGCTCCTGCACCGGCGTGGGCTCGGGGCGGCGCACGCCCACCTCGTCGGCGTCGTAGGTGGCGCCGGCCTGCATGAACCGCAGCTTGTCGCCGGTGCGCAGGGTGCCGTCCATGACCCGGACGCTCGAGACCACGCCGCGGTACTGGTCGAAGTGCGAGTCGAAGATCAGGGCGCGCAGGGGGTCGTCGGGGTTGCCCTGGGGAGCCGGGATGCGCTCGATGACCGCCTCGAGCAGCTCCGGGACGCCCTCGCCCGTCTTGGCGCTGATGCGCAGCACGTCCTCGGCCGGGATGCCCAGCACGTGCTCGATCTCGCCGGCGTAGAGGTCGGGGTCGGCGGCGGGCAGGTCGATCTTGTTCAGGCAGGCCACGATCTCGAGGTCGTTCTCGAGGGCGAGGTAGCAGTTGGCCAGGGTCTGGGCCTCGATGCCCTGGGCCGCGTCGACCAGCAGGATCACGCCCTCGCAGGCGGCGAGGCTGCGGCTCACCTCGTAGCCGAAGTCCACGTGGCCGGGCGTGTCGATCATGTTGAGCGTGTGGCCCTGGTAGCCCAGGCACACCGACTGGAGCTTGATGGTGATGCCCCGCTCGCGCTCGAGATCCATCGAGTCGAGGTACTGGGCCCGCATGTCTCGCGCCGAGACCGCCCCGGTGACCTCGAGGATGCGATCGCTGAGCGTCGTCTTGCCGTGATCGATGTGGGCGATGACGCTGAAGTTGCGGATCTTGGCGAGGTCCATGGTGCCTTCGGGCCGGGCGTGCGGGGGTCGGCCGATGCTACCGACCCTCTGCCGCTGGGCCGTAGCCCAGATCAGACCAGGTGCGAGGCGGCGAACGACAGCGCGGTCGCCGTCATGATGGCCCCCACCGAGCCCAGCACGAGGGTGCGGGTCTGGTCGGCGAACGCCTGGTGCAGCTCGGCGCGCATCTCGGCGCGGAGCACCGCCAGGTCGGCCTTGGTGGCCAGATCGTTGGGATCGACGGGCAGGAGCTCCATGAGGGTCCTCGCGGGTTCGTCGCCCCACGTCTCCTTGGCGTGCTCGTAGAGGCGCAGGCGATCGGCGGTGCTGGTCATGTTCGTCCTTCGGGGTCGGGCTGGCAAGGGCGGGCCCGGGTGGGCCGAAGGGGTGGCGAGCGGGACCCTACCGCCCGGGTGTGACAACCGAGGGGTGGCCCCACTACGCTGTCCCAGCTTTCCGAACGACCCCGAGTGGAGCCCGCAGTCCCGTGGCCAACATCAAGAGCCAGATCAAGCGCAACAAGCAGAACGAGAAGCGCCGCGTCCGCAACAAGGCGGTCCGCTCGGAGCTGCGCACCCGCACCAAGTCGGCCGTCACCGCGGCCGAGGCGGGCGCCGAGCACGCCGCCGACGCCGAGCGCATGGCGATGAAGCGGATCGACAAGGCGGCCACCAAGGGCGTGATCCACAAGAACGCGGCGGCCCGCCGCAAGTCGCGCCTCGCCAAGCGGCTCGCCGCCGCTTCGGCCGACGCCTGACCGAGCCCGCTCCGGCACCCAGGCCCCGCTCCGGCGGGGCCTTCGCCGTTTTCGGACGGCCGCGGCTCAGCGCGACAGGCGGGCGAGGCGGGCCACCAGGACCTCCATCACCAGCTCGTCGGGCCAGGCCTGCTTGCCGCGCAGATCGAGGTCGGCCCCGGCGAGCAGCCCCACCGCCCGGCGCACCTTGGCCGAACCGAGCTTGCGCGCCTGGGTCATGGCCTTCTTCGCCGGGTACGACGAGCCCTTCATGCCGAGCAGCGCCGCCGCGTCCTTCTCGCCGCGGACGTCGGCGCCGTCGAGGCGCAGCATCCGCAGGTAGTGCGTCTGGAGGGTGGCCATGATGGCGAGGGCGTGGCGGCCTCCGGCGCCCATCATGCGCTGGAGCAGCTCGATGGAGGTGGCGGCGTCGCCCTTGTCGATGGCGTCGGTGAGGTCCCAGGGCGGGACGCCGCCGGCGGGACCCACGTAGTCGGCGATCTCGTCGGCCCGGATGCGGGCGCCGGGACCGAACGCGCCCTTGACCCGCTCGATGATGCCGACGACCGCGCCCCCGTCCTCGCCGATCGTCTCGGCCACGAGCTTCGCGGCCCGGGGCTCGAGGTCGAGGCCGGCGGCGCGGAACTGGTCGGCCACCCACGAGTCCATGCTGCGGGTGGCGGCGTCGGTCTCGATCACCACGCCGCCGCAGCCGGTGACCGCCTTGGTGAGCGACGGCGGGATCTTCGGCGTCTTGGTGAACGGCTCGGCCCCCTCGACCGCGGCGGTCAGGTTGGTCTTCTCCCACACCAGGATCAGCGCCGTGGTGGGGAGCGGGTCCTCGAGGTAGGCCACGAGCGGCGCCACCTCGTCCTGCTTGGAGTAGCGGCCGAAGCGGCGCACCACCACCACCCGGAAGTCGGTGAGGAACGGCGGCGTCTGGGCGGCGTCGATCGCGGCGCCGAGCGTGGTGCGGTCGAGGTCGATCTCGTCGACCACGAGGGTGCGGTCAGCATCGCCCACCGCCTCGTCGAGCACCTTGGAGAAGGCCTCGCCGCGCAGCACGTCGTCGCTGCCCTTGATGAGCCGGACCGGCACCACGGCGCTCACGAGCCCGCTCCCCCGGCCTCCCACCGCCGCACGACCTCGGCCACCCGGGCGACCCGTCGGGGGTCGATGCCGACGACCTCGCCCGGCGCGACGCCGGTGACCAGCAGGGCGGTGAGGAGCCCGATCTCCCTCCCAGCGCGGGCGTCGCCGGCGTCGCCGGGATCGGCGACCTCGACGGTGAGGGGGCAGTGGGCCGCGCGGATGCGGGCGATGGCCTCGGGGACCCAGGCCGGGAGCGGGCCGGCGACCACGAGCCCGACAGGCGTGGGCGGGCCGGCGAGCACCGCCTCGAGCTCCTCGGGCTCGGTGATCGCCACGGCCTGCGCACCCACGGCTCGGGACCCTACCGCCCGCCTCGGCCGGACGATCACGGCGGACCTGGCGGACCAGGGCATCGAGTGGCGGCTGCACGACGACCTCCAGGTCGCCGACGCGGAGGGTGCCGGGCCCGGTGGCGCGATCGACCACCCTCGCCACGACCCACCGGTGCCGGAGGGCGCCGACGAGGGATGCCGACGAGCCCCCGACGACCAGGACGTCGATGCGGCGCACGCCAGCCCGGCGCAGGTCGCGCAGGACGGTGGCCGGTCGGCTCCGACCCGGGAGCTCGACCACCGTCGCCCCGGCCGCGCGCCAGGCCGCACCCCCCGACCCGACCGGGACCCGGATCGGCGGCGAGCGCAGGGCGATCGCCGGCGCGAGCAGCACGGCCACCGCGACGAGGGCCGCGAACGGACGGGCGCCTGGGCGCCACCGGGCCACGACCGCCAGCGCGACGAGCCCGGCGAGGTGCCGCGGGCCGAGCTCGCCGAGCGGGGCCGCCGCACCGACTCGGGCGACGAGGGCGGCCCAGCGGACGCTGGCGATGGTGGGCGCATGGGCGAGCGCGGCCCACGGCTCGCCCAGCACCCCGGCAACGACGCCGGCCGGCAGCCCGTAGGTGGTGACGAGCGCCGCGGCCGGCGCGACCAGCACGTTGGCGGGGAGCGACGTCACGGGGACCCCACCGGCGAACCCGGCGAGGATCGGGGCCACGCCGAGCTGGGCGGCGGCCGAGGCGGCCACGGCGAGGGCGATCGGGCGCGGGCCCGGGAGCAGGTCGGCCAGCGGCATCGCGAGCAGCGAGATGGCGGCGGTCGCCGCCACCGACAGCTGGAAGCCCACCGAGCGGGCCAGGAGCGGATCGATGAGGAGCATGGCCGTCACCGCGAGCGCCAGGTTGCGCCACGCCGGCGCCGGACGGCCGAGCGCCTGCCCCGACACCGCCACCACGGCCATCGCGCTCGCGCGCAGGACCGATGGCTCGAAGCGGGTGATCGCCGCGAACGCGAGCACCACCGCGAGGGTCAGCAGCCAGCGTCCCGTCCATCCGAGGCGGGCCCGGACCGGGCCGGCCAGGACGAGCACGAACGCGACGTTCTGACCCGACACGACCATGAGGTGGCTGAGACCGCTGCCCCGGAAGTCGTCGACGATCGTGGCGGCCTGCTCGCGATCGTCGCCGAGCACGAAGCCGAGGTACAGCGACCGATCGTCGCGATCCATCCCCCGGGCACCTCGCTCGACCAGCGCGCGGAAGCGGTTGGCGGCCCGCCAGGGTGCCGCCCCTGCGTCGACCACCTCCACCGATGCCGCGTCGATCTGGCCGACCAGGTGGCGAGGGACCATCCACGACGAGCCGGGCGGTGGCGGCCGCAGCCGGCCCACCACCCGCACCCGCTCCCCCATCCGCGCGGAGCGCAGCGACCCGCCCGCCCCGCCGTCGGCCCGCACCAGCAGGCGCCGTCCGTCGAGGCGCACCTCGCCGCGCACGTCGAAGTCGCCGGCGACCGGATCGGCGACGAGCGTGGCCACCGCGTCGACCGGTCGCGGGACCGGCGGCGCCAGGCCGTCGAGCGAGCGCGCCCCGAGCCCGGCCGCCAGCGCTCCGCACCCGAGGACGAGCAGGACCGGTCGGCGAACGAGGACCGCGAGCGCGACCGCCGCCGCGGCGAGGGCGACGGGCACGGGGGCGGCGCCGCGCGCGCCGAGCCAGGTGGCGACCGCCATGCCCACCGCCGCCGCGTCGCCGAGCTGGCGCGGTGGAGCGGGCGCATCGGGGATGGCGCCGCGGTCGGGTGCATCGGTCACCCGACGGTGACGAGCGGGCGGATCTGGGCGAGCTTGGCCTCGCCGATGCCCGGCACCTCGAGCAGATCGTCGATCGAGCGGAACGGACCGGACTCCGAGCGGTAGGTGAGGATCGCCTGCGCGGTGGCCGGTCCCACGCCGGGGAGCGCGTCGAGCGCCGCCTCGTCGGCCCCGTTCAGGTCGATCGGACCGCTCGCGCTCGCACCGGCGCCCGACGACGGCGCGCCTCCCGACCCACCCCCGGCGCCGGCGACCCCCGAGCCGGCGTCGGTCACCACGTCGGGCACCTCGTCCTGGCCTCGCTGGGGCAGCCACACGCGCTGGCCGTCGGCCAGCGGGGCCGCCAGGTTGATGCGGTCGCGGTCGGCGCGCTCGGTGAGGCCGCCCGCGGCGCGGATCAGGTCGTCGACCCGCGCCCCGGGATCGAGGCGGTAGAGCCCGGGCGATCGCACGGCGCCGGCCGCCTGGACCACGAGCAGGGGCACGGTGGACGACGGGGACGCGGTGCTCGTGACGGCCTCGACGGCGCCGGCGTCCGCGGCCGGCCCGCTGTCGCTCGCGGTGGCCAGCGGGAGGGTCGACTCGACCGGCGGGGCGGCGGGCCGGAGGAGCCACCATCCGAGCGCGGCTGCGGCGAGCAACCCCACGGCGGCGGCCAGCACGGGCCCGACCCCAGGTGATCGCCGGGCGATCGTCGACCACGGCCGGTCGGCCCCCAGGCCTGGACGGAGCTCCGATGGTGAGATGGATCGGTGGGCCACGGCCCCTCCCGGCGCGCTCGAACGGCGGTGCGGGGAAGGCCCGGCGACCCTACCGGGGCGGGCGCCGGACGGCGCGCCATGCGACGCATCAGGCTCGGAGGCGAGCGACCCCCAGGCCGAGGTGGCGGCGGGCTCGCCACTCGGCGGTGATCTCGGCGGGGATGCGGCGGTACGCCGCCTTGTGGTCCCAGCCCCGGAGCCGCAGGCCCAGATACGCCAGGAGGTACGCCCCGAGGAACGCCGCCATCCCCGCCCGGCGGTACTGGTGCACGTGCTCGAGCTCGTGGGCGAGCAGGTGGGTGCTGGCCTCGTGGCCCCGCCGCACGATCACGAGGGAGCCCAACGTCCAGGCGTCGGCTCCCGGCGGCACCGGCCCGCCCACCCACAGGCGGTAGCCGGGTCGTCGCTCGATGCTCCCCCATCCCACGGCCACCAGCGTCGTCCACCGGGCGCCGTCGGGCGGGGACCCCGTCAGAAGAGCTGGCGGGAGAGGGCCTTGCGGTACTCGGCGGTACGGGGGTCATCCGCGCCCATGAGCTCGAGCAGGTCGAGGAACTCCTGGCGGGCCTCGTCGTCGCCCTTCACCTTGGGGAGCAGGGCGTCGAGCTTCGCCTCGACGCCGGCGAGGGGGCCGTCGGCGTCGGCCTCGTGGCCCGGCGTGCCGTGGGTGCGGGCCAGGGCGGCCACCCGGCGGGTCTCGGCCGACTCGGGGATCTTGGCCAGCTCGGCCAGCGCCTCGTCGGTGCGGCCGTCGGCCACCAGCAGCTCGGCGAGGGCGACGGTCGCCCCGGGGTGGCCGGGGATGGCGGCGAGCGCCTGGCGCAGGGCCACCTCGTCGCCCACCTCCATCAGGTCGGCCACGAGCTGCTCGTCGGCGCTCGGCAGGATCGACTCGACGAACTGGCGCACCTGGGCCTCGGGCTGGGCGCCCACGAACGAGCCCACCACCCGACGCTTGTGGATGGCGAACACGGCGGGGATGCCCTGCACCTGGAAGGCGTCGGACAGCCGCGGGTTGGCGTCGACGTCGACCTTGGCCAGCACCACCTGCCCGTTGGTCTCGTCGACCACCTTCTCGAGGATCGGCCCGAGGGTCTTGCACGGCCCGCACCAGTCGGCCCAGAGGTCGACCACCACCGGGACCTCGTCGGACTTCTCGATGACGTCCTGCTCGAACGTCGCCTCGCTCACATCGACCATGGCGAGCACGATACCGGCCGGGGTGTCGGCTCCCGCCAGGGCCGTGGGTCCCAGCTCCGGCGGAACGGACGGCGGGCGACGGGTAGGTTCGCCCGATGAACGACGAGGCCGCCATCCCCGGGATCGACGTCGAGCCGGTCACCGCCTGGTTCACCGAGCACACCAGCGCGCAGCCGCCGCTGTCGTTCGAGCTCATCGCCGGCGGCCGCTCAAACCTCACGTTCCGGGTGCAGGACCAGGCCGGCGGCGACTGGGTGCTGCGGCGCCCCCCGCTGGGCCACGTCCTCGCCACCGCCCACGACATGGGCCGCGAGCACCGCATCATCTCGGCGCTGGCGCCCACGGACGTGCCGGTGGCCCCGGTGGTCGGCCTCGAGACGGACGAGGCGGTGAACGGGGCCCCCTTCTACGTCATGGACTTCGTCGACGGCATCGTCGTGCGCGACGCCTGGGTGGCCGAGACCCTCTCGGTCGACCAGCGCGCCGCCATCGGCCGATCGGTGGCCGCCACCCTCGCCAAGATCCACGCCATCGACCCCGACGCCGTGGGCCTCGGCGAGCTGGGCCGCAAGGAGGGCTACCTCGCCCGGCAGCTCAAGCGGTGGAACGGCCAGTTCGAGCTGGCCGCCCAGCGCGAGGTGCCCGAGGTGACCACGGCCTACGAGCGCCTCCTCACCGGCATCCCCGAGCAGGGCGCAGCGGCCATCGTCCACGGCGACTACCGGCTCGACAACTGCATGGTCGACGCCTCCGGCGAGGTCATCGCCGTGCTCGACTGGGAGCTCTGCACCCTGGGCGACCCCCTCGCCGACCTCGGGCTGCTGATGGTCTACTGGACCGAGGCCGACGACCCGATCGCCGCCCTCCCCGGCGCCGCCACCACCCTCGAGGGGTTCCCCAGCCGGGCCGAGCTCGTGGCCGCCTACCAGGACGCCGGAGGCCGCCCGGTGGGCGACCTCGACTACTACGTGGCCTTCGGCTACTGGAAGCTCGCCTGCATCCTCGAGGGCGTCTACACCCGCTACAAGGCGGGGGCGATGGGCAACGACGGGGCGGACGCCGAGGTGTTCGGCGATACCGTGCGGCTCCTGGGCCGCGCGTCGCTCGACGCGCTCGATCGCATGGGAGGCTGAAGGCGTGCTGTACGAGCTCCACGACCGCCCGTCGCTCGACGAGCCGGTGATGGTCATGGTCCTCGAGGGCTGGATCGACGCCGGCTACGCCGCCGCCACCGCCGCCCAGACGCTCCTCGGCGGGCTCGACTCCTACCCGGTCGCCACCTTCGACACCGACAGCCTGCTCGACCACCGGGCCCGACGGCCGATCATGCACCTCGTCGACGGCGTGAACACCGGGCTGTCGTGGCCGAGCCTCGAGCTGCGCGCCGGGATCGACGGCGAGGGCCGTGACGTGCTGCTGCTGCTCGGCGCCGAGCCCGACCACAGCTGGCGGGCCTTCACCGAAGCGGCGCTCGAGCTGGCCCAGGCGTTCGGCACCCGCATGGTGGTGGGCCTCGGCGCCTACCCGGCCACCGTCCCCCACACCCGGCCGGTCTCGCTGTCGGTCACGGCCGCCAACCCCGACCTGGCCGCCACCTCGGGCCTGCTGCGCGGCACCCTCGACGTGCCCGCCGGCGTGCAGGCCGTGCTCGAGCGCCGCTGCGACGAGCTCGGCATCCCCGCCCTCGGGCTGTGGGCGCAGATCCCCCACTACGTGGGCGGAGACCCGATGCCCTACCACGCCGGCTCGCTCGCCCTCATCCGCCAGCTCGAGGCCGTGGGCGGCCTGTCGCTGCCGGTGGGCTCGCTGCCCGGCGACGCCGAGGCCACCCGCCAGCGCCTCGATGCCGCGGTCGCCAACAACGCCGAGCACCTCGCCATGCTGCGGGCGCTCGAGGAGCGCCACGACGAGATGGTCGGCTCGGTCGCCCCGCCCGTCGACGACGCCGAGGTCCCCAGCGCGGACGAGCTCGCGGCCGAGGTCGAGCAGTTCCTCCGCGACCAGGCCGACTGACCACGCCCGCATCGGCGAGCACGGAGCTCGCGCCGCAGCGGGCCTCCGGCGCTGCTCGCGTGCGAGCCCCGGCAGGGCGGGGTCGTCCGATCGGGCGGTTCGGTGCTCTCTAGGGTCGTGCAGGTGACGGGGGCGGTCGACGAGCGGACGGCGTTCACGGCGTTCGTCGCGGACGTCGAGCCCCGGTTGCGCCGCGCCCTCGTCGGCCTCCGGGGCCGCGAGGCCGGGCGCGACGCCACCGCCGAGGCCCTGGCCTGGGCGTGGGAGCACTGGGCCGAGGTGCAGACCATGGACAACCCGGCCGGCTACCTCTACCGGGTGGGCACCAGCCGCAGCCGGGGCCGTCGCCGGGCGCTCCTCCCCGCCCGCGAGCCCAGCGACGCCCCGGCGTTCGAGCCGGGCCTGGGCCCCGCCCTCGCCGCCCTGAGCGAGCGCCAGCGGGCGGTGGTCGTGCTGGTGCACGGGTGCGGCTGGTCGTACACCGAGGTGGCCGAGGCGCTGGGCGTGGCCAAGTCGTCGGTCGGCACGCACATCGCCCGGGCGATGGAGCAGCTCCGAGCGCAGCTCGGCGTGCACGAGGAGGTGGGCACCGATGGGTGAGCTCGACCAGCAGATCGCCGCGTGGCTCGACGACGAGGCGGACCCCGTCGTGCCCGTCGCCGCCGACGAGGTGCTCGCCCGGCGACCGGCTCGCGGCCCGCGAGCCCGGCGGGCGGCCCAGGCGGTCGCGATCGCCGCCGCCATCGCGGCGGTGGCAGCGATCGCCGCAGTCGCGACCCGCGGGAGCCGAGCGAGCCCGTGCGCTCGGGGCTCCCGACGACCACCACCTCCCCACCGTCGGCGCCGACCGCACCGCTCGCCGAGGGTGGACCACCAGCCCGCCGAACGACCTGGGCTGGACCATCGCCCGCCCCGAGGACTGGGACACGGACCGCTGGGACGGCCTGTGCTCCACCACCGGCATCCTGATCCGCAACGACCCGGTGCCGTTCACCCGCCAGGAGGTGCCGAACGGGTGCACCACCGAGTGGGAGCCCGCCGACCTCCGGCGCCCCGGCCTCGTCGCGGTCGAGGTCAGCCACTTCTTCGGGTCCCAGCCCTTCACCCCCGAGGTCCCCCGCGACACCCGGGCGCCGCTGTCGCCGGACGACCTGACGTTCCTCGACCACGGCGACGACCCGTCGGTGCCCGAGGGGGCCCGCCTCGCCTACCTGCCCGTCGTCGTCGGCGGCGACCGCCACTACTCGGTCCGGGTGTTCGCGGCCGACGACGCCAGCGAGCAGGACCTGGCGATCGCCCGCGAGATCGTCGCCTCGATCCGCTGGCCGCTGGTGGGCCCGGACGGCTCCGAGCCGAGCGAGGTTCCCGCGAGCGGCAGCCCGAGCTCGTCGACGATGCTCGCCTGCATGGTCGATCGGGGCCACGCGCCGCAGCTGGGCGCCCAGATCGGCCGCACCATCGACGGTCAGCCCGCCGCCCAGCTCGGATGGGCGGACGCGGACCGGGCCGACCCCGGCTTCGCAGGCGACCTGGCGACGTGCCTCGAGGCCGGGCAGCGGGCCGTCGACCGGTTCCAGCGTGAGCTCTCGCCCTGGCCCACGACCGACGGCCCGAGCCAGTCGCCCGCCGAGGCCGAGCGCGACCACGTGCTGGGCGCCCTCGCCCGGCTGCCCCTGGCCGAACGGGCGGCGCCGCTGCGCTGGTTCGATGCCCGGGAGGGCACGTGGGCGATCGTCCGCAGCCCGGACGAGGTGGCGCCGACGTCGGGCGAGGTGGTGCTCGTCGACGCCGACGGTGCGGTCGTCCGGGCCTGGCCCCTGCCCGGGCTGCCGCCCACGTGGATCCACCCGACCCGCGACGCCATCTACGCCGGGCGGGTCGGCGACGGCGGTGCGCCCGACGGCGCCATCGTGCGCATCGACCGCGAGACGCTCAAAGTCGAGGGACGGTTCCTCCCGGCGGCGTTCGACGGCGGCAAGGTCCCCGACCTGCCCGGGTGGGAGGTGGCGCCGGCGCGACCGGCGGACGCGCCGCTCGTGCGCGTGGGCCAGGAGGCGGCGAGCACCGAGGGCCTCACCCTCGTCGACTCGTCGATCGGCCTCACCGCCATCGACCTGGCGGCGGTCGAGGAGCTGTTCCCCTAGGGTCCGGCCCATGTTGGTCGACGGGGGCATCGGGTCCGATCTCGCCAAGGCGGCACGCCAGGCGAAGGGGCAGGAGGAGCAGGGGTTCGACGGCCTGTGGGCGGCGGAGACGAACCACGATCCGTTCCTGGCGCTGACCCTCGCCGCCGAGCACACCGAGCAGATCCAGCTGGGCACCGGCATCGCCGTGGCCTTCGCCCGCTCCCCCATGACCCTCGCCCAGACCGCCTACAACCTCAACGCGTTCGCCGAGGGGCGCCTGCTGCTCGGGCTCGGCTCGCAGATCAAGGCCCACATCACCCGGCGCTTCTCGATGCCGTGGTCGCACCCGGCGGCCCGCATGAAGGAGTTCGTCTCCGCCATGCAGGCCATCTGGCGCACCTGGGAGACCGGCGAGAAGCTCGACTTCCGCGGCGACTTCTACGAGCACACGCTCATGACGCCGTTCTTCGACCCCGGCCCCAACGAGTTCGGTGCCCCAAAGGTGTTCCTCGCCGCCGTGGGCGAGCTGATGACGAAAGTCGTCGGCGAGGTGTGCGACGGGATGCTCTGCCACGGGTTCACCACCGAGGCGTACCTCCGCGAGGTCACGGTACCGGCCCTCACGAGCGGGCTCGACGCCTCGGGCCGGGCTCGGGGCGACGTGCAGCTCTCGCTGCCGGCCTTCGTGGTCACCGGCACCACCGAGGAGGAGACGGCGGCCGCTGCGGCCGGCGTGCGCCAGCAGATCGCCTTCTACGGCTCCACCCCCGCCTACCGCGGGGTCCTCGAGCACCACGGCTGGGGTGAGCTGCAGACCGAGCTGAACGGCCTGTCGAAGCAGGGGAAGTGGACCGAGATGGGCGAGCTGATCGACGACGACATCCTCGCCACCTTCGCCGTGGTGGCCGAGCCGGATCGGGTGGGCGACGAGCTGCTCGGCCGCTTCGGCGACCTGGTGGACCGGATCAGCTTCTACGCCCCCTACCAGGCGCAGGCCGACGCGTTCGCGCCGGCGATCGAGCGGCTCCGGGCTGAGCCGACCAGGAGCTGACCACCGCCGACGGCGCCGGTCAGGCGTCGACCTGGTCGAGCACCGCCAGCAGGTCGTCGCCGTAGCGGTCGAGCTTGGTGGGTCCGATGCCGTCGCACGCCGCCAGCTCGGCGGCGGTGGCCGGCCGGGCCAGGGCGATGCCCCGCAGGTGGGCGTCGTTGAGCACCACGTAGGCCGGAACGCCGTCGTCCTTCGCCCGCGCCGTCCGCCACGCCCGCAGCGCCGCCTCCGCGGCCGCCGCCGGGCCCCACAGCTCGGTGGGCGGGGCGAGCGGCGCGGTGCGTCCCTCGTGCTCCACCCGCTCGCCGAAGCGCACGGTGAGCGAGCCGCCCGATGACAGGGCGAGGCGAGCCGAGCGGGCGTCGACCTCCTCCACGGTGCCCTCGTAGCCGCCCAGCACCTTGAGCGCTCGCCCGTGCTCGGCGGCGATGCCGTCGGCGGCCGGGCCCTTGGCCTTGCGACCCTTGCCCTCCTTGAAGAGCGGTTCGACCGTGGACGACCGCGCCGGGGCGGCGGCCGCGGCGGGCCGCTTGGGCGCCGTGCCGTCGAGCTCGCCCAGGAACGGCGACGGGCGGCTGCCGTCGACCAGCAGCGCCACCCGGTGGCGGCCGCGGGTGATGCCCACGTGCAGCACCCGGCGCTCCTCCTCGCGGTCCTCGCCGAGGCGGTGGGGCACCACGCCGTCGGACACGCCGAACAGCAGGACGCGATCCCACTCCCGGCCCTTCACGCGGTGGATGGTGGACAGCACCACCCCGTCGGGGTCCTGCTCGCGGCCGAACAGCCCGCGCAACCAGGCCTCGAAGCCCACCGGATCGAGGTGCAGGTCGGCCACGCCGAGGAGGCCCTCGAGGTCGTCGAGGTGGCTCGACCCCTGGCTGGCACCGGTGCGGTCCAGGAGGTTCATGGCCGAGCCGAGGCCCACCTCGTCGCGCACCACCTCGAGGATCGTCCGGGTGGTGCCCCGCCGCGCGGCCGCGCCCACGGCGGCGAGGTCGCCGGCGAGGTGCAGGACCTTCGCCGCCTCCTTGTCGGGCACCTGGTCGGCGATGGCCCGAACCTGCTCGACCGACCAGCGGGCCCGTCGCTCCAGGCGATCGGGGAACCACTGGGGGAGGCCCCGCGTGGGACGGCGGAGCACCTCGACGATGTCTCGCGGGTCCATGTCGTCGCCGGCGGTGGCGAGGCGCAGGTAGGCCAGGGCGGCCCGCAGCCCGGTGCGCTCGAGCACCTCGGGTCGCAGCACGGACCGCAGGGGCACGCCGGCGTCGGCGAGCGCCACCTGCGGGGCCAGCAGGAGCGAGTTGACCCGGGCCAGCACGGCGATCGACGACGGCGCCGCACCGGGCTCGTCCAGCCAGCGCCGGACGACCTCGGCGGTGGCCGAGGCGCCGGCATCGGGCTCGTGGCGGACGACCTCCAGCGCCCCGGGCTCCGCATCCGCCCCCGGTCCGGGCTCGATCTGCTTGTCGACGCGCCGGCGGTTGTAGCCGAGGAGGGTCCGCGCCGCGTCGACCACCGCCGTCGGGCACCGGTAGTTGATCGTGAGCGGGTGGGGGGCGGCCTCGGGGAACAGCCGCTCGTAGTCGATGAGGAACGCCGGATCCGCGCCGACGTGGCCGTAGATGACCTGGTCGTCGTCGCCGACCCCGAACACGTCGAGCGACGGCAGGGCGAGGAGGCGCAGCAGCAGCACGTGCGCCGGCGTGAGGTCCTGGAACTCGTCGACGAGCAGGTGGCGCACCTGCTGCTGCATCCGTCGCCGGAACTCGCCGTCGGCGAGGAGGACCTCGATGGCGCCGTAGATCTGCTCGTCGAAGTCGACGGCGCCCCGCTCGGCCAGGTGGCGCCGGTACGGGTCGAAGAGCTCGGCGAGGCCGTCGACGTCGTCTCGTCCGCCCTCGACCTCGGCGGGGTCGCGCAGGCCCAGGCGGACGAGGCCGAGCGCCTCCAGGTAGGGGCCGATGGGATCGGTGTTGGCCCGGTGCCGGCGCCGCCCGGGCAGCAGCGAGTCGACCAGCCGCCGGCACTCGCGCTCCTCGACCACGGCCGGCGAGGCGCCCCGGTGCTGGGCGAGCACCCACAGGCCCAGCGAGTTGAGGGTCCGGACCCGAGGCGAGAACGCCGCGCAGCGTCGCTCCAGCTCGAGCTGCGCCTCCTTGTTGTACGCCACCGCGAGCACGGCCTCGCGCTCCCAGCCGCGATCGCCGAGCAGGTGGCGCAACCGCTCGGTGAGCACCCGGGTCTTGCCCGAGCCCGCCGGTGCGATGACCCGCGCCGGGCCGCTCAGGTGGGCGACCGCGGCGAGCTGGTCCGCCGCCAGCTCGGCGGCGGGCGCCACCGGGTCGGGGGCGGCCACCGCCCGCCCCAGCTCGATCGACTCGTGGTGGACCACGGGGTGGCCGCCGAGCCCCGCCGGATCCCACGGGCGCCGGGGGCCGCCGTCGACCCAGGCCGCCCGCCCGTCGGCGAGCACCACGTCGGCCGCACCGTCGGGCGTGTCCTCCGCGCCGGCCCGCGCCGCCTTGCGCCCCCACCACCACGTGAGCGCCCCGCCGCGGGCGTCGTAGGTGTTGGCCCACACCAGGAAGTGCAGCCGGTCGAACCAGGGCTCGGCGTCGGCGGCGAGGCGCCACGGCTCGCCCTCCAGCGAGCGAGGCGCGCGGAAGCGGCCGGGATCGACCGCCAGCTCGACCACGAGGGGCTCACGACGGGCCCAGGCCCGGTGCAGGCGGCCCACCACCTCGGCCGGGTCGCGCAGCACCGCCTCGTCGACGGTGAGCACCGGCGCGCTCATCCAGGGGGCGGGGATGGCGTCGCCAGCGTCGATGACGACGCCGCGACCGAGGGCGAGCGGACCGGGGACGGGCACCTCGGCAACCTACCCAGCCCGGGTGACAGCGGAGCTCGCCCGAGCGGACGACGGCCACCCGGGGGCGGCCGTCGTCGCTCGAGGTCGGGCGCCGATCAGCCCGCGGTCGGGCCGCGTCGCACGGTGGTGCGCCGCCAGGCGAGGACCGCCGCACCGACCGTGACCAGCACCAGCGCCCAGGCCACCAGGGGCCGGGGCTCGGAGCCGGTGCGGGGCAGCGTCCCGTTGTCGACGTCCGAGGGCCCGACGGCGCCGGGGACCGACGTCGTCGTGACCGCGGTCGTGGTGGTCGACTCCAGGTCGCTCGGGCCCACGAGCGGGACCTCCGCCGCCTCCGGATCGGTGTTGTTCGACAGGTCCGGGTCGGGCGTGTCGGCGCTGACCGTGGCCACCGTCTCCACCCGCTGCCCGGACGCCGCCTCGGTCACGTCGACCGTCACGGTGATGGTCGACGAGTCCCCCGAGGCGAGCTCGGGGCGCTGGCAGGTGACCACGCCGTCGGGGATGGAGCAGGCCCATCCGTCGCCGGAGGCCGCGGTGGCGACCAGCTCGGCCGGCACCTCGTCGGTCACCACGAGGTTGACCGACGTCGAGGGCCCGCCGTTGGTGACCTCGAGCTCGAACGTGCCGGGCGTGCCGACCTCGAGCCCGCTCGTCGCCGCCGCTCGCACCTGCAGCTGCTCGCCGCTCGGGGCCAGGCGGTTGTCGATGGCGAGGTCGGCGACCGGGGTCACCGTGGTGATCGCGTCGTCGCCGGCGGTGACCACGTTGCCCTCGTCGTCGGTGGCGGTCGCCTCGACGACGTCGGTGACGGCCGCCGGATCGTCGCTCGCCACGGCCAGGGTGAACTGGCACGAGTAGGTGCCGCCGATGGCGATGGTGCCGCCGGTGGCGCAGTCGGTCGACACCACCGGACCGGTCGTGGTGGTGATGTCGAACGGCGTGGCGCCCTCGACCGAGTCGGTCAGGGCGGTCAGCACCACGGGCTCGGCCGTCGAGGTGTTCGCGACGGTCACGTCGAACACGACGTGCGCCCCCGGCGCCGCCACCTCGGCCCCGCCGTTGTCCTTGGTGACCGAGATGGTCGGGACCACGTCGGTCACGGTGACCGCCTCGGTGTCGCTCGGCTCCACCGAGCCGCCGTCGTCGTCCACCAGGGTGAACGACACCTGGTCGCTCACCACGTCGCCGGCGTCCACCCCCGTGATGGCGAGGGTGAAGGTGCACGAGTAGGTGGCCCCGGGCGCGAGGACCGCCCCGGTGGCGCACGTCGTGGCCGTCACGATGCCGCCCACGGCGGTGACGTCGATCGGCGTCCCGTCGACCAGGTCGGTGATCGCCGTCACCGTGGCCGCCTCGGCGGTCGAGGTGTTCGTGACGCTGGCCGTGAAGGTGACGGGTGCCCCCGGCTCGGGGATGGTGTCCACGGCGGCGACCTTGGTGACCGTCCCGGTCGGGGGCACGTCGGTGATGTCCACCACGGCCGAGTCGGATCCGGTCACCGGGGCCTCGTCGTCATCGGTGCCGATCACCACCACGGTGTCGGGCACCGAGTCGCCGGCGTCGCCCGAGACGGCGAGGGTGAACGTGCAGGTCACCTTCTGCCCCGGCTCGAGCGTCGTGCCCACCAGGGCGTCGCAGGTGCCGCCGGGGGCGGCCGCCGCGCCGCCGTCCACGGCGTCGGTGATCGAGTCGATCACGATGGAATCGGCCGTCGAGGTGTTGGTGATGTCGACGGTGTAGGTGACCGAGCCACCGGGCTCCGGCAGCGAGTCGACCGACGGGGTCTTCACGACCGTGAGCGCGCTGGCCACGTCGACGACGTCGACCACGGCGCTGTCGGAGGCGCTCACGGGCGCCTCGTCGTCATCGGTGCCGGCGACGGTCACGGTGTCGCCCACCACGTCGCCCGCATCGCCCGACACGGTCATCTGGAAGGTGCAGGAGGTCGAGCCGCCGGGCGCCAGCGTGGTGCCGATCAGCGCCGCGCAGGTCCCGCCGACGGCAGCCGGCGCGCCGCCCTGCACCGAGTCCACGATCGAGTCGAGCGTGACGGCGTCGGCCGTGGAGGTGTTCTCGATGACCACGGTGTAGGTGACGGTCGCGCCCGGCTCGGGCACCGACTCCACGGCCGCCGTCTTGGTCACCTTCAGGGAGCTGGCGACGTCGGTCACCGAGACGGCCTCGTCGGCCGATCCCGAGACGGACTCGCCGTCGTCGTCGGTGCCCGTCACGGTCGCGGTGTCGTGCACCACGTCGCCGGCGTCGCCCTCGACCCCGAGGTCGAACGAGCACGCCGCCTTCTCGCCGGGCGCGAGCGCCGTGCCGATCAGCGACGGGCAGTTGCCGCCGGCGGCGAAGGGCGTGCCGCCTTCGACCGCATCGGTCACCGCACCGATCGTGACGGTGTCGGCCGGCGAGGTGTTGGTGACCTCGACGGTGAAGGTGACCGTGCCACCGGGCTCGGGCACCGAGCCGACCGAGGCGGTCTTGGTCACGGCGATCGAGGAGGCCAGCCCGGTGAAGGTCACCGAGGCATCGTCCTGGTCGCTGACGTGGTTGCCGTCGTCGTCGGATGCCGTCACCACCACGACGTCGCTGACGACGTCGTTCACGTCGCCGGCCACGCCGAGGGTGAAGGTGCACGAGGTGCTCGTCTGGGCGGCGAGCATCGTGCCGACGAGGGCCGTGCAGGTGCCGCCGGCGGCGAACGGCGTCCCCCCGTCCACGCTGTCGGTGATGGCGTCGAGCGAGATCGCCTCGGGCGAGGTGTTGTCGATCGTCACCACGTAGTCGACCGGCCGGGTCTGGCCGGGCGCGGTCTCGGCCACGGTCGTCGGCGAGGCCGTCTTGGTCACCTCGATCGTCGGGGCCACGTCGGTGACCTGCACCTCGGCGTCGGCGGTGGCGGCCGTGGAGCCGTCGTCGTCGGAGGCGACCACCGTGACGGTGTCGTCCAGGTCGCCGTCGTCGAGGTCCGAGCGATCGACCACGTGGGCGATGGAGAAGGTGCAGCTCTTGGAGGCGCCGGGGGCGATCACCGTCCCGACGAAGGTGGCGCACGTGCCGGCGTCGAGCGGCGAGCTGGTCACCGTCACGTCCACCGGGGCGGCGCCCTCGAGCACGTCGCTGATGGCATCGATGGCGACCGGCTCGACGCCGTCGTTGGTGACCTCGACGGTGTAGGACACGGTCCCGCCCGGCTCGGCGATCGATGCGACCGACGGGGTCTTGGTGACCGAGATCGTCGGCGCGACCGCGGTGATGGTCACCGAGGCGTCGTCCGAGTCGGTGATCTCACCCTCGTTGTTGTCCATGGCGGTCACGGTGACGACATCACCGATCACGTCGCCGTCATCGCCCGCCACGTCGACGGTGAAGGTGCACGTCGCCGTGGCGCCGGGGCCGGTGAAGTCCAGCTGCACGCCGACGAGGTCGTCGCACGTCGTGGCGGTGATGGGCCCGGCGACCTGGGTGATGTCGATCGGCGCCCCGCCCCCGATGGCGTCCTCGAGCTCCGAGATCCAGAGGTCCTCGAGCGAGGTGTTGGTGACGCTCACCGTGAAGGTCACCGACCCGCCCGGCTCGGCGACCGAGGTCGGCGACGCCGTCTTGGTCACCTCGATGGTGGCGTCGGGCGCCTGGTTGCTGAACGTGCAGACCACGTCCTGGCCCGGCCCCACGAAGACGCTGCTCGGCGACTGCTCGCCCGTGCAGACGGCGTCGCTCAGGGTCCAGCGCGACGGCACCTGCTCGGCCACGGCGTAGGTGCCGACCGGCACGGTGATGGTGTCGGTCGAGGCCGTGCCGCGCATCGCCGTGACCGGCGAGGTGGTCAGCGAGAAGTTGCCGAGGTCGGGGACGTCGGAGGTGAAGGGGAAGGTGCCGTTGGCGCCGTAGGCGTCCTTGACCACCGTGATCGTGCCGGGGTGGGCGGTGTTGACGAAGGTGCAGCGCCAGGCCTGGCCCTCGTCGACGGTCAGGCTCGTCGGGCTCACCTGCTCGACGCCCTGGGTGGAGAGCAGGTCGCAGCCCGCCGAGGTCGGGTCGAAGTTCGGGTCGGCGTCCTCGGTGACCGAGTAGGTCCCGGGCGCCACCGGGTCGAAGGTGCCCGTCTCGCCGTGGGCGATGTCGCTCAGGGTGTCGACGGTCGTCGGGCCCGAGGCGAGGGCGAAGTCGAACCCGTCCGCCAGCCCGGCGGGCAGCGTCTGCTTGGTGACCTGGATGGTCGCGGCGCGGATCTGGCGGTTGTAGACGTCGCAGTTCACGGCCACGTTGGGGCCGACGACGAGGTCCTGGAGGTCGCTGGCGTCCTTCGACGCCCCGGGCTGGTTCTGGCCGCGGCTGTCGAAGATCACCGTCGGGTCCGAGCCGTCGAGGGCGTTCACCTCGCAGCGGGCCCCGTTGTAGACCCAGCCGGGCTTGGCCTGCTCGCTCAGGTCCACCGTGGCGTTGCCGCCCGAGCCCTCCCACTTGAAGCTGACGCCGCCGGAGCTGTCGGTCGTGGCGCTGGCCGAGGCGCCCGAGGCGCCGGCCGGCGAGGTCCAGGCGCTCGGCGTCGGGCTGACGTCGGCGGCGAAGGTCCACGGGTCGCTGGCGCCCGCGGGGACGGTGGTGCCGTCGGCCTTCTGGAGGAACTTGGTGACGTTCAGCGACGGGGCGCACAGGTCGCGCACGAAGGCGGCGACGATGGACTCGAGCTGCGAGAAGTTCGGGGCGATGGTGTAGTCGGCCTCGCCGAAGGGCCGGTTCGGCACGCCGCTCGAGTCGAGCGTCAGCTCCTCGTCGCCGGTCACGTCGTTGAGGCGCTGCTCGCTGCTGCTGTCGGTGAGGCCGATGCCGATGCCGAACATGTGGGCGCCGGCGGTCTTGATCGCGCTCGCCTCGTAGACGGCGGCATCCACGTTCGCCGTGCTCACCGAGTTGCCGGTGCCGTCCAGGCTGTGGCTGCCGTCGTTCGCGTGGCCGTCGGGCTCGTCCTGGTTGCGGTAGGTCGGGTCGCCGTCGGTGATGAAGACCACCAGGTCGCCGGGCCCGCCGGTGCTGCGGCGGACGACCTCGAGGCCGTCGTCCCAGTTGGTGCCGCCGCTGCCGGCGCCGGAGGTCGGCGCCGCGTAGTCACCGGGGTCGCGGAAGACGATCGAGCTGAGGTTCGAGGTCAGCGACCCGTTCGACGCCACGCCCTGAGCCCGGCTGGCGAAGGTCGCGACCTTGAGCGTGGAGGGCGTGCCCACCAGCGCGTCGGCGAACAGCTGCGCCGCGGATCGCACCTGGCCGGCCTCGGTCGAATCGATCGAGCCCGAATCGTCGAGCACGAGCGTCACGTCGAGCCCGCACGACGAGGGGAGGTCGGGGTTGCCGTCCTCGGCCGGCACCGCCGAGGCCAGCGGGGTGAGCACCCCCAACCCGATGGCGGTGACCGCCGCCGCCCATCGCAACCGGCGGGACCCCCGCCACCGACGGCCCACGCGACCCGTGATCTCGCTCATGCCCGCACCTGCACCCTCGCTCGCCCGAAAAAGGATGCGACAGAGGCCGGTTTCGCTTCACTCCGCTCGGACCCAGCGACCAGTCAGTCCGAACATCACGGTGCGTCCCTCCCGCGCCACGGAGGATAGCAAACCGGACACGGGTCGTCATCAGCTGCCCGCGAGCGGTGGGTGGAGCCTCTAGATTGCCCGCCGTGTCCGATGAGCTCTCCCGTCCAGCGCTGCTCGACGTGACCGTCGATCGGGGCGCCACCACCACCATCTTCCTCGCCGGCGACCTCGACCCGGCCACCGCGCCGACGTTGGCGGCGGCGATCGCCGAGGTCGTGGCCGACCCGGCGGTCGACGCCCTGGTGCTCGACCTCGCCGGCCTGGCGTTCGTCGACTCGTCGGGGCTGCGCGCGTTCGTCACCGCTCGCGAGGCGCTCGCCGACCGGGGCACCGGGCTGGTGCTGCGGAACCCGTCGCCCAACACGCGACGGCTCCTCGACATCACCGGCCTGGGCGAGATCATCGCCGTCGAGTAGGGGCTCAGCCCTCGTCGCCCGGCGCGCCCTCGGCCCGCTCGCGCAGCTCGAGCAGGATCTTGCGCAGCAGGCGGGAGAGGTACGACTGGCTCACCCCGATCCGAGCGGCGATCTCGTCCTGGCCGAGGCGCTCGAAGAAGCGGAGCTCGATCACGAGCCGGGACCGCTCGTCGAGCTGGTCGAGCAGCTCGCCCACCAGCAGGCGGTCGTCGGTGCGGCCGTACCCGGGCTCGCCCACCCCGAGGAGGTCGTCCGCGTCCGCGACGGCCCCGTCGTCGTCGGTGCGCACGATGCTCGCCGCCGAGCGGGCGCCGCCCGCCTCGAGCGCGTCGAGCACCTCGTCGACCGCCAGCTCCAGCGACGCCGCCAGCTCCGCGACGGTCGGCGTGCGGCCGAGCTCGTGGGTCAGCGACTCCTCCCGCTTGCGGAGGGCGAGGTACCGCTCCTGCGCCGCCCGCGGGGGACGCACCGTCCAGGCCTTGTCGCGGAGGGTCCGCTTCAGCTCGCCGTCCATCGTCCGCCCGGCGAAGGTGGCGAAGCTGGTGCCCTGGTCCGGGTCGAACCGGTCGACCGCGCGGATCATCGCCAGGAGCGCGGTCTGGCGCAGGTCGTCGTGGGCGATGCCCCGCGAGCGGTAGCGCCGGGCCGCCCGATCGGCGAGGTGGCGGTGCCGGGCGACGATCTCGTTGCGTGCCGCCCGGTCGCCGGTGGCCCGGTAGCGGCGCACCAGCTCGCCGACCGCCTCGCGGTCCTCGTCGCGGGCGCCGGCCGAGGCCTCGGCGGGCGCCTCCGCCTCGGTCACGGCGTGGCGACCGCGGCCTGGCGGCGGAGCCGGAAGCGGCGGTCCCGGCCGTCGTCGTCGAGCTCGTGGCCGGGTGCCACCAGCCCGAGCAGGTCCTGGGCGACCGGGTGGAGGGCCGGGAGGGGGCCGGCGCCGGCCACCCGCCCGACGACGTCGATGGCGTCGCCGTCCACGGCGACCTCGAGCCGGAGCGTGGCCTCGGGACCGCAGCCCTCGATCAGCGCGGCCGCGAGCTCGTCGACCGCGACGCGCAGGTCCTCGACGTCTTGGAGCGTGAGCGGCAGCTCGGCCGCGACGGACGCGACCGCCACCCGGGCGACCCGCAGCAAGCGGGGATCGGCAGGCACCTCGAGGACGACGGGTCGCTCGGCTCCCATGGACGTTCCTCCGGGCTCGGTCGGCGGGTCGACCTCCGCAACCTACGCCAGGACGCGACGCCGCCCCCGACGACGCTGTCGAGGGCGGCGATGGGCGGCCATCCCACGGGGTGCCACCGCGGCTCGCTCCGACCGAGCGCAGCAGCGCGCGGCGGGCCCTCACCCATCGGCAGGCGACCCCGATCGTTGATGCCATCGACGCCGCTCGGCCATCGGGCGCGCGTTCGGGCGACGGCGGGGCCGGACGGTACCTTCGCGACCCATGCCCGACCCCACCGCCGCCGCGCCCGCCGACGACACGCCGCAGCACCGCTACGACGCCGCGCTCGCGCAGGTCCTCGAGGCGGAGTGGCAGCAGCGCTGGGAGGCGGAGGGCACGTTCCACACGCCGAACCCCGTGGGCGACCTGGCCGAGGGGTTCGACGCCGTGGCCGACCGCCCGAAGAGCTACGTGCTCGACATGTTCCCCTACCCCTCGGGTGCCGGGCTGCACGTGGGCCACCCGCTCGGCTTCATCGGCACCGACGTCTACGCCCGCTTCCTGCGGATGACGGGCCGCAACGTCGTCCACACCATGGGCTATGACAGCTTCGGGCTCCCCGCCGAGCAGTACGCCCTGCAGACGAACACCCACCCCCGGGTCACCACCGAGGCCAACATCGCCAACATGCGGCGGCAGCTCCGGCGGCTCGGCCTCGGCCACGACCCCCGACGGTCGATCTCCACCACCGACGTCGAGTACTACCGCTGGACCCAGTGGATCTTCCTGCAGATCTTCGAGAGCTGGTACGACGCCGAGGCCGATCGGGCCCGCCCCGTGGCCGAGCTCGAGGCCGAGCTCGAGGCCGGCACCCGCCGACCCGCCGAGGGGACCAACCCGTCGGGCCGCCCGTGGGCCGAGCTCGACGCCGACGAGCGCCGCGCCGTGGTCAACGCCCACCGCCTGGCCTACGTGGCCGAGGTCCCCGTGAACTGGTGCCCGGGCCTGGGCACGGTGCTGGCCAACGAGGAGGTCACCGCCGACGGCCGCTCCGAGCGGGGCGACTTCCCGGTGTACCGCCGGCCCATGAAGCAGTGGATGCTGCGGATCACGGCCTACGCCGACCGGCTGGTGCGCGACCTCGACCTGCTCGACTGGACCGACGCCATCAAGGCCCAGCAGCGCAACTGGATCGGCCGCTCCACCGGCGCCCGCGTCCGCTTCGCCACGGCCGCCGGCCCGCTCGAGGTGTTCACCACCCGACCCGACACGCTGTTCGGCGCCACCTACATGGTCGTGGCGCCCGAGCACCCGCTCGTCGCCTCGCTCACCACCGCCGACCAGCAGGCCGCCGTGGACGCGTACGTCGCCGCCGCCGCCCGCCGCTCGGACCTCGAGCGCCAGGCCGACGCCAAGGAGAAGACGGGGGTCTTCACCGGCAGCACGGCCACCAACCCGGTGAACGGCGAGGAGATCCCGATCTGGGTGGCCGACTACGTCCTGATGGGCTACGGCACCGGGGCGATCATGGCGGTGCCCGCCCACGACGAGCGCGACCACGAGTTCGCCCGGGCCTTCGACCTGCCGATCGTGCAGGTGGTCACCGCGCCCGAGGGCACGGACGTGCAGGCGGAGGCCCACGTGGGCGACGGCGTCGCCATGGCGTCGGCCAACGCCGACCTCTCCCTCGACGGGCTGGCGGTGGCCGAGGCCAAGGCCGCCATCATCGCCTGGCTCGAGGCCGAGGGCCTCGGCGCCGGCACGGTGCAGTACAAGCTCCGCGACTGGCTCTTCTCCCGCCAGCGCTACTGGGGCGAGCCCTTCCCCATCGTCTACGGCGAGGACGGCGAGCCTCGGGCGCTCCCGGCCGACCAGCTGCCCCTGGTGCTGCCGCCCATGGACGACTTCTCCCCCACGACCTCCGACGACGAGGACAGCGAGCCCGAGCCGCCGCTCGGTCGCGTCGAGGGCTGGGGCACCGTGGAGCTCGACCTGGGCGACGGGCCGCGCCGCTACCGGCGCGAGCTGAACACGATGCCGAACTGGGCCGGATCGTGCTGGTACGAGCTGCGCTACCTCGACCCCACCAACGACGAGGCGTTCGTGGCGCCCGAGAACGAGCGGTACTGGATGGGCCCGCAGTTCGACGGCGACTGCGGCGGCGTCGACCTGTACGTCGGCGGCGTCGAGCACGCCGTGCTGCACCTCCTCTACGCCCGCTTCTGGCACAAGGTGCTGTTCGACCTCGGCCACGTCTCGTCGTCCGAGCCGTTCCGACGCCTGTTCAACCAGGGGATGATCCAGGCCCACGTGTACCGCGACGAGCGGGGCTTCCCGGTCCCGGCCGACGAGGTCGTGGCCGACGGCGACGGGTACGCCTTCGAGGGTCGGCCGGTCTCCCGGGAGGTCGGGAAGATGGGCAAGTCCCTGAAGAACGCGGTGGCCCCCGACGAGATGTGCGAGCGCTACGGCGCCGACACCCTCCGGCTCTACGAGATGTTCGGCGGCCCGCTCGACCAGAGCCGACCGTGGGACACGACCGCCGTCGTGGGCATGTACCGGCTGCTGCAGCGCGTCTGGCGCCTGTTCGTCGACGAGGACGCCGGCACGCCGCGGGTCTCCGACGACGCCCCCTCCGACGACACGCTCCACCACCTGCACCGCACGATCGCGGCGGTGCGCGACGGCATGGAGACCTTGCGCTTCAACACCTCGATCGCCCGCATCACCGAGCTGACCAACCACCTCACCGCCACCTACCCCGACGGCGGGGTGCCCCGCGCCGTCGGCGAGCCCCTCGTGCTGCTGCTGGCCCCGCTCGCGCCCCACATCGCCGAGGAGCTGTGGGCCCGGCTCGGCAACCCCGACTCGCTCGCCTACCAGCCCTACCCCGAGGCCATGGACGACCTGCTCGTCGACGAGGCCCTCGAGCTGCCCGTGTCCGTCAACGGCAAGGTGCGGGCCCGGATCCTCGTGCCCGCCGATGCCGACGCCGAGGCTCTGGAGCGCAGCGCGCGCGACGACCCGAAGGTGGCCGCGCTGCTCGAGGGGGCGACGGTCCGCAAGGTCATCGCCGTGCCCGCCAAGATGGTCAACTTCGTGGTGGGTTGACGTGGGCCTCCTGCGGCGGATCGCCCTGCTCGTGGTGGGGCTCGTCGGCATCGTGGCCGGCTCCCTGCTCCTCCTGGCGCCCTACGACCACGTGGCCACCATCCCCGACGGGCGCGGGGAGGTCGTCGTGCGGTGCAAGCCGCCGCTGATCGACGTCACGACGCCCGACAACGTCGACGACGACTGGTTCCTGATCGCCCCGCCGGAGGGCGTCACGTTCGACGCCCCGCTCTCCCGCTCGGAGCTGCTCACGGGTGGATCGATCTGCTCGCCCGACGGCGGTCGCCGCACCGCGGCCGGGGCCGCGGCGGCGCTCCTGGGCGCGGCGCTGGTCCTGGTCTGGGTGGCGCGCCGGCCGCGACGCCCCCGCGCCGCGGAGGGCCACGGCGCGGGCGACGGCCCGTCGGGTGCCGACGGCGCCGACCCGCCCACCGACGCCGGCCCGCCCGGGGGCGAGGTCAGCTCGCCGGGGTGAACTCGAGCGCGTCGAACTCCCAGAAGGCCCGGAGGCTGCGGACCAGGCCGTCGTCGGCCACCCGGTAGACGGCCACGAGCTCGCAGCCCACCTGGGTGCCGTCCGGGAGCGTCGTGGTCATGCGGATCACGTTCGCCACCTCGTCGCCCCCGGCGTGCGACGAGCGCACGTCCATGCGGATCGGGTTGGGCGCGATCACCGTGTCCCAGAAGGCGCCGATGGCGTCCTTGCCGCGGTGCCCGAGGCCGGTCGGGTCGAGCGGCGACTCCCCGACCGGGTCCTGCACCACGGCGTCGTCGGCGAAGATGGCGAGCCAGGCGTCCTTGTCGCCGCGCTGCACCGCGTCGCGCGACCGGAGCGAGGCGGCGCGCGCCGATCGGTCGTCGGCGCTCGGGAGCGGCAGGTCGAGGAACTCGGTCACGGGGCGACCTCCAGATCGCGCAGCGGGTGGATGACGTGCTCGGCGAACCAGGCGACCGAATCGAGCTGGTGCTGCGGATCGTCCGGGTCGCCCGGCACGAAGTACCACGGGACGGTCATGACGTCGGTCAGCCCGGCGGCGGCGAGCTTGGCCATGTCGTCGACGGTGGCCGGCACGAGCGGCGTCGCCTTGATCTCGAAGGGCTGGCCCGCCCGACCCTCGGCCTCGAGCGCAGCGCGCAGCCGGGCGATGTGGCCCTCGAGGTCCTCGGCGCTGCACTGGGCGCCGATCCACCCGTCGCCGACGCGGGCGGCCCGGCGCACCGCGGCGTCGGAGTGGCCACCCACGTAGATCGGCACCACGTGCTCGGGCGGCGCGGGCGGCTCGACCCGCAGCCGGCCGAAGTCGTAGTGCTCGCCGTGGAACTCGACGTAGCCGCCGGCGATCACCTGGCGGATGATCGCGATCTGCTCGTCGAGCCGCTTGCCTCGGGTGCGCATCTCCTGGCCGAGCCAGGCGAACTCCTCGGGGATCCAGCTGAGGCCGACGCCGAGGCCGATGCGCCCCGGGAACATGGCCGCCATCGAGCTGAGCGACTTGGCCACCAGCAGCGGCTCGCGCAGGGAGGTCTTCAGCACGTTCGTGTAGAGCGCGAGCTGCTCGGTGGCGGCGGCCACCGCGGGCATGCCGACGAAGGGGTCGACGAACGGGGCGTCCTCGGGCCAGAACCGCTTCCCGTCGGGCGTGAACGGGTACTCGCCGGTCACCTCCTCGGGGAAGAAGACCGAGTCGGGGAAGCAGACCGCGTCCCAGCCGGCGTCCTCGGCGGCGCGGGCCAGCGGGAGGATCCGGTCGGGGGGCGTCATGGCGAGGGCGAGCGTGAACTGCATCGCCGCCGATTCTGACGCACCATCAGGTGGCGCGCCGCACCCCGACCATCAGGCGGCGCCCGGCCCGGGGCGGCCGACGTGGGCGGCGGCGACGCGGTTGGCCCGATCGAGGGCGGCGGGGAAGGCCTCGCCCTCGGCGAGGGCCACGAAGCAGGCGGCGGCGAACACATCGCCGGCCCCGATGGTCGACGCCGGGTCCACGTCGTGGAGCTCGATGCCGGCCACGTCCGTGCGCTCGGCGCCGAGCCGGCCGTAGCAGCCCCGCTCCCCCCGGGTCACCGCGAGGGCGACGCGCTCGAGGTCGACGCCCGGCGCCAGCTGGGCGTGCTCCTCCTCGCTCACGACGGCGGCGTCGACGAGCGACGACCACCACGTGGTGAGGGCCGGGAGGCGCAGCAGCCGACCGGTGCCGGGCTTGCGGTCGCGCAGCAGCCCCTGGGGCGTGATGCCCACGAACGGGGCCCCCGCATCGGTCACCGAGCGGGCGAGGGCCTCGTCGACCTCGCCCATGATCGGCGCCAGGTGGACGACGTCGGCGCCGGCCACGGCGTCGCGCACCCGCGCCGGGTGGAGCGGGTCGGCCACGGTGGGCACCCACTGCGGGCCGCGGTCGGCCTGCTCGGGGAACCGCATGATCGTGTCGTCGGGGCTGGGCTGCACCTGGAGGTCGACGCCCGGCAGCGCCGCTCGGGCGGCGGCGGCGAGCTCGTCGGTGCCGGAGGTGAGGACCCGCACGTCCCAGCCGAGGGTCCGCGCCACCCGGCTGGCGAAGAGCACCGAGCCGCCCAGGCGCCGCTCCGTCCCGCCGCCCGTCGGCACCTCGTCCCAGCAGATCGAGCCGATCGCCAGGTAGGTGCTCACCCGGCCTCGCCCCGGGCCGCGGCGAGGCCCTGCTCGAACGCGGCGACGGCGTCGTCCTCGGCGGCGCCTGGCGCCCCGTCGGGGCCCTTGCGCAGCACGAGGCGGAACGACCCGGCCATCGCCGTGTCACCGGGGTAGGTGATGACCGGCTGGCGCCCCACCGCTCGGACCACGGCCCGCCCGAAGTGCTTGCGGTACACCTCGGCGTTCCAGATGCCGCCGAAGCAGCCGAGCGTGCCGAGGTCGGTGAAGTCGCGGAAGGCGGCGGCGACGGTGGAGGCGAGCTGCGTGGCCTGGTCCTCGACGATGCGCGAGGCGTGGGGCTCGCCCTGGGCGGCGAGGCGCAGCACGTCGGTGGCGAACGCGGCGATGTGGGACTTGTCGACCTCGGGCTTGTAGATCCGGTCGAACAGCTCGTCGGTCTCGTCGATGCCGAGGCGGTCCCGGCACGCGTCGGCGAGCACCTCGGCCGACGACGACCCCTCGGCCACGAGGAGCACCTGGCGGAGCGCCTCGCGCCCCAGGGCGTAGCCCGAGCCTTCGTCGCCCAGCACGTAGTCCCACCCGCCGTAGCGCTTGGAGCCCTGGTCCAGGGCCCCGGCGAGCACGGCGCTGCCCGTGCCGGCGATGACCGCGACGGCCGGCTCGAGGCGGGCGGTGGCCGCCCAGCACCCGATCGTGTCGGCCACCACCGAGACGGTGGCCCCCTGCGGCACCACCTGGCGCACGCCGCGCGCCAGCACCGCGGCGTGGGCCGCCGTGTCGACCGACGCGCTGCTGACCAGCACGGCCGTCACCGACAGGGGCCGCGCCGCGGCGGCCAGGGCGCCGGCGATGACCGCCCGGGTGTTCTCGGCGGCCACCTCGTCGCCCGCCGACCGGCTGTTCGTGGGGCCGCCCTCGGCGTAGCCGAGCACCTCGCCCGCCGCGGTGGCCACGGTCGCCCGACTCCCCGTGCCGCCGCCGTCGACCACCACCACCGTCGACACGTCGGCGAGCGCGGGGATCGAGGTCAGCCAGTCCACGGCGGGCGAGCGTAGGCCAGCCCCGCCACCGCCCCGACCCCGGGAACGACGAAGGCCCGGTCAGCTGACCGGGCCTCGTTCCGTGGAGCTAAGGGGAATCGAACCCCTGACCTCTTCCATGCCATGGAAGCGCTCTACCAACTGAGCTATAGCCCCGTAGGGAGCAGTGACCTTAGCAAGCGCCGCGGCGGCCTCCGAATCGAGATCGCCCAGGGTGGCGGGGTCAGCCGGCGGCCGCGGCAGGCTGCCAGTCGACCCGGGGGACGTCGCTCCAGAGGCGCTCGAGGTCGTAGTAGCGACGGGCCTCGTCGAGCAGCTCGAGGACCACGAAGTCGCCGTAGTCGAGCAGCACCCAGCGCAGGTCGTCGAGGCCCTCGACCCGCAGCGGCTTGGGCCCGCCGTCGGCCGCCAGGCGCTCCTCGACCTCCTCGGCCACGGTGCGCACGAGCCGGGTGTTCGACGCCGAGCAGATCACGAAGTGGCTGCACAGGGCGAGCACCGGGCCCACCTCGAGCACCACGACGTCGTCGGCCGACTTGGCGTCCGCGGCGCGCGCCGCGGCGATGGGCCAGCGGGCGTCGTCGTCGATGTCGGGCATTCAGCTGCCTCCGGTGGTGGCCACGGTGGAGCCCGGCGCGCCCCCGGTGGCCTCGCCGAGGATGTCGCTGCCGAGCACGATCGTGAGGTCGACGGTATCGGGCGCCTCCCGGTCGAGCCGAACCGATCCCGTGGCGCCGAGGGAGGTGGCGACGAGCTTCGCCACATCGGCGCGGCGCGGATCGCCGTACACGATCTCGGTCTCGTCGGTGCCGAACTGGGGCCCGTTGCCCAGGATCGTCACGGCCCCGCCGCGCCCGACGATCTCCCGCACGATCTCGCCCGGGATGGCCTCGGCCGAGACGCCGTTGAGCAGCCGCACCGTGAAGCGGGTCCCGGGCGCCGCGGCCGTCGGCGACGGCACGGCGTCGGTGACCAGGCGCTTCACCGCCGAGCTGTCGACCAGGTAGAGGTTCGCCGGCTCCTTCGCCTGCTCCACCGGCAGGGTCTGGATGTCGACGGGGCCGTCGGCGAGGGCCCGGGCGAAGCGCCCGATGCCCGCCGTGGTCTCGCCCGGCACCGCGTCGGGCGCGGTGGACGCCGCCACCTGGTCGAGCCACCCCCGCCACAGCGCCTCGTGGCGCACCAGGCGGGCCAGGTCGTTCTGGCCGGGGAGGGTGGCCGCGAGGTACGGCCCGACGAGGGCGGCGGGCACCTCGGCGGCGCCCGAGGGCACGGTGGTCCCGAAGCCGAGGTCGAGGGCGTCGGGGTTCTGGATCTGGATCGGGGCGACCGGAGCGGTCAGCTGCTCCCAGCTGGCATCGGTGAGCTCGATCGTCTCGGTGATGCCCACGTTCAGCAGCAGCGCCACCTGCGAGGTCAGCCGCTCGATGCCCGCCGCCGGCTGGTCGCGCGGCGTCGACTCCCAGGCGAGCTTCAGGTTGCCGATGCCGAAGCGCGGCACCGCCACCTCGGTCTCGAGCGGGATGAAGATCACCGAGCCACCGCCGTCGGCGCCGCCGAGCGACAGGAAGGTCAGCGCGTTCGGCACCCCGTCGGCGTCCTCCTGGATGACCAGGGCGGTGGGCGTCGGGTCCACCGGCGCCTCGAAGCCGGGGTCCGTGGGGTTGGCGGAGCTCCCGGTGAAGCTGCCCGCCTTGGAGTCGGCGATCAGCTGGGCGCCCACGTAGCCGAGCGCGGGGATGGCGGCCACGAGCACGACGAGGACGACGGCGAACGCGATCCGGCGCCACCACGGGGGCCGGGGCGGGGGCGCCGTCCGGGTGCGCCGCGCCCGGCGTGGGCGCTCGCCCGCGTCCTGGGGCTCGAGCTCGCGCTCGGCGGCGGGTGGCGCCGCGACGGGTGGCGCCGCGACGGTCGCCCCGACGGCCGCGCCGCCGATCTCGGCCGACGGGACGAGGGTGGCCACCGGGCGTGGGCCCGACGCCTCGGGGGCCACCGCCGGGTCGACCCGGACGGGCTCGGACGGCCGGCCGTCGACCCCCTCCCCCGGGTGGAGGTCGGGGATCCGGGCGAGCGCGGCGGCGAGCGATTCGCGCCGGGGGGCCGTGGGCGGCGCGGCGGGGGCCGAAGGAGCGGGCGCGCCGGTGCCCGACGAGGGGTCGAGCCCGAGCGCCCGTCGTCGGAGGTCGGCCCCGGGGCGCGTGCGGCTCGGGGGCGTCGACGGCTCCGGAGGCATCGGATCAACGATAGAGGCCGCGCTCCGCGATCACGGACGCGACCCCGTCGGTGGTGAGGTACCGGATCGACCGCCCGGCGGCGACCCGCTCGCGCAGCTCGGTGCTCGAGAGCTCCAGCTCGGGGATGTCGACGCGCTGCCAGGCGAAGCGCCCGTCGAGCTGCACGGCCGGGCCGGGCCGGTCGACCACCACGAGCGTGGCTGCCGCCGCCACGTCCTCGTAGCGCTCCCAGGTGGCGAAGCCCGCCGCCGCGTCGCGCCCGAGGATGACGAAGAGCTCGGCGTCGGGCTCGTCGCGCCGCAGGTCGGCAAGGGTGTCGGCCGTGTAGCTGTCGCCTCCGCGCCGCACCTCGAGCTCGCTCACCTCCAACCCGTCTGCCCCCTCGGCCGCCGCCCGCACCATCGCCAGCCGATCGTCGGCGCTGCTGATCGTCCGGCTGCCGGCCTTCTGCCACGGGACGTTGGCCACCACCAGGAGCACGACGTCGAGGTCGAGCGCGTCCCGGGCCTCCAGCGCGGCCACGAGGTGGCCGATGTGAGGGGGATCGAACGTCCCGCCGAAGATGCCGATCCGCCGAGGGCCTCGGCTCCGAACCATCACCGAGCGCCGGGCCCAGGCCTCGCCGAGCAGCAGGTGACCGGAGTCACCTGCGATCGGGGAAGAAGGAACCCGGTGGTCACGGTTCCAAATTACCTGCGAGAAACTTGCCGGGACCGCTTCTCGGAACGGCTCCCGGTGGGAATCATCGTCCCACCCGTGCTGTTGGAGAGTGCGTCATGAGCGATTCCGTTGGCCAGTACCTGAACGAGATCGGCGCCGTCCCCCTCCTGAACGCCCAGGAGGAGCGCGAGCTGTCGCAGATCATCGAGCGCGGCGTCGCCGCGCGCGAGCGGATCGCGAACGGCTCCACCTCCGTCGAGGACCGCCGCCTCGACCGCGCCGCGGCCCGCGCCAAGGACCGCTTCATCCGCTCGAACCTCCGGCTCGTGGTGAGCATCGCCCGCCGCTATCCGCTGCCTCCGGGCATGGAGCTGCTCGACCTGGTGCAGGAGGGCAACCTCGGCCTCGAGCACGCCGTCGACAAGTTCGACTGGCGCAAGGGCTTCAAGTTCTCCACCTACGCCACCTTCTGGATCCGCCAGGCGATCGGCCGGGCGCTCGACCAGAAGGCCAGCCTGGTGCGCCTGCCCGGCGACCGCTCGGCCTCGCTGCGCGCCGCCCTGCGCCAGGTGTCGGGCGACGGCGACGAGCTCGACGAGGAGCACGCCCGCCTGCACCGCCTGGCCACGCCCACCTCGCTCGATCGCTCGGTCGGCGACGACGACGGCTCCGAGCTGGTCGACCTGCTGGCCGATGCGGCCCCCGGGCCCGAGGAGCTCGCCCTGGCGAGCGAGGAGGACCGCATGGTCACCGATCTCCTCGACGTCCTCGACGGCCGGGCCCGCTTCGCCGTGGAGCAGCGCTTCGGCCTGCACGACGGGCGCAAGCGCTCCTACCGCGAGGTCGGCGAGGAGCTGGGCGTGACGGCCGAGGCCGCCCGCCGGATGGTCAAGCGAGCCGTGAACACGGTCCGCACCGAAGCGGCGTCTCGCATCGACGCCGCCTGATCGGCCCGGCACCTCGGCCCGAATCGACTTGGCGACGCGTCGCCCGGTCCACCACGCTTTCCCTGTGAGCACCACGTCCTCCTCCTGGTCGCCCGCCTCGTGGCGCGACCGTCCGGCCGCCCAGCAGCCGAACTGGCCCGACGAGGCTGCGCTCGACGCCGTCCTCAAGCAGATGTCGACGCTGCCGCCGCTGGTGTTCGCCGGCGAGGCGCGCGACCTCACCGCCAAGCTGGGCGCGGTCGCCAACGGCGAGGCGTTCCTGCTCCAGGCGGGCGACTGCGCCGAGTCGTTCGACGCCTTCGGGGCCGACGCCATCCGCGACAAGCTCAAGGTCATCCTGCAGATGGCGGTGGTGCTCACCTACTCGTCGGGGGTGCCCACCCTGAAGGTCGGGCGCATCGCCGGCCAGTTCGCCAAGCCCCGCTCCTCGGACACCGAGACGATCGGCGACCTCGTGCTGCCCAGCTTCCGGGGCCACATGGTCAACGACATCGCCCCCAGCGAGTCCGCGCGCATCCCCGATCCGCAGCGGCTGCTCGCCGCCTACCACCAGTCGTCGTCGACGCTGAACCTGCTCCGGGCCTTCACCAAGGGCGGCTACGCCGACCTCGCCCGGGTCCACACGTGGAACCAGGAGTTCGTGGCGTCGTCGACCGAGGGCCGCCGCTACGAGCGCCTCGCCGACGAGATCGACCGGGCGCTCCGGTTCATGCGGGCGTGCGGCATCGACACCGAGGCCACGCCGAACCTCCACGAGGTCGACTTCTACACGTCGCACGAGGCGCTCGTCCTCGGCTACGAGGAGGCGCTCACCCGCCAGGACTCCCTCACCGGCGACTGGTACGACTGCTCGGCCCACATGATCTGGATCGGCGAGCGCACCCGCCAGCTCGACGGCGCCCACGTCGAGTTCTTCTCCGGCGTGCACAACCCGATCGGCTGCAAGATCGGCCCGAGCGCCACCCCCGACGAGGTGCTCGAGCTCTGCGAGAAGCTCAACCCGGACCGGGTTCCCGGCCGCCTCACGCTCATCACCCGCATGGGCGCCGAGAAGATCACCGACGGCCTGCGGCCTCTGCTCGCCGCCGTGCGCGACGCCGCCCACCCGGTGGTCTGGGCCTGCGATCCGATGCACGGCAACACGATCACCGCCACCGGCGGCCAGAAGACCCGCCGCTTCGACGACATCCTCGCCGAGATCGCCGGGTTCTTCGCCGCCCACGAGGCCGAGCGGACCTGGCCCGGCGGCGTGCACGTCGAGCTCACCGGCGACGACGTCACCGAGTGCCTGGGCGGCGCCGAGGCGATCCTCGACGAGCACCTCGGCTCGCGCTACGAGACCATGTGCGACCCGCGCCTCAACGGCCGCCAGTCGGTCGACCTGGCCTTCGCCGTCGCCGAGCTGCTCGCCCGCTGATCGCTCGCCCGGGCCTGCCGACGGGCGACCCCTAGGCTCCCCGCGGATGGACGGAGGGCTGTGGCGACGCACCTGGCGCCACGATCGCCTCGCGCTGGCCGTCACCGGCGCGGCCGCGCTCCTCGCCTCGATCGGCTGGCGGGCGATCACGCGGCCGATGGGCGACACCCCCTCCTATCGAGCCACGGCGGCGATCTGGCGCGGCGGGTGGGGCGCGATCGCGGCGCGCGGCCCGGGCTATCCGCTGCTCCTGGTGCTGACCGGCGCCGACGACGGATCGAGCCGGATCCTGTTCGTGGTCCAGCTCGCCCTGCACGTCGCGGCCATCGTGCTCGTGGTCGACCTGGCCCGGCGCGCCGACGTCGGCCGGTGGGGCCGCGCCGCGCTCGCGCTGCTGCTGGTCGCGCCGCCCGTGCTGCTGCGGGTGGTCTACGAGGCGACCGAAGCCCTCGCCGCCCTCCTGGTGACGGCCATCGCATGGCTGCTGCTCACCCGGCCCGGCGCGAGCCGGCGCCTGCGCTGGGCCGTAGCTCGGGGTCCTCTGCGGCGTCGCCGGCTTGACCCGACCCAACCTCGCCGTGCTCGTGATTCCCGTGGCCGCCGCCGTCGCCGTCGGGATCGGCGGTCGGCCCGGGGTGCGGGCCGCCGCCGCCGTCGCCGCGCCGGCGCTGCTGCTCGTCGGTGGGTACGCCATCGCAGACGGCGTCGGTTCGACTCGTACGGCCTCACCCCATCGCCCTACCACCTGAACGCCAAGACGGCGCCCTACGTCGAGGAGCTGCCCGCCCGCTTCGAGCCGGGTCGATCGGTGCTGGTCGCCGCCGCGATCCGGCCCTGCTGGAGAACGACGACTCGGCGCCCGACAACTACATCTGGGATGCCCGCCCAGCCCTCGAGGAGGCCACCGGCCGCCACGGTCGGGCGCTGGACCGCTACGTGCTGGACGTCGATCGGCACCTGATCCTCCACCACCCGCTCAGTACCCTCGCCACCGTGGAGGGCGACGCTCGCGTACGTCCAGATGGACTCCCAGCCGGCCGTCAGGGATTGGGGCGCCCGCGGCCCAGCTCCAGCAGGTGGTCCACCTCCTCCTGCTGGCGGCGTTCGCGGCCCTCACCGCGCTGGTGCCCGGCCTGGCGCTGGCCGGCCGGGTGGCCCGGCACCGGTGGCGGACCTGGCTCGTGGCGATGGCGCTGAGCGCGGCGACCTGGCTGTCGGTGGTGGCCACCGAGTCGGGCACCGCGCGCCTCCGCGCCCCGGTGGAGCCGCTGCTCGCGCTGGCGATGGTGGTGTCGGCCTCGGTGGCGCGCCGGGCCTGGCGCCACCGGCCCGCCGTGCCACCCACGGCGTGACCGATGCAATGTTGACCTGACCGGTCGCCTTTTGCCATCGTGGGGAATAGCTGACCAGGCTGGTCGGTTATTCGGAGCTCACCCAGGGGAGCAGAGGGCAGATGCTGGAGCAGCGCGAGATCGATCCCGGCCAGGCGGCCGACATCGACAAGTTCGAACGGGTCCTCGCCGGCTACCTCGCAGGCGATGTCGACGAGGACGTGTTCCGCGTCTTCCGCCTCACCAACGGCATCTACGGCCAGCGCCAGGGCGGCCACCACCAGATGCTGCGGGTGCGCATCCCCTACGGCGGCGTCACCCCCGAGCAGCTCGACCTGTTCGGACGGCTCGCCGAGGAGTACTCCCGCGGCTGGGGCCACATCACCACCCGGCAGAACATCCAGCTGCACTACGTGCCGCTCGAGCGGGTGCCCGACGCCATGCGCGAGCTCGCCTCGGTGGGGCTCACCACCCGGGAGGCGTGCGGCGACGCCGTGCGCAACGTCATGGGCTGCCACCTCGCCGGCGCCTGCCCGCAGGAGCACCTCGACATCACCGCGTGGGCCGAGGCCACCAACCGCCACTTCCTGCGCAACCCCATCGCCCAGCGCCTCCCCCGCAAGTTCAAGATCAACTTCTCGGGCTGCGAGACCGACTGCGGCCAGGCCATGTTCAACGACGTCGGCGTGGTGGCCAGCCGGCGCGAGGGACCCGACGGGTCCGTCGAGCTCGGCTTCCGGGTGTTCGTGGCGGGCGGCCTCGGCGCCAACCCGTTCCCCGCCCTGCTGCTCGAGGACTTCACGCCGCGCGAGGACCTGCTCCCCACGCTCGAGTCGATCCTCCGGGTGTTCCACCAGACCGGCAACCGCGACAACAAGCTGCGGGCCCGCATGAAGTGGGTCGTCCAGCAGCTCGGGTGGGAGGAGACCCAGCGTCGGGTGCTGAAGGAGCGCAAGTTCCTCCTGGCCTCGAACTCGTGGCCGGGGGGCATCCCCGCCGAGGTGGAGAAGCACGGCGACGCCCCCGCCGGCGTCCACGCCACCATCGCTCCCACGGCCATCGGCCAGGGCACGCCCGTCACGCTGCGCTCCAACGTCCCCTACGAGCGCTGGGCCGAGGGCAACGTGATCCGCGGCGCCGCCAAGGGCACGGTGTCGGCCATCGCCTACGCCCGCCTCGGCGACATCACCGCCGACCAGTTCCGGGCGCTCGCGTCCATCCAGCGGGAGCTGGGCGCCACCGTGCGGCTCACCAACCGCCAGAACCTGGCCTTCCGCGACCTCACCGAGGAGCAGCTGCCGAAGCTGTTCGAGCGCCTCGACGCCATCGGGATGGCCCAGCCCGGCGCCGAGCTGAGCCGCGACGTCGTGGCCTGCCCGGGCGCGGACACCTGCAACCTCGCCGTCACCCAGAGCCGCGGCCTGGCCGATGCCATCGGGGCCCGGCTCGAGGAGGAGGGCCTCGGCGAGGTCGGCGGCGTCCGCTTCAACATCTCGGGCTGCACGAACTCCTGCGGCCAGCACCACATCGCCGACATCGGCTTCTCCGGCGCCGAGCGCCGAGCCCACGGCACCTCGGCCCCCGGCTACACGATGCTCCTCGGCGGCTACGTCGGCCAGACCGAGGTCCACTTCGGCGAGCGGGCGCTGCGGCTTCCGGCCAAGGCCGCACCCGAGGCCGCCGTGCGGGTCGTGCGGCGCTTCGCGGGCGAGCGCGAGGCGGGCGAGACGTTCCGCGGCTGGATCGACCGCGTCGGCGGCGTCAAGGCCGTGGCGGGCGACCTGAAGGAGCTCGACGCCTTCCCCTCGCCCGAGGACGGCCCCGACTACTACGTCGACTACGGCGAGACCGGGCCCTACGTGGCCGAGGTCGGCGACTCGGAGTGCGCCACGTGACCATCGCCGAGACGCCGGTCGGCATCGGCGACCCGGCCGACCACGACCTCACCGACCAGGAGCTCGCCGAGATCAGCGCCGAGTTCGAGCGCCTGCCGGCCTCCAAGATCATCCAGTGGGCCGTGGATCGCTACGCGCCCCACCTGGCCATGACCGCATCGATGACCGACGCGGTGCTCATCGACCTCGCCCACCGGGTCGACCCGGCGATCGAGGTGGTCTTCATCGACACCGGCTACCACTTCCCCGAGACGCTCGCGACCGTCGAGGAGGTGCGCCGCCACTACGGGCTGAACCTCCGCATGATGACCGTCGCCCGCCAGGACGAGGCCCTGTGGGCGGCCGACCCGGAGAACTGCTGCTCGGCGGTGAAGGTGGGCCAGCTCGACCGGGCCCTCGCCGGGAAGGCGGCGTGGATGAGCGGCCTGCGCCGCGGCGAGGCCGGCACCCGGGCGGGCGCACCGATCGTGAGCCGGGACCTCCGCGGCCTGGTGAAGGTCAACCCGATCGCCACCTGGACCGACGACGACGTCGCCGACTACATCGCCGAGCACGACGTGATCGTCAACCCGCTCACCAAGCGGGGCTACCCGTCGATCGGCTGCATGCCGTGCACGACGCCCGTGGCGAACGGCGAGGACCCGCGTGCCGGCCGGTGGCGGGGCAAGGCCAAGACGGAGTGCGGGCTGCACCTCGCCTGAGCCGGGCGTTCTTGCACGCCCGCTGCAAATAGGATGCGCCCTCACCGTCCGACCGCAGCAGACAGGGGCAATCCGATGGTCGAGATCCAGGGCACCTGCGCACCCGAGTTCGAGGCGGTGCGCACCGCCTTCGCCGCCAACTTCGAGAAGGGCGAGGAGCTCGGCGCGAGCGCCTGCGTCACGCTGCACGGCGAGACCGTGGTCGACCTGTGGGGCGGCGACCGCGACCTCGAGGGCAACCCGTGGGAGCGCGACACGATCGTCAACGTCTGGTCGACCACCAAGACCATGGCCGCCACCGCGCTGCTGGTGCTCGCCGACCGGGGCGACCTCGACCTCGATGCGCCGATCGCCACGTGGTGGCCCGAGTTCGCGGCCAACGGCAAGGAGTCGATCACCACGGCCCAGGTGATGGGCCACACCGCCGGGCTCCCGGGCTGGGTGCCGTCGATCGCCGTGGAGGACCTCTACGACCAGGACGCCTGCGCGGCCAACCTCGCCGCCCAGGCGCCGTGGTGGGAGCCGGGCACCATGAGCGGCTACCACCTCATCACCCAGGGCTACCTCGAGGCCGAGGTGGTCCGGCGCATCACCGGCCGCACCATCGGCACCTTCTTCCGCGAGGAGCTCGCCGAGCCGCTCGGCGCCGACATCCACATCGGGCTGCCGGAGTCCGAGGAGCCCCGCGTCGCCCACCTCGTGCCCCCGGCCGACGCGCTCGGCGTGGTGTCGGGCATGGACCCCGACTCGATCGCCATCCGCGCCGGCACGAGCGTCGGGGTCACCGGGGCCGAGCCGAACACCCGGGCGTGGCGGGCCGCCGAGATCCCGGCCGCGGGTGGCACCGGCAACGCCCGAGGCGTCGCTCGGGTGCACGCCGTGCTGGCCAACGGGGGCACGCTCGACGGCCGGACCTACCTCTCCCCCGCCGGGGTCGACCGGATCTTCGTCGAGCAGTGCCACCAGGTCGATGCCGTGCTGGGCGTCAAGATGCGCCTCGGCACCGGCTTCGGCCTCATGAACGACCTCATCCCGCTCAGCCCGAACCCGCGGTCGTGCTTCTGGGGCGGCTGGGGCGGTTCGATCTGCGTCATCGACGTCGACGCCGGGGTGTCGATCGCCTACGTGATGAACAAGATGGCCGGCGGGCTGGTGGGCGACATGCGCGGGGCCATGGTGGTCCTCGCCGCCATGGGCTCGCTCAGCGCCGCTGGCTGACCGTGAGCCCGTCGGCGAGGGCGAGCACCACCGTGTCGACCCGCTCGTCGCTCGCGGCCCGGGCGTTGTAGGCGCGCAGCGCCTCGGTGCTCTCGCTGGTGTCGTCGGCGTCGACGATCTGGCCGCTCCACAGCGTGTTGTCGGCCACCAGCCATCCGCCCGGGCGCAGCCGGGGCACCAGCTCCTCGTAGTAGGTGAGGTAGCCGGTCTTGTCGGCGTCGACGAACGCCAGGTCGATCGACGCGTCGGCGGGCAGCGCGGCGAGGGTCTCGGCACCGGGCCCGATGCGCAGCTCGATGCGGTCGTCGACGCCGGCCTCGGCCCAGGCGTCGCGGGCGATCGACGTCCACGCCTCGGACACGTCGCAGCACAGGAGCCGTCCGCCGGGGGCGAGGCCGCGGGCGACGCACAGCGCCGACGTGCCGGTGAACGTGCCCACCTCGACGGCCGACCGGACGCCGGCGAAGCGGGTCAGCATCGTGAGGAAGGCCGCCTGGTCGGGGCCGATCTGCATGCCGGCGACATCGCCCAGCGCAGCGGTCCGCTCGGTGAGGCGCTCGAGCACCGCGTCGAAGGGCACCGTGTGCGCCCGGACGTAGGCGTCGAGGTCGTCGGTCAGCAGGAACGAGCGTGGGGCCATCGCGGCACGGTACTGCCCCATCGGTTGACCGGCCCCGAGGCGGTCGGGGACGATGGCGGTCGTGCGCGTCACGGCCGTCGAGGTTCCGACCAGGGTGCTGGTGTTCGGGATGGCGCGGGCCGACGGCACCATCTCCGGCGCGGAGCTCTACGACGTGGCCGACGCGTGCGGGCAGTCGCCCGAGCAGGTCCGCTCGTGCGTCCGCCGCCTCGTGGCCGAGGGCCTGCTCGAGCGCGAGGGCAGCGGACGGACGGCCACCCTGCGGACCGTCGGGCTCGGCGACGACCTGCGCCTCGGCTCGCTGCGCCGCCACGAGCTCGCGTATCGCCAGGATCGGGCCGGCCAGGGGTGGGACGGCCGATGGCACCTCGCCGCCTTCGCCATCCCCGAGGAGCGCCGCACGGCCCGCGACCGGCTGCTCGACCGCCTGGTCGACGCCGGCGGCGCCCCCGTCGGCAACGGCCTCTACGTCACGCCGCACCCGTGGGAGGACGAGGTCCGCGCCCTCGCGGCCGACCTCGGCGTCGGCGACCACCTGACGCTGGCCGGTAGCGACGACCTGGAGATCGGCGGGGAGCGCCGCCCGCGCGAGCTGGCGCGGCGCCTCTGGCCGGTCGACGAGCTGGCCGCCTCCTACCGGCGCTTCCTGGCCGACCACGAGCACCTGCCCCCGCTGCTCGAGGGCCTGCGCGCCCGCCACGACCGCATCACCGACCGCGACTTCCTGCCGGGCGCGCTGGCGATGGTCGTCGCGTTCCAGCAGGTCTTCCTGCGCGACCCGCTCCTGCCGCCGGAGCTGCTCCCCCGCCCCTGGCCGGGCCGGGCCGCGCGCGACCTGCTCGTCACCTGCCGGCGCCAGGCCCTGCGCGTGCGGGCCGAGCACGAGCGCCCGGCCCTCTTCGCCGCCTTCGACGACCTCGCCTCGCAGTCGCTCTGAGCCGGCACGCTCGGTCCGGCCGGAGCCAGGACGGAGCGCCGGGCGATGGCTGTGGCTCGCCGCCGAGGGTCAGGCCAGGTACTCGACGAACCGCTCGAGCTGGCGCAGGTTGCGGCACTCGAACACGCCGTCGCAGTGGGCGCCGTAGTCGCCCACGATCGAGTCGCCCGTGTCCCAGTAGCTCTTCGGCTCGGGGTTGAGCCAGTAGGTGTGGCGGGCCTTGTGCTGGATCTCCTTGATGACCCAGCTCTGCGACGCGTGGTAGTTGTTCCGGGCGTCGCCCAGGATGATCACCGTGGTCTTGGGGCCGATGTCCTTGCCCCACCGCTGCCAGAAGACCTCGAAGGCGTGGCCGTAGTCGGAGTGGCCGTCGACCCAGACCACGTCGGCCTCGGTGTTCACCCGGTGGACCGCCTCGGTGACGTCCTCGACGCCCTCGAAGTAGTCCGTCACCTCGTCGATGCCGTCGATGAACACGAACGACCGGACCTTCGAGAACTGGCCGCTGATGGCGTAGACGAGCATCAGCGTGAAGCGGGCGAACGCCGCCACCGACCCGGAGATGTCGGCGATGACGAAGATCTCGGGCTTGTGCGGGCGCGGGTGGCGGAACTTCGGCTCGGCGGGCACGCCGCCGTAGCTGAGCGAGGCGCGGACGGTGCGGCGGAAGTCGAGCGGGCCGCGCCGGTTGTGGCGGCGCTTGCGGGCCAGGCGCACCGCGAGGCGGCGGGTGAGCGGGATCAGCGCCTTGCGCAGTCCGACCATCTCCTCGCGGCTCGCGTGCATGAAGTCGACGTCTTCGGGGAGGGGCTTGCGCAGCGTCTTGGCCATCGCCTCCACGCCCCGGTCGGCCACCAGGCGCCGACGGATCTCGGCCTCGATCTCCTTCTTCAGCGCCTCGATGCGGTGCTCGTACTCGTCGCGCTCGAGGCGCTCCTCGAGCGCGGTCAGGTCTTCGCCGTGGTCCTCGGCCGTCTGGCGGCGCTGGTCCATCATCTTCTCGAGCAGGCCGTCGAGGTCGAGGTTCCGCAGCGTGCGGTACAGGTAGTACGTGCCGCCCACCGGCCGGCCCGGCTCCATGCCTGCGAAGCGCTTGACGGCCTGGCGGGCGATGGCGCGCATCAGGGCCTCGTCGCCCTTCATCATCGCCTGGTAGAGGAGCTGCTGGAGCTCCTCGGGGGTCATGGCGTCGCCGCCGCCCTGGCCGCCCTGGCCCGAGCCCCCCTCGCCGGGCCCGTCGCGCTCGTCGTCGTCGAGCAGGTCGGCGAGGTCGGGGTCGAGCGAGTCGTCGTCGATCCCGTACTTGGAGCCCCGCAGCGAGAAGTAGACCTCGAAGACCGTCTCGAACGAGCGCCAGTGGGCGTTGTTCTTCACGAGCGTCGCGGCCAGCGCGTACTTGAACGCCTCGCGATCCTCGAGCGGGATGTGGCGGAGCGCCGCCATGGCGTCGAGGTTCTCGGTCAGGCTGACGGGCAGCCCGGCCTCGCGCAGCTCGATGATGAACCCGTTGAGCAGCTCCAGCAGCGGCTCACCGGCCGGCTGGACGTCCGCGTCGACGGTGTCGGTCATCGCCGGTCGCCTACTTGGGCCCCGGGGCGAACTGCTTCATGCCCTGCTTGTCGGCGGCGAACTCCCGCACCGCCTTGGCGATGTCGGACTGGTACTTGAGCAAGATGTTGGCCGTGCTCGACGCGGTGTCGGCGTCGATCTGCTCGACGCCCAGCAGCACCAGGGTGTTCGCCCAGTCCAGCGTCTCGGAGACCGACGGCGACTTCTTCAGCTCCAGCTGGCGCAGCGAGCGGACGATGCGAGCGACCTGGTCGGCGAGGTTCTCGGTGATGTCGGGGACCTTGGTGAGCACGATCTCCTTCTCGCGCTCCATGTCGGGGTAGTCGACGTGGAGGAAGAGGCAGCGGCGCTTGAGGGCCTCGGAGAGCTCGCGGGTGTTGTTCGACGTGAGGAACACCAGCGGGATCTGCTTGGCGGTGATGGTGCCGAGCTCGGGGATCGACACCTGGTAGTCGGAGAGGATCTCGAGCAGCAGGGCCTCGGTCTCGACCTCGACGCGGTCGACCTCGTCGATGAGCAGCACGACCGGCTCCTCGGCGCGGATGGCCTCGAGCAGCGGGCGGGTGAGGAGGAAGTCGTCGGAGAACAGGTCGTCCTCGACCGTCTCCCACGAGTCGCCCTCGCCGCCGCTGGCCTGGATGCGCAGCAGCTGCTTCTTGTAGTTCCACTCGTAGAGCGCCTTGGCCTCGTCGAGGCCCTCGTAGCACTGGAGGCGGATGAGCCGAGCGCCCGTCATCTCGGCCACCGACTTGGCCAGCTGGGTCTTGCCCGTGCCGGCCGGCCCCTCCACCAGGATCGGCTTCTGGAGCCGGTCGGCCAGGTAGACGATGCCGGCGATGCCCTCGTCGGAGAGGTAGTCGACCTTGCGGAGGCGATCGCGGACGTCGCCGACGGACTCGAAGCGGGGGTCGGTCATCCGCGCAGGCTACCGCCGCCCTTGACCGGCCGGTCAATCGAATCCGGGCCTGGACGGCCGGGAGCGAGGGTTCACCCGGGAGGTGGATGGGAACCCCACGCGCATGATCACGCGACGCATCGCCCGACCTCTCCTGGCCTCGGTGTTCATCTCCGGCGGCATCGATCAGCTGCGCAACCCGGCGGGCAAGGCCGAGGCCGCCGGCCCCGTCATCGACGCCATCAAGCACGCCGCGACGCCCGCCGCCACCGCTGCGGCCCAGGCCGTGGCTCCGACCGTCGACCGGGCCGCCGAGGCGGCGGACGACGCCGCCGAGCGCTCCCCCGTGGCCACCGACGCGCCGCCCGTGGAGCGGGCCACCGACGCCGCCGAGGAGGTCCGGACCGCCGTGCACGATGTCGCCGCCGGTCGCCGCGACCCCCTGACCGACGAGACCGTCATCCGGGTCAACGGGGCGGTGCAGCTCACCGCGGGCGTGCTCCTGGCCACCAACAAGGCGCCACGGCTGGCCTCGACGGCCCTCGCGGTGACCCTCGTCCCGACGACGCTGGCGGGGCACCGCTGGTGGGAGATGGACGGCGCCGAGCGCATCGCCCACCGGACCCAGTTCCTGAAGAACGTGGCGCTGCTCGGCGGCCTCGTGCTCGCCGCGGCCGACACCGAGGGCGAGCCGAGCCTCGCGTGGCGCATGCGCCGCGGGCGCAAGGAGGCGAAGGCGGCCGCCAAGGTGGCCAAGGCCAACGCCGCCCTCGCCCTCCACGCCGCCTCCCTCGACGCCAAGGCGGTGAAGGCGCTCGCCACGGCCAACGCCAAGGCGGCGGGCCAGGGCGGCGAGCTCGGCGTCGCGGTGGCCGGGCGCAAGGCCCGCAAGGCCGCCAAGGCGGCGCGACGCCACGCCCGCCACGCCTCGGGTGCCGCCGACGACCTGCGCAGCGACCTCGCCCCGAAGGTGCGCTCGGCCGCCGACCGTGCCCAGGGCGAGCTCGGGCCGAAGCTGGCCGCGGCATCCGACCGGGCGCAAACCGAGCTGCGGCCCCGCCTCGCCGCCGCCGGCGACCGGGCGGGCGAGGTGGCCGCCGACCTCGCGCCGAAGATCCAGGCCGCCGGCCACGACCTGGCCGACCGCGCCGCCGAGGTGGCCGCCGACCTGTCGCCGAGGATCCAGGCCGCGGGCCACGTGGCCGCCGACCGCGCGGCCGAGCTCACGCCGAAGGTGCAGGCCGCCGCCCAGCGGGTGGCCGCCGCCCTGCCGACGGCGAGCTGAGCTCGCCGGGGCGTCAGCCCCGGATCTGGCCGGTGCCGCGCACCACGTACTTCGCGGTGGTCAGCTCCCGCAGCCCCATCGGCCCCCGGGCGTGCAGCTTCTGGGTGCTGATGCCGATCTCGGCGCCGAAGCCGAACTCCTCGCCGTCGACGAACCGGGTGGACGCGTTGACCAGGACGGCCGCGGCGTCGACCTCGGCGGTGAACCGGTCGGCGGCGGCGATCGAGCGGGTGATGATCGCCTCGGAGTGCCCCGAGCCGTAGCGACCGATGTGGTCGATGGCCTCGCCGAGGTCGTCGACCACGCGGACGGCCAGCTTCAGGTCGAGGAACTCCGTGGCCCAGTCGGCCTCGGTGGCGGGACCGGCCGTCGGGATCAGCTCGCACACCGCCTCGTCGCCCACGAGCTCCACGCCGGTCAGCGCGGTGTCGAGGGCGGGCAGGAGGGCCGGCGCCACCGAGCGGTGGACGAGCACGGTCTCGGCCGCGTTGCACACCGACGGACGCTGGACCTTGGCGTTCACGATGATCCGCCCGGCCATCTCGAGGTCGGCGTCCTCGTGGACGTAGACGTGGCAGTTCCCGTCGCCGTCGATCACGTAGGGCACCGTGGCGTGCTCGCGGATCGAAGCGATGAGCGACGGGCCGCCGCGCGGGATCAGGCAGTCGATCGACGTCCGCTGCTGCATGAACTCGACGGCAGCCTCGCGGGACGTGTCCTCGACGAGCACGACGGCGTCGGCGGGCAATCCGACCTTCTCGTAGGCGTCGCGCAGCACGGCGGCCACCGCCACGTTCGAGGAGATGGCGCCCGACGAGCCGCGGAGGAACGCGGCGTTGCCCGACTTGAGGCACAGCCCCGCCGCGCCGGAGGTCACGTTCGGGCGGTTCTCGTAGATGATGGCGACCACGCCGAGCGGGACCCGCACGCGGGAGATCCGCAGCCCGTTGGGACGGACCCAGCCGTCGAGCACCTCGCCCACCGGGTCGGCGAGGGCGGCCACCTGGCGCAGGCCCGACGCCATGGCCTCGACGCGCGCCTCGCTCAGCCGCAGCCGGTCGATGACCGTGGCGCTCACGCCGTCGCCCTCGGCGCGGGCCACGTCGACCTCGTTGGCGGCCAGCACCTCGGCCGTGCGGGCCACGAGGAGGTCGGCGGCGGCGTGGAGGGCGTCGTCCTTCTGGCTGGTGGAGGCCGTGGCCAGCGACCGGGACGCCGCCTTGGCGCGCCGGCCGAGCTCGGGGATGGGGGTCGCGTCGGGCACCCCGAGAGGCTACCGGCCGTCGGTGCCGTCCTAGGGTGGCGACGTGCCCGCCGTGCGCCCCGCCACCCCCGCCGACGTGCCCGGCGCCGCCCGCGCCCTCGCCGACGCCTTCCGGACCGATCCGGTCTGGCGGTGGCTGGCCGACGAGCGCGCCGACTGGACCGACGGCGCCACCCGCTGGTTCTCGGCGTACCTGCGCCACCAGCTCGCCCACGGCGGCGAGGTGCTCGTCGACGAGGGCGTGCACGGCTGCGCCGTGTGGCTCCCGCCGGGGCGCTGGCGCGGCACGCTGCGCGAGGGGCTCGCCCTGACGGTGCCGTCGGCCCGGCTGTTCCGGACGGGCCTGGTGCGGGCGCTGCGCAACCTCGCCGCCGTCGAGCGCGCCCACCCCCACGACCCGCCCCACTGGTACCTGGGCCTGCTCGGCACCGACCCCTCGCACCAGGGCGCCGGGATCGGCAGCGCCCTGATCTCGGGCGTGCTCGACCGCTGCGACGAGCAGGGCCTCGGGGCGTACCTCGAATCGTCGAAGGAGGCGAACGTCCCCTTCTACGGCCGTCACGGCTTCGAGGTGGTCGCCGAGATCCGCCTCGGCGACGGACCCACCATGTGGCGGATGTGGCGCGACCCGAGGGGCTGAGCGGACCGTGGGCGTGAACGAGCCGAAGCAGGTGAAGCGGGCGGTCGAGGGGTTCGTCGCCGACCTGGCTCCGGCCCTGCGCGACGTGGTGGAACGCCTCCCGCAGGCGGCGGGGCGCCCTCTCGACCAGGACGTGGCCACGGAGGCCTTCGACCTGGTCACCGCGCTGATCGACGTGGACCGCAGCCACACCGACGACGAGCTGTGGGGCCTCATCTTCGCCTTCGGGCGCTGGCTCCCCCAGCAGCTCGCCCGCGCCAAGCCCGACGACCTGCGCCGGAGCGACCTGCTCGTCGGCCGGGCGGCCTGGCTCGACCAGGTGTCGCCGCTGTTCGAGATCCTGGTGACGGCCGACCGCCGGTTCGGCACCGCCCACAGTCGCACGTACTACGACCGGGCGCTCCACCTGGCGTTCACCGTCGCCGCGCTCGAGGCCGCCCCGTCGCGCGCCGAGCTGGCCGCCATCGACGGCCTGCGGACCCGGATGCTCGACGCCATGGCCGGGCTCCCCTCCTCGCCGCTGCCGCCCGCGGGCTCGCCGGCCACCGCCGCGCCCGCCGGGCCCTCGGCACCCGCCCCCGCCGATGCCGCGCCGTCCGAGGCGGACGAGCTCCCGCCGCCGCGCCCGATCGAGGAGCTGCTGGCGGAGCTCGACGAGCTGGTGGGCCTCGACAGCGTCAAGACCGAGGTGCGCCTGGTGACCAACCTGCTGCGCGTCCAGCAGCTCCGGGCCGAGCGCGACCTCCCGACCAGCCCGCAGTCGCGCCACCTCGTCTTCACCGGCAACCCGGGGACCGGGAAGACGACCGTCGCCCGCCTGCTCGCCGCGATCTACCGGAGCCTCGGGGTGGTGGAGAAGGGCCAGCTGGTGGAGACCGACCGGTCCGGCATGGTGTCGGGCTACGTGGGCCAGACGGCGCTGAAGGTCGTGGAGGTGGCCGACCGGGCCACCGGCGGCGTGCTGCTCATCGACGAGGCCTACGCCCTCGCGCGCGGCGGCGAGAACGACTTCGGCCGCGAGGCGATCGACACCCTCGTGAAGGTCATCGAGGACCGGCGCGACGAGCTGGTGGTGATCGCGGCGGGCTACCCCGACGAGATGGCGGAGTTCATCGGGGCCAATCCCGGCCTCGCCTCGCGCTTCCCGAAGACGATCTTCTTCCCCGATTACAACGAAGACGAGCTGTGGTCGATCTTCGAGAGCATCGGCGAGAAGGCCGGCTACCGCCCCGACGAGGCGGCCCAGGCGAAGGTCCGGGCCTGGTTCGCGTCGGTGCCGCGCGACAAGGGCTTCGGCAACGGCCGCCTGGCCCGCAACCTCTTCGAGGACGCCGTGGCCCGCCAGGCGAGCCGCGTCGTGGCCATCGACGAGCCGACCGACGAGCAGCTCACGACGCTGACGGGCGAGGACATCGCCGAGCCCGGCGACGGCCCCCGCCACGGCAACCGGGGCTGAGCAGCGCCCGGTAGCGTTCCCGACATGAGGGAGCGGGTGCTGGCCGTGCTCGGGGCGCTCTGCCTCATCGCGGTGGCGGTGCTCGTGCGCTCCGCGATCGTCGGCGACGACGACGCCGACAGCGGCTCCGGCGACGGCTCCGCCTCCGTGGTGGCGTGCTCCCCGTCGCTCGCCGAGCTCTGCGACGCCCTCGCCGAGTCGGGAACGATCGCGGCCGACCCCCCGAGCCTGCCGCTCGCCGACGCCTCCAACCCGCCCGACGATGTCGACGCGTGGATCGCCTGGTATCCGGGCCCGCAGCTCGCCAACCTCGACGCGTCGGCCGCCAACGATCCCGAGCCCTGGACCGGGATGACCACGGTCGCGAGCGGGACCCTCGGGGTCGTCGGGCGCGCGTCGACCATCCGGTCGGTCTGCAGCGACCAGACCACCTGGACGTGCCTCGGCGACGCTGGCGTCGAAGGGTCGGCCACCATCGGCGTCGGCGACCCGAGCACCGACGAAGGGCTCGTGCGACTCGCGCCGCTCGCCCGAGCGACCGCCGACGACCCGACCGACGGGTTCACCCTCGATCCGAACCTCGACACGATCGTGCAGGGCCCGGAGGCCACCCAGGACACCGCCTCCGCCATGGCCGAGGCCCTCGTGACCCGACTTGGGAGCGTCGACCTCGTGATCGGGCCGATGGCGCTGCTCGACGCGGCGGCGGCCACCCCCCAGGGCCAGCAGCGACAGCTCGAAGCGCGCGCCGCGATCGAGGAGCAGCAGGTGCGCGTGGTGGCGGCGTGGAGCGACGACGACGGCCGAGCCGTCGCCGAGGACCTCTGCCAGCAGGAGGCGCTCGCCGAGGCGCTCGCGGCCATCGGCCTGGCCGCCGACTGCGAGGCGGCGCCCATGGGCGAGAATGAGGCGGGCTTCCTGTACCAGGTGCGCGAGAGGGTGAGCGGATGAACCGACCGACGACGTTCCGACGGGTCCGGTTCGCTGCGGCAGGCCTCGCCCTCGCCATGGTGGCGGCGAGCTGCAGCGGCGGCGGGTCCGACGGGGCGAGCGACGATCCGTTCGGCGATCCGGGCGACTGCACCGTCATCGACACGGCCGTGAGCTCCGAGAAGATCGACCTGATGAACGACCTCGCCCAGCAGTTCAACGCCTCGGACGAGTCCCAGCTCGGCGACGGGTGCGCGTTCGTGCGGCCGTACTCGAAGGCGTCGGGTGGGGCCACCACCGCGCTGGCCGAGGGCTGGGACGAGGGCGCCGAGGGTGCTCGGCCCGTGATCTGGTCACCGGCCGCATCGAGCTGGGGCCAGATCCTCAACCAGCGCCTCGCCGACGACGGCCAGCCCGCCATGGTCAGCAGCGATGCCGAGTCGTTCCAGCTCACCCCGCTCGTGATCGCCATGCCCAAGCCCATGGCCGACGCGCTCGGCTACCCCGAGACCCCGGTGGGCTGGGCCGACATCGCCCGCCTCGCCACCTCCGAGGAGGGCTGGGCCGCCTACGGCCATCCCGAGTGGGGTGCCTTCAAGCTCGGCAAGACGAACCCGAACTTCTCCACCAGCGGGCTCTCCGCGCTCATCGGCCAGACCTACGCGGCCACCGGCAAGGAGCGCGACCTCTCGCTCGAGGACCTCGACGATCCCGACACGGCGGCGTTCGCCCAGCAGGTCGAGTCGTCGGTGGTGCACTACGGCGACATCACCATGACCTTCCTCAACAACTGGTTCCGCACCGACCGGTCGGGCACCTCCCTGCTCTACGCGTCCGCGGTGGCCGTCGAGGAGAAGTCGGTGATCGACTACAACGCCGGCAACCCCGACGGCGTCCTCGAGCCCGGTGAGCAGCCCCGCAAGCCCAAGGTGCCGCTCGTGGCGATCTACCCGAAGGAGGGCACGCTCTACAGCGACAGCCCGCTGTACGTGCTCGACGCGGAGTGGGTGAGCGACACCGAGCGGGCCGGCGCCGAGGCGTTCATCGACTTCGTCGGCCAGCCCGAGGCACAGCGCAAGGTCCTCGACTACGGCTTCCGCCCCGCCAACCCCGACGTGGCGGTGGGCGCGCCGATCGTCGCCGCCAACGGCGTGGACCCCGATCAGCCGTCGAAGCTGCTCCAGGTCCCCTCGCCGAAGGTCATGGTCGAGCTGCTCGACGCCTGGCGCGAGCAGCGCAAGGGCGCTCGGGTGCTGCTGGTGCTCGACGTGTCCGGCTCCATGGCCGACCCTGCAGACCCCGACGACCCCAACGGCGACACCAAGCTCGACCTGGCCAAGCGGGCCGCGATCGATGCGCTCGACGAGTTCACGAGCCGCGACGAGGTCGGCCTGCGGGTGTTCACCACGAACCTCGGCCCCGACCAGGACCAGGACTTCTCGGACCTCCTCTCCGTGCAACCGATGTCCACGAACCGGGAGAAGCTGCGCACGCAGATCGGTGCCCAGCTCCCCCTCAACGCCACGCCGCTCTACGGCGTCACGCAGTCGTCGTTCGAGGACATGGCCGACAGCTACGACCCGAAGCTGATCAACGCGGTCGTGCTGCTGACCGACGGCGTCAACGACGACGGCGACACCTCCGACGACGACGACCAGCTCCGCGAGCTGCTCACCACCCTCCAGAGCAGTACCTCGGGCGAGAACGCCACGCCGGTGCGCGTGTTAACGATCGCCTACGGCAAGACCGCCGACTTCGGGACGCTCGAGCGCATCGCCCAGGCCAGCAACGCCGCCGCGTACGACGCCAGCAACCCGGCCACCATCGCCAAGGTGTTCACCGCGGTCCTCTCCAACTTCTAGCGAGCCGCTAGAAACGAGGGGTGGCGCAGCTCAGCTTCCGCGACCGGTTCTTCTCGCCGCCGGTCGCTCGCGCCCTCACGTCGCCGTCGGGGATCCTGGCGCTGGGCGCGGGCGCCGCGGTCGGGGTGCTGGCCACGCTCGCCACCGGCGGGCTCGCCGGCCCGATCATCGGTGGCGTGGTCGGCGGCCTGGTGGGCTACGGCGGCCGGGTGGCGCTGGCGCTGCCGCCGAAGGGCACGGGGCCTCGCATCGACCCGTTCGGGGTCGACGAGCCCTGGCGCCACGCCGTGCGCGACGCCATGCACGCCCGCAACCGCTTCGGGGAGGCCGTCCGCACCTTCCGCTCCGGCCCGCTGCAGGACACCCTGCGCGGCCTCGCCGACCAGCTCGACCAGGCGGTGGAGGAGGTGTGGGCCGTGGCCCAGCAGGGCCAGCAGGTGGCCGAGGCTCGCAAGCGCATCGACGACCGCGAGATCCGCTGGGAGCTGCAGCGCGCCGCGTCGCAGATCCCACCCGGGGGCGTGGCGACGCCCGTGCAGGAGCAGACGGTGGAGGCCCTCAACGAGCAGCTGGCCGCCGGCGCCCGCATGGACGCGCTGATGCGCTCCACCTTCGACGAGCTGAACCTGCTCAACGCCCGGCTCGACCAGGCGGTCACCCAGGCCATCGAGCTCTCGGTCACCAACCGCGAGGGCGGCCTCGCCCCGGTCGGCTCCGACGTGCGGGCCATCGTCGACCAGCTCGGCGCCCTCCACGAGGCCATGACCGAGCTCGACGGGCCGGCGGCTCCCGCGGTCGGGTTCGACGCCGCCCCGGGCGCCGAGGGACCGGGCGCGGGGAGCCCGGCCCCCGGGGCGTCGACCGAGACCTGGCCCCCGCAGTCGCCGGGCGAGCGGTGAGCGACCCCCCTGCCGCGGGGGACGACCGACCCACCCCGGCGCCCGCGAGGCCCGCCGGCCGGGTCGTCCGCCCCCGGACGATCGATGCCTTCGGCCCGCCGGCGCCGCTCCCACCCCCCGTCGAGGCCTTCGTGGACCCGACGTGGCACCCGCCGACGGGACCGGTCCCGGTGGTCGAGGTCGACCCGGCGGTGGACCCCGACATCTGGACCGCCGACGCTGCCCCCGAGGATCGAACGCCGGCCGCCGCGGGCGCCGATGCCGACGCCGCCAGCGGTGGCCGCCGGCTCCTGCGGGCGAACCTGATCGTCGCGAGCGGCACCATGGGGTCGCGCGCCACCGGGCTGGTGCGCACCTCGCTCGTGCTGGTGCTGCTGGCCAAGAGCCTCGGCGACGCGTACCTCGGCGCCAACAACACGCCGAACATGATCTACGAGCTGATCCTGGGCGGGATCCTCACCGCCTCGCTGGTGCCGCTGTTCACCGACGACCTCGAGCGGGGCGACGGCCAGCAGGCCACCTCCGCGATCATCTCGGTCGCCGTGCTGGCGCTCCTGGCCGTGACCGCGCTGGGCTTCGTCGCCGGGCCGGCGCTGATCCTGCTGTTCTCCACCGGCTCCACCGCCGCGCTGCGCGACGACTACGTGGCGGTCGGCGTCCCCCTCGCCCTGCTGTTCGCGCCCCAGATCTTCTTCTACGGGCTCATGGCCGTGTGGTCCGCGCTGCTCAACGCCCGCCACCGCTTCCTCGCCGCGGCGTGGGCGCCGGTGCTCAACAACCTGATCGCCATCGCCACGCTCTGGTACGCCCACACGCTGGTGGAGGGCAAGCCGTCGCTGGCCGACGCCCTCGACGACCGCCGCATCATCTGGGTCCTCGGCGCCGGCACCACGGCCGGCATCGCGACGATGGCCCTGTCGCTCTACCCCGCCCTGCGGCGCAGCGGGTTCCGCTTCCGCTGGTCGCCCGACCGGCGCCACCCGGCCGTGCGCCGGGCCGTGCGGCTGTCGGCGTGGACGCTCGGCTACGTGATCGCCAACCAGGTGGCGGCGATCGTGATCCAGATCCTCGCCAAGCCCGCCTCGGGCGACGTGACCCGCTACCAGACGGCCTTCCAGTTCTTCCAGCTCCCCCACGCCCTGCTCGCCGTGTCGATCATGGTCACCTTCGAGCCGCTGCTCGGGCGCGCCGACGCCCGCGGCGACCTGGGCGAGTACAACCGGCAGCTCCTCCTCGGCTTCCGCCTGATCGCCCTGCTGATCATCCCGGCGGCGGTCGGCTACGTGGCGCTGCCCAAGGGCCTCGACGCCCGCACCTTCGAGGTGGAGGGCGAGCTGCTCACGCGGGCGTTCAGCATCACGGGCGTGATCGCCGCCTTCGCGGTGGGCCTGCCGGGCTTCTCGACCTACCTCTACGCGCTGCGCGGGTTCTACGCCAAGAAGAACACCAAGATCCCCTTCGCCATCAACTGCGTGGAGAACGCCATCAACGTGGCGCTGGCCATCGTCTTCGTGCGCTGGTGGGGCGTCGTGGGGCTCGCCCTCGCCTTCGGCGTGGCCTACGACCTGGCCGCCGTGATCGCCGTGGTGTCGCTCAGCCGCCACAGCCCCGGCTTCGACTGGCGGGGCCTCACCTCGACGTGGCTGCGCCTGCTGCTGGCCGGCGGCCTGATGGGCGGCTTCGTGTACGGCGTGGTGACCCTGCTCGCGCCGGCGTCGGCCGTTGCGCTCGTGCCCGCCATCGCTGCGGGGATCGTCGTGGGCGCCGTGGTCTACTTCGCGCTGATCTACGTCCTCGGCGTCCCCGGCATCAGCGACCTCATGGCGCGCCTCCCCGTGGTGAAGCGCTTCGCCTGAGCCCCCGGCCGGCCGGACGCGAGGCTCGGCAGGTGCCGTAGCATGCCGCCCATGATGAAGTTCTTCCGCCGCATGTGGGCGTACCTCACCGCCGGGGCCAACCAGAAGTTCAACGAGAAGGCCGACCCGAAGATCCAGCTCGAGCAGGCGATCACCGAGGCGCAGGACCAGCACAAGCGCCTGAAGGACCACGCCGCCAACGTCATCGCCCAGCAGCACCTCACCGAGCAGCAGCTCGATCGGGCGCTCGACCAGCTCGAGAAGCTCAACGCCAACGCCCGCCAGGCCGTCAAGATGGCCGACGAGGCCGCCAAGGCGGGCGACGCCGCCAAGGCCGCCGAGTACACCCGCGCCGCCGAGACCATCGCCACCCAGCTCATCGCCGCCGAGAGCCAGGTCGCCGACCTCAAGGAGCAGCACTACAACGCCACCCAGGCCGCCGACCAGGCGAAGGCCGCGGTGGCCACCAACGGGCAGGTGCTCCAGCAGAAGCTGGCCGAGAAGCAGAAGCTCCTTGGCCAGCTCGAGCAGGCAAAGATGCAGGAGCAGATGAACAAGGCGATGGCGTCGCTGTCGGAGACCGTGGGCGAGGAGGTCCCCACGCTCAACGAGGTCCGCGACAAGATCGAGCAGCGCTACGCCAAGGCCAAGGGCATGAGCGAGCTGCAGGAGACCTCGGTCGAGAGCCGCATGATCGAGATCGAGCAGGCGGCGCAGAACATGGAGGCCCAGTCGCGCCTCGACGAGATCCGCGCCCAGCTCGGCATCGAGACCGCGGCGCCGGTGGCGCCCGCCGCCGACGCCCCCGCCGTCGCCGAGGCCACCGCCGAGCCGCCCGCCGAGGGCACGCCCCAAGCCTCGCCCGGCGCCTGAGGGTCGCGCCGGGCGGCGCGGCTAGGGCACGATGACGAGATCGTCGCGGTGGACGACCTCGTGCACCATCCCCTCGGGGAGCTCCGCCGTGCGCGACCCCGCCACCGAGCGCAGCTCGGCGGCGCCGGTGCGCGCCAGGCCCTTCGCGAACACCCGACCGTCGGGTCCGGCGATCTCGACGCCCTGGTCGGCGAGGAACGAGCCCTCGACGGCCAGCACCCCGGCGGGAAGGAGCGACACGCCGCGCTCGAGCAGCGCTCGTCGGGCGCCCTCGTCGACCACGATGCGTCCGGCCGACTCGACGGCGAAGGCGATCCACAGCTTGCGGGCGCTGATTCGCTGGGGGCGAGGCTGGACCACCGTGCCCACCCCGGGCGCACCGGCGAGGGCGTCGGCGAGCACCCCGGCGCGCGACGCGCTGGCGATGACCGCCCGCACGCCCGACCACGACGCCATCTTGGCCGCCGCCACCTTCGAGGCCATCCCGCCGCTCCCCCGTGCGCTCCCCGCCCCGCCGGCGAGGGCCTCGAGCTCGGCGGTGACCTCGAGCACCTCCTCGATCAGCGAGGCGCTCGCGTCGAGGCGCGGGTCGGCCGTGAGCAGGCCGGGAGCGTCGGTGAGCAGCACGAGCAGGTCGGCACCGAGCAGCTGGGCGACCAGGGCGCTGAGGCGGTCGTTGTCGCCGAAGCGGATCTCGTCGTCGGCGATGGCGTCGTTCTCGTTGACGACCGGGACGACCCCCAGCTCGAGCAGGCGCTGGAGCGTGCCGCGCGCGTGCAGGTACTGGTTGCGGATCCCGAAGTCGAGCGGCGCGAGGAGCACCTGGCCGCAGACGAGCCCGTGGGCGGCGAAGCTCTGGTCGTAGACCCGCATCAGCCGGCTCTGGCCGATGGCCGAGACGGCCTGGAGGGTGACCGCGTCGGCCGGCCGCGCGTCGCCGCCCATCCCCAGGGTCGGGAGCCCCGCGGCGATGGCACCCGAGGTGACGACGACGACCTGGTCGCCCGCCTGGCGGCGCGCCGCCACCTCGTCGGCGAACTTGGCGATCGCCGCCACGTCGATGTCGCCGTGGTGGTCGGTGATCGACGAGGTGCCGATCTTGGCGACGACGAGCTGGCCCACCCCCGAAGGTTGCCCGCTGGGACGCCCGGTCGTCGAACCCGTTCGTCGGCGCCGCCGGGTCAGTCCTCGGCGTACTCGAAGGCGAAGCGGCCGATCACCACGACGTCGCCCTCGCTCGCCCCGGCCCGGGCCAGGGCCTTGTCGACCCCGAGCTTGCGCAGGCGCTCCTGCACGTAGGCCAGGGCCTCGAGGTTGGTGAGGTCGGAGAGGGCCACCGCCCGCTCCACCGCCCGGCCCCGCACGAGGAACGAGCCGTCGTCCTCGCGCTCCACCACGAGCCCGACGGGCGTGGGCCGGTGGATGACGAAGGGCTCCGGCTCCGGCTCGGCCTCCCGGGCCTCGCGCACCGCGCCCGCCATGGCCCCGACCGCCTCGGGCACGCCACGCCCGGTCACGGCCGACACCACCGGGTGCTCCCATCCCTCGACCGTGGCGTCCTCGGCCAGGTCGGCGCGGCTGCCGAGCAGCACCCGGGGCCGGGCCACGAGCTCGGGGCGGTAGCGCTCGAGCTCCTCGAGGAGGATCCGCTCCTGGTCGGCCGGGGGGTGCGGGGCGGTGGGGGCCAGGTCGATCAGCAGGCACAGGGCCCGGGCCCGCTCGACGTGGCGGAGGAACCGGTGGCCCAGCCCCCGGCCCTCGCTGGCCCCCTCGATGAGGCCCGGGATGTCGGCCACCACCAGCTCGTCGCCCTCGTCCATGCGCACGACGCCGAGGTTGGGCTCGAGCGTGGTGAACGGGTAGTCGGCGATCTTGGGCTTGGCGGCGGAGATCCGCGAGATCAGCGTCGACTTCCCCACGTTGGGGAACCCGACCAGGGCCACGTCGGCCATCAGCTTGAGCTCGAGGCGCAGCCACCGCTCCTCGCCCTCCTCGCCCTGCTCGGCGAAGGTGGGTGCCCGGCGCTTGTTCGACAGGAACCGGGCGTTGCCCCGGCCGCCACGGCCGCCGGCCGCGGCGAGCCACCGGTCGCCGGCGCGCACGAGGTCGGCGAGCACCACCCCGTCGTCGTCGGTGACCACGGTGCCCTCGGGGACGGTGACCACGAGGTCGTCGCCCCGGTGGCCGTGCTTGCGCTTGCCTTGGCCGTGCGTGCCGTTCGTGGCGCGCCGGTGCGGGTGGTCGCGGAACGCCAGGAGCGACGACACGTTGCGGTCGGCGACCAGCCAGATGCTGCCGCCGTCGCCCCCGTCGCCCCCGTCGGGGCCGCCCTTGGGGACGTGGGCCTCGCGGCGCATGGAGACGCAGCCGGCGCCGCCGTCGCCGCCACGGACGTTGAGCTGCGCTTCGTCGACGAACCCGGACACCCCGAGAGGCTACCGGGTCAGTTCTCCTCGACCAGGTGGACGGGGTCGCCGATGATGCGCGCCGACCAGGTGGTGCGGTCCGTGACCTCGCCGTCGCCGAAGGTGTAGCGGATCTGCCACCAGCGGTTGTTCGAGGGCGGGCTGTAGCCCGACAGGTCGACGGTGATCTGGATGGTGCGACCGTTGAAGCGGCTGCTGGTCACGTCGATCGAGCTCACGTTGGTGCCCGACGTCGCCCCCGACCGGGCCGCGCCGGTCCACGAGAAGGTAGCCGGGGTCCACGTGTTCCCGTTGGTGCCGGTCGGCCTCATGATCTCGATCGTCGAACCGCCCTCGCCGGGATCGAAGAGCTCCAGGCGGAGCTTCTTGCCGGCGTGCTCGGGGTCGATCTCGGCCAGGTAGAACGACGCCACCGACGTGGTGGCGGCCGCACGCACCGAGATGGCGTCGCGGCCGAAGACCCGCGGGCACATGGTGTCGGTCCGCCCGTCGCACAGGCCGTCGCCCCCCGTCTGGTACTTGGCGACGATGCCCCACTGGTTCGAGCCGTCGTTCAGCGGGCTCGAGATCGCCCCGCTGTTGCGCACCCGCACGAGGTACCGGCCCGGCAGCGTGGTGGTGGGGATCGTGCAGAGCGTGTTCCACCGCTTCGACCCGAGGTAGTCGTACTCGAACGCGGTGTCCTTCGTGAACGTCCGCGAGCACATCAGCGGGTTGTCGGAGTCGTCGAGCGGCGTGTTGTCGGCCGCGTACAGCTCGTAGGTGAAGTCCTCGTCGCCGTTCTGGCGCTTGTCGTCGATCGCCGCCTCGGTCCGGGTGATGTACGTGGGCGTGCACACCGTGGTCGTGTTGACCGTCGCGCCCTTCCAGCGGAGGCGGTAGCCGCGGTAGGTGTACGAGCTCCCCTGCGGCAGCCAGGTCGTGGTGGTGATCGAGTTCCAGCTCGTGCCCGTGTTGGGGCGCGTCTGGTACACCGCTGGCCCGTTGATCGTGACGAAGGACGAGCTCGAGTAGGTGGTCCAGCTGCTGTCGAGCGTGGTGGCCGTCCGATAGCGCACCAGCCGACCATCTCGCGAGTAGCTGCTCCCCTCGGCGAGCGTCCGCGTCGTGCGCCAGCTGCCCGTCGTGGACGACCGGAACTGGTACTCGGCCGGCCCCCAGATCTCCACCGTCGCCGACGAGCCCGACGGCCCGGTCCAGCTCGGCGAGGCCGGGCTGTACACCGGCACCTCCTGGCAGTCGTCCGCGCCCTGCTCCTGCCAGGAGAGGTCGTCGGGGTTGTAGCGGGCGTCGTAGAGGCGCACCTCGATGGGCGCGGTCCGCCCGGTCGGCACCTCGATGTACATGCCGTAGCCCTCGTCGCGGTACTCCGCGTTGGCGGTGCCCGTGCAGGTGCCGTTCGATCCGCTGGTGTTCTCGTAGTTGAAGTAGCCGCTCTGGTAGCGGTCGCCGTTGATCTTGTCGGTGCAGTACGGGTTCACCGACTGGTACAGGTACTCCGTGGGCATCCCCGTGCCGGTGTAGGTGTTGAAGAGCGTGCCGGTCCCGAAGAAGTTCCGGGGACTGCCCAAGGGCACGGCGAGCACGTACTCCGCGTACGAGGTGCGCGTCAGGTCGATGTTCTTGCCGCCGAGGGGCTTGTACAGGAAGCTGCCCACCCGGTTGTCGGTGATCGTCACCTTCAGGCGGCGCTCGGAGCGCAGGCTCGGCGTGACCGTGATCGAGACGTTGGCGCTGGGGGTGTAGCCGTTCTTGGCCGCGGCGGCGAGCGCGGCGGTGCGGGCCGCGTCCTCGTCGGGGAGCCACACCACGCCGGCGAGCGCAGCGGCATCGGCGGCGCGGCGCATGTCGGCGGCGCGGTTGTACCAGTAGCCCACGTCGACCGCGAAGCCGGCCATGAGCAGCAGCGGCACGAGCAGGAGGGCGAACATGACCAGGATGTAGCCCTGCTCGTGGCGCGACCGCTCGGTGGTCCGCAGGGTCAGGGAACGATGGTGGCTGAGCTGCATGACGCCTCCCCTAGCCTCCGAAGCCCGTGGGCTCGAGGCGCATGATCGCCGAGCGCCGGATGGTGACCCCGTCGCCCATCACCCGGAACTTGTTGCGGTAGTAGACCTCGACGTAGACGCCGTAGTAGTCCGAGCCGGCGTCCTGGTCGTTGCTGCGGGCGTTCGGGCACCAGCCCACGTAGGTGGCCGCCGACGACTTCAGGCAACCCGTGCCGGTGGGCGCGACCGCCGGGTCCGACGAGATCGTGAGGTTGTAGCTGGTGGTGGTCAGCGCGTTGAGCTGCGCGCCCGTGAGCACGTTGCAGCTGCCCGAGGGCGACGGCGCGACGCACGATGCCGGGACCCCGCCGTTCGCGTTCGTCGACTTGAAGATGACCACCTTGCGGACGTCGTTCGTCAGCCCCGACGAGTCGAGGGCCGCCCGGACGCCGTTCAGCGCGTAGTAGTCGGCACCGCGGCTGATGCCCTGGCCCGACCCGACGCGGGCCCCGGTTCGAGCGGCCTCGTTGACGGCGAGGCCGGTGCGCCACGCGAAGCCGTAGTCGAAGGTGCCCGCCACCAGGATCACGAGGAACATGGCGATGAACGCCAGCTCGACGAGGACCGCGCCCCGCTCGCCGGCCGCCCGCCGCTCCGACGGGCGCGTGAACCGCAGCCCCATCACTCGGCCCTCGGCTCGATCTGGATGACCGACTGGTCGCGGACCGTGGTCGAGTTGCCGAACATCTTCGTCATCCAGGGGTGGTTGGCCTGGACGTAGACGCCCACGTAGTCCGGGCCGCTCCCGCCGTTGCCCGATCGGGTGTCCGTGCGCGACGCCGGGCACCAGTACCGGTCGGGCGACTGGTTGGCGTGCGGGCCGCTGGTGAGGCAGCCGAACCAGATCTTGCTCTCGTCGATCGTCCGCGACTGGCCGGCGGACTCGGCCGCCTCCTGGGCGTCGAGCTCGGCGGCCTGGGCCTCGGCGCGCTTGATGTCCTGCATCCGGTACACGTTGCAGACGTTGGCCACCGACGTTCCGGCCTTGCAGGTCGTGGTCGGCTGGGCGCCGTAGGTCGAGGCCTTGTAGATCACGACGTACTGGATCTGCTGGTCGGAGAGGGCTGCCGCCTCCCGACGGAAGTTCACGAGGGTGTACATGTCGGCCTGGGCGATGGCGCCGTTGGCGCTCGCCGTCCGGGCCGCGGCCCGCACCGAGCTCGACACGCCCAGGTAGTCGTTCATGTAGAGCCCGCCCTCGACGATCCCGAAGATGAGCATGAAGAACACCGGGGTCACGAAGGCCGCCTCGACGAGGGCCACGCCCCGCTCGCCCCGGCGCGCCGGAGCCCCAGCCCTCGGGCCACGGGCGAACAGACGGCGGATCACCCCGTCCTCATCGGCACCTCACCCGCCGAACCTGAGGTTTTCGGGTGCCGGCCGCCGCGGGCGGCTCGGCGCGGTCCGCCACGATGTCAGACCTGTTCCGTAGGGTGGTCGGGCCATGGTCTCGTCCTCCACCTCCGTCCCCGTCGTCGCCCACGAGGCGCTCGAGGTCGCCCCACCCGGGCGCCCCGTGCCCGAACGCGCCGAGCGGGAGGAGCGGGAGGCGGCCGAGCTGGCGCCCGGGGCCGCCCGGGCGTGCGGCGCCGGCAACCGGGCCATCCCCGAGGCGCCCGACGCGTTCCGCACCTGCTTCGAGCGCGACCTCGACCGGATCCACCACTCCAAGGCCTTCCGGCGCCTGGCCGGCAAGTGCCAGGTCTTCGTGGCCCCCGAGGACGACCACCTCCGCACCCGGCTCACCCACGCCATCGAGGTCTGCCAGGTGGCCGTCTCGATCGCCCGGCCCACCGGGCTGAACGTCGCCCTCACGGCGGCCGCGGCCACCGGCCACGACTGCGGCCACGGCCCGGCCGGCCACGCCTCGGAGGGCGCGCTGTCGCCGTTCGTGGAGGGGGGCTACCACCACGCGGTCTACGGCGCCGACGTCGTGCTCGAGCCGCTCAACCTCTGCGCCGAGACGCTCGACGCCATCCGCAACCACTCGTGGAACCGCCCGGCGCCGGCCACCGCCGAGGGCGAGGTCGTGGCCTGGGCCGATCGGCTCGCCTACGTCTGCCACGACTTCGAGGACGCGGTCGATGCCGGGGTGGTCACGCCCGACGAGCTGCCCGCCGCGGTGGCCGAGGTCGTCGGCACCGATCGGCGCACCCAGCTGCACCGCTTCATCACCGCCATGGTGCAGACCATCGTCGGCACCGGCACCGTCGCCCTGCGCCAGCCCGAGGCCGACGCCCTCGCCGCGTTCCGGGCCTTCAACTACGAGCGGATCTACCTCCGGCCCGAGGCGGTCGACCAGGCCGATCGCTCGGCCCGCCTCATCGCCGGGCTCGCCGAGCACTACCTGACCCACCCGGCGCTGCTCCCCGACCCGTTCGGGCTGGTGCCGGGCTCGGCCGAGGCCACCGCGGCGGCCGTGCGCTACGTGTCGGGCATGACCGACCGCTTCGCCCACCGGGCGGCCGTCGAACTGCTCGGTTGGGACGAGCGAGCCCTCCCCCGCACCGCCTGACCCGCCGGCCATCGCTCCGCCGACCACCCAGCTCCCGGCCCCGGCGTTTCCCGCCGCAAACCCGCGCCACCAACGCGCAAACCCAGCACAGAACGCCCCGCGTGCCACCCACCACCCCATCGGCGTTCTTCACCCCAAACCCGCGCCACCAACGCGCAAACCGAGCACAGAACGCCCCGCGTGCCACCCACCACCCCATCGGCGTTCTCCACCGCAAACCCGCGCCACCAACGCACGAACCGAGCACAGAACGCCCGGGCGGCAGGCGACGACGCCCGAGCCGGACCGGGGCGCGACGAGGCCCCGCCGGAGCGGGGCCTCGTGAGCAGATCGGGTGCGGCGGCGGCGCTACTCGGCGGGCAGCACGTCGACGAGCTTGCGCCCGCCGCGGCGGCCGAACTTCACCCGGCCGTCGATGGTGGCGAACAGCGTGTCGTCGCCGCCCCGGCCGACGTTCTCGCCCGGGTGGAAGTGGGTGCCGCGCTGGCGGACGATGATCGAGCCGGCCGACACCGCGGTGCCGTCGTAGGCCTTCACGCCGAGGCGCTGTGCGTTGGAGTCGCGGCCGTTGCGGGTGGAGCCGCCGCCCTTGGTCTTCGACATGAGTGATCAGCCCTTCGTGATGCCGGTGATCTCGATGGTCGCGTAGTGCTGGCGGTGGCCCCAGCGCTTGCGGTTGTTCGTCTTGTTCTTGTACGTGAAGCCGGTGATCTTCGGGCCCTTGGCGGCGCCGATGACGTTCGCCTTCACGCTGGCCTTGGCCAGGGCGTCGGGGGCCGACACGACGGTGTCGCCATCGACGAGGAGCACGGGGGTGAGGCTGACCTCGCCCTCGCTGACGCCCAGGCGCTCGACCTCGAGCTGCTGGCCCTCGGTCACCCGGTACTGCTTCCCGCCGGTCTTGATGACTGCGTACATCGTTCTGCCTTCGCGCGTTCGTTCAGGGCCCGTTGGGCCGAGGGACCATGGTAGGGGCCGCGCCGGGAGCGATCCAACCCGGCCCGGGCGGCTACTCGCCGATGAGGGCCCGGTCGAAGACCAGGCCGCGCCCGTCGCACTCGGGGCACGACGACGAGAGCGACTCGATGAGCCCCTCCCCGATCCGCTTGCGGGTCATCTCCACCAGGCCCAGCTCGGAGATGTCGAACACCTGGGTGCGGGTCTTGTCCCGCGCCAGGGCCTGGCGGAAGGTGGCGATCACCTGCTCGCGGTTCGCCTTCACCTCCATGTCGATGAAGTCGATCACGATGATGCCGCCGATGTCGCGCAGGCGCAGCTGGCGGGCCACCTCCTCGGCCGCCTCGAGGTTGTTGCGGAACACCGTCTCCTCGAGCGACGACTTGCCGACGTTCTTGCCGGTGTTGACGTCGATCACCGTGAGCGCCTCGGTCCGCTCGATGATGAGCGAACCGCCCGAGGGCAGCCACACCTTGCGGTCGAGCGCCTTGTGGAGCTGCTCGTGCACGTGGAAGGTCTCGAACACCGGCAGCCCGCCGTGCTCGGCGGGGTCGTAGCGCACGATCCGCTCGACGAGGGCCGGCGAGATGCTGCGGACGTAGTCGCGCACCTGCTCGAACACGACGTCGTCGTCGATGACCACCTGGCGGTAGTCCTGGTTGAACTCCTCGCGGATCACCCGGATCGACATGTCGGGGTCGCGGTAGAGCAGCGCCGCCTGTCCCGACTTCATCACCTTCTCGGCCCGCGCCTCGATCTCCTCCCAGGTGGTGGCGAGGCGCTCCACGTCGCGGCGCAGCTCCTCGGCCGAGATGCCCTCGGCCGCGGTGCGCACGATGAGCCCGTGGCCCTTCGGCTTGGCCTTGTCGAGGATCTGGCGCAGGCGCTTGCGCTCGGGGTCGGGCAGGCGCTTGGAGATGCCGTAGGTGGTGCTGTTGGGGACGAGCACCACGAAGCGGCCCGGCAGCGAGATCTCCTGGGTGAGGCGCGCCCCCTTCGCCCCGATCGGGTTCTTGGTGACCTGGCAGAGGATCATCTGCTTGGCCCGCAGGATCTGCTCGATCCGGGGGTTCGAGCCCTTGTCGTCGAGGTCCTCGGGGTCGTAGCGGGTGTCGCCGCGGTAGAGCACGGCGTTCTTCGGCGTACCGATGTCGACGAACGCCGCCTCCATGCCGGGCAGCACGTTCTGGACCTTGCCCACGTAGATGTTCCCGTGGATCTGGAGCACGTCGTCGGCCGGGCGCGACACGTAGTGCTCGATCAGGGCCTTGCCCTCGAGGACCGCGATCTGGGTGGCCGACGGCTGCACGTGGACGGCCATGAGGTAGCGCCCGACCGGTCGGCCCTTGCGCTCCTTGCCGCGGCGCTTCGAGAGGGTCTTCTCGTCGAGGTCGACGGGCGAGTCGTCGGTGATGGCCGTGACCACGCCACCGGCGGCCTTCGAGGCGGTCCGGGCCTTGCCCTGGCCGCCACCGCCGCCCTGACCACCACCGCCCTGGCCACCGCCGCCCTGACCTCCGCCGCGGCCGCGGCCGCCGCGCCGGCGGCGGCGCTTGGCGCCCGATCCGAGCCGGACGGGGCGTCGCCGCCACCATCGCCGCTCGCGGCAGCGTCGCCGGCGCCGGCGGGCGCCGGGCGGCTGTCGCCGATCTGGGGCTTGCGCACGAGCGCCGCCTCGGCGGCCTCGGCGGAGGGCTTGTTCTCCCGATGGCGATCGGGGAGCTCGGGGTTGCGGTCGCGATCGCCGCCGGTCGGGGCGGCCTGCTCCACGCCGGCGGGCTTGGCGGCCGTGGCCGCCTTGGGCGGTCGATCGCCGGCGCCCCCGTCGGCGGTGGTGGCGCGATCCGCGCCCTCCTCGCCCTCGGGGCGCGGGCGGCTGCGGTTGCGCCCGCCACGGCTGCCGCGACGCCGGGCGTTCGACGATCCGCCGCCCGACGAGGCGGCGCCCCCCTCGGGGCTGGCGGCGCCCTCAGGCGCCTCCCCGCCAGCGGCGGGGCCGGGCGTGGGGCGATCCCCTGCGTCCGTATCGGTCATGGGTGCGATCCCTTCTCACGACGCCCGCCTCTCGGCGAGCGGGGTCGACGTCGCCTCGGAGGCCGCCGCGAGGGGCTCCGTCCGGGCGCCGTCGACCAGCGTCCATTGGTGGGTGCGCCGCACGGCCCCCTCCTCGCCGCAGCCGAGCACCGCGAGGAGCTCGGCCACCCGCAGCCCGCGGGGCTGGGTGGCGAGGTGGGCGTGGAGGCGCGCGCCGGCGTCGGTGGGCCCGACGACGGCCAGATCGAGCACGTAGGGGCGGATGTCGTCGGTGACGTCCTTGCCCTTGCGCTGTCGGGTCACCACCAGCTCGGGCGCGGCGAGCACCCGGGCGACGGCGGCGTCGAGGTCGGCCACGGCGGCGCCGCGGACCTCGATGTCCCACTCGCAGCTCTCGACCGCCTGCTGCAGCGAGGTCGTGCTCGTGGGGATGATCCCGACCGCATCGACCTCGATGCCCACCGGCAGCACCGCGCTGAGGCGGGCCGGCAGATCGTCGAGCTCGGCGGGGCCGGGCAGGTTCGGGGCGTCGTCGGCGAGGTCGAGGTCGACGTACTCGGCGAGCGACTCGTGGCCGGTGGAGAGGGCCAGGCCGAAGTGCAGCTTCGGGTGCGGCGAGAAGCCCTGGGAGTAGGCGATGGGCAAGCCGGCTCGGCGGATCACCCGCTCCCACACCCGGGCGATGTCGCGGTGGCTGGTCCAGCGGACCTTGCCGAGCTTGGAGAACCGGACCCGGATCCTCACGAGCCGGCTCCGGCGGGCACCGGCTTCGACGCGAGCAGGGTCACCGGCACCTCGCCGCCGGCCGCCAGGTCCTGACCGGTGCCCTGCGAACCGCCCGCCGGCGGGACCGCCGAGGCGACGACGTGCTCGATGCCGTACCCGGTGCAGGCCCCGCAGTCGTAGCAGGGGGTCCACCGGCAGTCCTCGAGGCCGACCTCGTCGAGCGCGTCGCGCCAGTCCTGCCACAGGAAGTCCTTGTGGAGCCCGGCCGAGAGGTGGTCCCAGGGCAGGGTCTCGTCCTCGGTGCGGTGCCGGTACGCGAGGTCCTCCACGCGCAGCCCGGCGCGCTCGAGGGCGTCCTCCCACAGGCGCAGGTCGAAGTGCTCGGACCACTCCTGGAACGTGCCGCCGTGGCGCCACACGTCCTCGATGACGTCGGCCATGCGCCGATCGCCGCGGCTCACCAGGCCCTCGGCCACGGTCGCCTTCGGGTCGTGCCACTTCAGCTGCACCGCCCGGTCGCGTCGCAGCTCGTCGCGCAGCAGGTTCACCTTGCGAGCCAGCTCCTCGCGCGTGTTCTGCCCGAACCACTGGAACGGCGTGAAGGCCTTCGGCACGAAGCCACCGACCGACACCGTGACCGACGGGCTCCTGTGGTGCTCGCGCCCGATCTCCACGCAGTTGCGGGCCAGGCGGGCGATGCCGAGCGTGTCCTCATCGGTCTCGGTGGGCAGGCCGACGAGGAAGTAGAGCTTCATGCGCCGCCAGCCCTGCGAGTAGGCGCTGCGCACGGCGGCGTAGAGGTCCTCCTCGCGGATGAGCTTGTTGATCACCTGGCGCATCCGCCACGTGCCCGCCTCGGGGGCGAAGGTGAGGCCCGTGCGGCGCGCCTTCTGGATCTCGCCGGCGATGCCGACCGTGAAGGCGTCGACGCGCAGCGACGGGAGCGACACCGAGACGTTGCCGCAGCTCGGGTCGTCGACCGTGTCGCGCACGACCTCTTCGATCCCGGAGAAGTCGGCGGTGGACAGCGAGGTGAGGGCGACCTCGTCGTAGCCGGTGCGCTTCAGCCCCTCCGACACCATGGTGCGCACCTGCTCGGCGGGGCGCTCGCGAACCGGACGGGTGATCATGCCGGCCTGGCAGAAGCGACACCCGCGGGTGCAGCCGCGGAACACCTCCACGTTGAGGCGATCGTGGACCACCTCGGTGAGCGGCACCAGCTGCTGTTTCGGGTACGGCCACTCGCCCAGGTCGGCGATCGTGCGCTTCTCGACCACCTCCGGCGCCGCCGGATCGTTGGGCACGGTCTCCACCAGCAGGCCGTCCTCGCCGTACACCGGCGTGTAGAGGCGCGGCACGTAGACGCCGGCGATGCCGGCGAGCGAGCGCAGCACCTCGAGCCGGTCGGGCTTGCCGGCGCGCTTCCACGCGGCGACGACGTCGGTGATCTCCCCCACCGCCTCCTCGCCGTCGCCCAGCACCACGAAGTCGACGAAGTCGGCGATGGGCTCGGGGTTGTAGGTGCAGTGGCCGCCCACCCCGACGAGCAGGTCGTCGGCCGAGCGATCGACCGAGCGGACCGGGCAGCCGGCCAGGTCGATCAGGTTCACCAGGTTGGTGTAGGTGAGCTCGGCGGAGAGGTTGAAGGCGAGCAGGTCGAAGTCGCCCGCGGCCCGGTGGCTGTCGACCGAGAAGAGCGGCAGGCCCTCGGCCCGCAGGAGCAGCTCCAGGTCGGTCCAGGGGGCGTAGGCCCGCTCGGCCACGCCGTCGGCTCGCTCGTTGACGATCTCCCGGAGGATCTGGAGGCCCTGGTTGGGCAGTCCGATCTCGTAGGTGTCGGGATAGGCGAGCAGCCAGGCCGCTCGATCGGGGTGGTGCTCGGGGACCTGCGCCCCGTCCTCGCACCCGATGTAGCGGGCCGGCTTCTGCACCTTGCCGAGCAACGGCTCGAGCTGGGTCCAGATGGTCATGACCGGCCGATCCTACCGTTCGTCCCGGCCGAGCCGGACATTCACGAGCGCACGAGCGATGCGGGGGTGAGCGCACGACCCCCCGCCGCGCTCACGGAACGCTCACACCCTGGTGGTCCGATTCGAGGACCGCTCCCGGAGGTCCGCTCGTGCGCCGTTCCCTGCTCGTCCCCGTCATCGCCGCCGTCGCCGTGCTGGCCACCGCGTGCCTGCCGAACGACCCGGGGCCCACCGGCCTCTACCGAGGTCCGCAGACCTCGATCACCCCGGTGGTGACGCCGAAGGACTCGGGGATCGTGTGGGGGCACGCGCCGAACATCGACGAGCACTACGGCGGCACGCTCTACGCCGGCACCGGCATCGAGGCGCCCGATCCCCGGCCACCGCTGGTCGACGGCGACCAGCCCCTGCGCCTGTGGGTGGCGAACCCGAACGACGGGCGCACGAACCGCCCCGCCATCCTCTGGTTCCACGGTGGTGGCTTCGCCGTCGGCATCGACTCGATGTACGGCCTCGCCAACGGCACCGGCAAGGCGTACGCCAAGCGGGGCTACGTCTCGATCTCCGTCGAGTACCGCACCGACACCACCCTCGTGGGCTCCGGCACCCGGCCGCCGTCGCTGTGCCAGTGGGTGCAGGACTGGACCGGCTCGCCCACCGACGCCACCTACCTGGCCCGCAAGGCCCAGTGCGCCCGCAACATCATCGCCGCCCAGGAGGACGCCCTCGGGGCCATCCGCTGGGTCCGGGCCCATGCCACCGAGCTCGGCATCGATCCCAACCGCGTCGCCGTCGGCGGCTTCTCCGCCGGGGCCGTGATCTCGTACTCCACCGCCTACCAGTGGGACCAGATCGGGACGACCAGCTACTTCGACGGCGATCCGCGCACCAAGCTCGGCTCCCGGCCCCAGGCCGCGATCGGCGCCTCGGGCTACCTGCCGACCGCCGACGGCCTCGCCCCCACCACCATGGCCACGGCCGACGCGCCCACGTCGTTCATCGCGTCCCGCTTCGACCAGGCCGCCGACTACCGCGGGACGGCGCTCACGACCCGCACCGCCCGGGACGTGCCGCTCACCGCCGAGCTGACCTCCTACTGCACCGAGGGCCTCCACGCCGAGAAGCTCTACTCGGCCCACAAGGCCGAGACGGACCTGCAGTGGACCACGTTCCTCGCCCGGGAGCTGTTCCTCTACGGCGACGAGCCCGCGCCCAGCGCGGGCCCCATCTGCGACGGGGTCTGACGGCGGCCGGGCTCAGGAGAAGCGCCGCATGTGGACGCTGAGCACCAGGCCCATCGCCACGAACATGGTGAGCATCGCCGAGCCGCCGTAGGACACGAACGGCAGGGGGATGCCGGTGATCGGCATGATGCCCATGGTCATGCCGATGTTCTCGAAGCTCTGCACCACCAGCATCACCATGATCCCGGTGCACAGCAGGGTGCCGAACTCGTCGCGCGCCAGCTGCGCGGCGCGCCACACCCGCCAGACGATGGTGCCGAGCGCCAGCAGCAGCACCGACGAGCCGACGAAGCCGAGCTGCTCCCCCACCGCCGAGAAGATGAAGTCGGTCCGCTGCTCGGGGACGAACTCGCCGTTGGTCTGGGAGCCCTCGAAGAGGCCCTGGCCCCACAGCCCCCCGGCGCCGATGGCGGCCTTGGACTGCTCGAGGTTGAACCGAGCCTTCTTCTCGGTGTCGGTGGTGGCGGTCTCGTCCTGGCGGACGTAGGTGGTGAGCCGAGCCACCTGGTAGTCCTTCAGCACCCCGGACGTGAGCACGAGGGTGGTGCCCAAGATGGCGGCGATGGCCAGCCCGGCCATGATCCGCCCCGGCACGCCCACCACGAGGAGCAGGGCGAAGGCGACAGCCACCGAGACGAGCGTGGTGCCGAGGTCGGGCTGGAGCAGCACCAGGAACATCGGGGCGCCGCAGAGGCCGAGGAGCATGGCGACGCGGGTGTTGTCGAGGTCGCCCCGGAACTGCGAGGCGAGCCCGGCGAAGCCGATGATCATGCCGAGCTTCGCCAGCTCGGAGGGCTGCAGCTGGAAGCCGGGGAGCTGGAACCAGCCCTGGGTGCCCTTGGTGCGCGAGCCGATGCCCGGGATGAGCACGAGGACGAGCAGCAGCAGGCTGCCGCCGTAGAGGAACGGCCAGTAGTCGCGCAGCTTGCGGTAGTCGAGGAGGGCGAGGCCGCCCATGATCGCCGACCCGAGCCCGATGAACATCAGGACCCGGACGAGGTAGCTGTTGTCGTAGGGGGCGACCGGGCCGCGGGTGGTGCTCCACACCATCACCGCGCCGAGGAGGCTCACGGCGAGCACCGCGCCCACGAGCACGAGGTCGACGTGGCGGAACGGCGAGGCGGGGTTGGTGCGCCAGTTCGTGAGCGGTTGGCGCGGTCGGTGCCGTCGGGCGGCGGGCGGTCCGTAGGTGGTGGCCATCAGTTCCCCGACCCCGGGACGGTCGTGGTGCCGGTCGGGTAGCCGCCGTTCTCGTCGGGGGCGAATGCGTCGCCCTCGGTCGGCAGCTCGGTGCCGTCGCCGGAGCCGCCGAAGGCCGACAGGTCGACGTCGTCGACCGTGCCGGTGGCGATGGCCTCGAAGATGCGCCGGATCGCGGGGGCCGACGCCGAGCCGCCGGCGCCGCTGTGCTCCATGAGCATCGACGCCGCGTACCGGGCGTCGCGCGACGGGCCGAAGCCGACGAACCAGGAGTGGTCCTCCTTCGGCTTCTTGTCGGTGCCGGTCTCGGCGGTGCCGGTCTTGCCGGCCGGCGACCACGTGGAGAACGGGAAGCCCTGGAACGCCCGGGCCGCCGTCGCGTAGCCGTCGTCGCCGCGCGTCACGCCCTCGAAGCCCCGCATCAGATCGTCGTGCGCCGGACCGAAGTCGATGGTCCGGATCGGGTCGGGCTCGAAGGCCAGGTGGATGGCGTCGGGCTGGCGCGAGGCGGTGACCTTCGCGAGCAGCGAGGGGGTGTACAGGGTGCCGCCGTTGGCGAACGCGGCGTAGGCGTTGGCGTTCTGCAGCGGTGTGATCAGCACGTCGCCCTGGCCGATCGCCATGTTGATCGAGTTGCCCGACCCCCAGCGGCCCCGCTCGGTCGCGCCGCCGTTGATCTGCTCGTCGAGCTCCTTGAGCCAGTCCGGGTCGGGGATGCGCCCCGACGCCTCGGGCCGCAGCTCGATCCCCGTGGTGGAGCCGTAGCCCAGCTCCTCCACGGCGTCCTGGAACGCCGTGGGCCCCACCCGATCGCGCTGCTTGTAGGCCGCCCAGGAGTCGTTGCCGATCTTGTAGAAGTACGAGTCGCTCGACACGGTGATGGCCCGCGCCAGGTCGACCGCACCCACGCCGCCGTTCTCGGCGCTCGGGCTGGACACGCGGCAGACGTCGGGACCGCCGGTGCACCCGGGGATGTCGTAGTAGCCGGGATCGTTGAAGTAGTCGTCCGGGCGGATGAGGTTGAGCTTCAGCGCCGCGTAGGACGAGGCCAGCTTGAACGTCGAGCCGGCGGGATAGGTCCCCTGGATCGCCCGGTTGAGCAGCTTGGCCACCGGTGGGGTGCCGTCCTTGGTGAGCCGCTCGATCTCCCGGGTCATGGCGACGCCGCACTCGCCCTCGGCCGGCAGGCCCTGGAGGTCGCGCCACACCGGGCAGCTGATCCCACCCACCAGGTCGGTGGGGTCGTAGGTGGGGTACGACGCCATGGCGACGACCTGGCCGTTCTGGGGATCGATGATCGTCGACGCCCCGGCCTCGGCCGGGTAGAGCCCGAGCTCGCCGGGGGTCTGGCGGCGGGTGGCCAGCCCGTCGCGCAGGGCCTCCTCCGTCTCGGCCTGCACGTGCACGTCGATCGAGAGGTACAGGTCGTCGCCGGGCTTGGGCTCGACCCGCTCGTCGTCGAGCTCGCGCACCACGGCGCCGCGCCGGTCGACCTCGAACACCTGGCGACCCGGCGTGCCGCGGAGGTACGGCTCGTACGCGGCCTCGACGCCGGCCTTGCCGATCTCGTCGGTCTGGACGTAGGGCTTCTTCGGGTCGTTGTCCTCGGAGATCTCCTGCCACTGGTCGTCGTTCAGCGGGCCGACGTAGCCGAGCACGTGGGCCGCGAGCGTGCCGTAGGGGTACTCGCGCACGGTGGTGTGCTCCACGCTGACGGTCGGGTACCGGTCGGCCTGCTCGGCGAAGTAGATCTCCTCCTCCGGCGTGAGGTCCTCGGCGATCGGGATGGGCCGGAACTTCGTGAAGCGCGGGTCGTCGAGCTTCTTGCGGATGTCGTCGGCGGTGATCTGGTCGGGCACCGGCTTGGCGAACGAGAGCGCCTGGGCGAGGCGCTCGACGAGGGCGTCCTGCTTGCCGTCGGAGAGCTCGTCGAAGTCCTGCTTGGCGATGCCCACGACGATCGACTCGCGGTTGTCGACCAACGGCACGCCGTTGCGATCGAGGATCCGCCGCGCGGCGCCGGGGTGATGACGACCTCTCGGTTGTTGGTGGCGGCCTGGGCCTCGAACGAGTCGCCCTCCACGATCTGCAGGAACCACAGGCGCGCGAAGAGGGCGCCGAACAGGGAGAGGGTGGCGACGGCGAGCAGGCCGAGGCGATGCCGGGAGTCGGGGTTCATCGGAGCACGAACGGGGTGCGGCGGTCGTGATCGTCGACGATGGTCCACGCCAGCGCCCGGACCGCCAGGGGGGCGAGCACCGCGTTGACCACCGAGACGAGCACGACGATAGCGGTGAGGCTGGGGCCCTCGAGGGTCGGCTGGCCGAGCACGGCGCCGATCACGGCGTAGAGGAGGATCCCCACCGCGCTGCCCGCCGCGGCGACGCCCGAGGGGGCGAGGCGCGACGATCGCACCATCCCGGCGGTGAGCGCGCCCACGCCGTAGCCCACGAGCGTGGAGGTGAGGGCGGTGAGCCCGAAGGGGGTGGTGAGGACCACGTCGAAGGCGAGGCCGGACGCGAAGCCGACGATCGCGCCCCGGTCGGGACCGGCCAGGTAGCCGGCGAGCACGGCGATCAGCAGCATCACGTCGGGGCGCGCGCCCTCGTAGGAGAACCTCGACAGGAGGGTGACCTGGAGGGTGAGGGCGCCGACCACGACCGCCGCGACGCGCAGCGGGCTCACGGCGGCGGGTCCTTCAGGACGACCTTCACGTAGCGCGAGGTGAGGTCGGCCGAGGGCTCGACCTCGTACCGCGGGGCGACGCCGTCGGCGCCCTCGATCACCTTGCTCACCCGGCCGACGGGCAGGTCGCCGGGGATGGCGGTGCGGTCGATGCCCGAGGTGTAGATCGGGTCGCCCTCGCGGAGCTTGTCGTCGAGGGACTCGAGCGTGAGCACGAGCGGGCGGTCGGGGCCCTGGCCCTCGACGGTGCCGAGCGTGCCGAGCTTCGTGGCGATGCCGATCTTCACGCCGGGCTTGGTGAGCAGGTCGACCGTGGCGCTCGAGCCCTTGACGTCGGCCACCTTGCCGAGCACGCCGCCACCGGTGACGACCGCCTGGTACTTCTTCACGCCGTTCGAGCTCCCGGCGTTCACCACCACGATCTGCTCGAAGCTCGAGATGGGCCCCGACACGATCTCGGCGGCGCGGGTCCGCTCCCCCTCGACCTCGATGCCGAGCGCCTCGCGCAGCTGGGCGTTCTCCTGGATGAGCCGCTCGTTCTCGAGCTCCACGCCCTTGGCGTCCTCGAGCTGGCGCTTCAGGTCGGCGTTCTCGTCCTTGACGTCGTCGTAGTCGAACGCGCCCTTCCACCCGTTGGACAGGGGCTCGAAGATGGCGTTGCCGGCGGCCCGGAAGGGCCGGAACGCGGTGGCCAGCACGCTGCGGACCGGGTCGAGCGGGCCGGTGCCGGGCAGGTCGAGCACCAGGATCGTGACGGCGGTCAGGACCAGGAGGGCGAGGGTGGCGCGCGAGCGCGGGGAGCGTGAGGAGCGTCGGGGGAAGGCCACGGTGCGGGAGCCCGCGGGCTAGTTCTGGAGGCTGGTCGAGAACAGCACGCCCTTCAGGGCCTCGAACTCCTCGAGCGACTGCCCCGACCCGATGGCCACGCAGTCGAGCGGGTTCTGGGCGATGACGATCGGCATCCCGGTCTCGTGCGACAGCCGGGCGTCGAGGCCGTGGAGCAGCGCGCCGCCCCCGGCGAGCACGATGCCCTGCTCCATGATGTCGGCGGCGAGCTCCGGCGGGGTCTTGTCGAGGGTGACCTTCACCGCGTCGCAGATGGCCGCGACCGGCTCCTCGATGGCCTCGCGGATCTCCTCGGTCGTGGTGACGATCGTCTTCGGGAGCCCGGTGACGAGGTCGCGACCACGGATCTCGGCGTGCAGCTCCTCCTGGAGCCGCCACGCGGACCCGAGGGCGATCTTGACCTCCTCGGCGGTGCGCTCGCCCAGGGCGAGGCTGTACTCCTTCTTGATGTACTGGATGATCGCGTCGTCGAGCTCGTCGCCGCCGACGCGGACCGACTGGCTGCTGACGATGCCGCCCAGCGAGATGACCGCCACCTCGGTGGTGCCACCGCCGATGTCGACGATCATGTTGCCCGTGGGCTCCTGCACCGGCAGACCGGCGCCGATGGCCGCCGCCATCGGCTCCTCGATGATGTAGGCGGGCTTGCGGGCGCCGGCGTACTCGGCGGCCTCCTGCACGGCGCGCTGCTCGACGCCGGTGATGCCCGACGGCACGCAGATCACCATGCGCGGCTTCACCCACCGGCGCTGGTGCACCCGGTGGATGAAGTAGCGGAGCATCTTCTCGCAGATCTCGAAGTCGGCGATGACGCCGTCCTTCAGCGGGCGGATGGCCTGGATGTGGGCCGGCGTGCGCCCGATCATCCGCTTGGCCTCGAGGCCCACGGCGAGGGGTCGACCGTCCTTGACGTTGACCGCGACCACCGACGGCTCGTTGAGGACGATGCCGCGGCCGCGCACGTAGACGAGCGTGTTGGCCGTCCCCAGATCGACCGCCATGTCGCGGCCCATGATGGAGGAGAGCGGGTTGTCAGCAGACACGTGACCCTCCGGAGGGCGGCGACAGCGGTGGTCGGAGGCTACGGGAGGTGGTTGGCCCTCACAAGGCGCCCCACCGGCCGCGGACCTCCGTCACGCCAGCCTAGCCGTCGTCACGCGATCGCAACAATCGTCGTCTAGCAGATCGACCTCGACCAGAGGTGGACCCTCGACCTCTCCCTCGCGTCGACCGCCACCCCACGTGAACTTCTGGCGTCGAGGCGCCCGGATCGGGGCCGTGCGCTCCAGAAGTTCCGGGCGGTGGGCGGTCCCGCCGAGGGTCGGCGATCAGCGGCCGGGGAACCAGAGGGCGATCTCGCGCTCGGCCGACTCGGGGCCGTCGGAGCCGTGCACCAGGTTCTCGTTCGTGGTGGTGGCCAGGTCGCCGCGGATCGAGCCCGGCTGGGCCTCGGTCACCTGGGTCTTGCCGATGAGGATGCGGCCGAGCTCCCAGGTGTTGTCGGCCGGGCCCTCGACGATCATGGCGACCACGGGCGAGCGGGTGAGGAAGTCGACGAGCTCGCCGAAGAACGGCTTGTCGGCGTGCTCGGCGTAGTGGGCCTCGGCGAGGTCGCGGTCCACGCTGCGCAGCTCGAGCGCGGCGAGCGTGAGGCCCTTGCGCTCGAAGCGGGCCACGATCTCGCCGACCAGGCCCCGCTCGACGGCGTCGGGCTTGCACATGATGAAGGTGCGGTTCGTCATAGTGGGCTGGACCCTACGGGTTGCCCCGCAGATCGCTCCAACCCGACACCGGCCCGGAGCTCCTCAGCCGCCGGCCACCGCCCAGCCCGCCGCCGTCTTGGCGATGGCGGTGCCCGCGCCGCCCACGTCGAGGTCGTCGGCGGCCGCCGGCGCCCCGAGCAGGAAGCCCTGGCCGTAGGAGCAGCCGAGCTCCTGGAGCAGCTCGAGCTGGGCCGGCGACTCGATGCCCTCGGCGATCACGTCGAGGGCGAGGGCGTCGCCCAGCGACACGACGGCGCGCACGATCTCGGCGTCGCTCGGATCGGTCCCCAGGCCAGCGACGAAGGTGCGGTCGAGCTTCACCGACGCGATCGGGAAGCGCTTCAGGTACGCCAGGCTCGAGTAGCCGGTGCCGAAGTCGTCGACCGACAGCGACACGCCGAGGTCGTGGAGGCGGTCGACCGTCCGCAGCGTCTCGCGGTCCGCGCCGATCACGGTCGACTCGCTGAACTCGAGGGCGAGGTCGCGCGGCGACAGGTCGTGGCGGCCGAGCACGTTCCACACGGTGGGGAGGAACTCGGGCGAGGCGAGCTCGCGAGCCGACACGTTCACCGCCACCCGCCGGGGGGCGCGCCGGCCGAGGGTGCGGCGCCAGCCGGCGAAGGCCGCGCACGACTGCTCGAGCACCACCCGGCCCACGGCCACGATCAGGCCCGAGTCGTCGGCCACCTCCAGGTAGCCGCCGGGGAGCTCGAGGTTGCCGGCCTCGTCCTGGATGCGCACGAGCGCCTCGACCGACGCCACCTCGCCCGTCGTGAGGTCGGCGATCGGCTGGTAGTGGACGACGAGGCGATCGTCGTCGATGGCCGCCCGCAGGCCGTGGTCGAGCTCGACGCGCCGCAGGGCCTCGGACCGCAGCGAGTCGGTGAAGACGTGGAAGCGGTTCCGCCCCTTCTCCTTGGCCCGGTACAGGGCGGTGTCGGCGTCGCGCAGGAGGTTGGCGGCGCCGGCGGGGTCCGAGGCGAAGGCGATCCCGATCGAGGTGCTGGTGTTGACCGTGCCCTGCGGGAGGTCGATCGGCTGGGCGATCACGTTGGCCAGGCGGTCGGCGAGGGCGAGGACCTCCTCGTCGCGAACGCCGTCGACCAGGACCACGAACTCGTCGCCACCCAGGCGGGCCACGGTGTCGGCGGTGCGGACCGTGGCGGTCAGCCGGCGGGCCACCTCCACGAGGAGCAGGTCGCCGGCCTCGTGGCCGAGCGAGTCGTTCACGAGCTTGAAGCGGTCGAGGTCGAGGAAGAGCAGCGCGGCGCGCGACGACGTGCGCCGGACCCGGGCGACGGCCTGGCCGAGCCGGTCGTTGAGCAGGGCCCGGTTGGGCAGGCCGGTCAGCGGGTCGTGGAACGCCTGCCACGTGATCTTGGAAGCCGCCTCGGCCCGCTCGGTGATGTCGCGGACGTTGGCCACCACGCCCGCCACGGCGGGGTCGGCCAGGCGGTTCGTCGCCATGATCTCGACGTTGCGCCAGCCGCCCTCCGACGTCGCCACCCGGACCTCGGCCTGGGCGGTCCCGCTGGGCCGCATCAGCAGCTCCTCGAAGGCCTCGGCGAGGCGGGCCCGATCGGCGGGGTGCACGATCGCCGTGAAGGGGCTGCCGAGCGAGGAGTCGGGCGGGAAGCCGAGGATCCGTTCGATCGTCGGGCTGTGGTACGTGATGAAGCCGTCGGCGTCGACCACGCACACGATGTCGCTGCTGCGCTCCACCAGGGCGGCGAAGCGCTGCTCGCTGGCGTGGATCTCCTCGTTGGCGGCGGCCAGCTCCTGCATCACGCGGCGGCGATCGCTGATGTCCTGGACGTGGGCGAGGAAGGCGGCCGGCGCGCCCGAGGGGTCGAACACGAGCGAGACGTCGATCTGGGTGGGGATGACCGTGCCGTCGCCGCGCAGGCAGCGGCGCTCGATCGTGTACGTGGCCAGGCCCTCGGCGAGCACCTGGGCGAGGTTCTCGCCCTCGGCGTCGAGGTCCTCGGGGTGGATCAGGTCGACGTAGGACGCACCCACCAGCTCGTGGGGCTCGCGGCCCAAGATGGCGCACACGGCCCGGTTGGCCTGGACGATCGTGCCGTCGGGGAGGGCGACGACCGCGCCGATCGGGGCGTGGTCGAACGCGAGGCGGAACAGGTCACCTGCGCTCGTGCTCGCCGCCGTCGGTTGCATCGCTGGTTCCGTCATCTCCCGCGCGGCCCCCTTCCGACAGAGGATCGGCAGGAGCGGGGAGGATGTGAGGCCTCAGCTCCGCGGATCGCCCGGCTGGCCGCCGTCGCCCGACCAGCGCCCGTCGGGGTGGAGGGTGAGCAGCTCGGCGCCGTCGTCGGTGACCACCAGGGTGTGCTCGAACTGCGCCGTGCGCTTGCCGTCCACCGTGGACGCCGTCCAACCGTCGCTCCACAGCTTCTGCTGCCAGGCGCCCACCGCGATCATCGGCTCGATGGTGAAGGTCATGCCCGGCTCCATGCGCTGGTCGGCGCGCGGGTGGAAGTAGTGGAGGATCTCCGGCGGGGTGTGGAACTCGTGGCCGACCCCGTGGCCCACGAAGGCCCGCACGACGCCGAACCCGGCCGCCTCGGCATGGTCCTGGATCGCCCGGCCGATGTCGCTCACGGGGCGACCGGGGGCGACCGCCTCGATGCCGAGCTGCGTGCACTCGCGCGTGACGCGGATGAGCCGGAGCGACTCGGGGTCGGCGGTGCCGACGGCCCACGTGGCGTTGGTGTCGCCGTGCACGCCCTCGCGGAAGAGGGTGACGTCGAGGTTGACGATGTCGCCGTCGCGCAGCGGGCGGCTGTCGGGGATCCCGTGGCAGATGACCTCGTTCACCGAGGTGCAGACCGACTTCGGGAACGGCGGGTCGGTGCCGTAGTTCAGCGGGCTCGGGTAGCCGCCGGCCTCGATGCAGAGCCGGTGGCAGAGCGCGTCGAGCTCGTCGGTGGTGACCCCCGGCTCGATGGCCTCGCCCACCTGGCGGAGGATCTCGGCCGCGGCCCGGCCGGTGCGCCGCATCCGCTCGAGGGTGTCGGCGTCCTTCACCATCGGCTCGTCGCGATCGTCGGTGCCCCCGTGCTCGGCGTAGTGGGGTCGCTCGATCTCGGGGGGCACGGGCCGACGGTCGCTGATCGTGCCGGCCACCACCCGATCGGTGGCGGGCTTGTGGCAGCGCTTGAACTTGTTGCCGCTCCCGCACCAGCACGGATCGGTGGGGCGCATCTTGGCGAGCGGGGTCGGGGTGGTGGTGGCCATCAGGCGTCGACCTCCTGGCGGAGCTGGGCGCGGGCGGGGCCCACGACGTAGAGGGAGCCGGTGACGAGGACGAGGTCGTCGGGACCGGCGAGGGCCAGGGCGCGGCGCACGGCCTCGCCCACGTCGGGCACGGACTCGGCCACGATGCCGAGCGCATCGGCGGCCGCCGCCACCTCGGGGGCCGGGATGGCCCGAGGCGAGTCCGGGGTGCAGGCGACGAGGAACCCGGCCTCGCGGGCGTCGAGGGCCTCGAGCATCTCGCCGGGGTCGCGGCCGCGCAGCAGGCCGCACACCACGATCAGGGTGCCGAGCATCGTGAACTCGTCGCGCAGGGTGGCGGCCGCTCGCTCGGCGCCGTCGAGGTTGTGGGCGGCGTCGAGCACCACCGTCGGCTCGCGGTGCACGATCTCGAAGCGGCCCGGCACGGTGAGCTGGGCGAAGGCCTGGCGCACGACGTCGTCGTCGAGGTGCCGATCGAAGAACGCCTCCACCGCGGCGAGGGCGACGGCGGCGTTGTCGGCCTGGTGCTCGCCGTGCAGCGGCAGGAGCACGTCGTCGGTGGTGCCGAGCGGGGTGCGCAGCTCGATCGACCGACCGCCGAGGGCCAGCACGTGCTGGTCGCAGTCGAAGTCGCTCCCCCGCCACCACGTCCGCTCGGCCTCGGTGGCCGCCAGCAGGTCGCGCAGGTCGTCGCCCACCTCGCCGCACACGAACGTGGAACCGGGCTTCACGATGCCGACCTTCTCCTCGGCGATCGCCCGGCGCCAGTCGCCCTCGCCGTCGGTGTGGTCGCGACCCACGTTGGTGAGCACGGCAACGGTGGCGTCGGCGACGTTGGTGGCGTCCCAGCGCCCGAGCATGCCGACCTCGACGACGGCGACGTCGACCGCCACGTCGGCGAAGTGCACGAAGGCGGCGGCGGTGAGGATCTCGAAGTAGCTCGGGACCACGCCGGCCAGCTCCTCCACGGCGGCGACGGCGCCGATGGCCGCGCCGAGCTCGTCGTCGCCGATGGGCTCGCCGTCGTAGGCGATGCGCTCGTTGATGGCCTCGAGGTGCGGGCTGGTGTAGGTGCCCACGGCGAGGCCCGCCTCGCGCAGCAGCGCGGTGACCATGCGGGCCACCGAGCCCTTGCCGTTGGTGCCGGTGATGTGGATCACCGGGTAGGCGTGCTGCGGGTCGCCGAGGGCGCCCACGAGGGCGCGCATGCGGTCGAGCGAGAGCCCCTCGGCCCGGCCGGCGGTGGCCTCGAGGTTGGTGTGCTGGTCGAGGTGGCGGAGGGCAGCGGCGAGGTTCACGGTCCGCTCACGCTACCGGGGGCCGCACGCGACGCCCGAGGTGCGGGCCTCAGGCGTGGTGGAGGTCGGCGCGGAGGTGCTCGGGGACGGCCACGTCGAAGCGGGCCCGGAGCTGCTCGAGGTCCCAGACGTCGACGTCCTCGGGCTCGTAGCCCTCGTGGTGGACCACCTGCGTGCCCGGCGTGAGGCACTGCACCCGCTCGCCACCGATCCAGCCCGAGGTGAAGCCGTCGAAGGGGTAGTCGGGCTCGCCGCGGCCGACCGAGCGGTTGAGGTTCCACCGGTCGCCGTAGCGGTCGGCGGCCGCCACGGCCAGGTCGACCTCCCGCCACCGCTCGTCGCGGTAGCTCCAGCGACCCGGGGCGTCGTCGTAGATCAGGGCGAACCCGTGCTCCTCGAGGGCGCGGCGGGCGGCGTCGGAGCGGGGGGCGTCGATGATGAGGTCGAGGTCGCCGTGGTCACGGGTCTGGGTGCCGAGGAGCGCGTCGATCCCCCAGCCCCCTTCGATCCACACCTCGATCTTCGCGTCGGCGAAGATCCGCAGGACCTCGAGCACGTCTCGCGCCTCCATCGCCACAGCAGCCATCCCCTCCGATCGATCGGTCCTCCCATCGGCAGGACCGGCCCGAACCTGAGGCTGCGGCGCTCAGCTGGCGGCGCGGCGCGGGCGCGGGGCCCGGGTGCTCGTGCTGCGGGGCACGAGGGTGGGGTTGACCTTCTCGAGGACGACCTCGGCGCTGATCACGCAGCGCTCGACGTCGGTGCGGCTCGGCAGGTCGTACATGACGTCGAGCAGCACCTCCTCGAGGATCGCCCGCAGGCCGCGGGCGCCGGTGGAGCGCAGGATCGCCTGCTGGGCGATGGCCTGGAGGGCGTCGTCGCTGAACTCGAGCGTGACGTTCTCGAGCTCGAAGAACTTCTGGTACTGCTTGACCAGGGCGTTGCGGGGCTCGACGAGGATCTTGACCAGGGCCTCCTGGTCGAGGTTGTCGACCACGCCCACCACCGGCAGGCGGCCGATGAACTCGGGGATGAGGCCGAACTTGTGGAGGTCCTCGGGCATCAGCTTCTGCAGCAGGTTGCCCAGGTCCTTGTCTTCGACCTTGCGGATGTCGGCGCCGAAGCCGACGCCCTTGGCACCGGCGCGGCTCTCGATGATCTTCTCGATGCCGGCGAACGCGCCGCCGCAGATGAACAGGATGTTCGTGGTGTCGATCTGGATGAACTCCTGGTGGGGGTGCTTGCGGCCCCCCTGGGGCGGCACCGAGGCGGTGGTGCCCTCCAGGATCTTCAGCAGCGCCTGCTGCACGCCCTCGCCCGACACGTCGCGGGTGATCGACGGGTTCTCGGCCTTGCGGGCCACCTTGTCGATCTCGTCGATGTAGATGATCCCGGTCTCGGCCTTCTTGACGTCGTAGTCGGCGGCCTGGATCAGCTTGAGCAGGATGTTCTCGACGTCTTCGCCCACGTAGCCGGCCTCGGTGAGGGCGGTGGCATCCGCGATGGCGAACGGGACGTTCAGCATGCGGGCCAGGGTCTGGGCCAGGAAGGTCTTGCCGCAGCCGGTGGGCCCGATGAGCAAGATGTTCGACTTCGCCAGCTCGACGTCGCCGGCGCTCGACGCGGCGCCGATCTGCACCCGCTTGTAGTGGTTGTAGACGGCGACGGAGAGGATCCGCTTCGCCAGGTCCTGGCCGACGATGTAGTCGTTCAGGAACTCGAAGATCTCACGAGGCTTGGGGAGCTCGTCGAACTGGAGCTCGGTGGTCTCCGAGAGCTCCTCCTCGATGATCTCGTTGCAGAGGTCGATGCACTCGTCGCAGATGTAGACCCCGGGGCCCGCGATGAGCTTCTTGACCTGCTTCTGCGACTTGCCGCAGAACGAGCACTTCAGGAGCTCTCCGCCGTCTCCGAACTTGGCCACGATCTTCCCCTTGCGATCGTCAGGAGGCGTCCCGGATGGGACCGGTCTTGTCGGCGAGCTCCCGAGCGGAGATCACCTCGTCGATGATGCCGTATTCCTTCGCCTCGGTCGCGGACAGCACGAAGTCGCGGTCCGTGTCCCGGTTGATCTTCTCCTTCGGCTGCCCCGTGTGATCCGCAAGGATGTCCTCGAGGAGATCGCGCATGCGCAGGATCTCCTTGGCCTGGATCTCGATGTCGGTGGCCTGGCCGCCGCCCGAGGCGTAGGGCTGGTGGAGCAGCACCCGGGCGTGGGGCAGGGCGAGGCGCTTGCCCGTCGAGCCCGCCGCGAGCAGCACCGCCGCGGCCGACGCCGCCTGCCCGAAGCAGATGGTGGTGATGTCGGGCTTCACGTACTGCATCGTGTCGTAGATGGCGAACAGCGCCGTGATGTCGCCGCCCGGCGAGTTGATGTAGATGTTGATGTCCTTGTCGGGGTTCTCCGACTCGAGGTGCAGCAGCTGGGCGCAGATCAGGTTGGCGATCGTGTCGTCGATCGGCGTGCCCAGGAAGATGATGTGCTCCTTCAGGAGCCGCGAGTAGAGGTCGAACGCCCGCTCGCCCCGGTTGGTCTGCTCGACGACGGTCGGCACCAGGTAGCCCTGGGCCCGCAGGCCCGTGTGCAGGCTGGTCACGCGGTGGACCAGCTCGTCGTGGCTCGGGGGGTGGGTCACTCGTCGTCCTCCGTGGCGGCGTCGTCGCTGGTGTCGGGGGCCATCTCGAGGTCGGCCCGATCGATGGTGCTGCCACCCTCGTCGACCAGCTCGACGTGCTCGACGAGCCACTCGAGCGCCTTGCGGGTGCGCAGGTCGGAGCGTACCGCCGACACCTGCCCGTTGCGTTCGAGTTGCTTGCGGACCTTCGCCACCTTCTCGCCGACGCGCTCGGCGACGGCCTGGAACTCGGCCTCGAGCTCGTCGTCGTCGACCTCGATGCCCTCGGCCTCGGCGACCGCTCGCAGGGCGAGGTCGACCTTCACGCCGCCGGTGGCGGTCTCGCGCAGGTCGGCGATGAACGCCTCCTGGTCCTGGCCGGTGGAGGCGAGGTACTGCTCGATGCCGATGCCCTGGGCCTGCAGGCGCATGGCGAGGTCCTGGAGGCGGTTCTGCACCTCCTGGTCGACCAGGGCCTGGGGCACCTCCTCGTCGACCAGCTCGGCGAGCGCCTCGGCCGTCTTCTGCTGGACGGCCATGCGGGCCTGGACCTTCTTGACCATCCCGAAGCGGCTGCGCAGGTCGTCGCGCAGCTCGTCGATGGTCTCGAACTCGGAGGCCTCGGCGGCGAAGGCGTCGTCGGCGTCGGGCAGGACCTTCTCCTTGACCTCCTTCACCGTGAGGGTGAAGTCGACCGGGTCCTCGTCGGGCTGGGGGTGCTCGGCGGTGAAGGTGAGCTCGGCGCCGACCTCGGCCCCCACGAGCTGCTCATCGAACTCGGGGACGATGGTGCCGCTGCCCACCTCGTAGAGGTAGTCGTCGGCGGTGAGGCCCTCCATGGGCTCGCCGTCGCGGGAGCCGGCCACGTCGATGGTGACGTGGTCGCCCTCCTGCACCGGGCGCTCGACCGGCTCGAGCTTGGCGAAGCTCTCGCGCAGGTGGTCGATCCGCTCCTCGATCTCCTCGTCGGACACGTCGGGGCTGGGGATCTCGACGCGGAGGCTGGCGTAGCCGCCGACCAGCACCTGCGGGCGGACCTCGACGGTGGCCTCGAACGCCACGTCGCCGCCCTCCTGGCCCGAGGTGATCTCCCACTCGGGCTGGGCGATGACGTCGACGTCGTGCTCGTCGACCGCTTCCAGGTAGTACTTCGGCAGCGCCCGCTCGAGCGCCTCGACCCGGGCGGCCTCGAGGCCGATGCGGGCCTCGAGCACCTTGCGCGGCGCCTTGCCAGGACGGAACCCGGGCAGGCGGACCTCTCGGGCGATGCGCTTGAAGGCATCGTCGATGTCGACCTCGAACTCGCCCTCGGTGACCGCGATGGACAGCTTGACCTTGTTGCCCTCGAGGGCTTCGACCGTTGACTCCATGAGGCTGGCGAGCTTACCGGGGGTGGGTGACACCCCCCGAATGCGCCCTCACCCTGCACCGAGGTGCAGCCCCTGCGACGACCGCCCAGCCCACGACCCGTGAGCACTTCCCGCGCTCGAAGCGCGACAACTGCTCACCCAGCAGCCCCGCACCGCCCAGCCCAAGACCCGCGAGCACTTCCCGCGCTCGAAGCGCGACAACTGCTCACCCAGCCGGGCTGCGCTGCGGGCCGGCGGGCGGCTCAGGCGGCGGGCAGCGGGAGGGCCCGAGCGGCGAGCTGGCGCTGGAGGCGACGACGCAGGTCCGAGGAGGGAAGCAGGTCGCGCGCCCCGACGTGCAGGAGCGTCCACCCGAGCTGCTCGACCAGCTGGTGGCGGGCCTCGTCGTCCATCCAGCGCGCCGGGCCGTGCCACTCGACGCTGTCGTACTCGAGCCCGAGCCGGGCCGCGGCCCAGCCGGTGTCGACCCGGGCAACGACCGCGCCGGTCCGGTCGAGGATCCGGATCTGGCGATCTGGCGGCGGCAGCTCCCACTCGTCGATCGATCGCAGGAGCCGGACCTCGCCGATGCTCCCGGGGCGGATCCCCTCCCAGATCGACGCCGCCTCGAGCACGGTGCGCCTCGCCGCGAGGGGGACGTGCCCGGCCGCATCGCACACCTCGGCGAGCGCCAACGGGGTCGCCCGCCGCGCGCCGATCGCCTCGTCGACGAGCTTGGCGAGCTGGGCCCGGGGCACCACGCCGCCCAGGTCGACCAGCGTGCGCGCGACCGACGTGGCCCGGAGCCCCCGGACGAGGGTGCGGTGGCCCTCGGGGAGCTCGAGGCGGCGCACCCGACCCAGCGGTGCTCGGCTCGAGGTCCCTCGGGGGACGATCAGCGTCGGCTCGTCGAGGGGTGCGTCGACGAGGCCGTGGGCGTGGCCGGCGGCCAGCTCCCCGAGGTGGGCGTCGGGGCGGGCCAGGAGGGCGGCCATCGCCCGCTGGTCCCAGGTGGGCGGCGAACCCACGACGATGACGACGCCTCGGGCGATCCGGGCCCAGCGCCCGCTGTCGACCTGCTGGCGGACCAGCGTCGCCGCCATCCCCGCCGCCCGCGCCTGGGCGAGCGACAGCGCGCCGTGCTGGCGGGCGGCGATCGCGAGGGCACGGTCGAGCGGGCGGTCGTTCATGCGCCGATGCTCCCACCCGCCTCTGACAGCGAAGCCCTGCCCGGGGCCCGTCGCCCGACCCGTGAGCAGATCACGCGCGGGGAGCGCGGGAACTGCTCACCCAGCCACGGGCCCGACCCCCGCCACACCACCGTGAGCAGATCACGCGCTGGGAGCGCGGGAACTGCTCACCCGCCCACGGCGCTACCCAACCTGCGAGCCCCGTGAGCAGATCACGCGCGGGGAGCGCGGGAACTGCTCACGGGGCGGACGCGAGCGGGCGTGATCAGGCCAGCCGGCGGCGTCGGGAGAGGGCGATGAGGGCCGCGCCGGCGACGAGCATCGCCACCGACGGGAGCACCCAGCGCACGACGCTCGAGCCGGTGCGCACGATGGTGGTCTCCCCCACCGCGGGCGCCGGGGCCTCGGTGGTGGCGACCGGCGCCGTCGTCGAGGTCGAGGTCACCACGGCCGCGAGCTCGCTGGTGGTGGGGGCCTCGGTCGTCGTGGTGGCCTCGGTGGTGGTGGTCGCCGGCGCGGCGACCGTCACGGTGACCGTCGCGGTCGCCTCCTGCCCGGCCCCGTCCACGATCGTGTAGGTGAAGGTGTCGGTGCCGGTGAAGCCGGGAGCCGGGGTGTAGGTGATCGTGCCGTCGTCGCCGATCACCACGGTCCCGTGGGTGGGCGGCGTGGTGGTGACCACGACGATCTCGGTGCCGGTGTCGTTGTCGAGCAGCTCGGTGGCGTCGATCACGAGCGGGGTGTCGTGGTCGGCCTCGTAGCTGTCGTCGGTGGCGGTCGGCGCCTCGGGCGGGTCGACGGTGATGGTGATCGTCGACTGGGCCTCCTGGCCGACCTCGTCGGCGATCGTGTAGGTCACCGAGTCGACGCCGGAGAAGCCGGGCTCGGGCGTGTAGGTCCACGTGCCGTCCACCCCGAGGGTGAGCGTGCCGTGGGCCGGGTCGGTGTGGCCGATGACGCCGATGCCGGTGCCCGAGTCGTTGCCGAGGGCGCCGGGAGCGGCGACCACGAGCGGGGTCTGGAACGGCGTGCGGTCCTCGTCGGGGGTGGCCACCGGCCCGTCGGGCGGCGACACCACGATGGTGACGGTCGCCGTGGCGGTCTGGCCGGCCAGGTCGGTCACCGTGTACTCGAAGGTCTCGGTGCCGGTGAACCCGTCGTTCGGGGTGTAGGTCAGGCTCCCGTCCTCGCCGACCTCGACGGTGCCGTTGGCCGGCTGGCCGTAGGCGGTCACGGTGAGGCCGGTGCCCGAGTCGTTGCCGACGATGCCGGGCCCGACGAGCTCGAGCACGGTCTCGTACGGCGTGGTGTAGGCGTCGTCGACGGCCACGGGCGCGCCGGGCTTGGCCACGGTGATGGTGACGGTGGCCTCGGCCGTGCGACCGAGCTGGTCGACGATGCCGTAGGTGAACGAGTCCTCGCCGGTGAACCCGGCGTCGGGCACGTAGGTCATCGACCCGTCGGGGGCGACGGTGACGCTGCCGTGGGCCGGATCGCCGTGGAGGTCGACGGCGATGCGGGTGCCCGAGTCGTTGCCGAGGATGCCGCTCGGGTCGACCACCAGGTCGGTCTCGAAGGGCGTCTCGTAGGCGTCGTCCGCCGCGACGGGCGCAGCGGGCGGCACCACCGTGATGGTGACGGTGGCCGAGGCCGTCTGGCCCACCTCGTCGGTGATCTCGTAGGTGAACGAGTCCTCGCCGGCGAAGCCGTCCGCAGGCGTGTAGGTCATCGACCCGTCGCTGCCGAGGGCCACCGTGCCGTGGGTCGGCTCGGCGTGGTCGGTCACCTTGATGCCGGTGCCCGAGTCGTTGCCGACGATGCCGGGGACGGCGAGCACGTAGGGGGTCTCGAACGGGGTCTCGTACGCATCGTCGGTGGCGACCGGGGCGCCGGGCTTGCCGACGGTGATGGTCACCGTGGCGGTCGACGTGCGGCCCCACGGATCGGTGATCGTGTAGGTGAAGGTGTCGTCGCCGGTGAACCCGTCGTCGGGCGTGTAGATCAGCGAGCCGTCGGGCTCGACGGTCACTGTGCCGTGGGCCGGCTGGTCGTTGGTGGTGACCTCGATCGAGGTGCCGGTGTCGTTGCCGAGCAGGCCAGGCGCCGAGATGGTCAGCGGGGTCTGGTACGGCGTGCTGTCGACGTCGTCGGTCGCCTCGGGCGCCGCCGGGCGGTCCACGGTGACGGTCACCGTGGCCGAGGCGGTCTGGCCCACCTCGTCGGCGATCTCGTAGGTGAACGAGTCCTCGCCGGCGAAGCCCTCATCGGGGACGTAGGTCATCGAGCCGTCGGGCCCGACGGTGACGGTCCCGTGGGCCGGGTCGGTGTGGTCGGTCACGGCGATGCCGGTGCCCGAGTCGTTGCCGAGGATCCCGGCCGGGTCCACGACCTTCGGGGTCTCGTAGGGCGTGGTGTAGGCGTCGTCGTCGGCCTCCGGCGCGGCGGGCGGGTCGACGGTGATGGTGACGGTGGCCGAGGCGGTCTGGCCGACCTCGTCCTCGATGGCGTAGGTGAACGTGTCGACCCCGGCGAACCCGGCGTCGGGCGTGTAGGTCATCGAGCCGTCGGCGTCGACCGACACCGTGCCGTGCCCGGGCGCCCCGTTGAGCACCACCGCGATGCCGGTGCCCGAGTCGTTGCCGAGCACGCCGGGGGCGTCGACGACGAGCTGGGTCTCGTAGGGGGTGGTGTGGGCGTCGTCGGTGGCGATCGGTGCCGCCGGCGGGTCGACCGTGATGCGCACCGTCGCCGTCGAGGTCCGGGCGAAGCCGTCGGTGATCTCGTAGGTGAAGGTGTCGAGGCCGGTGAAGCCGTCCTCGGGCGTGTAGGTGATCGTGCCGTCGGGATCGACCGTGACGGTCCCGTGGGCGGGATCGGTGTGGTCGGTGACGGTGATCTTGGTGCCCTCGTCGTTGCCGACGATGCCGGGGGCGTCGACCGTGATCGGCGTCTCGTACGGCGTGGCGTGGGCGTCGTCGACGGCGACGGGGCCGCCGGGCGGAGCGACGGTGATGGTCACCGTGGCCGTGGCGGTCTGGCCCACCTCGTCGACGATCACGTAGTCGAACGTGTCGACGCCGGCGAAGCCGTCGGCGGGCGTGTAGAGGAACGAGCCGTCGGGGGCCACGGTCACGGTGCCGTGGCCGGGCTGCTCGTACGAGCTGAGCTCGATGCCCGTGCCGCTGTCGTTGCCCAAGATGCCGGGGGCGTCGACCACCACGGGGGTCTGGTAGGCGGTGGACGCCTCGTCGTCGACGGCCTCGGGGGCCAGCGGGGGCTCGACCGTGATGGTCACGGTCGCGGTGGCCCGCTGGTCGAAGGCGTCGGCGATCTCGTAGGTGAAGGTGTCGACGCCGGTGAACCCGGCGGCCGGCGTGTAGACGAACGAGCCGTCGAGGAGGATGGCCACGCCGCCGTGGGACGGCGCGGTGTGGTCCACGACGGTGATCCACTGGCCGTCGTCGTTGCCCAGGACGCCGGGGCCCTCGATGAGCAGCGACGTCTCGTACGGGGTGGTGTGCTCGTCGTCGACGGCCACGGGCTCGTCGGGCAGCCCGACGGTGATGGTGACGGTCGCCTCGGCGGTCTGGCCGACCTCGTCGACGATGGCGTAGGTGAACGTGTCGACGCCGGCGAAGCCGTCGTCGGGCGTGTAGGTGAGCGAGCCGTCGGCCTCGACGGTCACCGTGCCGTGGGCCGGCTGCTCGTAGGAGCCGACCTCGATGCCGGTGCCCGAGTCGTTGCCCACGATGCCGGGGGCGTCCACGGTCTTGGGCGTCTCGAACGGCGTCTCGTAGGCGTCGTCGACGGCGCTCGGCGCCGCCGGCGGGTCGACGGTGACGGTGACGGTGGCCGAGGCGGTCTGGCCCACCTCGTCGGTGATCTCGTAGGTGAACGTGTCGGTGCCGGTGAAGCCGGCCTCGGGCGTGTAGGTGAGCTCGCCGGTGTCGGGATCGATGGCGGCGGTGCCGTGGCCGGGGGTGCCGACGTCGGTCACCGTGATCCCGGTGCCGGCGTCGTTGCCGAGCACGCCGGGGTCGACCACGACGAGGGTGGTCTCGTAGGGCGTGGCGTAGGCGTCGTCGGCCGCCGCGGGCGCGTCGGGCTTGCCGACCGTGATGGTGATGGTGGCCGAGACGGTCTGGCCGACGGCGTCGGCGATCGTGTACTCGACGCTGTCGGTGCCGGTGAAGCGGTCGTCGGGCGTGTAGGTGAAGGACCCGTCGGCGGCGACCGTGATCGAGCCGTGCAGCGGCGTGCCGTGGGAGATCACGTGGATCTCCTCGCCCACGTCGTTGCCCAGGGCGCCGGGCGCGTCCACCACCAGCGGCGTCTCGTAGGGCGTGGCGTGGGCGTCGTCGCTCGCCTCGGGCACCGCGGGCGGATCGACCGTGATGGTGACCGTGGCCGTGGCGGTCTGGCCCGTCTCGTCGGTGATCTCGTAGGTGAACGAGTCGGTGCCGGCGAAGCCGCTCACCGGCACGTAGACGAAGCGGCCGTCGGGCTGGACGGCGACGGACCCGTGGGCCGGGTCGCCGTGGTCGGTGACGGTGATGCCGGTGCCGGTGTCGTTGCCGAGGATGCCGGGGGCGATGACGGTCAGCGGCGTGGCGTACGGGGTCGTGTGGGCGTCGTCGGTGGCGACGGGCGCGCCGGGCCGGGGCACGGTGATCGTGATGGTGGCCGAGGCGTGCTGGCCGGCGGCGTCGACGATCTCGTAGTCGACCGCGTCCACGCCCCAGAACCCGTCGTCGGGCGTGTAGGTGAACGAGCCGTCGAGGTTGACCACGATCGTCCCGTGGGCGGCGGGGTCGTTGCTCGACACCCCGATGCGCACGCCGGTGTCGTTGCCGAGGATGCCGGGGGCGTCGACGGTCAGGGGCGTCTCGTAGGGCGTCGTGCGGTCGTCGTCGGTCGCGGTGGGCGCGGCCGGCGGGTCGACGGTGACGGTCACCGTGGCCGAGGCGGTCTGGCCGACCTCGTCGGTGATCTCGTAGGTGAAGGTGTCGGTGCCGCTGAAGCCGGCGTCGGGCGTGTAGGTGAAGGCGCCGTCGGGGTCGACGGTCACGGTGCCGTGGCCCGGCGCGCCGTGGTCGGTGACGGTGATGCCGGTGCCGGTGTCGTTGCCCAGGACGCCGGGGGTCACGATGGTGACGGGCGTCTCGAACGGCGTGGTGGCGCTGTCGTCGGTCGCGGTGGGCGCGGCCGGCGGGTCGACGGTGATGGTCACCGTGGCCGACGCGGTCTGGTCCGCGGCATCGGTGATCCCGTAGGGGAACGAGTCCGTGCCGTGGAAGCCGGCCTCGGGGATGTAGGTGAACGAGCCGTCGGGGGCCATCGTCACCGAGCCGTGCGAGGGCTGGCCGTAGCTGGTGACCTCGATGTCGGTGCCGGTGTCGTTGCCGAGCACGCCGGAGCCGGCGTCGATCACGAGCGGCGTCTCGTAGCCGGTGCTGTGGGCGTCGTCGACCGCGGCGGGCGCGGCGGGCGGGTCGACGGTGATGCGGACCGTGGCCGACGCCGTCTGGCCGGTCTCGTCGATGATCTCGTAGTCGTAGGTGTCGACGCCGTGGAAGCCGGCGTCGGGGGTGTAGGTGAACGAGCCGTCGTCCTGCTGGGCGAGCGTGCCGTGGGCGGGGTCGGTGTGGTCGTTCACCGTGATGCCGGTGCCGGTGTCGTTGCCGAGGATGCCGGGGGCGTCGACGGTGAGCGGCGTCTCCCAGGGCGTGGTGTGGGCGTCGTCGGCGGCGACGGGCTCGTCGGGCGCGGCCACGGTGATGGTGACCGTCGCCGTGTCCGACCCGCCGGTGCCGGTGATCGTGTAGGTGAAGGTGGTCTCGCCCCGGAAGCCGGTGGGCGGGGTGTAGACGAACGAGCCGTCGGGGTCGAGGGCCACGGTGCCCTGGGCGGGCTGGGTGTAGCTGGTGACCGTGATGGCCTCGCCCGAGTCGTCGTCCAGGACGCCGGGGGCGTCCACGGTGAGGGGCGTGAGGTACGGGGTCGTGTAGTCGTCGTCCACGGCGACCACCGGGATCGGGAGGTCCTCGATGAGGGCCTCGGCCTCGTCGTCCTGGTTCGGGCCGAGGTCGCCGAGCACGTCCTCGGCGGGCTGGCTGTCGGGGTCCCACGAGCCGGAGCTGGTGATCTCGGCCACGTTGCGGACGTCGCTGGCGGTGACGGTGGCGACGATCTCGAGGGTGGCGGAGGTGCCCGCGGCGAGGGTGCCGACCGCCCAGGTGCCGGTGTCCCCGTCGTAGGTGCCCTGCGACGGGTTGGTCGACACGAGGTCGAGGCCGGCGGGGAGGTCGTCGGTGACCTCGACGTTGCTGGCGGCGTCGGGGCCGGCGTTGCTCACGGTGAGGGTGAAGGTGGCGTCGTCGCCCACCACGGCGGGCGCGGTGGTGACGGCCTTGGTGAGGCTGAGGTCGGAGGTGACCAGCTCGGTGGTGGTCGAGTCGCAGGCCGAGGCCTCGGCGGCGGTCACGCAGGCGGTGTTGCCGATCACGGGCTCGGCGAGCGGCGTGGGGGCGATGATCTCGGCGTCGAAGTGGACGTACACGGTGTCGCCCGCCGCGATGTTCGGCAGCTCGGTGCCGGCCTCGTCGAGCGGGAACGGCGTGGCGGCGGGGGGCACCACGTCGTCGGCGATGGGGGTGACGTTGCCGTCGCCGTCGTCGAAGGTGGTGGAGCCCTCGACGTAGCGGAGGCCGTCGGGGAGCTCGTCGGCCAGCTCGACGCCGGTGAAGGCGAGGCTGCCGGCATCGGCGATGGCCACCTCGTAGGTGATGGTGTCGCCGGGGCCGAAGGCGCCGTCGCCGTCGAGGTCGTTGCCGAGGGCGCCGGTCTTGTTGACGAGCATCGTCGTGGTGGGGATGACGGTGTAGCCGGCGTCGAAGCCGGGCGAGCCGACTGGGGCGTTGGCCGGGTCCTGACCCCAGGCGCCGGCGATCTGGGTGCCGTCGCAGGTGTAGATGCGGGCGCCGGTCATGTCGCCGTCGGTGGCGTCGTAGATGCGGGTGGAGGCGAGGGCGGCGACGCTGATGTTGGCGTCGTGCTTGGCGCCGAAGCAGTCCGAGCCGGAGATCGAGCCGGTGGAGGGGTCGCCGTCGTAGTCGACGCGCAGGGTGGTGGCGCCGAGGGTCGTGACCCAGACCGGGTCGTCGTCGCGGTTGGCGGAGGGGCTGCTCGGCGGGTTGTTCGAGTTGCCCGGGGCCCAGCCGAGCACCACCTGGGTGGTGAGCTGCGAGGTGGGGATCATGGTGAAGCCCCAGTCCCAGCTGAGCGACGAGTCGCCGCTGCCGCCCGGCGCCGCGCCGGACTGGGCGCCCACGCCGCCGATGGCGATGAACGTGCGCCCGTCGGTGCTCTGGAACCGGACGGCCTTGCCGGTGGGCGAGGCGTAGGCGGCGCTGGCGTTGGCGGGGACGGTGATGGTGCCCGAGCACCCGGTGCAGGTGGGGGTGACGGTGAGCGCCGTGGCGTGGGGGTTGTAGAGGTAGTTGATGGTGCGGAAGTTGTCGACGCCCGAGCCGGCGGGGCTCATGTAGTCGCTCGACAGGGTGGTGTCGGGGAACAGCGTGTAGGAGCGGGACTCGTAGCTGGCCGAGGTGTCGCCGGTGATGAGCTGGACCTGCACGGGCTTGCTCGAGTGGACGGTGCCGCCCTCGCGGATGCTCGGCACCCGGGTGGCCTCGCCCTCGGCGATGGTGCGGGTCACGTCGGGGGTGCCGTCGCCGTCGCGGTCGACCTGGACCACGGTGCCGTCCTGGGCCGCCTGCACGATGAACGCCGCGTAGCTGTGGGCGTTGCTGGTGCCGCTGGGGCTGGGGGTGTCGGTGCCGACCGGGGCGGTGTAGGCGGTGTCGTACTTGCTCGTGTCGTAGCTGGCGACCACCGCGGCGAGCAGCGACCCGAGGGTGGTGGTGAACCCGCCGGCCGTGATCGCGAAGCCCCGCGTCGAGCCCACCTTGTCGCTGCCGTCGAACTTGGTGGTGCCCGCCGAGCGCGGCGTGGTCACGTTGTTCCGCATGATGAGCGCCGCGCCCTGCGGCAGGGTGTCGCCGGTGCAGCGGGCGCAGTAGGCGGCCGCGTTGCCGTTCGAGGTGTTCCCGTCGCCGAAGACGAGGGTGCTCGACTGGGTGGGGTTCGAGAGGTCGGGCTCGAAGCCGTCCTCCCACTGGTCGTAGTACATGACCGCCCCGGCGCCGGCGTTGGTGATGCCGACGGTGAAGTCGAGGGTGGTGCCCGGGCTGGTGGTGATCCCGGCGAGGGCGCCCTGGAACGCGTCGGCGGGCAGCGGCACGTAGCCGGTCATCACCGGCGCCGGCAGGGCCGAGGCCGGGCTGCTGGTGACGGCGATGACGCCGACCACGGCCAGCAGCTGGGCGATCACGGCGAGGATCGCCGTCTGTCGCGTCAGGCGGGGGCGACGCCGGGCGTGGCGGGCGCGGGTGCGGGTGCGGCTGGTCGCCGGGGTGCGACGCGGGTCCAGCGCGGCGCGGCGGGAGGCAGGGGTGGGGCGATGGTGCGGGGTCACGAGGCCGTCTGAACGGCATTCGCGCTTCGCTTGTGAGGTGTTTCACCAGCAAAGCGCCGTTTTGCCCACCTGGGCGGGTGAAGGGCTCGTCCCGCTCCGGACCCTCGACCAACGATCGAGGGTTGGGCTGTTTCGCCTGGTCAGAGGTGGTCGAGGGTTGCCCCGGGAGCGGCGTGGCGGGCGAGGTGGCTCAGGGCAACGTGACGTAGACCTTTCGGAGCGTCTCGTGGACGGTCCAGGTGGTGGCGGTCCCCTCGGTGAGGCGGACGACGTCGCCGGGGCCGACCTCGACGGTGGGGCCCTGGTCGCAGGCGATGGTGGCCCGGCCGCTGATGACGACGAACACCTCGTCGACCTCGACGTCGGTGGTGGTGCCGGCGGTGTGCTCCCAGATCCCGACCTCGAGCCCGGGTGGCGCGGGGAGGTCGAGGACGCCGCTGGCCGGGGTGCCGGCGAGGACGTGGTCGTGGTGCAGCGGCTCGGTGGCGACCTCGGCGGTGGCGGCGTTCGTGACGGTGATCATCGGTGCGATGTTCGCAGCTGCAGCGCTCGACCGACCGCTCGGACCTACCGGAGGGCGACCTCTCCTCGCGACCACCTCAGAGCGACAAGCGACAACGGCGGGCGCGCGATCTCGGCGGCGTCGCCGGCTCCCGTGCCGCTCCTGTCGCACCAACGCACGGGACCACTTGATGCTGCGAGCGGTTCGGCGGGGCGGGCAGGCTGGCTCGCGATGGATGCGGGGATGGGCGACGAGCGCACGGTGGACGAGGTCGTGGGGACGATCGTGTCGGAGCTGCGGGCTCGGGCGCGGCCGGAGCGAGCGCAGGGCGAGCGGGCGTACCTGAAGAGCTCGCTCGAGCACTGGGGCGTGGGGGTGCCCGAGACGCGTGCGGTGGTGCGGGCGGCGCTGGCCCCGAGGTCGATGCCGGCGCACGACCTGGTGGTCGGGGTGGTCGAGGCGCTGTGGGCCGAGCCGGTGCACGAACGGCGGCTGGCGGCGTGCCAGGCGCTGACGGTGCACGTGGCACGGCTGGGGCCCGACGACCTCGTGCTGGTGGAACGGCTGTTGCGGGAGGCGAGGACGTGGGCGCTGGTGGACGTGCTGGCACCCGATGTGGCGGGGCCGATCGTGGTGGCGTCGCCCGAGGCGGGAGGGGCGGTGCTCGACCGGTGGAACGTCGACGAGGACTTCTGGCTGCGGCGGGCGTCGGTGCTGGCGCTGCTGCGCCCGCTGCGGGCCGGCGGCGGCGACTGGGACCGGTTCTGCCGCTACGCCGATGCGCTCTGGGAGGAGCGGGAGTTCTTCGTGCGCAAGGCGCTGGGGTGGGTGCTGCGCGACACCGGCCGGAAGCGCCCGGACCTGGTGTGCGAGTTCCTCCTCCCCCGCGCCGCGACGGCGTCAGGAGTGACGGTCCGCGAGGCGATCAAACCGCTGAGCGAGGAACGGCGGGAGGCAGTGATGGCTGCCCGGCGGTAGCAGTAGGTGGAGGGCCCGGACATCGCGGCCCGGCAGCAATCCCGGCAACGCGAGAGTGGACCGCCCGTGTGACCACCGAGGCGTAGGTCAGCGAGACGGATCGGTCGCATCTTCACCTCGCTGTCGGTCCCCCTCGGTACCTTGGCCTCCCCTGCCGCTCCCGACGAGGCCCACCGTGCCCGCACCGCCCATCCACGAACTGAGCGAAGACGTCCTCGAGGAGCTGTACGACGACGGCGCCATCGACCGCGGCGCCGGGTACGCCCTCGAGGATCGGGTGAAGATCATCGAGTCCAAGCCGGGCAAGATCCGCGCCGTGTGCCGGGGCTCGGGCCGCGCCACCTACCTCGTCCGCATCCGGTGGCACGACGCGGGCGGCGGCATCTACCTCGACGACGAGTGCAGCTGCCCGTTGGGCGGCCAGTGCAAGCACTGCGTCGCCACCCTCATCGTCGCCCGCAGGGGCGCCCAGGTGGCCCGTCTTGACGACCGCCGCGGCCCGCCCGGCCCACGAGACCCGTTCGCCACGGTCGCGCCCCCGGCGACCGACTGGCGCAAGGAGCTCGACGGCCTGGCGGCCACCGACGAGCCCATCGAGGTCGCCACCCAGCTCGCCCTCCAGTTCAACGTCCGCCGCATCCCGTCGCGCTTCCCCGGCCAGCAGCCGGCGGTGGTGAGCGTGCGGCCCATGCGCCTGGGCAAGAGCGGCCGCTGGGTGAAGACCGACGCCACCTGGCGAGACCTCGTGTCCACCTACCTCCCGCCCTACGCGCCGCTCGCCCAGGCCGATCCGGTGCAGCGCGGCGCCCTGCAGGCCCTCGCCGCATCGGCCCGCATCGGCCCCTACAGCACGGGGCCCGACCCCACGCTCGATCGCTTCGGTCCCAACTTCTGGAGCCACCTCCGCCAGGCGGTCGATGCCGGCGCCGTGCTGCTGGGCGACCCAGCCGCGCTCCAGGTCCGCCTCGAGCGACAGCCGGCCCGGGTGCACGTCGACCTGGCCGCCGGCGCCCACGGCAGCGTCTCGCTGGCCGCCGAGCTGCGCGTCGGCGGCGCACCGGTGACCTCGCTCGGCGACGAGGTCCAGCTGCTCGGCACCCCGCCATCGGGACTGTGGGCCGCCACCCCCGGGCTGCTGCGCCTCGTCGAGTTCGACGCGCCCATCCACCGCACGGTGGCCCGCCTCCTCGGCGGTCCGCCGCTCACCGTGCCGGCGGGCGACGTCGACGACCTCATCGACTCCTACGTCCCCGCCCTCGCCCAGCACGCCGAGGTCGGTTCGGCCGACGGCACCGTCTCGATCGAAGGCCCCGCGTTCGAGCGCCTCGCGCTGCTGGTCGCGCGCACCGGGCCCACCGCCGCATCCCTCTACTGGGCCGTCCGCTACCGGCGCGGCGAACGCACCGCCGACCACCCGCTCTTCGCCCGCCCCGTGGCCTCGCGAGACCTCGACGCCGAAGACGCCGCCCTCGACGAACTGCGCCTCCCGCTCGACCTGCTCCCGGCGATCGCCGACGACGCCGGCCTGCCCGCCGACCTCCACGTCACGGGCGAGGCCGCCATCGTCCTGCTCACCGAGGTGGTCCCCTGGCTCGAAGCGCAGGGTCAGGTGGCCGTCGAGCTCCGCAGCGACCTGCCGCCCCTGCGCGCCCCCACCGAGGATCCGGTCATCTCGGTCGCCGTCCGCGACGCGGCGCCGAGCCGAGACGGCAACGACTGGTTCGACCTCGACGTCACCGTCACCGTCGACGGCGAAGACGTCGAGTTCGTCCCCCTCTTCGCCGCCCTCCACCGCGGCGACCCGTTCCTGATCCTCCCGTCGGGCACCTACCTGCGCCTCGACCGACCCGAGTTCGCCAAGCTTCGCGAGCTGCTCGACGAGGCCAACGGCCTCGCCGAGCCCGACGGCGACGCCACGGCCCGCGTCAACCGCTTCCAGGCCGGCTGGTGGGACGAGCTGGTGGAGCTCGGCGTGGTGGCCGAGCAGTCCGAGCGGTGGGAGCGCAGCGTCGCCCAACTCCGCGACCTCCAGGCCCCGCAACCCCTCCCCGCCCCGGCCGCGCTCGAGGCCAGCCTCCGCCCCTACCAGCAGGAGGGCTTCGAGTGGCTGGCGTTCCTGCACGCCAACGGCCTCGGCGGGATCCTCGCCGACGACATGGGCCTCGGCAAGACGGTCCAGACCCTCGCCCTGTGCCTCCACGTCCACGAGCGGGCGCCCGACGCCCGCTTCCTCGTCGTCGCCCCCACCAGCGTCGTCGAGAACTGGGCGCGCGAGGCGCAGCGCTTCGCCCCCGGCCTCCCGGTGCGCACCATCCACGAGACCCAGGCCCGCCGCGGCACCACCCTTGCGGAGGAGGTCGCCGGCCACCGCCTCGTGGTCACCTCCTACGCCCTGTTCCGCCTCGAGTTCGACCAGTACGCCGCGCTGCCGTGGGAGCTGCTGCTGCTCGACGAGGCCCAGTACGTCAAGAACCACCAGGGCAAGACCCACCAGTGCGCCCGCCGCCTGCCCGCCGCCACCAAGGTGGCCATCACCGGCACCCCGCTCGAGAACACCCTGATGGACCTCTGGAGCCTGCTCTCGATCTCCGCCCCCGGCCTCTACCCCGACCCCAAGCGCTTCTCCGACACCTACCGCAAGCCCATCGAGAACGGCGACGCCCCCGAGCTGCTCGCCACCCTCAAGCGGCGCATCGCCCCGCTCATGCGCCGCCGCACCAAGGACGCCGTGCTCACCGAGCTCCCGCCCAAGATCGAGCAGACCATCGAGGTCGAGCTGAGCGCGAAGCACGCCCGCATCTACGGCACCCAGCTCCAGCGGCAGCGCCAGAAGGTGCTCGGCCTCGTCGGCGACGTCACCAAGCACCGCTTCGAGATCCTCAAGTCGCTCACCATCCTCCGCCAGATGGCGCTCGACCCGGCCCTGGTCGACGACGAGCACGAGGGCGTCGGCTCCGCCAAGCTCGACCGCCTCGTCGACGACCTCACCCAGGTGCTCGCCGAGGGCCACCGGGCGCTCGTGTTCAGCCAGTTCACCCGGTACCTCGCCCGGGTGCGCGAGCGCCTCGACGCCGCCGGCATCGACCACGCCTACCTCGACGGCCGCACCCGCCAGCGGGAGGCCGCCATCTCCCGGTTCAAGGACGGCGACGTGCCCGTGTTCGTCATCAGCCTCAAGGCCGGTGGCGTCGGGCTCAACCTCACCGAGGCCGACTACTGCTTCGTGCTCGACCCCTGGTGGAACCCGGCCACCGAGACCCAGGCCGTCGACCGGGCCCACCGCATCGGCCAGACCAACCCCGTGGTCGTCTACCGCTACGTCTCGGTCGACACCATCGAGGAGAAGGTGATGGAGCTGAAGGGTCGCAAGGCCCGCCTGTTCGACCAGGTGGTGGGCGACGAGGCCGCGCTCGCCGGCGCCCTCGGCGAAGACGACATCCGCGCCCTGCTCGACCTGGCCTGACCCGAGCCGACCCGGCCCGGGACGATCCGACCCGGACCAGCAGCGCCGAGCGAGCCAGGTGTGGAGCGCTCAGCCCCGCTCGGGCACCTCGTAGCCGGGCAGCACCAGGTGCCCCGATCGGGTGGCCCCGTCGAGCTCCAGGCCGTCGACCAGGCAGTCGACGACCTCGACGTCGTGGAACGCCACCTTCCGGAGGTCGGCCCCCTCGAGGTTGCAGCGCACGAACACCGTGCGGGCGATGGTCGACCCGCGCAGGCGCGCGCCCGCCAGGTCGCAGTCCGCGAACGTGCACGCCTCGATCCGCGAGCGGCGCATGTCCGTGCCTCGCAGGCCCAGGCCCACCGCCTGGACGCCCTCGACGTGCGCCCGCTTCATGATGTCGCCCGACAGGTCCAGCCCGTCGGGCAGATGCCCCACCTTCACCCGGAACACGCTCTCGCCTCGCTCACCTGGTCCGCCAACGCCCGCCCGACGCGCCCGGGCAACCACGACGCTACCGCACCGTTGCCGTCCGACAAGCGCCTCACCTGATCGGACCACCGATGGCGGACGGTGATCGTGCTCGCAGCCTGCGGGCGTCGGCTACGAGGCCGCCGACCGACCTGAGCGCCGGTCGCCCGAGCTGCGAGCACCCGAGCTCAGCCCGTCGAACGCACGTCACCAGAACGCCCGTCACCCGAACGCACACCCGCCGACGGTCGCGTCGCCCGCCGTCCCCGAGCCACCTCGGTCTCGAGCGCATCGAGCGCTGGCCACGGCGCCACGGACTCGACGAGCGCGCTTCCAGCCACCCTGCGCCGCCGCCACCCCGGCGGCGACCGGAGCAGCAGCGGCGGGTTCCGTCGGCGCGCACTGCCACCAGCCTGGCGTCGAGCAGCACCCGCAGGTGCTGCGACACCGCCGGCTGCGAGATGGCCCTGCCCGCGCGCCCGCACCACCAGCTCGCCGACGCTGCCGCCGCCGGCGAGCAGCTCCAGCGGCCGCTGCCGGGTGGGATCGCCCAGCGCCAGCAGCGGAGACGGCGACGGCGACCAGCCACCCTGCCGGGACCGGGCGCCCAGCCCTCGGGCGCGGGGCGTCGCCATCGGGGAGGGTCGTAGAAGGCGACGAGGTACCTGCCGCGCGGCGCTTCGCCGCGTCGGCGTCGTCGCCATCGGCGCGGTCGCGGCTGCGGCCCACGAGCCGGCGGCGGCCTCGACGAACGCCCGGCCCTCGGGCGTCAGCGCGGGTACCATCGCCTCCGTCGGGTCGAGAGCGCCTGCCCGAGTCGAGGTGCCATCCGAGCCCGAGCAGCGCCAGGTCCCACCCGATCCCCACCGCACCCGGGCCGTACTCGGCCCAGAAGGCCCGACCCTCCGCGTCGTCGGGGGCCTCGTGCACCAGCTCGAGGACCGTGTCGTCGGCATCGGGCGACAGCCGCAGCTCGAGCCACGAGATCCGCTCGCCCATCATCCAGGTCAGCGACAGCAGCGATGGCGCCTCGCACCGGAGGATGTCGCCACCGGCGTTGCCCTCGGTCTGGTACGTCCCGCCCTCGCGCAGGTCGCCGCTGACGGGCAGGAACCAGCGGGGCAGGCGCTCCGGGTCGGTCAGGTGTCCAGAGGTCGTCGACGTCCGTGCCGTAGCGCCGCCGCGCCACCACGATCCGCGTCGCCTGCCCATCGCGCTCGCCCGTCCGCACCTCCCGCTCCACGAGCTGGGCCATCGCCACCGAGTCATCCATCGCCTGCCCTTCCATAAGCCTGTACTTATCGGGGGAAGCTGGCCCCACCCTTGCTGGTCTCGACAACCGCCGGGCGACGAGCGACGCGGTCAGGGCGCGCTGGCCCGGGCCAGGCAGGCACGGGCGAAGCGGGCCGGCGCACCGGGATCGAGGTCGACCGAGAGCATCGGCTCGAACAGCTCGGCCTCGAGCAGCGCCGGCTCGCCCGAGGGCAGCTCGACCAGGTCGATGCGGGCGTAGAGGAGCGGCCCGGCGCCGAGCGCGCCCGCCGCCACCAGCAGCTCGCAGGCGACGTCGTGCACCCGCTGCGCCAGCTCGACCCATGCGGGCGGCGCCACCACCGGCTCGCGCACCTCGACGTACTCGTCGCCGCTCAGCAGGCCACCGCCCGGCGCGAGCAACGGGCCCTTGCGGTAGGCGTGCGAGAGCTCGCCGTCGACGAGCACCAGCGCCACCTCGCCGCGCTCGGCCACCGACGGCACGGCGGGCTGCACCATCGCGGTCCGGCCGCCGGCCACGATCCGCTCGGCGAGGGCGAGCGCCGCCGCCGGGTCGGTCCGACGAAGCGGCCTGTGTCCCGGCTGCCCGCCGACACCGTCGGCTTCACCACCACCTCGCCCGCGGGAGCACCGTCGAGGGCCACGGAGCCCAGCGCGACCACCGTGCCGGCCACCGACGACGCGAAGGCCGTCGGAACCGCCGGCACCCCCTGCCCGGCGAGCGCCGCCAGGTACCGCTTGTCGAGGTTCCACCGCACCACGCCCGCCGGGTTGTGGAGGCGAGCCCGGCCGTCCACATCGTCGTAGCGCGGCCAGGTCGCCGTAGCCGCTCCAGTCCTGGCGATCGGATCACGACCAGGTCGCAGCCACCCCAATCGACGCCGGGCTCGTCCCACCCGCGGTGCTCGAGCGTCGCCCCGAGCTCGGCGAAGGCCCGGTTTCGAGCGGCCGATCGGTGTCCTCGGCCACCACCCGGGGATCGGTGGCCGTCACGGAAGGCCACCCGCACCCCGGCCCGACGATCGTGCACCTCCCCCACCACCGGCACGCTAGGGGGACCTTCGCCCGTGGCCGAACCGGACGCCGGGCCAGTACCGTCGATCGCCATGGCCGCCCTCGCCGGACCCCTCTACGCCGCCGCCGCGCTCCTCGCGCTCGCGGGCGTCGGCAAGCTCACCCGGCCCGCCGCCACCCGCGTGGCCCTCCGCCAGGCCGGCCTCCCGAACAGCGCCCCGGCCACCCGGGCGCTCGGCGCCGTCGAGATCGCCATCGGCGTCGCCGCCATCGCGGTCGGCGGGCCGCTCCTCGCCGCCGCCACCGCCGCCAGCTACGCCGGCTTCGCCTGGTTCGCCCACCGCCTCGACCGCTTCAGCCGGGGCACGGCGGACTGCGGGTGCTTCGGTGACCGCAGCGCCCCGGTCGGGCCGATCCACGTCGATGCGTGAACCTGGCGGTCACCGCCGTGCTCCTCGCCGCCGTCGCCTGGCCGGTCGACGGCATCGCCACCACCCTCGACGGGTTGAGGGACTGGGGCGGCGTCCCCTTCGTCGGCCTCACCCTCCTCCTCACCTGGATGCTCTCCGTGTCGCTCACCTCCCTCCCCGCCGCCCTCGCCGCGGCCAAGCAGGCCGCGGCCGGCGCGGCCGCCGCCTCGAGCGCCACGGGCGGCCCGGCGTGACCGCCCTCGTCGTGCTGCTCGCTTGCGGTGGTCGGCGTCCTCGCCCTGCTCGTGGCCGGCGTGCCGCGCACCCAGGCCGAGGTCCTCGGGCGCTCCATGACCTCGGCGCCGGCGTCGAGTCCGACCCCAGCGCCCCGCAGGCCAGCCCGCCGCCCACCCTGGTCAACTGCGAGGACTTCCAGGTGATGCCCCAGGTCCCCGCCCCGCCTGACCGCGCAGCAGTTCGGCGGCGCCGCCGATCGGCGGGAAGCCTGGCCCCCGGCGGCCAGGAGGCCCGCAGCATCCGCATCACCGGCGTGGAGCACGACACGATCGTCGCCTTCCTCTCCTCGGGCTGCATCACCTGCCAGAAGCCCTGACGCCTTCGCCAAGCCCCGCAAGCTCGCCGCTCCGACGGCACCCGCCTGGTCGTCGTCACCAAGGGCGTCGACGCCGAGAGCCCCTCGGCGGTGGCCGACCTGGCCCCGAGCGCGGTGCCGACCGTGATGACCAGCGAGGCGTTCACCGACTACGACGTCCCCGGCTCGCCCTACTTCGTGTACGTCCACGGGCCCTCCGGCCGGGTGCGCGGCGAGGGGACGGGCCCCGACTGGGAGCAGGTGCGCTCGCTGCTCAGCCAGGCCACCGTCGACGCCGGGCTGACCACCGCGCTCGCCGACCAGCAGGTGGCCAAGCCCGACGCCGACCAGGCCCGCGAGGAGCGCATCGACCGCGCAGCTCTGGGCCGCCGGCGTCCGGCCCGGCGACCCGAGCCTCTACGCTGTCGAGGGCCAGGGGGCCGAGGCGGGCGTGGCGGCGAGTATCGGCACGACCACGATCACGACCACCCCCACGGGTGACGCGCTCGACCGAAGGCGCATTTGGCCCGTCCGTTTCCGCGATGATGGAGCGGTCATGAAGCTCCAGGCCCACGGCATCGAGACCGACCTGCCCACCGGCTGGGAGGGGCGCATCGGCGTGCGCACCACCCCGGCCGCCGGCACCAGCAGCCGCTCGATCGGCGACCCCGACGAGATCCCGCACCCGATCGTGCACCTGGCGAACTTCGCCCTGCCCGAGGACCGGGGCGACTTCGGGTCCGGTGCCGTCGACGTGATGGACGAGCGCCACGTGCTCGTCGTGCTCTTCGAGTACGGCCCCGAGTGCGTCGGCACCCCGCTGTTCTCTCGCCAGGGCCTGCCCACCGAGCTCACCCCGAACATGTTCTCGGCGTCCGCCCTCCAGCGCACCCTGCCCAACCAGGCCGGCTGCCAGGTCTTCTTCACCGAGGCCGACCGCGCCTTCTGCCTCTACACCGTGCTCGGCCGCCAGTCGGCCGCCACCCGGGTCCTGCCCGGCGCCAACGCCACCCTCTCCGCCACGAGGATCTCGCCCCGATGACCGTCGCGCTCCCCCGACGCCCCCGTGCCGCCCGCCGGGGCCCGACCGAGGCGGTCGACCTCGCCAACGAGGGCATCCACCGCGACCCGGTGAACCACGACCCGCTCGCCGGGGCGACCTTCTCCCAGCGCCTCGCCCACCGGGCCAGCGCCATGATCAGCGGCCGCAGCAGCCGCCGCTCGTTCCTCACCCGCACGGCGCTGGTCGGCTCGGCGCCTGCGGTCGGCCCGATCGACTTCCTGCTCAAGCTCGGCACGGCCTACGGCTACCTTGCGGCACCTGCCTGGACGGCTGGACCGCCTTCTGCTGCACGGTCAACGGCGGTTCCAACACCTGCCCGCCCAACAGCTTCGTGGCCGGCTGGTGGAAGGCCGACAACGCGGCGTACTGCCGCGGCGCCGCCCGCTACATCATCGACCGCAACGCCACGTGCCCCACGCAGTGCTCGTGCCGCTGCGCCGGCGACAGCTGCGACGGGCGCCGCACCTGCTGCAACCAGTTCCGCTACGGCCAGTGCCACCTCGAGATCTCCTGCTACGGCCCGGTGGTGTGCCGCGTGGCCACGTGCAACTTCGCCGTGGAAGTACGACCCGAGCTGCACCACCAGTTTCACCAGACACAACCGCACGGCTGGACCATTGGCTCTCCTCTGCCTCACCACCGACTGCGGCAGCCCCACGTTGGCGAGGCATTGCCGAGCTCGGCGGCGCGAGTATTCTTGCAGCCGACCTCGCCCGAGAAGGCCAACAGCGACCGGCGCGGCCGCGCCGCCCGCTACCAGAACGGCAACATTCACGATTTCCGCCCTGTTCACCGGCGCTCACCATGTGCACGGGGCGATCCTCGACGAGTTCGCCGCTGCAGGCGTCATCGTGTCCTGAAGCACCCCACCCGACACCCGCAGCCCTCGACGGGCAAGAGCCGCTACTCCAACTTCGAGAACGGGCGGATCTACTACTCGGCTCGAGGGCACCTTCATCGTGCCGGCGCCGTACTTCGCCAAGCACGAGGGCCTGGGCGGCGTCCACGGCATCCGGCTACCCCACCGCTGCGGTCCGCACCTCGGGCGACAAGCGCAGCCGCTACCAGAACTACGCCGGCGGGCGGATCTACGCGCGAGGGCACGGTCATCGAGATCCACGGCGCCGTGTTCACCAAGCACGAGCAGATCCAGGGCGTCTACGGCCCTCGGCTACCCCGCCAACGACCTCGTCCCCGCCGGCGACGGCCGCGGGCAAGATCCAGTGGTTCGAGAAGGGGCTGGTGTTCTACACGCCCACCACCGGCGCCTTCGGCCTGTGGGGCGACATCCTCAGCCGCTACGCCGACAACGGCGGCGTCACCGGCTACCTGCGGTACCCCACCTCCGAGCCCACGCCCGTGGGCGACGGGCGCGGCACCTACGCCACCTTCGAGCGGGGCCGCATCTACGACCCGTCCACCACCTCGGCCTTCGAGGTCCACGGCGCCGTGCTCACCACGTACCTCGACGAGGGCGGGCCCACCGGCGCGCTCGGGTACCCCACCTCCGAGCTCGACCCCCGCGGCACGCCCGGCGGCCGGTTCCAGCGCTTCGAGAACGGCACGATCCAGTACGTGAGCGACAGCGACGTCCAGGTCACGCTGAACCCCTGACGCAGCCCCTCCTGCCCGCCAGCCTGCTGCCCGGTACGGTGGGCGCTCCCGCGGGTGTAGCTCAATGGCTAGAGCTTCAGCCTTCCAAGCTGAAGATGCGGGTTCGATTCCCGTCACCCGCTCTCGCCCCCCGCCCGTCGCGCAACCCGACCTGCGGTGGAAACCCGGCGGCAACGCGCCGTCCGTACCGTCGCCCCCGACCGCTCGGGGGGCGACGTGACGCAGACCAACAGCGAACCGCACGACATCCGCACCTCGCTGATGTCGCCGCTGCGCAGCCACGTCATCGTGCTCTTCGGCGGCACCGGCGACCTGGCCCGGCGCAAGCTGCTCCCCGGCCTGCTCCACCTCAACCGGGCTGGGCTGGTGCCCGGGTGCCGGATCGTCGCCACCTCGCTCGAGGAGCTCGACGACGACGCCTTCCGCGCCCTCGCCCACGACGCCTGCCGCGAGTTCGGCCGGGGCACCTGGGACGAGGCGGCCTGGGAGGAGTTCGCCGCCACCATCGCGTACGTCCCCCAGGGCGACGGCGCCGACGCCCTGGCCGGCGCGGTCGGGCGGGCCGAGGCCGACCTCGGCGGCGACTGCCGCCGGCTCCACTACCTGAGCGTGCCCCCGGCCGCCGCCCGGCAGGTGATCGCCATGCTCGCCGACGCCGATCTCGTCGAGCGCTCCCGGGTGATCATGGAGAAGCCCTTCGGCGTGGACCTCCGCTCGTCGCGGATCCTGAACGCCGCGGTGCACGAGGTGTTCCGCGAGGAGCAGGTGTTCCGCATCGACCACTTCCTCGGCAAGGAGGCGGCCCAGAACATCCTCGCCTTCCGCTTCGCCAACGGCCTGTTCGAGCCCATCTGGAACCGAAACCACATCGACCACGTGCAGATCGACGTGCCCGAGACCCTCTCGCTCGGCACCCGCGCCGGGTTCTACGAGTCGACCGGCGCCTACCGCGACATGGTCGTGACCCACCTGTTCCAGGTGCTGGCGTTCATGGCGATGGAACCGCCGACGGCCCTCGAGCCCCTCGCCATCAGCGAGGAGAAGAACAAGGTGTTCCGCTCGATGGTGCCGATCCCGCCCTCGCAGGTGGTCCGCGGCCAGTACCTGGGCTACCGCGACGAGCCGGGGGTGTCGGCCGAGTCCGAGACCGAGACGTTCGTCGCCCTGCGCTGCGAGATCGACAACTGGCGCTGGGCCGGCGTCCCGTTCTTCCTGCGCACCGGCAAGCGCCTGGCGGAGGGCGCCCGGATCATCTCGATCGCCTTCCGGGAGCCGCCCAAGAGCATGTTCCCCGCCGGCTCCGGGGTCGGGGCCCAGGGCCCGGACCACCTCACGTTCGACCTGGCCGACGCGTCGAAGCTGTCGCTGTCGTTCTACGGGAAGCGGCCGGGCCCGGGCATGAAGCTCGACAAGCTGAGCCTCCAGTTCGCGCTGCACGAGACCGGGCGGGCGGTCGACGTGCTCGAGGCCGATGAGCGGCTCATCTACGACGCTATGAGCGGCGACCACACGCTGTTCACGACGTCGGACGGCATCGAGCGGCTGTGGAGTGTCGACGCCGCTGCTCGAGGACCTGCCCCCTGGTGCGGCCCTACGCCCCCGGCTCGTGGGCCCTGAACGCCATCCACCAGATCATCGCCCCGCACACGTGGCGCCTGCCCTTCGAGCGGGCCTGGCGGGAGTAGCCCGGCGTGGCCGCCGGATGGGAGATCAGGCGTCGGCGAGCAGGCCGGCGTCGTCCTCGACGATGAGCAGGCCCGAGGCCATGTCGGCAGCCTGATCACGAACGCTTCGTCTCGTCGGGGTCACCAGCGTCTCGGAGGTTGCGCAGGGCGGCGACGGTGGCCTCGAGGTTGGCGCCCGTCGCGCCCACCGGGTCGTGGCCCACGACGTTGGTGAGCCGGCCGGCCACCTCGCCCGTGAGCTCGCCCAGATGGCCGTCGATCGGGTCCTTCGACAGCGCGGCGAGCACGGCGCCGCAGCCGGTGTGGGCCATCACCGCGACGAGGGGCACGCCGAGGATGCGCACGCCGAACTCGAGGCTGCCGAGCGCCACGCCGGCGAGCGAGTGGCCGGCGGTGCGGACGGTGAACAGGTCGCCGACGCCCTGGTCCATCACGACCTCCGGGGGGACGCGGGCGTCGACGCAGCCGAGCACGACGGCGACGGGGTGCTGGGCGGGGAGCAGCGCCTCGCGCTGGGCGGGGGTGAGCACGTGCGAGGAGGGCTCGCCGTCGGCGAAGCGCCGGTTCCCGTCGAGGATGGTGCGCAGCGCGGCGGCGGCCTGCTCGCGGGCTTCGGTGCTCCTGGTCGACTCGCTCACGCGTGGTCCTTCCCGATCGTCGGTACCTGCATCTTGGTTCCCGAAACGGTCTTCGCCAAAGCCGAGGTCAGGCGTCCTCGTCGAGCTCGGCGAGGCGGGCCAGGAGCTGGTCGCGGATCGACACGCCCGGTTCCCGCGCCTTGTCGCCGGTGGCCCGCCAGCCGTGGCGCGACGAGTACAGCAGCGGCGGCTCCTCGAGGCGGCTGGTGCCGCTGGCGACCACCCGGGCGAAGAACAGGTCGTGGTCGTAGCGGCCGACGATCTCGTCCTCGATCTCGCAGCCCAGCCACGCGACGGCGCCGGGGACGATCGTCCAGCCGTCGTGGTCCACGAGGTGCTCGGGCGCGCAGGTAGCGGAACTGCGGCCGGATAGAGGCGGCTGGCCTCGGCGATCTGGTCGGCGGCCAGGATCGACACGGCGAAGCGGCGGCTGGCGGCGATCAGCGGGTGGGTGTCGTGCTTCGGCGACACGGAGGCAATCACGACCGGCTCCTCGAAGGAGACCTGGCACACCCAGTGACGTGTAGTTCGGACCACCCTCGTACTCGCCCCCACCACCTGCACGCCCTTGACCACCTGGCCGAGCGCCCGCTTCACCGCGATCGATCACCCCACCATGTTGGTGGATGCGATCAGGGTGGCGAGCGGTCGCCGGCAACGGACGGCCACGGCCGGGGCGCCGACGGCGGTGCGCCTGGCGGCGGGATCGTCGTCGTGGGGTCGGTGGTCGTGGTGGCGTCGAGGGTGGTCGTCGTGTCGGGGATCGTGGTCGTGGTGTCCGGGACCGTGGTCGTGGTGTCGGGGACGGCCGTCGACGTCGTGGTGGTGTCGGCGACCGTGGTGGTGGTGGTGTCCGGGATCGTCGTCGTGGTCGACGTGGTGGTCGTCGTCGCCGTCGTCGTCGGGGCCACGGCGGCCGGCGTCGAGCGGAGCGAGGCGAGGAAGCTCACGTCGCTCGAGCTGGGCGAGTCCTGGTGCACCTCGACGGCCAGCGTGTTGATGCCGACGGCGACCAGCTCCGGGGGCAGGGCGAGCTCGCGCACCGCCTGCTCCTCGCTGCCCGACCGGTTGGCGACGGCCCGGGTGTCGGCCGTGATCGGTCCGCTCGGCATGTTGTCCTGCCACCTCGACGCCGTTCAGGTAGACGACGCGCCGTCGTCGGCCTGCAGCCGCAGCGTGAGCGTCTCCGGCACCGCCGAGGCGGTGAAGCCGGTGCGGAAGTACGACGTGATCGGCTTGGCCCCGGGTAGGGCGCCGGCGGGCAGGACGGTCGCCTCGTCCCCGTCGCCGTAGCCGAGCGGGGCCCGGCCCTCCGGCCAGGCGTCGGAGTCGAAGCCGCGCTTCGTCCAGCCGGCGGGCACGGGGGCCTGGCCGTCCTGGTAGCGCCACGTCGCGGCGCCGTCGAGCCGCACGGGACCGGCGGGGACGTCGCGCCGGGGCAGGATGGCGAAGCCCTGCACGGCGACGCCCGAGATGGTCGTGAAGTCACCGGCCACCACGAGCTGGTCGGGTGTGCCGTCGAGGGCGCGCACGCCCCAGTAGCGGTCGAAGGTGGGCTGCAGGTCGAGGTCGCGGACGCTGTCGCCGGTGTCGTTGCCGGTGAGGCGCTGGGTGGTGTCGCCGTCGCACGCCTCGTGGAAGCCGGTGAACATCGAGCCGTCGATCACCGTCACCGCCTGGGCGTCGCCGTCGCAGCGCTGGCGGAAGAGACGACGCCCCGTCGCCACGTCGTGCCACGAGCCCTGGTTGCCGGCGCCGGTCTGGGCCACGGCGAGGCGGGTGCCGGTCCCGTCGATGTCGAGGTCGTAGGGCGCCCCGTCGAGCCCCCAGTCCACCGGCCGCACCACCCCGTCGCGATCGAGCTCCACCAGCCAGCGGTTTGCCGCGCCGGCCACCGTCGTGAAGGAACCGCCCACGTAGACGGCTTCGCCCGACGGCGAGGCCACGAGCGACGTGACGGTCGCATCGAACGCGGGAGCGGGCGGGAGCACCGCCGCCGTGGCGGCGTCGAGGACGGCGAAGCGCGACCGCGGCTCGGACCGCAGCGTCGAGAAGCTGCCCCCGACGTAGAGCCGGTCGTCGTGGGCGTCGAGGGCGTACACGTTCGAGTTGGCGCCGGCGTTCCAGGCCGGGTCGACGGCGCCGGTGGCCGGGTCGACGGCGGCGAGGCGCGAGCGGCTCGTGCCGTTCACCGAGGTGAACGAGCCACCGACGAACAGCCGGGTGCCGTCGAAGGCGAGCGACCGCACCGTCCCGTTGGCGTCGGCCCGGAACTCGGGCCGCAGCGCGCCGGTGGCCAGGTCGAAGGCGGCGAGGTTGGCCCGCGGCACGGTGGTGGTGCCGTCGGGGCTGGTGACGTTGGCGAAGGCACCGCCGACGTAGAGGGTCCCGCCCACGATCTGGGTCGCCCACCCGATGCCGTCGACGCGCCACGACGCCACCGGCACCTCCTGGAACCGCACGGGCGCGGGCGAGTCGTCGAACGGGTCGCAGGCCGCGAGCGACAGGGCGGCCAGCAGCGCCGCTGCCACCACGCCGATCGCCCGTGCCCGTCCGCGGGGCATCCGCTCGCCCATCGCTACGGAGCGTACCGAACTCCGGTTCCGACCACAATGGGTGGTTTCCGGTCCGGGCGGCCGAGATCGTCAGCGATCGGCCCTTCCCTCCGGGCGGCGCGTCCGCCACGATGCGACCGTGCTGGAGATGCGATCGACCTGCGAGCGCTGCGAGGCCGCGCTCCCCGCCTCGTCGGGCGACGCCCGGATCTGCTCGTACGAGTGCACGTTCTGCGCCACGTGCACCGACGGTCCGCTCGGCGGCCGGTGCCCGAACTGCGGCGGCGACCTGCAGGTCCGTCCGCAGCGCGTCGAGGGCTAGGCCCGACGCAGCTCGGCGGTGAGGTGGCCCTGCAGGGGCTGGTCGACCGCGGCCATCGACAAGCGGCACTGCAGGAGCTCGCCGTCGAGCTCGAGCGTGCGCTCGAGCGAGGTGACCGACTTGGCGGTGTCGGTGCCCACGACCACCGTGGAGCGCAGGCGGAGGGTCGTGCCGGCGAGCTCGCCCACCGCCACCTCGACGTGGCCGCTGGGGTGGGCGACCACCAGCTCGATGCGGCCCGGCTCGGGCACCCGGAGGTAGCCGGACTCGACGTGCAGCGGGCGCCCGTCGTCGGCTGCGGCGGTGCGCTGGGCGTAGGCCAGGAAGGGCTTGCCGGCGTGGCCGAACGTGGTGGTCTCGACGTACTCGAAGGGCTCGATGGTGGCGTACTCGCCCCGACCCCGGCCCTCCCAGGTGCCGAGCAGGCCGGCGAGCGGCGCCAGGTTCGGGTGCAGCGGCGCGCTCACCCGAAGGCCTCGTCGAGGAAGGCACCGAAGGCGGCGACGTCGCGCTCGATGTGGAACCCGTCGTCGTCGTGGCGGATGTCGAGACCGGGGCAGAAGAACCCGTCGCCGCCGACCAGGAAGTGCGGCGAGCCGACGACCCCGGCCGCCTGGCCCGCCTCCCACTCGGCCACGACCGCCTCGTGGTGGCCCGGCTCGGGGAGCGCCACGCCGTGCGCCTCGGCGATCTCGGCGAGCACCGCCCGATCGGCGATGTCGCGGCCGTGCTCGAAGAGGGCGTCGCGCACCGCCAGCGCCACGCGCTCGCCGGTGGCCTCGTCGACCCCGTAGGCGGCGGCCGTCAGGGCCAGGGCCGGAAGCGACGTCTCGGGCCACACGCCTGGGTCGAACCCGGCGAAGAGGTCGGGCGCCACCTGGGCCCGGATCGCCTCGACCTCCGATGCGATCAGGTCGCCGTCCATCGGCGCGGCGTTCACCAGCTCGAGCGGCCAGGCCCGGACCCGCATCGGCGGCGCCTCGGCCGCCTGGCGACGCTCGTGCACCCGGCGGATGCCGACGTGGGCGAACGGGCAGCGGACATCGGCGAAGACCTCGATGGTGTCCATGCCCGCAGCCTACGCCTGGTCGAGCACCATACCCCCACCCGTATGTGCCAGTGCCCCCGGTTGGATTCGAACCAACGACCGTCGGATCACCAAGCCGCCGCCGCACCGACGGGACGCGATCGGTGGAGGGCCGCCATCGCCGCGGTCCACCGCATCGCGATCAGCCAGTGGCGCGACGACGGCCTGGGCCACGACTAC
>JAWKIT010000015.1:0-97892 GCA_041394165.1 Acidimicrobiales bacterium
GCTGAGCCGCCGCTTCCGCGACTCCTGAGGGAGCGGCGAAGTGGCCGCCCCGGCGGCGCTCGGGGCATGCTCTCCCCATGACCACCGTGATTCAGGGCATCGCCGGGCTCAAGGAGCTCGTCGGCCAGCACCTCGGCTACTCCGACTACATCGAGATCACCCAGGAGCGGGTGAACACGTTCGCCGACGCCACGGGCGACCACCAGTGGATCCACGTCGATCCCGAGAGGGCCAAGGCCGAGAGCCCCTTCGGCGGCCCGATCGCCCACGGCTACCTCACCCTGTCCCTCGGGCCGGTGCTCGCGCCCCAGGTGATGCGGGTCGAGGGCATCAAGATGGGCGTCAACTACGGCTGCGAGAAGGTCCGCTTCCCCTCGCCGGTGCCGGTCGGCGCCAAGCTCCGCCTCGGCGCCGAGCTCACCAAGGTCGACGACATCCCCGGCGGCGCCCAGGTGTACATGACCTTCACCTTCGAGTGCGAGGGCGCGGCGAAGCCCTCGTGCGTCAGCGAGATCATCTTCCGCTACTACGAGTGAGCGGGCGTCAGGCGACGGCGACGTCGAACGCCTGACCCACCAGCCACGACATCGCCATGGCGGCGAGGCCGCCCAGCAGCACGCGGACGGCGGGGCGCAGGAGCGGCGCCCCGCCCAGGCGCGCCCCGAGGGCGCCGAGCGCACCCAGCCCGACGAGCGTCGAGGCCACCACGGCGGCGATGCGGGCCCCGGCGCCGGCCGCGAGGACCACGAGGATCGGTAGCAGGGAGCCGATGGCGAACGACGCCGCCGACACCGTGGCCGCCTGGAGCGGGCGGGCCAGGTCGGTGGGATCGATGCCGAGCTCGTCGCGAGCGTGGGCGGTGAGCGCGTCGTGCTCGGTGAGCGCCTCGGCCACCTGCCGGGCGAGGGCCGGGTCGAGGCCCCGCCGGACGTAGATCCCGGTCAGCTCGGCGAGCTCGGCCCGCGGGATGGTCCGCAGCTCCTCGGCCTCCGTGGCGAGGTCGGCCTGCTCGGCGTCGCGCTGCGAGGAGACCGAGCTGTACTCGCCGATCGCCATGGAGCCGGCGCCGGCGACGAGGGCCGCGACCCCCGTGGCGAGCAGGACCGAGCGTCCGGCCGAGGCCGACGCCACGCCCACGAGCAGGCTGGCGGTGGACAGGAGCCCGTCGTTCGCGCCGAGCACGCCGGCGCGGAGCCAGGCGGCGCGGTGGCCGGCGTGCTCCTCGGTGTGGTGGCGCCCCATCGCCCGTCGACGTCCCGAGCGGTCCGGGAGCAGCGCGGTGCGCGGGGGCGGCGAGGGGGCGGGTCCCCGGTCGGGTGCGACGGCCATGGCCACCATCGTGGCGCGCCGCGCACGGGTTCCCCCTCCCGATCGGGCGGTGGTCGGAGGGTCTCCGATCGGAGGTGAGGGGAGCCGAACGGCCCCGGCGCGGGCGATTTCGGGGGGCCATCGGGGCACCGGTAGGTTCGCCCGATGCTCACGTGGAACCTGGGCGACCTCTTCGAGGCGGTGGCCGATGCCGTGCCCGAGCGCACGGCGACGATCGCCGGCGGGATCCACCTGACCTACCGCGAGCTCGACGACCGGGCCGATCGGCTCGCCCGCGTCCTCGCCGAGCGCGGCGTCGCCGCCGGCGACCACGTGGCGCTGGCCATGCGCAACGGCCACGAGTACCTCGAGGCCATGCTCGCCTGCTTCAAGCAGCGCGCCGTACCGATCAACGTGAACACCCGCTACACGGTGGCGGAGCTCACGCACCTGCTCCACGACGCCGACGTGGCCCTGGTGGTGCACGACGCCGACCTCGCCGGGCCGATCGTCGAGGCGGCCCCCGGCACGCCACGGCTCGAGCGGGGGCCCACCTACGAGGCGGCCCTCGCCGCCGCCCCGGCCGGGCGCCTCGAGGTGGCCCGATCCGGCGACGACCGCTACGTCCTCTACACGGGTGGGACGACCGGGATGCCCCGGGGCGTGGTCTGGCGCCACGAGGACCTGCTGTTCGCCGCCCTCGGCGGGGGCAACCCGGGCGGCGACCCGGTCGAGCGCCCGGCCGAGGTCGTCGAGCACGCCCGCCGGGGCCGCACGCGCTGCCTCCCGGCCTCGCCCTTCACCCACGGCACCGCCCACTGGACGGCGCCGTCGACGCTCCTGAACGGCGGGACGGTGATCGTCGACACCCGCGACCTTCGATGCCGCCCACCTCTGGGACTCCTGGCCGACCGCAGCGGCGACCGTGCTCGTCATCGGGCGACGCCTTCGCCCGGGCCGCTCGCCGACGCTCTGGCCGCCGAGCCTCGAGCGGTGGCCGTTGGACGACCTGCTCGTGGTGCTCTCCGGCGGGGCTGTGCTGTCGCCCGTCGTGCGCGACGCCCTGCTCGGCCGGCTCCCGTGGGTCGTGGTCGTGGACGGCTACGGACCTCCGAGACCGGCGGCCAGGGCCAGATGCCGGTCTGGGCGGCCAACCGGCGGCGTCGCTCCCCCGCTTCCACGTCGACGAGGACACCACCGTGCTCGACGACGCCGGCCGACCGGCGCCGCCCGGCAGCGGCCTCGTCGGTCGCCTCGCCCGCCGGGGCCGCATCCCGCTCGGCTACCACGGCGACCCCGAGCGCAGTGCCGAGACCTTCGTCGAGCTGCACGGCCAGCGGTGGGCCATCCCGGGCGACCTCGCCCGGGTCGAGGCCGACGGGTCGATCACCCTGCTCGGCCGGGGCGCCTCGTCGATCAACACCGGCGGCGAGAAGGTGTTCCCCGAGGAGGTGGAGATGGTGCTCAAGGAGGTCCCGACGGTGTTCGACGCCGTCGTGGTCGGCGTGCCCGACGAGCGCTTCGGCGAGCGGGTGGCGGCCGTCGTGGCCCACCGCCCCGACGTCGAGGTCGACGTCGCCGGCCTCCAGGCCCACTGCCGCTCGAGGCTCGCGGCCTACAAGGTGCCGCGCACCGTGGTGGTGGTGGACGAGGTCGTGCGCCGCCTCCGGCAAGGTCGACCTCGAGTGGGCCGCGACCGCGGCGCGCGGGGCCTGACCCGCCGCGCCGCCAGTCAGCCCAGCGCGCCCTTCCGGGGTGCGGTCACGACCGCGCAGGCCACGTCGTGGTCGGCGTCGCGCCACCCGGCGGCCGTCGGCACCTCGCCCAGCAGCACACCGTCGATCGTCAGCTCGTCGCCCTTCGCGCAGCCAGCAGCTTCGCCACGAGCGCACCGCAGCGATCGGTGGCGAGGGCCTGGAGGGCGTCGACGCCGGATAGGGGCTGTCGGCACGCAGTCGACCGCGAAGACGCGCACGATCCGACGGTGCTCCTGCCCGCAGAGCACCAGGTCGTTGCCCGCCTCGATCCGACGCACGTCGCGGTCGACATCGATCGTCGGCCCAGCAGGTGCCGGTCCTGGCGGGGCGGTTCCAGCCCTCGCTGGTGGATGCGATCGAGTTGCTCCTAGCCCCCACTGGCGTCATGACGCTGTCGCGAAAGCGCCGAGGGGGCATCGGCGGCCGGCGCGGTGCGGACCGAGGCGTACACCGAGCTGGCGATCACGAGCGCGGCGGCGACCCCGAAGACCATGGTGAGCACCGCGAGCGGGAGGCCGGCGTAGCGGTCCGGGTGGGTGGTGACGTGGCGCCGACCGGCGTTGGCGTTCCAGAGCGCGATGAGGGTGGCGAGCGCGGCGAGCAGCCAGAGCGACCAGATCGCCCACGCGCTCGACACCAGCTCGGCGGCCACGAGGGCCAGGGCGGTGATCGCGATCGCCCACACGCCGCTGCGCACCGAGCGATCGAGGCGCTGCTCCACGGGCCGGTGCTCGAGGCGGCGCGGAGTCGTCGACGCCCCGACGCGGGCGTCGATCCCATCCCGCCCGACGCGCGGCCGGAGCTCCGGCGACGGGCTCGGCACGCCCGCCGCGCCGGGCAGCGACGCGACCGTCGTCGTGGGGCGGGGCCGCTCTCGGGGCCGGCGCCTCGGGCCGGCGCCTCGGCGGGCCCTCGGGCGCGGCGGACGCCGGGTCGGCGGGCGCCTCGGGGGTGGCTGGCGCCGGGCGGCTGGTCGGGCGCGGCCGGGTCGGCGGGCGTCAGGTCGAGCGGAGCGTCTGCGCTAGTTCAGCCCGCCCGGAGGATCACCAGGTCGCTGCCGCTCAGCTCGGCGCCCGCCCAGGACGCGCCGATCTCGAAGCGCTGGCACTGGTCGAGCACCGACGACGCCGGCACCCCCAGCTCCTCGGCCAGTTCGGAGACCTTCATCGCTCCGCCCCCACCGCCGCGGACCGTCCGGAGATCGCGCGCTCGCCCATCTGGCTTCCTCCCACGACGCCGACCGACCGCAGCGTCGGGGCGAGGCTAGTGCCCCATCGGGCGCCGCTGCGGCCCCGGTGGCCTCGGCCCCGCATCGCTACGATCGGCGGACCCGCCCACCCCCCGCAGGAGCACCCATGGCGTTCAACCTGGCCGAGGTCAACGAGGCGGTCGCCGCCGCCAACCCCGATCGACCCGCCATCGTGTGGGGCGACCGCCGGTGGACCTACCGGGAGCTGACCGACCGGAGCCGCCGCTTCGCCAACGCGCTGCTCGAGCGCGGGATCACCGTCCACCGCGAGCGCGACGAGCTGGCCGGCCACGAGTCCGGCCAGGACCAGGTGGCCCTGTACCTGCACAACGGCAACGAGTACCTCGAGGCGATGCTCGGCGCGTTCAAGGCCCGCGCCGCACCGTTCAACGTCAACTACCGCTACGTGGCCGAGGAGCTCCGCTACCTGCTCGACAACGCGTCGGCCAAGGCGGTCGTGTACCACGCCACCTTCGCACCCGTGCTCGCCGAGGTGCTCGCCGAGCTGCCCGCCGTGGAGCTGCTCGTGCAGGTGGCCGACGGCTCGGGCAACGAGCTGCTGCCCGATGCGATCGACTACGAGGAGCTGCTCGCTACGTCGTCGCCCGATCGCCCCGACGTCGCCTGGTCGCCCGACGACCTCTACATCCTCTACACGGGGGGCACCACCGGCATGCCGAAGGGCGTGCTGTGGCGCCAGCACGACATCTTCATCGCTGCGATGGGCGGTCGGCCCTTCGGCCAGACCGAGGCCTTCCCCGACCTCGACGCCATCGTCGCCGCCTCGGCCAACGGCGGCGCGGCGATGATGACCGCGGCGCCGCTGATGCACGGCGCGGCCCAGTGGGCCACCTTCGTCGGCTTCACGAGCGGCAACACCGTGGTGTTCCCGCACGAGGTCACCAAGCTGCTCCCGGCCGACATCTGGGGCACCGTCGCCGAGCACCGGGTGCTCACCCTCCAGATCGTCGGCGACGCCATGGGCCGCCCGCTCGTCGACGAGCTCGACCGCACGAGCTACGACCTCTCGGGCCTGCTCGCCCTGGTCAGCGGGGGTGCCGCCCTCAGCTCGACCCTGAAGGACCGCTTCCTCGAGCACGTCCCGCACGCGATCGTGCTCGACGCCGTCGGCTCGTCGGAGACCGGCGCCCAGATGGGCCACACCTCCACCAAGGGCGCCACCGCGACGGGCACGTTCCAGCCCGGGCCCGAGACGTCGGTGGTCGACGCGGACCTCCGCCACGAGCTGCAGCCGGGCTCCCACGACGTGGGGTGGCTCGCGCAGCGCGGCCACGTGCCGCTCGGCTACCTCGGCGACGCCGCCAAGACCGCCGCCACCTTCCCCGTGATCGAGGGCGTCCGCTTCTCGGTGCCCGGCGATCGAGCCATCTGGCGCGAGGACGGCATCATCGAGCTCCTGGGCCGCGACTCGGTCACCATCAACTCCGGCGGCGAGAAGATCTTCGCCGAGGAGGTCGAGCAGGCGCTCGCCCACCACCCGGCGGTCTACGACGTGATCTGCGTCGGCCGCCCGAGCGAGCAGTGGGGCAGCGAGGTGGTGGCCGTGGTGCAGGTGGCCGCCAACTGCAGCGTCACCGACGACGACCTCCTGGCCGAGGCGGCCAAGCACATCGCCCGCTACAAGCTGCCGAAGGCGTTCGTCTACCGACCCCAGCTCGTGCGGTCGCCGGCCGGCAAGGCCGACTACCGGTGGGCGCGCGAGCAGGCGCTCGACGGCTGAGGTCGGCGCGCTAGCGGAGCTCGTCGAGCCGGGCGATGACGCCCGGCGCCTCGGCCTCGATCGTGGTGTCGTCGCCGTGGCCGGTGTGCACGACCGTGTCGCCGGGCAGCGGCAGCAGCCGCTGGCTGATGCTCTTCAGGATGGTGGGCTCGTCGGAGAACGACCGGCCCGTCGCGCCGGGACCGCCGCGGAACAGCGTGTCGCCCGAGAAGAGCACGTCGGCCTCGTCGTCGTGGAGGCAGCACCCGCCGGGGCTGTGGCCGGGGGTGTGCAGCACCCGGAGCCGCACGCCGGCGACGTGGAGGTCCTGGCCGTCGCTCAGGTCGCCGTCGACCGGTCGGTCGGGGTTCACGACCTCCCACAGCATGGCGTCGGCGGGGTGGAGCCAGATCGGCGCCCCCACCTGGTCGGCCAGCGCCACCGCAGCGTTGATGTGATCGTTGTGACCGTGGGTGCAGACGATGGCGACCACCCGCCGGCCGCCGACCGCCGCCGCGATCGGGTCGGCCTCGTGCGCCGCATCGATCACGAGCACCTCGTCGTCGTCGCCCACCAGCCAGATGTTGTTCTCGACGTCGAAGTCCTCGCCGTCGATCGAGAAGGTCCCGCGGGTGACCACCCGCTCGATGCGCGCCGCCATCAGCCCGCGGCCCCGTCGCCGAGGACGACCACCGAGCGGAGCACCTCGCCGCGCTCCATGCGGTGGAACGCCTCCTCCACCTGGTCGAGCGAGATGGTCTCGCTGATGAAGCGGTCGAGGTCGAGGCGGCCCTGCAGGTACAGGTCGATCAGCATCGGGAAGTCGCGGCTCGGCAGGCAGTCGCCGTACCACGACGGCTTCAGGGCGCCGCCGCGGCCGAAGAAGTCGATCATGGGCAGGTCGATGCGCATGTCGGGGTCGGGCACGCCGACCTGCACCACGGTGCCGGCGAGGTCGCGGGCGTAGAAGCACTGCTCGAGCACCTTCGGGTTGCCGACCGCCTCGATGCACACGTCGGCGCCGTTGCCGTCGGTCAGCTCCTGCACCGCCGCCACCGCGTCCACGCTCGACGCGTCGACGGTGTGGGTGGCGCCGAACTGCGTGGCCAGCTCCAGCTTCCCGGGGTCGAGGTCCACGGCGATGATCTTCGCCGCGCCCGCCAGGCGCGCCCCGGCGATGGCCGCGTCGCCCACCCCGCCGCAACCGAACACGGCCACCGAGTCGCCGCGCCCGACCTCGCCGGTGAACATGGCGGCGCCGAGCCCCGCCATCACGCCGCAGCCGAGCAGGCCCGCCGCCTCGGGCCGGGCCGAGGGGTCGACCTTGGTGGCCTGGCCGGCGGCCACGAGCGTCTTCTCGGCGAAGGCGCCGATGCCGAGCGCCGGCGTGAGCTCGACGCCGTCGAGGGTCATCTTCTGGGTCGCGTTGTGGGTGCTGAAGCAGTACCAGGGGCGACCGCGCCGGCACGACCGGCACTCCCCGCAGACCGCCCGCCAGTTCAGGATCACGAAGTCGCCCGGGACCAGGTCGGTGACGTCGGGGCCGACCGCCTCGACGGTGCCGGCGGCCTCGTGGCCGAGCAGGAACGGGAACTCGTCGTTGATCGCGCCCTCGCGGTAGTGGAGGTCGGTGTGGCACACCCCGCACGCGGCCACGACGACGAGCACCTCGCCGGGCCCGGGGTCGGGCACCTCGATGGTCTCGACGGTGACCGGCGCTCCCTTGGCGGTGGCGACGACGGCTCGGACCTGCTGGGCCATGGCGATCCCTTCGAGGACGGGCGCCGGCCGGGTCCGGCGCGCCTCGGTCGACCGTACCGCCCGGGTCAGCCGCCCGCTGGCGCCCGGCGGAGGCCCTCGATCCACGCCCACGCCGCGTCGACCTGGGCGTGCAGCCTCGACGGTGCCGCCGTTGTCGATCACGACGTCGGCCCGAGCCCGCCGCTCCTCGCGACGCCTGCTTGGCGATCCGGGCCCGAGCGTCCTGCTCCCGGAAGCCCCGGTGGCCACCAGCCGGGCGACCGCCACCTCGGGGTCGAGGTCGACCACGATCAGCCCGGCGAGGTCGTCGCGCCCCGACTCGACCAGGAGCGGCACGTCGAGGATCACCACGTCGTCGGTGTCGGCGCTGGCGGCCAGCCGCCGCTCGATCTCCACGTCACCGCCGGGTGCACGATGGCGCCGAGGTCCGCGAGCGCGGCCGGGTCGGCGAAGACCAGGTCGGCGACGGCGGCGCGCCGCAGGGCGCCGTCGCCGTCGAGGATCTCCGCGCCGAAGCGCTCGACCATCGCCGCCAGCACCGGCTGGCCGGGCGCCTGGAGCTCGCGCACGATCGCGTCGGCGTCGATCACCACCGCCCCGCGCTCGGCGAGCATCGACGACACCGTCGACTTCCCCGACCCGATGCCCCCCGTGAGCCCGATCAGCAGCATCGGGCCACCGTAGCGGTGGCCGCGACGTGCGCCGAGAGCCTCGCCCCGGCCCCCGACGGGTCCTAGCCTGGCCCCGATGGCCATCGCCTCCGCCGATCCGAGCGCCGGCGCGTCCGAGCTCCGTCCACCGCCGGGGTCGAGCGCCGGCGGCGACCGCCGACCGACGCCGCGCCTCGGGCGGGGGCGCGGCGATGCCGACGTGCGGCCCGACCAGGTGGCGCCGTTCCGCCCGGCGATCCTCGGCATCCGCGGCGGCACCACGGCCGTCTCGGTCGCGCTCACCAGCCAGGCCTTCGCCGATGGCGACGTCGCCGTCGTCGCGTGGTGCCTGGTCGTCGTCGCCTACAACGTCTTCCGCATCGTGCGCCCCGTGCGCTACGTGGACGACACCGCGAGCCTGTTCCGGGTCCTGGCCGAGGTGGCCTTCCACACGATCGCGGTGGCCGCCACGGGCTACTGGGACTCGCCGTTCATCTTCGCCCTGATCACCGCGGTGATGGTCGCCGGCTTCGCCCGGGGCTTCGCGTTCGCCCTCCGGGTCAGCATCTCCGCCTGCCTCGCCATCGGGCTGCCGTTCCTCCTCCAGGAGGGCTCGAGCGTGGAGAACGTCCGGCTCACGGCTCAGTGGACCGTGGAGCTGATGATGGTGGCGCTCATCGCCGGCTACGCCCGACGGGTCACCGGCGAGGCCGATCGCGCCCACTCGCTGGCGCTCGACCGCCTCGGCCGCCTGGCCGACGCCAACACGCTCCTGTACTCCCTCCACCGCGTGGCCCAGTCGCTCCCGGCGTCGCTCGACATGGAGGACGTCCTCGACACGACGATGGGACGCCTGCGCGACCTGTTCGCCTTCGACGCGGCCGTGGTGCTCGTGCTCGACGAGACCGACGAGTCGTGGGTCGTGGCCCGCTGGGACGGCCCTCGCCCCGCCCCCTCGTACCGCACCTCCGAGCTCCCCGCCCCCCTCGTGGAGGCGCTCACGGCCCGGCACCCGATCATGGTGGGCGAGCTGCTCCACGCCGGCGGCGGCGTGTCGGCCGAGATGGTCTCGGGGCTCTACTCGGCGCTGCCCGCCCGCGAGGCCACCGTCGGGCTGATCGCGCTCGAGCACCGTCGGGCCGGCCACTTCGAGCTGCGCGACCAGGAGCTGCTGAACGGCTTCGTCGAGCCGGCGGCGCTCGCCATCGACAACGCCCGCTGGTTCGCCCGGCTGCGCACCGTCGGCGCCGACGAGGAGCGCACCCGCATCGCCCGCGACCTCCACGACCGCATCGGCCAGTCGCTCGCCTACCTCGCGTTCGAGCTCGACCGGATCGTGAAGGCGGACGCCCACGGCAAGACGGTGACCACCCAGCTCGAGCGGCTGCGCAGCGATGTGCGCGGCGTGATCGGCGAGGTGCGCGACACGCTCTACGACCTGCGGACCGACGTGACCGACAGCAAGGACATGGCGGCCACGCTGCAGGAGTTCCTCGATCGGGTGGGCAACCGCTCGGAGCTGAGCGTCAAGCTCGACCTCGACGCCACCGGACGGCTGCCCCTGCTCCAGGAGCGCGAGCTCTGGCGCATCGCGCAGGAGGCGGTGACCAACGTCGAGCGCCACGCCCGCGCCTCGCGCGTCACGGTCACCTGGCGCACCGACGGCGCCCGCGCCCTGCTCCTCGTGGCCGACGACGGCATCGGGTTCCCCAGCGAGCGGGCCGGCCGCCTCGACAGCTACGGCATCGTCGGCATGCGCGAGCGCGCGGCGAGCATCGGGGCGTCGCTCGACATCGCGGGGACGGCGGGCCAGGGCACGGTCGTGCGCTGCGAGGTCCGACCCGCCTGACCGGCCGCGACGCGGGTCCGACCGGGAGCCTGCGGCCTGTGCGAGGATGGCGCTCGGAGGGGCCCCGCCGGGGAGGGAGGACGCCATGGCCATCCGCTTGATGCTCGCCGACGACCACCGCATGCTCCGCGAGGGCCTGCGCCGCTCGTTGACCGACGAGGGGTTCGACGTCGTGGGCGAGGCGTCCGATGGCGACGAGGCCGTCCGCCTGGCCGACAGCATCCGCCCCGACGTGATCCTGATGGACGTCACCATGCCCGACGTCGACGGCGTCGAGGCCACCCGGCGCATCCACCAGCAGCACCCGGAGATCCGGGTGGTCATGCTCACCATGCACGCCGACCAGAGCGTGATCGCCGAGGCGCTGCGCGCCGGCGCGTCGGGCTACCTGGTGAAGGACTGCTCCACCGACGAGATCGCCGACGCGGTCCGCCTCGCCGCCAACGAGGAGTCGAGCCTGTCGCCGGAGCTGGCCACGGCCATGCTCGACGAGGTCCGCCGGCTCGACCCGGACTCGGTCGAGGACGACTCCGACCGCGTCGTCACCAAGCGCGAGGTCGAGGTGCTCCAGCTCATCGCCGACGGCTGCTCCACGCCCGAGGTGGCCGAGCGCCTCTACATCAGCCAGAAGACCGTGAAGAACCACCTGGCGTCGATCTACCACAAGCTCGACGCCCGGGATCGCACGCAGGCGGTCCTGCAGGCGGTCCGCATGGGCATCGTCCGGCTCAACTAGCGCCCGGGCGCGGCGATGGGGCAGAGCCGTGGCCCTGCCCCATCTGCGGTTCCCTCCACGCGAGCCGCGGGGGGTGCGGGCCTCAGGGGCCCGAGGTGGTCGGGCACGAGGTGCCCAGCGTGTCGTTGTAGGCCGCCTCGATGCAGTCCCGGCTCTTGCCGAAGCCGGCGTTGTTGCTCTTGCCGAAGAACGACACCGCGCTGAAGCACACGATGGCGATCAGCGCCATGAGCATGGCGTACTCGACGAGGCTCGCCCCCCGCTCCGAGCGGCGGGCACGTCCTCGCTGCGAGGTGGGATGGTGGCGCATCGGGCTCCTCCAAGGGGTGTGCCCCTCCAACATCGGCACCGAGGGTGAGCTCCTGCATAGGCCGAGCGACCCAACCTGGGGAGCGGGGCGCCAGGCGGCGACGGGCCTCAGGAGGGGACGGCCGAGGCGGGCACGGCCACGAGCCAGAGGCGCTCGCGGTGCACGATCCGCCACCCGTTCGCCGGGTCCTCCAGCCAGTCGCCGAGGCCGCTGTCGCGGTCCCAGAGCACCGCCGTGGCCCGGGCGCGGTCCAGCACGGCGGCGTAGTCCCCCTCGGGGTCGATCAGGGTCGTGTAGTCGGCGATCACCGGCAGCGGGAACATGTCGACCCGGTCGTCCATGTAGGTCTGGACGCGGTCGGGCCCGTAGCGGACCTCGAGGTAGTTCCCGACGAAGTCGCGGCTGACCACCCGGTCGTCGCGGTCGAGCAGGCCGTTCGAGCGCATCCACGCCGCCGACTCCACCGGGTAGTCGACGAGGTTCGTGTCGGGCAGCGAGAGCCCGATGCCGGCGACCACGACCGCGAGGGCGACGAGCGCCATCCGCACCGGTCGCAGGACGGGCAGCGTGGCCCGGGCGTCGATCGAGCCCAGGCCCCGCGCCGACGCCGCCATGGCCGGGACCATGATCAGGCTGGCCTGGACGATGTTGCGGGTGCTCTGCAGCGAGAGGCCGGCGAAGAGCAGCACGGGCACCACGTTGCGCCAGCGCCGTCCCCGCAGGGCGATGAGCCCGATCGCCAGGGCGAGCTGGACGGCGAAGAACAGCTCGGCGGGCTCGGCCCAGGTGGGCGGCTGCCACTCGATGATCTGGGAGAACGCCTCGCGGCGCGACAGCAGCTGGAACGGGAAGGTGAGCAGGTCGATCCCCACCGGGCTCAGGAGCCCGCCGAGCAGGGTGCCGCCCAGCGCCCAGGCGAACGTGCGCAGCTCGACGGTGGGGCGCTCGCGGTCGAGCAGCCGTCCGAGGCCGTACGCCACGATGGCGGCCAGGCCGAGCGGGAACGACCCGTGCACGTTCACCCAGAGCCAGAGCAGCGGGAGCATCCAGCGCGGATCGAGCCGGCCCTCGAGGGCGAAGAGCACCCCGACCAGGAAGAGCAGGCTGAAGATGAGCGGCCGCTCGACCCACAGGCTGGCGCCGATGGCGAGGACCGGCACGGCGATCGCCAGCCGACCCACCAGGCCCTCGGCCGGCTCGGTGAGCTTCCAGACGAGCACGGCCAGCGCCGCGCTGATGGCGCCGACGAGCACCCGGATGCCGACGAGGCCGACGGTCCGCTCGATCGACGCGTAGATGACGCTGGCCCCCCAGCTCTGGACGGTCCACGCGTGGCCGTGGGCGCTGAACGAGTAGGGGTCGGTCCGGGGGATCGAGCCCGAGTCGAGGATCAGGCGGCCCGTGGCGAGGTGGGTGAAGAAGCTGTTGTCGTGCAGCGAGTCGAGCCCGACGCGCAGCCCGACGATCGCGAGCAGCAGCCCCACCACGCTCGAGATCGACACGCCCCGGGTCCCCGACGGGGCCGCACCCTCGAGGTCCTCGGCCGGCGCGTCGGGCGTCGGCCGCTCGTCGATGGCGTCCACGGTGCCCAGCATGGTCGCCGGGTCAGAACGAACGGGTGATGTTGATGATGGCGGGCCCGATGACCACGACGAAGAGCGCGGGGAACACGCAGAACACCATCGGGATCATCATCTTGACGGGCGCCTTCTGCGCCTTCTCCTGCGCCGCCTGGCGACGCTTGATGCGCATCTCGTCGGCCTGGGCCCGCAGCACGCGGCCGATCGACACGCCGAAGGTGTCGGCCTGGAGGATGGCGAGCACGAACGAGCGGAGCTCGGCGACGTCGGTGCGCCGCTCCATCGCTCGCATCGCCTCGGCCCGGCTGGCGCCGGCCCGCACCTCGCCCAGCATGCGTCCGAACTCCTGGGTCAGCGCGCCCGGCACCGAGCCGACGGTGCGGTCGAGCGCCTGCTCGAAGCCGAGGCCGGCCTCGACGCTGATGACCAGCAGGTCGAGCACGTCGGGGAGCATCGTGCGGATCTCGGTCTGGCGCTCCTCGACGCGGCGGTTGAGGATGGCGTCGGGGCCGACGACGAGCACGGCGCAGAGCAGGCCGGCCACGAGCAGGCCGGTGGTGCCGCTCATCTTGAGCACGCCGAAGACGAGGATCAGGGCGACCGGGGTGAGGGCCACCCCGACGACCTTGATGGCGATGAACCGGTCGACGGCGTCGTGGGAGGTGTTGCCGGCCGCGGTGAGGCGGGCGCGCACCTTGGCCGTGTAGCCGTCGGGCGTGAAGCGCTTCCCGAGGCCGACGATGCGCTCCATGACCGGGGCCACGGTGCGCTCGGACATCGGGCGCAACAGCTCCTGGTCGCGGACGTTGTCGACCTCGTAGCCCTCGAGCTGGCGGAGCGAGGCGCGGACGGTGGCCTTCTCGTCGGCGGTCGAGGCCACCGTCCAGATGGCGAGGCCCACGGCGACGGCGAGCAGGGCGAGTGCGGGGACGAGCATCGCTTCCTCAGATCTCGATGTTGATGATCTTCTTCATCCAGGCGAACCCGATGAGACCGGACACGGTGGCGAGCCCCAGGAGCACGTGGCCGAGGCCGGTGCTGCCGAGCGGGCTCATGTACTCGGGGTTGGACATCCACATGAACGCCCCGAGGCCGATGGGCAGGAGGCCCAGGATGATGGCCGACATCTTCCCCTCGGCCGTGAGCCCGGCGATGTCCCGCCGCAGGCGCTCGCGGTGGACCATGGTGTCGGACACGGTGAGGAGCAGCTCCGAGAGGTTGCCGCCCACCTCCCGCTGGATGCGGATGGCCATGACGGCCCAGGCGAAGTCGGGGCTGCCCATGCGCTCGGCCACCGAGTCCATGGCGTCTTCGACCTCGCGGCCGAGGCGGGCCTCGGTGATCACCCGGCGCAGCTCCTGGCCCATCGGGTCGCCCACCTCCTTGGACACCGCCTCGACGCCCTGGAGCAGCGAGTAGCCGGCACGCAGCGAGCCCGAGAGGAGCTGGAGCGTGTCGGGCAGCTGGCCCTGGAACTTCTTCGACCGGCGGGCGGCGAGGAAGTTCACCGCGGCCGGCGGGAGCAGCAAGCCCATCAGGGCGACGCCGAAGCCGGCCACCAGGCCCCCGAGGGCGAAGGCGAGCAGCGAGAGGAGCGAGGCGCCGGCGGCGTAGAAGAAGAGCGCCTCGGCGGCGCGCAGCGGCAGGTCGGCGCGCTCGAGCGCGCTCTCCACCTTGGTGAGGAAGCCCTGCCGTTCGGCGAACTCCTCGGTCAGCTCGACGGCTCGCTGGAGGATCGCCGTCTGGGCGAGGGCGCCCTCGTTGTCGAGGTCGGTCGCGACGGGGCCCTCGCTGTAGGGGCGCAGCACGGCGTTGAGGCTCTCGTCCGAGCTGGTGGCGAGCGAGCCCACCGCGTAGGCGCCCAGGCCGAAGGCCAGGCCCACCAGCACCAGCGCCACGGCGCCGCCGAGCTTGCCGCGCAGCCAGTCCGGGCCGAAGGGCTCGGGCGGCTTGATCACCTCGCCGGTGGCGGCACCCTGCACCGAGGCGCCGGCCACGTAGGAGGCCTTGCGCTCGATGCTGCCGACGGCGACCGAGAGGTCGACCTGGCCCTGGGTGGCCGCGGAGGCGTAGGTGGCGACGTACTGGCTCTGGGTGGTGGCCGCGATGTCGGTCATCGCCGAGCGCACCGCGTCGCCCGAGGTCGCGGTGCGGGTGGCCCCGCCCGTGCGGTCCATGATCATCTGGAACGCCGCCGAGTCGGTGCCGCCGGCGTGGTCGAGCTCGACCGCGAAGAACGCGGCGCCCGAGTTGATGACCGACGCCCGAGCGGCCTCGGCCGACGAGGTGGACGCCTCGTCGGTGCTGTCGGTGACCACCACGATGTTGGGCTGCAGGTCGGGGCGATCCTCGAACAGCGTCGCCGCCTTGCGGATGCCGTCCCAGAGGGCGGCCTTGCCGTCCTCGGGGGCGACCATGTCGTCGAGGGCGCCGTCGAGCTGGTCCTGGTTGTCGGTGAACCCGGTCTCCACGACCGCGGCGTCGCTGAACGACACGATCGCCGCCTCGTCGCCCGAGGGCAGGCGGCTGAAGACGTCCTTCATGCCCTTCTTGACGTCGGTGAGGACCCCGTCCTTCTCCATCGACGACGACAGGTCGACCACGTAGACCGTGGCGAGGCTCTGGTCGGTCTTCTGGAGCGGGGTGAGGTCCACGCCCTTGATGAGGGCGCCGTCCTCGCGGATGGTGAGCTGGCTCAGGTCGTCGGGCTCGCCGGTGTAGAGGAACGTGACCTCGACCGCCTTGCGCTCGGTCGCGTCCACGGACCGCACGGCGAGCATGTCGTCGTTCGCCTGCCCGCCGGCGGCGAGGGGCGCGACCAGCACGGCCGCGCAGGCGGCGAGCGCGGACGCGGCGAGGGCCGTGCGGCTGCGGCGGCGCATCACCAGTTCCCCTGGCCGCGCTTGGCGAACGCCTCGGGCTGGAACACCTCGGGGCCGAGGCGGATGCCCTGGTCCTGGAGCTTCTCGGCGAACTTGGGCCGCACGCCCGTCGCCTTGAGGTGGCCCCGGTAGCGCCCGTGCTCGTCGACGCCCATGCCGAAGTCGAAGAGGAACACGTCCTGGAGGGTGATGACGTCGCCCTCCATGCCCTGGATCTCGGTGATGTGGGTGATGCGGCGGGTGCCGTCGCGGAGGCGGGTCAGCTGCACGATGCAGTCGATGGCGGACGCGATCTGCTCGCGGATGGCCCGCACCGGCAGGTCGAAGCCCGCCATCAGCACCAGCGTCTCGAGGCGGGAGAGCGTGTCTCGCGGCGTGTTGGCGTGGATGGTGGTCAGCGACCCGTCGTGGCCGGTGTTCATGGCCTGGAGCATGTCGAGCGCCTCGCCGGCGCGGCACTCCCCGACCACGATGCGGTCGGGCCGCATGCGGAGGGTGTTCTTGACGAGGTCGCGGATGGTGATCTGGCCCTTGCCCTCGATGTTCGGGGGCCGGGCCTCCAGCGCCAGGACGTGGTCCTGGTGGAGCTGGAGCTCCTTCGCATCTTCCACCGTGACGATGCGCTCGTCTGCGGGGATGAAGGAGGAGAGGACGTTGAGGGTGGTGGTCTTGCCGGTGCCGGTACCGCCCGACACCAAGATGTTGAGCTTGCCGACCACCATCGCCTGCAGGAAGCGGGCCGAGGCCGCGTTCAGGGTGCCGAACCGGATCAGGTCGTCGATCTGGTAGGGGTCGGCGGAGAACTTCCGGATGGTGAGGAACGGGCCGCCGATGGCGAGCGGGTGGATCACCGCGTTGACGCGGGAGCCGTCGGGGAGGCGGGCGTCGCAGAGGGGCTGGGCCTCGTCGATGCGCCGGCCGACCTGGCCCACGATCTTGTCGATGATGCGCCGGAGGTGGGTCTCGTCCACGAAGCTGGCCTGGGTCTTCTCGACCTTGCCGGAGCGCTCCACGTACACCGAGTTCGGGCCGTTGACCATGACCTCGGAGATGTCCGGGTCCTTCAGCAGCCGGTCGATCGGGCCGTAGCCCAAGATGTCGTCGGAGACGTCCTGGATCAGCTGGGCCTTGTCGGCCGCCGACAGGGGCGCCCGCTCCTGGGCGAGCGCCGACTGGAGCTGCTCCTGGACGCGGCGGCGCAGGTCGTCCTCCGACAGGCGCTTGTCGTAGAGGATCGGGCCCAGCTCGTCGATGAGGTGGTGGTGGATCTTCTGGCGCAGTTCGTCGAGGACCGGGTCGCGTCGGTTGCTCAGCCCCGTGGGCGTCGAGCCGTTGACGGCAGGCGCCGACCCGTTGCTTCCCTGCTGTTCGTGGAGGCGCTTGTAGAGGGACACACGGACCTATCGGCGGTGCACCCCCATCGTTGAGCCATCCGACCCATCCGCCGTCGAGCTCGCCGTGGGTGACCGATCCGACCACCGCCCGTGGCCCGAGACGGCGAGAGGGCGCAGGCCGGAAGACCGGCGCTGCGCCCTCGGGTGCGGTGCGAAGGGGGTGGGAGCGGCGCCTAGCGCCAGCCCTTCTTCTTGGTCTCGGCCTTCTGCGGCGCGAAGCGGTCGGCGAGCTGCTCGAGGCTCTTGGCGATCGAGCTGCGCGGGGCGTCGAGCACCACCGGCGTGCCCTTGTTGACCGACTGCGGCACGACCACGTCGGAGGGGATCAGCGCGTCGGCCTTCACCTGGAGGGTGCGCTCGACCTCGCCCACCTCGAGCTTCACCTTCGAGTTGGCCCGGTTCAAGATCAGGTGGATCTTGTTCATCGGCGTGTTGAGCAGCCGCAGCGTCTGCAGGCCGATCTTCACGTTCTTGATGTTCGGGATGTCCATGCCGGCCACGAGGAGCACGTCGTCGCTCTCCTCGATCAGCCCGAGCACCACGTCGTTGAAGTACGCCGGCGTGTCGACCACCACGAAGCTGCAGAAGCTGCGCAGCAGCTGGATGATCCGGTTCATCTGCTCGGCACCGATCTGGTCGGCGAACGCCGGCTCGAGCGGGGCGGGCAGGACCTTGAGGCCCGACGCCTGGTGGGTGGCCAGCAGGCTCTCGAGGAAGCCCTGGTCGAGGCGCTCGAACGAGCCGACGGCATCGACGATGGTGTGCTGGGGCGCCAGCTTGAGCATGACGGCGATGTCGCCGAACTGGAGGTCGGCGTCGACGAGCGCCACCGGGCCATCGGCGCGCTGGGCGAGCAGCACCCCGAGGTTGGCCGCGAGGACCGACTTGCCGGCGCCGCCCTTGGTGGAGAACACGGTGATGACGCGCCCGGGCGAGACCGGGTCGGCGTCGGCCGTGGCCGAGGGGGCGATGGTGGCGACCCCGCCGACCGGTGCCATCGACTGGAGGCTCTGGCCGACGCGCCGGACCGCCTCGTTGAGCTGGCCGGTGTCGACCGGGGCGCCGAGGACGTCGCGGACGCCCGAGCGCATGGCCCGCTGGAAGACCTCGGTGCTCAGGTCCTCGGCGATGAGGATGGCGCCGATGTCGGGGCGGCGGGCCAGCATCCCCTCGGCGCCGGTGACGCCGGGGACGAGCGAGCAGGACGGGCCGAGCACGAGGAGGAAGGGCTGCGTGTAGCGCTCCTCGACCCCGTCGAGGCTCTCGAGCGGGACCGCCCGCTCGCCCAGCTGCATCGCCAGGCGGGAGCGGACCGAGGGGTCGGCCTCCACCACCACGATCGGCGTTGCGGCATCGGAGGTGGGGAAGGTGGTCATGGCCCTCGGCGCTTGGGTGGTTCCGCTGATCGGCGGATCTTCCGCCCAAAGGTACTCGCTCATGGTTGGTGTCCGAACCTGGAGGGAGGGATGGAGAGAGGCACGTGAGGGACGGTCGTTCGCTGGTGCCGGCGCCGGTCAGTCGGTGGCGCGAGCGCCTTCGGGGCCGTAGGGCGTCAGCAGGCCGGCGTCCTCGGAGGGCAGCGGGCTCAGGTCGACATCACCCGTCGGCTTGGGCTCGTAGTCCTTCGACACGAGGCTGAAGTAGATGTTGCCGGCCGGGACCGAGGCGAGGATCTGGGTGGCCTCGACCGGCAGGATCAGGGTGATCTGCGTCGAGCCGCCGGTCGCGGGCGCCGCCGTCGTGCCGTCGGCGCTGGCGGTCGCATCCTTCAGCGACGTGGTGCCCACGAAGAGCACCTGCGCCTTCTGGTACAGGTAGCGGGCCTGCGAGCCCGAGACGGTCTGGGCGCCGCCGGCCGCGTCGTCGGGCGAGCCCGCACCGGTGCTGGCCGACACCTCGGAGAAGCGCTGCACGAGGACGTTGACGTAGTCGCCGGGGGCGATGAGGCCCGCCACCGCGTTGTCGGGACCGACCGACACCGTGAAGGTGGTCATGTCCTTGTCCTGGATCTTGGGCAGCTGGTCGGCGGCCGAGACGATCGCCTCGGGGTCGCCGGCCTCGACGAACATGTCGGTGACCACCACCTGGTTGGCCACGAGGTCGCTCTTGGCCACCTGGCCGGCGATGTCGTCGAGGCTCTCGATGGCGTTCGCCGGCTTGAACTTGCGCGGGATGCTCTCCTCGACGATCGACGCCTGGGCGATGTTGCCCGGCGTGCCCCGCGAGATCGGCTGCTTCACCAGGTAGACCTTGACGCGCTCGGCGTCGCTGTAGGCCTGGTCCTGGATCCCGCCGACGTACTGCCACACCAGGAACGAGGCGAGCGCCCCGATGGCGATGGCGGCGATGAGGATGAGTGTCCGGCGTTGGCTCACCGTGAACCCCTTGGGTGTGAGAGAGCTCCGCGGCGGGAGCGCTGGCGACGCTTCCCTGTCGGTCGCAGGGATCGCCGCCACAAGGGTTTCCGGGTGATTTCTGGTCCGACCGACCCATGCGGCGGGCGCGTCCCGAGCCCGGACGCGCCGGTGCCCCGCCGCAGCGGGGCACCGGTGGGATCAGGTGGTGGTCGAGGTCAGGCCTCGGTGGCCTCCGCCTCGGTGGCCTCGGCTGCGCCCTCGCCCTCGGCGGCGGGCGCCTCGCCGGCGAGCGCCTCGGGGTGCTCGGCGTAGTACTCCGCCCACGCCTCCTGGGCCTCGGTGGTCTCGCCGCCGATGAAGTTGCCCTCGTCGTCGTAGGCGTGCTCGCCGAAGTGCTCCTGGTACTCGGCCGACACGGTGCCGCCCTCGGCCGCCTGCTTGATCGACAGGCTGATGCGCCGGCGCTGCAGGTCGAGGTCGATGATCTTCACCCACAGCTCCTCGCCGGGGTGACCACCTGCTCGGGGAGGTCGACGTGGTGGGCCGACATCTCCGAGATGTGGACCAGGCCCTCGATGCCGTCGCCCACCTGGACGAACGAGCCGAAGGGGACCAGCTTGGTGACCCGGCCGTAGACCAGCTCGCCGACGCGGTGGCTGGAGGCGAACTCCTGCCACGGGTCCTGCTGGGTGGCCTTGAGCGAGAGGCTGATGCGCTCGCGGTCGAGGTCGACCTCGAGCACCTGCACGGTGATCTCGTCGCCGACGGCCACCACCGAGCCGGGGTGGTCGACGTGCTTCCAGGAGAGCTCGGACACGTGGACGAGGCCGTCCATGCCGCCCAGGTCGACGAAGGCGCCGAAGTTGACCACCGAGGACACCACGCCCTGGCGCACCTCGCCGGGCTTGAGGTTCTCGAGGAACTCCTCGCGCTGCTCCTTCTGGGTCTCCTCCAGCCAGGCCCGCCGGCTGAGCACGACGTTGTTGCGGTTCTTGTCGAGCTCGATGATCTTCGCCTCGAGCGTGCGGCCCACGTAGGGGGCGAGGTCGCGCACCCGGCGCAGCTCGACGAGGGAGGCGGGCAGGAAGCCGCGCAGGCCGATGTCGATGATGAGGCCGCCCTTGACGACCTCGATCACCGGGCCGGACACGACGCCGTCCTCCTCCTTCTTCTTCTCGATGTCGCCCCACGCCCGCTCGTACTGGGCCCGCTTCTTCGACAGGACCAGGCGGCCGTCCTTGTCCTCCTTGGTGAGGACGAGGGCCTCGATCTGCTCGCCCATCGACACGACCTCGGCCGGGTCGACGTCGTTGCGGATGCTCAGCTCGCGGCTGGGGATGACGCCCTCGGACTTGTAGCCGATGTCGAGCAGGACCTCGTCCTTGTCGACCTTGACGACCGTGCCCTCCACGATCTGGCCGTCCTCGACGCTGACCATCGTGCCGTCGATGGCATCTTCGAAGCTGCCCTCGAGGTCGTTGGCGGTGATCTGGCGGGGGACGTACTCGTCTTCGGCGGGGGCGGTGAGGGTCGTGTCGGACAAGGGAAGCTCTTCTCGGGTGGACGGGGATGTCGATGGATGGGAACGCCGGGCGCGCCAAGGCGCGCGCAGCGGGTGCCAACGGTACCACCGCCCTCCCGCAGGCGGGAAGTCCGGCTAGGTGCTGGTGGGACGGGCGGCGAGCAGGAGGAACTCCTCGCTGTCCACGGTCGGCTCGGCTCGCGCGTAGCCGCCCGGGGTCACCGACCAGACCGCTTCGGCGTGGAGCCCGGCGCGAGCGGCGAGCAGCCGCAGCTCGCGCGGCGTGAAGCAGGTGGTCCAGAGGTCGACCTCGGCATCGACGCCGGCCTCGTCCTTGATCGTGGTCCGCTCGTGGTTGACGCCTGCGGCGGCGTCGAACTCGCTTCCGACGGCCTCGAGGTGGCGGACCTGGAAGTAGGCGCTGAACGCGCTGACCGCGCACCGCCCGCCGGGGCGCAGCGCCCGGGCGATGCCGTCGAGCACCACGGCGTCGGGGTCGACGGGGCGCCCCTCGTCGCCTGGCGGGCCGCCGGCGGCGAGGCCGAAGGCGCCCTGGCACAGGGAGATCGCGGCGTCGAACGCCTCGTCGAAGGCGAGGTGCCGGGCGTCGAGCCGCTCGAAGGTGGCCCCCGGCGGCGCGTCGACCCGGGCCAGCTCGACGAACCGCTGGCTGATGTCGATGCCGTGAACCTCGATCCCCCGCTCGGCGAGGGCGCGGGCGTGGCGACCCGGCCCGCATCCGACGTCGAGCACCCGCATCCCCGGCTCGAGCTCGAGGGCCTCGACCAGGAACCCCACCTCCTGCTCGGTGCCCTTCGTGAACGAGTACCGCAGGTACGCCGCGCCCAGGTGGTCGGCGAGGTCCTCGAACCAGTGGTCTCGCCCGGCGCCGGTCACCGACCGATTCTGGCAGGGCCGGCCGGCCGCCCGGTCACGAGCAGTAGAAGGGCACCTGGCGCAGGAACTCGTCGCCGGCGTTCAGCGCTCGATCGACCTCGATCCCTCCCGCGGCGTCGTAGGCCTCGAGGGCCGAGCTGGTGGTGAGCAGCGCGTCCATCCACCGGCCGACGCCCTGCTCGTAGCGCTGCACCTCGTCGACGTACGCCGGCGGCCCGCCGACCGACACCTTGTCGAGGTCGGCCTCCCACTCGGCGCGCCGCTCTCGGCTCAGGTCCTGCAGCTCGCCGAAGTCGCCGTCGGCCGCCGCCACGAGGAACCGGGCCTGCAGGGTGAGCAGCGGCACGCCCCCCTCGCAGAAGGTGGCGACGTCCGCCGGCTCGGTCTGGTCCACGCTCGGCCTCGAGGTCGTCGTGGTCGACGGTGCCGCCGCGGTCGTCGGCACCGACGCCTCGGCCCGTCGGTCCGCCTCGGCGATCTCGCGCTCCCGGGCCCGATCGGGCCCGCTGGTGGCGACCATGAACCCGAAGAGGGCCACCACCGCCGCCACCACCCCGCCCAGGGCGATCCGCTGCGAGCGGGTGAACCCGGCGAGCGGCCGCGGCGCCGCATCGGTTCCTCCACCGGCCGGAGGCGGCGGCGGCGGGGGCGGCGGGGGCGGCGATCCCGCCGGCCGAGCCGCCGCGAGGGGCGCCTGGGGCTCGCCGACCCCGTCGGGGACATCGGGCGCGAACCCGACCGCCTCGAAGTGGACCGGCGGCTCGAAGGTCACCGGCGGCACCAGCGCGTGGGCGGGCGGCACCGGCGGGATGGTCAGCGACGGTGGCGGCTCGGGCGCGCCGGGCGCCTCCTCGGGTGGCGGCGCGAACGTGGCCGGCGGCGGGAGCTCGGGGTGCTGCTCGCCCCGCCGGACGGGCCGAGGCGGGCGCGGAGCTGGTGCACCTGGGTGGCGTCGAGGGTGGACGACGCGGTCACGACGCCCATGCCCAGCTCCGCCGCGAGGTCGATGAGCTCGCCGGACCGGCGGTCCAGCTCGATCGCGAGCTCGTAGAGGAACATGGCCGACCCTTCGTCGCGGCGGGGATCGGCTTCCCATCGGCGCCGGGAGGGGGTCCTTGAGCGCTACGCCTGGCGGAAGGTGAGCCGGGTCGTCGCGCCGTCCTGCTCGGTGGCGAGGGGATCCCACGCGCTAGCCCTGGGGGTGCTCGAACGCCTCGAGCGCCTCGACCTGGGTCGCCCCGGTCTCGGCCAGCCAGCGCACCAGCGACCCCTTGAGCAGCTTGTTCCAGTGGCTCACGGTGGCCCCGCGGGCGTCCTCGAACCGCACGGTGACCTGTTCGGCGGGCGCCAGCTCGCCCCACGCCACCGCGGCCGAGTGCTCGATCGGGAGCAGGTCCCACACGAGCCGCCGCACCAGCGGCGAGCGCAGCGGTGAGCTCCGGGCGCCACCAGGTCGAGCTTCCCGAGCGGCGGCACCGACGCGCTCATCTTGAGCTTGTAGTGCGGGATCGGATCGGCCGGCGCCACCAGGCCCCAGCGCCCCGACACGACCAGCGTCGAGCGCTCCAGCCGACGCCGGGCGGGGGCGCAGGAGCCGGCGTCGAGCTCCTTGTACAGCACGCCCGTGTAGCGCTCGATGGCGGCCATCGTGGGCGCCCGGCGCGGGGTCCTTCGCACCGAGGGCCCGGCCGAGCTTGCGCCGCATCGGATCGAGCCCGTCGACCGCCATCGTCCCCGCCGCCCACGGCGGCCCGTCGCCGCCCTCGGCCTTGCCCTCCGAGGGCGGGATCAGCACGAGGGTCCGCGGGGCCACGGCGGGCGACGCTACCGACACCACCTGGCCGGGCGGGAACCCGCAGCCCGTACGATCCACGCCATGGCGCCCACCGAGACCAGCTCGCCCTCCCCCACCGCCGACGGCGCCCTGCCCACCGGCGAGGAGAAGGTGCGGGCGGTGCGATCGATGTTCGACGCGATCGCCCTGCGCTACGACCTCGTGAACCGCCTCATGACCTTCCGCATGGACGTCGGCTGGCGGAAGCGGGACGCTGCGCGACCTGCGCCTGCGGCCCGGCTCGGTGGTGCTCGACCTGGCGTGCGGGACCGGCGACCTGTGCCGGATGCTCGAGGACCAGGGCCTGCAGCCGGTCGGGATGGACCTCTCGTTCGGGATGCTGGCGGCGGCGCACCAGTGCCCCGCTGGTGCACGCCGACGCCCTGTCGCTCCCCGTCCCCGACGGCGCCGTCGACGGCGTCACGTCGGGGTTCGCCCTCCGGAACTTCCGCGAGCTGCCCCCGTTCTTCGCCGAGCTGGGTCGGGTCGTGCGCTCGGGCGGGCGCATCGCCCTCCTCGACGTGGCCGAGCCCCCCAACCCGGTGCTGCGCTGGGGCCACGGGATCTACTTCGGGAAGGTGGTCCCGAAGATCGGCGGCCTGCTCTCGGACCGGTCGGCCTACACGTACCTCCCGAAGTCGCTCGCCTACCTCCCCGAGCCCGAGACCATGCTCGCCCAGCTCGCCGAGGCCGGGTTCGCCGACGTGCGCCGATCGCTGCTGTCCACGGGCATCTCGCAGCTGATCACGGCCACCCGGATCTGATGGCCCCGCTGCTCGCCCGCACCCGGGCGCTCGACCCGGGCCAGGTGCCCGACCTCTTGCGGCTCGCCGGCGACGACGGCGTCCTCTTCGCCCGGGAGGGTCGCGGCTTCGCCGGTCGCGGCACCGCGCTGCGCGTCGGCCGGGCGCAGGTCGAGGGGGCGCTCGTCGGCATCGAGCTCGACGACCCGCTCGACCGACCCGGCACCGGCCCGGTGGCGTTCGCCGCCCTGCCCTTCCTGCCCGACGCGCCCACCGAGCTCGTGGTGCCCGAGCTGCTGGTCGGCATCGACGCCGACGGCGGGTGGGCCACCCTCGTGGGCCCGGCCGACCGGATGGCCGAGGCCGACCCCGTCGCCGCCACGGCTGCGGCCCTCGCCTCCGGCGGGCACCCCTCCCCCGCGGAGGGCCCGTCGAGCTTCCACGTCGAGGCGTCGCGCCCGCCCGCCGACTGGCAGGCGGCGGTCGCTCGGGCCACGGCGCGGATCCGCGCCGGCGAGCTCGACAAGGTCGTGCTGGCCCGCGAGGTGGTCGTGCGCGCCGACGCCGACCTGTCGATCGCCACCCTCCTCCTGCGGCTCTCCCAGCACCACCCCGGCTGCTACCTCTACCTGGTCGACGGGTTCTGCGGGGCGAGCCCGGAGCTGCTGGTGGCCCGCCACGGCGACGTGGTCACCGCCCAGCCCATGGCCGGCACCAAGCCACGCCGAGGCGACCCCGACGCCGACGCCGCCCTCGCCGCCGACCTCCTCGCCTCCCCCACCTACCGCCACGAGCACCAGGTGACGATCGACGTGGTCCACGACACGCTGCTCGGCTTCTCGTCCTACGTCGACTACGAGCCCGAGCCCTCCGTGGTCCCGCTGGCCAACGTGGTGCACCTCGCCACCCGGGTCGAGGGCCGCCTCTCCCACCCACCCGCCTCCATCCTCGAGCTGGTGGCCGCCCTGCACCCCACGCCGGCGGTCTGCGGCCGCCCTCGCGAGGCCGCGCTCGCGGTCATCGCCGAGCTCGAGGAGCTCGACCGCGGGCGCTACGCCGGCGCCGTCGGCTGGGTCGACCGCCGGGGCAACGGCGCCTTCGCGGTGGGCATCCGCGGCGCGGAGGTGCGCGGGCCCACGGCGCGGGTCATCGCCGGCAACGGGATGGTCGGCGACTCCGACCCGCCCACCGAGCTCATCGAGACCCGGGCGAAGCTCCAGGCCATGCTCTCGGCGATCGTGCGTCCGTAGCTTCAGCCCGGCGCGAGCGCGGCGTCGACCCGCTCCACCACCAGAGCGCCGATCCGACCGTGCAGCTCGACGTTCGCGCCGCGATCGGTGGCCACCCGCACGAGGCGGGCCCCGCCCGCTCCCGCACAGGCGGCGATGGCCGTGGCCACGTCGTCGGCCCCGGCCGGCTCCACGGTGAGGAGGCCGTGGGCCGTGGCCAGCACCGAGAGGTCGACGCCGTGCGGGGTGCCGAACAGCTGCTCGAAGCGCTCGGCCCCCAGCGCCTCGGCCTGCGGGAGGAACGAGAAGATGCCGCCGCCGTCGTTGTCGACCACGACGATCGTGAGGTCGAGGCCCGCGCCGCGAGGCCCACCAGCGGTGCTGTCGTGGAGCAGGGCCACGTCGCCCACCAGCACGACCGTGGCCGCCCCCGTGGCGCGCGAGGCGACGGCGACGCCGATGGCGGTGGATACGACGCCGTCGATGCCGTTGGCCCCGCGGTTGGCCAGGACGCGCACATCGGCACCGGGGCGCCCGAACCACTCGAGGTCGCGCACGGGCATCGAGGACGACACGACGAGCGACGAGCCGGCCGGGAGCGCGCCCAGCACCGCTCGGGCCAGCCCGGGCTCGGTCGGGAGGTCCTCGCTGGCGAGGGCGTCGTCGATGGCGGCGTGGGCCGCCGCCTCGGCGGCGCGCCACGCCGCGGGCCACGACGGGTCGGGCTCGCCGAGCGTGCACGCGAGGGCGCGGCACACCGCGGTGGGGTCGGCGTGGAGGACGTGGGCGGCGCGGTGGTCGGGGTCGAACCATCGGCCGTGGGCGTCGACCGCCACCTCGACGGCACCCGCCTGGCGCCGCCAGGCGCCGAGGACCTTCGATGCGGGCGGCGACCCCAGGGCGAGCACCACCTCGGGCGCGAGGTGCGCGGCCGCGGTGGCGCTGCGCAGGATCGGGTCGAACGCGGCGACGACGACCGGCGCGTCCGGATCGGCGCCGTCGCCCCCTCGCTCGTCCACGAGCGCCCAGCAGCCCGAGCGGGGGTCGGCCAGGACCGGCCAGCCGGTGACGGCGGCGAGGTCGAGCACCGCCTCGGGGTCGCCGCACCCCTCCCCTGCGACGATGGCGCCGCGCGGTCGATCGAGGAGGTGGGCCAGGCGCTCGGCGCCCACCCGGTCGAGCACCGTGCGGCGCCCCACCGTGGTGTGCCAGCGGCTCCCGTCGCCTCGGCCCTCGGGGAGCTCGCCGGGCTCGCCCACGAGCGGCTCGCGGAAGGCCAGGTTCAGGTGCACCGGCCCCGGGCCCGACGCTCCCGTGGTGGCCTCGGCGACGGCCCGCGCCGCGAGCGACCGCCACGATGGCGCCGCCGCCCCGTCCGGCACGCCTGGCTCGGCGAACCACCGCACCGAGCGGCCGTAGCGGTGGGTCTGGTCGACGGTCTGGGGCGCACCGACCTGGTGCAGCTCGGGTGGCCGGTCGGCGGTGACGGCCAGGAGGGGCACGCACGCCAGGTCGGCCTCGACCACGGCGGCGAGGAGGTGGGCGGTGGCGGTCCCGCTCGTGGTGAGCACCACGGCCGGGTGCCCGGTCGCCAGCCCGATGCCGAGGGCCACGAAGCCGGCCGAGCGCTCGTCGACCACCACCTCGACGGCCACCTCGCTCTGGGCGGCGAGCGCCAGGGCGAGCGGCGTCGAGCGCGAGCCGGGGGCGATCACCGCGTGGGCCACGCCGCAGCGCACCCACTCGTCGACGAGGGTGGCGCAGAAGGTCGCCTGGACGTCTCCGGTCACCCGCCCATCAGACCACACGCCTGCGAGGATGCAGGCATGGCCGACCGCCCGCTCGTGCTGCTGCTCCACGGGTTCACCCAGACCGGCGCCAGCTGGGACCCGGTGGTCGCCCGGCTCCCCACCGACCTCGAGGTGGTCGCGCCCGACGCACCCGGCCACGGCACCGCGTCCGCGCTGCGGCTCGACCTGGCCGGCGCGGCCGCCCGCCTCGCCGAGGCGATCGGCGACCGTCGCGCCCTGGTGGTCGGCTACTCGATGGGCGGTCGCACGGCGCTGCGCCTCGCGCTCGACCACCCCGATCGGGTGGCGGGCCTCGTCGTGCTCGGCGCCACCGCCGGCATCGACGATCCGCGGCCCGGCGCCGCGCCGACGACGAGCAGCTCGCCCGCCGGATCGAGGAGGGCGGCGTCGAGCGTTCCTCGACGGCTGGCTGGCCCAGCCGCTCTTCGCCGGGCTCGAGCCGACGCCCGACGACCTGGCCGCCCGCCGGGCCAACTCGGCGGAGGCGCTGGCCTCGTCGCTCCGCCTGGCGGGCACGGGCACCATGGACCCGCCGTGGTGGGACGAGCTGGCGGCGATCGACGTGCCCACCCGCGTGCTGTGGGGCGACGCGACGCGAAGTTCGCCGCGCTGGGCGACCGGCTCGTCGAGGCCATCGGCACGAGCGCGACGAGCGAGCCGTGCCGGGCTGCGGCCACGCCGCCCACCTCGAGCGGCCCGACCTCGTGGCCGCCGAGATCGCTACGGCAGGATCGACAGCCCGATGGTGAAGAGCAGGCCGAACAGCAGCTGGACCTTCCCGGTGTCGCCGAGCACCTCGATGAGTGCGGGGCCCGCCGCCCCCGACAGCACCTTCACCACGGGCACCCGGGCGAGGAGCACGGCGAGCAGCGCCGCGGCCCCGTAGGGCCGCCCGCCGAGCCCCGCCACGAGCGGCACGCACACGAACGCGCCGGCGACGATCGCCGCGTACAGCATGCGGGTGCGGGCGTCGCCGAGGCGCACGGCGAGGTGTGCTGCCCACCTGCGAGTCACCGGGGATGTCGCGCAGGTTGTTGACCACGAGCAGCGCCGTGGCGAGCAGGCCGACGGGAACCGACGCCCCGAGGGCCAGCGCGCTGAGCGACCCGGTCTGCACGTAGGCCGACCCGGCGGTGGCCACCACGCCGAAGAACGCGAAGACGAACGCCTCCCCGAGCCCGGCGTAGCCGTAGGGCCGCGGACCGCCCGTGTAGAACCACCCGGCGGCGATGGCGGCCGCCCCCACGACAAACAGCTCGGGGCCGACGGCCACGGCGAGCAGCCCGCCCACGAAGCCGGCCACCCCGAACGCGATCAGCGTGGCGCGCTTCACCGCGCCGGGCGTGGCCAGGCCCTGGCCCACCAGGCGGACGGGACCGACCCGCTTGTCGTCGGCGTCGGTGCCGCGGATGCCGTCGGAGTAGTCGTTGGCGTAGTTGGTGGCGACCTGGAGGGCCAGGGCGACGACCAGCGGGCTGCGGCGCGCCACCAGATCAGCCCGCCCGGCACCTCCCCCACCGCGCAGGCGGTGCCCACGGCGACGGGCACGACGGCGGCCGGGAGCGTGCGAGGCCGAGCACCGGCCACCCAGATGTTCATCGGAGCGAGTCTGGCAGGCTGGACCGGTGACCCGGCTCGTCGCGCTCGACCTCCCCGGCGGGACCGGCTTCGTGCGGGCCCTCGAGGCGGCGTGGGACCGCGGCGACGCCGTGGCCGTCGTGCCGCGCGACCTGCCCGATGCCGGGCGCGCCGGCTGGTTCGACGCGGTGCGCCCCATCGGGTGGCGTCGCCGACCGGCGTGGTCGACCACGAACCCGGTGCGCCCGAGCTCGACGCCGGCGATGCGCTCGTGATCGCCACCAGCGGCTCGACCGGCGCGCCGAAGGTCCTCGTCCACACGGTCGACGGCCTGCGCGCCCACGCGACGGCGGTCCACGAGCGCCTCGGCGTCGACCCGGCGACGGACCGCTGGCTGGCGTGCCTTCCCCTCCACCACCTCGGCGGGTTCGGCGTCGTCGCCCGGGCCCTGCTGCGCGGCGCCGGCCTCGACGTGCTCCCCGGCTTCGACGCGCCCACCGTCGCGGCGGCCCCACCTCGCTCGGCAGCACGCTGACCTCGCTCGTGGCCACCGCGCTGGATCGGATCGACCCGGCCGCGTTCCGATGGGTGGTGCTCGGCGGCTCGGCCGACGAGCGCGACCGCCCGGCGAACGTGGTGCGGACCTACGGCCTCACCGAGACGGGTGGTGGCGTGGTCTACGGCGGGCGGCCGCTCGCGGGGGTGGAGGTGCGGCTGCGTCCGAGCGGCGAGATCGAGCTGCGCACCCCGACGCTCGCCCGCGGCCGCCGGGCCCCCGACGGCGGGGTGCGGCCGCTCGCCGATGCCGAGGGGTGGTTCCCCACCGCCGACCTCGGGCGCCTCGCCGCCGACGGGCGCCTGGAGGTGCTCGGTCGCGCCGACCACCTGATCGTCACCGGCGGGGAGAACGTGTGGCCCGAGCCCGTGGAGGCGGCGCTCGCCACCCACCCCGACGTGGCCGACGTGCGGGTGCACGGCGAGCCCGACGACGAGTGGGGCCAGCGGGTGGTGGCGACCGTCGTGCCCGTCGACCCCGCGGCACCGCCCACCCTCGCCGCCCTCCGCGCCCACGCCAAGGGTTCGCTCCCCGCCGCCGCCGCCCCGCGCGAGCTGCGCCTCGCCGGTCGCCTGCCCCGGACCTCGCTGGGCAAGCTGGTGCGCTGAAGGTCAGTAGGGGTTGGCGATGTAGTCCTGCATCGCCTGGGTCTCGTGCTCGAGGGTGGCGACTCGGTGCTTCACCACGTCGCCGATGCTGACGACGCCGGCCAGCTCGCCCCGCACCAGCACGGGCACGTGGCGGATGCGGCGCTCGGTCATCACCGACATGAGCCGCTCGACGGTGGTGTCGGGTTCGCAGGTGACCACCTCCGCCGTCATCAGCGCCGCGGCCGGCTGCTCGAGCGCATCGGCGCCCTCGCGCGCGAGGGCGCGAACGATGTCACGTTCGGAGAGCACCCCGTCGATCGACCGGCCGTCGTCGGTGACGACGACGGCACCGATCCGGTGCCGCTCGAGCACCGAGAGCACCTCGGCGACGGTGCGCTGCGGGGCCACCGTCACCACCTCGGACCCTTTGGCCTGCAAGAGCACGCTCACCTGCATCGGGCACCTCCTCGGTCGCCGCGTCCACCTCCATGGTCGCACATCTCTCGACTCGATGTGACGCTGGTCACCTGAATTCCCCTCCGAGGGTGATGCAGGCGACACGGCTCCGCGCCGATGATGGTGGGAGAACTGTCCGATTCCGACGACCACAGGACCCTCGTCCCCGTGACCTCCCACCGTCCCGTCCGACCGCTCGCCGCGGCGGCGCTCGTCGCCTCCCTGCTGGCCCTCGCACCGGTCTCGGGGCCCGGGCCGCTGGCGGCCCCACCCGCCGGTGCGGCCACGACCGAGCTCACCTTCCTCGGGACCCTCAACCACACGATGGGGACCATCGCGCTGGGCGCCGGGCCGGGCGAGGCGTTCTCCAGCCCGGCCGTCGGCGACGTGACCGGCGACAGCACCCCCGAGATCGTGGTGGCCAGCCTCGACGGTCAGGTCGAGGCCTACCGGGCGACCGATCGGTCCCGGATCTGGTCGGTCGACCTCGGGACCACGGCGATCCAAGCGTCGCCGACGCTCGCCGACCTCGGCGGCGACGGGAAGCCCGACGTCGTCGTCGCCACCATGGACGGGCGGGTCGTCTGGCTCGACGGGCCCACGGGCCGCACGGTGCGCACGTTCCGCCAGGGCGCGCCGCTCCACTGCCCGGCCGGCCAGGACTGCCGCCCCGACGGCTTCTTCGCCAGCCCGGCGGTCGCCGACATCAACGGCGACCGCATCCTCGACATCGTCGCCCCGAGCTACGACCACACCGTCTACGCGTGGTCGCGCACGGGCGGCCTCCTGTGGCGGCGCTACCTGGAGGACACCCTCTGGTCGAGCCCGGTGATCGCCGACATCGACCGCGACCAGAAGCCCGAGATCATCCTCGGCGGCGACATCTGGCCGGGGAACCCCTTCGGCGTCCCCCAGGGCGGGCTGGTGTGGGTGCTCAAGCGCGACGGCAGCACCTACGGCGGCTACCCCCGGTCCACGCCCGGCCAGACGGTGTGGAGCTCGCCCGCCGTCGCCGACCTGAACGGCGACAAGCTGCCCGAGATCATCGTCGGCACCGGGGCCAACTGGCCCGAGCCGAACGGCCGGCGGATCGACGCGTTCACCGCCCGGAACCGGGCCAACCTCCCGGGCTGGCCGGTCTCGGTCGACGGCCGGGTCGTCGCCTCCCCCGCCGTCGGCGACATCGACGACGACGGCGCCCTCGAGGTGACCGTCGCGTCCGACGGCGGGTGGGTCTACGCCTACGAGGCCTCGGGCGCCCGGAAGTGGCGTGCGTGCAACGGCCTCACCACCTCGTCGTGCAAGCAGGGCTACAGCACCAAGGCCGGCACCTCGATCGGCGACGTCGACGGCGACGGCGTGCAGGAGGTGGTGTCGACGCTCGACAAGGACATCCGCGTCTTCGACGGCCGCAACGGCGCCGTGGAGGACGAGTACCGGATGGCCCACCCCGCGACCCTGGCCCCCGGGTCCACGCCGTCGATCGCCGAGGCGGGCGGCCGCACGATCATCGTGCAGCACAGCGTGTACCGCTCGCACGGCCACGGCGGCGGCGTCCTCGCCGGCGACGTCACCAAGACCTACGTGCTCACCACGGACCACGGCCTGTGCCGCAACGACTGGCCCCAGTTCCACCGCGACGCGCGGCGGACCGGCACCTGGCGCGGCGGCCACGATGCGTGGATCCCCTTCGACTGCCCGGCCGACTTCATCCGCCAGCAGTACGAGGACTTCCTCGGCCGCGCGCCCGACGCCTCGGGCACCACCTACTGGACGAGCCGGCTGCACAACGGCACGTCGGGCAGCAGCACCATCCGCTCGTTCATCGGGTCCAACGAGTTCGGCCGGGTGGTGTCGCCCGTCGTGCGCAGCTACCTCGCCGTGCACGGCACGTACCCGCCGACGCGCCAGCTCATCGACGACGGCGTGGTCGCCTACCGGCAGGGCGAGACGGCGGCCGAGCTCGCCGACGGCTTCGCCGCGGACCCCGACGTCGCCGGGCTCACCGACGAGCAGTTCGTGACCGCCGTGTACCGCAACGTCTACAAGCGCGACCCCTCGTACCTCGAGCTGGCCGCCGACGTCGACCGCCTCGAGGGCGGCACCACGCGCGGCGAGCTGGCCAGCGGGTACGCCGAGGGGTCGATCGGGTCCGGGCGCCTCTCGACCGAGGTGACCGTCGCCATGGTCTACCTCGGCATGCTGGGCCGGGCGCCCGACCCGAGCGGCTGGTCGTACTGGGTGCCCAAGGCGCGCACGAGCAACACCGACGTCCTCGTGACGGGCTTCCAGCGGTCGAGCGAGTACGCCCGGCGCGTCGGCACCTGACCCCGAGCGCGACGCAGCCCCCGGCGCGAGCCGGGGGCTGCGGGCGGCGGGGTCGGCCGGGGGGAGGATGCCGACGCCGCGCACGAGGGAGCGCTGGCTAGCAGGCGCTCCAGTGGCCGCAGCCGGCGCCGCCGGCCCACAGCTGGCGGGCCTTGGCGTCCTGCACGGACTCGGGGGCCATCCACGCCTCGGCGTAGCCGCCGAAGCCGGCCCAGGTGGAGTTGATGAACTGCCACTTGCCCGACGCGCTCGAGCTCGGGTTCTTGGCGGTGATGTTGCCGCCGGACTCGCGCATCATGACCCAGCAGGGCGGGAGGTCGCCGCCGCAGCGGCCCGTGGCCGGCTCGGCCGCCGGGGCCGGTGCGGGCGCCGGGGCTGCGGTGGTCGTGGTGGTGGGCGGCGCGGTGGTCGTCGTGGTCGTGGTGGTGGGAGGCGGCGGCACCTCGGTGCGCGCCTGGCCGGCCACGACGGCCGAGAGGAGGGTGAGGTCGCCGAGGTCGGCGAAGGCGGTGGGCGCCGGCGCCTGGCGCACGGGCTCGGCCGCCGCGGGCGCCACCTGGCGGGCGAGGGGGACGTCGGGGGCGGAGGCCGGCTCGGCGGCCACCATCGGGGCGGCGACGGCGATGGCGCCGACCGCCAGCAGGCCGACCCGGAGGGGCCAGCGGCGGGCACGTCGGACCGACGTGCCGGGGGTACTGAGGTGGAGATCGTCGCGCTCGGGGCGCGGCGGTGCTCGACATGGGATGGGCTCCTTGGGGGAGGGGGCGCACGGGGACGGCGTCCACGCCGCGCTGGTACGGGTCGGACATTCTGTCACCGATTCCACGATTCCGTAACCCGTTCGTCATGTGAGAATCGTCACGCCCGATGCATACGATGCGTGCGATCGCCCCGACAGATCAGCACGCCCCGCGGTGACGGGGCCGCCTACCAGCGCCCGCGGCGGCGCACCTCGTCGAGCGGCGGGCGAGCCCGGTGCGCCGATCGGCCCGGCTCGTCGGGGGCCGGCCAGCCCAGCGCGATGGTGGCCACCAGCCGCCAGCCGTCGGGGACGCCGAACGCCTCGGCCACCGCCCGCTCGTGGTCGAAGAGGCCGAACAGGCAGGCTCCGAGGCCCGCGTCGACCGCCCCGAGGAGCAGGTGCTCGGCCGCCGCGCCCGCGTCGACCCACCAGTACGGGACGGCCCAGCGGTCCTCGCCGGCGCCGAGGCCGGTGGCGGCCTTGTCGGGCTCGGCGTAGCGCTCGAGGTAGCTGGCGGGGCGCACGGCGACCACCACCAGGGCGGGCGCGGCCACGAGCCCCGGCCACCGGAAGCCCGCCCGCCGCTCCGCGGGGAGGGTGGCGTCCCAGTAGCGGGCGACCTGGTCGGGCTGGTCGAGCACGACGAAGCGCGTCGCCGCCACGTTGCCGGCGGAGGGGGCCCGGCGGGCGAGGTCGATCAGCGCGTCGAGCAGGCCCGGATCGACGGGCGCGTCGGCGAAGGCGCGCACCATCCGCCGGGCGCGGATGGCATCGCGCAGCTCCATGGGGCCCGCCCCGGCGCGACCGGGCGGTCGCTCAGGCCAGCTTCAGCAGGTCGTCGGCGGTGGCCCAGCCGAACGCGATCAGCGCGTCGCCCCGAGCCTCGTCGATGGCCTCGAAGAACTCGGCGTAGACCTCGACCTTCTCGGGCTTGAGCGCCTCGTGGTCGAGCACCTCGGGGTACCCCTGGTCGCCGCGGACCACGAACGTGCGCTCGTCGTAGCGGCCCGAGTCGATGCCGAAGCGCTTGGCCAGGCGGCGGCCCCACGCCCGCTCCTCGCCCGTGGCGAGGTAGTCGGGCCGCGGGACGATGTCGACCAGGGTGCGGAAGGCGTCGTAGCCCGAGACCGTGGCGAAGCGGGTGCCGACCAGCACGTCCTCGTCGGGGAAGGCGAGGACCGCCCGGCGGAGCTGGTCGTTGACGATGGCGCGCAGCACGGTGTCGCGCTTGGCGGTGCGCTTCACCGAGGCGAGCCCGACGATCACGCTCGGCGTGCCGCCGATGCGCTCGAGGGTGCTGAACGAGAAGCCCTTCAGCCGGCCGCCCTCACGAGCCAGGGTGACGAGCACCCAGCTCTCCGCGGCCTTCGAGAGGGTGCCCACCTCGAAGCGGCTGGGCCCGTCGGCGCACAGGTCGGCCATCTCGGCCAGCTCGGCGTCGCCCAGCTGGGTGCAGTCCTTGGTGTCGACCTCGATAGCCATGAGCCTGCCCGGAACCCCTTCGCAAGACGGACATGTGCCCAGCAAGTTCAGTCCACCGGCCGATCCGACGCAACTTGGCCTCCCGAGGTGCCCCGGCGGACCGCGGCGGCTGCGCGAGGATGCCCCCATGGCCCCGCCCCCTCCGTCGCGCCCACCGCTCCGCCGGGCGCGCGCCGTCGCGGCCGGGCTCCTCGCCGTCGTCCTCGGCTCGCTCGGGCTCCTCGGCTGCGGCGGCGGCAGCGACGATCCGGCGGTCACCGGCCCACGCCAGCAGGCCGTCGAGAAGCTCCGCGACTACGGGCTGACCGCCGAGCAGGCCCGCTGCATCGCCGACGATCTCGGCGCCGAGGCCGTGGTGGAGGCCACCGACCTGAACGCCCTGGCCGACAGCCAGGAGTACCGCGACGCGGCCGATGCCTGCATCGGCTGATCACCGCCGAGGCGGCCGGGCCCGGGCGCTGCTCGCCCTGGCGCTCGTGGGCGTCGCGGCGGCCGGCTGCTCGTCGGAGCCCACCGATCCGGCCGAGGTGCGCCGCCAGCAGGTCCGCGACCGGCTCGAGGCCACCTACTCCGACGCGCAGGCCGAGTGCATCGTCGATGCGCTCGACGACACGGCCGTGCGCGCCCTGGTGCGCACCTCCGACCTCGAGGCCGACGACGAGGCGTTCCGCCAGTACAGCAACGTCGTGCTCCTCTGCGCCCGGGGCACGACGACGACCGCGTCGTCCACGTCGACCACGTCGACAACGCCGGCGACGACGACCACCGCCGGCGAGGGCTCGACCACGACCGGCGGCTGAGCGCCTCAGCGCACGGCCAGCACCACCGCCACGAGGACGGCGAAGCCGATCACGGCGGGTCGCAGCACCGCGCCGGGCACGCGTCGGGCGGCGCGAGCGCCGAGGTAGCCGCCCACGAGGGTGGCCGGTGCCGCCACGGCGACGGCGCTCCACGACACCGGCCCGAACAGCCCGAAGACGATCAGGCTCACCGTGGCGTCGACCGCCGAGAGCCCGGCCTTCAAGCCGTTCAGCTCGCGCAGCGGCGCATCGATCGTGAGGGCGAGCACGCCGAGGAAGATGACGCCGAGGGCGGCGCCGAAGTACCCGCCGTAGACCGCAGCGAGCGAGATCGCCACCAGCTGGCCCCGGCTGGCCCGACGGTGGTGGTCGACCGGGGCACCCACCCGACGGGCCACGGTCGGCTGCACGGCGAGCAGCCCGGCCGCCGCCAGCACGAGGACCGGCACGATGGCGTCGAACGCCTCGGTGGGGGTCGCGAGCAGGAGGGCGCACCCGGCGATCGAGCCCACCACCGTGGCCGCGGCCAGGCGGGGCAGGCGGTGGCGGTGGAGGGCCAGCTCGGCCCGGAAGCCACCGATGCTGCCGAGGTACCCCGGCCAGGTGCTCACCGAGTTCGTGACGTTGGCCGCGAGCGTGCCCATCCCGGTGGCGACCAGCGCCGGGAACAGGATCAGCGAGCCTCCGCCCGCGAGGGCGTTCACCGCCCCGCACGCCAGCGCGGCCACGACCACCAGCGCGACCTCGGCCCCCGACATCGGGGTCAGAGTAGGGGGCGGGGCTCCGCTAGGGTGACCCGGCCCGGCGGCGTGGCCGAGTGGCTTAGGCAAGGGCCTGCAAAGCCCTGTACCCGGGTTCGATTCCCGGCGCCGCCTCCCGGAACCGGCCGCTCCGGCAGCGACCTGGCTCGCTGTCGGAGCGGACCTCCGGTCCCCCGCACGACGGGGAATTCCCGACGACCCCTACCGCCACCGCCCTCCGTGACGTAGCCTCGCCGGGTGAGCAGGCCGCACGGGCCGGCTCGGCACAGAGAGAGAAATGCATTGGCTACAGGCACCGTGAAGTTCTTCAACAACGAGAAGGGCTACGGCTTCATCACCCGCGAGGACGGCGACGACGTGTTCGTCCACTTCTCCAACATCCAGGGCAGCGGCTACAAGACCCTCGAAGAGGGCCAGCGCGTCGAGTTCGACATCGCGCCCGGCCGCAAGGGCGAGGAGGCCCAGAACGTTCGCGTGATCTGAGCCGAGCTCGCGTTCGCGCCACGGGCCGCCGACCTCCGGGTCGGCGGCCCGTCGCCGTTCTCGGCCCAGCGCGACGGTCGGGCCCCGGTTCCGGCAGAATGGGGCCATGCCCAACCCCGCACTGAACGACGGCGCCTTCCAGCGCGCCACGGCATCGCAGCCGCCCGGGAGCTTCACCCCGGGATGGGGCTCGCCCGCCAGCGAGCTCCCCACCGACGTGTTCACGCCCGGCAGCGCACCGGGCGGCCCGGTCAGCGGCGGTCCCACCGCCGATCGCGGCACCATGACCGCCGGCGGCACGGTGACCGCCACGGCCATCCTGCTCGGCATCGTCATGGTGGCCGGCTGGTTCGGCTGGCAGCAGGTCACCGTCACCGAGCTCGCCACGCGCTTCGACGGCACCGTCGAGCGGGCGATCGACTTCCCGGCCTGGGTCTGGATCGCCAGCCTCGCCGGGCTCCCCGTGGCGATCCTCACCGTCTTCAAGCCGACGCTGGCCCGGTTCACCGGTCCGCTCTACGCCGCCGCGCAGGGGCTCTTCCTCGGGGCGATCTCCCACGTCTACGACGCCCAGTGGGACGGCATCGTGCTGCAGGCCGTGCTCGTCACCATCGCCGTGTTCAGCGTGATGCTCGTCCTGTTCGCCACCGGGACCATCAAGGTCACCGACCGGCTCCGCATCGCCGTGGTCGCCGCCACAGGTGCCATCTTCCTCACCTACCTGGTGAGCTGGATCGTCAGCCTCTTCACCAGCGGCGTGCCCTTCATCCACGACGCCGGGCCCATGGGCATCCTCTTCAGCCTCGTGGTGGTCGGCGTGGCGGCGTTCAACCTGCTGCTCGACTTCGACCTCGTCCAGCGGGGCGTCGCCATGCGGGCCCCCAAGTACATGGAGTGGTACGCCGCGTTCGGCCTGATGGTCACCATCATCTGGCTGTACCTCGAGATCCTGCGGCTGCTCTCGAAGCTCCGGCAGCGGTAGTCCGCCCCGCCTCGTCCGCAGCGGGCAGAATGGCCCGACCACCCGGCGAGGAAGGCTGATCGAGTGAGCGATTCCACCCCCTGCCCGAGCTGCGGCGCCGACGTCCCGGCCGGCGCGGCGTTCTGCACCAGCTGCGGCACCCGCCTCGGCGAGCCCGCACCGCCGCCCGCGCCGGGCCCGGACCCGACGATCGCGAGCGGCCCGACGCCCCAGGACCCCACCGTCGTCGCCGCCCCGCCACCCCCGGCCCCCGGGCCGTGGACGCCGCCGGGCGATGCCGGCCCGGCGCCCGCGCCCCGGCTCCCCGGCGCCTGCGGCCCCCACCGGCGCCGAGCGCGCCGCCCGCCGCATCCTGGCCGCCACCGGCGGGCGCACCGCCCGCGGCGCGCCGCCGGCCGCCGGCGGCTGGCCCACCGCACCGCCCACCACCCCCGCCGGGGCGCCGGGCTTCGGCGCCCCGCAGACACCCCTGCCTGGGGCGCCCCGGTGGGAGCGCCCGCCTGGGACGCCGGCCGGCACCGGTCCGGCCACCGCCGCCGGTCCCGCCCGCTCGGTCCTCGGTGGCATCGCCGCCGTCGTCGGCGGCGCCCTGACCATCCTCGGCGTGTTCTCCGGCTGGGTCACCTCGGCCCGAGCGGCGACACCGTCACCGACTCGGCCTGGTCGCTCACGAGCGGCGACGGGTTCCTGAAGAGCAACGACCCCTACCTCCTGCTGGGCCTCGGGGTCGCGGCCGTGGTGATCGGGCTGCTGCTCTTCGTCGGCACCCTCCGCCCGCTCGTGCGGATCGCCGCCATCGTCGTGGGCGTCGCCATCGTGGCCACCGCCGCCCTCAACTGGTCGTCGATCGCCAGCTTCGTGACCGACAACTTCGCCTCCGACTTCGAGGCCAAGACGGCGATCGGGTTCTACCTGGTGATCGCCGGTGGCATCGTCACGGCGATCGCCGCCCTGCTGCCCGCCAAGTCCTCGTGAGCGATCACGCCCTCGCCGGCGTCGGCGCCCTGGTCACCGGTGGCGGCAGCGGCATCGGGCTCGGCATCGCGTCGCGCCTCGCCGCCGACGGCGCCACGGTCACGATCTGCGGGCGCACCGAGTCGCGACTGCTCGAGGCGATCGACGAGGTCGGCCCGGTGGCCGGCGCCGGGTCGCTGCACGCGACCGTCGCCGACGTCACCGACGAGGAGGCGGTCGCCGCCGCCGTCGCCGCGGCCGAGGAGCGCGCCGGCGGTCCGCTGGGCGCCGTCGTGGCCAACGCCGGCGGCAGCACGTCGATCGGCCCGGTGACCCAGCTCGACGAGGCGGCCTGGAACGAGACGCTGGCCCTCAACCTGACCGGGACGCTGCTGGTGCTCAAGCACGGCGCCGCCTCGATGGTGCGGCGCGGCGGCGGGTCGTTCGTGGCCATCTCCTCGACGGCCGGTTCGCTCGTCCACCCGTGGTTCGGCGCCTACGGACCGTCCAAGGCCGCCATCAACCAGCTCTGCCGGCAGGCGGCCGACGAGCTCGGCCCGAGCGGGGTCCGGGTCAACGCCGTGTGCCCCGGCCTCATCGACACCGACCTCGTCGAGTTCATCGTCGCCGGCGGCCCGGTGCTCGACAGCTATCGCGAGAACACGCCGATCGACCGCATCGGCACGCCCGACGACATCGCCGCCGCGGTGCGGTTCCTCGTCGGCCCCGAGACGACGTGGCTCACCGGCCAGGTCCTCACCGTCGACGGCGGGCAGAGCCTGCGGCGGGGGCCGTCGCTGGCGAGCGTGCTCGAGCCGCTCTTCGGGGAGGCCGGCCTGCGCGGCGTCGTGGACCCGCCCTCGGCGTGACCCGACCAGGCCCGCCGGCCCCCGCCGAAGGCAGGAGCACCGAGCGGTGACGGCGAGCCCCGCCGACTGGCGCGCCCACGTCCCCGCCGGCGTCGACCCCACGACGGTCGACCTCCTCGCCGAGCGCAGCCTCCCCGCCGCGTGGGCCCGCCGATGGGGGGCCGACCCCGCCGCCCCGACCGTGCACGACCGGACCTCGGGTTGGACCACCGCCGCCGAGCTCGAGGCACGCAGCGCCGAGGCCGCCGCGCGCTTCCACGCCGCCGGCGCCCGACCCGGGGATCGCATCCTCCTCTCGGCCGCCTCGTCGCTCGAGCTGGTGGTGGCCCACGTCGGGGCGCTGCGGCTCGGCTTGGTGGTCGTGCCGGCGAACACCGCCTACCGCGAGCGCGAGCTGGCCCACCTCGTGACCGACGCCCGCCCCGCCCTCGCCGTCGTCGACGACCCGGCTCGCGCCGCGTGGGTGGTCGCCGCCGACGACCGCGTGGCGGTCGCCGCGCTCGACCTCGACCAGCTGCCCGCCCGCCGGGAGCTGCCGGCGCTCGACCGCGCCGCGCCCGACGACCCGGCGCTGCTCGCCTACACCTCGGGCACCACCGGCTCACCGAAGGGGGCGCTCCTGTCGCACGGGAACCTGCTCTCCTCGGCGGAGGCGCTGCGGATCGCCTGGCGGTGGACGCCCCAGGACCGGCTCGTGCTGCCCCTGCCCCTGTTCCACCTCCACGGCCTCGGCGTGGGCCTCCACGGGACGCTGCTCGCCGGCGCCGGCGTCGTGCTGCACGAGGCGTTCGACCCGGGGCGCGTCGTCGACGCGGTGCGCGACGAGCGCGCCACCCTCCTCTTCGGCGTCCCGACGCTGTGGCACCGGCTCCTCGCCTCGGGGCGCGCCCCCGAGCTCGCCGGGCTCCGGCTCGGCGTGTCGGGCAGCGCTCCCCTCGACGCCGAGCTGCACCGAGCCATCGTGGATGCCACCGGCCAGCGCCTGATCGAGCGGTACGGCATGACCGAGACGGTGATGAACGTGTCCAACCCCTACGAGGGCGAGCGCCGACCCGGGACGGTGGGGATCCCCTCCCCACGTGTCGCTGCGGCTGGCGCCGGGCACGGACGAGATCTTGCTGCGCGGCCCCAACGTGTTCACGGGGTACTGGGAGCGGCCCGACGCCACCGCCGAGGCGTTGGTCGACGGGTGGTTCGCCACGGGCGACGTGGGCGCCGTGGACGACGACGGCTACGTGCGCATCGTCGGGCGCCGCAAGGAGCTCATCATCAGCGGCGGCTACAACGTGTACCCCCGCGAGGTCGAGGACGTGCTCCGGCGGCACCCCTCGGTCACCGATGTGGCGGTGGTCGGCCTGCCCCACCCCGACTGGGGCGAGGAGGTGGTCGCCGTGGTCGAGGGCGGCGATCGCGGTGCGGACGGGGCGCTGGCCTCGCTGGCCGCCGAGGAGCTCGCCGCGTACAAGCGCCCGAAGCGGATCGTGCACGTGGACGCCCTGCCCCGCAACGCGCTCGGCAAGGTGGTGAAGGCCGAGGTCCGCGACCTGGTCGGGTGACGCGGGGCGGGGCTCAGTCCGCGACCCGGAGCTGACCGGTGACCTTGGTCGGGGTCACCCGCACGAGGAGCTCGCCCGGCACGCCGTTGCGCTCGCCGTAGGCGTCGGCCTGGTCGGCGCCCATGTAGCGCCCGGCGATGGCGGCGGCCCACCGCCGCACCTCGGGGAGGTCCTCGGAGACGGTGGCCGTGCCCGCCACGACCACGAAGGAGAACGGCGGGGCCTCGTCGTCGAAGCAGAGCGACACCCTCGGGTCGCGGCGCACGGCCCGGCCCTTGGCCGTGTCGGCGCCCGTGTTGAAGAGCAGGTCGTCGCCGTCGCGCGCCACCCAGACCGGAGCCACGAGCGGCGCGCCCGACGCCAGCACGACGGCGAGCTTGGCGGTGCGGGGCTTCGAGAAGGCCCAGTCGAGGGCGTCGGCGGAGCTCAGGGAGGTGGCCATCGGTGCAGTCTGGCGGGTCGGGCGGGACCTTCGCCCCGATTCCGGAGGGGCCCGGAGGGGTACCGTGCGGGCATGGACGCTCCCGTGATGCTCTGCGCCGATGGATCCGAGCTCTCGACCGAGGCGCTGCGCGCCGGGCTCGAGCTGGTGCGACCCGACCTGCCCCGGCAGGTGGTCACCGTCGCCCTCGAGCCCGACCCGACGCTCCTCACCGGCACGGGCATGGCCGGCGGCGTGATGTCGCCCGACGCCTTCCAGCGAGCCGTCGAGGACGCCGACGAGGAGGCCCGCCAGGTGGCCCTCGAGGTGGCCGCCACCCTGGGCGTGGACTCGGCGCACATCGTCGTGCTCCGGGGCGATCCGGCGGCGGCGCTCGTGCAGCACGCCGAGTCGGTGCGAGCCTCCGCGGTCGTCATCGGCACCCGTGGGCGCGGCGGCATCAAGCGCGCCGTGCTCGGGTCGGTGTCCGACCACGTCATCCGCCACGCCCGTGCCCGGTGGTGGTCGCCACCCACCACGGCGCCGAGCACGAGCCCGGCTGAGGGCACTACCCGAGGGCCACGCCCAGGGCGGTGAGGCTCACCACCGCGACGCCGAGGGCCACCTGCGTGGCGCCCACCACCGCGACCCGAGGGACCGGGCGGCGCGCCAGGGCCCGCTGGGCGATCACGATGGCGACGATCGATGCCGCGCCCGTCGCCAGGGCGGGCTCGACGAGCACGGCCGCGGCCCCGAGGACGATGGCCACCAGGTCGCTGCGGCCGGTTCCCGTCGGGGCCCGCCCGTGGACCCGCCCGACCTGCTCGCGCGCGTGCGGGATCGAAGACGTCGATCGGGCGGCGAGGACCAGCCAGAGCCCGATGGCGAGCGAGGTCGACGCGCCCCCAGCCAGCGCGGCCATCGGGGCGACGGCCACGACCGCGACGGCCCCGGCCAGCTCGGGGACGAGCCGCCGGTCGCGCGACCGCACCTCGTAGCTCGCGGCCAGCGCGCCGGGCACGAGGGCGACGAGGCCGGGCCACCACCAGCCCGGTTCCCCGAGGGCTGCGGCCACCACGACCAGCGCACCGAGCGCCGCGACCTCGACGGCCGCGACCCGCGCCGCCACCTGCTCGCGCGTGGTCCAGCGCCCCCGACGGCGCCCGACGGCGACCGCTCTCGCTGGCGTCCGCACGAGGAAGAGCACGAGGGCGGCGACGGCGAGCGCCAGGCCGGCGAGCGAAGGGGCCACGGCGAGGGCGAGCAGGCCCGGCTCGGCGCTGAGCGCCCAGCCGCCGTGCTCGGCCGGGACGGCGACCGCACGGAGCGAGGAGCGAGGCTGGGGGGCCGAAGCGACGGATGGCACCGCTCCACGATCGCAGGAGGCGGGCGACGGCGGAAGGGGCGAAGGCTTCTGAAGACTCGTCAATCGGTTTGGAAGCTCTCAGCGAGCACCCGCGCATCGTCGGCGGGGATGTTCCGCTGAGCAATCGCAGCGATGGTCTTCAGGGCGACGTTGTCAGGGTCCGAGAACGAGGTGGTGGTCTTGTCGGCGTTGGTTACCACCACGAGACCAGGAGTGATGGAGACGGACGGAAGAAGGGTGTCAGGCCCATCAATCCGAAAACCCGAGAACCCGAGGGCGGGCTCGATCTCGGAGTCTGGAGGGTCGATGCGTGGGAGCTGCTCGAGGGATCCGCGAACTGTCGCGGCGTCGTCTGCACTCAAGACCCAGGTGGGGTTCGGTCGTCCCGAGTAGATCATCACGACAGCATTGGCGCTCGCCTGCACGGGCTCGAACGATGAAGAAGGGTCGCCCGCGGTCGTGAGCTCGTCCCCGTCTCCCGCGCTGAGCGCGACGGCGAGTCCGACGCCAACGACAAGAAGGGAAACGACGACGGCGACAGCAAGCAGCCGGCTGCGGCGGTGTTCCCTGGGAGCGGGAGCCATGAACGACCTCGCGGACCCATCCGAAGCGATCGCCGCGTCGGCGAGTCGTACCAAGCGATCCCGTCGCTCGAGCGTGTCTGATCCAGTGTTCACCATGTTTCCCTCATCTTTCGAAGCCCACGAAAGGCGAGCGATCGAACGGTCGCCTGGGTGCACCCGACGAGGCCGGCTATCTCTCGATCAGGCAGGTCCTCGAGATACCGCAGCATCAATACGAGACGCTGCTTCGGTGGGAGTGCTCCAAGGGCATCCCGGAGGTCGAGCTGGTGCGGAGCATCGGCCAACTGGCCGTCTGTGGGGAGCGTGGCGAGGTACGCCCGTTGGGTGTCTCGACGCCGAATCGCCATGCGGCACCCGTTGACGACCGACTGGCGGAGGTACCCGCCTGGATTGGAGACGCTCGATCGGTTTGCCGTCACCGCAGCAAACGCGTCCTGAACGATGTCCTCTGCGAGCTCCCGTGACCCGACGACGAGGACCGCCAGCCTGAGCATCGGCTGGCACTCGTCTTCGTACAGACGTTCGAGCGCATCGTTCCCGGCCTTCGGGGGTGAGCTGGGCGCACGTCGGGTCACATGGGTCAACGATGCGTTGACCCCGCCTTCTGTTGCACCCGACTTGATATCCATCGCGCTCAGCACCCGCCCCGGGGATCAGTTGATCGAGCCTCTGCTCCAGATCGGTCGAGACAACGATCCGCCCCAGGTGGTGCAGGAGCCCCAGCCGTCGGCCGGTCAGGGGCCCGCGGCGAGCAGCGCGATCAGGCGGGCGGCACGGCGGTCGACGTCGTCGGCCCGGACCGGGCCGAACAGCTGCCGGCGGAGGGGTGCGTTTGCGTAGGGCAGCGCCCCGAAGCCGATCAGCAGCTCCCAGACCTCGGCTGGGTCGAGGTCGGCGACGGCGCCGGCCTCGCGCACGGCGCTCCAGGCCACCGAGAGCACCTCGATCCGCGGGGCGATGTGGCGGCTCACCACCCATGCGAGCTGGGGCGAGTCCGCGGTGGACTCCTGGTTCATGATCCGGTGCAGCTCGGGGCGCCGCGCCGAGAACCCCACGAAGGCCCGCACGAACGAGGCGAACCGACCGAGGAGGTCCTCGCCCAGCACCTCCGGCGTGGCGCCCAGCTCCGCGCCGAGCTCGGCGAAGAGGCGGTCGACCGCCGCCTGCCACAGCGCCTCCTTCGAGGTGAAGTGGTAGTTGATCTGCGGTTGGTGCGCACCGGCGCGCTCGGCGATGGCGCGGGTGGACGCGCCGGCGTAGCCGTGGGCGGCGAACTCGACGAGCGCGGCGTCGAGCAGCTGGTCGACCACCGCCTGCGAGCTGCGCCGCCGGCGACGTTCGGTGACCCCTTGCGCTTCCATATCGATCGATCAGAGTCTGATCGAGTGATAACGGAAGAGCAGCGCGCGTTCCTCGTCGCCCACCGCTGGGCGATCCTCGCCACCGGGCGGCGCGACGGGTCGCCCCAGCAGTCGATGGTGGGCTACCTGCTCGACGACGAGGGCCGCCTCGTGGTGTCGGCGAAGGCGTACACGGCCAAGTGGCGCAACGCCCGGCGCCAACCTCGGGTGAGCCTGGCGGTCCCCGACGGCCGAGCGCACCTCGTGGTCTACGGGACGGCCGAGTGCATCGACGCCGATCCGCTCCGCGCCGAGCTCACCGCCGACGTGTTCGCCGCCCTCGGCGGCGGCGATCGGCCCGACCCGTCGACCATCGTCTCGATGCTCGACGAGCAGCAGCGCACCGTGCTGCGCATCACGCCCGACCAGATCCAGTTCCACGAGTGAGCAGAGGAGCTCCATGTACCGCCTGCTGAACGTCGACGGCCGCGCCGCGCTCGAGCGCGACGGTCGATGGCACGACCTCGCCCGCGCGAGCGGCGACGACTCGCTCGCCGACCCGATGGCCGCGGTCGTCCGCAGCGAGGAGCTGCACGCCCACCACGAGGCCCTCGACGGCGAGGGCGACGGCGACGTGGCCACCGCCGTGCTCGGCGCGCCGGTCCCGCGCCCGCGCCAGGTCTTCGCCATCGGCCTCAACTACCGCGACCACGCCGCCGAGAGCGGCATGGACCTGCCGCCGGCGCCGCTGACCTTCACCAAGTTCCCGAGCTGCATCGTCGGCCCGAACGCCGAGCTCCCCCTCTGCGGCCCCACGGTCGACTGGGAGGCGGAGATCGTCGTGGCGATCGGGCGCGAGGCGTCCAACGTGGCCGCGGCGGACGCCTGGGGCGCGATCGCGGGCGTCACGCTCGGCCAGGACTACTCGGAGCGCACCGTGCAGCTCACCGGCGCGCCGCCCCAGTTCTCGCTCGGCAAGTCGTTCCCCGCCTTCGGGCCGATCGGCCCGGCGCTCGTCAGCGTCGACTCGTTCCCCGACCCCGACGACATCGGCCTCTGGTGCGAGGTCGACGGTCGACGGGTGCAGGAGGCCCGCACCGACCTGCTCCTGTTCCCGATCGCCACGCTCGTCGAGTACCTCTCGTCGATCTGCCCGCTCTGGCCGGGCGACCTGATCTTCACCGGCACCCCGTCGGGCGTCGGGATGGCGACCGGCACCTTCCTCCAGGAGGGACAGGTGGTCACGACCGGCGCCGACGTCATCGGCGAGCTGCGCAACCGCTGCGTGGCCGGCACGACCCGAGCGACCATGCCGTGAGCCTGCACCGCCTGCTCGGGTTCGACGTGTCGGTGCCCGACCCCGACGCCCTCGCCACCTGGTACGGCGCGCTGGGCCTCGAGGGCACGGCGAGCGAGGGGTACGCCGGCAGCGACGGGGGCGGGCGCGTCGCGGTCGCCGAGGGGCCCTTCCGCCAGCTGCGAGCCATCCACGTCGGCGCCGACGACGAGCGCGACCTCGAGGCGATCGCCCGGCGGCTGGCCGACGGCGGCGCCGCCGTCGAGCGCGCCGGCGACGGATCCGTGGCGGTCGTCGACCCCGCCACCTCGGTGCGGCTGCGGGTCTCGGCGGCCGAGCCCGAGCCCCGAGGTCCGGCGGCCCCGGCGCCCGAGGAGGCCAACCGTCCGGGCGCCACGGCGCGCGCGAACCGACGGGCACCGGGGACCGCGGCCGTCGCCCGGCCCCTCGGCGGCTCGGCCACCTCGTCGTCGGCACGCCCGACCTCGCCGCCACCCGCTCGCTGCTGGTGGAGGGGCTCGGGTTCAAGGTGTCCGACGAGATCGACGGGATCATCTCGTTCCTGCGCTGCTCCACCGACCACCACAACGTCGCGCTCGTCGCCTCGCCCGTGCCGCTGCTCCAGCACTACTCGTGGGAGTGCGACGACCTCGACCACGTCGGCGCCACCGCCACCTCGGTGCTGCGCCGCGACCCCGACGGCCACGTGTGGGGCATCGGGCGGCACTTCGCCGGCTCGAACTTCTACTGGTACCTGCGCGACCCGTCGGGGGCGTTCCTCGAGCTCTACTCCGACCTCGACCAGATCACCGATGACGAGGCTTGGGAGCGCGAGGGCCGCACCGAGTTCGCGCTCGATCGGATCGCCAACGCCTGGGGGCCCGAGATCCCCCTCGAGTTCATCGAGCCGGCCGACATCGCCGACCTGCAGGCGCGCTGGGCGGCGCGACCGTGAGCGCACCGGGGCTCGACGCCGACGTCGTCGTCGTGGGCTTCGGTCCGGTGGGCGCCACCACGGCGGGGCTCGCCGCCCGCCACGGCCTGCGCACCCTCGTGGTCGACCGGGCGACCGAGCTCGACCCGCTGCCCCGCGCCGCCCACTGCGATGGCGAGATCGTCCGGATCCTCCAGGAGCTGGGCTGCGCGGAGGAGATCGTGGCGACCATGATCAGCAACGAGGGCATGGACTTCCTCGACGCGCAGCGCCAGGTCCTGCTGCGGTTCGACTCGCCGCCCGACACGACGATCGGTTGGCCATCGTCGGTGCTGTTCCACCAGCCCGGCTTCGAGCGCGCGCTGCGTGCGGCGGTGGTCGCGGCCGGCGCCGAGGTCCGCCTCGGGACCGGCATCGCCGAGGTGCGCCAGCACGACGACCACGTGGCGCTCACCGCCGACGACGGGACCGTGCTGCGGGCGTCGTGGGTGGTGGGCTGTGACGGGGCTCGCTCGGCGCTGCGCGCCGTGGTCGGCACCGGGCTCGACGACCTCGGGTTCGAGGAGCCGTGGCTCGTGCTCGACCTGCTGCTGCGCGAGCCGATCGCCTCGCTCCCGCGCCGAGCGCTCCAGGTGTGCGACCCCGCCCGGCCGCACACGCTCGTGCCCATGCCGTTCCCGCGCTTCCGGTTCGAGTTCATGCTGCTCCCCGGCGAGGAGGCCGCCGACATCGATCGGCCCGACGTCATCCGCGAGCTGCTCGCCGGCTGGATCGATCCCGACCTGGTGGAGGTCGAGCGGTCGGCCGTCTACACGTTCCACGGGCTGATCGCCGAGCGCTGGCGCGACCGCCGGGTGCTGCTCGCCGGCGACGCCGCCCACCAGATGCCGCCCTTCCTCGGCCAGGGCATGTGCTCGGGCATGCGCGACGCCGCCAACCTGGTCTGGAAGCTGGCCGCGGTCGAGCGAGGCGCCCCCGCCGCGCTCCTCGACACCTACCAGGCCGAGCGCGAGCCCCACGTCCGGGCGATCATCGAGGCGGCGGTGAGCTTCGGGCGGATCATCTGCACCACCGATCCTGCGGTGGCCGCCGAGCGCGACGCCGGCCTGCGCGCCGCGGCCAGCGGGGGCGCCCAGCCGCCGCTCCCCCACCTCGCGGGCGGTCCGCTCCTCGCGCCGGGCGGTGGCGGGCTGGCCCCGCAGCCGCGCCTCGACGACCGGCTGCTCGACGACGTCGTCGGGCCCCGCTGGACCGTGATCGTGCGCTCGCCGCTCGCCCCCGAGCACCCCGCCGGCCCCTGGACCGACGATCGAGCGGTCGTGCTCGACGCCGAGCGCTGGCCCGAGCTCCTCGCCGTGCTCGCCGACGACGAGGCTGTGGTGATCCGCCCCGATCGCCACGTGTTCGGCCGAGGTGCGCTCGCGCCGCTCGCCGCCGCCGCGGGCGCGGCGCTCGCGCCCTGACCCCACGCGAGATCGACCGAGCACCGCCGGCGGCCCGGCGCCCGCGATGGTGACGGAGCCTCCCGCTCCGGGGCGATCCCTCGTTCGCGCCGCGTTCGCGGCGCAGTTCGTACGATCCGTCGGCTGCGAGACGAGGGAGGGCGCACGTGCCCCTGCGGACCGGTGGGAACACGGAGCGGGCAGGGGGCCTCCGACGGCTGCGCGTGCCGCTCGCGGCGGTGGCACTCACGCTCACCGTCGCTTCGACCTCGCTCGCCCTGGTGCCCGCCGCGGCGGGGGCAGACGGCGAGGCCACGGCCGCGGTGGCCGTGCCCACCGAGGCGCTGCCGGTGCCCCCGGGCACCGATCCCGCGCCGCGCACCGTGGGGGCGAGCCCGGGCGACGTCGCGGCCGCGAGCCTCGACGCGACGGGGAACGTCGACTACCCGCTTCCGAGCGACTGCGACTGGTACTCGACGACCTTCGGCTGCCGGAAGACGAGCCCGTTCCTCGACGTGACCCTGTCGGCCACCGAGATCGAGTCGGGCGAGGTGATCCGGGCCACCTCCACCGCCTCGGGCACCAAGTGCGACGTCCACGTGGGCCCCTTCGCCGACTGCTACCTGTCGGAGCTCACCTACGTCGCGGGCACCGGCGAGCTCTTCCCCTACCCGAGCGGGTCCACCCCGTTCCCGCAGGTGACCTTCGAGCACGGCGTCGACGGCGTCACCTGCTACCAGCACGTGGCGAGCTGCGCGATCCGCGCCACCTACGCCGGCGAGCTGCCGTCGCGCTGGATCGCCATCACCGGGGTCTCGTACCAGCGCACCCGGGAGCAGCCGCCCGACGGCGTGGCGTGGGAGTACGTGATCAGCGGGGGCGAGCGGGTGTTCCAGTGGTACTCGGTGGAGCAGGCGCTGTTCCGGGTGAAGGGGACCGATCCGACGCCGACCGCCAGCTTCACCGAGACCCCGGTCGACGGCCAGCCCGGCACGTTCGACTACGCGTCGACCAGCACCGATCCGAACGGGTTGGCGCTCACCCATCGCTGGACGTTCGCCGACGGGACCACGGCCACCACGCCGTCGGTCCGCAAGTCGTACGCGAAGCCCGGCGAGCTCCCCGTGAGCCTCACGGTCACCAACGCCACCGGCCAGAGCGCCACGATCACCGACGTCACGACCGTCGCGGCCCCGACCCTCGACCTCACGTTGAGCCTCGACGGGACTCCCTCGGCCCTCGCCATCGACGACGAGGTCGAGGTGCGCGTGGTGGCCCAGGCCGGTGCGGACGGGGTGGGCGACCTCTCGAACCTCGCCCTCGGCGCCGACGGCCTCACCTCCAGCGACCCCGACACCGTCGAGGTCCAGGGCGACCTCAGCCCGACGGCCACCGCACCGTTCTCGCTCGCCCCCGGGGCCCGGAAGACCTTCACGACGACGGTGAAGGCGCTGCGCTCGGGCACCGCGCAGCTCGACGCGTCGATCGCCGGCAAGGACGCGGCGGGCCGCGCCGTCGACGCCGACGGATCACTCACGGTCCGGGTGCGCTCGAGCGCGCTCCGCCTCGACCTCGCGCTCGATCGGGACGAGCTGACGCTCGAGGAGGACGCCGACGGTCCGAAGGAGGAGACCCTCGAGCTCACGGTCACGGGGACCAACACGAGCAACGAGGACCTCACCGACATCACCCTCCTGTCGATCCTCCCGAGCTGGCAGACCGACCTCCCGTTCACCGCATCGTTCCCGAGCTCGATCCTGAAGCCCACCGACGGGCCCGGCCCCCAAGGCCTGCCCGTCGCCGACCTCGCTCCGGGCGAGAGCTTCGAGGAGGTGTTCCACGTCCGGGTGCTCGACGACGGGCACCTCCGGCTGGGGATCGACGCCACCTACGCGGTGCCCTCGGGCGAGACCGACCTGGCCACGGGCGACGTCGACCTGCTGTCGAAGCCCAAGTACCTGCTGGCGTTCGAGGCCGAGGCCGATCCCTCGGTCGACGACAACCCGGCCGACCCGTGGAACCCGCCCGACGCGGTGGCGGCCGGGCGGAGCTTCCTCGTCACCGGCACGGTGGAGAACCTGACCACCGACCAGCGGGTGATCGCCACCATCCCGGCGCGCGAGCTCCGCCAGGTGTCGTCGGTCAACCTCGGCAAGCTCGAGGAGGACTGGGACAACCCGGCGATGCCCTTCCGGGCCGACGTCGACCCCGGGTCCTCGCAGGGGCTCCACGCCCGCCCGGTGGCCATCCCGGTGCCCGCCAAGGACGGGGTGCTCACGTGGTCCGAGGTCGCCTACGAGCCCACCGGCAAGGCGCTGCTGCGGGAGGACGACGAGGTCACCGAGGTGGCCCCCGAGCAGATCCTGGCGCCCCCCGAGCAGCGCACGTTCAAGGTGGCGATCGTGTGGCCGCCGCCGGTGCCGGCGCCCACCCCCATCGAGTTCTTCGGGCTCTTCTCGAAGGCCTTCATCGAGTCCACCGCAGCGTGGTGGTCGAACGCGGCGGCCAGCGCCGGCAACGCCCTCTACGCGGTGGGCGAGGTTGAGGCCGGGGCCTGGAACGCGATCACCGACCCCGACGCCCGGGAGCGGCTGCGCCAGCAGCTCACCGGCGCGTGGGCGAGCTTCGTCAACAACGTCGACCTCATGCGCGAGACGCTGGCCACCCTCTCACCCGAGGAGAAGTTCCGGCTCGCCCAGGAGATCTCCAACCCGTTCCTCCTGTACCTCAAGGCGGGGCGGGCCATCGTCACGAGCGACCAGGCCCAGGCGGCGGCCGATGCCATCGGCAAGGCCATCGTCACCACCTGGGACCGCATCACCAGCCTCGGCGGCGAGGACCCTCGGGAGCTCGCCCGCATCCTCGGGTCGGGCAGCGCCACCGTGTTCAACGAGGTCACGGTCGGCATGGTCACCGACGCCGCCGTCGCCAAGCTGTTCACCCGCATCCGCTACGGCGGCAACCTGGCCGAGGCCCAGCGCTTCGTCGACGAGGCGGCCGCCGCCAAGGCCGCCGAGGGCCTGCGCATCGACAAGGGGCTCAAGGGCATCCCGGCCGGCGCGGCGCTGACCGACGAGGTGCTGACCATCGGCCTCGGCGTGACCAAGGCCGAGAAGGACCAGATGCTCGCGGTGGCCAAGCGCTTCAACCTCAACATCATGGCGAGGTCGCGCGGGAGCGGCGCCGCCGAGCTCCTGTCGGCCGGCAAGGCCCGACTCAAGCCGTTCGGCATCGACGCCAAGAACGTCAGCGACCTCGACGTGCTCCTCGGCTTCCCCGAGAAGCTGAAGGACACCGTGGCCATCCGCAAGCCCAACGCCTGGGCCGACGTGGTGGCGTCGAGCGAGTATCGCGTGCTCGACGCCGAGCAGCGCGCCCAGGTGGCGTCGCGCTGGCAGACCCGCTCCAAGGAGTGGAGCGGCGGCGGCAAGCTGAAGGAGACCAGCCCCGGCGAGTGGAGCGTGGCCGAGGCCCCGCCCGACGGGATCGGCTCGGAGCGCAAGAAGTTCGTCGAGGCCGCCGAGAAGGGCGGCTTCGACCTCCAGTTCCCCACCGCCGGCAACTGGGAGGAGGTGGCCACCGAGGGCAAGGCGATCGGCACCGCCCGAGCCGAGTTCGGCCTGCGGTCGACCGTGGACGAGACGGGCGCCGAGGTGCTCCAGCCGCTCATGAGCGACGGGAAGCGCAAGGGCAGCGCCCTGCTGCCGATCACCGGCGACGTCGACCTGGTGGCCCTGCTGAACCCCGACGGCACCTACCCGAGCGTCGAGAAGATCATCGCCGCCTACGCCGAGCTGGCGAAGCCGCCGCTGCGCATGCAGCACCCGGCCACCTGGAGCTTCAACATCCAGGGCAAGTCGATGGACCTGCTGGCCGACCACGTGCTCGGCGGGGCGACGGCCGAGCCCCTCGCCGCCTTCGGGCCGACGGGGAAGATCACCGCGGTGCTCTTCGACCCGAAGATGTCGCTCATCCCCGCCGACCGCGCCGCCAACCCGGCGCTGCTGCTCAAGGTGGCCGGCGGCATCGAGCTGCCGAGCAGCGCGTACGGCCTCGGCGCGGCGCTGCCCGTCTTCCTCGAGAACGGCAACCGCGCCCAGCGCTCGTACTACGTGCCCGAGCAGTGGGAGGAGGCGCAGGGGCGGGGCCCCTCGACCCGAGCGGTGGTGCCGTCCACCGCCGGGGTGCGCTATGACCGCGACGCGCAGCCGGTGGAGCAGACCGACGGCGGCGACCTGGTGCGCTACGACGGCACCTCCTGGTCGGCCTGGACGCCGCCGCCCACCGGCCAGCTCGAGGTCGCGCCCCAGACGTGCATCACCGCAGGGCTCCCGGAGGGCCAGCGCACCATCGCCGTGTACGGCCTCGCCCAGCTGTTCGAGCTCGGCGGCACCGGCGGCCAGCAGTGGTTCCGGCCGGGCGACGAGGTGACCCTCGACCTCGGCGGCCCCGACGCGTGGACCACCACGGTCACCGAGGTGACGGCGACCACGCTCACCTTCGCCGACCCGGCGCCCGCCGACTACCTGCCCGGCACCGCCGTCCACCTCCGCACCACCGAGGTCGAGGCGCCGCCGACCGACCCGGGCGGCACCGGTGGGGGCGGCGGCGAGGCGACCGCGGCCGACGACGGCGAGCTGGTGCGCACCGGCGTGCCCGCCTGGGCCCTCGGCGAGCTCGGTGCCCTGCTCATCGCCGCCGGCGGCGCCCTGCTCGCCGTGCGACGCGTCGGCCCGTCGGCCGGCCGACGCCGCTGACGCGCCGGCCGATGCCGGAAAACGACGAAACCCCCAGCAAGCTGGGGGTTTCGCTCCGAGCGGACGACCGGATTCGAACCGGCGACCCTCACCTTGGCAAGGTGATGCTCTACCAACTGAGCCACGTCCGCGTGGGGTGTTCACCATAGCGCGGGCGTTCGGGCGAGCGGAAACGGATCAGCCCGCAGCCCCCGTGCGGTGGCGGATGCGCTGGGCCATCTCGACGGCGAGGGGGCGGTCGACGATCTGGTCGAGGACCACCTGGCGCCCGGCGAACTGGAAGGTCAGGCTCGCCGAGCGGTCGTCCTGCCAGCCCTGGACCGTGAGGCCCCCGTCGACCGTGAGCCGCTCGACGTAGGGCCGCCACTCGCGGTCGTCCACGAGCAGCGCCCGGCGGTCGGTGAGCACCAGCACGGCACCGTTGCCCTCGACCTTCCCGGCGACGGCCGCCTCGACCATCTCGCCGTCGTCGAGCAGAGCGCTGGCGATGGCGATGGCGACCTTCGATCCCTTGCGAGCCGACGACCCGAGCCGGCCGACGGCGACGCCGAGCCCGTTCGGGTCGGGCGCGCCGGTGATGGGCGCGGGCGGCGGGGCGTACACGCCGGGCGCCGGTGCCGCCGCCGGGGTGGGCGCGGGTGGCGGGGGCGCGCTCCCCCATGCGGGCGCGGGCGGCGCGGGAGCGGCGGGGGGAGGCGGGGCCACGGGCGGCGGGGCCTGGCCCCAGGCGGGTGCCGGGGGCGGGGCCTGGCCCCAGGCCGGCGCGGCGGGCGGCGGAGGCGCACCCCACGCCGGCGCCGGCGGCGCGGAGGCGCAGGCGCTGCGGGAGGAGGTGGGCTGCCCCGCGGGCGGGGGGCGGGGGCGGGGCCTGGCCCCACGCCGGCGCCGGTGGCGGCGGCACGGGCCCGCCCGAGGGGGCGGCGGCACCGGCCCACCCGAGGGCGGCGGCGGCGCGCCCCAGCCGGGGGCCTCGGCCGCCGGGCCGGGGGCGGTGGGGCGGGCGCGTCATCCGGCGGGGCGGGCACCTCGGCGGACGGCTCGCCCCACCCGATCGGCGCCGCAGGAGCCACGGCCTCCGGCTCGGGCGCGGCCTCCGGCTCGGGCGCGGCCTCGGGCGCAGGCGCCGGCTCCGGCGCAGGCGTCCACCGGCGGCGTCGCCCGGCGAGCCCGTCCCCGCCGAGGTGGGCTCCGGGGCCTCGACGGCCGGCGGCGGCTCCTCGGGCGGCGGCGGGGGCGTGCCGTCGGCGGCGAGCGGCGTGCCGCACGCCATGCAGAACCGGGCGCCGGCGCCGTTCTCCGCACCACAGGAAGGACACGTCATCGCAGGACCCTTTCGCTCTCGGTGCCCGAGCGTACGTGAACGGAGGGCCACCGCCGCGCCCTATCGACGGCCCCGCTCAGGCGGGCTCGACCGCCGCCGCGAGCAACCGGGCGCCCACCGGCGAGAGGGCAGGGAACCGGCCACCTCGATGGCCCGCCGGCTCATCTTGCGGATCGTCTTGCGGAGCACCTCGACGGTCCGGTCGTCGCCCAGCTGCTCGGCCACCGGGTCGAGCTGCAGCTCGAGGAACGCCAGGCACAGGGCGTCCTCGTGGACCTGCACCGCCCGGTCCGTGGCGAGGTTCCGCTTCTCCACGATCGCCGCCACCCGGGCCTGCTCGTCGTCGTCGTAGCCGTGCTCCGCGAGGATCGCCGCCACCTCGTCGGCCTGACGGCGCTTGTGGTCGGTGCGCCAGCGCAGGTAGCCGGCCCGGCCCTCGGGGTAGTCCGACCGAGGCACCACCACCGGCGCAGGTGGTGAGCACGCGCCGCGAGGAGCTGCAGCTCGGTGGCGTCGGGGTCGAGCAGGCGGACCCAGCGCTCGACCAGGTCGGCGTGGGCCAGCTCCTTCGGGCGCTCCTCGCCACCGACCACGATCCGGTGGGGGTCGAGCGCGTTGGCGGCGTCGATCGCTGCGACCGCCGCCGCGTACCGCGCCGTCTCCGCCGTGGGCATCAGCCTCGGGCGTCGGGCGGCCGGAGGTCGACCCGCAGGGTCAGGACGCCGTCGTCGAGCGTCGCCTCGGCGTCGCCGATGATGGCGAAGTCCATGAAGTCGGTCTGGGCCTGCTCGACCAGCCGGGTGCGCTCGTCGCCGCTCACGGGCGGGAGGTTGCGCCGCTTCACCGCGGCGGCACGCTCGCGGAAGCGCTGGATCATCGCGTCGACGTCGAGGGAGTCAGCCATGGGTCGAGCCTAGGACCGCTCAGGCATCGGTCGGACGCCCGAGCGCGGCGGCGCGGGCCCCGCGGCCGGGCCGTCGAGCGGCGCTCGCCCCCACCTCGACCCGGGCGTGCTCGCCGGTGCCGTGCGGCTCGTAGTCCTCGTCGGCTCGGGCGTGGTCGGCGCTCGCCACCCCGGCCGGTCGGGCCGCGGCCGCCCCCGCCGGCGCAGCGGCCAGGGCCGCCTCCGTGCCCATCACGGGCGCACCGCCGCGGAGCGCCTTGGGATCGCCCGGGGCGCTCGGGGCGACGGGCTTGGTGGTGCGCCAGTAGCGGATGGTGAGGAGCGTGAGCGCGAGCGCGACCGCCACGAGCGCACCGATCGTGGCGAGGACCTTGCGCGACTCGGTGAAGAGGCTGCTCTCGCTCGTCGTGCCCTCGGTGACCTCCTGCGTGCTCTCGGCATCGGCCGTGGTCGCCGGCACCTCGGTGGACGCCACGGTCGTGGCGGCCGAGGGGTCGCCACCGCCGAAGGCCACGGCGGTCGTGGAGGTGCCGTCCTGGGCACCAGCCGGCGTCGCCGCCACGACGGCAGCGATGCCCAGCGAGGCCGCGAGCAGCAGGGAGCGGAGACGGACGGCCACGACGGGCAGAGGTTACCGGTCAGGCTTCGGCCGACCGCACGCAGGCGGGGCACCAGTAGGTGGTGCGGCCGCCGACGGTCGTTCGGTCGAGCTCGCCTCCGCAGCGGGGACAGCGTCCGCCGCGCACCCGGTGCTCCTGGAGGTGGCCGCGGTGCGAGCCACCCTTGGCGAACAGGTCGTCCACGGTCGACGCGATGCGCGAACGCAGGCGCCGGAGCTCGGCGGCGCCGAGCGACCCCGCCGGGCGGCGCGGATCGAGCCGAGCGCGCCACAGCGTCTCGTCCACGAGGAGGTTGCCGAGCCCAGCGAGCCGGGCCTGGTCGAGCAGCCGGGCCTTGAGGGGCGCCTCCGAGCCGGCGAGCGCCCGGCGCAGCTGCGCCCCCGTGACGCTCCACGCGTCCGGGCCGAGCACCTCCCGATCGGGGTCGAGCTCGACCCCGCCCAGGCGGCGAGGGTCGCTCAGCCGGAGCCGACCGCCGTCATCGAGGCGCAGCGCGAAGCGGTCCCAGGCTGGGTCGTCGCGCCCGGAGCTGTACTCGAGCTGGCCGACCGGGTCGTGCTCGCCCAGCACCAGCCGGCCCGTCATGCCGAAGCGCAGCCCGAGCTCGGGCCGGTCGTCGCCCACGTCCACGAGCAGCAGCTTCCCGATCCGATCGGTGCCGCGGATGGTGGCGCCGCCGAGCGCGGCGCGGACGTCGGCCGGCCCGATCCCGCCCTTCAGGAACCAGGCGTCGGGCGCCTCCACCCGCTCGATGGTCCGGCCCACGGCCCGCTCGGCCACCCGGCGGAACATCTCGACCTCGAGCATCTCGGGCACGACGTCAGCCTCCGGTCGCCGCCCCGATCGCGCCCAGCAGGTCGGCGATCAGGTCGTCGGCGTGCTCGAGGCCCACCGAGACCCGGATGGTGCCGGGGCCGATCCCGTTGGCCTCGAGCTCGTCGGGCAGCAGGTTCACGTGGGTGGTCGACGCCGGGTGGGTCACGAGCGTCTCGGGGCCGCCGAGCGAGGTGGCGTGCTGGGCCAGCTGCACGGCTTCCACGAACCGCCGGCCGGCCTCCAGCCCGCCCGCCAGGTCGAAGGTCACGAGCGTCCCGCCCGCCGACATCTGCCGCATGGCCAGCTCGTGCTGCGGGTGCGACGGCAGGCCCGGGTAGCGCACCTCGGCCACCCCCTCGCGCCCCTCGAGCGCCCGAGCCAGGGCCAGCGCGCTCTCGCTCTGGCGGGCGACGCGCACCGGCAGGGTGCGGATGCCGCGGGTGGCGTTGAGCGCGTCGTACGGCGACGCCGAGGCGCCCTGCAGCACGGCGAACCCCCAGAGCCAGTCGATCAGCTCCCGGCTCCCCGCCACCACCCCGAGGGTGGCGTCGTTGTGCCCGGCGATGCCCTTGGTGGCCGAGTGCACGACGAGGTCGACCCCATGGCGCAGCGGCTGCTGGAGCACCGGCGTGGCGAAGGTGGCGTCGACCACCGTGATCGGCCCGGCGATGGCGCCCAGCTCGTCGAGGTCGATGACGTCGAGCTTCGGGTTGGCGGGCGTCTCGGCGAGCACGAGCGCGGTCTTGCCCGGGATGACGGCGGCGGCGAACGCCCCGGGCTCGGTGCCGTCGACGAACGTGACGTCGATGCCGAAGCGGGGGCACACCGCCTGGAGCAGCAGCTGGGTGGCCGCGTACAGCTGCCGCTGGGCGACGATGTGGCCGCCCGTGGAGCACAGGCCGAGCACGACGCCCGACATCGCCCCCATGCCCGAGGCGAAGGCGCGGGCGGCCTCGGCCCCTTCGAGCTGGGCGACCGCGTCCTCGAACCCCTTCACCGTGGGGTTGCCGTAGCGGGAGTAGAAGCGGTCGGCCCCCACGCTCGTGGCCATGCGGCGGGCGTCGTCGACGGTGGGCGAGGCGAACGTCGACGTGGCCCAGAGCACGGGCGCCAGCGAGGTGTCGTCGCCGACGCGCCCGGCCCGGATGGCCACGGTGTCGGGATGGAGGGCGGTCGGCTCGGCCGAGGGCTCGGTGGTCACGGGGTGGTCTCCAGGAACGGGACCAGGGCGTCGGCGACCTGGTCGATGTCGATGAGGAAGGCGTCGTGGCCGTGCGGGCTGTCGATCTCCGCGTAGGTGGCCGTGCCACCGGCGGCGCGCACGCCGTCGACCAGCTCCCTCGACTGGTACGAGGGGTAGAGGATGTCCGAGGTGATCCCCATCGACAGCACGGGGGCGGCGATGCGGCCGAGCGCGGCGGCCAGGCTGCCGCGGCCCCGGGCGAGGTCGTGGAGGTCCATGGCCTTGGTGAGCAGCAGGTACGAGTTGGCGTCGAAGCGCCGGGCCAGCTTGGTGCCGTGGTAGTCGAGGTAGCGCTCGACCTGGAAGCGCTGCCACATCTCGAAGCGCCCGTTCAACGGCTCCACCGGCTCTCGGCCGAACTTGTCGGTGAACACGTCGTCGCTGCGGAAGGTCACCTGGGAGATCTGGCGGGCGAGGGCGAGCCCGGCGTGGGGCCCGTCGCCGTCGGCGGCGTCGTAGTACTGGCCGTCGCGCCACTTCGGGTCGAGGGCGATGGCCCGGCGCCCGGTGCTCCACCACGCGATCTGCTGGGCGGTCGCCGCGGTGCACGTGGCGATCGCGACGAGGCGCGCCACCCGCTCGGGGTGCATCACCGCCCACTCGAGGGCCTGCATGCCGCCCATCGAGCCACCGATGACCGCCGCCCACCGGGCGACCCCCAGGGCGTCGGCCACCCGGGCCTGGGTCCGCACCATGTCGCGGATCGACACCACCGGGAAGTCGGGCCCGTACACGCCGGGTCGATCGGGGCGCGGCGACGCCGGCCCGGCCGACCCCTGGCAGCCGCCGAGCACGTTGGCGCACACGACGAACCACCGCTCGGTGTCGAGGGGGCGCCCCGGTCCGATCAGCTCGTCCCACCAGCCGGGGGTGGCGTGGCCCTCCCCCGCTGCACCGGCGGCGTGCGAGTCGCCCGTGAGGGCGTGGCACACCAGCACGGCGTTCGACGCGTCGGGGGCGAGCTCGCCCCAGGTCTCGAAGGCGATGGTGACGTCGTGGAGCTGGCCGCCGCCCTCGAGCACGAATGCCCGATCGACCGCCATCTTCATGAAGCGGCGGTGCCCGGGGTGGTCGGACGGACGCCAGGCGCCGGTGGCCGGCACGGCGCTGGCGTGGGGCAGCAGCCAGGGCGGCACGGCGAGCGAGGCGTGGTCGCCGTCGTGGCCGGCGTCGTGCATGGCGGACCTCCTCCTGCGCTCTGCGGGGCGGTCATCCAGGGTGCCGGTGGCGGAGCCGGAGCTCCGGACACTTCGTTGCCGACGATCGCCGGCCACATCCCCACCCCGGAGGGCGGGAGGGCACCTTGGGTGTCCGTCCCAGGTTGCCGGACCCGGATCCCCGGGCCGCTCGTGATGACGAGGAGACTCTACGCGACGCGACCGCCCGCGCGGCAAGGAGATGGCTCAGGCGTCGATGCGGCCGTCGGTGATGTGCACGGTGCGGTCGGCGTAGTGGGTGATGCGGTCGTCGTGGGTGACGATGATCGCCGCCGTACCCCGGGCCTTCATCTCGTCGCGGATGAGGTGCACCACCTGATCGCCCAGCTTGGTGTCGAGCGCCGAGGTCGGCTCGTCGAAGAGCACCAGGCTCGGCTCGTTCATCAGCGCCCGGCCGATGGCGACCCGCTGCTTCTGCCCGCCCGAGAGCTGGCCCGGCAGGTTGTTCGCCCGGTCGGCGAGCCCGAGCTCCTCGAGCAGCTGGTCGGCGCGGTCCTTGGCCCTGGCGCCGGTGCGCCGGCCCACCTCGTCGACCACCAGCAGGTTCTCGCGAGCGGTGAGGAAGGGCACGAGGTTCACGCTCTGGAACACGAACCCGACCTCCTCCCGACGGAAGTCGGTGAGCTGCTTGGCCGAGTAGCCGGTGATGTCGTGGCCGCCGACGACCACCGAGCCCTCGGTGGCGGCGAGGATCCCCCCGGCGATCGAGCACAGGGTGGTCTTGCCCGAGCCCGACGGGCCCACGAGGGCGATGATCTCGTCGCCCCCGACCTCGAGGGTGGCGTGGTCGAGGGCGACGACCTCCTCGTCGCCCACCTGGTACGTCTTGCGGACGCCCTCCATGCGCAGGGCGAGGTCGGTGGCGGTGGCGGTGGTCATGCGGAACCTCCGATGGCAGAGGCCGGGTCGATGCGGAGCACCCGGCGCAGGGAGAAGGCGCAGCCGACGACGGCGGCCACGAGCAGGTAGGCGACGCTGCTCAGCAGCCGACCGGGCAGGGCCACGAACGGGATGGCGCCGGGCGGGATGAGCGCGTCGAGGAGCAGGGCGGCACCGGCGCCCAAGACGGCGGCGCCGAGGGTGACCAGCACCGCCTGGAGCACGACGCCGCCGAAGATCGTCGACGAGCGGGCCCCGATGGCCTTGAGCACGCCGTAGAGCCCGGTGCGCTCGACGGTGAGCAGGGCGAAGAACAGGGCGACCACGACGATGGCGATGACCACGGTGACCCCGATGATCTGGTTGAACGTGGCCTGCTGCTGCTCGACGCCCGGGATGGCGGCGATGGCCTCGTCGATGGTCAGCGTCTGGGTGGCGCCCCCGGTGGCGTCGTCGACCGCCGCGCTCGTCGTCGGGTCGCTCGCCGCGTCGTCGATGAGCAGGGCCTGGACGACCCCGTCGCCGGCCACCGCGTCGGGCCGGTTGGCGGCGGTCACCTCGCGCCACGTGTCGAGCGATCCCCAGAGGGTGCCCTGGCCCGAGTACTGGCTGTCGTCGATCCATCCGATGACGGTCACCGGGCTGCGGGCCGGTCCGAGGCGAAGCTCGCTGCCCACCTCGACGTCCTCGCTCTCGAGCGACCGGTCGGCGTACACCTCGCCGGCCTTCGGCGGATCGGCCGGCAGCCCCGTGGGCGCCAGCTCGTAGCCGAACAGGGCGACGGGGATGAGGTCGCGCCCGTCGCGCCCGTCCATGCGGGCGCCGAGCTGCACGGAGCCGATGCCGCCGACCTTCCCCTCCCCGACCGCCTGCTCGACCTGCTGGCGCACCTCGGGGGTGATGCGGCTGCGCACGAGCGAGCTCTTCGCCGACGCCGAGTACACGATCCGGTCGGCGGACTGGGCGCGGTAGGCGCCGGTGCTGGAGGCGAGGAGGCCGTCGAGCAGGCCGCCCAGGAACATGAGCAGCAGGGCGATCAGCGTGAGGATGGCGCCGGCCAGGGCGAAGCGGCCCGGCTTGCGACGCAGCTCCCGCAGGGCGAGCTTCATCGGTTGCCCCCTCCGGTCGTGGCCTCGATCGGGTCGATGCGCAGCACCCGCCTCGCCGACGCCAGGGCGCTCAGCAGGCCGAGCACGAGGAGCAGCACCGACCAGAAGACGACGGCGCCCACGTCGAAGCGCAGGGCGATCGAGCCCACCTGGGCCTGGGAGAGCGGCGCGTAGAGGGCGATGCCCACGAGCAGCCCGCCGCCCACCACGATCACGACCTGCACGAGGAGGGAGCGGACGAGCGTGCCGGCCCGGGCGCCGATGGCCCGCAGCAGGGTGAGCGCCCCGGCCTTCTGGAACGTGATGATGAGGAAGAACAGGCCGGTGACGAGCGGGACCACCAGGCCGTAGAGCAGGAAGATCACCTGGAACGACTGGCGCACCTGGGCGACGCCCGGCGCCTCGTCGGCGGCCTGCTGGCGGGTGAGGGCGTCGGCCTCGTCGCTCGCGTCGTTCACCCGCGCCACCAGCTGCTCGTCGGTGACGCCGTCGGCGGGTCGGAGGGCGATCGCGTTGGGGAGCACGGCGGTGGCGTCGGGGTTGGCGGCCAGCGAGGCGGACTCGTAGTCGTCCCAGGCGGCGAACAGGGTGGGGGTCACCTGGATCTGCACGTCGTCGGCCGTGCCCACCACCTCGAGCTCGGTCGCGTCCTTCCCGGCGCTGTCGACGAGGACGACGCGGTCGCCCACCGCGAAGTCGGTGGCGCTCCCCACCGCCTCGCCCGGGCCCTCGGGGAGGCGGCCCGACGCCAGCTCGTCGGGGGCGCCCAGCGTCGGGTCGTCGTAGCCGATGAGGGCGATGTCGACCTCGTCGCCGGCGTCGATGGTGCCGGTGAAGGTGCGCTGGCCGAGCCGGCCCGACGCACCGACCCCGTCGACGCCCTCGATGGTGGCCTGGAGGTCGGGCGCGACCACGCTGCCCTGGAGGGTCTTCTGCCCGTCGACGCTGTACACGAGGACCGGCGCCGACTGGCGCTCGATGGCACCCACGAACGAGGTGAGGAGCCCGTTCTGCAGGGCCTGCTGGATGAGGATGAGGAAGACGAGCAGGCCGACGGCCGCGATCAGCAGCCCGAAGCGGACCTTCGCTCGTCGGATCTCTCGGAGGGCCAGGAACATCGTCGTCCTTTTTACGACGCCCCGTCGCGAATATCAAGACGGCACGTCGTGAACATCGTCTCACCCCTCCCTTCCCCCGGGGACGGGGCAGCAGACCATCGCTGTGGTTCACTGGCGCCATGCCCCGCATCGCCGCCGACAGCGTCGCCGAGCACCGGGCCCTGATGATGGGCCGGCTGCTCGACGCCTTCGGCGACCTCGTGCACGAGCACGGCTACGCCGGGCTGACCCTGGCGCAGGTGGCCGGGCGGGCCGGCATGGCCCGCAACACCGTCTACAACTACGTGGGCGACAAGGAAGCCCTGCTGATGGCGTTCATCGACCGCGCCGTCGACCACTTCCTCGAGGAGCTGCGCGCCGAGCTCGCCGCCATCGCCGACCCGGCCGACCAGCTGCGCCACCTCGTGGCCAAGCAGGTGCACGAGTTCCGCGCCGAGCCGGGCGCCGGCTCCGACGCCGGCATGGTCGACAGCTCGATGGTGCGCCCGTCGGCCCACGGCGAGCTGATGGGCCGGTTCGCGCCGATGCACGACCTGCTGGCCGAGATCGTCGCCGCCGGCATCGCCGAGGGGACGTTCCGCGACCAGCCGGTCGACCAGGTGGTGCCCCTGGCGTTCGCGGTGATGGGCGCCGAGCGCATCCCCGTCGGCTCCGGCGAGCACGATCCCGACGAGGCCGCCGAGCGCGTCACCGACTTCCTCCTGCACGCCCTCGGGGCGTGAGGGTCACACCTTGTCGACCGGCGTCCAGCTGGTGAGGTCGGCGAGGATCGGGTTGTTCGAGAACACCTCGGGCATCGGCTGGTCCTCGCCGAGGCGCTTCTGGAGGCGCTTGACCTCGAGCTCCTGATCCCACAGGAGGAGCGTCACCACGAGGCCGCTGCCGCCGGCGCGCGCCGTGCGGCCCGAGCGGTGGAGGTACGCCTTGTGGTCCTCCGGCGGGTCGTAGTGGATCACGATGTCGACGTCGTCGACGTGGATGCCCCGAGCGGCGACGTCGGTGGCCACGAGCACCGGCAGCTTCCCGGCGGCGAAGTCGGCGAGGCTCTTCTCCCGAGCGGTCTGGCGGAGGTCGCCGTGGATCGCCCCGGCCTTGACCCCCTCCTTCTCCAGCTGCTCCACGAGGCGGTCGGCGCCTCGCTTGGTGCGGCTGAACACGAGGGTGCGGGTGCCGCTGCGGGAGATGGCGGCGGCCACCTTCGGCTTGTCCATCTGGTGGACCCGCAGGAAGCGCTGGGTCATCGACGAGACGGTGACGCCCTCGGACTGCACCTCGTGGAACACGGGGTCGCGCTGGTAGCGGTCGATCAGGACCTGGACCACGCCGTCGAGGGTGGCCGAGAACAGCAGGGTCTGGTGCTCGCCCGGGATGTGGCGCAGGATCCACTCGACCTGGGGCATGAAGCCCATGTCGGCCATGCGGTCGGCCTCGTCGAGCACCACGATGCCGACGTCGCTGAGGTCGAGCTCCTTGCGGTCGATCAGGTCGATCATGCGTCCCGGCGTGGCCGCGATGACCTCGACGCCCGCCTTGAGCTTCTTGATCTGCTTCTCGATGTCGGCTCCGCCGTAGACGGCGGCCACCGTGATGTCGCGCACGGCGCCGATCGGCTTGAGCTCGTCGCACACCTGGGTGGCGAGCTCGTGGGTGGGCACGAGGATGATGGCCCGGGGCTTGCTGGGGTCGGCGGCCTTCACCACCTGCAGCACGGGCAGGCCGAAGGCGAGGGTCTTGCCCGAGCCGGTCTTGGCCTTGCCGCAGACGTCGCGGCCGGCGACGGCATCGGCGATCGCCAGCTCCTGGATGGCGAAGGCGTGGGTCTTGCCCCGCTCCGCCAGGGCGGCGCACAGGTCGGGGGCGACGCCCAGGGCGTCGAAGGTGCTGGTCATTCGGTTGTCTCCAGATGATTCGTTGCGGGAGGGTCGTCCTCCGGCTCTCGAATCAGGTGAGACGAACGCGTTGCGAGGTGACCCGCGGATCCGCCCGTCGAGCAGGTGGGCGCTGATCCGTTCCCCGGAGTCTACGGGCGACGGCCGCCAGATCCGCGATCCCCCCGGCTGGGCCGGACCGCCTCCCGGAGCGCAACGGTCGGGGACCACCCTCCCGAGCGGGCGGATCGATCGCTCGGTAGGGTCGATGGCGCCGCGAGAGGGGTTCCGACATGGCCGAGCCAGTGCGAGGGAGCGAGGTCGCCGAGCTCCTCGGCGCCCTCATCCGCAACCGCTGCGTGAGCAGCTTCGACGCCGGCGTGTCGAACGGGACCGAATCGGTCAACGCCGCGACGCTTCGAGCCGTGGTCGAGGGGCCCGGGGTCGACGTCGACTGGCACGAGGCCATCGACGGCCGCGCCTCGCTGGTCGCCCGCATCGCGGGCTCGGACCCGACCGCGCCGTCGCTCGCCCTGATGGGCCACACCGACGTGGTCCCCGCCGACGAGGCCGACGGGTGGACCCACGACCCGTTCGGGGGCGAGCTCGTGGGCGGCGAGGTCTGGGGTCGGGGCGCGGTCGACATGCTGAACCAGACGGCGTCGATGGCGCTGACGATCCGCCGCCTCGCCGACGAGGGGTTCCGACCCCGGGGCGACCTCGTCTTCTGGGCGGTTCCCGACGAGGAGAACGGCGGGTTGCAGGGGGCGAAGCAGGTGATCGACACCGCCCACGACCTCGTCCGCACGGACTTCGCGCTCACCGAGGTCGGCGGCGCGGCTCGCCGAACCCCCGACGGGCTCGTGGTCGACGCGGCGGTCAGCGACAAGGGGATGGGCGTCATCGGGATCGTGCTCCGGGGCCGCCAGTCGCACGCCTCGCTCCCCCACGGCGCGGACAACCCCGTCCTGAAGGCGGCGGAGGCCGTCCGCCGCATCGACGAGTGGCGACCACCGGTCCGCATCTCGGACCCGTGGCGCCGATGGGTCGCCGCCCAGGGCTTCGACGCCGAGCTGGCGGCGGCCCTGGTGGACCCCGATCGCCTCGACGAGGCCCTCGACCTGCTCCCGCCCGGCATGGCGCCGCACGCCCACGCCTGCACCCGGTGCACGGCCGTGCCGACGGTCGTGAAGGGAGGCGAGAAGATCAACACGATCCCCCAGTCGGTCGAGCTGGGCATCAACATCCGTCCCGCCCTGGGCGATTCGGCCGACGCCATGGCCGAGGAGCTCCGCGACCTGCTGTCGGACCTCATCGGGCCCGACGACCTCTTCGCCTTCCAGCAGGACGCCACCGCGTCGCCGGTCGACACCCCGCTCTGGGACGTGCTGGCCGGGGTGACGGCCCGGGCGCACGGCGGCGCCGCGCTCGTGCCCGCCATGTTGGCGGCGTGGACCGATGCGAGCTGGCTGCGCCCCGCCGGCACCACCACCTACGGGTTCGGGCTGCTCAGCGAGAAGCTCTCGCCCGAGGAGTACTGGTCGCGGTTCCACGGCGTCGACGAGCGCATCGACCTCGAGTCCCTCGACCTCTCGGCGATCGGCTGGTACGAGGTGGCCAAGCAGTTCGTCGGCTGAGGCGGGCGCCCCGCGCGGCGACCCCGTACCGTGCGGGCATGGAGTTCGTCTGCGACATCGATGGCCTCGAGCGCGTCGTCGGCACCCGTCTCCTGCCCGCCCGGCTCAAGTCGATCGGCGTCGTCGACGAGCACGTCGCGGTCCTGCTCGCCCGATCCCCCATCGCGATCGTCGGGTACGAGGACGCAGACGGGAACCGCCGAGCCGACGCCGTCGGCGGATCGCCGGGCTTCACCGTGGTGGAGGCCCCGGACCGGATCCGCCTGCCGATGCCGGCCGACGCCGCACCGGGTGGACCGGTCTCGACGATGTACCTCATCCCCGGGTGGCGCGAGGCCATGCGCATCAACGGCCGGCTCGACCCCAGCGATCCGGCGGTCGTGGTGATCGGCGAGGCGTTCGTGCACTGCGGCAAGGCCGTGCTGCGCTCGGACCTGTGGGGCGGTCCCGGCCCCGCACCTCGGGCGAGCCAGGAGGGGGCAGCCCCGCTCGGCCCGGAGGCCCGTTCGTTCCTCGCCGCGTCGCGCTTCGTCGTGATGACGTCGCAGGACGCCGAGGGGGCCGCCGATGCGAGCCCCAAGGGCGATCCGGCCGGGTTCGTCCAGGTGCTCGACGACCGCACGCTCGCCGTCCCCGACCGACGGGGCAACCGGCGCACCGACACGTTCCACAACCTGGTCGAGCGCCCCGACGTCTCGATCCTGGCCCTCGTCCCCGGCGACGACCGGGTCCTGGAGCTGCGCGGGTCCGCTCGGATCACCGACGACGAGGCGCTGCGCGCCGGGATGGCCGTCCGGGGCAAGGTCCCCCACGCCGCCCTCGTGCTCGACGTCGAGGCGGCCGAGCTGCGCACCTCCCCCGCCCTCGGTGCCGCCCGCCTCTGGGACCCGAGCACCTACGTCGACGTGGACGACCTCCCGACCGCCGGTCGCATCTGGACCGACCACATCAAGGCCAACGAGACGGCCGGGCTGAAGGCCGCCGCCATCCGCCTCGCCGCCAACGGCCGGGCGGTCCAAGCCGGCACCGAGATCGAGTACCAGCGCAGCCTCTACTAGCTGGAGCGCCCGGCCCGTCACGGGACGACGACCTCCCGGTCGTCGGGGCCCGGGCGAGCGGCTCAGATCCGCGCTTCGGCCGACAGCACCGCGGCGCTCGGCCGGATGGTGCGGTCGCGGTCGATGAGGCCGAACGCCGCATCGGCGTCGTAGCCGTGCAGCCACTCGTAGTTGTCGACAGCGGTCCAGTGGAAGAAGCCGCGGACGTCGATGCCGTCCGCGAGCGCCCGGTGCACGACCTCGAGGCCTCGGACGAGGTAGTCCGCCCGCTCGTCGTCGTCGGCCGTGCCGATGCCGAACTCGGCCACGAGCAGCGGAGTCCCCGGGAGCTCGGCGTGGAGGCGCTCGAGCACGAGCCCGACGCCCTCGGGGTAGATCCCGTAGCCCAGCGGCGACGTGCGGGCACCGGGCGGATGGGTGGCGAGCGCTCCCTGCGCCACGCCGAGCGCCATGTAGTACGAGAACCCGATCAGGTCGAAGGCGCCGGCGAGATCGGGACGCTCGATGGGCTCGCGCCCTCGCGCCCGGAGCACGCCGTCGCGGAACAGGTCGATGCCGGGGCGCCAGAGGCCTTGGTCGAGGAGCTCGACCATCGTCGCCGAGGCGGGATCGTCGTCCTGGGCGACGTGGGCCGCCAGCCCGAAGATCGAGGCCACCGGCTTGCCCGTCTGCTTGAGGCGCACCGCCGCCTCGGCGTTGGCCAGCTGGAGCTGCTCGTCGACGAGCGCCGTCTCCGCCGGGTCGTCGTGGCCCGGCGGGAAGCCGAAGCCGCCGTAGTGCAGCAGGGCGTAGAGGTTCGCCTCGTTGATCGGCTGCCACCCACCGACCAGGTCGCCGAAGGTCTCAGCCATCCAGTCGACGTGGCGGGCCCACGGCCCGGTGCGGTTGCGCTCCGCCGTGAACCCTCCGCCCGCCGCGAACCACCGCGGCAGCGTGAAGTGGTGGAGGCTGACCCACGGCGTGATGCCGGCGTCGAGCGCTGCGGCGAGGATGGCTCGGTACCGCTCCACCTCGGCTGGGTCGTGGACCCCGGGCTCGGGCTCGACCCGGGCCCACTCGATCGACAGGCGGTGGTGGTCGAGCCCCAGCCCGGCGAGGAGCCCGAAGTCCTCCGTGTAGCGGGTGGCGAAGCCGTTCCCGTCGCCGCTGGCCGGGGCTCGGCCGGCCCGCTCCCAGTCGATCCAGTCCGACGCGAGCGCCGCCCCTTCACACTGGGTCGACGATGCGCCCGTGCCCCACATGAACCCTGCTGGCCATTCCATCGCTGCAGTCGACTACGGCGAGGCGCTCGGCGCCAGCGGTCCGGGTGCGATCCGAGCCTCGGCGGCCGATGTGAACCACCGCCGGTGGGTCAGAGGCGAGCGCCCCAGGTGTCCCACGAGGTGATCTCCTCGACGGGGCCTCGGGTCGCCGGGCGGAACTCGTCGCCGAGGGTGTACGCCACCGGGATCAGCGCCACCTGCGTGACCGAGTCGGGGATGCCGAGCAGCTCGGCCGCCCTGCGCTCCTCGAAGAGGTGCAGCGTCGTCCACACGGACCCGAGGCCGCGCGACCGGAGCGCGAGCTGGAAGCTCCACGCCGCCGGGATGATCGAGCCGAACACGGCGGCGGCCAGACCGAGCGGCGCGCCGTCCACCCTCCCCTCGACGCACGGGATCACGTGCACCGGTACCCGCTCCAGCTGCTCGGCCAGCTCGAGGGCGCTGGCGTAGACCCGTGCGGTCTGCGGGTCCTGCTCCTGCTGGCTGGCCGCCTCGAGGTACCCCATCCCGGCCTCCCGGTAGAGGTCGGCGAGCGCCCGGCGCTTGTCCGCATCGGTCACCACCATCCAGCGCCACGTCTGGCCGTTGCTCGCCGTGGGCGCCTGCGTGGCGATCCGCAAGCAGTCGAGGATCACCTCGCGCTCGACGGGTCGGTCGAGGTCGAGGCGCCGCCGCACGGCCCGGGTGGTGGTCAGGAGCCGATCGGTCTCGGCGAGGTCGAACATGCGGTCCCTTCCTGCGTCGACGCCCGAACCTAGGTCGGCGGAAAGATCCTGGCCGGACCGGACATCCTGGGGTCGATGGAGGCGGACGCGTTCGAGGATCGGTACCGGGCGCACGCCGCCGACGTCTGGCGCTACGCGGCGCCGGACGGCCAGCGCTGCGGAGGCCGACGATGCGACCGCCGAGGCGTTCGCCGTGGCCTGGCGCCGCCGCGCGGACCTGCCCGAGGGCGATGAGCTCCGTCTGTGGATGCTCGGCACCGTGCGGCGCGTCCTCGCCAACCAGCACCGGGCCGACCGCCGCCGGTCGAACCTGCGAGCCAAGCTCGCGACGGTGCCCGCCCGCATCGGCGAGCCCGACCCCGCCGAGGTCGCGAGCGGGTCACCCGAGCAGGCTGCCGCCCTCGACGCCCTCTCCTCGGCAGACCGAGACCTGCTGATCATGCGGGCCTGGGACGGCCTTGCCGTCGGCGAGATCGCCGCGCTGCTCGGCTGCACCCCCAACGCCGCCTCGATCCGCCTGACCCGGGCGAGGGATCGCCTCGCGGCCGCGCTCGGGCCGACGGATCGAACGCCCGCCCGGACATCACCCGGTCGAGACCCCGATCCGGAGGGAGGAGCTCGATGAACGACCACGACGCCCTGCTGGCCGACCTGGCCGCACTCGATCCGGCCCACGCCGAGGGCCCTCCCCCGCCGGGGTCTCCTCGTGACCGCCAGATCCTGGAGACCGCCATGACCCCGACCGACCCCACCGCTCGGCGCCCTCGCCGAGCCCTCGCCCTCGTCGCCGGCGGCATCGCCGCGACCGTGCTCGCCATCGGGCTCGTCCTGGCCCTCGACAGCACCGGTGACCGACCCGATCCGGCCGCCGCCCTCGCCACCGCCGCCGACGAGACGGCACGCATCGACTCGCTCCGCGTCCACGGCACCTACCGGGATGCGGACGGGACCGCGCGCACGCTCGACGCCGACGTGGTGGGGCGAGATGCCCGCCTCCGCACCGGCGACGGCGGGTGGACGATCGTCGTCGGCGACCAGGTGTGGAGCGCCGAGGACCCCGAGCCCGTCACCGTCCCCGACGAAGAGCGCAACGTGGCCTTCCCCGATGCGTCGCGGGCGGTGATCCGCGCCGCCCTGCGGGGGGCGACGGTGGTCGACCTCGGGGAGGAGCGCGCGGCCGGGGTCGACGCCGTGCACTATCGCATCGAGCTCGGCACGCCGGGCGTGGACGCCCTGCGGGAGCTGGCGCCGAACCAGGTCGCCATGTTCGAGCTCGAGAACCCGGATGCCGTGCGCTCGCTCGACGTGTGGGTGGCCGACGACCTCATCCGTCGCGTCGATCTGCGCTTCGGCCCCGAGGCGGGGGGCACCGAGTCGGTCTCCCTCGAGTACCGCGACCTCGGCGCCGACCTCGCGATCCGTCCGCCGTCGTGACCCGCCGGTCGCACCGGAGGTCGATCCCCGACGACGGCGGTGAGCAGATCTCGCGCCCTCGGCGCGAGATCTGCTCACGGAGATGCCCGACCTCGCCACCGCCGAGCTTCTTCGCCCGAACCACGCGCTCCCAGCGCAGGTTCGGGGCGAAGAACGCCGCAGGCATCGAGCGCCGGGCTCAGCCGGCGCGCGTCGGGCGGTCAGGCGGGGAGGTTGGCCTCGATGGCGGCGACGATCGCCGGGTCCTCGGGCTCGACCCCCGGGCGGAAGCGGATGATCTGGCCCGCACCGGGCGTCACGAGGAACTTCTCGAAGTTCCACTGCACGTCGCCGGCGGTGCCCTCGCCGTCGGGGACCTCGGTGAGCTCCGCGTAGAGCGGGTCGCGATCGTCGCCGTTCACGTCGATCTTCTCGAACATCGGGAACGTGACGCCGTAGGTGGTGGAGCAGAAGGTGGCGATCTCCTCGCTCGTGCCCGGCTCCTGGCCGAGGAACTGGTTGCACGGGAACCCGAGGACGGTGAAGCCCTGGTCGCCGTAGGTCTTCTGCAGGCGCTCGAGTCCCTCGTACTGCGGCGTGAGCCCGCACTTGGAGGCGACGTTCACGATGAGGGCGACCTTGCCCTCGTGGTCGTGGAGGTCGGCGTCGCCGCCGCCCAAGGCCTGCACGGGGTGGTCGTAGATGCTCATGGACGGGACCCTACCGACGGACGATCAGCTCGCGACGGCCTCGGTGAAGTCGCGGCGGACGCGGTACCCGGCCGCCGTGTAGTGGACGCCGTCGGCGGCCCGGAGCGCGTCGGCATCGGGACGACCGCCGACGTGGGCGTGCCAGTCGAGGATGCGCAGCGTGGGGTGCCGGGCGGGCCCGGCCGCCAGCGCCGCGTTGACCCCGGCTGCGGCGGGCTGGAGCTTGGCGGTGTGGGCGTCGACGTTGCTCCAGCGCACCCGGGGGTGGTCGCGCAGGGCGGCGAGCATCCGGTCGATCCGCACGCCGTACATCGCAGCGCTGTCGAGGTAGTCGTTCGTGCCGAGCGCGACGATCACCAGCTCGTAGGAGCGCAGGTCTCGGCCCGCTGCGACGGCGGTCGCGTCGTGGGTGGTGAGGCCCGATGCGGCGTCGATCGTCCAGGTCGTGGCCCCGTCGTTGGTAGTCCGTCCCAGCCCCTGGCCGGCGGCCCCCACGGTCAGCGAGTCGCCGAGCACGTACACCCGCTTCGGCGGGGCGCATCCACCGAGCGTCCCCGCTCCCATCGCCCCCGCCACGAGGGCCGCCGCCCCGCCCAGCACGCGGCGGCGCGTCACGCCGTCGGTCCCTCCCACGCTGTCTCCTCCCGCTCGGAGCTCCTCGACCTCGGCCGCACCCGCCCGCGCGCTCGGTCGACGGCGACCCCTTCGGCCTCGAGGCGAGCCGCCTGCTCCTCCTCGTGGCCGGGCACCAGCCTCCCACTCGCGTTGACGACGCGCCACCAGGCGAAGGCGCCCTCGCTGGTGGCGAGGACCCGACCCACGGCGCGCGACCGACCGGGCCAGCCCGCCTCGGTCGCCACCTCGCCGTAGGTGACCACGTCGCCGGGCTCGAGCGAGCGCAGGACCTCGGCGATCGCGGCCTCCAGGGGCGTCGGCGGCCGCTCGGAGGTCCGGTCGCTCGCCATGGGCGAGGGCCTACCATGCGTGCGTGCCCGCCGCCGTCGAGATCGATCGCGACCACCACCTCGCCGAGGTCCGCGAGCGGGGCTACACGATCATCGCCGACGTCCTCTCGGCCGACGAGGTCGGCACCCTCGTCGACGACCTCGACCGGCTCCACGCCGAGCTCGGCACCCGCCCGGCGCGCAACGGCTTCGAGGGCACGAGCACGCTGCGGGTCTACAACCTGCTCGCCCACGGTCCGCTCTGGCAGCAGGTGCCGGTGCACGAGCGGGTGCTGCCGGTGGTCGAGGGCGTGCTCGACGCCGGCTGCCTCGTGTCGAGCCTCTCGTCGATCACGATCCTCCCCGGCGAGTCGGCCCAGCCGATCCACGCCGACGACCAGCTGATCCCGCTGCCGAAGCCCCACGTGGCCACCGTCTGCAACACGATGTGGGCGCTCACCGACTTCACCGAGGCCAACGGCGCCACCCGCCTGGTGCCGGGCAGCCACACGGCCGACCGCTCCCCCGACTACGGCCACCCCTACGAATCGGTCGCCGCCGAGATGCGGGCGGGCAGCGTGCTCGTGTGGCACGGCAGCCTGTGGCACGGCGGCGGGGCCAACGCCACCGACGAGCGGCGCATCGGCGTGGCGATGAACTACTGCGCCGGCTGGATCCGCCAGCAGGAGAACCAGCAGCTCGGCCTCCGCCCGGCGCTCGTGCGGACCTTCCCGCCCCGGCTCCAGGAGCTGTGCGGCTACGGCGTGTACCACGGGCTCATCGGCCACATCGACCGCCGCTCTCCCGCCGACGTCCTCCTCGCCCCCGGCACCGACGGCGACGATCCGATGGTGTGGGACCGTGTCTGAGGACGCCCGCCTCGCCGCCGCGCTCTGGGAGACCGGGGGCTGGGAGGCCGCCAACATCGCGGCCGCGGTCGTGGCGCCCACCGGCACCATCGCCACCATCGGCCCCGGCGACCGCTCGTTCCGCCTCGCGTCGGTCACCAAGCTGCTCGCCGCATACGCGTGCCTGATCGCCGTCGAGGAGGGCACGCTCGACCTCGACGAGCCCACCGGCCCGCCCGGGGTGACGGTCCGCCACCTGCTCGCCCACGCCGGCGGCTACGGCTTCGACACCGACATCCTGCTGCTCCCCGAGCGCAAGCGGATCTACTCGAACACGGGGTTCGACGCCCTCGCCGACCACCTGGCCCACAACGCCGGGATGACCGCCGAGGAGTACGTCACCGCGGCGGTGTTCGAACCGCTCGAGATGTTCCACACCGACCTGCGGGGCGGGTCGCTCGCCCACGGCGCCTGGTCCACCGGCGCCGATCTGCCCGCTTCGCCGGCGAGCTGCTGCGCCCGACCCTCCTGTCGGCCGAGACCCTCGCTGAGGCCACCACCGTGCAGTACCCCGAGCTGGCCGGCATCCTCCCCGGCATCGGGCCCCAGAAGCCCAACGACTGGGGGCTGGGCTTCGAGATCCGAGGGTGGAAGACGCCGCACTGGACCGGGCGCACCAACTCGCCCAAGACGTTCGGCCACTTCGGCGCAGCCGGCAGCTTCCTGTGGGTCGACCCGGCGATCGACCGGAGCCTGATCGTGCTCACCGACCGCAACTTCGGCCCGTGGGCGCTCAGCGCGTGGCCGCCCCTGGCCGACGCCGTCGTCGCCGCCTCGTCGCGCTGAGCCCAGCCGCGCCGGCGATCAGGCGAAGGCGGCCACGTCGGTCGTGATCACCCGGCCGTCGCGCTCGGCGGCCGAGGGGGCCAGGTCCTCGACCACGAAGGCCCGCTGCAGCCAGCGATCGGTGCCGTCGAAGCGAGCCGCGAACGGGCTGCGGCCGTGCACGCAGCGCGCGTTGTCGACCACGAGCAGGTCCCCGGCGGCGAGCACGATCCGGCGCTGTCGCTCGGCGACCGCCGCCGCCAGCTCCAGGAGGGCCGCCCGCGCCGCCTCGGTCTCGCCCCGGGTGAGCTCGGCGTCCCAGCACAGCTCGGGGGCCTCGTCGCCCCCGGCCAGCACCGGGCGCGCCGGGCCCACGGGAACGTCGGGTCGGCCGCCGAACGACTCGTCGACGCCGGTGCGGAACCGGGGCCGGCGCAGCTCGGCGACGGTGTCGGGGCGCAGCCCCGGGAGCAGGTCGTCGACCGAGGCCAGCGTGGTGGAGGCCGACGGGTCGCCGCGCAGGCACAGGAGCAGCAGGTAGCGCGGTCGGTGCGGGTGGAAGGCGGTCTCGGTGTGGAAGCCGAGGTCGACCCCCGACGAGGTCGACGTCTGGCGCCCGATCGCGTCACGGGTCGGCACGAGGTTCTGCACGATCGAGCCGCCGTGCTCGGGGCGGTACCCGACCGGTTCGCCGAGGCGCCGGGCGGCGGCGAGCAGCACGAGCTCCGAGCGCACGTCCTTCGCGGTCGCGTCGGTGGGCGTGGCGGGCGTCGGTGGCACCTCCCCCACGTCGAGATCCGAGAGCAGGAGCGAGCCGCTCGGGCCGGGGTCGGCCGCGAAGGCGTCGAGCGCCGCGAGGGCGCGGGTGCCCAGCACCAGCTCCCCGACCGCCGCGGCGGCGGCGACGAAGCCCTCCTGGTCGACGAGGCCTCGGAACGGAGCCTCGGCCGGCGGGGCGATGGCGGGCGCAGCGGTCGAGGGCACGGCGATCTCCGATCGAGGGACGAGGGACGAGGGACGAGGCGGGCTGAAACGTTCGTTCCAGCCTAGCCGCCGTTCTGGCTCAGGTGATCCAGGCGACCCGGCTATCCCTCCGAGAGGGCATCGAGGGCTCGCCACGCGGCCTCGACGCGGTCGAGCTCGCCCGTCGCCGCGCTCCGGAGCCGGCCGGCGACGCCGGCCACGAGCGCGGAGAGGGCGGCCAGGGCCCCGACGTAGCCGTCGAAGGGCCCGATCCCCTCGGCCTCGACGACGACGAGCGCCCGGGCGCGACGGGCCAGCGGCGAGAGCGGGCCGTCGGTGAGCGCGACCAGCTCCGCGCCCGCGTCGAGCGCGAGGTCCACGGCGTCGAGCAGCCAGCGGTCGTAGCGGCGCAGGTCGAGGGCGAGCACGACGTCGCCGGGGCGCAGGCGGGCGAGGCCGCGCCCCACCGCCGGGCGGGAGCCGCCGATCGTGGCCACATCGGACCGGAGCATGGCCAGCTCGTCGGCGGCGTGGGCGGCGATCCCCGCACCGGCGTCGCCGGCGATCACCGCGACCGCCCGCTTCCGGTCGGCGAGCAGGTGGACCGCATCGTCGAACGTGGCCCGATCCACGCCCTCGAGGGTGGTGCGCACCGCGTGCAGCGAGGTGTCGAGCGCCCGTCCGAGCACGTCGTCGGGCCGGACGTCTCGGATCCGCTCGGCGGCCGGGCGCAGCCGATCGGCCAGCTCGCCCCGGACCGCCTCCTGGAGCGCGGCGTAGCCGTCGAAGCCGAGGCGGGTGGCCAACCGCACGACCGAGGCGCCGCTCACCCCCGCCCGTCGGGCCACCTCCGCCACCGTCCCGAACGCCACCAGCTGGGGGTCGGCCACGAGCGCGTCGGCCACCTTGCGCTCCGCCGGCGTCAGCGTCGCCGCGCCCGAGCGGACCCGATCGACCACCCGCCGCGCCTCGCCCGAGCTCGTCACCACGCCTGCGATCCTGCCAGGCGGGTCGGCCCACGGCCCAAGGGGATCAGTAGTGGACGCTCGCCTCGCCGTTGAAGCGGTCGAGGTAGTGGGTGCCGCGGAGGCTCTGCGAGAGCCGCTGGTAGGGGTGGTGCTTGTGCAGCCGCGACAGCGCCTCCTGGGGCGGGAACTGCAGCAGCTCGCGCACGTCCCAGGCGATCGAGTACAGCTTCACCCGCTCGAACTGGCGGGGGTGCGAGAACAGCTCCGGGTAGTCCTCGGCGAACCACCACGGCACCTCGGCGTAGTCCTCGGCCCGGGTGAGGTGCTCGTAGGCGAGCGGGACGTGCAGGTGCGGCAGGGCGCAGAACCGCATCAGCACGTCGAGGTCGAGATCGGGCGGCCCGGGGCGGGCGAACTCGAAGTCGAGCAGCGCGGTCACCTGCTCGCCGTCCCAGAGGATGTTCTCGAACGACAGGTCGCCGTGGACGATGGTCGGCACGTCGAACGGGGTCAGGGCCGACGCTGTCGACGACACCCAGCTCGATGGCGTCGGCGATCAGCCCGGCGTCGATGTGGGGCCACGACGCCGCCCGCTGCAGCGTGTTGAGGAGCCGCTGCACGGCCTGGCTGCCGGTGGGGGCCGGGTCGAGCAGCTGGGGCACGTCGTGGAGCCCGTCGAGCCGGGGGCAGACCGTGCGGTGCACGGCGCGCAGCCGCTCGAGATCTGGCGGACCGCCTCGCGCCGGCTCGCCACGCTCATCTCGGGCCACGCCCGGCTGAGCGGCACCCCGGGCAGCCGGGTCACGACCAGCCAGTCGCTGCCCGTCTCGCCGCCGTGCTGGATGAGCGTCGGGTAGCCCACCTCGTCGGGCAGGACCTGGGAGAGGACGGCCTCGCGGTGCAGGCGGAGGCTGGCGTCGCGGTTGACCCGGACCACGTAGTCGTCGGTGAGCCAGACCTCGTTGGTGACGCTGTCGGCGCGCTCGAGGTTGAACGCGGGGAGGCCGACCGCGGCGAGCGCGCCGAGCGCGCGCGCCCGGCCGAGCCCCGTCGACATCGTCGCCCCCAACGAGGGGAACAGCTTGGTGCGGTCCACCACATGGTCCGATCGGCCCATGCCGACGAGACCTGAGGGGAACGGCGTCGAAACGCGCGAGCGCCGAGCGGCGCCGGATCAGAGCTGGTCGGCGGTGAGGGCGAACAGGTCGCCCTTGCCGGCCTTCACCGGCGCCACCAGGCCGTGGACCTGCGGCAGAAGGTGCTCGGCGAAGAAGCGGGCGGTGACCAGCTTGACCTCGGCGAGCGCCGCATCGGGACCGCCGGCGTCGATCGCCCGCTTGGCCGCCAGGCCCTGGAGCCCCATCAGCCACCCGGCCACCGTGGTGGCGAACAGCCGCTGGTACGGCGTGGCGGCGGACAGCGCCTGGACCGGATCGGCGAGGCCCTCCGAGAGGATCCAGCCGGTCGCGTCCTCGAGGGCGCCGATGGCCGCCTCGAGCTCGCGGTGCACGACGGCGAGGTCCTCGCCCGCCCCGGCCAGCTCCTCGACCGTGGCCCGCATCCGGCCCACCTGGTCCTGGTACACGCCGCCGGCGCGCATCGGGAGCTTCCGGCCCACGAGGTCCATGGCCTGGATGCCGTTGGTGCCCTCGTAGATCTGGGTGATCTTGGTGTCGCGGTAGTGCTGGGCCGCACCGGTCTCCTCGATGTAGCCCATGCCGCCGTGCACCTGCATGCCGATCGACGTGACGGTCTCGGCGAGGTCGGTGCAATAGCTCTTGGTGAGCGGGATGAGCAGGTCGACCATCTCCTGGGCGGCCGTGCGCGTGGGCTCGTCGGCCCCGTAGCGCAGCACGTCGATCTGCTCGGCCACCTTGTAGGCCATCAGCCGCATCGACTCCGTGTACGCCTTCATCGTGAGCAGGTTCCGACGCACGTCGGGGTGCTCGATGATGGCGCTCTTCTCGCCGCGGGCGGCACCCGGCGCGTAGCCCTGCTTGCGCTCGCGGGCGTACTGCACGGCCTGCTGGTACGAGCGCTCGGCGAGGCCGAGGCCCTCCACGCCCACGCCGAGGCGGGCGTTGTTCATCATCGTGAACATGTACCGCATTCCGGCGTTCTCCTCGCCGATGAGGTAGCCGATCGCGCCGTCGGAGTGGTCGCCGTACGCCAGCACGCACGTGGGGCTGGCCTTGATGCCCATCTTGTGCTCGATCGACACGACCTTCACGTCGTTGCGCTCGCCGAGGGAGCCGTCGTCGCCCACCAGGAACTTGGGGACGATGAACAGCGAGATGCCCTTGGTGCCGGCCGGGGCATCGGGCGTGCGGGCCAGCACGAGGTGGACGATGTTGTCGGTGAAGTCGTGCTCGCCGAAGGTGATGAAGATCTTCTGGCCGCTGATGCGGTAGGTGCCGTCGTCCTGCTTGACCGCCTTGGTGCGCAGGGCGCCCACGTCGGAGCCGGCGTCGGGCTCGGTGAGGTTCATGGTGCCGGTCCACTCGGCCGACACCATCTTCAGGAGGTACTTCTCCTTCTGCTCCTCCGAGCCGTGGTGGAGGATGGCGTCGATGGCGCCCTGGGTGAGCAGCGGCGCCATGGCCAGGCCATGTTGGCGCTGTTCAGCATCTCCTGCATGACGATGCCCACCAGCCACGGAAGCCACCGCCGCCGTAGGCCTCCTCGAACGGCACGGCGCCCCAGCCCGCCTCGGCGTAGGCGCCGTAGGCCTCCTTGAAGCCGGGCGGCGTGACGACCGAGTCGCCTTCGACGTGGCTGCCCTGCTCGTCGCCCACCCGGTTGGTGGGCGCCCACACCTCGGCCATCAGGCGGCCGAACTCCTCGATGACGCCCTCGACCGACTCGGCGTCGATCTGCTGGTAGGGCTCGAGCTTCGCCAGCTCGTCGAGCGGCGTGAGGTGGTCGAGGATGAACTTGATGTCGGCGAGCGGCGGCACGTAGTCGGACATGGGCCCAACGCTACGGGACCACTTCGACGGACCACCATCTGACGGCCCGTCAGATCGAGGTCTCCCCAGCGCTCCGGGTCGGCCGCCGGCGCCCCGAGGCCGCGGCAGCCCGGCCGTCTAGCGTTCGGGCGTGGCCCGCAGCATCGTGGTGGTGGAGGACGAGGCGCTGATCGCCGACGCGATCGCCGCCCGCCTGCGCAGCGAGGGCATGGAGGTCCACGTCGCCGGCGACGGGCCCACCGGGGTGGCCTACGCCGAGCGGTTCGAGCCCGACCTGGTCATCCTCGACCTGATGCTCCCGGGCATGGACGGCCTCGAGGTGTGCCGGCTGATCCAGCGCGACCGCCACGTGCCCGTGCTGATGCTCACCGCGCGCGACGACGAGACCGACCTGGTGGTCGGCCTCGCCGTGGGAGCCGACGACTACATGACCAAGCCGTTCTCGATGCGGGAGCTGGTGGCGCGGGTGCAGGCCCTCCTCCGCCGCGTCGACGTCCTCGCCGGGCGGGGCACGGCCCGCACCCTCCGGCTCGACGACGACATCGAGATCGACCTCGACGCCCGGCGCGTGCGCCAGCACGGCGAGGTCGTGCACCTCACCCCCACCGAGTTCGACCTGCTGGTGGGCCTGGCCGAGCGCCCCGGACGGGTCCTGACGCGCGAGCGGCTCCTGGTCGACGTGTGGGGCTACCGCGACGGGTCGGGCGCCCGCACGGTCGACTCCCACGTCCGCGCCCTGCGCCGCAAGCTGGGCGACGGCGTCGTGCGCACGGTGCACGGCGTCGGCTACGCGCTCGGCGAGGCCGACGCCGACGCCGACGCCGACGCGGCCGGCGAGGCGACGGAGGGGTGATCGTCAACCCGCTCGCCCGCATCCGCTCGATCAAGGTCAAGCTCAGCGTGGTGATCGTGGCGGCGGTGGCCACCACCCTCGCGGTCAACGAGATCGGCCTGGCCCTCAACTTCCGCGCCGGGTTCCGCGCCGGCGTCGCCGCGGTCATCGCCCTCGGCATGGTGCAGCTCATGGCCCGGGGCATGACGTCGCCGCTCCGCTCGATGGAGGGCGCGGCCACCCGCATGGCCGCGGGCGACCTCACGGTGCGCGTCGCCGCCTCGTCGAACGACGAGGTGGGCCGGCTGGCCGCCGCCTTCAACCACATGGCCGACGAGCTGGCCGCGGTCGACACCCAGCGGCGCGACCTGGTGGCGAACGTGTCCCACGAGCTGCGGACACCGATCTCGGCGCTGCGGGCCACCCTCGAGAACGTGGTCGACGGGGTGGTGCCCCCCGAGCCCGCCCTGCTGCGCACGATGCTCGCCCAGACCGAGCGCCTCCAGCGGCTCGTCGGCCAGCTGCTCGACCTGAGCCGCCTCGAGTCGGGAGGCTCGCCCCTCCACCGCCTGCCCTTCCCGGCCGCCGACCTCCTCGAGCGGGTGGCCGACGAGGCGGCGCTCCACTCCCCCGACCTCGAGTTCAAGGTGGCCATCGATCCGCCCGACCTGGCGGTCGACGGCGACCCCGAGCGCCTGCACCAGGTGCTGGGCAACCTGGTGGAGAACGCGGCCCGCTTCGCCCCCGACGACACGACGGTCGAGCTCACCGCCACCCGGCGGGAGGGTCGCGTGGTCTTCGAGGTCCTCGACCGAGGTCCGGGCATCCCGCCCGAGGCCCTGACCCGGGTGTTCGAGCGCTTCTACCGCACCGACGAGGCCCGCAGCACCGACGAGGGCGGGTCGGGCCTCGGGCTGGCCATCGCCCGCTGGATCGTCGAGCTGCACGGCGGCCGCATCCGCGCCGAGCGCCGCGAGCCGACGGGCTGCCGCATGGTGGTGGAGCTCCCGGCCTAGCGGATCACGAGGTCGTCGAGACCCGGCTCCTCCGGCGGGAACTGCGGGTCCATCTGCTCGAGCGTGGCCAGCAGCACGTTCAGCACGACCCAGTTGCGATACCACTTGCGGTCGGCGGGCACCACGTACCACGGCGCCTGGTCGGTCGAGGTCTCGGCGATCGCCTCCTCGTAGGCCGCCCGGTAGTCGTCCCACCGCTCGCGCACGGCGAGATCGCCCGCCGAGAACTTCCACCGCTTGGTCGGATCGTCGAGCCGGGCCTGGAACCGCTCGGCCTGCTCGTCCTTCGAGATGTGGAGGAAGAGCTTCACGACGGTGGTGCCCGCCGCGCCGAGCGAGGCCTCGAAGTCGCGGATGGCGTCGTAGCGGGGTCGCCAGACCGCCTCGGGGACCAGCTCCTCGACCCGCACCACCAGGACGTCCTCGTAGTGCGATCGGTTGAACACGCCGATCTCGCCCCGAGCCGGGGTCCGGCGGTGGACGCGCCACAGGAAGTCGTGGGCCAGCTCCTCGGTGCTCGGCGCCTTGAACGCGGACACCGCCACGCCCTGGGGGTTGACCCCCGTGAACACCTTGCGGATCGTGCCGTCCTTGCCCCCGGCGTCCATGGCCTGGAGCACCAGGAGCAGCGCCTGGCGCTGCTCGGCCCAGAGCCGAGCCTGCCACTCGCCGAGGCGCTCGACGAGCTCCTTGCACGCCGCCTTGGTCTCGTGCTTGTCGCCCGGCGCACCGTCGGTGGCGTCGGTCGCCACGTCGGCGAGGCGCACCCGATCGCCGGGCGCCACCCGCCAGCGCTCGATCGCCCGCTCGTGGTCGTGCCGGTCGCTCACGCTTCGCAGGCTAGGTGGCCAGATCGATCGCGATGCGGGTGGGCGAGCGCAGGGCGAGCACCCGGAAGGGCACCTCGCCCGAGGTCCCGGCCACCCAGGTCAGCACCGCTTCGAAGTCGCCCGTGCGGACCAGGTCCTCGATCAGGTCGACCTTCCCGCCGGTGGCGATGCGGTCGGGACCGTCGTAGGTGACCCGCAGCTCGGTGGACTCGAGGTCGACCCCCGACGCCGGCTGCAGCACGATCTCGAGGTGCGCCTCTCCGGCGACGTCGACGGGATCGCCGGACCCGTCCGACGTGATCGGGCCGTCCACCCACTGGACCCGGTAGCCGGGCATCGGGTCGCCCTCGAACTCGAACACGATGCGCTCGAAGCCCTCGTTGCGACCCACGCGGACGGCGGTGAGCAGGGCGGTGCCGGTGCCGTCGCCCGGCGCGCTGTGCTGGCCGAGGCTGGCGTCGGGCAGCGAGGTCGTGGCGGTCGCCGTGGTGGTGGGCTCGTCGGCGCCTGCGGTGGTGGTCGCATCGTCCGCGGCCGTGGTCGACTCGCCCGACGTGGTCGTGGTCGGGTCGGCCGGCGCGGCTGGACCCTCGCTCGAGCCCCCGCAGGCAGCCACCGGCAGGAGGACCACCACCGCCAGGGCCAGCGCCTTCGGCACCGAGCGTCGCATCGGACTCCCCGCTCGGACGCGCATGGCGGCCACCCTAGGTGCTGGGATCAGAGCTCCGCGTCGAGCGCCAGGTTCTCGGCCACGATCGGGTCCGAGGCGAGCTCGGCGTCGCTCGCCTGGTCGACCTGGGCACCGCCGTCGGGCTCCAGCATGGCGATCGAGCCCCGGCCGAGCGTGGCGATCCCGTCGGGCCGGCGCAGCTCGACGGTGCCGTCGGCCACGAAGACGAAGCTGGTGCCCTCGGGCTCGACGACCGCGAGCACGGTCGCGCCGGGCGCCACCGAGGCGAGGGCCGCGGGGAGCGCGACGTGCACGGCGACGGGCTCGCCGTCGCCGGGCGACGCCCAGATCCAGCCGGCCGAGAGCGAGGCGTGGGCGCCGGCGTCGTCGAGGACCGCCTCCACCACCGCGCCGCCTCCCTGGCGCACGATCGTGCCCGGCACCGCCAGCAGGCCGTCGGCGCCGGCGACCAGGACGACCGGCTCGCGGACCGGCTCGACGACCGGATCGGGCTCGACGTCGGCGGCCGGTTCGGTGACCAGCTCAGGCTCGACAGCGGCGGCGGGCTCGGCCACCACCTCCGGCTCGGGGGCCGGGGTGGCTTCGATGGTCGCGCTCGCGACCGGCGCCGGCACCGCCGGCTCCGGAGCTGCGGGCGCGGGCTCCACGTCCACCACCGGGTGCGCGACCTCGGCGGCGGACGGGACGGGCGTGGCCGGCGCGGCCGGGCGCGCCGGGAGGGCGGCTGGCGGCAGCGGCGCCTCGGGGAGCGGCGACCGGTCGCCGCGGTCGGTGGAGATCGGCGCGGCATCGACCTCGGCGACCTCGGGCTGCTCGCCGGGCGCATCCTGCGGGAGCGGCGGACGGTCGCGACGCACCCGGCGGCCGACGGGCCCCGGCACCAGCCCGCCCTCGCTCGGGGTGTCGATCGGAAGGAGGTTGGCGTCGTCGAGCACCGTCAGCTCGGCCGCAGCCGCCAGCTCGGACTCGAGCTCGCCGGCCCGCACGTGGTCGATGGGCTCCATGGCGTGGAGGAGGTCCTCGGCCGCCGGGACGTGAGCGGCCAGCGCGCCGCCGCGGGCGGCTGGTCGAAGGCGCGGACCTCGGCGGTCGGCTCGTCGTGGGCCCGGTGCGGCAGGTGGGCGAACGGATCGGCCGGATCGGCGATCAGCTCGGCGGACGGCACGCGCTCCTCGGCGGGCAGGTCGACCTCGCCGCCGATGGTCGGCGGCGAGGTCGGCCGGGTGCCACATCTCGCTCGGGCGGATGGGTGCGGAGCCGGCTGGACCCACATGGGCTCCGCATCGTGGGGCCCGATCACGTCCGTGCCCGCCGGGAGGTCCATGGCGTCGATGGTCACTCGGCTGGATCGGCGGCGGGCGGCGGCGGGAGCTCGGTCGCGGCGGGGGCGGGCGGTGCGGGCGCCGGTTCGGGCGCCGCCTCCGGGCCTCGGCGCGGCTGCGCCGACCCTTCTGGCGGGCGGGCTTGGCGGCCTTGGCCTTGGGCGCCGGCTGGTCGGGGGTCTCGTCGGTGGCGTACAGCGACGAGATCCGTGGGGTCGGCGTACACGCCGCCCTCGCGCAGGTCCGTCCAGATGTCGCCGGCGGCGACGACGTCGTCGACCGGTCCGTCGGGGGCCACCAGCGCCTCCTCGCGGATCCCGTCCAGCTCCTCGAGCCATCCGGCCCGAGAGCGACGCTGGAAGAGCGCGGCGCGGACGGTGATGGCCGAGATCGAGGTCATGATCAGTCCAGCGAGCACAGCCCACCATCGGCACCGGCCCGGTCGACCTGAGCGAACGCGGGCCCATTCCCGCCGATCGGTGCGGCTCGCCGCCCGATCACCACCCTCCGTGGCCGAATCTGCGTGGATCGCCACTCATGGCGTCGAGGTGGCGACCGGGCAGGAGTACCGTGCCCGGATGCCCGAGCTGCCGGAGGTCGAGACGGTGCGCCGTGGGCTGGCGCCGCTGGTGGTCGGCCGCCGGGTCCTCGAGGTCGACAGCCACCCCTCGGCGAAGTTCGTCGCCGCGCGCGACGTCGTCGGGGCGCGCATCGACGGGGTCGGCCGACGGGGGAAGTACCTGCTGCTGCCGCTCGACGACGGCCGCCGCCTCGTGGCCCACCTCGGCATGACGGGCGGGTTCGTCCACGGCCGCGAGCCCCACCTCGACCCCTACGTCCGAGCGTGGTGGCGGTTCGACGACGGCACCCACCTCTCGTTCCGCGACGTCCGCCGGCTCGGCCGGCTCGCCGTGGTGGGCGACGACCTGTCCGCCCTCCCCACCCTCGCCGCGCTCGGGCCCGAGCCCTCTGACCCTGCGCTCGACGACGACCACCTGTGGCGAGCGCTGCGCCGATCCACCGTGCGCGAAGACCCAGCCCTCTCGCAGCGGCCCGTCGCAGGAGTGGGGAACATCTACGCCGATGAAGCGCTGTGGCGCTGGCGCACCCCGGCGCCCGACGCGTCGCGCCCGGCCGCGTCCCGCCTCCGCCAGGCGATCGTCGACGTGCTCGAGGAGGGCATCGCGGACGGCGGCACGACCCTCCGCGACTACCGCGGTCGACGGCGGCGAGGGGCGAGCACCAGCATCGGCTCGACTGCTACGGGCGCCGGGCTCCCCTGTCGGCGCTGCGGCCCGTGCTGCGGCGCAGCGTGGTCGACGCTCGCGGCACGACCCACTGCCCCACCCGCCAGCGCCGCTGAGCGCCGGCTCCCGGAGCGAGCCCGTGCGGGCCGGTACCGTCATCGGCGGCGGCGGCGATGGGCCGCCCCGATCCGGAGGAGCCCCCATGAGCGACGACGAGCCCACCGGCGCCTGGACGCCCGCCGACGACGACGCCACCCAGATCGTGCCGGGCGTGGCCGGCGAGCCGCCTGCCGGGGCGCCTCCGGCCTACGAGCCCCCGCCCGGCGAGCCTGTCGGCGCCGATCCCACCCGCCGGCGGGGATCTTCGTCCCGGCACCCGATCCGACCGTCGGCGGCGGCAGCTACGGCGAGCCGCCGCCCGAGAGGCTCCGTGGCCCCACGTCGGGCGGGGCGGCAACGGCCCGCTCATCGCCGTCGTGGTGCTCCTCATCCCGATCATCATCGTGGGCGCCCTGCTCTTCGCCCGCTCGGGCGACGACGGCGACGACGAGCCCACGACCACCACCACCGAGCTCACGACCACCACCACCGAGGCCACGACGACCACCGAGGCCACGACCACGACCGAGGCCACGACGACCACCGAGGCCACCACCACCACCGAGGCCACGACGACGACGGCGCCTCCCACGACGACGACCACGCAGGCCACCACGACCACGGCGGCGCCGACCACCACGACGACCACCCTCCTCGAGGAGGTCGATCCGCCGGGCGCGCCCTGAGCGACGCCCCGGCGGGGCCCGGCGTCAGCCGATCGCGGTGGCCGAGGCGCTGAGCTCGGACTGGCCGAGCGCGAACGACTCGTACTCGTCGCTCGTGTCGGTCAGGTCCTCGAACTGGATGACGCCGAGCTCCTGGAACTTGGTGCGGAGCCAGCCGTCGCCGGCATCGAGCAGGCCCAGCTTCTTGCAGTTCGGCACGATCTTCGAGAACAGCATCATCTGGAAGAGCTGGCGGCCCTCGTCCTCCATGATGAACTTGATCGCCGCCTTGGTGTCGATGTCCATGCGGGCGAGGACCTCCTGCTGGAGGAGCCGGTCGCGCATGCGCACCGCGGCCTCGAACGCGAACTGCTGGCGCTCGTGGATCTCGTCGAGCGTGAGCTCCTCGTAGTACTCCTTCAGCGAGAGCACGCCGAAGGCGACGTGGCGGGCCTCGTCGCTCATCACGTAGCGCAGCAGCTGCTTGAGGAGCGGCTCGGGGTGACCATGTGCATCAGGCCGAAGGCGGCGAGGGCGAGGCCCTCCACCATGATCTGCATGCCCAGGTAGGTCATGTCCCACCGGCTGTCCTGGATGATGTCGTCGAGGAGCAGGCCCAGGTGGGCGTTGAGCGGGTAGTGGCCGTTCAGCTTGGTGTCGAGGTACTTGGCGAAGACCTCGACGTGGCGAGCCTCGTCCATCACCTGCGTGGCGGCGTAGTACTTGGCGTCGATCCACGGCACCGTCTCGACGATCTTCGCCGTGCAGATCAGCGCGCCCTGCTCGCCGTGCATGAACTGGCTGAGCATCCAGTTGTTCGACTCCATGCCGAGCTGGTCGAACTCCTTGTCGCCCCACGTCTCGAACGGGGTGCCGGCCACCTTCTCGGCCCGGGCGGCCCTGTCCTCGCCGAAGCTCTGGCGCTGCATCTCGACGAGCTCCATCGGGTCGACCTCGATCGACCAGTCGAGGTCGGTCTCGCCGTTCCACTGGCTGTGCTTGGCCTTCTCGTAGAGCTTGTTGAGCGCCGGGCGCCGACCCTTCTCGTAGTCCCACGTGAAGATGGCGTCGGCGTTGTCCTTCACGGCGCGGATGGCGGCATCGCCGTCCTCGGCGACCACCGAGAGGATCGCCTCGATGTCGTTCAGCTCGGCGCGACCGATCAGGTCTTCGTTGGTTGCCATGGCCCTCTTCCCCTGGTTGGACGGCGAGGCGTCGAAACCGACGCTCGGTTAGTAACGGACGTTATGGCGCCGCACCGCCCGCGTAAAGGGGCCATCGGTCACACGAGCGGGCCGAACCGGGCCCGGATGCGTCAGGGCGCCGGGTACGGGTGGGGTGCTCCGCCGAAGACCCGCTCGGCGTTCTCCCGCAGGAACTTGGGCCAGACGTGGTCGCGGAACGGCACGTTCGGCAGCTCGGCGAAGATCCGATCGAGCGTGAGCCCGGCGGCCCAGTACCCGGCGTAGATCACCTTGTCGGCCCCGCGCGTGTTGGCGAAGTCGATGATGTCCTGGTTGTAGTGCTTCGGAGCGAAGGCCGAGGTGGAGTAGTAGAGGTTCGGCCACTTGAGCAGCAGCTTCACCATGAGCTCCGTCCAGGGCTCGGCGCCGTGGCGCGTCACGATGCGCAGGTCGGGGAAGAACCAGCACACCTCGTCGAGCTGGATCGGCAGCTGCGCCGACATCGGCAGGCGGGGGCCGGGCACGCCGACGTAGAGGACGATGGGCAGGCCGGCCTCCACGCACTTGGCGTAGATCGGGTACATCTTCTTGTCGTCGATCGCCACCTGCGGCAGCAGCGCGGTGCCCCACACGTGCACCGACTTGAGCTTGTCGCCCCATCGCTCGACGGCCGCATCGATCGACCGCAGCGCGTCCATGCCCGTGTTGGGGTCGACGTTCAAGATCCCCCAGAACTTGTCGGGGTGCTGGGTGAGCGCCCGCTGGGCGAGGTCCTTCTCGGTCACGTTGGTGAGGAAGCGGGTGATCCCGAAGCGCTCCATCTCGGCGAGGGTCAGCTCGAGCGGGTCGTCGATCTCGTCGTAGGTGGGGATGTCCTTGAACATGTACTGCGCGGGCATCTCCATCGACTGCGTCTCCTTGTCGAGCGACGCGCGTCGGATGTAGTCGTAGACCTTGGCCTTGGCCTCACGGACGTCGGGGAACGACAGGAACGTGTCCGTCACTCCCCCAGCTCGTGCGGCGTCGAAGGCGGCGTTCCCCGTGGGCTCCGGCATGGGCCGGGACGCTACCCGAAACGAGAACGCGTTCTCGTTCCGTCCTACTGGCCCTCGAAGGCCTGGTCGAGGATCTGGGCCTGCTCCTGGACGTGGATCGCGTGGCTGCCCGTGGCGGGCGAGCCCGAGCCGGTGCGCGAGACCTGGCGGTACTTCACGCCCTCGGGCAGCAGCGGCCACAGCCGCTCGGCCACGAAGGCCCGCGGCCCCATGTTGTCGGGCTCCTCCTGGAGCCAGACCACCTCGGAGACGTTCGGGTAGCTGCGCAGCAGCTCGGTGACCTGCTGGTACGGGAACGGGTAGAGCTGCTCGACGCGGACCACCGCGGCGCGGTGGCCCTTCTCGTCGCGGCGGGCGATGGCGTCGTAGGCGACCTTGCCGGAGCAGAAGACGAGCCGCTCGACCTGCTCGCGGTCGGCCACGCCGGGATCGTCGAGGAGCTCCTGGAAGGAGCCGTGCTCGAGGTCGCTGACCGAGGAGCGCGACGTCTTGGCCCGGAGCAACGACTTGGGGGTCATCACCACGAGGGGCTTGCGCACCTCGCGCACCACCTGGCGGCGCAGCAGGTGGAAGTACTGCGCCGCGCTCGTGGCGTTGGCCACCTGGATGTTGTCCTCGGCGCAGAGGGTGAGGAACCGCTCGATGCGCCCCGACGAGTGCTCGGGGCCCTGGCCCTCGAGCCCGTGGGGCAGCAGGAGCACGAGCCCGGAGGTCTGGCCCCACTTGTCCTCGGCGGCCACGAGGTACTGGTCGATGATGATCATCGCCCCGTTGACGAAGTCGCCGAACTGGGCCTCCCAGCACACCAGGCCCTGCTGGTTGACCACCGAGTACCCGTACTCGAAGCCCATCGCCGCGTACTCCGAGAGCAGCGAGTCGTAGATCCAGAGCTTCCCCTGGTCGTCGGCCAGGTGGGCCAGCGGCGTGTGCTCGGCGCCGGTGGCGTAGTCCGAGAGCACCGAGTGGCGCTGCGAGAAGGTGCCCCGCCGCGAGTCCTGCCCGGCGAAGCGGATGTCGCGGCCCTCGAGCAGCAGCGACCCCATCGCCAGTGCCTCGGCGGTGGCCCAGTCGACCTCGCCGCCCTCGTAGAGCTTCGCCCGGGCGTCGAACTGCTTCGCCAGCTTCGGGTGCACCTGGAAGTCGTCGGGCACGGCCGAGAGCCCGGCGAAGATGCGGTCGAGCTGGCCGCGCTCGACGCCGGTCTCGACGTGGGGCAGCACCCCCACCGCCGGCGGCACCGGCAGGGCGATGATCTCGGCGGTCGGCTTGGCGTCGCGGGTCTCGGTGAGGGCCTGGCCGAGCCGGGCGCTGTAGTCGTCGAGCGCCTGCTCGGCCTCCTCCACCGAGATGTCGCCGCGCTTGACGAGCGACTCCGTGTAGAGCTTGCGCACCGAGCGGCGGGCGTCGATGCGCTTGTACATCAGCGGCTGGGTGTAGCTCGGGTCGTCGCCCTCGTTGTGGCCGTGGCGCCGGTAGCAGACCATGTCGATCACGACGTCCTTGTGGAACGCCTGGCGGAACTCGTAGGCCAGCCGGGCCACCCGGACGCACGCCTCGGGGTCGTCGCCGTTCACGTGGAAGATCGGGGCCTCGATCATCTTGGCCACGTCGGTGCAGTACTCCGACGAGCGGGCCGACTCGGGCGAGGTGGTGAAGCCGAGCTGGTTGTTGATGATCAGGTGGATGGTGCCGCCCACCCGGTAGCCCTTGATGGTGGAGCAGTTGAGGGTCTCGGCCACCACGCCCTGCCCGGCGAAGGCGGCGTCGCCGTGGAGCAGCACCGGCAGGACCGAGAACGCGGTGGGGTCGTTGATGCGGTCCTGCTTGGCCCGCACCATGCCGACGACCACGGGGTCGACCGTCTCCAGGTGGCTCGGGTTGGCCGCCAGCTCGACGTCGATGCTGTGGCCGCGCCGGCCGGTGAAGGTGCCGGTCTGGCCGAGGTGGTACTTCACGTCGCCCGAGCCCTGGGTGGAGTCGGGGTCGATGTAGCCCTCGAACTCCTTGAACAGCTGGTCGTAGCTCTTGCCGACGATGTTGGTGAGCACGTTGAGCCGCCCACGGTGCGCCATGCCGAGCACCGCCTCCTGCAGGCCGTCCTGGGCGGCGGCGTCGAGCACGGCATCGAGGATCGGGATGGCCGACTCGGCGCCCTCGATCCCGAAGCGCTTCTGGCCCACGTACTTGGTGGCGAGGAACTTCTCGAAGGCCTCGGCCGCGTTCAGGCGCCCGAGGATGTGGCGCTGCTCCTCGGCGTCGATCTTGTCGTTGACGCCCTCGACGTGCTCCTGGATCCAGCGCTTCTGCACCGGATCGGAGATGTGCATGTACTCGATGCCCACCGTGCGGCAGTACGCGTCGCGCAGCACGTGCAGCAGGTCGCCGAGCTTCATCCGGGTGGTGCCGGCGACGCCGCCGGTGAGGAACTCGCGCTCGAGGTCCCAGATCGTCAGGCCGTACGTGGCCGGATCGAGCTCCGGGTGCATCGACGGTTCCTTCCACGCCAGCGGGTCGAGGTCGGCGATGAGGTGGCCCCGCACCCGGTGCTGGTTGACCAGCGTCTGGACGTGCATCTGCTTCTCGAGGCGCGACGCCTCGCGATCGCTGGGGTTGTCGTCGGAGCGCCACAGGACGGCCTCGTAGGGGACGCCGAGCGACCGGAACGCCTTGCCGTAGAAGTCGTCCTCGCCCATGAGGAGCTCTTGGATGCGCTTCAGGAACAGGCCCGACTCGGCGCCTTGGATGATGCGGTGGTCGTAGGTCGACGTGACCGTCATGACCTTGGACAACCCCATGTCGGCGAGCATCTCGGGGTCGGCGCCCGCGAACGCAGCCGGGAAGTCCAGGCGGCCGACGCCCACGATCACGCCCTGGCCCGGCATGAGGCGCGGCACCGACTGGACGGTGCCGATGGTGCCGGGGTTGGTGAGGGTGACGGTGGCACCGGCGAAGTCGTCGACCGTGAGCTTGTTCGAGCGGACCTTGCGGATGATGTCCTCGTAGGCGCCCCAGAACCCGCGGAAGTCGAGGGCGTCGGCGTCGCGGATGACCGGCACGAGCAGCGACCGGCTGCCGTCCTTCTTCTCGACGTCGACGGCGAGCCCGAGCCCCACCCGATCGTTGCGGACGACGCGCGGCTTGCCGTCGGGGCCCTCCAGGTAGGTGCGGTTCATCACCGGCACGGCGTCGGCGATGGCCCGGACGATCGCGTAGCCGATCAGGTGGGTGAAGCTGACCTTGCCGCCTCGCGTGCGCCCGAGGTAGCCGTTGATGATCCGCCGGTTGACCTCGAGCAGCTTGGCCGGGACCTCGCGGAACGAGGTGGCCGTCGGCACCTCGAGGCTGGCCTCCATGTTCTCGACGATCTTGGCGGCCACGCCGCGGAGCGGCTCGCCGGGCACCTCGGCGGTGCCGTCGGCCGCGATGCCCGTGCCCTTGGGCGCCGCCGACGGGGCCGGCGCCGGCGCCGAGTCCGGCGCGCCTGCGGTGACGGCCGGCACCGTGCCGGTGTCGCCGGTGCGGCCGGTGGCGGGCAGCGACTTGTCGGGGGCGGACGCCACCACGTCGGCGTCGCGCTGGTAGTCGGCGAAGAAGTCGCGCCAGCTCTCGCTCACCGAGCTCGGATCGTCGAGGTACTGCTCGTACATCTCGTCGACGAGCCAGGCGTTGGGACCGAGCGCTTCGGTCGAGGGGGTGTCGGGCACGGAGGCGATCCTACCGAGCACGGCGCGGGGTCCCGCGAGGGCCTCGCCGCCTGCCGCGCGGCGGACGCCTAGGGTGACGGCCCGGCTCCGGGGGGATCCGGTGCACCGAGGAGGGACGCCGTGGATGCGACCGCACTGGCCAAGCGAGCGATCTCGGCGCGGCCCGTCGCCGCGACCCTGCGCGCCGTCAACCGAGCGCCGTGGCTGCCCGAGGAGGCCCGCCACCGGCTGTACACGCGGCTGACCCGGCGCATCGACTGGGACCCGACCTCGGTGTTCACGTGGACCGTGCCCGGCGGCGAGACCCTGCGGATCCACCGCGACGGCACGATCCGCGAGCTCGACCTCACCGGCCGCTACGAGGAGGACTCGCTCCCCCTGTTCGCCGCCTGCGCCCGCCGGGCCGACGCCGTGCTCGACATCGGGTCGGCCGAGGGGATCTACGCGCTCGTGGCCGCCGCCTCGAGCCCGAGCGCTGCGGTGGTGGCCTTCGAGCCCAGCCCGGGCCAGCACCGGCGCCTCGCCGCCAACCTCGCCCTCAACGCCGGGTGGACGGGCGATCGGCTGCGCGCCTCGGACCTCGCGCTGGCGAACGAGGAGGGGACGGCCTCGTTCTACGACGTGCCCGGCAACTCGTCGCTGAACCCCGACTTCCGCCCCGATGCGCCGGTGGTCGAGGTCCGGGTGGCGCGCGGCGACGACGTCGTGGCCGAGCTGCTGCCCGGCCGGCGGATCGACCTCGTGAAGGTCGACACGGAGTCGACCGAGCCCGACGTGCTGCGCGGCCTGGCCGCCACCATCGAGCGCGACCAGCCGACGATCTTCTGCGAGGTGCTCGCCGGTCGCACCGAGGCCGCGCTCCAGGAGCTGCTCGACGGCTGGGGCTATCGCACCTGGTGGCTGGGGCCCGACGGCCCCCGCGGCCCCGAGCCGATCGTGGGCGATCCGACCTACCGGCACGCGAACTGGCTGTTCCTGCCCGAGGGTCGCACCCCCACCACCTCCTAGGATCGCCGCGCCGCAGTCCAGGAGGTCTCGCGCCATGAGCGCCCAGTTCATCTACACCATGCGCAAGCTGACCCGGTTCTACCCGCCGGATCGCGAGGTGCTGAAGGACATCAACCTGTCCTTCTACCCGGGCGCCAAGATCGGCGTGCTGGGTGCGAACGGGGCGGGCAAGTCCTCGCTGCTCAAGGTGATGGCCGGCCGCGACGACGGCTTCACCGGCGAGGCCCGCCTCACCCCCGGGTTCTCCGTCGGGCTGCTCGAGCAGGAGCCGCACCTCGACGAGAGCAAGGACGTCAAGGGCAACGTGATGGACGGCGTGGCCGAGGTGGCCGGGCTCCTCGAGGCCTACGACGCCTGCCTCGCCAAGTACGCCGACCCCGACGCCGACTACGAGAAGATCGGCGAGGAGCAGGCCCGCCTCGAGGCCGAGATCGCCGCCAAGGGCGCCAACGACCTCGACCGCAAGATCGAGATCGCGATGGACGCGCTGCGGCTGCCGCCGGGCGATGCCGACGTGTCGAAGCTCTCGGGCGGCGAGCGCCGCCGGGTGGCGCTGTGCCGCCTGCTGCTGTCCGCGCCCGACCTGCTGCTGCTCGACGAGCCCACCAACCACCTCGACGCCGAGTCGGTGGCGTGGCTCGAGCGCTTCCTGCGCGACTACGCCGGCACCATCGTGGCCATCACCCACGACCGCTACTTCCTCGACAACGTCGCCGGCTGGATCCTCGAGCTCGACCGGGGCCGGGGCATCCCCTTCGAGGGCAACTACTCGGGGTGGCTCGAGCAGAAGAGCGCCCGCCTCGCCCAGGAGGAGAAGCAGGCGTCGGCCCGCCAGCGCACCCTCAACCAGGAGCTCGAGTGGGTGCGGATGGCGCCCAAGGCCCGCCAGGCCAAGGGCAAGGCCCGCCTCGCCGCCTACGACAAGCTGCTCGAGGAGTCCAAGCAGGCCGACGGCCGCGACCAGAAGCTCCAGATCTTCATCCCGTCGGGCGACCGCCTGGGCGACCAGGTGATCGAGGTGGAGCACCTGCAGAAGGGCTTCGGCGACAAGCTCCTCATCGAGGACCTGTCGTTCACGCTCCCCCGCGCCGGCATCGTCGGCATCATCGGCCCCAACGGCGCCGGCAAGACCACCCTGTTCCGCATGCTCACCGGCCAGGAGGAGCCCGACGCCGGGTCGATCACCATCGGCAAGACGGTGCAGCTCGCCTACGTCGACCAGAGCCGCGACCACCTCGACGACGACAAGACCGTCTACGAGGAGATCACCGGCGGCAAGGACGACCTCGTGGTGGGCGGCCGCGAGATCCACGGCCGGGCCTACGTCGCCAGCTTCAACTTCACCGGCTCGGACCAGCAGAAGAAGGTGGGCGTGCTCTCGGGCGGCGAGCGCAACCGGGTGCACCTGGCGAAGCTGCTGAAGGAGGGCGGCAACGTCCTGCTGCTCGACGAGCCCACCAACGACCTCGATGTCGACACGCTGCGCGCCCTCGAGGAGGCCCTCGAGGCCTACGCCGGCTGCGCCGTGGTCATCTCCCACGACCGCTGGTTCCTCGACCGCATCGCCACCCACATGCTCGCCTTCGAGGGCGACAGCCAGGTGCGGTGGTTCGAGGGGAACTTCTCCGAGTACGAGGCGTTCCGCAAGCGCGAGCTCGGCGCCGAGGCCGACCAGCCCCACCGCATCAAGTACAAGCCGCTCGCCCGCTGATCAGCCGGCCGCGGCGGCAGCCGGGACGGCGGCGATGTCGAGCGTCGCCACCCCCATCACGGCCGCCTCGGGGCGGACGCCGACCGGCGGCGCTCATCACGCCCGGACCGCCACAGGGCGATGCCCACCGCGACCAGCCACGCGTCGCCCGCGAGCAGGCCGGTGCGCTGGAGCGCACCCTTGCCCGGTCCGAGGGTGGTGGCGGCGAGGCATGCCGCGCTGATCGCACCCGTGGCCAGCGAGGCGGTCGCCGCCCGATCGAGCCCGAGGCGGCGCAGCGATCGGGCCGCGACGAGGGGGAGGACCGTGATCGAGGCGTACCCCGTCGTGGCGGCCACGCCGTGCAGCAGGTCGACCGCCTCCGATCGCTCGAGGGGCGTCGCCGCCACCGCGAGGGTGGCCCCGGCGTTCAGCGCGGCCCAGCCCCACGTGCCCGAGAGGTTCGACCGGGCCAGGGCCGCGCTCCCGACGCCCACGGCGACGCCGTAGGCGACGAAGCCGGCGGTCATCAGCGAGCGGTGCGGCGCACCCACCGCGGCGATGCGGCTGATCGCGTCGGCCACCGGGTCGTAGCCGGGCGTGCGGGCTCCGCCCACCGCCCAGGCCGAGACGAAGGCCACGGGGCCGACCACCAGGCCGAGGGCCGCCCACGGGCGATCGCCCCCGATCGTCGCCGCCTCGCTCCCGGCCATCGGTGCGACCGTAGCCCTCGCCGCTCCCCTACGGTCGCGCCCCGTGCCGCCCCCCTCGCCCATCGACGTCGTCTTCCTCGACGCGGGCGGCGTGCTCGTCAGCCCCGACGAGGCGCTCGTCGTCCGCCGCTTCGCCGAGGCCGGGTTCGAGGTCGACCCGGCCCTGCTCTTCGCCGCCCACTACCACGGCGTGCTGGCCATCGACCGAGCTCGGGCCGAGCCCGAGGTCTTCACCGACTACCACCTCGCCTACGGCCACCACCTCGGGCTGGAGAGCGATCGCCTCGAAGAGGTCGCGGCGGTCCTCCAGGCGATCTGGACCGAGCCCCACCTCTGGGCGCACCCGCTGCCGGGGGTCGCCGAGGGGCTGGCGGCGATCGCCGCCACCGGCACGCCCATCGTGATCGTGTCGAACGCCGACGGCACCGTCGCCGAGGTCCTCGGACGGGCCGGCCTGCTCCAGGTGGGGCCGGGCCCGGGGGTGGCGGTGCACGCCATCGTCGACTCCGGCGCCGTGGGCGTGGCCAAGCCCGACCCGCGGATCTTCCACCTGGCGCTCGAGGCCGTGGGCACGACCCCCGACCGGGCGATCCACGTGGGCGACGCCTACCAGTACGACGTGCGGGGTGCCCGTGCTGCCGGCGTGCGCCCGCTGCTCGTCGACCCCCTCGGCATCCGCGACGACGTGGACTGCGAGCGGATCGCCTCGCTGCTCGACGTGGCCGCGCTGCTGGCCTGAGCGCCTGGCGGCCCGCTCACCCGAGGCGGATGGCCACCTCGTTGGCGAGGAGACGACCCTCCGGCGTGAGCACGACGCGATCGTCGACCTGCTCCACCAGGCCGTCGAGCTCGGCCAGGAACCCGTCGGGCACCTCCCGGACGGGGACGCCGCCGCGGGTGCGGATGGCCAGCTGCAGCCCCTCCACCCGCCGGGCGCCGGCGTCGAGCTCCTCGGCCCCGGCCTCGGGGCTGCGGCCGTCCTCGATGGCCGCGACGTAGCGCTCGGGGGTGCGCAGGTTCCACCAGCGCCGACCAGCGCGATGGCCGTGGGCGGCGCACCCGATCGCCAGGTGGCTCGGCTCCCCCGTCCAGTACAGGAGGTTGTGGCGGCACTCGTGACCGGGCCGGGCCCAGTTGGAGATCTCGTGCTCACCGAACTCCCGCCGCACCGAGCCGCTCGGTGGCCAGGTGGTACTCGTCGGCCTGGACGTCGTCGTCGGGGTGGCGCACGGCGTCGGCCGCCAGCGGGGTGCCGGCTTCCTCGACGGTCAGGGCGTAGGCGCTGACGTGGTTGGGGTTGCGGCCGATCGCCGCGCCGAGGTTTCCACTGCTCGAGCGTCTCGCCGGCCGCGCCGTACACGAGGTCGACGTTGACGGCGAGCTTCCCGCCGAGCGGGCCGCTTCCACGGCCCGGCGCACGTTGCCGGGGTCGTGGTCGCTGCGGCCGCCAGCACCTCGGGGACCATCGACTGCACGCCGATCGACAGCCGCGCCACCCTCGCCCGCGGCGTAGGCATCGGCAATCTCGGCGGTCAGGTCGTCGGGGTTGCACTCGACCGTGACCTCGGCGCCGGCCGCGAGCGGCAGGGCGGCGAGCGCCCGGAGCAGGAGCGCCGGCGCCACCTGGGTCGGCGTGCCCCCGCCGACGAAGGCCGAGGGGACGTCGGGCACGCCGGCGGCCACGTCGCGCTCGATCTGGGTGCGGCAGGCATCGAGGTAGCGCTCGGCGAGGTGGTGGCGATCGGTCCAGGTCGCGAAGGCGCAGTAGTCGCAGCGGTGACGGCAGAACGGCACGTGGAGGTAGGCGCCGAACGGCATCCACCGAGCGTACCGATCGGGCCCGCCCACCCCCGCGGGTGGGCGGGCGTTCCTCCCGGCACCGCGCAGCGCGTCCTCGGGGCGGCGATCGCGCCACGATGCGTGGCAAAACCGCGCTGCGTGGGCTACCATCAGCAGTCAGCGCGAAGCGTGCGCAGCGCGGGGCCCTTGGGAGGAATTGCACACATGACGCCGCCATCGGACAACGACCTGGATCCGGAGTCCACCGAGTACGCCCGCCTCGTCGGTGAGCGCCTCCGGGCCATCCGCCGCCAGAAGCGGTTGTCGCTGCAAGAGGCCGAGGAGCTCTCGGCCCAGGAGTTCAAGGCCTCCGTGCTGGGCGCCTACGAGCGCGGCGAGCGGGCCATCTCGGTGCCGCGCCTGCACCGCCTCGCCACCGTGTACCAGGTCCCGGTCGACCAGCTCCTCCCCCGCGAGCCGGGCGATCCGCGCTCCGAGGGCCCCTACCTCGACCTCACCGCGGCGCCGTCGCCGGCGCCGCGCAAGATCGTGATCGACCTCGGGCGCCTCGACGACATCGGCGGGCCCACCGGCGAGATGCTGCGCCGCTACCTGGCGATGATCCAGGTGCAGCGCCAGGACTTCAACGGCCGGGTGCTCACGATCCGCCGCGACGACCTCCGGGCCATCGCGTGCATCCTCGACACGCCGCCCGACCACGCCACCGAGCGGCTCGAGCAGCTGGGCCTGCTCTTCCAGGGCGCCCCCGCCCT
>JAWKIT010000016.1:0-78847 GCA_041394165.1 Acidimicrobiales bacterium
GCACCAGGCGCTCCGCCCACGCCTCGAGCTCGCCGGCATCGAAGGCGTTGTCGAGCGACATCATCGGCACCCGGTGCACCACGGGCGCGAACGTGGCCGACGGGGCGGCACCGACCCGCCCGGTGGGGCTCCCCTCCGCCGCCAGCTCGGGGAACCGCTCCTCGATCGAGCGGAGCTCCCGCACCAGGGCGTCGTACTCGGCGTCGGCGATGGTGGGCGCGTCCTCGCCGTGGTAGCGCCGGTCGTGCTCGGCGATCTCGGCGCGCAGCGCCCGGGCCCGTGCGTCGGGCGGCTCCTCGGTCATCGTCGGGCAGACTACCGGTGCCCTGTGACATGCTCGATGGCCCCCGAACCTGCAGGTCGGGGGCCACCGCACCTAGGCCGAAAGCCTCAACTCGACGCCGCTGGCGCCGACGGAGCAGGCATCGGCACCAGACCACTGTTCGAGGGACCCGGATCCGAATGACGCTCAACGGCACACTCGAGGACTTCTCGCCGGCCGGCATCCTCAAGGTGCTCTCCGCCGACGGCCGCACCGGCGCCGCCCGCTTCGGCGGCCCCTCGGGCTGCACCGTGTACCTCCACCGGGGCCAGCTGTACTTCGCCCGCAGCGAGACCACCGACGAGGCCCTGGCCACGGCGCTCGTGCGCCCGGGCCGGCTCACCGCCGACGACTGGGGCCGGGCCATCGATGCCAGCGGTGAGCGGCCGATGGTGGGCGAGCTGCTGGTTCGCAACGGCTCGATCGCCCCCGACCTGCTCGCATCCGTCGTGCTCTCGGTCGTCTACGACCCGCTCATCGAGCTCTTCCGCGACGGCACCGGCGAGTTCGACTTCGAGACCGACACCGTCCACTGGCTCGGCCCGTTCCGCGCCTTCCCGGTCGACGCGATCGTCGGCGAGGTGCGCAAGCGGGTCCGCGAGGTCGACGAGTGGAGCGGCACGATCCCCGGCCTCGAGGCCTGGGTCGAGGCCCGGCGCACGCTGCCCGGCGCCGCCGCCCAGGTCACGCTCCTGCGCGAGGACTGGGAGCTGGTCACCGCGCTGTCGGGCCCTCGCTCGATCACCGACCTGGCCACCGAGCTCGGCCGCGGCGCCTACTCCACGGCGCGGGTCGTGCACCGCCTCCTGCAGGCCGGGCTGGTCGAGGTGACCTCGACCGACGCCGAGGCGGAGGTCGTGCCCCTCCGCCGCCACCAGGACCCCTCGCCGTTCGACCTCGCCCCCATCGAGCCGCTCGACGAGGACCCGGTGCTGGCGATGGGGCTCCCGCACCGGACCCCGGCGCCGAGGACCCCCTGAGCGCCCGCATCGGCGACACCATCGCCGGCGCGGCTGGCCACCGACGAGGAGCCGGCGACGGTGGCCGTCGCCCCGCTCGACGAGGTGGACCACGACCTGCCGACCGACGAGGGCACGTGGGACGGAAGCGGCGCGTCGCCGACGGCAGCGCTCCACCACGAGGACCTCGAGCCGACGTCGCTCGACAGCCCCGCCCCGCCGACCCGAACGCGGCGTGGCTGGCCGACCTCTACGCCCAGTTCATCGACGACCCCGAGATGGGCGGCGCGGCCGCCGGCAAGAAGAAGCGCGCGGCGACACCCAGGCGCTCGACGTGGCGTTCAAGGCCCAGGACGTGGACGGCGAAGCTCGCGTGCACGCTCAAGCGCCTCATGGGCGCCCTCAAGAAGATCTGATCGGGCCCGCGCCGGCGGCGGGCTCAGGCGCCGACCGAGAGCCGGATGCCGGTGACCTGATCGTGGATCCGCTCGGCGAGCGAGCGGCACAGCGAGAAGACGTGGTCGGCCTGCACCTCGTCGTGCAGCGCCAGACCGCAGACCGGGGTCACGAGCGCCTGGCGGCGCAGCAGCACCAGGTCGCAGCCGTTCTGCACCAGCTCGCACCACTGGGCCGACAGCTGGCGCCAGAAGCGCGCCGGCTGCTCGCCGACGAGCCCGTCGGTGGGCACCGCCCCCACGCGATCCGACCGCCGCGCTCGAGGAACGATCCGATGGCTACCGCCGACCCGGTCGCGTCCGCGCCGACCGGCACCGACAGCACGCCCGGGCCGGCCTGGAGCACGAGGCGCCAGTCCGCCGGCCCGCAGACGTGGACCCCGGTGGCCGCGCCCTGCTCGAGGGCGGCGAGGGCCCCGAGGCACGTCGGCCCGCGATCGCCGGGGAGCGGGAGGTCGGGGCGGAGGCCGCCCACCAGGCCGGGCTCGTCGAGCACGACGAGGAGCGGGGTGCCCGGCGCCGACCGCTCGGCCAGGGCGAGCAGGTGCCGGGCCCGGGCGCGACCGCCCGCCGTCACGTCGAAGGCGATCGCCGCGGGGACCCCGGCGTCGACGAGGACCATCCCCAGGGTGACCGGCCCCGTGAGCTGGAGCTTGACCGGTTCGGCCCGACCGGCGACGGCCTCGAGGAAGGCCCGCCACGTGGCGAACGGCGCCCCCGCGAGCTCGGGATCGCCGAGCGGGGCGCTCGGGTCGAGCGCACCCGGGTCGGGCACCGAGCAGGAGCCGTCGCGGCCCACCTCGACGCCGGGCACGCCCCAGAGGCCCTGGGGGACCATCATCTCGAGCGGGTCGAGGCGAGGGACCGTCGGGGCCGCCGGCAGCTCGGGGGTGCGGTCGAGCACGAAGCCGATCGCCCGGGCCCGATCGACGTGCGGCAGGCTGCCGACGGAGGTGGGTGCGCCGAGGGGCAGGGCGTCGAGCACCGGCCTCTGGTCGCTCCCGCTCGCCTGCGTCACGTCGGCACCCCCGTCAGCCGGCCCCCGGTGGGATCGTTCCCGCCCCCTGGAATAGCGATCGCGCCGGCGCGTCGGCAAATCTCGCCCCATGGACGCCCTCGCCCGGTCCGGCCTCTGGCCCCTGCGCGCCACCTGGCTGCTGCTGGCGCTGGTCGCGGTGCCGCTGGCCGACGACGCCCTCGACGGCCGGACGGCCGCCGTGCGAGCCACCGTCGCCGTGCTCGGCTACGGCGGCTGGGCCGCGGTCGTGGTGGCCCTCCTGGTGCCGCGGACCACCAGCCTCACGGTGGTGCGCACCGCCGTGCCCGCCCTCGCCGCCGGCGTGCTCGTCGCCGCCGCGCAGGGCGAGGTCGGCGCGCTCGCCGTGGCCGCCGTGGGGCTGGGGTCGGTCGCGGTCGCCCTCGCGCTCGCCCCGTGGGTGGCCGATGCGCTGGTGGACGGGTCGTCCTACGGGCCCGAGCGGCGGCTGTCCCTGCGCATCCCATCCGTGGTCGCCCTCGCAGCCGTGGCCACCTGGGCCCTGCTCGCCGCCTCCGTCGTGGGTGGGCCGCTCCTGCTCGCCAGCCGGCGGTGGGCGGCCGGCGGCCTCGTCCTGGCGGTCGCGGTCGGCGCCGTCGTCCTGGGCGGACGCTCGATCCACCAGCTGTCGCGCCGGTGGGTGGTGCTCGTGCCCACCGGGCTGGTGCTGCACGACCCGCTCACCATGCCCGAGCCCCAGCTGTTCCTGCGCCAGACCGTGCGGCACCTCGGTCCGGCCACGGCGGGCATCACCGACGAGCTGGTGACCGAGGACCTCACCGGCGGAGCGAGCGGCCTGGCCCTCGAGCTGGTGCTGCTCGAGCCCGTCGAACTGCTGGTGCACGAGGGGCGGGAGGGGGCGGCGATGCGCGCGGTGCACCGCGTGCTGTTCACCCCCGCCCGGCCGGCCACGCTGCTCGAGGCCGCCCGGGCCCACCGCCTGCCGGTCGGCTGACCGGCTCAGCGAGCACGCGCGCCGGCCACCACCTCGTCGCCGTCGTAGAGCACCACGCTCTGGCCCGGGGCGACGCGGCGCTCGGGCCGGGCCCACCGCAGGAGGGCCGCGCCGGCGTGGTCCTCCTCCACCGAGACGGGCCGGGGCACACCGTGGGCGCTGCACTGCGCCAGGAGCGCCCCCCGACCGGGCCGTCGCTCCAGCGGAGGTCGTCGACCGGCTGCTCGGCCACGAGCAGGTCGCCCCGCCCGCCGACGGTGACCGTGGCCGTCGGGAGGTCGACGTCGAGCACGTAGCGGGGCGCCGCGCCCCGGCGAGGCCGAGGCCCCGGCGCTGGCCGACGGTGACGAGCTCCACCGCCGCCACCTCGCCGACGGCGTGGCCCTCGGCGTCGACGACCCGGCCCGGCGTCAGGGGATCCGCTCGCCGAGGAAGGTCCCCGACCGTCGGCCCGGGTGATGAAGCACACGTCCTGGCTGTCGGGCTTGGTGGCGGTCCGGGCCCGAGCTCGGCGGCCAGCGAGCGGACCTCGGGCTTGGTCAGGGCGCCGAGGGGCAGCAGGGTTCGGCTGCTCCTGGCCGAGGACGTGGAGCACGTAGCTCTGGTCCTTGGCGGGTCGGCGCCGCGGGCGACCCGTCGACCGCCGTCCGGGCGCACGACCACCCGGGCGTGGTGGCCCGTCGCCACGGCGTCGAACCCCAGCAGCGAGGCCCGATCGAGGACGGCGGCGAACTTGAGGTGGCGGTTGCACTCGATGCAGGGGTTCGGCGTGCGCCCGGCCCGGTGGTCGGCTGCGTACGGCTCGACGACGTGGCGGGTGAACTCGTCGGCGAAGTCGAACACGTGGTGCACCAGCCCGAGGGCGTCGGCCGCCCGCCGAGCGTCGTCGACGTCGCTCACCGAGCAGCAGCCCGAGTCGCTCGCGCCGCCCCAGAGCTTGAGGGTCACGCCCACCACGTCGTGGCCCTGCTCGCGCAGCAGCGCCGCGGCCACCGACGAGTCGACCCCGCCCGACATCATCGCCAGGACCCTCATCGCCCGGCCCCCGCCACGGCGCGCTGGAGCTCGGCGACGGCGTCGCCGACGACGGCCGCCGCGGCGCACCTCCTCGTCGGTGGTGCTCCACCCCAGCGACAGGCGCAGGCTCCCCGTCGCCACGGGTCCTCGACCCCGATCGCCTCCACGACGTGCGACGGGCGGGCGGCCCCGCTGGCGCAGCTCGAGCCGGGCGAGGCGGCGACGCCACGCTCGTCGAGGATCACGAGCAGCGCCTCGGCCGGCACGTCGCGCACGCTGAGGTGAGCGATGCCCGGAAGCGTCGCCTCGCCTCGGGCCACGGTGGGCCGCACCCCGGCGCCCGCTCGCTCCACCACGCCGGCCACGAGGCGGTCGCGCCACGCGGCGAGGCGCGACGTCGCTTCCTGGCGCTCGGCTGCCGCCGCCCGCGCCGCCGCCGCGAGGGCCACCGCCGCTGCCAGCGCCGGGTCCCGCCCGCCGCTCGCGCTCCTGGCCGCCGCCGGGCAGCACCGCCCGCAGCGGGGTGCCGCTGCGCACGACGAGGACGCCCGAGCCGGCCAGGCCGCCCAGCTTGTGCCCGCTGATCGAGAGGAGGTCGGCGATCTGCGCCGTCGGCGCCAGGTCGACCCAGGGCGCCGCAGCCACCGCCGGTGTGGAGGAGCGTGCGCTCCCGGCCCGGCCGCCTTCGGCGCACGACGGCGGCCACCGCCTCGAGGTCGACCAGCGTCCCGAGCTCGTTGTTGGCGAGGGCGACCGTGACGAGGCGGACGGTCGGATCGTCGTCGAGGAGCCGGTCGAGCTCGTCGAGGTCGACCCGACCGGCGCCGTCGACCGAGAGCACGGAGCCCCCCGAGCGCACCACGGGGCCCAGCACCGCGTGGTGCTCCACGGCCGGGCAGGCGGCTCGTCCACCGGTCGCGGCGAGCACGCCCGTGACCGCGAGGTCGTCGGCCTCGGTCCCGCCCGACGTCCACACCACCTCGCCGGGCGCCACCGAGAGCAGGTCGGCGACCTCGTCGCGCGCATCGTCGAGGCGCCGCCGCGCCGCCCGGGCCCACGCGTGCTGGCCCGACGGGTTGCCGGCCGGCGAGTCGAGGACCTCCTCCACGGCCGCGCGCGCCTCGGGCCGCAGCGGCGCGGTGGCCGCGTGGTCGAGGTAGGCGCCGGGCACGGCGCAAGGCTACGACGCCCGGCCGGGTGCGCCTCGGGCGTCTCGCACGTACCGGGACACGTGCACGGGATCGTCGTCGCCGAACGGGGTGCGCGCCCAGTCGCTCCAGCGGTCGGCCAGGCGCAGCCCGGCCGCGGCGGCCATGGCGTCGAGCTGCTCGGTGGTCGACCACCGGATGTGCCACGGCCGCAGCCGGATCCCCTGCTCGGTGATGTCGACGTGCTGGCCCATCGCCTCCTGGCGCGCCGGGTCCGTGCGGCTCACCGAGAGGACCACCCGATCCGCAGCGATCGCCCGGGGCTCCACGCTGGCCTGCGCCTCGTCGGCGTCGGGGACGAATGCCTCGACGAGGAACGAGCCTCCCGGGAGCAGCAGGTCGGCGACCCGCTCGAAGCACCGGGCCTGGGCACCCGGCTCGGTGAGGTTGAAGAGCGTGTTGTAGGCCACGAGCGCCACCGCGAAGCGACGCTCGCCCACCGGCGGATCGGCGAAGTCGCCCAGCACCGCCTCCACCGTCCCGTCGGCCGCCTTCGCCGTCAGCCGCTCGAGCATGGCCGTCGACGCGTCGACGCCCACCACCTCCAGGCCGAGGGCGGCGATCGGGATGGCCAGGCGGCCGGTGCCGACGCCGAGCTCGAGCACCGGGCCGCCGCCGAGGTCGTCGCCGAGGTCGGCCAGCTCGGCCACCAGGGCGGCGCACGCCGTGGCGTCCGTGATGGCCCCGTACCACTCGTCGTACACGTCCGCGAAGCGTTCGCCGTAGGTCGTCTCGTCGTAGCCGTCCACCGCGCCAGTCTGACCGTCGCAGCTCGCGCCGACCCCCTCGACGCCCGCCGTACGATGCCGCGGTGAACCAGCTGCGGTTGAACCCGCTCAACGGCCGCTGGGCGACCGTCGCCACCGGGCGGGCCAGCCGGCCCGGCCAGTTCGCCATCGACCACGGGCACCCGGCGGACCCGGGCACCGACGCCTGCCCGTTCTGCCCGGGCCACGAGGAGGAGACCCCGCCGGCGCTCGAGACCTACGGCACCGATGGCCGCTGGCTGCTCCGGGTGGTCCCCAACCGCTACCCCGCCTTCACCGGATCGGGCGAGCTCTCGGTCGAGCACCTGGGCCCGCTCTTCGCCAAGGCGCCGGCCACGGGCATCCACGAGGTCCTCGTGCTCACCCCCGAGCACCGCCACAGCTGGGCCGACCTCGACGACCGGCAGGTCGGACTGGTGATGGCCGCCCTGCGCGACCGCCTCGAGGACCACGCCGGCACGGCCGGCATCCGCTACAGCCAGGCGATCGTGAACCACGGCCGAGCGGCCGGCGCGAGCGTCCGCCACCCGCACGGCCAGCTGCTCGGCATCCCCTTCGTCCCCGGCGAGCTGCTCGAGGAGCTGGCCGGCTTCCGGCGCTTCGGGGGCGGCTGCCTGCTGTGCGCCACCGTCGAGGCCGAGCGCGACGCCGGCCACCGCATCGTGGTCGACGCGGGGAGCGCCGTCGCCATCGCACCGTGGTGGAGCGGGTCGCCCTTCGAGCTGCTGGTGGTGCCCACCGACCACGACGGCCACCTCCACCGAGCGGCGCCGGCCTCGCTGGTCGCGGTGGGCCGGGTGGTGCGCGAGGTCCTGGCCCGCCTGCGCACCCTCCTGGGCGACGTCTCGTACCACGTGGTGCTCCACACGCCCCCACCGCAGCACCGACCCGTTCCACTGGCACGCCCACGTCGTGCCCCGGGTGCACAGCACCGGCGGGTTCGAGCTGGGCACCGGCGTGCCCATCAACATCGTCGCCCCCGAGGATGCCGCCGCCGTGCTCACCGGCTGAGCGTCGCCGCGTCAGCGGAGCGTGACGACCCCCACGGACGGTCGGGTGAACAGCCGGATCTGCGGTGCCTCGCCCCGCGCCATGCCCACGCCGGTGCTCACGTAGAGGGCGTGGCCGCGCACCTCGTGCAGCCCGCCAGCCGCGGCCGAGCGGGGCACGGCGGTGAAGGTGAGCAATGGGCCGAAGCCGGGCACGGCCACCTGGCCGCCGTGGGTGTGGCCGGCGACGACGAGGTCGACGTCGGCCTCGGGCCGGAAGCCGAGGGCGGCGTCGGGGCGGTGGGCCACCAGGATCCGGATCTCGTCGGGCGGCGACGCGCTCAGCTCCTGGCGCACGGCGACCGCGACGGGCGGGGCCCACAGGAGCCGGTTGCCCCCGATGCGCAGCGTCCGATCGCCGATCTGCACCGTCACGATCTCGTCGTCGAGGATCCGGATCCCGGTGCCCTCGAGCAGCACGTCCATGCGATCGGCGGTGTCGACGTCGCCGCGCACCGCGTAGACGCCGCCCGGTGCCCGGAGGCGCCCGAGGAGCCGACGGAACGCGGCCACCTGGCCCGCCAGCTCCTCCTCGGTCCCCTGGAACAGGTCGCCCGGCACGAGGATCACGTCGGGTCGCTCGGCGAGCAGCCGGGTCACCGCGTCCTGCTCGTAGGAGGTGATGCGGGTGGTCTGGAGGTCGGCGAGGATGCCGATGCGGACCGGGTCACGGCCCGCCCGCGCGGCGGGGAGCTCGACGGTGGCCCGATCCACCCGGAGCCGATAGGGCGCGACGTGCGAGGCGTACCAGCCCACCGGCGCCAGCACCACGAGCAGCGCCGCCCCGAGGCCGATGACGAGCCGCCCACGCCGCAGGCCGACGCCGGCGAGCACCACGACCGCCGTGGCGGGCACCGCACCGCACCCGATGAGGTAGGCGGCGTGGCCGAGCGGGAACAGCGGGCGCTCGCGGGCGACGAGGACGATGGCGACGGCCGCGACCGCCGACGCGGCAGCCAGCGCCAGGAGCGCGACAGCCGCGTGCCACCAGCCCACCGGGCCGCGACGGCGGTGGAGCGCCGCGGCCGCACCCGCGATGCCGGCGAGCGCCACGAGGGCGGCGACGGTGCTGACGGCCTCGGTGCCCACGCCGGCAGCCTGCCAGACCCGACCGGGCCGGCGACCGTCGTCCCTAGGCTGGGCCGATGGGTCGCATCCGGGTCTCCACCACCATCGACGCCCCGCCCGCGGTCGTGTGGGAGGAGGTCCGCCACGTCGAGCGCCACGTCGACTGGATGGCCGATGCCGTGGCCATCGAGTTCACGTCGCGGCGGCGCTCGGGCGTCGGCACCACCTTCTCGTGCCGCACCAAGGTGGGCCCGATCCGCCTCACCGACCTGATGGAGATCACCGAGTGGCGCGACGGCAAGGTCATGGGCGTGCGCCACGTCGGCCTGGTCACGGGCACGGGCCGCTTCACGCTCACCCGGGCCCGCGGCGGCCGGACCCGCTTCACCTGGGACGAGCGGCTGCGGTTCCCGTGGTGGATGGGCGGGCCGATCGGCGGCGTCGTCGGCGGCCGGGTGATGAAGCGGATCTGGCGCCGCAACCTCACCGTGCTGAAGGCGCTCGTGGAGAGCGGCCGGGCCTGAGGCGCGCTCAGCCCCCCGTGGCCGTGGTGGTCGTGGTGGCGGGGGTGGTGGCCGGCGGCGGCTCGGCGAGCGTGGTCGCGGTCGAGGACGGCGCGTCGCCCGCGATGCAGGCCGCGTAGCGGTCGTCGGCCTCCCGGTAGCGGGCCTCGAGCTCGGCGTCGCCCAGGTCCTCGACGAGGAGATCCAGCGGACCGTAGGCCTCGACGCTGCACCGGTAGTCGTCGACGACCCCTTGGTCCACCTCGCCGTCGGCGGCCAGGCCTTCGAGGCAGGCGAGGATCGCCGCGTCGGGATCGTCGGAGGCGAACGACGCATCGCTGTAGCACGACTCCTCGGGGCCGAGGTCGCCCGGATCGGGCCCGAGGCCGTCGTCGATGACCTCGAAGCTCCCCTCGGTCTCGGTCGGCATCGGTCCCCACATGCCCCCGTAGGGCCACTCGGCCTCGTCGTAGTCGGCGGGGAGCTGCTCGTAGCAGCGCGCCTCGGCGTCTCGGGCCTCGGCCACCGATACATCGTCCGCGGGTCGCGCCACGCCGCACGCCTCCCAGAAGCTGTCGGGCGCCGCCAGCCACCACTCGCCGGTCCAGATCCGCACCGACCGCTGCACCTGCGCCGCATCGAGGGCCCGCAGGGCGTCGAGCACCGTCTCGACCAGCGTCGCCGCCGGCCGGACGTACCAGGAGCCGTCGTGCTCGGTGACGACGACCGAGAGCATCCCCGGCGACTCCACCAGCCCGAAGATCGCCCACGGACCGAGCACGTCGTTGCGGCAGGTCCGGTAGGTGTCGCCGTCGAGCCAGCTCGAGTCGGCGTCCTCGTCGCCCCACTCGGCGAGGTACTCCTCCCGGTAGGCGTCGGAGTACGACCAGGTCACCTCGGTGCAGCCGTCGGCGTAGCGGGACGTGTACGTCTCGTCCTCGTCGCCGGTGGTCATCGTGATCGTGTCGGCCGAGACCACCCGATCCCCGTCGGGACCGTCGCGCACGGTGAGCGAGAGGTCGGAGATCTCGACCGAGGAGCCGTCCGCCGATCCGTCGGCGGCGGCATCGACGAGCAGGGAGCCGTAGCGGTGGAGGACCTCGGCCTCCACCGGATCGGTCAGCTCGATGAGGCGCCGGACGTCGAGGGACGTGGCGGCGTCGATCGCTTGGCGGACCGCCGCTTCGGGATCGGGAGCACCGACGGCGGGGACGACGTCGCTCGCCTCGGGGAAGGGCACCGGGTCCTCCACGTCGCGGCGGATCGCCTCGGCCACCGAGGCCACGAGGCTCACGTGCCAGCCCCCGTCGCGGCGCACCGCGACGAGCCGTCCGCCGGCGAGGTCGAGCTCGTCGCTCGTGCGCTCCTCGACGCTCGAGGGCCCGTCCTCGTCCTCGCGGCTGCGCTCGATGGCTCCCTCGATCACCGGTCCGAGCGGCAGCTCGCGCAGGTCGGTGGCCGAGGACACCGCACCGCTCAGCTCGACGGCCACCACGCCGTCGGCGAGGTCCTCGGTGCGCAGCGCCAGGTCGCGGACCTCGAGGTCCACGCCCTGCACGCCGCGGAGATCGGCATCGGGGTCGGTGAGCCCGAGCCGTTCGCCCTCGTCTGGAGGTCGCCGACCGTCGACATCAGGAGTCGTCGCTCGCTCGGCTCGAGGGCCTCGATGGCCCCGATGGCGTCCTCCTGGTCGATGGCTCGGAAGAGCGCCTCCACCGCCCCCTCGGGCGAGCTCGCGCCGTCGCCCGCCGCCAGCTCGACCGCGGCGAACCCGAGCGCGGCGATCACGAGCACCCCAGCCATCGCGGTGACCCCGGCCCGCCGGCGCCGACGCGGCTCGGGGGCGGGTGCCAGCTCGTGGGGCAGCGGGCGACCCAGCCCCCGGGGCCAGGAGCCCGGCGCGCCTCGGTGGTCTCGTCGGGTGGCCAGGTGCTGCTCATGAGGTCCTCCGTGCGCCGATGAGGGTGATCACGCCGACGATGCCCAGCGCTGCGGCGGCGCGAGCGCCACCCCACGGCACCATCGGCCGATTCGGGTGCCGACCTGAGGCCACCGGCCAGCAGGCCCTCCGCAGTGGCCACCCAGAGCGCCAGGCCGGCGGCGATCGCCCGCCGGTGCCGGGCCAGCGCCAGCAGCGCGAGGGCGGCCACCAGGGGCAGCGTGGCCCACACCACCCGGCCGGTGCGCCGGGCGACGGGCCCGGCCAGCTCGAGCCGATCGACCGTGCGCACCACCTCGTAGGAGCTGCGCCGGGACTCCCGCTGCGCAGCCAGGGGGCGAAGGTCGTGGCGACCGCCGCGACCAGGAGCACGCCCAGGGCGATGTCGAGCACGCCCGCCGTCCGGTCGGTCACCACGCTGCTCCTCGCCACCGGACGACCAGCCGCCAGGTCGCAGGACCCTACCTGGCGCCGTCGTGCGCCGATCCGGGTCGCCTAGGCCACCGCGATCGGCGACGACGCTGGCGAGCGCCACCCCGGCGCAGACCGCCCACGGCACCGCCTTCGAGACCCCCGGGCGCCGGGGCAGCTCGAACATCGCCCAGGCGGCGATCGCCCCGCCCACCAGGCCTCCCGAGGTGCGCGCCCTTCGAGATGCCGGAGAAGGCGAAGGTGATGACCAGGTTCAAGATCAGCACGTTGAGCAGCGGCGACCCCCGCCACGGGATGCCCTGCACGCGCAGCACGATGAACATGGCGCCCATCAGCCCGAAGATGGCGCCCGAGGCGCCGGCCCCGAACGAGTCGGGCGACACCAGCAGGCCGCCGAACGATCCGCACAGCAGGGCGACGGCGTAGATGGCGGCGAGCCGAGCCCGGCCGCCGTACTGCTCGACCGCCTGCCCGAGCACCCACAGGGCCCACATGTTGATGGCCAGGTGGAACACGCCGTAGTGGAGGAACCCCGAGGTCACGAGGCGGTACCACTCGCCGTTGCCGACGCCGATCGCCTCGGCGCCGGGCACCGGGCCGCTGTAGAGGAAGTCGCCACGGATCCAGGCCGTCCCGATGACCGAGAAGTCGACGTGGAACTGGGTGATCGAGCCCTGGAAGTACTCGGACACCTGGTCGCGGCTGACGATCGCACCGAGGAGGAAGACCAGCACGTTCAGCCCGATCAGCGCCTGGGTCAGCACCGGAGCCGACCGCAGCGACCCGACGCCCTGGTACACCTTCTGGGCGCCGGCCTTCGTGCACTCCGGGCAGTGGAAGCCCACCGAGGCCTGGTGCATGCACTGGGGGCAGATCGGCCGGTCGCAGCGCTGGCAGATCACGCCGGCCGGGCGGTCGGGGTGCCGGTAGCAGGCCTGGGGCGGCGGCGCGGGCGGCGGGTACGAGGACGGCTGCACGACGGGGAACGCTACCGGGGGACGGCTACTGCAGGTCGTCGCCGGGCTCGTCGACCAGCGAGAACCAGTAGAAGCCGTACGGGGGAGCGTGACGAAGTACGGCAGCTCGCCGATCGCCGGGAACTCGACGCGCCCGAACAGCTCCACGGGGGTCTTGCCGGCGAGCGGGGCCAGGTCGATCTCGACCGGCTGGGCCACCTTCGACAGGTTGTTCACGCACAGCACGATGTCGTCCGCCGAGTCCTCGCGGTCGCGACGGCGCAGGTAGGCGAGCACCGAGGGGTTCCCCACGTCGAGCACCTCGTAGGAGCCGGCCCCGAACACGGGGTGCTGCTTGCGCGCCTGGATCAGGCGCTGCACCCAGTGGAGGAACGAGCCCGGGTTGCGCAGCTGCGACTCGACGTTCACGGCCTGGTAGCCGTACACCGGGTCCATCTGGGCGGGGAGGTACAGCTGGGCGAAGTCGGCGGTCGAGAACCCGCCGTTGCGGTCCGGCGTCCACTGCATCGGCGTGCGCACGCCGTCGCGGTCGCCGAGGTAGATGTTGTCGCCCATGCCGATCTCGTCGCCGTAGTACATGACCGGGCTGCCCGGGAGGCTGAAGAGCAGGCCGTGGAACAGCTCGGCGATGCGGCGGTCGTTCTCGAGCAGCGGCAGCAGCCGGCGGGAGATGCCGACGTTGCGCTTCATCCGCGGGTCCTTGGCGTACTCCGCGTACATGTAGTCGCGCTCCTCGTCGGTGACCATCTCGAGGGTCAGCTCGTCGTGGTTGCGCAGGAAGATGCCCCACTGGGCCCCGTCGGGGATGTCGGGGGTCTGGGCCATGATCTCTCGGATCGGCCGCGCCGCCTCCTGGCGGGCCGCCATGAACATCCGCGGCATCAGCGGGAAGTTGAAGCACATGTGGCACTCGGGCGCCGACTCGTCGCCGAAGTAGTCGACGACGTCGGCGGGCCACTGGTTCGCCTCGGCCAGCAGCACCTTGCCCGGGAACTCCTGGTCGACCACCGCGCGCACCTCCTGGAGGTACCGGTGGGTGTCGGCGAGGTTCTCGCCGTTGGTGCCGTCGCGCTCGAACAGGTAGGGCACCGCATCGAGCCGGAACCCGTCGAGCCCGAGCCCGAGCCAGTACCGGACCACGTCGAGCATCGCCTCGGCGACCTCGGGGTTGTCGTAGTTGAGGTCGGGCTGGTGGGCGAAGAACCGGTGCCAGTAGTACTGCTCTCGCTGGGGCTCCCAGCTCCAGTTGCTGGGCTCGGTGTCGACGAAGATGATCCGGGCCTCGGACCACCGCTCGTTGTCGTCGTTCCACACGTACCAGTCGTGCTTCGGGTTGGTGCGGCTCTGGCGGCTCTCCTGGAACCAGGGGTGCTGATCGCTCGTGTGGTTCATCACCATGTCGGCGATCACCCGGATGCCGCGCCGGTGGGCCTCGTCGATGAGCTCGGCCGCGTCGCCCACCGTCCCGTAGTCGGGGTGCACGGTGAAGAAGTCCGAGATGTCGTAGCCCCCGTCGCGCAGCGGCGAGGCGTAGAACGGCAGGAGCCACAGGCAATCGACCCCGAGCCACTCGAGGTAGTCGAGCTTCTCGGTGATGCCGCGGAGGTCGCCGGTGCCGTCGCCGTTGGAGTCGCGGAAGCCGCGGACCAGGACCTCGTAGAAGATCGCTCGCTGGTACCAGCGGGGGTCGTCGGCCGTCATCGAGGCGAGGCTAGTGACGGGCTCGACCCGTCAGGGCACCCGGTGGCGGCGGGCGGGGGCTCGGTGGCGGTGGTGCGCATCGTGGCCCGGTTCCCCGAGCGGCCCGCCGTCATGCATCGCTACGCCAACCAGGTGACCTCGGCGGCGGGCCGGGGTGGGGTGGCGACCCCGCCGCGAGGCCAGCCGAGGTACACGAGCGCCACGAGGTCGTGGTCGTCGTCCACCCGGGCGAAGCGCCGCGCCGGGTCCCAGAGCGCGTCGGGCACCGAGCCCCAGTAGCTGGCCAGCCCGAACGCCGTGGCGCCGAGCAGGAGGTTCTGGACCGCGGCCGCCGTGGCATCCCGGTCCTCCCGCCGACGGACCGCATCGCCGTCGCCGCGCACCCACGCGAGCAGCACCACCGGGCTGCGCCCGTACTTCGTGCGCAGCTTCTCGACCTTCTCCGGGGGCGCCCCGTCGGCCGAGGCCACCGCACCGAGGGCCTCGCCGAAGCGCCAGCGCGCGTCGCCCGACAGCACCGTGAAGCGCCACGGCCAGGTGCGCTTGTGGTTCGGCGCCCAGGTGGCGAGATCGATCAGGTGGGCGACGAGCTCGTCGGGGACCTCCTCGTCGGGGTCGACCTGGAGGCTCGTGCGCCGGGCCCGGATCACCCGGTCGACCACCACGGGCACATCGGTCGGGGGCGGGTCGGAGGGCACCCCCGCAGTGTGCCCGACCCGACCGGGCCCACCGCGTGACGGGCGCGTGAATCTGTCGGATCGCGGAGGATCCCGCCCGATCGGGTCGCTACGGTCGCCGCCATGCGCGCGCTGCGGAGCTTCACCGTCCGACCCGACCTCCCCGAGGCCCTGGCCCCCCTCCGGGAGCTGGCGATGAACCTCCGGTGGGCGTGGGACGAGCCCACGCGCGACCTGTTCCGGTGGGTCGACCCCGACGCCTGGGACGCCACCCACCACGATCCCGTCCGGGTGCTGGCCACCGCCTCGCCCGAGCGCCTCGCCGAGCTCAGCACCGACCCGGCCTTCCTCCGCTACCAGGGCGCGGTGGCCGACGACCTGGGTCGCTACCTCGACGAGCCTCGGTGGTTCCAGACCCGGAGCGAGGCGTCGAGCCTCACGACCGTCGCCTACTTCTCCCCCGAGTTCGGCATCGCCGAGGCCCTGCCGCAGTACTCGGGCGGCCTGGGCATCCTGGCCGGCGACCACCTCAAGTCGGCGTCGGACCTGGGCGTGCCGCTCGTCGGCGTCGGGCTGTTCTACCGGCACGGCTACTTCCGCCAGGGCCTCTCGCCCGACGGCTGGCAGACCGAGCGCTTCCCCGACCAGGACCCGTGGGCGATGCCGCTCACCCGCTGCGACGGCGTGCGGGTCCAGGTGGAGCTGGCCGGCACGCCCCTCGTGGCCCAGGTGTGGCGGGCCGACGTCGGACGCATCCCGCTCTACCTGCTCGACGCCGACGTCGAGGACAACCCGGTGGAGCTGCGCGGCGTCACCGACCGCCTCTACGGCGGCGACGTCGAGCACCGGCTCCGCCAGGAGATCCTCCTCGGCATCGGCGGCGTGCGGGTGCTCGAGGCGCTCGGGATCGACGCCCAGGTCTTCCACACCAACGAGGGTCACGCCGGCTTCCTCGGCCTCGAGCGGATGCGGCGGGCCATCGTGGACCACGGGCTCACCTTCGACGAGGCGGTCGAGGCCACCCGGGCCGCGTCGATCTTCACCACCCACACGCCGGTGCCGGCCGGCATCGACCGCTTCCCCCGCCCCCTGATCGAGACCTACTTCGGCGGGTGGGCGGCCGAGTGCGGGACCACGGTCGACGACCTCATGGCGCTCGGCTTCCGCGAGTCCGAGGCCGCCGACGAGCGCGACGAGCAGCGGTTCAACATGGCGGTCATGGGCCTGCGCCTGGCCGGGCGATCGAACGCGTGTCGAAGCTGCACGGGGCGGTCAGCCGCGAGATGTTCCGCGAGCTGTGGCCCGACCTCGAGGCCGACGAGGTGCCCATCGGATCGGTCACCAACGGCGTCCACGGCGGCACGTGGGTGTCGGCCGATGTCAGGCCCTGCTCGCCCGCCACGTGCTCCCGGAGTGGGACGAGGCCGCGCCCGATGCTGCAGCCGCCTCTGGGGAGCCCGACGACGAGATCTGGCGGGTGAGGGCCAGGCCCGAGCCGGCTGGTCTCGTTCGTCCGGACGCGGGTCAAGCAGCGGGCGATCGCCGCGGGCGTGTCCGCATCCGAGGCTGCCTGGGCCGACGACCTGCTCGACCCCAACGCCCTCACCATCGGGTTCGCCCGCCGCTTCGCCACCTACAAGCGGGCCAACCTGCTCCTCGCCCAGTCCGAACGGCTCCAGGCGCTGCTCCTCGACCCCGACCGTCCCGTGCAGTTCATCTTCGCCGGCAAGGCCCACCCGGCCGACGACGCCGGCAAGGCGATGATCAGCGAGATCGTGCGATTCGCCAAGGAGCTCGGCGTCCGGCACCGCTTCGTCTTCCTCGACGACTACGACATCGCCGTGGCGCGCACGCTCTACCAGGGCGCCGACGTGTGGCTGAACACCCCGCGGCGCCCCCAGGAGGCCTGCGGCACGAGCGGGATGAAGGCGGCGCTGAACGGCACGCTCAACTGCTCCATCCTCGACGGGTGGTGGGACGAGCTGTTCGACGGCGAGAACGGGTGGGCCATCACCTCCGCCGAGGACCTCGACGACCTCGACGCTCGCGACCGCATCGAGGCCGACAGCCTCTTCGACCTGCTCGAGCACCAGATCGTGCCCCTCTTCCACGACCGCACCGACGCGGCGTCCGGCTCGGTGCCCCGGGGCTGGGTCCGCCGGGTGAAGGCCGACCTGGTCTCGCTCGGCCCCAGGTGGTGGCCTCCCGGATGGTGCGCGACTACGTCACCGAGCTCTACGAGCCGACGGCGAGCACGGCGACGGCGCTCCGCAGCGACGGCTTCGCCGAGGCGCGCCCTGGCGGCGTGGAAGGCACGGGTCCGCCACGGCTGGGCGGGGGTGCAGGTGGCCGACGTCGCCGCCGACGAGGCGCCGCTCGCGCTCGGCGCGACCCGCAGGTGGAGGTCCTCGTGGAGCTCGGCGACCTCGACGCCGCCGACGTCGCCGTCCAGGTGGTGCACAGCCGCGTCGCCCAGCACGACCAGCTCGTGGCCACCGCCACGGCCACCCTGGCGTGCGTCGACGCCGACGCCCGCCCCGCCCGCTACCGCGGCGAGGTCCCGGGCGCCGCCCCGGCCGCTACGGCCTCACCGTCGCGCCGTCCCCACCCGGGCCTCGCCCACCCCCTCGAGCTCAGCCTCCTCACCTGGGCCACCTGACCCTCCCTCCTCTCTCCCCGCGCGCGCCGCGCCCCACCCGAACCGAACATCTGGAGCGACCAGGCCCGAACCGGGCTGGATGGCGCCAGAAGCTCGGCGGGAGTCGCACGCCCGTGCGGAGCTTCTGGCGCTCGTCGGCCCGCTCGGGGTGCGGCAGCGCCAGAAGCTCGGGGCGGCCCCGGTGGTTCGACCCCGCTCCGGATCGGTCGCAGCGGTTGACGAAGGACACGATCTCGCGCCAACCTCGCCCACCGGACGCCCGACCGGCAGCTCGCGGGCCGCACCGCTCGTCGGCTTCGCTCGACCGACACCCGTCGAACCCGTCCGGAGGATCCGTGCTCCGAGCCGCGATCGATCTCGCCGCGCCCCAGCACGGCGTGGTCCACCGACGTCAGCTGGGCTCGCTCGGCCTCAGCGCCAAGGTGATCCGGCGCCTGGCGCGCGACGGGTTCCTCGAGCCCGTGGGATCCTCGGTCCTGCGGGTCGGTGGCGCGCAGGTCACCTGGCACCAGCGGCTGTGGATCGCGGTGCTCGAAGCGCCCCCAGGTTCGCTCGTCAGCCATCGCAGCGCGGCACGACTCCACGGCATCGGTCGCTTCGCCGAGGGTCCGATCGACGTCACCGAGCTCGACGATCCCGAGACCGTGCGCCGAACGGCAGAGGTGCGTCGCACCAACCGCATGCCGCCCGTGCACCGGACCGAGGTCGGTGGACTACCCATCACGACCGTCGCGCGCACGGTCTTCGACCTCGCCGGGATCGCGTCGGAGGTGCGCCGTCGACGCGGCCTCCTGTGGGTGAGCCCGATCCGGGTCGAGCGGGCGCTCGACGACGCCCTGGCGAGCGGGACGAGCCATCGAGAGCTGCGCCAGGTCTTCGATGCCCTCGCCGGACCGGGGCGGGGAGGCACCGCACTGATGCGGACGCTGCTCGAGGAGCGCGGGCCTGGCTTCGTCGCCACCGAGTCGGAGCTCGAGGACCTGGTGGTGCGGACGTTCCGCTCCCACGGGGTCGAACCGCCGGCCCGACAGAGGGAGGTCGGCGGCACGAGGGCGCCGGTGGGTCGGGTCGACTTCCTCGATGCGGTGGCTCGCGCCGTCCTCGAGGCTGATGGACGGAAGCACCACAGCGAGCTCCTCGACCGCGAGCGCGATGCCTGGCGCGACCTCGAGCTGGCCTCAGCCGGATTCGTCGTCGTCCGCGTCACCCATCGACAGCTCACGCGCGACCCAGGTCGCTTCATCCGTCGGTGGATCGAGCTCGTCGATCACCGCCGAGCCCAGTTCGCCGCCTGAATCGCCCACCCAGCCCGGTGCCGCCCCTTCCCACCACCATCGTCCCCGGCAACCCGGCAACTTGTGGAGCGATCGAGCCCGCAGCGGGCGCGCGTGCGCCAGATCCCGCGCGGACCAGCCGACCTCGACGGAGGTTCTGGAGCGATCGAGCCCGCAGCGGGCACATCGGCGCCAGAAGTTCGAGATGGGGTGGGGGTGGGGGTGGGGGTGGGGGTGGAAGTGAGGGTGGGGTGGGGGTGGAAGTGAGGGTGGGGTGGGGGTGGAAGTGAGGGTGGGGTCAGGTGCCGGTGAAGGTGGCCTTGCCGGGGCCGTGCTCGAGGAACGACGCGATGCCCGCGGCGGCATCGTTCGTCGCGAACACCTCGACGAAGCGCTCCTGCTCGACGTCGAGGCCGGCACCGAGGGTCCCCTCGAGGCCGGTGTCGATCGCGGACTTGGCGGCGGCGAGCGCCAGCGATGGACCGGCCGCGAGCTGGCGCGCCCAGGCGAGCGTCTCGTCCCAGAGCGCATCGGGCTCCACCACCCGATCGACGAGACCCATGGCGAGCGCCTCGTCGGGCGACACCTGGCGTCCGCTGAAGATCAGGTCCTTGGCGCGGGCCGGGCCGACCAGCCGGGCGAGGCGCTGGGTGCCACCACCTCCGGGGATGATGCCGAGCAGGATCTCGGGCAGGCCGAGCTTGGCCTTGGTGGATGCGATGCGCAGGTCGCAGGCCAGCGCGAGCTCGCACCCGCCGCCCAGGGCGAAGCCCGAGATCGAGGCGATCGTGGGCCGGGGCAGCGCGGCGAGCGAGCCGAGGGCGTCGAGGAACAGCGCTCCGATCGTGCGGGCTTCGTCGGGGCCGTGGAACTCGGTGATGTCGGCGCCGGCGGCGAAGATGCGGTCGCCGCCGGTCACGACGATCGCCCCGGGCAGCTGGTCGGCCAGCGCCTCGCAGACGCCCTTCAGCTGCCGCAGCACCTCCGAGGAGATGGCGTTGACCTTCGGGTGCTCGAGGCGGACGACGGCGACGCCGTCGTCGTGGCGCTCGACGGAGACGAGGGGCGCGGGCTGATCGCTCATGGGGCGGACCCTATCGGCGGCCGAGGAGGCGGTCGGCCGCCGACCAGGGATCGAGCCGGCGGGCGAGGACGTCGGCCTCGATCGCGTCGCGCTCGCCCGAGCCCAGCCGCGCCGCGGCCGCGGCGCGCAGCTGCTGCACCACCCCGGCGGCGCGCGCGGCGCGCAGACCGGCTGACCGACGGCCGGCCAGCTCGCCGCTGCGCTCGAGGTGGGCCCGATGGGCGAGCACGGCGTCCCACAGCGCCGCGGTGCCCTCGCCGGTGGTCCCGACGGCCGAGACCACAGGAGGTCGCCACCCGCCCGCCCGGGTGAGGTCGAGCATGCCCTCGAGGTCGTGGACGGTCTGCGAGGCGCCCGGCCGATCGGCCTTGTTGACCACGAACACGTCGGCGATCTCCATGAGCCCGGCCTTGTTGGCCTGGACGCTGTCGCCCCACCCGGGGTTGACCACCACCACCGTGGTGTCGGCGGCCCCGGCCACCTCGACCTCCACCTGGCCGACGCCGACGGTCTCCACCAGCACCCACGGGTAGCCCGCGGCGTCGAGGGCGCGGATGGCCTCGGGCGCGGCGAGGGCCAGGCCGCCCAGGTGGCCGCGGGTGGCCATCGAGCGGATGAACACGCCCTCGTCGAGCGCGTGCTCGTTCATGCGGGTCCGGTCGCCGAGCAGCGCACCTCCGCTGAACGGCGACGACGGGTCGATGGCCAACACGGCGAGCCGGTCGCCTCGCCTCCGCACCTCTGCGACCGTCGCGCTCGTCAGCGTCGACTTGCCCGCACCGGGGGCGCCGGTGATCCCGACCGTCGTCGCCCGCCCGGCGAGGGGGAACGCGAGCCGGCCGAGTCGGCGCGCCTCCTCGTCGCCGCGCTCGACGTGCGACAGGAGCCGGGCCAAGGCGCGGCGATCGCCGGCCCGCGCCTCGTCGAGCAGGACGTCGACGCTCACGGCCGCGAGCCGACGGGAGGCGCCGGGGTCAGAGCGACACCGCGGACTCGGTCTCGACCGGGTCCACGCCGTACTGCTCGACCGCGGTGACCCCGGGCACCCGATCCTTGAGGATGCGCTCGACCCCGGCCTTGAGGGTGACCGTCGACGCCGGGCACGACACGCAGGCGCCCGTGAGCTCGACCGTCACGACCCCGGTGGCCTCGTCGACCCCGCGCAGGAAGATGTCGCCGTTGTCGGCCTGGATGGCCGGGCGGATCACCTCGATGGTCTTGCGGACCTGCTCTTCCACGCTGCTCCTTCGGATGCGACGTCGATCTTCCCACGGCTCGCCGAGCGCGGGCGAACCCTCGAGGGACAACGCCGCCCACCGTGTCCGTGTTCCCCGGGGCCGATCTGGAAGGCTGCGGGGATGCTGCCCGGAGGCCACCTGCTCGCCCACCAGGGAGGTTGGGACGAGGCGCTCATGGTCCTCGCGCCGATCGGCGTGTTCGCCTCGCTGCTCTGGGTCGCGCACAAGCGGGCGGCCGACGACGGGGACGGTCGGCGAGACGCGTGATGCGCACGACCACGAACCGCTTCGAGACCGACGACGCCGGCCTCGCCGCCCTGCTCGTCCCGCGCGACGACCTCCTCGCCGAGGAGCCGCTCGCCGACGTCGCGGCCGACGTCCGCCGGTTCGGGTGCGCGGAGGGACCCTTCGACGAGTACGTGCGCACGGTGGCCTGGCAGCCGACGGCCGACGGCCGCCACGCCGTCGTCGAGGAGGTGCGCTGGGCGATCGCCATCCCGATCTGGGGCCGGCTGTTCCGCCCGCTCGTGCGTCGCCAGCTCGAGCGCCGCGAGGCACCCGGCCCCGCCGACCCGGATGCCGACCCCTCGGCGCCGTGGTGGTCGCCGCCGGCCCGGCTCGATGCGAGGGCCGCCCGGGTGCTGAGCCGCCTGTGCGGCCTGTCCATGCTCGCCGGCTACCTCGGCACCACCATCTCGCAGACCCTGACCTTCGCCGCCGACGAGTTCGGGGCGTCGAAGGCCGACCAGGGCGCCACCCTCAGCGCCGTCCGCGTCGGCGTCCTGCTGTCGCTCGCCCTCATGGCCGCCGCCGATCGCCGCGGGCGAAAGCGCCTCCTCACCGTGTGCGCGATCGGTGGCGCCGTCGCCTCGTTCGCCGGCGCCCTGTCGCCCTCGATGTGGGCCCTCGGAGGCACGCAGACGGTCGCGCGCGCCTTCTCGACCGCGCTCGCCCTGCTGATCGCCGTCGTGGCCGCCGAGGAGATGCCCGCGGGCGGTCGGGCCTACGCGGCGAGCGTGCTGGCGATGACCGGGGCGCTCGGCGGCGGCCTCGCGGTGATCCTCGTGTCGTTCGCCGACGCTGCGCCCTGGGCCTGGCGCATCGTCTACGTGGTGCCGGTCCTCCTGCTCCCCGGCTACCTCCGCATCGCGGGTCGCCTGCCCGAGAGCCGCCGCTTCGTGCGACCCCACGGCCGGGCGACGCTGCGCGGCCACCGCGGCCGGCTCGCCCTGCTGATGGCGAGCGGGTTCTTCGGGCTGCTGTTCCTGGCGCCCGTCTCGCAGTTCCAGAACGACTTCCTGAAGGACGAGCACGGCTTCACCGCACCGATGCTGGCGCTGTTCACGCTGGCCACGAACACCCCGGGCGGCATCGGGATCGTGGTGGGCGGGCGACTCGCCGACGTGCGCGGGCGCCGGATGGTCGGCGCCATCGGCACCATCGGGGGCGCCGCCCTGCTCGCCGTCGGCTACCAGGTGAGCGGCGCCCTCCTGTGGCTGACGTTCACGGTCGGCACGGTGGTCGCAGCCGTCACCGTGCCGGCGCTCGGGGTGTACGGGCCCGAGCTGTTCCCGACGGCGCTGCGGGGCAAGGCCAACGGCCTCATCACGCTCGGGGGCGTCGCCGGCAGCAGCGTCGGGCTCAGCATCGCCGGTCACCTGGGCGACCGCTACGGCACGCTGGGCCCGGGGATCGCCCTGCTCGCGCTCGGTCCGCTCGTGGTGGCGGCGCTCGTGCTCGCCCTCTACCCCGAGACCGCGCACGTGGAGCTGGAGGAGCTCAACCCCGAGGACGCGCCGGCCACCGGCTTCGCCCCGCCGCTCACCTGAGGCCGCGCAGCCATCCCACGACGACCTCGGCCACCTCGTCGTCCTTGCGCTCGAGGCCGTGGCGCCCGCCCTCGACCCAGTGGTGGGCGACCGGCCCGGGGATCGCGGCGGTGGCCACCAGGAGCTCGTCGGGCGTCGCGAACGGGTCGCGGGTCCCGTGGACGAACAGGCACGGCACCTCGAGCTGCGGGAGGTGCTCGGTGCGCAGCCGCTCGGGCTTGCCCGGCGGGTGCAGCGGATACGACACGAGCACGAGCGCCGCGGCCGGCAGGCCCTCGGCGACGGCCATCGAGCACATGCGCCCACCCATGGACCGGCCGCCCAGGGCCAGGCGGTGCGGTCGGATCCGGGCCTCGGCGCACAGGTCGGCCGCCTCGTCGACGATCGAGGCGACCAGCTTGGGCGCCCGGTCCGGCGGCCGCCGCCCCTCCCGGCGGTACGGGAAGTCCATCCGACGGACCGGCAGCGGCCGCGCCGCCTGGTCGATCGCCACGAGCGCCGACTGGTTCCGGTCGCTGCCGGCTCCATGGGTGAGCAGCAGGGCGCCCACGGGGCGGGTGCGGCCCATCAGCGGGCCAGGAGGATGCGTCGAGCCTCGGTCAGCTCGCCGATGCGCTGGGCGGCGTCGCCCGTGGCGCCGCCGTGGTCGGGGTGGGCCTCGCGCAGCAGGAGGCGGAAGCGCTCCTGCACCGCTCGCCGCTCCGTCGCCTCGGGTGGCAGGCCGAGCACCCCGAGGGCCCACACGATGGGGTCGCGCCCGCCGAGCGTCGACCACGACGCCGTGCCGCGCGACTCGCTCAGGTGCTCGACGAAGTCGACGCCGAGCTCGCCGCGCCACGCGAGGCCCCGCCGCACGGCGCGCATGACGGCCGGCCGCTCGCCGGGGGCGAGGCGGCCCACGGCGTACACGGCGGCGAGCACGTTCGGCTCGGGCGAGCCGCGGTCGTCGATGGCGAACCGAAGCTCCTCGCCGGTCCCCTCGAGGAGGTGCCGGCAGCGGTTCAGCCCGATCCGGTCGTCCTGGAGCCGATGGCGGAGCCGGGGTTGGGCGATGCGCTGGCCGAGCTCGACCTGGTGGGCGAGGCGGTCGAGGTCGTCGAGCAGGTCGGGGTCCATGCCCGGCGCGAAGTGCGAGGCGATGGCGCCGAGCAGCAGGCCGCCGAAGCCCGGCGGCGGCGCCGTCGGCAGCACGGCGACGCCGAGCGCCACCCGGCGCGTGGGCGCGATGGGTCGGGAGTGGAAGACCTCCAGCTCCGCGAGCAGCATCCGGCCACGCTATCGGCGCGGCCGAGGTGCCCACCCCGGTCGCCCCACCGGGGGGGCACCGCTCCTCAGGTGAGGTCGCGAAGCCGATCTCGCAGGGTGAAGGCCAGGTCGCGGGCGAGGCCGTGGCGGTCGACGACCGGCTCCTCGTCGTCGTCGCCCGAACGGTCGACCGCCTCCTCCATCTCCTCGACGTCGTCGGCATCGAGCTCCTCGCCGTCCTCGTCGCGCGGGGCGAGCTCGGCGTCGATCGCCTCCAGCGCCTCGTCGCCGTCGCCCTCGGCGCGCACCACGGTCGTCAGGTCGGCGACGGTGGCGACGAACGACGCCCAGTCCTCGCCCGAGAGGCCGTAGGGGACGCCGAGGCCGTCGATGCCCTCGGATGCGGCCAGGAACCGGGCCACCGCCTTGGCCCCCAGCGGATCCTTCACGAGCTTGTCCACGGCGACGTAGAGGGTCGTGAGGCGTGCGTGCACGTCGACGCCGTCGTCGGCGGGGTACTCGCCGACGTCGCCCTCGGGATCGTCGAGGATGGCCTCGATCGTGGCCTCGACGTCGTCCGCCGCCGCCTCGGCCACGAGCAGCTCGAGCTCCTCGGTCCACGCATGGGCGATCCCGGCGGCGTACAGACGGGCGTCGAGGTCGTCGAGCTCCTCGGCCGTGAGCTCGTGCACGTCGAAGGCGACCTGGACCGCGTCCTCGTCGAGCTCCTCCACGTCGACGCCCTCGACGGTGGCGATCAGCGCATCGACCTCGGCCTCGAACTCGGAGGGCACCACCAGCACCGCGGCCTCCCAGACCCGCCGGATGCCGGCCCGGTCGAGCATCCCCTCGAGCGAGAGCTTGAGCTGGTTGCTCCAGCCCTCCAGCTCGTAGGCGACCTCGTCGCCCCGGTTGACCGGCGTGGCACCGACCGCGGTCGCCGGCTCGCTGCCGTCGGCGTCGGCCGGCTGGTCGACGAGCACCACGTCGCAGTCGATGCACCGGCGCACCGAGGCCACGTACTGGGATCCGCACTGCGGGCACACACGAGTCGCCATGCCCGCAGCATCGCAGACCGGCGCTACGGCTCGCCCACCACCACCCGCACCGGCCCGCCGAGCACCTCGGCGAGGAGGCGGGTGCGCTCGTCGCCCGACCACCGCTCCAGCTCGAGGTCGGCGGCCGCCGAGGCGGGCACCAGCTCGATGGCGGTCTCCTCGCCCTCGCGGTGCACCCGCAGGCCGGACACGAGCTGGCGGTGCGAGCGATCGAGGCCGATGGCCACCCGGAGCACGGCGGCGGCCACGACGACCGTCCGCTGGTCGTCCGCGTCGAGCGCCGCCCACTCGGGATGGCTCGCCTTCGGGGCGCTCTTGCGGTGGTACCGGGCGACCTGGGCGACGACCTCGATCTCCTCGTCGGTGAGCCCGACCAGCCGATCGGAGTTCCGCACCACGTAGTAGCTGTGCTTGTGGTGCTTGGCGTGGCTGATGGCCAGGCCCACGTTGGCGAGCAGGGCCCCGGCTTCGAGCAGGGCGCGGGCGTCGTCGTCGCCGCCGTGCACCTCGGCGGTCGCGTCCCACAGCTCCAGGGCGAGGCGGGCCACGTGCCGCGAGTGGTCGACGTCCTCGTCGCAGGCGTCCATCAGGTCGACCACCGAGCGCATGGCGACGTCGCGGAGGTGCTCCACCGAGCCGCCCGTGTGACGCTGCACGGTGTCGAGGAAGACGCCCTCTCGCAGGGCGTACTCGCTGATCACCAGCTCCTTGATCCCGAAGCGCCGCACCACGCCCTCGAGCACCAGGGCGCCCGCCAGCGCGATGTCGGCGCGCTTGGGGTCCAGGTCGGGCAGCTCACCCGTGGTGCCCTGGGCCCGCGCCTCGATCAGCGCCTCGACCACCGCACCGACCTGCTTGCGCTTGAGCACCGCGCCGTTGAGGGTCCGCAGGGGCTCCGCGCCCTCGAGCCCGCGCGCCAGGCGCAGCACCTGCTCGATGCTCCCCGACGACCCGACGGCGACCTCGAACGGGTGCTGGTCGACGGCCCGGTCGAACGACGAGAGGACGGCCTGGACGTGGCGCCGGCGGGAGTCGACCGACGACGGGTGCAGCCCCTCGTTCGGGAAGAAGCGGTTGGTCAACCGGACGGCGCCCAGCTTGAACGAGACCGACCCCAGCACCTCGCCCCGCTCGCCGAGGAGCAGCTCGGTGGAGCCGCCCCCGATGTCGCAGAGGAGGAGGCGTCGGTCGTACAGCTCGAGCGCCTGGAGGACCCCGAGGTGGATGAGGCGCGCTTCCTCCACCCCCGAGACCACCTCGATCTCGACGCCCGCCTCCTTGCGAGCCCGTCGCAGCAGGACCTTCCGGTTCTCGGCCTCGCGCACGGCGCTGGTGGCCACGGCCCGCAGGGGCGCACCGTGGCTGTCGGCGATGCGCCGGAACCGGTCGAGCGCGGCGACCGCCCGGTCGACCGCGTCGGGTGCCAGCTCCTTCATCTCGGAGGAGCCCGAGCCGAGCCGCACCATCTCCTTCTCGCGGGTGAGGACCTCGAAGCGGTCGCCGCCGGTGGTGCGCGCCACCACCAGGTGCAGCGAGTTGGTCCCGACATCGACGGCAGCGAGGGTCTCCGGCACTGACGGACGACCCTACCGGCGCCGAACGGACCACCAACTACGATCGGCCGATGCCCGAGAAGCAGGTCCCCACCCGAAACCTGGCCATGGAGCTGGTCCGCGTGACCGAGGCCGCCGCCCTCGCCGCCGCCCGCTGGGTCGGTGGCGGCGACAAGGAGGCGGCCGACGGGGCCGCCGTCGACGCCATGCGGATCGTCCTCGACACCGTGCCGATGGACGGCGTGGTGATCATCGGCGAGGGCGAGAAGGACGAGGCGCCGATGCTCTACAACGGCGAGCGCATCGGCGACGGCACGCCGCCCCAGGCCGACATCGCGGTCGACCCGATCGACGGCACCACCCTCACGGCGCTCGGTCGGGGCAACGCCCTGGCCGTCATCGCGGTCTCCGAGCGCGGCACCATGTACGACCCGGGGCCCTGCGTCTACATGGAGAAGATCGCCGTCGGCCCCGAGGCGGCCGACGTGATCGACATCGAGGCCTCCCCCACCGAGAACCTCCAGGCCGTCGCCAAGGCCAAGGGCACCCGGGTCACCGAGCTCATGGCCGTCGTCCTCGACCGCCCCCGCCACGAGGAGCTGATCGGCGAGATCCGCCAGGCCGGGGCGCGCATCCGGCTCATCCCCGACGGCGACGTGGCCGGCGGAATCTCCACCGCCTGGCCCGACTCGGGGGCCGACATCCTCTTCGGCATCGGTGGCACGCCCGAGGGCGTGATCACGGCCGCCGCGCTCAAGGCGATGGGCGGCGCTCTCCAGGGCAAGCTGTGGCCCCGCACCGACGAGGAGCGCCAGGCGGCGATCGACGCCGGCTACGACCTCGACGCCGTCCTCGACACCGACACCCTCGTGGCGGGCGACAACTGCTTCTTCGCGGCGACCGGCATCACCGACGGCGAGCTGCTCCAGGGCGTCCACTTCGACGGCCGGGGCGCCACCACGCAGTCGCTCGTGATGCGGTCCCAGTCGGGCACGGTCCGGCTCGTGAACGCCCGCCACCGGCTCGAGAAGCTCCGCGAGTACTCGGCCATCGACTTCGGCTGACCCGCCCGCACCGGCGATCGGTCAGCGAGCGGGCGGCACTGGCTCCCACGCCGGCCCGCGGTACAGCCGGCGGGCTCGGTCGCGCCAGCGCGGCGTCGCCCGGCTGTCGCGCCACAGCGCCGCCCACTCGTGGAACGCGATGCGCAGCACGTTGTAGGTGTGGATGTCCTCCGTGAGCCCGTAGCGCACGGGCTCGCGCTCCTGGGCGAACGTGCCGAACAGGCGATCCCAGACGATCAGGATCCCCCCGTAGTTCTTGTCGAGGTACGCCGGGTTGGAACCGTGGTGCACCCGGTGGTGGCTCGGGGTGTTGAGCACGAGCTCCAGGGGCCCCAGCGTCGACACGACCTCGGTGTGGATCCAGAACTGGTACACGAGGTTGATCGCGCCGGACATCACGATCAGGTCGGGCCGGACGCCGACCAGGGCGAGCGAGGCGACGAAGATCGGCGTCTGGAAGGCCGTCCACGGCTGGCGCAGGGCCGTCGACAGGTTGAACTCGCGGCTCGAGTGGTGGTTGACGTGCGACGCCCAGAAGACGCGCGCCTCGTGGCTCAGGCGATGGTCGCCGTAGTAGATGAGGTCCCATCCCACGAGGGCCGCCGCCCAGCCCGCCCAGCCCGTGCCCAGGTCGACGAGCCGGTGGTCCCACAGCCGGACGGCGAGCCACCAGCCGACGATGGCCATGAGCAGGTTGATCGTCACGAGGGAGCCGAGCCCCATCCCCAGCGACGCCCAGAAGTCGCGACCGTCGATGCGCCGCCGGCGCCGGCGCAGGGCCACCTGCTCGGCGGCGATGAGCGCTGCGTAGAGCGGGATGGCCCAGACGGTGAGATCGGGCGGGTGGGCGACGCTCACGCGCGACGCGCCGGGGCCGGCCCTCGGCACACGCCGGCGCGGCCTCGGGCCCGCGGCGCGCCTGGCGCTCCTCCTCGAGCAGCGCCGCCTCGGCCGCCCGCTCCTGGGCCATGCCGAGGTGCTGGCGCACGCTGACGACGCAGAGCAGGATCCCGATGGCGGCGAGGCAGACCTTGGAGAGGGCGAAGCCCCAGTCGGTCATCGCCTCGGTGGGCATCCAGAACGAGTCGGGGCGCGCGCCGTCGGACGTCACGGCGAGGGTGAGCACGCTCGATGCGAAGAACATCGCCCACGGCACGAACTCGGGGATCCACAGGACGACCGAGGCCAGGTCGCCGGGGAGCTTCCCGGCCCGCCACGTCCGGTTCAGCAGGGCCCAGCGCACGAGCAGGAACTGCCCGGTGAGGATCAGCAGCCCGAGGCTCGTGCGCGTCAGCAGGTCGATGCGCTCGGTCTCGAGGCCGTCGTAGGACCCGAGCGTCAGCGAGAGCGTCCACCACGCGGGGAGGCCCGCCACGGCGAGCCCGCCGCCGAAGGTCGCGCCGCTCATCGGCAGGTTGCGACCGATCCGGGCCACCCAGAGGGCCACCGCGACGACGGCGACGGCCGCCAGGCCGAACACCACGGCGGCCTTGGTGACCGAGACGAGGTCCCGGTGCACCTCCTGGGGGAGCAGGAGGTTGCTGAGCGTGAACCAGATCTCGTTCAGGACCCGCAGCGTGTCGCGATCGCCGTCGACGTCGCCGCGCACGGCCCACTCCCGGGCCACCCAGAGCGCCACCACGCTCGCCAGGGCGAGGGCGCCGTAGGGCAGCGGGCTGGTGCCGTGGCGGCTGTACACGTGCGGCGCCGCCGCGGGGCTCGCACCGACGTTGACGGCGTTGAGCGGGGCGGCCACGGGCAGGCCCGGAGCGATCGCCGCCGGCGCCGAGGCGGGGGTGGCGGCCGGCGGGGCGTGGCGCATCCACGAGGGACCGCCGACCGGGGTCGCGCTCGGATCGTCCGCGTCGTTCACCGCTCCACCTTCCCCCAGGCCAGCCGCCTGGCCGCGGGCGAGAGCGTAGCGGGTCCGCTCAGTCCGACGTGGCGCCGGCCACCCGCAGGCGCAGCTCGGCCCGCCGGACCGCGGCAGGCGCCGCGGGATCGAGCGGATCGGTGGCGAGGGCGGCCTGGGCGGTGGCGAGCGCGGCGCGCGCCCGCTCCACGTCGATCGCGCTGGCCGGCTCGGCGACGTCGGTGAGCAGCGACACCTGGTTGCTGCTCACCTCGACGAACCCGCCGTGGACGGCGAACGCCGTGTCCTCGCCGGCCTCGGGGCGGATGATGACCTGCCCGATCTCGAGGGCACCCACGAAGGGCGCGTGCCCGGTGAGGAAGGTGATGTCGCCGCCCTCGACCGTGCGCGCCGTGACCAGCTCGGCCTCGCCCGTCCAGAGGATGCGCTCCGGGGAGACGACCTGCACCTGCATCGTCATCGGTGGATCACTCCCCCGCAGACTTGCGGAGCTCGTCGGCCTTGGCCCGGGCGGCGTCGGCGCCGCCCACGTTCAGGAACGCCTGCTCGGGCAGGTCGTCGAGGTCGCCGCGCACGAGGGCTTCGAACGAGTCGACCGTCTCCTCGACCGGCGTGGTGACGCCGGGCAGGCCCGTGAACACCTCGGCCACGTACATCGGCTGCGACAGGAAGCGCTGGACCTTGCGGGCCCGGGCGACGGTGACCTTGTCCTCCTCGGAGAGCTCGTCGAGGCCGAGGATGGCGATGATGTCCTGGAGCTCCTTGTAGCGCTGGAGGATCCGCTGGACCTCACGGGCCACGTTGTAGTGGCGCTCGCCGACGATCTCGGGAGCGAGGATGGTGGAGCTCGACGCCAGCGGGTCCACCGCCGGGTAGATGCCGAGGGCCGCGATGTCACGGCTCAGCTCGGTGGTGCCGTCGAAGTGGGTGAACGACGTGAACGGCGCCGGGTCGGTGTAGTCGTCGGCGGGCACGTACACGGCCTGCAGCGACGTGATCGACCGGCCACGGGTCGAGGTGATGCGCTCCTGGAGCACGCCCATCTCGTCGGCCAGGGTGGGCTGGTAGCCCACGGCCGAGGGCATGCGGCCGAGGAGGGTGGAGACCTCGGAGCCGGCCTGGGTGAAGCGGAAGATGTTGTCCACGAACAGGAGCACGTCCTGCTGCTGCACGTCGCGGAAGTACTCGGCCATGGTGAGCGCCGACAGGGCGACGCGGAGGCGCACGCCCGGGGGCTCGTCCATCTGGCCGAAGCAGAGGGCAGCCTTCTCGAGCACGTTGCTCTCGCCCATCTCGATGAACAGGTCGGTGCCCTCACGGGTGCGCTCGCCCACGCCGGCGAACACCGACACGCCGCCGTGGTTCTTGGCCACGCGCTGGATCATCTCGGTGATGAGCACGGTCTTGCCCACGCCGGCGCCGCCGAACAGGCCGATCTTGCCGCCCTGCTTGTAGGGCGTCAGCAGGTCGATGACCTTGATGCCGGTCTCGAACATGATGGCCGAGGGCTCGAGGGTGTCGAACGTCGGGGCCGAGCGGTGGATCTCCCAGCGGTCGGCGACCTCGCCGAGCTCCTCGGAGGTGATGTCGAGGGGCTCGCCGATCACGTTGAACACGTGGCCGAGCACCTTGTCGCCCACGGGGACGGTGATGCCGGCACCGGTGTTGCGCACGGCGGTCCCGCGGCGCAGGCCGTCGGTGGGCTTCAGGCAGATGGCCCGGACCCGGTTGTCGCCGATCTGCTGGGCGACCTCGGCACGGACCTCGGTCTGCTCGCCGCCGGCGTCGATCGTCATCGAGAGGCAGGTGTTGATCTCGGGCAGCGAGCCCGAGGGGAACTCGACGTCGACCACCGGGCCGGCGATGGTGACGACCCGGCCGTCCTTCAGCTCGGTGCTGGGCTCGTTGGTGATGGTCATGACTGCTCTCCTGAGCTGAAGTGATCCGTGCGGTGGGGCTGGGGGTGGTCGAGACGGGGCTGGAACACGTCCTTCACGTTGACCTCGTCGATGAGGAGGTCGGAGGTGTCGGACTGGGCCTGGCGCAGCGCCTCGGCGCCGCCCACGATCTCCATGATCTCGGTGGTGATGGCATCCTGCCGGGCCCGGTTCATCACCCGGCTCAGCTTGATGATCATCTCCTCGGCGTTGTCGGTGGCCGACTTCATGGCCCGCTGGCGCGCCGCGTGCTCGGAGGCGGCGGCGTCGAGCAGGGCGGCGTAGAGGCGGGCCTCGGCGTAGCGGGGCAGGAGCCGCTCGAGGATCTCGGCCGGAGCCGGCTCGAACTCGTAGTCGGCGGTGGGGCCGCTCGCCTCGGCGGCCTCGGTCAGCGAGCTGGAGTCGAGCGGCATGTACTGCACGACCTGGGCGATCTGGCTGCCGAGCGAGAGGAACTGGGTGTAGGCGAGCTGCACCTCGGAGAACTCGCCGGACTCGAACCGCTCGGCGACGTAGGTCGCCACGGCCCGAGCGTCCTCGTAGCTCGGGTCGTCGGTGAAGCCGGTGAAGCTCTCGGCGATCTCCCAGCCGCGGAAGCGGAAGTAGCCGGTGGCCTTCTTGCCGACGGTGATGAGCGCGGTCTGGCGACCGGCCTCCTGGTCGGCGGTCATGAAGCGCTCGGTGAAGCGGATGACCGTCGAGTTGTAGCCGCCGGCCAGGCCGCGGTCGGCCGCCACCACCACGTAGGCCACCGTCGTGACCTCAGGAGCAGGTTGAGCAGCGGCGAGTCGCCGCGGCGCCCGCCGCAGCCAGGTTGCGGATCACGTCGGTGATGCGCTCGCTGTAGGGCCGCGCCGCGGCCACCCGCTCCTGGGCCTTGGCGATGCGGCTCGCGGAGATGAGCTCCATCGCCTTGGTGATCTTCTTGGTGGACTGGACGGACTTGATCCTCCGTCGGAGGACCCACTCCTGGCCGCTCGCCATGGGAGATCAGGCCTCCGCGTCGGCCGTGCCGAACTCGTTGGCGAAGTCCTCGAGGGCGGCCTTGAGGCCGTCCTCGTCGGCGTGCCCTGATCGCGGACCTGGCTGAGGATGCCGCTGTAGCGGGCCCGCAGGAAGTCGAGGAGGTCCTGCTCGTAGCGCTGGACCTCGGGCACCGGGACGCCGTCGGGGTGGCCGCGGGTGCCGGCGTAGAGCACGACGACCTGGTCCTCGACCGCCATCGGCGAGTTCAGGCCCTGCTTGAGCAGCTCCACGAGGCGGCGGCCCCGGTCGAAGGTGGCCTGCGAGACGGCGTCGAGCTCGGAGCCAGCGAGGCGAAGGCCTCGAGCTCGCGGAACTGGGCGAGGTCGCCCTTGAGCGTGCCGCGGCCGTCTTCATGGCCTTGATCTGGCCGCACCGCCCACCCGAGACACCGACTGGCCGACGTTGATGGCCGGGCGGATGCCGGACAGAACAGGTCCTCCTCGAGGAAGACCTGGCCGTCGGTGATCGAGATCACGTTGGTGGGGATGTAGGCGGAGATGTCGCCCGCCTTGGTCTCGATGATCGGCAGGGCCGTCAGGGAGCCGGCGCCGTTCTCGTCGGACAGCTTCGCCGCCCGCTCGAGGAGGCGGCTGTGCAGGTAGAACACGTCGCCCGGGTAGGCCCTCGCGGCCCGGCGGGCGGCGCAGCAGCAGCGACACCGGAGCGGTAGGCCTCGGCCTGCTTGGACAGGTCGTCGTACACCGCGAGGGCGTGCTCGCCGTTCTCCATCCAGTGCTGGCCGAAGGCGCAGCCGGTGTAGAGGCGAGGTACTTGAACGGCGCCGGGTCCAGGCCGGCGACGACCACGACCGTGTACTCCATGGCGCCGTGGGCCCTCGAGGTCGACACGGTCTGGGCGACCGTCGACGCCTTCTGGCCGATCTTGCCACGTACACGCACTTCACCCCGAGGCCCTTCTGGTTCAGGATGGTGTCGATCGCGACCGACGTCTTGCCGGTCTTGCGGTCGCCGATGATCGCTCCCGCTGGCCCCGGCCGATCGGCGTCATGGCGTCGATGGCCTTGATGCCGGTCTGGAGCGGCTCGTGCACGGGCTTGCGGCCCATGATCCCCGGCGCCTGGACCTCCATGCGGCGGGTGCCCACGTTGGTGAGCGGGCCCTTGCCGTCGACGGGCTCACCGAGGGTGTTCACCACCCGGCCGAGCAGCCGTCGCCGCAGGGCACGGAGAGGATCTCCCCGGTGGCCCGCACGGTCTGGCCCTCCTCGATGCGGTCCACGTCGCCGAGCACCGGCGCCGATGGAGTCCTCGTCGAGGTTGAGGGCAGGCCGATGGTCCCGTCCTCGAACTCGAGCATCTCGTTGACCGCCGCGTCGGGGAGACCCCCGACGCTGGCGATGCCGTCACCGACCTCGACGGCGCGCCCGACCTGGGCGGCGGCGAAGTCCGGGCTGGAACCCCTCGAGGTTCTTCTTCAGCGCGGCGGTGATGTCTGCGGTGTTGATGGTGAGCTCGGCCATGTGCCGTTTCTCCTGAGCCGTGGGTGGCGTGCGTTAGAGGGCGTTGCGAAGCTGATCGAGGCGTCGGCGGACGGACCCGTCGATGACGGTGTCTCCCACCTGGGCCACCAGCCCGCCCTGGATGGACGGGTCGATGATGACCTTGACCTCGACCTGCTTGCGCGTGGCCTTGCCGAGGGCGTCGGCGAGGCGGGTCTTCTGGTCGTCGGTGAGCGGGGCGGCCGAGCGGACCTCGGCCACCTCCTTGTTGCCCTCCCGGGCGCTCATCGCGACGAGCTCGTCGACGATGGCGGGGAGCTCGCGGATGCGGCCGGTGCCGACGACCATCGAGACGAGGCTCGTGGTGGCGTCGGTGGCCTTGCCACCGAGGAGGTCGACGACGATCTGCTGGCGGGTGGCCACCGGGATGTGGGGGTCGGCGAGCTTGTCACGCAGCTCGTCGCTCCCCTTCACCACCTGGGCGACCCGGAACAGCTCGTCCTCGACCTCGGCGAGGGCCTTCGGCCCGAGCGACCGCGAAGAGGGCCTCGGCGTACGCCGTGGTGCGGTCGTCGGCCATCAGCGGTCAGCTCCCACCGAGTTGATGTACGCCTCGACGAGCGCGGCGTTGGTGTCCTGGTCGAGGTTGCGGCCCGACCTGCTCGGCGGCGCCGATGGCCAGGGCGGTGACCTCGCCGCGGAGGTCCGCGATGGCCTGCGCCTTGGCCGACTCGATGTCGGCGTTGGCCCGGGCCCGGAGCTCGGCGATGTCGGACTCGGCGCGGGCCTGGAGGTCGCTGCGCACCGAGTCGGCGGCCTGGCGGGCCTCCTCGATGATGCGAGCGGACTCCTGGCGGGCGTCGGCCAGCTGGGCCTTGTACTCGTCGAGGATCCCGGCCGCCTCGGTGCGCTGCGCTTCGGCCGCGTCGAGGTCGCCCTGGATGCGCTCGGTGCGAGCGTCCATGCCCTTCTTCATGGCGGGGTAGCCGACCTTGGCGAAGCCGAACACGATCGCGAAGCCCACGAGGCCCCAGAGGACCTCGTTGAGCTCGGGCACGAGCGGGTTGGGCGATTCCTGGCGGTCGACGTCGATGGAGTTGGCTTCCTCCATCGACTTGATGCACTCCTCGACGGCGTGGTCGACCTCGCCCTCGGCCGATGCCGGGCGGGCGAAGCCACCGAGCCGGCGAGGACCAGGACCGCCACCGCGAGGAGCAGTCGAAGTCGTCGGTGCATGTGCGTGCGTCTCCCGATCAGTTGCCGGCGAGGAAGAACACCACGAAGCCGATGAAGCGCAAGGCGCCTCGACGAGCGCGATGCCGAGGAACATGGTGGTGCGCACCATGCCGGCCGACTCGGGCTGGCGGGCCATGGCCTGCACGGCCTGGCCGACCAGGTAGCCGATGCCGACGCCCGGGCCGATGGCGGCGAGGCCGTAGGTGAGAGCGGCGACGCCCTTGTTGCTGAGTTCCGCGAGGAGCATTGGTGGTCTCCTTGCCCTTTCTGGTGTTGGTGCTTGGTTTGGAAGGTCAGTGGCCCCGGCGGGATCGGGGATCGGTGCTCGTGGCTCTGGGCGGCGTTGATGTACACGCCCGTGAGGGCGTGAACACGTGAGCCTGCAGGAACGACGAACACCTCGAAGGCGGTGAAGAGCGACGCCTGCGAACGGGAGCGGTGCGAAGATGCGCACCACTTGGGGGTGATGAGCGCCGAGGTGAGCACGGCGAAGGTCACGAGGAGGATGTGGCCGGCCAGCAGGTTGGCGAAGAGACGCACCGTGTGGCTGAAGGGCTGGACCAGGAACTTCGAGACGAACTCGATGAGGACCACGAGCGGGAGCAGGGCGACGGGGACGCCCGGCGGCACGAGGAGCGTGCTTGAGGTAGCCGAACCCGTGGCTGCGGATGCCGGCGCCGTGGTACACGACGTAGGCGATCAGGGCGAGGGTCATCGGCATGGCGATGCGGGCGGCCGCCGGCATCTGGATGACCGGGACCACCTCGAAGATGTTGGTGAAGAAGATGAAGAAGAACAGGCTCATCAGGAACGGCACGTACTTCTTGCCGTCCTTGCCCATGGTCTCGACGGCGATGCCGTCCTCGACGAACTCGACGGCCATCTCGGCGAGGTTCTGCGCACCGGTGGGCACCAGCTTCTTCTTGTTCCCCAGGGTGAAGAGCAGCACGGTGAACAGCACCGCGAACCCGTAGACCAGGACGATCTTGTTGATCTCCCAGAACTGGCCGTCGCCGGCGAGCACATCCAGTTGGTGATGTGGCTCAGCGGCGGGAACTCTGCGGAAAGCAGCACGGTCAGCGCTCCTCAGCGGATGGCTTGAGGCCGGGAAGGCCAGGGATGCGGATACGAACTTGGTCTCCCAGAACAGGAGGCCGAGGTGGGCGACCACGAGGGTCACCCCGAGGGCACGAGCTCGACCCAGGGCTGGTCCTTCACGAGCAGGACCGCCCCGGCGATGAGCGCCAGGCGCAGGACGAAGCCGAAGAGGCTGACGCCCATGAGCATGCCGAGGAGATGCGCGCCGCCCACGAGGCAGGGCGGCGGCGAGCAGGGTTGGCGAGCACGAGACCAGCGGCGAAGGCGACCGAGGCGGCACCGGCGGCGCCCCAGCTGAGGGCGGCGAGGCCGACCGCGACCGGCAGGACCATCAGGCCGCGCTTGACGAGATCGCGGGCGACCTCGCGCTCGGGCGCGGGGCCCAGGTCGCGGACCGCCATGATCGAGGGCGCTTGGCGCACGGGGCTGGTGGTCACGATGCCGACCCCGGCTTGCGGTTCCAGATGGCGCCCGCCTCGTGCTGCTTCATCTCGAGGTCGTAGCCGATCCAGAGCTTGACGGCGATGCCCGCGAAGCCGAGCACGGAGAACACGATGATCAGGAGCGGCTCGGTGCCGAAGACCCGGTCGGCCAGCCATCCGATGCCGACCATCACGGCGAGGGTGACGGCGAGCTCGAAGCCCCGCCCCATGGCGTTGCCGTAGCCCCGGCTCGTGGCGGCGGCGTAGGCCTCGCGCTCGAACTGCCCGGTGACCTTCGCGCCGCTGTTGGGCGCGGTCGCGGCCGTGCGGCGGGGAGCCGCAGCGGGGGCATCGTTGCCCGGGGCGAGAGGCGTGGGATCGCTCATGAGAGGTGGGAGCCAAGCGGCGGGCGCTGCAGTCTGGCAGCTCGCCCGAATCCCCGCTTGTGAATCGAATCTCAATCTAGGCCGAGGGCTGGCGACCGGCAAATCCGAGCCAATGGATCACGTCGGCCGCGACACGGCGGGATCGTCGTCGGGCGCCGGGGCGCCGTCGACCTCGCCCTCGGCACCGGTCGCCCCGCGCCCCGTGGGGTGGCTGCGGCGCGAGGCGCCCGCGGCCTCCTCCTGGCGGGTGCGGCGGATGCCGGGGTGGAAGAACGTGAGCAGCACCAGGCCCAGGGCCAGGATGCCGATGGGCACGTATCCGTTGCCCTTGCCCGTGTACACGGGGTACAGCACGAAGAGCGAGAGCAGACCGGTCCACAGCCACAGGATCATGACGCTGCGGCGCTGGCCGTGGCCCAGCCGCATCAGCCGGTGGTGGAGGTGGTCCTTGTCGGCCTCGGACACGCCGGTGCGCTTGCGGGCCCGGCGGACGATGGCGAACGCCGTGTCGATGATCGGGACCCCCATCACGATGAACGGGATGAGGAGCGGAGCGAAGAAGAAGTAGACCTGGCCGGAGTAGTCGACGTCGACCTGGCCGCCGATGAGCATCGTCGCCGCGGCCATGAGCCCCCCGAGCATGAGGGCCCCGCCGTCGCCCATGAAGATCTTCGCCGGGTGCACGTTGTGGGGCAGGAACCCGAGGCAGATCCCGGCGGTGATGATGGCCACGAGGGGGCTGATGTTCTCGGGCTCGATCGCCGCCACCTCGGCGGTCATCAGGCGGTGGCCGTAGAGGAAGAACGCGCCGGCCGCGATGGCGACGATGCCGGCGGCGAGGCCGTCGAGCCCGTCGATGAGGTTGACCGCGTTCGCCATGCCGACCACCCAGAGCACGGTGACGAGCGGGGCGAGGTCGGGCCCGAGCACGATGAGCCCCTCCACGAACGGGACGCGGAAGAACAGCAGGCTCACGCCCAGCAGGTACATGAGCGAGCCGGCTAGCACCATGCCGGCGGTCTTCGCCGGCGCCGACACCTCGCGCACGTCGTCGAGCGTCCCGACCCCGCAGAGGATCGCCGCGCCCACCGCCACGCCGAGCGCGGTCGACGACCCCTCGAACATGGCGGGGAAGCTGCCCGACAGCCACGCCGTGGCCAGCGCGGCGAGGAACCCGAGCAGCATGGCCACCCCGCCGAGGTACGGGATGGGGCGGGCGTGGACGGCGCGGTCCGACGGGACCGCCATCAGCCCGAGGCGGACGGCCACCCGGCGCAGCACCGGCGTGGCGCCGGCCGTCACCGCGAGGGCGATGACGAAGACGAGGACGTAGGCGGAGGTGGTGGGCATGGCTGCACCCAGTCTCGCCGCCGCGGGCGGATCAGCCGGGGTAGGGGGCGAACTTGGAGCAGAGGGTGCCCACCGCGTCGCGGGCCTCGGCGATCACGTCCTCGTCCTCCCGGTGGGTGAGCACCCGGTGGATCTGGAACGCGATCTCGCGCATCTCGCGGGGCCCCATGCCCTGGGTGGTGACCGCGGGGGTGCCGATCCGCAGGCCGCTCGTGATGTACGGCGGGCGCGGGTCGTCGGGGACGGTGTTCTCGTTCAGGCTGATGCCGGCCCGGTCGAGCACCAGGCGCGCCTTCTTGCCCGAGAGGTCCTCGTCGAAGCTCCGGAGGTCGACGAGCATCAGGTGGTTGTCGGTCCCACCCGACACCAGCCGGAAGCCGTGGCCGGCGAGGGCCTCGGCCAGCTCGGCCGCGTTGGCGAGGATCTGGGTCGCGTAGTCGCGGAACTCCTGGGTCGCCGCCTCGCGGAACGCGACCGCCTTGGCGGCGATCGCGTGGTCGAGCGGTCCGCCCTGCGAGCCCGGGAACACCGCCTTGTCGATCGCCGCGGCGTGCTCGGCCTTGCACAGGATGGTGCCGCCGCGCGGGCCGCGCAGGGTCTTGTGGGTCGTGAAGGTGACGACGTCGGCGAGCGGCACCGGGTTGGGGTGGACGCCGCCGGCGATGAGCCCGGCGATGTGGGCGGCATCGAACATGAACAGGGCGCCGACCTCGTCCGCGATGTCGCGGAAGGGCTGCGGGTCGATGATCCGCGGGTACGCCGTCGCGCCGGCCACGATGATCTTCGGGCGGTGCTCGAGGGCCAGGTCGCGCACCTGGTCGAAGTCGATGCGCTCGTCGGAGGGGGTGACCCCGTAGCTGACGAAGTCGTAGAGGATGCCGCTGGCGTTGACCGGCGAGCCGTGGGTCAGGTGGCCGCCCTGGTCGAGCCGGAGCCCGAGCACCTTGTCGCCCGGGTCGAGCAGGCCGAGGTAGACGGCCATGTTGGCGTTGGCGCCGGAGTGGGGCTGGACGTTGGCGTGCTCGGCGCCGAACAGGGCCTTCACCCGCTCGCGTGCGAGCTCCTCGGCCTGGTCGATGATCTCGTTGCCGCCGTAGTACCGCTTGCCCGGGTAGCCCTCGGAGTACTTGTTCGTCAGGACCGAGCCCGTCGCCTCCATCACCGCGGGCGAGGTGAAGTTCTCGCTCGCGATGAGCTGCACGGTGCGGTTCTGCCGCTCGCGCTCGGCATCGATGATGGCGAACAGCTCGGTGTCGCGCTCCGCAGGCCAGGTCATGAGGGTGCTCCTTCGTCGGTGCCGGCGGCGCGGGCGGTGATGCCCGGCACCAGCGAGTCCAGGTACGCATCGAGGCCCGGGCCATCGGCGCCGAACCTCCCGATCTCGCCGAGCTGGTCGACCCGGCGCTGGTGGCGGCCGCCCTGGTAGGGCGTCTGCAGGAAGCAGACCACGATCTCCTCGGCCAGGCCCGGGGCGACGATCCGGCCACCCATCGACAGCACATCGGCGTCGTTGTGCTCGCGGGCCATCCGTGCCGTGTACAGGTCGTTGCACAGCGCGGCGCGGACCCCGGCCACCTTGTTGGCCGCGATCTGCTCGCCCTGGCCCGAACCGCCCAGCACGATCCCCCGCGTCACGTCGCCGCGCGCGACGGCGCGCGCCACGGCGGCGCAGTAGGCCGGGTAGTCGACCGAGTCGGTGCCGTCGGTGCCGACATCGATCACGGTGTGGTCGAGCGCGCGGAGCACGCCGACGAGGTGCGCCTTCAGGTCGTAGCCGGCGTGGTCAGCGCCGATCGCGATCCGCATGGATCCCTCCGGGGGTAGCCGTGGCGACGTCGTCGCCCGGGTCGTGGACGGGCCAGGCCAGCTGGACCAGCTCATCGATCAGCTCGTCGAGCTCGTCAGCGCAGGCGCGGAAGGTGCGGCGCGACCCGCCCATGGGGTCGGCCACCGAGATCACCGGGTCGTCGAGCTCGAGCGCCGCCGGCGTGCGGGCGGCACCGATGCGCTCGGCCCACGCCCGCAGGGGCGTCGACGGCGGGCGCTCGCCGAACACCGCCGCCGAGCGGACGAACTCGGGGAGGGTGTAGGAGCGGCCGAAGAGGTCGGGCGACAGCTCGCACACGGCGCGGAGGTGGCCCCGCTCCATGCCGAGGATCAGCGAGGCGCCCTCGAGCAGCTCGCGGTGGATCCGCTGCGACGCGTGGTCGGTCAGGTCGAGGCCGTGGTGGCGCATCGCCCGCACCGCGTTGGGCTCGGCCGGACGGTCGTCGAACAGCAGGCCCGCCGACGCGACCTCGACCTCGGGGGCGACGTCGCGCAGCCGAGCGCGCAGGAGCGCGGCGGCCATCGGGGAGCGGCAGATGTTGCCGGTGCACACGAACACGACATCGATGGGCCGATGGTAGTGGCCGCCCCCCGGACCGCCGATCTTGACCGGACGGTCAAGATCCGGGTTGGCTGGGCGCTCCCCGACCCTGGAGGACCCATGGCCCCCGGCGCCGCCGCACTCGATCCCCGCACGCCGGTCATCGTGGCCGTCGGCCAGGTCGAGCAGCGCACCACCGACCTGGCCGCCGCGCTCGAGCCCGTCGCCCTCCTCGCCGCCGCGGCCGCCGAGGCCCAGGCCGACAGCGGGGTCGTCGGGCTGCTCGACGCCGTCGACACCGTCGCCGTGATCCGCATCCTGTCGCACCGCTACCGCGACCCCGCCCGCCTCGTCGCCGCGCTGACCGGCATGGCACCGGCGCGCACGCTCGAGACCGACGACGGCGGGAACTTCCCCCAGACGCTCCTGAACCGGGCCTGCGCCGAGATCGCGGCCGGAGCCTCGACGACCTGGCTGATCGGTGGCGCCGAGGCCTGGCGGACCCGCTCGGCCGCCCGCTCGGCCGGAGTCGACCTCGGGTGGACCGTGCAGGGCGACGACGTGGCGCCCACCGAGCAGGTGGCGAACCCGGCGCCGCTCTTCCACCCGAACGAGCTGGCGCGCGGCGTCGTGGCCCCGTCGTCGGTGTACGCCATCTTCGAGCACGCCCTCCGGGCGCAGGAGGGGTGGACCATCGACGAGCACCGCGATCGGCTGGCCGCGCTCTGGGCCGGCTTCAACGAGGTCGCCGTGGGCAACCCCCACGCCTGGATCCGCGAGCCGTGGACGGCCGAGCGCATCCGCGAGGCGACGCCCGACAACCGCATGGTGGGCTTCCCGTACACGAAGGTCATGAACGCCAACAACGCGGTCGAGCAGGCCGCGTGCTTCGTCGTCACCTCCGTCGAGCAGGCGCGGGCGCTCGGCATCGCGGCCGACCGCTGGGTCTTCCCGTGGTCGGGCAGCGACGCGCACGAGCACTGGCACCTCTCGCACCGCTGGTCGCTCGCCGCCGCCCCCGCCATCGGCATCGCCGGGCGCGCCGCGCTCGAGCTCGCGGGCGTCGGGGTCGATGACCTCGCCCACGTCGACGTGTACTCGTGCTTCCCGAGCGCGGTGCAGATCGCGGCGCGCGAGATCGGCCTGCCCCTCGATCGGCCGCTCACGGTGACGGGCGGGCTGTCGTTCGCGGGTGGTCCGTGGAACGACTACGTCAGCCACTCGATCGCCACCATGGTCGAGGTGCTCCGGGCCGAGCCCGGCGCCGTCGGCCTCGTCACCGGCAACGGCGGCTACCTGACCAAGCACGCCATGGGCGTGCTCAGCACCGATCCGCCGCCACAGCCGTGGCGCCATGCCCACCCGCAGGCGGAGGTCGATGCGCTCCCCCGCCGCGAGCTCGCCGAGGAGGTCGACGGCGAGGCGACCGTGGAGGCCGGCGTGGCGATGTTCGGTCGCGAGGGACCCGAGCGGGTCCTGGTGGCCGTGCTGCTCCCCGACGGCCGCCGGGCCTGGGCCGGCACCTCGGACCCCGAGGCGATGGCCCGCGTCACCGCCGAGGAGACCGCCGGCTGCCCGGTGCACGTCGACCGCGAGGGCGCGCTGACCTTCCTGTGAGGCGCCCGGGCGGGGCTACTCGCCCCGCCGCTTGGGCTTCGTGCTGGCGTCGGCCTCCTCGCCGTCGATCGCGACCATCAGGGCCCCCACCACGATGGCCAGGACCGACGCGATGTCTGCGATCTCGGTGTCGACCCAGTTCACGGCGCGCAGCCCGATCAGCACGATGCCCGCGAGGATGATCGAGAACCCGAGCCGCGTCGTCATGGGGCCAGTGTGGCCGCTGCCGTCCGGACGAGGCGACACCGCCGACCCAGGCGGAGCGCCGTCAGCCGGGGCGGCGGGCCACGAGGGTGCGGTCGAGGCCGGCGAGGTCTCGCTCGATCCGGACGTCGACCAGCCCGGCGTCGGCGGCCAGGCCCGCCACCGAGGGCCCCTGGGCCGCGCCGAGCTCGAGGACCAGGGCGCCGCCCGACGCCAGCCAGCGCGGGGCATCGGCGACGATCTCCTCGTACGCCTCCAGGCCCGTGGGACCGGGCACGAGGGCCTCGATCGGCTCGTGGTCGCGCACCGCCGCCGGCAGCTCCTCGTGCTCGGCCACGTACGGCGGGTTGGCGACCACCAGGTCGAACGAGCCGGCGAGCTCGGCGGGCAGCGCCGCGAACCAGCTGCCCTCCACCATCCGGACGCCCCGGCCGGCCATGCCCAGCCCGGCGAGGTTGGCTCGGGCCACGGCGAGCGCCGCCGACGAGCGCTCGACGGCCCACACCTCGGTGCCGGCGCGCTCCACCGCGATCGCCAGGGCGATGGCGCCGCTGCCGGTGCCGAGGTCGACGACGCGCCCGCCGCGCGCTCCGAGCGAGCGCTCGAGCTCGCCGAGCGCCACCTCCACGACCCCCTCGGTCTCGGGACGGGGGATGAGGACCCGGTGGTCGACCAGCAGGTCGAGCGAACGGAACGCCCAGCGGCCGAGGACCTGCTGGATCGGCACCCCCGCGGCCCGTCGGGCCACCATGGCGTCGATCCGGGCGACGCCGCGCTGGGTGGCGGGCTCGCCCGAGCGGCGCACCCAGTCGGCGCCCGCGAGCCCGCTCGCCTCCTCGACGATCCACCGGCCTTCGCGCGCCGGGTCCTCGACGTCGGCGCGCCCCTCCAGGGCGGCGGCGGCCTCGGCGGCCAGCTCGCGCCACGAGATGGTGCCCTCGAGCTCCTCGGGCGTGCGCTCGGGGCTCACGGCTCCCCGGTGAGGCGCCGGGCCTGCTCGTCGTGCACGAGGGCATCGCTCACCTCGTCGAGCTCGCCCGCGAGCACCTTGTCGAGCTTGTAGATCGTGAGCCCGATCCGGTGGTCCGAGACCCGGTTCTCCTTGAAGTTGTAGGTGCGCACCTTCTCCGACCGGCCACCGCCGCCGACCTGCTCCTTGCGGGCGTCGGACAGCTCGGCGCTCTGGCGGTCCTGCTCCGCCTTGAGCAAGCGCGACTTGAGCACCACGAGGGCCTTGGCCTTGTTCTGGAGCTGGCTCTTCTGGTCCTGCATCGACACCACGATCCCGGTGGGCTTGTGCGTGATGCGCACGGCCGAGTCCGTCGTGTTGACCGACTGCCCGCCGGGGCCCGAGCTCCGGTACACGTCGACCTGGAGGTCGTTGGGGTCGAGGTCCACCTCGACCTCGTCGGCCTCGGGGAGCACGGTCACGGTGGCCGAGGAGGTGTGGATCCGGCCCTGGCTCTCGGTGACCGGCACCCGCTGGACGCGGTGGGGTCCGGCCTCGTGCTTCATCCGGGTCCACGCGCTGTCGCCGCTGAGCTGGAGCGTGATCTCGTTGTAGCCGCCCATGTCGGACGGATCGGCGTTGAGCACCTCCAGCTTCCACCCCTGGCGCTGGGCGAAGCCCTGGTACATCTGGAACAGGTCGCGGGCGAAGAGGTTCGCCTCCTCGCCCCCCTCGGCGCCACGGATCTCCACGATGACGTTGCGCCCGTCGTTGGGGTCCTTCGGCAGCAGGAGCACCTGGAGCTCGGCGGTGAGCCGCTCGACGTCCGCATCGGCCTCGGCGGCCTCGTCGCGCATCAGCTCGCGATCGTCGCCGGTCAGCTCGCTCAGCATCTCGCGGGCGGTGGCCGCGTCGTCGGCGCGCTGGCGCAGCTCTCGGCTGCGCGCCACGATCGCCTCGAGCTCCTTGTGGCGCTTGGCGAGCTCGCGGTAGCGGGACTGGTCGGCGAACACGTCGGGGTCGGCGAGGCGGGCCTCGACGTCGCCGAACTCCCGCTCCAGCCCCTCGAGCCGCTCGAGCATCAGCCCAGCCCCTCGGCGGCGGCCGCCCAGTCGTCGGTCACCGCCACCACCTCGGCCGGACGCCGAAGGTGCCCGGCCAGCTCGGTGGTGACGGGCAGGGCGTCGCGCTGGGGCACGGCCAGGATGAGCCGGGCGTCGGGGGCGTGGGTGAGGCGATCGTCGGCGGCCGAGGGGACCAGCTCCAGATCGACCCCGGTGGAGCAGGTGACCACGATCGGGCGCCCGTCGAGGTCGGTGCCGACCGCCGTGGCCACCCCGGGCGCCCGGAGGCTCGTGCGGGGGATCGCCGAGCCGACGGGCCGGAGCTCCCGGGCCCCGACCCGGGCGGGATCGGCGACCAGGACCGAGCGCAGCCAGCGGTCGGGCACGAGCTGGTTCAGCGGGTGACGGGGCGCGCCGGCGCGGCGGTTGCGGGCGACGTAGTCGACGGCGCGGGCGAGCGCGTCGGTCTCGGCCAGCTCGGCGAACATCATCGCTCCGACCTCTCGGTCGAAGCGGCCGACCCCGGCCTCGACGTGGGCGCTGCCGGCCTCGTCGACCACCACCCGGGCCACCTCCAGCCCGTGGAGCTCGCCCACCAGGTGGCCGCCCTCCACCACCACCTCGAGCCCCGCCTCCTCCAGCACGGGTCGGTAGAGCTCGGCCTCCGGGGGCGGCGCCGTGTCGTGCGCCGACGCCGCCGGCGCCGCCGGCTCGACGTCCGCGCCGACCACCTGCCACACCGCGGGCGGCGCCTCGAACAGCCCGGCCCGTCGAGCGAGCACGGCGGCGCCATCGCCCTCGACCAGCAGGTGCAGCTCGGCCGCACCCGCACGGTCGGCCAGCGCCAGGGCGGCGCCCAGGCGGCGCGGGGCATCGTCGCCCAGCAGGATCCAGGCCCGACCGCCCACCGGCTCGACCAGCGACGCGCCCTCGGGGAAGGTCCCGGCTCGGGCGTCGGGCGCGACCTCGCCGAAGCGGGCGCGGGCGAGCGCGCCGAGCTTGGCGGCGGCGAGGGCGGCTCGGCGGTCGGCGTCGGTGGTCATGGAGCCTGGACGCGGCGATTCCGCCAGGGGACCTGGCGGAATCGGCGCGAGGAGGGTGGAGCTACTTGGAGCGCTTGCCGTAGCGACGCTCGAAGCGATCGATGCGGCCACCGGTGTCCACCAGCTTCTGCTTGCCGGTGTAGAAGGGATGGCACTCGTTGCAGAGCTCGACGGAGATCTCCGCCTGCGTGGAGTGCGTGGTGAACGTGTTGCCGCAGGAGCAGCGCACCTGCGTCTCGACGTAGTCGGGATGGATGTCGGCCTTCATGGTCTCTCCAGTGTGGCGGGTGGTCCGAGGGGTTCCAAATGGAACAACGTCGGCGCATTCCCGGCGGCGGGGCCGCCTCGGACGGGTGGGGTCAGCGGGGCTCGGTGCCAGCCAGCAGCTCGGCGTCGGTCGCGGTGGCGGCGATGCGCTCCAGCAGCAGCTCGAGCGCCGCCGCCGGGGTGCCCGCCTCGTCGCGACGGGCGATCAGGGAGCGGCGCAGGGCCGTGCGGGGAGCCAGCTCGGCGCGGTCGAGGAACGCCTCGTCGTTCGCCGTCGCCGACCGCGTGGGATCGATGGCGGGGACCAGGCGGCGCTCGGCCGCCTCGCGCTCGAGCACGATGACGGTGCTCGCCGCGTTGGCCACCTCCTCCACCACGACCTCGTCGGCCCGGGCGCCCGTCTCGGTGCTGGCGGTGGCGACGAGGGTGAGCGAGCCCGCCTCCTCGAGGTCTCGCGCCGCGGCGAACAGCCGCTTGGCCGGCCCGAGGGCGGCCACCTCGAGCCCGCCCTCGCCGGTGCGGCCGTGGGCGGCCGCAGCGAGGTGGTGGGCACGGGTGATCCGGGTGAGGCCGTCGAGCACCACGAGCACGTCGCGCCCCTGCTCGGCGAGGCGCTTGGCCCGCTCGACGACGAGCTCGGCCACGGCCACGTGCTCCTCGGCCGGCCGGTCGAACGCGGTGGCGGCGACCGTGCCGCGCAGCACCCACCGCCGCACGTCGGTGATCTCCTCGGGCCGCTCGTGGACGAGGACGACGAAGACCTCGACGTCGGGGTGGTTGACCTCCACCGAGCGCACGATCTGCTTCAGCACCGCCGTGGCACCGCTCCGAGGGGGCCCGACGACGAGCGCCCGAGACCCTCGACCGAGCGGGGCGACCAGGTCGATCACCCGGGCCGTGGCGTTGGTCGGGTCGTCGGCCAGCTCGAGCCCGAGACGCACGGAGGGGTGCACGGCCGTGAGCTCCTCGAAGCGGGGGCGCGCCGGCTGGTTGTGGGCCTGGTGCCCGTTGACGGCATCGACCTGCAGCAGGGCCGGGTTCTTCTCGTTGCGGCCGGCGGGGCGGCTCTTGCCGCGCACGATGTCGCCGGTCCGCAGCCCGAACTGGCGCGTCTGGCGAAGCGAGACGTAGGCGTCGTCGCGCGACGGGAGGTAGCCGTTCAGGCGCAGGAAGCCGTAGCCCTCCTCGCGGAGCTCGACCATCCCCTCGACCTCGACGGGCTCGGCGCTGGCCGGCTCCTCGTCACGGTTGCGATCGCGGCCGCGCCGCCGCCGACGGCGGTTGCCTGGCTCGATCCCCTCGCCCTCGCCCTCGCCCGTCGGGCCGGACGAGGCGTCGTCGCCCGTCGCGGCATCGTCGCCCTTGGGCGGGGCCTCGTGCTCGGTCGCGTGCTCGGTGGCGGGCTCCTCGGCACGCGCCCCGTCGCCCGGGCCCGCGTCGTCCGACGAGGTCGCTGGGGCCGGCTCGGACGACGCGTCGCCCTCACCCCCGCCGGGGGCCGGCTCGCCCGTGGGCGACTCGGCACCCACGAGCTGGAGGATCAGCGCCACGATGTCGGCCTTCTTGGCCCGGGCGCCGGGCTTCTGCCCCAGCTGCTCGGCGATGGCCGCCAGCTCGGCGCGGTCCTTGCCCTCCAGGACGGAGACGTCGAAGCCGTCGCTCATGCCGCGCCGGCCTGGGTGCGGGTGACGTGGGTGGTCATCGTGTGCCTTCTTCCGCGATCGATGCGAGGCGTCCGCTGCTCGGCCCGGCGCGCTCGACCCTGGTCGACCCGCACCCGGTGCTTCGCCGGCGGCGCTGGGGGATCCCCCGGTGCTCTCGGGCACCTGGTGCTCCGAGGACGCCCGGCATGGTAGCGAGCCGGAGCGGCCGCCCCCGAATCTGCGCGGGGTCGACTCGGATGGGCGCCGGCCGGGGCCGGTCGGCGATGCTGTCGCCCGTGACCGACGAGCTCCGCACCCAGTCCATCGTCTGCCTCGACCTCGAGGGGGTGCTCGTGCCCGAGATCTGGATCGCGGTCGCCGAGCGGACCGGGATCGACGCCCTCCGGCGGACCACCCGCGAGGAGCCCGACTACGACGTGCTGATGCGCTACCGGCTCGACCTGCTCGCCGAGCACGGCCTGACGATGTCGCTCATCGCCGAGGTGATCGGAGGCCTCGAGCCGCTGCCGGGCGCCGCCGCCTTCCTCGACGCGCTCCGCGACCGCACCCAGGTGGTCATCTTGTCGGACACGTTCGAGCAGTTCGCAGCGCCGCTCATGCGCCAGCTCGGTCGACCCGCGATCTGGTGCCACCGCCTCGAGGTGGCCGACGACCGCATCGTCGGGTACCGCCTCCGGATGCAGGACCCGAAGCGCCACGCCGTGCGAGCGCTGCAGGGCCTCAACTACCGGGTGATCGCGGCCGGCGACTCCTACAACGACACCACCATGCTCCTCGCCGCCGACGCCGGGTTCCTGTTCCACTCGCCCGCCAACGTCCGCGCCGAGTTCCCCCAGCTCCCGGCGCTCGACGACTACGACGAGCTGCTCGCCGCGATCGACGCCCAGCTCGCCTGAACCGGCCGGGTCCCGACGGCGGGCCCCGTCGGTACCCTCCGACGGGCCATGGACGACGCGACCCCACCACCCGGCTGGCTGCGCCGGCTGGGCGGCGCGCTCGCCCCCACCGGCGCAACGTCGCCATCGCGCTCGGCGCCGCCGCCACCGGGCAGGTCGTCGCGGCGCTCACCCCTCGTCGTGCGCCACATCGTGGACGAGGTGATCGTGGCCCAGCGGGCGTCGATCGCCCTGCCCGTGGCGCTGCTCGTGCTCGCCGCCGTGGTCCGCTTCGGCGCGGCCTACGTCCGCCGCTACTGGGCGGGACGGGTGAGCCTCGACGTGCAGGACGACCTCCGCACCCAGGTGTACGACCACCTCCAGCGGCTCGACGTCGCCCGCCACGACGAGCTCGCCACCGGCCAGCTCGTGAGCCGCGCCATCTCCGACATCGGGCTCGTGCAGGGCCTCCTCGCCTTCTTGCCCATCGTGCTCGCCAACGGGCTGTTCCTCGCCGTGGCGCTCGTCGCGATGGCGTTCCTCAGCCCCCTGCTCACCGTCGTGGCGCTGCTCGTGACCCCCGCCATGCTGGCCCTGTCGATGCGGCTGCGCCGCACGGTCTTCCCCGCGTCCTGGGACGCCCAGCAGCAGGCCGGCGCGGTCGCCGGGGTCGTCGACGAGGCCGTCAGCGGCGTGCGGGTGGTGAAGGGCTTCGGCCAGGAGGCGCGGGAGGTCGATCGGCTGGCCGATGCCGCCCGAGGCCTCTACGCCAGCAGGATCCGGGTGCTGCGCCTCCAGGCCCGGTACCAGCCGGTGCTCCAGGCCCTGCCGTCGCTGGCGCAGGTGGCGGTCCTCGCGCTCGGCGGCTGGCTGGCGATGGAGGGCCGGATCTCGCTCGGCACCTTCCTCGCCTTCTCCACCTACGTCGGGCAGCTGCAGGCGCCCGCCCGGATGCTCGCCGGGCTCGTCACCATCGGCCAGCAGGCCCGCGCCGGGGTCGAGCGGGTGTTCGACCTCCTCGACGCCACCGCCACCGTCCGATCCGTCCCGGGCGCGCCGCCCCTCGATGTCGCCGGCGGGCGCCTCGAGCTCCGCTCGGTGAGCTTCGGCTACGCTCGCGACGAGCCGGTGCTGCGCGACCTCTCGCTCACGGTCGAGCCGGGCGAGACGATGGCGGTGGTCGGGCCTTCGGGATCGGGGAAGTCGACGCTCGCGCTGCTGATCCCCCGGTTCTACGACGTCGGATCCGGCTCGATCGCCATCGACGGCATCGACGTGGCATCGGTCGAGCTCGCCTCCCTGCGACGCCAGATCGGCGTGGTGTTCGAGGACGCCCACCTGTTCTCCGACTCCATCGCCGCCAACATCGCCTACGGCCGCCCCGACGCCACCCCCGAGGCCATCGCCACCGCCGCGGCGGTGGCCGGGGCGGCGACCTTCATCGAGGCGCTCCCCGATGGCTACGCCACGGCGGTCGGCGAGCGGGGCCTGACCCTCTCGGGCGGCCAGCGCCAGCGGATCGCGCTGGCGCGGGCGGTGCTGGCGGACCCCGCGGTGCTGCTGCTCGACGACGCCACGTCGGCGGTCGACAGCCGGGTGGAGGCCGAGATCCACGAGGCCCTGCGCCGGGTGCTCGCCGGGCGGACCACGCTGCTGGTCGCCCACCGCCGATCGACGCTGCTGCTCGCCGACCGCATCGCCGTCCTCGACGCCGGGCGCGTGGTCGACGTGGGCACCCACGACGAGCTGTGGGACCGGTGCCCGCTGTACCGCGTCCTGCTGAGCGGGCCGGGCGAGGAGCTCGACGGCGATCCGGCCGCGACCGCCGCCCGCGCCGCACGGGCGCAGGAGCCGGCGGCGGCCGGGGCGACGACGCCCGAGCTCTGGGTGCGGCGCGGCGACGAGGATCGGACCGCCTCGAGCGCGCTCGCCGACGCCGGCCGGCGCACGGCGCCGGCGAGCCTCGGGGCGGGGATGGGCGGTGGCGGCCCCGCCGGCGGCGGGATGCTCGGCTCGCTCGCCGCCACCCCGGAGCTGGTGGCCGCGGTCGAGGCCCTGCCACCGGCCGACGAGCAGCCCGACGACACCGTGGCGGACGCCTCGTCGCCGTCGCCGGGCTTCCGCTTCACCCGGTTCCTCTCGCGCTGGCGCGGACAGCTCGCCGTGGGCCTCGCCCTCGTGGTGGCCGATGGCCTGGCCTCGCTCGCCGGGCCGCTGCTCGTGCGCCACGGGATCGATGCCGGGGTCCAGCCCCAGGTCCCGGGAGCGCTCTGGGCGGCCAGCGCGGCGTACCTGGCCGTGGTGCTCGCCGACGTCGCCGTCGTGCGCTCGCAGCTGGTGGTGACCGGGCGCACCGCCGAGCGTGCGCTGTGGTCGCTGCGGGTCAAGGTGTTCGCCCACCTCCAGCGCCTCGGGCTCGACCACTACGACCGAGAGATGGGCGGGCGGATCATGACCCGCATGACCTCGGACATCGAGGCGCTGACCCAGCTCCTGCAGACCGGGCTGGTGAACGCCATCGTCGCCCTCCTCACCGGGATCGGCGTCGGCATCGCCCTCGCGGCCATGAGCTGGGAGCTCGCCGCGGTCGCCTTCGCCGTGCTCCCCCCGCTCGCCGTGGCCACCGTCGCCTTCCGCCGGCGCTCGAGCCGCGCCTACGAGGACGCCCGCGACAAGGTCGCTGCGGTCAACGCCGACTTCCAGGAGAGCCTCTCCGACGTGCGGGTGGCCCAGGCCTTCGTGCGCGAGGACCAGAACGCCCGGCGCTTCGCTCGCCGCTCGCGCGAGTACCTGGGCGCCCGCCTCCGAGCCCAGCAGCTGGTGGCCCTCTACTTCCCCTTCGTCGAGATGCTCTCGGGGCTCGCCGGCGCCGCCGTGCTCGCCGCGGGGGCGGTGCTCATCGACGACGGCTCGCTGACGGCCGGCGAGCTGATCGCCTTCGTCCTCTACCTCGACCTGTTCTTCTCGCCGATCCAGCAGCTCTCGCAGGTGTTCGACACCTACCAGCAGGCACGGGTCGCGATCGAGCGCATCGGCGAGCTCCTCGACGAGCCCACGACGGTCCCCGACGCCGCCGACCCCGTCGCCCTCGGCCGGCTCCGCGGCGAGGTGGAGCTCCGCGACGTGCGGTTCGCGTACCCCAGCACCGGTACCGAGGTCCTCCACGGCGTGGACCTCCGGATCGCTGCAGGCGAGACGGTGGCCATCGTCGGCGAGACGGGAGCCGGCAAGTCGACCGTCGAGAAGCTGCTCGCCCGCTACTACGACGTCGACGCCGGGGCCGTGCTCGTCGACGGCCACGACGTGCGCGACCTCGCCCTCGCCGACCTCCGCTCCCAGCTCGGCGTGGTCCCCCAGGAGCCGTTCCTCTTCGCCGGAACGGTCCGTGACAACCTGGCCTACGGCCGTCCCGACGCGAGCGATGCCGAGATCGAGGCGGCGGCGCGAGCCGTCGGCGCCCACGAGGTGATCGCGACGCTCCCGGGCGGCTACCTGCACGTGGTCGGCGAGCGAGGCCGGGGCCTGTCGTCGGGCCAGCGCCAGCTCCTCGCCCTCGCTCGCGCCCTGGTGGTCGACCCGCGGATCCTGCTGCTCGACGAGGCGACCGCGAACCTCGACCTGGCGAGCGAGGCCCGGGTCACCGCCGCCATGGCGGCCGTGGCCGAGGGCCGGACCACCGTGCTCATCGCCCACCGCCTCTCGACGGCCGCGGACGCCGACCGCATCGTGGTGATGGACGGGGGCCGGGTCGTCGAGACCGGCACGCACGCGACGCTCCTGGCCGACGACGGCACCTACGCCCGGCTCTGGGCGGCGTTCACGGGCGATGAGCCCGTGCCCGCCTGATCCGACGCCGGTTCAGGCCCCGACGGCGGCGCGCACGTAGGCCTGGAGGGCGCCGAGGTCGGCGGGCAGCTCGTCGAAGCGCTCGGGGCGATCGAGGAGGTCGGCGAGGTGCTCGGGCAGCTCGGGGCGCACCCCGATGGCCTGCTCGACCGCGTCGGGGAACTTCGCCGGGTGCGCCGTCGCGAGGCAGACCATCGGCACCTCGGGGGCCCGGCGTGCGGCCCGGGCGGCGGCGACGCCGACCGCGCTGTGCGGGTCGAGGACCACGCCGGTCGCCTCGAAGGTGCGGCGGATCTCGGCCCTCGTGGCCTCGTCGTCGAAGGCGGCACCGTCGAAGACCTCGGTGACGGTCGCCAGCCGCGTGCTGCCCGTGTCGACGCGCCCCTCGTCGCGGAACTCGGCCATCCGGTCGGCGAGGAGGCTCGGGTTGCGGTCGTAGAGCTCGAAGAGCAGCCGCTCGGCGTTGGACGACACCTGGATGTCCATGCTCGGGCTGATCGTCGGGTGGACCCCCGTCTTCTCCATCACGCCGGACCCCAGCCAGCGGGTGAGGATGTCGTTCGAGTTGGAGCCGACCACCAGCTGGCTGATGGGCGTCCCCGTGCGGCGCGCCACCCATCCGGCGAAGACGTTGCCGAAGTTCCCCGTGGGGACCGAGAAGGCCACCGGGTCGCCCGCGCCCACCGAGCGGGCGGCGGTCACGTAGTAGACGACCTGGGCCATCACCCGCGCCCAGTTGATCGAGTTCATGGCCGACAGCGACACGGCGTCGCGGAACGCCACGTCGGCGAACATGGCCTTCACCAGGTCCTGGCAGTCGTCGAAGGTGCCGTCGACCGCGACGTTGTGCACGTTGGGCTCGTCGACCGTGGTCATCTGCCGGCGCTGGACGTCGCTCACCCGCCCGGCCGGGTGGAGCACGACGATGTCGAGGGCGCGCCGACCCCGGCAGGCCTCGATCGCCGCCGAGCCGGTGTCGCCCGAGGTGGCGACCACGATCGTCGCCCGCTCGCCGCGGCGGGCGAGCTCGTGGTCGAACAGCCGGCCCACGAGCTGGAGGGCCACGTCCTTGAAGGCGATGGTGGGGCCCCAGAACAGCTCGAGCAGCCACAGCCCGTCGTCGAGGGGACGGACCGGGCACACGTCGGGGTGGCCGAAGGTCGCGTAGGCCTCGACCACCATGGCGCGCAGCTCGTCGGCGCCGAGCGTGGGCGCCACGTAGGGCGCCATGACCGACACGGCGGTGTCGAGGTAGCTCGCGTCGAACGTCAGCGGCTCCTGCGTGGGCCACTCGTCTGGCACGTAGAGGCCGCCGTCCGCCGCCAGCCCGGCCAGGAGCACGTCGCCGAACTCGAGGACCGGCGCCCGCCCCCGGGTCGACACGTACTTCACGACGCCTCCTGCCCGGCGCCGACCACCCGCAGGACCGAGGTGATCCGGTGGATGACCTCGAGCTCGCCCAGGTCGTCGAGGGTGGCCTGGACGTCGGCCTCACGGGCCTCGTGGGTGATGAAGATCAGCCGGGCCGCCTCGCCGACGCCCTCCTGCTCGAGCGAGCGGATCGACACGGCGTGGCGCTCGAACACCTCGGCCACCGCCCGCAGGACCCCGGGACGGTCGAGCACGTCGAGGTTGACGTAGGAGCTGGAGTGGAGCTCGTCGATCGGGCGGATGGGACGGCGGCTCAGCGCCAGCAGGTGGGCCGAGGTGCCCTTGCGCAGGTTGACCGCGGCGTCCACGAGGTCGCCGAGCACCGCCGAGCCGGTGGGATCGCCCCCGGCGCCCCGCCCGTAGAACATGAGGTCGCCCACCGCAGCACCCTCGACGAACACGGCGTTGAACGAGTCGCGCACCGAGGCCAGCGGGTGGCCCTTCGGCACCATGGCCGGGTGGACCCGGACCGCCACCTCGTCCTCGCCGTCGGGGACGTGGATCAGCTCGGCGATGGCGAGCAGCTTGACCGCGTACCCGAGGCGGTCGGCGAACTCGATGTCGGTGGCCGAGATGTTCGAGATCCCCTCGTGGTAGACGTCGCCCGCGACGACCTTGGCGCCGAAGGCGAGCGAAGCCAGGATCGCCGCCTTGGCCCCGGCGTCGTAGCCCTCCACGTCGGCCGTGGGGTCGCGCTCCGCGTACCCGAGCTCCTGCGCCTCGGCCAGCGCCTCGCCGTAGCCCGTGCCCTCCTCCGACATCCGGGTGAGGATGAAGTTCGTCGTCCCGTTGACGATGCCCATAATCCGCCGGACGTCTTCGCCGACCAGGCTCTCGCGCAGGGGACGCAGGATGGGGATGCCCCCGGCGACCGCGGCCTCGAAGAGCAGGTCGACGCCGGCGGCGGACGCCGCCGCGAACAGCTCGGCGCCGTGGTTGGCGAGCAGCTCCTTGTTGGCCGTGACCACCGGCTTGCCGTGCGCGAGCGCCGCGAGGATCAGCTCGCGCGCCGGCTCGATGCCGCCGATCACCTCGACGACCACATCGATCTCCGGGTCGCCGACGACCTCCGCCGCCTCCCGGGTGAGGATCGCCTCGTCGAGGTGCACGGGACGCTTGCGGGCCAGGCTGCGGACGGCCACCTTCGCCACCTCGAGCGTGGTGCCGGTGCGCGCCGCGATCTCGTCGCCGCGCTCCTGCACGAGGGCGACGAGCGCGGCACCGACGTTGCCGCACCCGAGGACCCCGACCTTCACCACGTTCGTCTCGGTCACGGGCGCAGAGGCTACCGGCCGCCCCCACGTCGCCCCGCACGTGATCGGTGCTCCGCAGCCGGGGACCTCGCTAGCGTCGCCACGATCGCCGCGCCGACCGAGGAGGACCGATGGCGAACCTGACCTACGACCTGGCCGACGGCATCGCCACCATCACGATCGACGACGGCAAGGCGAACGCCCTCACCCCGGGGTTGCTCGCCGAGCTGCACGCGGCCGTGGCGAGGGCGGAGGCCGATGGTGCGGTGCTCCTCGTGGCCGGTCGGCCTGGGCGCTTCTCCGGAGGCTTCGACCTCCCGACCCTCACGGCGTTCACGACCGACTCCGCCGACCTGCTCAAGGCCGGCTTCGACCTCTCCCACCGGCTCCTCTCGTTCCCGCGCCCGGTCGTGGTGGCGTGCACCGGCCACGCCATCGCCATGGGCGCCTTCCTGCTCCTGAGCGCCGACCACCGGGTCGGCGTCGCCGGCGGCGGCCACAAGATCGGCGCCACCGAGGTCGCGATCGGCATGGCGATGCCCTGGGCCGCCGTCGAGGTGCTCCGCCAGCGCCTCGCCCGCGCCCACTTCGAACGGGCGACGCTCCTCGCCGAGGTGTTCACGCCCGAGGGCGCGGTGGAGGCCGGCTTCCTCGACGAGCTCGTGCCCGAGGCCGAGCTCCACGACCACGCTCGGCGCGTGGCCACGCGGTTGGCGGGGCTCGACGCCAAGGCGCACGCGGTCACCAAGGTCCGGGCGCGCTCGGCGATGCTCGAGTCGCTGGCGCGGGCCATCGCCCGCGACGACGGGGAGTTCCGGGCCGCCATCGCCCAGCAGGCGACCAGCTGATCGAGCGGCGACCGCGGGCTCAGCCGACGTCGGTGGCGAGCAGGTCCTCGTCGGTCTCTCGGCGCACGACCAGGCGGGCGCGCCCGTCTCGGACGAACACCACGGCCGGGCGGTGCAGGAGGTTGTAGTTGCTCCCCATCGACCGCCCGTAGGCGCCGGTCACGGGCGTGGCGATCAGGTCGCCCACGGCGAGGCCGGGGGGCACCTTCGCCTCGCTGACCAGCACATCGCCCGACTCGCAGTGCTTGCCGACGAGGCGCACCACCTCGGTGCGGTCGGCGTCGACGCGCGCCGGGTCGAAGGTCTCGTAGCCCGAGCCGTAGAGCGCGGGCCGGGGGTTGTCGACGAACCCGCCGTCGCACGCGACGAACGTGCGGATGCCCGGCACCTCCTTCACGGTCCCCACGCGGTAGACGGTGATGGCGGCGGCGGCGGCGATCGATCGCCCCGGCTCCGCGGAGACCCTCGCCTCGATGCCCGCGGCCTCGCACGCGGCGCGCACGACGGCACCCCACTCGGCGATCGATGGCGCCTCCTCCCCCTCCACGTACGCGACGCCGATGCCGCCGCCGATGGACAGCTCGGGCAGGGCGCACTCGCGCACGAACGGGGCCAGCGCCTCGATCGCCTGCTCGAAGAACCCCGCGACGAACACCTGCGAGCCGATGTGGGCGTGCAGGCCGACGAGCTCGACCGCAACCGACGCCCGGGCTCGGTCGACGGCGGCGGCCGCATCGCCGACCTTGAGCCCGAAGCCGAACTTGGAGTCGTCCTGGCCGGTCATCACGAACTCGTGGGTGTGGGCCTCGACGCCCGGGGTGATGCGCAGCAGCACCTCGGGCACGATGCCGTCGGCCGCGTGGAGCGACTCGAGCCGGGCGAGCTCGTCGAAGCTGTCGACCACGATCCGTCCGACGCCCGCGGCCCGGGCCGCGCGCAGCTCCTCGTCGCTCTTGTTGTTGCCGTGCAGCACCAACCGTCCGGCCGGCACCCCGGCCGCCAGCGCGACGGTCAGCTCGCCGCCGCTGGCCACGTCGAGGTGCATGCCCTCCTCGTGGGCGAGGCGAGCCATGGCTCGGCAGAGGAAGGCCTTCGTGGCGTAGGCGACGCCGTCGCCGAACGCGAGGACGGCCTCGCGGCAGCGGGCGCGCAGCTGCGCCTCGTCGTAGATGAACAGCGGCGTGCCGAACTCGTCGGCGAGGGCACGGACGTCGAGGCCACCGACGCGCAGCTCGCCCTCGGGCCCGACCTCGGCGGAGTCCGGGAGCAGGTGCCGAGGCAGCACGCTCACAGCTGCTCCGGGGCGCTCACGCCGAGCAGGTCGAGGCCGATCGACAGCCCGATGCGGGCCGCCTCCACCAGCTGCAGGCGGGCGTCGGCCAGCTCGGGGCCGATCCCCTCCCCCACCACGTAGCAGTCGTGGTAGAAGCCGTGGAAGGCGCCTGCGAGCTCGCGCACCCACGTCGTGATGCGGTGCGGGGCCCGATCGCGAGCCGCCACCGCGACCACCTCGGGCAGCTCGGACAGCGATCGCAGGACGTCGAGCTCGCGCTCGTGGGTCAGGAGGAACAGCAGGGCGCCGTCGAGGGGGCCGCGCACCAAGCCGGCCTCGGCGGCGCGCCGGGCGATGCCGTGGATCCGCGCGTGGGCCATCTGCACGTAGAAGACCGGGTTGTCCATGCCCTGGCTGGCCACCTCGGCGAGGTCGACCGTCTGGCGCGAGTCCACCGACTGGAGGAGGTAGGTGAGCCGGGCGGCGTCGGCACCGACCTCATCGACCACGTCGCGCAGCTCCACCACGTTCCCGGCGCGCTTCGAGAGGCGCACCGGCTCGCCGTCCTTGAGGAGGTCGACGAGCTGGGTGATCTCGATCTCGAGGCGCTCGGGGTCCAGGCCCAGCGAGGCCATGGCCGCCTTCATCCGCACGATGTAGCCGTGGTGGTCGGCGCCCCACACGTTGATCAGGCGGTCGGCCCGGGCGAACTTGTCGCGGTGGTAGGCGATGTCGGGGAGCAGGTAGGTGTACTCGCCGTCGCTCTTGACGAGCACCCGGTCCTTGTCGTCGCCGTGGTCGGTGGACCGCAGCCAGGTGGCGCCGTCCTGCTCGTAGGCCGCGCCGACGTCGCGGAGGGTGGCCAGCGTGTCCTCGATGGCGCCGCTGTCGACGAGGGTGAGCTCGCTGAACCAGCGGTCGAAGGTGACGCCGAAGCCCTCCAGCACCTCACGCTGGTCGGCGAGCGCCCGCTCCTCGCCCCACGCCACCGGGTCGGCGCCGTCGGGCAGGTCCTTCGCCCACTCGACGATGTACTCGCCCTGGTAGCCGTCCTCGGGCGGCTGCTCCCCCGCCTTGCGGGCGGCGAGCGATGCGCCGAAGAGCTGCATCTGGACGCCGCGGTCGTTGATGTAGAACTCGCGCTCGACGACGTGCCCGGTCCGCTCGAGCAGGCGCGCGAGCGAGTCGCCGTGGGCGGCGCCCCGGGCATGGCCGGCGTGCACCGGGCCCGTCGGGTTGGCCGAGACGAACTCGACGTTCACCCGCTCGCCGGCCCCGAGGTCGGGACGGGCGTAGCCCTCGGCGCCCTGCTCGACCACCTCGACGAGCACCTCGTGCAGCCAGGTCGGGGCGAGGCGGAAGTTCACGAACCCCGGGCCGGCGATCTCGATCGCCTCGACGTGGGCCAGCTCCCTCGAGGTGAGCTCGTCGACCAGCTGCTGGGCGAGCTCGCGAGGGTTGCGCCCCGCCCGCTTGGCGGAGGCGAGGGCGACGTTGGTGGACCAGTCGCCGTGCGATCGGGAGGCGGGACGCTCGAGCTGGACCCGCTCGGGGAGCGGATCGACGGCGAGCGCCTCGAGCGCGTCGCGCACAGCAGCGGCGAGGTCGTCGCGGATCACGGAGCGGGTCCTTCCGGGCGAGGGGTCGGGGGTCGCAGGCTACTTCCGCCCCTGGCAGCGACCCCCAACCGGTTCGGCGGCGGCGGAATGTCCGAGTTGGGCGGTCCGGTGCGCTGATCTAGGGTTGCGGACCCCGCCCTCGTAGCTCAGGGGATAGAGCATCGGCCTCCGGAGCCGTGTGCGCAGGTTCGAATCCTGCCGAGGGCGCGCTGTGATCTCGCGAGGGGTCCACCGCACGGGACGTGCGACCACCGAGTCGCCGCCCGCCGCGGCGAGCCACGGCCAGGCTCAGTCGACGGCCGACTCGAGCACGTCGAGCGTCGAGCGATCTCGAGCGGGGGCGGGCGCGGTGCCGAGCGACGTCGCGTGCCCCCGAGGCCGGCCTCGGCCCGCTCGAGCAGTGCCACGACGTCGATCGGCTCCACCTCGACCGCCGGCGCCGCCAGGAGGGTCGCGTGGGCGTCGCCGAGCTGCGCCTGGAGCTGCTCGACCGTGACGACGAGCCGCTCCCACGCGCCGGCGGCGCGCTCGGCCCGGTCGGCGTGCCGGCGCACCGCCCCATCGATCCACTGCTGGAGCTGGTCGGTGGCGTCCTGCCAGAGCGTCGCGACCGCCGCCCGGGCACCGGCGTCGATCTCCTCGGCGCGGCGCTCCGCGTCCTGGAGCGCCGCAGCAGCAGCCTCGCGATCGCGCGCCGCGGCCGCTCGGGTGGCCAGGGCCGCCGACTCCGCACGAGCGCGGGCCTCCTCGGCATCGCGATGAGCATCCTCTCGGGTCGCCATCGCCTCCTCCATCGCCTCGCGGCGCACCTCGGCGGCCGCGGCCTCCGCCGCCGCCCGAAGGTGGCGCGACTCCTCGTCGGCGGCGCGCAGGACGACGCTCGCCTCGGTGCCGATCCGATCCCACCGGTCCGACGCCTCCGCACCCCGGCGCTCGACCTCGGCCACGGCGCGCAGCGTGGCCTCGGCCTCGACCCGATCGCGCTCGGCTCGTGCGGCAGCAGCATCGACCCGCTCCTGCTCCAACGCGGCGCGGGCCTCCTCCAGCTCGGCGGTGCGGCGGGCGAGCCGCTCCTCGGCCTCGGTCCGGGCGTCGGTCGCGGCGCGCAGCTCGGCCCGCAGCGACGCGACGGCGGCATCGGCGTCGCGCACCTCGGCGGCGTGGTGGCGTCGGACGCGGGCGAGCTCGTCGGTCGTGGTCGTCAGGCGCTGCTCGAGGTCGTCGAGGGCGGTGGGCTCCGCCTCCGCCGCGAACCGGCGGAGCTCCATGGCCGCCGTCACGAGCACGACGCGCACGAGATCGGGGTCGTAGCCACGTCGGACGAGCGGGAAGTCCCACGCTTCGAGCTGATCGGGATCCATGGTGCTCCTCGGTACCAGGTGGACGCAGCCGGCTCAGCGGCCGGGGGGCGAGACGGTGCGCGGACCCCCCGCCCCGGCCGCGGCGGCCAGGGCGGGACGGGCTCCCTCGCCGGGCGAGGGCGCGGGGGCCTCGACCACGCGATGGGTCTTCACCCACCCGGTCTGGCCGCGCACCATCCGCCACAGACCGCGCCAGCAGGCGATGAACAGGACGTAGTTCCAGGCCACGAGCAGGTGGGAGAGCAGGACGGCCCGCCACCAGGGCACGTCGCGCTGGCGCTGGGCGTACACGAGACCGCAGATGATCGTGGGCAGGAACGAGAGGAGGTACCAGAGCAGCACCGGGAGCAGCCACGAGGGACCCGGCAGGCCCGTGGCCCCGGTCGGCACGCCGTGGTCGAGGAGCTGGCCGATGGAGGTGGCGAAGCCGATCTGGGACAGCACGCTCCATGGCAGCACGATGATGAAGGGGATCAGGAGGTAGCTCGTCACCTCGAGCACCGAGGTGTTCGAGAGGTGGGGCGAGCGCCACAGCTCGCCGAGGCGGGTGACGGCGGTGGTCATGTGGCCCTGGAACCAACGGGTGCGCTGCTTGATCAGCGGTCGGACCTCGGTGAGGCCCTGCTGGCTCACCCAGCACTCGGAGTGCGAGGTCAGGTGCCAGCCCTGGATCGACAGCGTGATCGCCAGGTCCAGGTCCTCGGTGAGGGCGGGCGACCACGGCGCATCGCCGACCGAGCGCAGCGCGGCGAAGCGTGCGAACTGCCCGTTGCCCCCGAGCGACACCGTGGCGGTCCGGATCCGGCCGAGCTGGCCCAGCGCGGCGATGCCCCAGAACTCGATGTCCTGGATCGTGGCCAGGACGTTGTCGGCGCGGTTGCGGATGCGCACCCCGAGCTGCGCACCGCCCACGCGAGGGTCGGCGAAGAGCGATGCCACCTTTGCGATGGCACCCTCGGAGAGGCGTCCGTCGGCGTCCATGACCAGCACGAGCACCCGGTCGGGGTCGAGCGCCTCGGCGGCGACCTGCTCGCAGATCCAGGCGAACGCGTGGTTCAGCGCTGGGCCCTTGCCGAGGCGTGCCTCCGGGAGCTCGCGCCGCAGGACGGTGACCCGGGGATCGCCGCACGCGAGCGCTGCCTCGCGGGTGCCGTCGTCGCTGGCGTCGTCGACCACGACGACGCGGGTCAGCGGGCTCGACGCCACGAGCGCCCGGACGGTCGGGTCGATGACCAGGGCTTCGTCGAGGCAGGGGACGATCGCGAAGACCGCCTGGGGCTGCCACTGGTCGGGCGGCACGTAGGTGCCCGTCCGAGCGAGCTCCTCGGCGGCTGCTCGCAGGGCCTGATCGCCCTCGCGGCGGATGCGCCGCGACTCCAGCCAGCCCAGGGTGAGGAGGAACGTCAGCTGCACCAGGCCGATGGCGATGCAGTACAAGGTGATTCCAGCGATCAGCGCTTGCATCGAGCTCCCTTTGCGCGCTCCTCCGGGCAGATGCGCCCCATGGGCAGCGAGGGGGTGGCGGGCGCGCCGGAGCGCTGGGATCTTCCGATGCCCGGACGTTCGCGACCAGAGGCACCTGCTGCTGGCGCACCATCAGCTGGCGTCGCGATCCGCGCCCCTCAGGCGAGGAGGCCGAGCGCGGTCGCCGCGTTCACCGCCTCGGCGCGGGAGCCGACCTGGAGCTTTCGATAGATCGACTGGCACTGCGTCTTGACGGTGCTGTGGGAGACGTACAGCTCGTTGGCGATCCGCGAGAGCGTCAGGTGCGAGGGGAGGTAGCGCAGGACGCGCAGCTCGGCCGACGTGATCAGCTCGGACGTCCCCGCCTCCGCGGTGGGCTCCTCGGCCGCGCGCCCGAGCAGGTCGTCGAGCTGGGCGAGCTGGCGATCGAGGCGGCTGGTGCGCTCCCAGCGGGCCACGATCGCCGCGGCCTCGTCCGCGAGGGCGCGCACCGAGCTCGCACGCTGGCCCAGCTCCAGGTGGAGCCCGGCGACCTCGATCAGGGTGGTCGCCCGCTCGAGCATCGTCCCGTCGCCCACCTTGGCCATCTTGCGCCGCGCTGCCGTCGCCCGGTGCTCGGCCTCGTCGAGGTCGCCGGCGCGCCGGGCCAGCTTCAGCGAGACGGCGTCGACGATGAAGCCGAGCGCCGTCTCCTCCATGTGGCCGGCGTCCATGATCCGCGCGGCATCGGCGGCGAGCGCCTCGGCCTCGCTCGCCCGGCCGGTCTCGAGGGCGATGATGGCCAGCTTGGCGAGGCCGACCGCGTCGGTGAGCGGGTACTTGGGCGCCGAGTCGCGCAGCGATCGGAGCACCGCCTCGGCCTGGTCGAGGCGGTCGTCGGCGTAGAGGTCCCAGGCTCGGGTCACGCCGCTCGTCTGGCGCCAGCCGCCGAGCAGGCCCTCGTCGTGGGGGTCGGCCGCCTGCAGGCCGAACGCGGTGAGCATGCGGCCGACGGCCACGGCAGGCGTGCTGCCGTCGGGAAGGATCGTGGTGCGATCCTCGGCGTGGCGTGCGAACAGCGACCGCACCCGGTCCTCGTCGCGGGGCCGCAGCACGTTGGCGTGGGCGAACACGAGGAAGGGGTCCTCGACGAGCTCCACGGACGTGAAGCGGTCGAGCCACGCCCGCAGCTCGGCGGTCCGACCCTGCGAGATCATCGGAAACGTGGAGGTGTAGACGAACGTCCGCAGCGCATCGCGCCGGCCCAGCCGCTCGAGGAGGACGAACGCGTACGACAGGTCGTTGGCCCGCCTCGCCAGGTCCACGGCCACCTCGACCAGCTCGCAGAGCGAGCCGGGGTGGCGGCGCTCGAGCCGGGCGGTCAGCACCTGGGCCAGCAGGGCGTGCACGACCACCGGTGCCGAGCCGTCGGCGGGGACGGTCATCATCGGCAGCCCGCGCCGCTCGAGCGCCGTGAGCACCGCAGCGGTGTCGTTGCGGCGCAGCACGAGGTCGATCTGCGCCACCGAGGCGGGTGCGAGCGCCGCGACGTAGCCCAGGTAGTCGAGCTCGTGGGGCGTGAACGCGGCGAGGACATGGGCGCTCAAGTAGCGCTCCACCGTGATGTCGCCTCGCCCCAGATCGGCATCGCGGACCAGCGCGGCGAGGCGGATCCCTGCCGGCCAGCCCCCGGTGCGCTCGATCAGCTCGGATCGGCTCAGCCCCAGCTCGGCATCGGCGACGAGGGCATCGATCTCGTCATCGTCGAAGTCCAGCTCGGGCTCGCCGAGCGCGATCACCGGCGCGGCGATCCGGTCGCGCACCAGCGGGACGGGTGGGCGTTCGCGCCCCGCGAGGATGAGCACGCTCGGCGCCGGCCACGACCGGGCCATCTCGAAGAGCAGCTCGCGGCTCGAGGGCGAGCGGAGCAGGTGGGTGTCGTCGATGGCGAGCGCGAGCGCGTGGCGAGACGCCAGGGCCATCAGCGCCGGGAGGGTGTCGCACGCCCAGTCGGCCTCGGCTCGGCGGGCGACGGACGCCAGGTGCTCGGCCTCCGGGAGGATCGGCACCAGGGCCTCGGCCACCGCCGCCAGCAGGCGGCCGGCGTCGTCCTCGCTCCGCGCGCCGACGACGGCCGCGGCCTGGGCTGTGCGGTCGCTCCACTGCTGGAGCAGGGTCGACTTGCCGTAGCCCGCCGACGCCGTCACGAGCACGAGCGCTCCGGCGGGCGCCTGATCGAGCGCGTCGATCAGGCGCCAGCGAGTGACGGCTCCCTCGTCTGACCGGACCACTAGCTGCGAACTCCCCTCGAACGCGCCGCGCCCCGAGGGTACCGGAGCCAGCCTGCCTGGGCCCTTGCCGAGGGGTGGTGCCCGACGGCCCGGCGATGCGATCGATCGCCGCTCACCGGATGCGCAGGTGCAGCAGCGTTCGGGTGCCGCCGGCCAGCTCCACCTCCTCGAGGATCTCGAAGCGAGCGGCGAGGTGGCGGAGGAGGATCGACCGGCGGTAGTCGTCGTGGGTGCCCGGGGGCTTGGCCGCCAGGAGCCGCTGCACCATGGGGTCGCGCCGGTGCGGGACCTCCACGACGTGCACGGGCCCCAGCGCCGCGAGCTCGTCGACGAGCTCGCGGATGGGGATGTTGCGTCCGATCACGAGGTGGTGGATGAGGGCCAGGCTGAGCACCAGGTCCGAGCGCAGCCGATCGGGCAGCGAGGCGCGCTCGCGCAGCCCCCAGCCGAGCGCGGGGCTCGGATCGGCGAGGTCGGCGACGAGCGGGAGGATGGGACGGCCCGAGCCACGCGTGCGCAGGTACAGGCGGTCGACCACCTGGCGGTCGGCGTCGACGGCCACCACCCGCGCGCCGGCGCGGACGGCGAGCTCGGCGAAGTGGCCATCGTTGCACCCGAGGTCGACGACCGTTCGCGGCGCGGTCGCGGCGACGACGCGCTGGACCAGCGCCTCCTTCGCCTCGAGGGCGGCCCGCTCGTAGTGCCCGCGAGGCCCGTAGTCGCTCCAGGCCGTGGTGCCCGCAGGCGCCTCCAGCCGGTGGAGGAGCCGAAGGAGCCGGTCGACCAGCCCGATCGCCACCTGCCGGCGCGATGCCGACGACGCGAGCGACCCCTCCCCACCGTCGGCCCGCCGCGCCGCGCGGCGGGCGACGGCGGCCTGGAGCGCGACGTGGGTCAGCACGCCGCGCCGAAGCAGGTCGCGACCGCGCAGCAGCCGAGCGGCATCGTCGAGGGCGATGCCCTCGATCGACCCTCGCAGCCACGGGGCGAAGCTCGTGCCGAGGTGCGCCTCGACCAGCAGGGGGAACAGGAACAGCTGGCAGAACTGCCGATGGCCCGGCCAGCCGTCGGCGGCCCCCGGGTGGAAGGAGCCGACGTCGATGAACCGCGGCGACGCCCCCACGAACTGGACGTTGTAGGCCGATCCGTCCTTGCAGCCGACGTCCTCGCGCAGCGCGTCGGCGACGAGCTCGAGGTGGAGCACGGCCGCATCGCGGAGCATCGAGAACGACCACTCGTAGGGGTGGGACACCACCGGGATCCGCTCGTGGCGCAGCGCCTCCGACCAGCCGAGCTCGACGATGGCTGCACGGCCGGCCGGGCCCGCCGGTTCGGTCGCCACCATCCGCCCCTCGGCCACGGCTCGGCGGAAGAACTCCGCTTCGAGCACCGCGTGGGCGTCGGCCGCACCCTGCTCGCTGAGGGCGCGGAGGATCTCGCCGCCGTGCTCGTACACCCGTCCGGTCGCGTCGCGGAACGAGCCCGGCACGCGGCGCAGCAGGGTCTCGGCCTCGGTGCTCACGATGTCCGCTCCAGGATCGAGACCGCGCCCGCGCTGTCGCGGGTGGCGAGCTCGACGGCATCGGGGTCAGCGCAGTGCTCGTGGGACGCGTACCCCGCACCGATCAGCGGATCGGCGGCGCCGGCGACCGGGACGACCCCGGCGATGGTGCCTTCGCACACGAGCAGCACCTGACGGGCACCGGCCTCGCCCGAGATCGAGTAGGTCACACGCCGACCCGCCTCGCCCGCCACGCGGGACCACCGGCCACCGGGCGACGCCGCACCGAGCTCGCCCAACGGACGGCCCACGAGCGGCTCGGCGATGCCGGCCTGGTAGACGGCGTCCCATCCGCCATCGGGATCGATCCACGAGGATCGGCGATCCACTGCCGCCTGGAGGGCGCTCCGGCGCTGGTCGGGCGTCACGCGCTCCACCGGCACCGCGAGGAAGGCCCCGGGTCGCCGCTCGGGGACGTCGTCGTGGAGGAGGTCGAGGCCCTCGACGCCTCGGGGCGCCTCGATGCCGAGCGCCCCGAGGATCGTCGGCACGATGTCCATCGTGAGCGCAGCGCCGTCGTCGACGCGGCCTCGCGTCTGCCCGGGCTCCTTGATCAGGAGGGGCACGCTCGTCACCTCGACGCCGCCGGCCTGCACGCTGCGGAGGGTGCCCGGCTGGAACTGCAGCCCGTGGTCGGCGGTCACGACCACCAGCGCCTCGTCCCAGATCCCCTGCTCCTCCAGGGTGTCGCGCATCGCGCCGATCGCCTCGTCGAGGGCACCGAGCTGCAGCTCGTAGCGTTGGTAGCCGGCGCGCCGCTGTCCCTGGTCGGACCCCCAGGTGAGGGCGGCGCCCTGCTGGGTGAGGCCCGCTGGCTGGACCCCGCTGTGGACGGTGCCATCCGGCATCGCCACCCACGGGAGGTGGGGGGCGATCAGGTGGGCCACCCGGAGGACGGGTCGGTCCGAGAGGGGTTCGGTGCGCAGGAGTCGCTGGAGCTCGGCCGTCTGCGAGAAGAAGGTGCCGTAGCCGCCCTCCTTGGGCCCGGCGTCCTCGCCGCCCGCCGCGCCCGACGATCGGAACCCGGCCCAGCCCTGCGCCAGCGACGGGAGGTCACGGCGCATCTCGTCGCTGCCGAGGGCGTGGCGGAGCACGATGCCGGTGTCGTCGACGAGGTCCCCGATCGATCTCGCCGGCGTCGCATCCGCGCTCGTCGGGTGGCCGAGGTCGCACAGGGCGCCGCACAGCGAGGTGATCGGCTCGTAGGCCGCGACGTCGTGGCTGCGCGCCAGCCACCGGAAGAGGTTGGTCGGGTACTGGGAGCCGACCGGCACGCGCTCGGGGTCGGCCTCGACGCCCGACAGCAGCGCCGGCACGCTCGCCGAGGTCTGGGGCGAGATGGACGACGCGAGGCGGAACCAGTGGGAGGTGTCGGCCAGGGCCGCCAGGTTCGGGAACTTCTGATCGTCGATGCCCAGCTCGCCGTCGAGCACGGGCACGAGCGAGAACTCGTCGAGCACCACCACGACCACCGGGGTGTCGGTGCCGACGGTGGTGGAGGCGACGGCCGTCTGGCTGCCCGAGCGCACGAAGCTCCCGACCCGCGACGGTCCCACGACCCAGGCACCGAGCAGGAGGGCGAGCACGCCAGACGCGGCGAGCGTCGAGCGGACGGCCGGCCGGCGGTGCTCGGCGACGGCGAGCCCGACGCCGCCAGCGACCACGATCAGCCAGAACACCCCGGTGAGCGAGCTGACGGGCTGGGCGATGCCGGCCACCGCCAGGAGGCAGAGCACGCCGACGATCGCGGCGCGGAGGTACCCGCCCCATCGACCGGGCAGCGCGCCCAGGGCGGCGATCGCGGCCGGAACGACCACGATGATCGCGGCGAAGTAAGCGAGGGTGGCGGCCGTGCCGAGCTGGTGGGCGATCAGGAACTCCGGCGCGTCCACGAGGATCCGCACGAGCGGGAGCGCCAGGGCGAACACCGCCAGGCCGAACACCGCCAGGATCTCCGTGCGCCGCTCCTGGCGGGTCGGCCGCCGGAAGCGGGTGCCCGTCTGCTGCCCTGGCGCCGCGGCGGCGCTCAGCGCTCGCCGCCTTCGCTCGACGACGGCGTCGTCGGGTCGTCCGGGGTCGAGGGCTGGGGCGCACGACCGCCTCGGCGGCGGACCTTGTCCATCTTCGATCCGAGGACCGCTCGGACGCCGACGGCGCCCGACGCGAGGACGGCCGCGAGGGCGGCGCCGGCGCCGGCATCGAGGTACGCGAACACGGGGGTGGTCATCACATGGTTCCTCTCAGGGCTGGGGTGGTGGTGGCCCGGAGGCCGGCGGTGAGGGCGAGCCGGTGCTCCGGGCCACCGAACCTCGGAGGCGGGGCCGAGCCGCACCGTCCCGGACCAGGACGGCCTCCGTTGCACGGGACCCTCTCCAGGAGGTGGGCCGCTCGCACCCGGACCATCGGCGCGTAGCGCACCGATGACGGACGGCGTCCCTCCCGGGTCCGGTCCTCTCGACGGCCGCATGGTCGCGAGCGCGCCGTTCCCCGCCAAGGTGCACGTGGTGCTGACCGGCCGACAGTCGGTGTCGTCCGCCCGGTCAGGGCGTCGGGACCCACACGCGCACGTAGTCGATCTCGTAGGTCGAGCGAGACCAGTCGACGTCGTTGATCCCGGCGTCGATGCAGCCGCTGGGGGGCGTCCCGCCGATCGAGCACCGGTCGAGGTCCCGCAGGTAGCCGCGAACATCGCCGGGATGGCCCACCCAGCGACCGCCCACCGCGAGGTTGAGGGCGAGGTCCCAGGTGCCCTCCGCGGGCGCCGAGCTCGCCCAGGCGTGCTGCGCATCGACGTAGGCGTGCACGAGCGCCCCGTCGACGAAGAACCGGAACCGCACGCCGTCGGGATCCGGCACGATCTCGACGGCCCAGGTGTGCCACCCGGGCACCGCGGTCGACGACGCCTCGAACGGGGTGGTCCGCTTCGAGAGGTTGGTCCGCCCGTCGAGGTGGAGGGTCTGGGTGGTGCGGCCGGGCACCTGGGCGTGGAAGTACTCCATGACGTCGACCTCGGCCACCCCGGCCCCGCCCCGATGGCGGAGCCAGAACGCCGGCCACAGGCCCTGGGCGTGGGGCAGCTTGGCCCGCACCTCGAAGCGGGCGTAGCGGGGGTAGTAGGTCCCGGTCTCCCGCGAGCCGAGGAAGCCCGACGTGTAGGCCTCGGTCGTGCCTCCCGGGCAGCGCACCGTCTCCTTGCGGGCGGTGAGGCGCGCCGACCCCCCGCTCACGGCGACGTTGCCGGGGGTGAGGCACGCGAGCTCGAGGTTCGAATCCCCGTAGGTGTTGTGGTACGCCGACCAACGAGTCGTGTCGAGGGTGGCGCCGTCGAACTCGTCGCCGCCGACGTAGCGCCATCCCGCAGGACCGCTGGGCGCGGTGACGGGCACGGTGGTGGTCGCCGTCGGGGTGGAGGCGGGCTCGCAGGCACTCGCGCCGAACGTGCCGGCGACGAAGGCGATGCCGGCGAGGAGCCTCGACGCTCGCCGATGGTGCGCGGTGCCGGGGTGGGAGCGGGGGTGGGGGTGGGGGTCATGCCCGGAAGATCCCGCCCCGGCCGATCACTGACGGACGCCCTCGAGGTCGCCCGGAGGGTCGTGGTGGAGCGACCTGCCGGCGACGCACAGGCGCGCCGGGCCGGACGCGCGACCGGTGACCACCCCCGGGGGGTGGTCACCGGTCGGGTCTGCGGACCGACGGGCCGGCTCGGGCGGCCGGGTCCCGTCGGTCTCGTTCGACGATCGCTAGGCGACCGCCCGCCGACGTCGCTGGAGGGCGAGCAAGGCGATCGCCGCAGCGAGGCCGACGCCGGCGATGAGCGGATCGCTCATCGGCACGCCGGGATCGTCGGGGAGCACCGTGATCGTCGTCTCGAAGGTGGTCACCTCGCCGTTAGCGTCGGTCACCGTGATGGTCACCGGCTGGTCGGCGACCGCCACGGTCGGCGTGCCGGACACGACGCCCGTCGCCGGGTCGATGGTCAGGCCGGCCGGGAGGCCGGTCGCGGACCAGGTGTAGGGGCCGGTGCCGCCGACCACCGTCGGCGTGGGCGAGGTGTACGCCGCGCCGAGGGTCCCGTCCGGCAGCGTCGCCGCCGTGATCGTCAGGGGGACCGCACCGCAGATCCCGACCGGCGACTGGAGCACGGCACCGGTGTTGGTGGGGGTCCAGTCGTTGCCCTGGGTGCCCGCGGCGGGCGGGTTGATGATCACGCCCGAGCTCTGGTCCTCGCAGGCGTAGCCGGTGTTCCCGCCGAGGTCGTTCTCGCCGATGTAGCTGGAGGCCCGGACCGTCGGGCTCGTCACCCGAACGCCCGCCGCGTTGTCGTTGACGGTGTTGAGGGTGACGGTCATCGCGCTCGTGTTGTTCGTGAGCTCGATGCCATCGCCGGCGTTGCCGACCAGGTCGTTCGACGAGAGGGTGCCGATGGCCACGTTGTCCAGGTGGAGGGCGTCCCCGGCGCTGGCCTGCACGTCGTTGCGGTAGGCGTAGAAGGCGTCGATGTCGGTGGCGACGATCCCGTCGGCCCCGGCGCCCGTGACCGTGTTGTCGTTGACGTTGGCCACCTCGACGTTCACCAGCGAGATGCCTGCGCCGGCCGGGTCCTCGACGGTGTTGCCGAACACGTAGATCACGTTCATCGAGAGCACGCGGAGGAACTGGTCGCCCGGCACCTCGACGAGGCCGGTGATGGCGATGCCATCGCCACCGGCGCCCACGATCGTGTTGCCGTCGGTGGGAAGCACGCCGCCGACGTAGCTGGAGGTGATGTGGCCGTCGAAGGCCACCCCAGCGCCACCGGGGTTGGTGATGGTGTTGCCGCGGACCCGGATGTCATCGGCGTCGTTGGTGTCCGCGTTCTGCGCACGGACCCCATCGCCCCCGACGTTCGTGATCGTGTTGTCGTACACGCTGGTGTTGCGGATCGCGCCGTCGAGCAGCACGCCCGCTCCCGACATGTCGGACAGGACGTTGTTCTGGATCGTGTTGGCGTCGATCAGGATGCCATCGGCGAGGGCGTCGATGACCAGGATGCCGGTGGCACCGCCGGTGATCGTGTTGCCCAACGCCGGCGTGGACCCGCCGACGGTCTGGCAGCACTGCTCGCCGCTCCCGCCGATCGTGATCCCGACGCCCGAGCCGGACAGGTCGATGGTGTTCGACTGGATGTCGAGCGCGCCGGCCGCGTCGTAGGTGCGGATGCCGTCGGCGTCGGCCGCGGGGGTGATCTGGTTCCCCGAGATCACGCCGGTGTCGATGCCGTTGGTCTCGATGCCGGCGACGGTCGACCCGGTGATGATGTTGTTGCGGATCCCCTCGGTGCTCGCGTCGATCCAGCAGCACCCGAGGGTGGCCTCGGAGCGGACCCCGTAGGTGCCGCCCTCCAAGGTGAACCCGCGCACACCGTTGCTGTAGCCGGAGGTGGTGCCGAAGTCGACGACGGGCGAGCCGCTGTCGGCTGCCACGATCGTCGCCGGATCCGACGACCCCGTGGGATCGCTCCAGTTCGGCCCGAGGAGGTCGATGTTGCTGGTGGTGACGCTCACGCTCTCGGTGTAGGTGCCAGCGCAGACGTAGATCTGCTCGCCGGTGGCGGCGGCGTTCACGGCTGCCTGGATGGAGGTGTAGACGGGCGTTCCCGGTGCGATGCCCGCCCCGCAGGAGCTGTCGATCGCGCCCGAGACGGACACGACGCGATCGACCCCGGTGGGGGCGGCAGCGACGGCGGCCGAAGCGGGCGAGCCGGTGGCGGCCACGAGGCTCGCCGTGAGCGCCGCCGCACCCACGGCTGCGGCGAGCACGCGGCGCGGACGACCTCTCGTCGTCACGCCGCGGTAAGGACGGTTCAGGTTCATCGATCTCCTGCTTTCAGGGTGGGGTGATGGGTGGGTGGGTGCGAAGGAGGGGCTCATGGCTCGAGCCCCGGGTGGGGACGGCGAGGTCGGCCGCGCCCGCCGAACGCGACGCGGGTGGTGAGGGCCAGGCCGACCCCGACGCCGGCGAGCGAGACGAGGGACCCGATCACGACGTGCCACCACCACATGGCCTGATCGCTCGGGAAGCGGGTGACGGCGACGGCGACCATGGAGATGCGGAGCAGGTTCACGCAGGCGATCAGGGCGGCACCGGCCGCCGCGGCGGCGACCATCCGGCGCGCCGGCAGGCGACGCAGCAGCGAGAGCAGCCCGCACATCGCGAGGAGCGGGCCGAGCACGTAAGCGACCGAGCACTCGGAGGTGATCCGCAGGCCCCGCGCCTCGCTCGTCCCCATCAGCCAGTAGAAGGACGACGTCCCCGGCGCGCGATAGGTCTCCGACGAGGTGAGGGCGCCCACCACCGAGGCGGACGAGGTGGCCTCCACGGTCCGGACCGCTTCGGCATCGACGACCAGCCAGGCGCCGAGGGCCACCAACCCGACGGCCATCGTCAGCCGGACCCCCCGCGCCAGTGCCGTGCGGAGCGGCGGCAGGACCGCCGTCACGACGCCACCGCCGCACCGACGGTTGCGAGCGCGCCGTCGGTGTCCGGATGCCACTCGGCGGGGCGGGAGCCGAGACCGAGCAGCCAGCGGACCGCCTCCACGGCGCGACGCCCCGCCTCGCCGTCGCCGAACGGGTTCGCGACGTGGGCCATCGCCCGGTGGGCCTCGGCGTCCGCCAGGAGCTCGGCTGCCCGTCCGAGCACCACCGCGGGATCGGTGCCGACGAGGCGAGCGCAGCCGGCGTCCACGGCCTCGGGCCGCTCGGTGGTGGTGCGCAGCACGAGGACGGGGGTGCCGAAGGTCGGCGCCTCCTCCTGGATGCCGCCGCTGTCGGTGAGCACGAGGGTGGCGGCTCGGAGGTGTCCGATCAGGGTGGCGTGGTCCATGGGCGCCACGAGGCGGACCCGCTCGAGATCGCCGAGCTCGTTCACGAGCGGCCGGCGCACGAGCGGGTTGGGGTGGAGGGGGATCACCACCTCGAGGTCGTCGAAGGCCTCGACCAGCTGTCGGACCGCCACGGCCACATCGCAGAGGGGCCCGCCCCAGTTCTCCCGCCGGTGCACCGTGACCAGGACCAGCCGCCGGCCGCCGCGCCCGACCTCGGGCGCGTGCTCGGCCGCGATCCGTGCCGCGTCGACCACCGTGTTGCCGATCCGGAGGATCCGATCGGTGGGGACCGCCTCGCGTGCGAGGTTCGCCACCGCTGCGCTCGTGGGCGCGAGGTGCAGGGCGGCCAGGTCGGCGATGAGGCGCCGGTAGGTCTCCTCCGGGAAGGGGTTGTCGGTGTCGAACGACCGAAGTCCGGCCTCGAGGTGCACGACCGGGACCCGCTGCCAGAACCCGACCATGGCGCCGGCCAGGGCGCTCGCCGTATCGCCCTGGACCAGCACGGCATCGGGCGCGGTGCCCGCCACGAGCTCCTCCATGGCGGGGAGGAGGCGACCCAGGAGGTCGGCCTGGCCCGCGCCGAGGCGGCCGAGCGGTGGCAGGCGATGATCGGGCTCGATGCCGAAGCGGGCCAGCGCCGGCTCGAGGATGTCGGTGTGCTGGCCGGTCGCCACGACCTCGGCGCGCACGCCGAGGCCCCGCCGGGCCGCGAGGACGACGGGTGCGACCTTGATCGCCTCGGGACGGGTGCCGGCCACCACGAGCAGCCGGGGCTCGGTCATGCCGCGACCGCCGTGCGCTCGCGAGCGAGGGCGGAGCCGCGCAGCGCGAGGAGGCCGAGGACCAGCAGGATGGTCGTTGCGACCAGCAGGCCCGCCAACGGGATGCCCGTGCGGACGAGGTCGCCCGAAAGCGGCAGGGCGGGGGCGATCGGGTACATCGGCGGTTCTCCAGGGGTGGCGTAGGTCGCAGGCGCGTCGTCGCTCCGGTCGTTCCGGAGCACCCGGCGATGGTGCGGTCCGGTGCAGGCGAGGGCTAGGTGCAGCTCCTGCCGCCTGGCCAGCAGCGCGTGTTGCGGTGGGTGACCGACGCCGGGGCTCCCGCGACCGAGGCGGTCGCGGTCCGCCCGAGGAGGGCTCGTCGATCATCCGAAAAGGGTGATGGCGGGGTGAGATGACCGCCTCGCGACACCGAGGATCATCCGGAAGGGCCGTCGCCGCGGAAGCGATTGGGCGGTTCGATGGCCGCATGGCCTCGAGCGACGTGAGCGAGATCGGATCCGAGCGGCGGGCGGCGCGGACGGTCGCCCCGCCTCGATCGACCGGACGGGTCACCCGTCCCCTGGCGATCACGCGGCGGGCGGGGGCGGCGACGGCCACGGCGCTCGCCGCCCGCACCTATCGCCGGGTCCGCCGTGACGAGCAGGTCGCGGCGCGCTGGGAGGCCCGCACCGCCCAGCACCTGGCCGACGGCCTCGGCGAGATGCGCGGCGCCGTGATGAAGCTCGGCCAGCTCGTCAGCTACCTCGACCACCGCGTCCCCGAGCACCTCCGGGCATCGCTCGCGGCCCTCCAGGAGGACGCGCCCCGCATGGCGGCCGAGCTGGTGGATGAGGTCGTCGAGGCCGAGCTCGGGGCCCCACCGGCCCACCTGTTCGCGCGCTGGGACCCCGATCCGATCGCCGCCGCGTCGATCGGCCAGGTGCACCGAGCGGTCGCGCACGACGGCCGGGCCGTCGCGGTGAAGGTGCAGTACCCCGGCATCGACGAGGCCGTCCGCTCCGACCTGGCGATGCTGCGGCCGCTGCTGCTCCCGCTGCGAGCGCTCGCGCCGCGCCTCGACATCACGGCGATCGCCGAGGAGGTCCGCACGCGCGTCAGCGAAGAGCTCGACTACCGGCGGGAGGCGGCGAACCAGCAGCGCTTCGCCCGCGCCTTCGCCGGGCACCCGCACCTGCACGTGCCCGCCGTCTACGAGGACCTCTCGAGCGACCGCGTCCTGTCGACCGAGCTCGTCGCCGGCCACCGCACCAGCGAGGCGGCGACCTGGAGCGCCGCCGAGCGCGACCTCGCGGGCGCGTCCCTCTACCGGTTCGTGGCCTCCTCCCTCTACGACCACGGCCTCCTCCACGGCGACCTGCACCCAGGCAACCTGCGGTTCCACGGCCAGGGCCGCATCTCGGTGCTCGACTTCGGCCTGATCCGGGTGTGCACCCCGTCGGAGCGCGACATCCAGGAGCGCACCCTCCGCGCCTGGACCGCCGGCGAGGCCGACGAGCTGCTCGCGGTGCTCGGCACCGCCGGCTACCTCCCCTCCGCCGGGCCCGACCTCGTGGAGGCGGCTGAAGCGCACTTCGCGTCGCTCTCGCCCCTGCTGGGCGCAGACGAGGAGCGGACGGTGCGACCCGCCGACGCTGCCGCGCTGGTCGACGTGTACCTCGACGAGCGGTTCGACCACCTGCGACAGGGCGGGACCATCCCGGGGCCGCTCGTGTTCCACCACCGCCTCAACCTCGGGCTCCACGCCGTGCTCGGCGCCCTCGGCGCCCGGGCGAACTGGCGTCGGATCAGCGCTGAGTCGTGGCCGTGGGATCGATCGCCGGCGCCCGGCCCGCTCGGCGCCGCCCACGATCGATGGCGCCGAGGCGCCGCCGACCGCACCGACCCGGGAGCGCACCGATGACCGCCGAGGCCCGCACGTTCGCCCCCTCGTCGAGCGCGGGCGAGGACCTGCCGACCACGCGGCGAGCGGAGTACACGAGCGCGGCCCTCGACCTGCTCGACCAGCACGGTCCGGCCCAGCAGACGCTTGGCATCACCGTCGCCGCGGTGTGCGAGGCCGCCGGCCTCCACCGCTCCACCGTGTACCGGCACTTCGAGACGGTCCAGGACCTCAACGACGCGATCGCGAGCTGGCTCACGACCGAGGTCGGGTCCTGGCGCGCGGCCCTGGTCGACCAGGACCCGACCATCGCTCTGCGCACCGCCCTGGCCCGCGCGCTCCCCCACCCCGGCGAGCAGCCCGGCGCCTGGATGCGCGGGGCGGTCACCAGCTGGGACGCCGAGCACCCGGCCCGCCGAGCGTTCGTCGCCCACGAGCGACACCATCAGGAGCGCCTGGCGGCCTGGCTCGGCGAGCACCTCCAGCGGACGGGCCTGCGCCCCGTCGCGGGGGTCACCGTGGAATCGCTCGCCCTCGGCGTGGCGGCGCTCGTCGAGGGCGACGGCATGCTCCACTGGATCGATGCCGCGCCCGCGACGGGCTGGGACGAGCGAGCGCGCCGGACCCTCGTCGAGCGAGCGGTGGGGTTCGTCCACGATCTCGTCGAGCCGGGGCGCGCGGCGAGCGCCCGTGGCGACCGATCGGTCGACCCCGCGCCGGCCCTCGAGGTGCCGACCGTGGTCCGCACCCACCTCCGAGCGGCGCTGCCGGCGGTGCTCGAGCGACGCCCCGACGCGATCCGCCTCGTGCAGCTCGGCCGCCTCGCCCGTCGCCTCGGCGTCCAGGAGCGCCGCCTCTACGCGATGTGGCCGACCGCCGACGCCATGAACGCCGATCTGGCTCGAGCCATCCTCGCTCGCGAGCGGCACCGCGCCGAGACGCTCGTGGAGCAGCTCTTCGAGGTGGCGGCCGACGACGACCTGGCGGAGATCGGCACCGTGCTGACCCGTTGCACCGAGCGCGGGATCCTGGGCGCCATCGAGCGGCGCGGGAGCTGCTTCGCCCTCATGGGCGGGATGCTCGAGCCCCAGCAACGAGCCCCGATCGCCGCGACGCTCGACCAGTGGAACGCCGAGCTCCGCACCGCGTTCCTGGCCGGCCAGGCCCTGCTCCGGATGTACCGGCGCCCCGGGGTGTCACCGACGGCGATGACCGCCACCATGCGCGCCGCCTACCTCGGCCTCCAGCGCCTGGTGCACTCCCACCCGACCACCATCGAGGAGCGGGTGCGGATCGGCCACCTCGACCGGTCGGCCATCAGCTGGCTTCCCTCCGCCATCGCCGCATCGATGTCGACGCTGGACCACCCCGCGACCGGCTGGGAGCGGGCGCCGAGCCCCTCGTCGCTCACCGGCTGAGGGGCCCCGCCGCGGCGCGCACCCCCGCCCGACGGCCCGCCCGGGTCCACCGCCAGCCCTGGCCCAGGTCGAACCCGACCTGTCGAGCCCACGTCGCGGTGGCCTCGTCCTCGACCTGCTCGATCACGGACGCGGCGCCGACCTCACGGGCGAACCGCGCCACCACGGGGCCGAGGTCGGGATCGTGGGCGGGTCCCACGATGGCGGTCGTGACCTTGAGGATCTCCGGTCGGAGCGCCTGCACCGCGGCGAAGTTCGACCAGCCCTCGCCGAAGTCGTCGAGCGCGAACCGCACCCCCTCTTCTCGCAGGCGGCCCGTCGCCGCCAGGACCGCAGCGCGATCGCGCACGGGCAGCTCCTCGGTGAGCTCGATGACGAGGCGGTGGCGCCCGGCGCCCGGCACCGCTCGGAGCACCCGCGCCGCGAACGCCGGATGCTCGAGGTCCGCGGCCGTGGCGTTCACGTGGACCAGGACGTCGCCCGCCTCGAGCTCGGCCGAGGCCAGCTCGAGCGCGAGCGGGAGCACCTCGGCTCGGGCCTCGGGCCCGACCGACCGTCGCCACCGAGCGAGCGAGGGCACCGAGCGAGGGCGCAGCAGCACCTCCACGGCCACCGTCGCACCCGACCTGAGATCGACGATCGGCTCGATGAACCCGGCGAGGTCGAGGCGCGGAGCGGCGAGCGGGTCCCGGGCGGCGAGCGTCGGATGGTCGGACGAGGTGCGCATCGGTGCGACAACGCGCGTCGTGCCCCTCTCGTGACGCATGGCCCGGGGGATGCGGGGGCGACAGGTGCTGTCGGGACCGGGGAGGTCGTTGCACCTTGGCGGTCCCGAGCGACCTGCGGACCATGGCACCCACAGGCGGCTCCACCGGCAGGCCGCCCGCGTCCACCCCACGAGGCGATCCCATGCACCACCCCATCCCCCGAGCTCGTGCCCTCCGATCCGGACGGCTCCTCGTCTCCCCTCCGGCGGTCGCCGTCGGCGACCCCAGCATCGAGCGCCTGGCCGCAGCCATCCGGGTGGCCCTCCTCGCCGGCCTGCTGGTCGTCGTCCTCATCCTGGTCGGCGCGCGATGACCATCCTGTCGACCGCTCCCGACCGCGCCGGCTCGACGCCGCCCCGCTCCTCCCCGCGCACTCGGTCGGCGCTCGCCGACCACGAGCTCCTCGTCGCCATGCGGGAGGGCGATCGGAGCGCCTACGGCGAGATCTTCCGGCGCCACGAACCGGCCATCCGGCGCTTCTCGGCGTCGCTGGTCCCGCACGCCGCGGTCGACGACGTGGTGGCCGAGACCTTCGCCTCGGTGCTGCGCGCCATCGCCCACGGGCACGGTCCCACCGACGAGCCGATCCGGTACCTGATGGTCACGGCCCGGTCCATGGCCGCTCGCCACCACCTCCGCCAGCGACGGGCCGACCTGCTCCACCAGCGCCTCGGGGGCGATGCGACCGAGCCCGGGCCCGAGGAGCGGCTGGCCGATCCCCACGTCGGGGAGGCCTTCCGCTCGCTGCCCGATCGTTGGCGCCAGGCGATCTGGTGGCGAGAGATCGAGGGGCTCGACCCGAGCGAGATCGGGGAGCGCTTCGCCATCGACGCCGGTGCCGCCTCGGCGCTCACCTACCGGGCACGGCGAGCGCTCCGCAGCGCCTACCAGCTGCTCGACACGGCGTGACCGACGCCTGACCCGGCCGGGCGATCAGCTGCCGACCTGCTCGACCGCGGCCGCGAACACCGCCGTCACCGACCCGGCGTAGGGGAACGCGGCCTCTGGCCCCAGCTGCACGACCGACATGAGCAGGGACAAGACGATGGCCACGATGCCGTCGGCGATCGCAGCCGGCTCGATGTCGGATCGGACCCGACCCGCCGCCTGGTCGGCGCGCAGGCGCTCGGCGACCGCCTTGCGCATCTCCTCGAGCGCCGGGATCTCGAGCACCCGGACGGTCACCTCGGGCTCGAGGCCGGCGAGCAGGCGGCGGGCGAGCGGATGGCGCTCGAGCGCCTCCAGCAAGGTGAAGAGCAGCCCCTGGCGCCAGTCGTCGACCGTGCCTCCGCCGTCGACCAGGT
>JAWKIT010000017.1:0-71127 GCA_041394165.1 Acidimicrobiales bacterium
TCGCCGAGGTTGGCGAGCCCGATGAAGCACCACGGGCAGACCACATCGGACCAGACATCGACGCGCACAGCAGCAGCTCCTCAGCAGGGGGTTCGGAGGTCCAACCGCCGACGCCGCCCCGAGCATTCCCGGCCCGTCGGCAGCTTCGGTGTCAGACCCCCTCCGTAGCGTCTCGCCCGTGCTCCTCGCCACCCGCTGCCCCTCGTGCGACCGCGCCGGGCCCGCGCCGTGCGCGGCGTGCGTCGCTCGGATGGACCCGGCCCCCGAGGTCCCGGTCGCGCCCGGGCTCGACGACTGCTTCGCCCTGCTCGCCTACGAGGGCCCGGCGCGCGACGTGGTGACCCACCTCAAGTACCGCAACGCCCGCGCGACGGCTCGCTGGTTGGCCGAGGGGATGGCCCGGCTGGTGCCGCCCGGTGCGCTCGAGGTGGTCACGTGGGCGCCCACCACCGAGCTGCGTCGCCGGAGCCGCGGCTTCGACCACGCCGAGCTCCTGGCCCGGCAGGTGGCGGCCGAGCTCGGCCTGCCGCTGGCGTCCACGCTGCGCCGGCTGCCGGGCCCGCCGCAGACCGGGCGCACCCTGCTCGAGCGGCGCGACGGGCCCCAGTTCCTGGCGTCGGCATCGCTCACCGGGCGCTCGGTGCTGGTGGTGGACGACGTGGTGACCACCGGCGCGACCTTGGCCTCGGCGGCGCGGACGCTGCGCGCGGCCGGGGCCGACCACGTGGTCGGACTGGCGGCGGCCCACCCTCCGTGACCGGGTTACGATCCGGTCACCGCCGCCCCGACCAGGAGGTCACGCCCCGTGCAGGTCATCGTCAGCCGCCGTCACACGGATGTCCCCGAGGCCCTGCGGGTCATGGCCGAGGAGAAGATCGGGCGGCTGGGCCGCTTCGTGGAGGGGCTCGACACGGCCGAGGTGCACTTCTGGGAGCACAAGAACCCGCGGATCGCCGACAAGGAGGTCTGCGAGGTCACCATCGAGGGCCACGGCCACCACGTGCGGTGCAAGGTGCAGGCGGCCGATGGCTTCCAGGCGGTCGACAAGGCCTACGAGAAGCTCGAGCACCAGCTGCACAAGCTGAAGACCAAGCTCAACCGCCGCAACCACGGCCATCCGAAGGCGCACAAGAAGAGCGACGCGCTCGGTGCCGTCGCGGTGGTGGTCGAGGAGCAGCCGGCCGAGGTCGAGGTCGAGGAGCACATCCCGCAGATCGTGAAGTCGAAGCGCTTCGCCATCCACCCGATGTCGGCCGACGAGGCCGCCGAGCGCATGGAGCTCATGGGCCACGGGTTCTTCTTCTTCACCAACATCGAGACGTCGCGCGCTGCCGTCGTCTACAAGCGCGAGGACGGCAACGTCGGCCTCATCGACGAGGCCGACTGACCACCTGTCCTCGCCCGGTCAGCCCTCGGGCCCGACGGGGCAGGGCAGCGTCGGTCGGCCGGGATCGAGCCATCCGGTCTCGAGCGATCGCGACGGGCCGAGCGGGGCGGCCAGCGAGATCTGCACGGCGCGGCCCGCGGTCGGGGTCGCCTGGGTGGCGCCGGGCAGGCACACGATCGTCCCCGTGAAGACGAGCGTGCGCCGCCCCTTCGCGGGCAGCTCGAACGGTTCGAAGGGGCTCGATCGGCGCAGGGCATCGGCGGCGGAGCGTCCGTCGTCGCCCGAGTCGGCGATGCGCACCTGGGCATCGGCGAGGCCCGTCGGGGCCCAGGTCACCGAGCGCACCTGCACGGGCAGCGGGCCCGGGTTCTCGATGGTGCGGATCTGCACGGCCTGGCGCCCCTGGGCTTCGAGGCCGGCGCCGTTCCCTGCGATCCGGACGCGTGGGTCCACGGCTCCCGACCACCACACGGCACCGAGCACCGCCGAGACGAGTGCCACGACCGCCACGTAGCGACCGACCGGTCCGATCCGGCCGGCCCCGGCGGTCGGCGCGCTCCACGTGTAGCTCCGGCCGTCGCCGAGGCCGCGGAACGCAGCGCGCACGGCATCGAGCGCCTGGTCGAGGTCGAGGCCCCGGTGCGCCGCCTCGACGGCGTAGCTGTGGGCGGCGCCGTCGACGGCGGCCCGCTGCTCGGCATCGGTCGCCGCTGGCCGGTCGGCCACGACGGTCCCGTGGCGACCGTGGGTGGCCACCACGCCATCGGACTCGAGCTCCCGGTACGCCCGGGCGACCGTGTTGGGAGCCACCCCGAGGTCCGCGGCGAGGTGGCGGATCGCCGGCAGCCGGGTGCCGGCGGCGAGCACGCCGCTGCGCGCCATCGTGGCGATCTGGTCGCGGACCTGGGCGTACGGCGGCACCGGGCTGGCCCCGTCGATCCGGATGATCACGACGCGCTCCCCGCGATCGTCGTGCGTCGGACCCGCCAGGGCCGGTTGGCGAGGTAGCGGCCGGCGACGTACCCGCCGAGGAGCAGCACGATGGTGGGCCAGCCACGGAGCCCGAACGGGAGCTGGTGGTGGTCCGCGATGGTGGTGCTCCACAGGGCGGCCGCGGCGAGGAGCAGCCCGGCGGTGGTCCCGGCACCGAGGAGGTGCACGGTGGTGGAGCGGATGGCGTCGTCGGCCGCGAGCAGGTCGGGGTGCACGGCGGGCTGGCGGCGGTCGATGGTGCGCCGCGCCGCGCGGCGAGCCGCGAGGGGAGCGACCACGGCCACCATGGCCGCGATCGCGGTCCAGCCGGACGGCTCGGTGACCAGGGCGCCGGCGACGGTGACGGCCGCGAGGGCGACCGCTCCCAGGGCGGGACCCCAGCGGGCGGCGCCCGGTGCGTAGTCGGCGGTGGCGCGCGGCACGAGGAGCGCACCGCCGCCGGAGGGCAGCCAGCGCGCCACCTGCTCGGCTGCCCACCACCCGCCGCTCACCCAGCCGGCCACCACCCACATCCAGAACCCGGCGCCGACCGACGTCGACATCCCGAGCGCGCGGTCCGCCAGCGAGCCGACGACGGCACCGGACACCGCGCCCACGACGCGAAGCGTGCCGGCCAGCGGGACGTACCAGCGCACGAGCCAGCGGTTGTGCTCGGTGATCGCGACGCCGCGGTGTCGGGCCCATCGCTCGATCGTCGCCGGGTCGTCCACGCGGCGGGTGGCCCAGCCGACGATCGCCAGGATGGTCAGCAGCGTGGCGGCGACGCTCGCCACCATCGCCGTCGTCGAGGCGGCTTCCATGGTCGGCTCCTTTGTGTCAATGCATTGCTACAATGACACAACGGTGCCGTCAAGCGGCCGTGGGCTCAGTCGTCGTCGTCGGGGAGCGGGGCGACCCGCTCGAGGTCTTCGACCGACGGGCAGCGCCAGAACGATCCCGTGTGCGGCGTCGTGAACTCGAGCAGGCGGTCGGTGATGCCATCGACCAGGCCGTACTGGTGGCGCAGCTGCAGGTCGAAGCGGGCGGTGTCGGCCCCGAAGGCGACGAAGTGGAGGCCCTGGTGGCTCGCGGTCGCCCAGGGCACGCTCCGCCGGTAGACCTTCAGCTCCTCGCCGTGCTCGTCGTCGACCTCGACCCGGGAGATGTGGGCGTCGGCGGGCTTGGCGTCGAGCTCGATGCTGTCGGGCTTGGTGCGGCCGAACACGGCCTCCTGGTCGGCGACCCCGAGGGCGTCGAAGCGGTCGAGGTGGTGCTCGAAGCGCATCGTCATGGCGAGGCAGCCGCCCTCGCCGGGCTCGCCGGCCCCCACCACGGCCACCACCGGCGCATCGTCGAGGAACGGGTTCGCGCTGCCGTCGATGAAGCCGGTCAGGTCGCGGCTGTCGTGGTACACGAAGCCCGGGAGGTCGAGCGCGAGGGTGGCCACGGGTGCGAGCGCCTCGTGCACGGCCCGCACGACGTCGACCACGACATCGGGCGTCGGGCCGTGCACCCACACCCACAGGTCGCGCTGGGTCGCCGGGGCCCGCAGGCGCCCGTCGGCGCTGGCGTAGCCGGGGAAGGGCTCGACCGCGGCGAGGCCGAGCCGCTCGGCGAGCGCCGACCCGACGCCGATCACCAGGTTGGTGCCCCCGTTGGTGCGGTGGTCGGCGTTCGCCGACCGCACCCCGATGAGCGCCGTCCGCAGCGCGTCGTCGCCGGCGTCGGGCCGGACCGACAGCTCCAGGTGGTGGTGGCTGCGCGTCCCCTCGGCGAAGATCCCGTACTGGTGGCGGGCCATCTGCGGTCCTCCTGGCGTGGTGGCGAACGGAGGATGATCCTACGAACCCCTCGCGCGCGCCCCGACCACCGCCCCGGCGCTCGGGCGGCGATCGGGTCGCTGGTGGCCGTGGCGCGCGACCTCGCCGGCGTGGCCGGTGCTCGGACGGGCGGGCGGGTCCGGGTCGCGGATGGGTGTCCGGCGGCGCGCCCTGCCCTCCGGTGGCTCGGCTCAGGGTGGCCCGGCTCGGGGTGGGTCGGTGCCAGATGCGTCGCCTCTCGGGTTCTCCTCGCGTGCTCGGGTGGCAGGGCGGGGTGGGTCGCTCGTGGTGGCGTAGCGGCTCTCGATGGTGCGGCCGTCGGGGTGGGTGAAGGTGAGGGTGCCGTCGGCTTCGCGGGTGACGGTGAGGTTCCAGCGGTGCTTTAGGCGGTTGTGGTGGGCGCACAGCGCGGTGAGGTTGTCGACGTCCGTGCCGCCGTCGTGGGTCCAGCCGGTGAGGTGATCGATCTGGCAGCGGGTGGCTGCGACGGTGCAGCCGGGGAAGGTGCAGTGGCCGGTGGTGGCGAGCACAGCGGCGCGCTGGGCGGGGGTGGCGAGGCGGTGGGCCCGCCCGTGCCAGAGGGGCAGGCCGGTGGTGGGGTGCGTGACGAGCAGGGCGATGGTCGCGGCGCTGGCCAGCTCGGCGATGGTGGCGTCGTCGATGGGGCCGTGGCCGACGAGCTCGGCGATGCGCCGGCTCCGATCCTCCGGGTCGCGGTCGCCGGCGCGGCGCAGGAGGGTGTCGAGGTCGACGATGGCGTGCAGGAGCGGGGCGGGTCCGTCCGTGCTGCGGTGGGTGCCGCGGCGCCAGATGGCGAGGAAGGCCTCGCCGTGGATCTCGGCGAGCGAGCGAGGGTCCGCGGCGAGCTGGCCGTCTCGGCGCATGGCCTCGTACTCGGCGTCGAGCCCGGCGATGACCTCGGCGGCGGCGACCGGATCCAGGTCGAGCTCGCCCAGGGCGCGGCCCCAGCCGAGGGGCCGGAGCTTGCAGGTGGTGCCGGTCGGGGCCGCCGGCTCGGGCCCGTCGGGCTCGTTGGCGCCCAGCTCGGCGAGGGCGTCGAGCCGCCATCGCTCCAGGTGCCGCACCAGGGCATCGACCGACATCGACGCCGCCCGCTCGACGAGATCGGCGGCGTCGGCGTCGAACCGCTCCTCGACCGGCGCCGATCGGGCGGCGAGCAGCGTCCGCAGGTGCTCGAGCGACAACCGGCCCGAGGCCGCGGCCGCCGCCAGCACCGGGTGATCGGCGACGCCGGTGCAGGTCGCTCGCAGCGACCCGGCCGCGGCGCGCTTCAGCCCGAGGCTGCCCACCATCCACGCGGTGGGCGACCGGTACGCGTCGAACGCCCACTGCGCCGAGGCCGAGAACCCCGCCACCGCCCCCACGAGCGCCCCCTCCACCGACCGCCGCAACCGATCCCAACCCACCAGGACCTCGGCCAGCGAGGATCCGTGATCGCTCCGCTGCGCGTCGAGCAGCGCATCGAGATCGACGTGCAGCGCGGCCCGCCGCTCGGCGGGATCCTCGGGCAGCACCGGTCCCGCCACCGACTCCCACGCCGCCCGCACCGCCGCCATCCGCCTCGCCTCGACCTGCGCTGCGTCGTGCTCGGCCGGACCCGCGCGCCCGGGCTCCTCAGGCTCGGGACCGGCCCCGGCGGTGAGATCATCGAACATGACCCGATGGTACGGAGGGGGTCTGACAGCCAAGACGCAAACGTCCAGCGCCGCCCGGCGGTCGCGCGGCGTGCCCGCTGCCGCAGGGGAGGGGACGACCGCCTGTCGGGCGAGGGCCGCCGGTGCGTACACTCGGGTCCCTCATGGCTGTACTCGACAAGCTCCTCCGTGTCGGCGAGGGCAAGAAGGTCAAAGCCCTCCAGGGCCTCGTCCCCGACATCAACGCCCGCGAGCCGGAGCTGCAGAAGCTCTCCGACGACGACCTGCGCGCCAAGACCGCGGAGTTCCGCCAGCAGCTCGACAACGGCGCCGACCTCACCGACCTGCTGATCGACGCGTTCGCCGTCGTGCGCGAGGCCTCGAGCCGCACCATCGGCCAGCGCCACTACGACGTGCAGCTGATGGGCGGGGCGGCCCTGCACTACGGCTGGGTGGCCGAGATGAAGACGGGCGAGGGCAAGACCCTCGTCTCCACCCTGCCGGTGTACCTCAACGGCCTCACCGGGCGCGGCCTGCACGTCATCACGGTCAACGACTACCTGGCCACCCGCGACGCCGAGTGGATGGGCCAGATCCACGGCTGGCTGGGCCTCACCATCGGGCTGATCCTGCCCACCGCCAACACCAGCCAGGTCGAGAAGCGGGCGCAGTACGCCTGCGACATCACCTACGGCACGAACAACGAGTTCGGCTTCGACTACCTCCGCGACAACATGGCCACCACCGCCTCGGCCAAGGTGCAGCGGGGCCACGTGTACGCGATCGTCGACGAGGTCGACTCGATCCTCGTCGACGAGGCCCGCACCCCGCTCATCATCTCCGGCCGGGTCGCGGACGCGGCGAAGCTCTACTACAAGTTCGCCAGCATCGTGCGCGGCCTCAAGCGCGACGTCGACTACGACGTGGACGAGGAGAAGCGCATCGTCGCCCCCACCGAGGAGGGCGTGGCCAAGGTCGAGGCGGCCCTCGGCCTCGAGAACCTCTACGACGCCGTCCAGCAGAACCTCGTGCACCAGTTCCAGGCCGCGCTCAAGGCCAAGGAGCTCTACAAGCGCGACAAGGACTACATCGTCCAGCACGGCGAGGTGAAGATCGTCGACGAGTTCACCGGGCGCATCCTCGAGGGCCGGCGCTGGTCCGAGGGCCTGCACCAGGCGGTCGAGGCCAAGGAGGGGGTGAAGATCAAGGAGGAGAACCAGACCCTCGCCACGATCACCCTCCAGAACTACTTCCGCATGTACGAGAAGCTCGCCGGCATGACGGGCACCGCCGTCACCGAGGCCGCCGAGTTCGCCAGCACCTACAACCTCCAGGTCGTGCCGATCCCGACGCACCGGCCGCTCGCCCGCGTCGACCAGTCCGACCTCATCTACAAGACCGAGGACGCCAAGTTCGACGCCGTGGTGGAGGACCTCGCGGAGCGCTACGAGACCGGCCAGCCGGTGCTCGTGGGCACGATCTCGGTGGCCAAGTCCGAGAAGCTCAGCCGACTGCTCGACAAGCGGGGCATCCCCCACGAGGTGCTGAACGCCAAGCAGCACACCCGGGAGGCCGAGATCGTCACCCAGGCCGGCCGCCTCCACAGCGTCACCGTCGCCACCAACATGGCCGGCCGCGGCGTCGACATCCTGCTCGGCGGCAACCCCGAGGGCCTGGCGCTGCGCGACCTGCGCGCCGAGGGCGTCGACGTGGAGAGCGACGAGGGCCAAGCCCGCTTCAAGGAGCTGACGGCCAAGTACAAGGTCGAGACCGACGCCGAGGGCGAGCAGATCCGCGAGCTGGGCGGCCTCTACGTGCTCGGCACCGAGCGCCACGACTCGCGCCGCATCGACAACCAGCTGCGCGGCCGCTCGGGCCGCCAGGGCGACCCCGGTGAGAGCCGGTTCTACCTGTCGCTCGAAGACGAGCTGATGCGCCTGTTCGCCACGGGCGCCATGAACTGGGTGATGGGCAAGGCGCTGCCCGACGACGTGCCGATCGAGGCGCGCATGGTCACCAAGGCCATCGAGCGGGCGCAGAACACCGTCGAGCAGCGCAACGCCGAGATCCGCAAGAACGTGCTCAAGTACGACGAGGTGATGAACGAGCAGCGCAAGGTCATCTACAAGCGCCGCGACCAGATCCTCGACGAGGCCGACCTGCGCGACGAGACCCTCGACTACCTCGAGGAGGCCGTCGACGGCGCGGTGGCCACGTTCTGCGTGTCCGAGGTCGATGACGAGTGGGACCTCGAGGGCCTCCACAGCGAGATCAGCTCGTTCTGGCCCACCGAGCTCACCGAGGCGCAGCTCGGCGACGCGGACAGCACCGACGACCTCCAGGAGACCCTCCTCGCCGACGCGACTGCGTACTACGAGCGGCGTGAGGAGGAGCTGGGCGCGGAGACCATGCGCCAGATCGAGCGCCAGGTGATGCTCAACATCATCGACCAGCACTGGCGCGAGCACCTGCTCGAGATGGACTACCTCGAGGAGGGCATCAACCTCCGGGCCATGGGCCAGCGCGACCCGCTGGTGGAGTGGCAGCGCGAGGGCTTCGAGATGTTCGGCGAGATGATGACGTCGATCGCCCAGGACTTCGTGAAGTACGTGATGCACGTGCAGGTGGTGGTCGAGGACCAGCAGCCGGCCAACGAGGTGTCCAACCTGGCCACGTCGGGCCCCGAGGATCCGGCCGGCAGCGGTGGGAGCATGGCCGCGGCCGCACGGGCGCAGGCCGCCGCCGAGGGCGCGGGTGGCGAGGCGCCGATGGTCGACGAGCCCGTCGTGAACACGCCGGTGGTCAAGTCCGACTGGGACAAGACCCCCCGCAACGCGCCGTGCCCGTGCGGCAGCGGCAAGAAGTTCAAGCAGTGCCACGGCTCGTGAGCTGACGCCGGGCCGTCGCCTGCCGTCAGGTCCCGGTCAGCGGAGGGCAACAGAGGCCCAACCGCCGCGAAACCGCCTCGTCGTCGGCGATCCGTACGGTCGCCGCCATGAGCGATGCCAAGAGCCTCTACGCCTGGAAGTGGATCGACGGCTTCCAGGCCAACCGTCCGATGATGCCCTCCGAGGCGCGCACCACCATCGAGGGCACCAAGCGCTACCTGCCCTGGGCCCGAGCGGACATGGCGCTGCCGCGGCCGCTGCTGCCCTGGGAGCACCGCACGGGCAACGACTGGCGGGGCATCAAGGCGAGCTGACCCGGCGCCCGGCGCGCAGCTCCACCACCTGGTCGGCGCGTTCGAGGACGGCGGGCCGGTGGCTCACGGCGATCACCGTGAGGTCGCCGGCGACCTCGAAGAGCCCCTCCCACAGCTCCGCCTCGGTGTCGACGTCGAGGGCGCTCGACAGGTCGTCCACCACGAGGAGCTCCGGTCGGCGCACGAAGGCCCGGGCGGCGGCGGCCCGCTGGACCTGACCCCCCGAGAGGCGCACGCCCTTGGGCCCGACGCGGGTATCGGTGCCGTCGGCCAGGTCGGCGAGGTCCTCGTCGAGGCGCGCTCGACGGAGCGCCTCGGCGAGGCCCGCCGGGTCGACGCCGAGGAGCACCGTCTCGGCGAGCGACTCCGAGAAGAGTCGGGGCACCTGGGGCACGTAGGCGGCGCGCGGGGGGACGAGGAACGTCGACGGGTCCTCGATCGGGGCGCCGTTCCAGGCGATGGAGCCGTCGGCGCGCGGCACGAGGCCGAGCAGGGCGCGCACGAGGACCGACTTGCCGGCGCCGACCGGTCCGGTGATGGCCACGAACGCGCCGCGTTCGACGGCGAGGTCGATGCTCGAGAGCGGCCGGCTCTCGTCGAAGCGGACCTGCAGGTCGCGCACCTCGAGCCGCTCAAGGCGGAGGTCGCCCGAGCGCCCGGCCGGCGACGGCGTCGGGCGCGGGGCGAACGGCGGAGGACCGGTGCGGAGCCACGTGGTGACCGCGGCGGAGGCCCGATCGGCGGCGACGTCGGGCCGGTCCGCGTGCTCGGGGAGCAGTCGGGCCAGCCGGGCGGCGGACACGTCGGCCTGGCGCTGCCACGCCGACCACCGCGCCGTGATCCGGGGGAGGCCGGCGACGACGGTCGCGTAGGCGGTGAACAGGCCGATGTCGCCCGCGGAGAGCTCGCCGCGGCGCACGGCCGGCGCGATGGCGATGAGCGCCAGGCCGAGCCCGGCGTTGGCGGTGATGCCACCCAGGGTCTGGGCGAGCTGGGTGCCGACCTGGTCCCGGCGGGCGGCGTCGGCTCGGTCGTGGCCGAGCTGCTCGAAGCGCGCGACCACGGCGGGCTCGGCCGCAGCCACCTTCACGGTGCCGATGGCGCCGAAGGCGTCGCCGACGAAGCCGGTGACGCCGGCCGTCGCCTCGCGCTCGACCCAGCGCCACCGTCGCAGGCGTTCGGCGAGGAGGTGGCCGATGACGAGGACCAGGACGATCGGCGCCACGATCGCGATGGCCGCCGGCACCGAGATGAGGGCGAGCACCACGATGCCCGACGTGGTGGCGAGGAGGGCCGCCACGACGTCGAGCCACACGTCGAGCACCTGGGCGATGTCACGGGCGTCGTCGCGGAAGCGGCTGACCGCCTCGCCGGGGGAGCCGGGCAGGCGGTCGGTGACCGGGCCGGGGTCGTGCACGAGCGACCGCAGCGCGTTGACCCGCGGGACGGTGTGCCAGAAGGCGAAGGCGCCGTGCCACTGGACGATGGCCGGGAGCAGCACGACCCAGCGCCCGACCTCGAAGCCTGCGAGCACGGCGAACAGCAGGACGAGGGGCGCGCCGTCGCCATCGGGGAGCTGGTCGAGGATGGCGCGCAGGGCGAGGCCGGCGGGGAGCGGGGCGGTGAAGAAGACCACCCAGAGCACGAGGGAGATCCCCCACGCCCACGGGTCGGCCTTGAGGACCCGCCAGGCGAAGCGGCGGCTCGAGGCGGTCGCGGGCGCGCTCACGGCGCTGCGCTCGCGCTGGCGGCGAGCAGGGCGTGGAAGCGGGAGCCCGGGTCGGCGGCGAGGGCGTCGCGCTCGCCGTGCTCGACGAGGCGGCCGTGGTCGAGCACGGCGATCTCGTCGACCGTGTCGAGGGTCGAGAGCCGGTGGGCGATGATGACCGCGGTGCGCCCCGCGAGGAGCCGGTCCGTGGCGGCGACGATGCGCGCCTCGGTCTCGGGGTCGAGGCGGCTCGAGGCCTCGTCGAGGATGACGACGGCGGGGTCGGCGAGCAGCACCCGGGCGAGCGCCAGGAGCTGGGCCTCGCCGGCCGAGAGCTCGGTGCCGCCGGCGAGCGGGTGGTCGAGCCCCTGCGGCAGCCCGGCGAGCCACGGGCCGAGGCCGACGGCGTCGAGCGCCGCGGTGAGCCGGCCGTCGTCGGCCATCGTGGCGCCGAACACGGTGAGGTTGTCGCGCACCGACGCCCGGAACAGCTCCACGTCCTGGGTGACGATGCCCACGCGCTGGCGCAGGTCGGCGAGCGCGAGCTCGCGCACGTCGACGCCGCCCACGCGGACCGCGCCCTCCTGGGTGTCCCACAGCCGAGCGACCAGGCGCCCGATCGTGGTCTTCCCGCTGCCGGTGCGACCGACGACGCCCAGGCGTCGACCGGGGGCGAGGCCGAGGCGGACGCCGTGGAGGATCGCGGTCGAGCCGGAGTAGGCGAACGTGACCTCGTCCAGCTCGATGGCGAGCGGGCCGCTCGGCGGCAGCCGGGTGGAGCCGTCCACGAGCGTGGGGCGCTCGGCGAGGAGGCGGCCGGCGCGGCGGGCGCCGGCCATCGCCTTCTGCGCCTCGGCGAGCTGCTCGGCGACGCGCCAGAGCGGATCGCTGACCATCTGCGAGAACCGGAGGAGCACCAGCACCGAGCCCACCGAGAGCGCGCCGTTGCGGCACTGCCACGCGCTCACGCCCAGCACGACGATCGAACCGACGGCGAACACCCCGCCCCCGACCGAGAGGGCGCCGTCGCCGCGCCGGGCGGCCCGGCGCGTGGTGCGCCACCATCCCGCCGAGTGCACGTGCAGCTGGTGCACCGCCCAGTCGCCGGCGCCGTTGGCGCGCAGGTCCTCCAAGCCGCCGAGGCGCTCCTCGAGGTCGCCGTAGAGGCGGGCCTGGACCTCGCGCTCGTCGTCGTAGAACGGCACGGCGATCTGGCGCATGCGGACCAGCACGACGACGACCACCGCCACGGTGACGGCGATGACCAGGCTGGCCCGCCAGTCGATGGCCGCCGACACGACCAGCACGCCCACGACGAGGATGGCGTTGCCCGCCAGCTGGAGGACCGCGGCCGACGAGAAGCGGGTGACCGCGTCGATGTCGCCGTCGATGCGCTCGATCAGCTGGCCGGCGCTGTGGTCGCCGTGCCACTCGAGGTCGAGCGACAGCGCGTGGCGGCACAGGTCGAGACGGATCCGGTTGCCGACCCGCCACGCCAGGCGCACCGAGTACCAGGTGACCACGAGTTGGAGGGCGTCGCCGGTGAGGGTGGCGGCGAGGAAGAGGGCGCCCAGCGCGGCGAGGTGCCCGGTGGTGGCGCCGCCGAGGGCGGCATCGACGAACCGTCCGATCAGCAGGGGCCCGGCGAGGGGCAGCACCATGGCCACGACGAGCGTGGCGACGAGCGCGCCGAGGGCGCGCCGCTCGGGGCGGAGGTAGGCGCCGAGCAGGCGCGCGTCGGGGGAGGGGTCGGGGGCCGCCACGGTCCGCCCACGCTACGGATCGCCCGGGGCGGCGGCGCAGCGGTTTCCGCGGCGGTCAGTGCGGCTGCAGCTGCGGTTCGGGCTCGGCGCCCGGGGGATCGGTCCGCTCTCGATCGGCCGCCGGCAGCGAGCAGGTCGCCGTGCCGCCGGGCATCCGGTGGCGGTTGCGGGCGACCCAGCGGTAGACCGGCCAGGCGACGAGCAGCGTGGCGCGCAGCCCGAGCAGCCGCCCCACGACCCGCCACAGCAGCGAGGTGCTCGACCGCAGCAGCACGGCGATGGCCACCGGGCCGTAGGTGCGGTGCAGCTCCGCGTCGACGTGGACGACCGATTCGTCGGCCTCCTGGAGGGTGACGCCGAGGGGCTCGAGGGCGGTGAACTGCCAGGGCACCACCTCGGTGCCCGGGGTGGGGGCGCGCCGAACGAGGAACTCCGCGCTCGCCGAGCAGAACGCGCAGTCGCCGTCGTACAAGAAGACCGGGGGCCGCCTGGTCCGAACCACGTTCGACATTCTGCCCCGTCCGGCGCCGGAATCCACGGTCTTCGCGGTGTCGACCGCGATCGGGCAGGATCGGGGGACCATGCGAGACGTCACCGACGACATCAGCGCCCTGCGCAAGCGCCTCGAGGAGGCGGAGCAGTACCTCAAGGTGCCCGAGCTGCGCGCCCGGCGGCCCCAGCTGGAGACCGAGGCGTCGCGACCCGACCTCTGGGACGACGCCGACCGGGCCCGCCAGGTCACGGGCGAGCTCGCGTCGGTGACCGACGACCTCGAGCGCTACGACGCGCTGGCCGAGCGCATCGACGACGTGGAGACCCTCGCCGAGCTCGCCCGGGAGGAGGGCGACGACTCGGTCGCGGCCGAGATCGAGGACGCCCTCGGCGCGCTGGGCGGCGACTTCGGGGCCCTCGAGCTGCGCAGCCTGTTCACCGGCGAGCACGACGAGCGCGACGTGCTCGCCGAGATCCAGGCGGGCGAGGGCGGCGCCGACGCCCAGGACTGGGCCAACATGCTGCTGCGCATGTACCTGCGGTGGGCGGAGCGGCGCGGCTTCGACGTCGAGCTCGACGAGGTGTCGGCGGGCTCGGAGGCCGGCATCAGCTCGGCGGCGTTCCTGGTGAAGGGCCGCCACGCGTACGGCCTGCTGCGGTCCGAGCACGGCGTCCACCGGCTGGTGCGCATCAGCCCGTTCAACTCGCAGGGCAAGCGCCAGACCGCGTTCGCGGCGCTGAAGGTCACGCCGTTCCTCGAGGACGTCCCCGACATCGAGATCGACGACAAGGACCTGCGGATCGACACCTACCGCTCCTCGGGGGCCGGCGGCCAGCACGTGAACGTGACCGACTCGGCGGTCCGCATCACCCACCTCCCCACGGGGCTCGTGACGAGCTGCCAGAACGAGCGCAGCCAGCACCAGAACAAGGACCGGGCCATGCAGTTCCTGAAGGCGAAGCTCGCCGAGGTGGCCCGCCAGGAGCGCGAGGCGGAGCTCGACGCCATCCGCGGCACCCAGCACTCGGTGGGCTTCGGCAGCCAGATCCGCTCGTACGTGCTCCAGCCGTACCAGATGGTGAAGGACCTCCGCACCGAGCATGAGACGGGCAACGTCGACGCCGTCCTCGACGGCGCGCTCGACGACTTCATGGAGGCCTACCTCCGCTGGCAGCGGGCCGAGGCGCTCGACGCGTAGGCCACGCTCACCCCCGCTCGGGGTGCCGCGGAACCCGAGAACCCCTGCGGTAGGGTCGTCCGGCGTCGCGGCCGAGGTCGCCCGGCTCCACCTCTCCCTCAGGTCCTCCTCCGCATGATCAAGCTCGAGAACGTCTCCAAGGTCTTCAAGGGCGACGTCGTCGCCCTGCGCGAGGCCGAGTGCGAGATCGGCAAGGGCGAGTTCGTGTTCCTGGTGGGGCCCTCGGGCTCGGGCAAGAGCACCATGATCCGCCTGCTGAACAAGCAGGAGGAGCCCAGCTCGGGGCGCATCTTCGTGGCGGGCAAGGACATCGGCGAGCTCAACAGCTGGAAGGTCCCGTACCTGCGCCGCAACATCGGCTGCGTCTTCCAGGACTACAAGCTGCTCACCAACAAGACGGTGTACGAGAACGTCGCCTTCGCCCTCGAGGTGATCGGCCGGCCCCGCCACGTGATCAAGACCCAGGTGCCGGCGATCCTGGAGCTCGTCGGCCTCTCGAAGAAGCACAAGAACTACCCCGACGAGCTCTCCGGCGGCGAGCAGCAGCGCGTCTCGATCGCCCGGGCGTTCGTGAACCGGCCGCTGATCCTCCTGGCCGACGAGCCCACCGGCAACCTCGATCCGGCCACGTCGGTGGGCATCATGCGCCTGCTCGATCGGATCAACCGCACCGGGACCACCGTGGTGATGGCCACCCACGACCGCAGCATCGTCGACACCATGCGCCGACGCGTGATCGAGCTCGACCGCGGCTCGATCATCCGCGACCAGGCCCGCGGCGTGTACGAGTAGGGGCGAACGATGGCCGTCAACGCGAGCTACGTGGTCCGCGAGACCAGCGCGAACCTCACCCGCAACATCACGCTGACCGTGGCGTCGATCCTCACCGTGTTCGTCACGCTGGCGATCGTGGGCACCATCGTGCTGGTCCGCCAGGGCGCCCAGAACCTGACCGCCCGGTACCAGAAGGGCGTCGAGTTCATCGTCTACGTGGACCCCGACATCAGCGAGGACCAGCTGGCCCAGGTCCGCACGTCGCTCGAGGACAACCCCGGCATCCGCGAGATCTCCTACATCGACCGCGCCGAGACCTACGCGGACTTCAAGGAGCTGTTCAAGGGCCAGGACACGATGCTCGAGAACGTGACCGCCGAGGACCTGCCCACCAGCTTCCGGGTCAAGCCGGTCGACCCCAGCGTCAACACCGTCCAGGGCCTGGTGAACTACTACCGCAAGCAGCCGGGCGTCTTCCAGGTCACCGCCGCCACCGAGGTCATCCGGCAGCTGAAGGGCATGAGCGACTTCCTCAACCAGGGCCTCACCGTGTTCGGCGCCCTGCTGCTCGCGGCCTCGGCGCTGCTCATCTTGAACACCGTGCGGACCGCCATGTTCGCCCGCCGGCGGGAGATCGAGGTGATGAAGCTGGTGGGCGCCACCAACTGGTTCATCCGCGTCCCGTTCATGCTCGAGGGGCTGGTGCAGGGGCTGATCGGCGGGGCGCTCGCGGTGGGCTTCGTGTTCCTCGCCCAGCGATGGATCGACGACCTCATCGACCGCGGGCCCGCGCTCGACCTGCTCGAGCCCTTCAGCGTCGACAGCTCCGACGTGCTGGTGGCCTGCCTGGCGGTGAGCGGCATCGCCATCGTGCTCAGCGTCGTGAGCTCGGCGCTCGCCACCCGCCGCTTCCTCGACGTCTGATCCGGCCCGGACCGACCGGACCGACCGGACCGACCGACCGGCTGGACCGGCCTAGGTGAGCGAGACCGGCAGCTCGTCGTAGCCGCGCAGCACGATCCGCTGGTTGTGCAGGGGCTCGCCGCCGCGCTCGATGCCGGGGAAGCGGCGCACCAGGCGGCCGATGGCCTCTTGGCCCTCGAGGCGGGCGAGGGCGGCGCCCAAGCAGTGGTGCACGCCGGAGCCGAAGCTGACGTGCTCGCGGGCGTCGGGGCGGCGCAGGTCGAGCGCCCCGGCGGTGGGGCCGAACTTCGCCTCGTCGCGGTTGGCGGCCCCGAGGCAGGTCATGACGAGGTCGCCGGCGGCGAACGTGTGGCCGTGCATCTCGACGGGCTCGAGCATGATGCGCCGGGAGAACTGCACCGGGCTGTCCCAGCGCAGCAGCTCCTCGACCGCGTTGGCGTCGAGCGACGGGTCGGCCGCGAGGGCGGTCCGCTGGTCGGGGTGGTCGAGCAGGGCGTTGGTGCCGTTGCCGATGAGGTTGACGGTCGTCTCGTGGCCGGCGAGGAACAGCAGCATCACGTTCTCGCGCAGCTCCTGGTCGGAGAGCACGTCGCCCTCGTCCTCGGCCCGGATCATGGCCATCATCAGGTCGTCGTGGTCGCGGGTGCGCTTCCAGGCGATGGCCTCGCCGATGATGGTGCGCATCTCGTCGGCGGCGGCGACGATGGCCGGCCCGTTCTGCATGAGCAGGATCGGGTCGAGCGCCTGGGTGATGGTGTGGGACAGCTCGCGCAGGTGCACCGAGTCGCGACCGCCGGGCATCCCGAGCATCTCGTTGATGACGGCGAAGGGGAGCGGGAAGGCCAGCTCGGCGATGAGGTCGACGGACTCGCCGTCGCGCTCGGCCAGCCCGTCGAGGAGCTCGTCGACCAGCTCGCCGGCCCGGGCGCGGATGCGCTCGACGGCGCGAGGTGTGAACGCCTTCGAGACCAGCCGCCGGATGCGGGTGTGGTCGGGCGGATCGATGTTGAGGATGGCCAGGCTGCGCTCGGGGCTCGGACCGCCGGCCATGCGCACCTCGGCCAGGCGCTCGGCCCGGGTGGGCGCGTCGGTGACGATGTTGCGCTCCTCCACCGAGGTCCCCGGGCGCCGGAGCAGGGCGTGCACGTCGTCCCAGCGGGTGATCAGCCAGGGGCCCAGCGGCGACTGGTGGATGGGGTGCGCGGCGCGGACCTCGGCGTACTGTGCGTAGGGGTCGTCGAAGAACCCGGGGGCGAACGGGTTCAGGCCCATCACCTCGGGCGGCGCATCGGTCATGGCGCCACGCTACCCTCCCGGGACAGAAGTTGCAGTCGGAGTGCAAGAAGTGGTCGATCGAGCGATGCGAGGGGCGGCGGCGATCGTCGGGGTGGCCGATGCCGTGTCGCCCACCGGCGAGCTCGACGGCTCGGTCCGGGCGCTCGAGGTGCGGATGATCCGCGAGGCGCTCGACGACGCCGGCCTGGCGCTCGCCGACGTCGACGGCCTCTTCTGCTCCACGTCGCCGGGTTGGGCGCCCACCATGGAGCTGGCCGAGCACCTCGGCATCGCCCCGACGTGGACCGACACCACCATCACGGGCGGCTCGAGCTTCGAGATCCACGTCGAGCACGCCGCCGCGGCCATCGCCCTCGGCCTGTGCGAGGTGGCGGTCATCGTGTACGCAGCCACGCCCCGGTCGTCGTTCAAGCGGGGTGGCGCCGGCTTCGCCAGCCGCCAGGCCGGCCCGGGGCTCACCGCCACCGCCGAGTGGGAGCTGGCCTACGGGATGCGCATGCCGATGGGGGCCTACGCGCTCGCGGCCAGCCGCCACCTGGCCCAGTTCGGCACCAGCTCCGAGCAGCTCGCCCAGATCGCGGTCGACACCCGGCGCTGGGCGACGATGAACCCCCGGGCCCGCCTGCAGGACCCGATCACCGTCGACGACGTGCTCGCCTCGCCCATCCAGGCCTCGCCGTTGCACAAGCTCGACTGCTGCCTGGTCACCGACGGGGCTGGGGCCGTGGTGCTCACGAGCGCCGAGCGGGCCCGGTCGCTGCGGCGCCCGCCCGTCCTCGTGCTGGGCACCGGCACCTGCCACACCCACTCGATGATCAGCGAGATGCCCGACCTCACGGTGACCGGCGCCGCGGTCAGCGGGCCGCTCGCGTTCGGGCGTGCCGGGCTCACGCCCGCCGACGTGGATGTGGCCCAGATCTACGACTCGTTCACCATCACGGTCCTGCTCCTGCTCGAGGACCTCGGCTTCTGCCCGAAGGGGGAGGGCGGCGGGTTCGTGGCCGACGGCGTGCTCGGCCCGGGCGGCGCGCTGCCCTCGAACACGACGGGCGGCGGGCTCGCCTACACCCACCCCGGCATGTTCGGGATCTTCCTGCTGGTGGAGGCGGTGCGCCAGCTGCGCGGCGAGTGCGGCCCGCGGCAGGTCGAGGGGGCCGAGGTGGCGCTCGCCCACGGGTCGGGCGGGGTGCTCTCGGCGATGTCGACGATGCTCCTCGGCACGGAGGCGACGGCGTGAGCGAGCCCCGCATCGTCCCCGCCCCCGAGGGGGCACCCGAGCGGGTGCAGCCGCCGGCCTCCGAGGCGGCCGCCCCCTTCTGGGAGGCCACCCGCGAGCTGCAGCTGGTGCTGCAGTGGTGCCCGGCCTGCGAGCGCGCCATCCACTTCCCGCGCGTCGCGTGCCCGACCTGCGGCGGCGACGACCTCGCCTTCCGGCCGGCCGCGGGCACCGGCACGATCTATGCCTGCTCCACGATGCCGGCGCCCGGGAACCCGGGCATGGCCGGCCGGGCGCCCTACGTGGTGGCGCTGATCGACCTCCCCGAGGGGGTGCGGATGCTGTCGTCGATCGTGGGCGACGGGGCGCTCGACGCCGCGGTGGGCGATCCCGTCGCGATCGCGTGGGAGCCGCTGGTCGACGGGCGCCTGCTCCCGGTGTTCGTGCGCAGCTGATCTGTTGTCGGTTGCCCGGTCGCTCGCCGGGTCTGGCACAATGGAACGTCCCCCTCGGCCGTCCCGCCCCCAGGAAACCGGAGTCCGATGTCCTTCAAGGTCAACGATCGCGTGGTCTACCCCCACCACGGCGCCGCCATCATCAAGAAGAAGGTGAAGCGCGAGCTCCAGGGCGAGACCAAGGAGTACTTCGTGCTCGAGATGGTGCACGGGGACCTCACGCTCTCGGTGCCGGTCGACAAGGCCGAGGAGGTGGGCATGCGCCCGCCGATCTCGAAGTCCGACGTGGACGACCTCTTCCGCCTGATCGCCAAGCGCGACGTGCGCGAGCCGGCGAACTGGTCGCGGCGGTTCAAGAACCACCAGGAGAAGATGAAGTCGGGCGACGTGTACCAGGTGGCCGAGGTCGTGCGGAACCTGGCGCTGCGCGAGAAGGGCAAGGGCCTCTCCACCGCCGAGAAGTCCATGCTCGAGCGGGCCCGGGGCATCCTCGTGAGCGAGCTCAGCTTCGCCCTCAACGTCACCGAGGACGACGCCCTGGTGAAGCTCGAGAAGGGCCTCGAGTAGCCCCTCGGCGGCGTTGACGGCGGCGGCGGGTCTCCGATGGCGGTGCGCACCGTCTCACCTGACGGGACGGCGTGGGTGGTGCGGCGGCGCTGGCTGCCGGGCACCAGCACGGACTCGATCACGACGCGGTTCGGGCGCCGATTCCGGCGGGTGGCGGAGCGCAGCGATGGGCTCGACGTCGATCCTGGCTGCGGCGAGGTGCTGGGCGAGGGGATCGCGGCGGCGATCGCGCTGATCGCGATCGTCCTCCTGCTGGTCTTCGTGGTGATCCCGCTCCTCGTGGCCCTCGCCGAGGTCGCGATCCTCCTGCTGCTCGCCGGGGCGATCCTCGTCGCGCGCGTCGTGCTGCGGCGGCCCTGGATCGTCGAGGCGGTGGACGCGGATGGCGATGCGCACCGCTGGGACGTGGTGGGCTGGCGCGCCAGCGGCGCGGCGTGCGCCACCGTGGCCCAGCACCTCGAGGCGGGCTTGGCGCCCGCCGCCATCGTGCTGGTCTGAGCTAGTCGACGACGCCGGCCTGGCGCTCCTGGCGGCGCGTCAGGCGCCCGAGCTCCTCGGCGGCGGCCATGGCGTGGGCCACGTGCTCCGCGAGGGCGGCCCGGTTGCGGGCGATCAGCTCTTCGAGCTCCTGGCGCCGCGTGGCCAGCTCGGGATCGGTGTCGACCAGGGCCGCCACCTCGTCGTCGGAGCGGTGGTGGAGCCGCACGTTGTGGAGGGCGGCGCCGGCCTTCGCCCAGTAGTTCTTGAACATGCCCATGTCGAACTGGCCGTCACGGACCCGAGCGGCGGTCTTGACCCGCAGCGGGGGCTCCTTGATCTCCTTGGCGAGGCCCACGAACCCGAGCACGCGGATCACGTAGTAGCTCGGGTCCCACTCCCACCAGTAGAAGCCCTGGCGGCAGGACGCCTGGTAGTAGTGGTGGTTGTTGTGCCAGCCCTCGCCCATGGTGAGCACGGCGAGCAGCGCGGAGTTCCGGCTGGTGTCGGTGGTGGCGTAGCGGCGGCGGCCCATCACGTGGGCCAGCGAGTTGATGAAGAACGTGCTGTGCCAGAGCAGCACCGTGGAGCCGAGGAACCCGAACACCAGGCCGCTCCAGCCGCCGATGAGGTAGGCGGCCACGCCGGCGGTCCACGGCGGGATCCAGTCGTGCTTGGTGAGGAAGCGCAGCTCGGGGAACTTGGCGAAGTCGCGGATGCCGTCCTCGTCCCACGCGTTGTTCTTGTCGCACAGGATCCAGCCGACGTGGCTCCACCAGAAGCCCTTCTGGGGCGAGTGCAGGTCGAGCTCCGTGTCGGAGTAGCGGTGGTGGTTGCGGTGGTGGCTGGCCCACCACAGGGCGCCCTTCTGGGCGGCCATGCCGCCGCCGAAGGCCATCACGAACTGCATGCCCCGGCCGAGCTTGTAGCTCCGGTGCGAGAAGTACCGGTGGTAGCCGGCGGTGATGAAGAACATCCGGCCCCAGAACAGCACCAGGAAGATGGCGATGGCGGTGGGGGTCACGCCGGTGACGAAGCTCAGCAGGACCAGGGCGTGGATCAGCAGGAACGGGAACGACGTCTTCCAGTTCACGCGCTCGTCGGGGGCGCGCTCGATGCCGTGGAGGTTCATCCGACTCCTCGATCTCGGAGGTCCGGCCGGGGTGCGTTCCCCGGCTCGCCGTCACCCTACCTACCGGTAGGTAGGGAGGCGAGATCCCTGGCTGTTGCATGCGTCACGCCCGGTCGCGTCATGGATCGGGCGCTGCCGCGTCGTCCCCATCGGATCGGCTCGGATGTCCGAGCGGCGTCCGATCTCGTCGAGTCGGGGTGGCTCGTTGCGATCGTCGCCGCGATCCACGGTGCGGGCCCGGCGTCGAGCCGGGCCCGCACCCCTTCGTTCGGGTTCGGGTCCTTCGGCGGTGCCCCGTCGGCCCGTCGCGCTGCGAAGATGGGACCGTCCCCGATCACGGAGCACTGCTCGCCATGACCACGTTCCAGGCCCCCGCCAGCCCCCCCGAGGCCCCGGAGGAGGGCGTCGGCGAGGCGCCGCCCGCGCCGGGCGGACGGCGAGGGCTCTCGAGCCTCCAGATCGCGGTGCTGGTCGCCGCCATCGCCTTCCTCGGCGCCGCGGTGGGCTTCGTGGTCGGTCAGCGCTCGGAGGCCGATCCGCTCAGCGCCACCGACGTCGGCTACCTGCAGGACATGGGCTACCACCACGAGCAGGCCGTGCAGATGTCGCTGCTGCTGCTCGACAAGGACGGGATCGACCGGACCCTGCGCTCGTTCGCCCAGGAGATCATCGTCGACCAGCGCTACGAGCAGGGGGTGTTCGTGGCCACGCTCGACCGGTTCGGCCACGACACCAGCGCCGGCGACACCGTGATGGGCTGGATGGGCGAGGCGCAGCCGATCGAGGACATGGTGGGCATCGCCACCGACGCCCAGATCGAGGAGCTGCGCGCCGCCGAGGGGACCGAGGCCGAGGCGCTCTGGATCGCGCTGATGTCCGAGCACCACCTGGCCGGGCTCCACATGGCCGACTGGGAGGCCCGCCACGGCAGCGACCGCACCGTGGTGAACCTGGCGAAGGCGACGGTGAAGAACCAGCGCTCCGAGGTCCTCGACATCGCCCGCTACCGCCGCAGCCACGACATCCCGATCCCCGACGGCTTCGACGATCCCACCCAGGACCAGCGGCTCAACCCGCTCAGCTTCACCGACCCGGGCGATTGAGCCCCTGCCGGGCTCAGCGCTCGGCGATGGTGAGGCGGTGGAGCACGCGGCGGTGGCCCGCGTAGCCCCCGGTGGCGGCGTGCAGGACGCTGCGGTTGTCCCACAGGACCACGGAGCCGGGCGCCCAGCGCAGCCGCAGGACGTGCTCGGGCGCGGTGGCGTGGGCGAGCAGCTCGACGAGCAGGGCGAGCGACGCGTCGTCGTCCATCCCCTCGATGCCGATGGTGTAGGCGCGGGTGCAGAACAGCGCCGGCCGGCCGGTCTCGGGGTGGCGCCGCACGAGCGGGTGGCGCTGGGTGGCCAGCGCGTCGTCGGAGGGCAGGATCGCCATGGTCCGGCCCTCGTCACGATCGCCGTAGAGGCCGTCGCGGGCGTAGCCGCGGCGAGCGGAGTGGATGCCGACGAGGCCGTCGACGCGCGCCTTCAGGTCGGCGGGCAGCGCGTCGTAGGCGGCGTGCTGGTCGGCGAAGAGGGTGTCGCCGCCAACCGGCGGGATCTCGACGCCGTGGAGCATCGTGCCCGCCGGCGGTGGGTCGAGGAAGCTCCAGTCCGAGTGCCAGACGTCGGCGAACAGCGGCGTGGCCTCGTCGGCCTCGCGCACCAGCTCGACCACCGGTGCGTGGTCGGCCATGGCGCCGAGGAAGGGGTCGTCGCCGATGGGGCCGAACCAGGCGGCCGCTCGCACCAGCTCGGCGGGCTCGAGGTGCTGGCCGGGGAAGGCCAGCACGTGGTGCTCGAGCCACGCCCTGCGGAGGGTGGCGGCGAGCGGCTCGTCGACCTCCCGCAGATCGACGTCGAGGACCGCCGCGCCGAAGGGCCCGTCGAGCCGCTCGATCCGCAGGGCGTCCATCGGCCCGGACCCTACGACAGCCAGGAGCCGTGGAAGCCGTGGGGCACCCGCACGGGGAGGTGGACCGTGGCGATGGGGCCGGCCTCGATGTCGTCGGCGTCGAGGACGATGACCTCGCTGCGATCGGTGGTGGCGTCGTGGAGGTGGGCGAGCAGCCAGCCCGCGCCGCCGGGCTGATCGTCGGCCGGTGCGAACACCGCCTCGCCGGCCACCCGGCCCGCCCCGAGGTGGAGCGTGCGGGACGTGAGGGCCTCGAGGTCGTGGACGGTGATCGATCCGCCGGCCGCCTCGTCGGACGAGCCGGGCATCGTGGTGGTCCAGGCGCGGCGAGCACGGAGGCCCACCTGGCGGTCGTCGAGGCGCGGGAACTCGCACGGGCGGTCGTCGAGCTGGCGCTCGATGACCGTGCCCCGCTCGAGGTCGATGGTCCACCGCCACAGGCAGGCGGTGGCCGGCGCCGCCGGGTCGGTCCACAGCTCGGGGTACCGGGCGACATCGATCGTGATGGTGGCGCCGTCGTCGTGGGCGTTGACCGGGTGGAAGACGTAGCACGGGTCGATCTCGAACCACCGGACCTCGCCGTGGGGGTCGTCGCGGCGCAGGACGCCGAGGCGGGCGCCGTAGGTGCGATCGAAGCGGTAGGGCATCGAGCCGGCGGTGGCCAACGCCAGGTCGAACACCATCGGCAGGTCCATGAAGACCACGAAGCGCTCGGTGAGGTTGACGTCGTGCACCATCGTCGAGCCGGGGACCTCGACGTCGCGAGAGGTGACGAGCTGCCCGGCGGCGTCGATGACGTGGTAGGTCAGGAAGGGGGCGGTCCACCCGTAGGCGAAGGCGTGGAGCTCGCCGGTGAGCGGGCAGAGCTTCGGGTGGGCGGTGAAGCCGGTCTGCAGGCGGCCGCCGAAGTCGACCGGGCCCACCGTGTCGAGCTCGTCGGTGAGCTGGTAGGGGAGGCACGTCTCCTCGAGGGCCAGGAGGCGGCCGGCGTGGCGGATCACGTGGGTGTTGGCGGCGCCAGCCATGAGGTCGCGTCGGCCGTCGGCGTCGAAGGTGGTGGCGCCGCGGGTGAGCGTGGCGGTCTGCACGAAGCGGTTGCGGTAGGCGAGGGCGCGCCCGTCGGCGAGGTCGAGCCGGTGGACCATGCCGTCGCCGCTGAACCAGTGGGCGGATCGGCCGCTCGCCGGGTTGGGACCGTTGCGCAGGAAGCTGCCCTCGAGGCCCTCGGGCAGGCGGCCCGAGACCGGCAGGTCGGTGGCCACGACCTCGTCGGTGACGGGGGCGTAGTTCCCGGTGAGGTGCCGGGGGAGCGACGTGGTGGGGGTGGTGGTCATGGTGCCTCCTCAGGCGGGCTGCAGCATCCGCTGGCGGAGCTGGTTGCGGTAGGCGGTCGTGTAGGCCGCGGGAACGATGAAGCCGAGGACCTGGATGGCGACCCACAGCGCGGTGGCCGACGGGGCGAGGGCCAGCACCGCCGCGCAGCCGGCGGCGGCGACGAGCATGCTGAGCGCCCAGGCCGTGGTGATGGCGACGTTGGCCCGGTGGAACTCGGGCAGGCCCCAGACGGCCTCGGGGGTGCTGCGTCGAGCGATCTCGGCGGTGAAGGGCTCGCCGGCGAGCAGGGTCCAGGCGGCGGTCGCGCCGAGCACCCCGAGCGAGAGCGCCGGCGTGTAGCGGTGCAGCGGGGTGTCGGGCTGGGCGACGGCCAGGACGGTGAGGGCGAGGAACGCCCAGCGGGTGGCCACGGTGAGGGCATCGGCCCCGCCGTGCTCGCGCTGCTGGCGGCGGACCTCCCCGGCAGCGACGACGAGCGCGAGGGCCGCCCCGAGCCGCCAGTCGACGAGCGCCGAGGCGATCGCATAGGCGATCCACGGGCGGAGGGTGCGGGCGACATCCATATCTCACTCCTGACCTGTCTGAGTTGACAGGTAGGACGGTAACCATCCTCGACTGACCTGTCAAGAGTGGAATATGATGATGACATGAGCTTGCGCCACGCCCTGCTGGGCCTCCTCGCTGATCGCCCCGGCTCGGGCTGGGACCTGCTGAAGGGGTTCGAGTCGTCGCTCGCCTTCGTGTGGCCGGCCACCCAGAGCCAGCTCTACACCGAGCTGGGCAAGATGGCCGACGAGGGGTTGATCGAGGTCACCGGCACCGGCGCGCGCAACCGGAAGGACTACGCGATCACCCCCGAGGGCCGAACCGAGCTCCGGCGCTGGCTCACCGACGTGGAGCCCGAGCGCACCCGTCGCAACGAGGCGCTGCTGCGGGTGTTCTTCCTGGGCAACGTGTCGCGGTCCGAGGCGCGCGCCTACTTCGAGCGCGAGGCGGAGGTCTACCGGGCCTTCGCCGACCTGCTCGAGGGCGTGGCGACGGGCACGGCGTGGGACGACAGCGAGTTCGACCGCTTCGCCCGCATCGCCCTCGAGAACGGCCGGCGGGTGATGGCGGCCAACGAGGGCTGGGCCCGTTGGGCCGAGGCGGAGCTCGAACCCGAAACGTGAACCGGCCGGCGCCCCGAGGGGCGACCGGCCGGAGGACGGTGGTGGTGTGGTGGAGCTGGGGAGAATCGAACTCCCGTCCGCGAGGCGGTCGACGACCGTGCTACGACCATTCCCACGCCTGAGCCGTGACGGCTGGCTCACCGCTGGGTCGGCTGGGCCGAAGCCCTCCGCTCCGTCTTTCCGGAACGTCAGTGGTCTTTCCCACCGTCAGCGGTCTTTCCCGCCGTCAACCGCTACTTCTGTTGCCGGGCTGTAGTGGTCAGGCCCCGTGTGCCATCGCTGGTCACGATGTCTCTCTTGGCTAGATCAGAAGATCAGGCGGCGAGAGCGAAGTCGCCCTTGGCGCTTCTTTGGGTGCCCCGTTTGACGAGTCTGAGCAACTCGGGTCGCACGTCCGGCTTCCGGTCCCCACGTCGAAACCGGTCAGCCCCTTGTCAAGGAACCGTCCACGAGCACGTGGTGGTGGACGGCCCGTCCACGCTAGCGGGCCGGCGCCGCGCTGCGGCCGGGGTTCCCGCTGGGGCTCAGGGCTCGGCGGCCCGGCGGCGTCCGGCCGCCATGGCCCGCTGGGCGTCGCGAGCCGAGTCGCGCTCGGCGATGACCTGGCGCTTGTCGTAGTGCTTGCGCCCCCGGCCGATGCCGATCTCGACCTTGGCCCGACCGCCCTTGAAGTACATCGACAGCGGCACGACGGTCAGGTGCTCCTGGTCGACCCGCTGGCGCATCTCGTCGAGCTCGTGGCGGTGCAGGAGCAGCTTGCGGGTGCGCTCGAGCTCGTGGCCGCCCTGCGCCGACGCGTTCGAGTAGGCGGCGATGTGGAGGCCCAGCAGGTAGAGGTCGCTGCCGGTGAAGCGGGCGTAGGCGTCGCGGAGCTGGACGTTGGCCTCGCGCAGCGACTTCACCTCGCTGCCCTGGAGCATGATCCCCGCCTCCCAGGTGTCGAGGATGTCGTAGTCGCGGTGCGCCTGGCGGTTGGTGGCCACCACGTTCGACCCGGGACGCTTCTTCTGCGGTGCCATGACCCGGCGAGGCTACCGGTCGGTCGGGCCCGCAGGACCGGCCACTACCGTGGGCCGGTGCTCCGCATCGCCCGCTCCGCCCACCTCGAGATGCTGCGCCACGCGGTGGCGGGCCTGCCGAACGAGGCGTGCGGACTGCTGGGCGGCCGGTTCGGGACCGACCTGGTGGAGCGGTTCGTGCCCACCCGCAACGCGGACGCCTCGGCCAAGACGTACTCGATCGGGCCCGACGGCTTCCTGGCGGCCGACGAGGCCCTCGGGCCCGACGGGCTCGACCTCGTCGGGGTGATGCACACCCACACCCACACCGACCCGTACCCGTCGCCCACCGACGTGGCCCAGGCCGACAACCCGCTGCTCGTGGGCTGGCACTACGTGATCATCTCGCTGCGCGACCGCGAGCCGATGCTGCGCTCGTGGATCCTCGACGGGGGCACGATCGTCGAGACGCCCGTGGCCATCGTCGAGGGCTGACCGTCTCGGCACCTGGCCGGGAATGTGGGGATCGGCCCGCCGGTTCCTAGAATCCCGAGCGTCCGAGTCAACATTCGAGGAGCCCCGCCGTGGCGGTGTACGAAAGCGTCATCGATCTGATCGGGAACACGCCGGTGATCGACGTCAGCGCGCTCAGCCCGAACCCGAACGTGCGGATCTACACCAAGCTCGAGGGCCAGAACCCGGGCGGGTCCGTGAAGGATCGTGCGGCCAAGTTCATGATCCTCGACGCCGAGCGCAAGGGCCTGCTCCAGCCGGGCTCGGTGGTGCTCGAGTCGTCGTCGGGCAACACCGGCATCGCCCTGGCGATGATCTGCCGGATGCGGGGCTACCAGTTCAAGGTCGTGCTCCCCGAGAACGTCTCGGTCGAGCGCCGCCAGGCCCTCGAGGTGTGGGGCGCCGAGATCATCCCGTCGCCCGCCGGCGAGGGCTCGAACGGCGCCATGGTGCGGGCCAAGGCCCTCGCCGCCGAGCACCCCGACTGGTGGTTCCCGTTCCAGTACGGCAACGAGGCCAACCCGCAGGCCCACTACGAGCAGACCGGCCCCGAGATCATCAAGGACGTCCCCACGATCACCCACTTCATCGCCGGGCTCGGCACCGCCGGGACGCTGATGGGGGTGGGGACGTACCTGAAGGAGCAGAACCCCGACATCCAGATCTGGGCGATCGAGCCGCCGGCGGGCGAGATGGTCGACGGGCTCAAGAACATCGACGAGGGCTTCATCCCGCCGGTCTTCACCGACTGGGACGGCTACGACGTCCTCGATCGCAAGATGATCGTGCGGCCCCGCGAGTCCATCGAGTGGACCCGGCGCATGACCGAGGTCGGCCTCTTCGTGGGCATCTCGTCGGGGGCGATCATGGCCGGCGCCGCCAAGGCCGCATCGCAGATCGACGAGGGCACCATCGTCACCATCGCCTGCGACGGCGGGTGGAAGTACCTCTCCACCGGGGCCTGGACGGCGCCGCTCGACGAGGTCGAGGCCCGGGCCAAGGGCATCATCTACTTCTGAGCGCGACGGTGCCCGGACCCCCGAGGGGATCCGGGCACCGACACTGCTCGGGGGCGGCGGAGGTCCCGAGCGGTGGGTGGGTCAGTTCCCGCCGTCGTCGGGGGCGCCGGGGCCGTGGCCGCCGGGCCCGCCGGCGGGCATGCCCTCGGTGACCATCGTGGTGATGCGCTCGGTGGCGTCGGCGAGGCGCTGGTCGGCCTCCTCCTGGGTGTGCTCGCCGGACGCGACCTCCTCGTCGAGGTGGGCCTTCAGGTCGGCGACCATGGCATCGATCACGGTCTGCTGGTCGACGCCCTTGGCCTCGGCCACGTCCGCCAGGGTCTTGCCGTCCTGGAGCTCGGTGCGGAGCTCGTCGGCGGTGACGCCGAGCGCCTCCGCGGCGGCGTCGAGCCCGGGGCCGCGGCCGCCGGGGCCGCCGCGGCCGGGGCCGCCCTCGCCGCGAGCCGGGAGGGTCGAGTCGACCAGCTCGGCGATGCGGTCGGGCAGCTCGGCCTTGGCCTCGTCGAGCTTGGCCTCGCCGGCCTTCACGAGGGCGTCGATCAGGTCCTGCTTGTCGACGCCTTGGGCCTCGGCGATCTCGGCGAGCGTCTGGCCCGCTTCGAGCTGGGTCTGGAGCTCGTCGGTGGTGATGCCGAGCGCCTCGGCGGCGGCGTCACGGTCGAAGCCCCCGCCCGGGCCCCGGCCCATCGGGCCGTCGGGGCGCTCGCCGTCGGCCGGCGGGGCCTGGCCCTCGTCGGTGGTGGCGGGTGCCGTGGTGGTGGTGCCGTCCTGCGCGCCGGAGGCGAGCGGGTTGCCGAGGGTGGCGCCGAAGACGGCACCTCCGGCGAGCGTGGCCGACATCGCGGCGGCGGCGATCATCTTGCGGTTTCGCATGGGGGTTCCTCGTTGCAGGGAATGGGTTGCTTCGGGGAGCACGAGCAGTGGACCACGCGGACCTGGGAGTTCCCTGGGAGGCGGCGTCGACCTCGCGGAGAGGTCATCGGCCGTCGGGGCCGTCCGCTCCGGCATCGGGATCGGCGGGCGGCGCGGTCGGGGGGACGGCCGGGAGGGCGATGCGCACGCACGTGCCCCGGCCGGGCGCGCTGTCGAGCTCGACGTGGCCGCCGTGGGCCGCCACCGTCCCGGCCACGATCGAGAGGCCGAGGCCCGACCCGCCGGTCTGGCGGGCCCGGGCCGGATCGGCTCGATAGAAGCGCTCGAAGGCCCGGGCCGCCACGTCGGGGGCCATCCCCGGGCCCTCGTCGGCCACCTCGAGCACGGCGCCGCCGGCCTGGTCGGGACGGACCCGCAGGTGGATCGGCGTGCCGGCGGGCGTGTGGACCCGGGCGTTGGTGGTCAGGTTGGCGACGATCTGGCGGAGCAGGGCCTCGTCGCCGACGATCGCCACGGGCCCGGCGGCCTCCACCGAGACCGGGCGGTCCGGCTCGACGGCGCGCAGGTCGGCGGCCCCGTCGGCGACGAGCTCGGCGAGGTCGACCGGCGCCACCTGGAGCGGGCGCCCCTGGTCGAGGCGGGCGAGGTCGAGCAGGTCCGCCACCAGCTGGCCCATGCGCGACGCTTCCTGCTCGGTGCGGCGCATCGCCTCGTCGAGCGCGGTCTGCTCGGCGAGGCCGCCCATGCGGTAGAGCTCGGCGTAGCCGCGGATGGTGGTGACGGGGGTGCGCAGCTCGTGCGACGCGTCGGCCACGAACTGGCGCAGCCGGTCCTCCGAGCGGCTCCGCTCGTCGAACGCCTCCTCGATGCGCCCGAGCATCTGGTTGAGGGCCAGGCCGAGCTCGCCGGCCTCGGTGCCGGGCGCCGTCTCGGGGATGCGCTGGGAGAGGTCGCCCTCGCCGATCGCCATGGCCGTGTGGGTCATCTCGCGGACCGGGCGCACGCCGAGGCGCAGCACCCAGAACGTGACCAGCCCGAGCGTGCCCAGGATCGCCGCGGCGGCGGCGGCCTGGATCAGCAGGAGGCGACGGATCGTCTCCTCCACGTCGGTCAGGGGCAGGGCGAACACGGCGAGGCGACCGTCGGGGCCCGCAGCCCGGACCTGGACGCGGAAGCTGAGGTCCCCGTCCTCGGCGCCGACGGTGAACGGCTCGCCGCCGACGTGGCGGGCGGCCTCGTCGCCGTGCAGGTCGGGGATCGCCTCCGACGAGGTCAGCAGGTTCGGTCGCGAGACGGTGACGAGGTCGTCGGCCCCGGGCTCGAGCACGCCGACGTAGAGCGACGACGCGATGGCACCGGGCGGGGTGGTGCCCGGGGTCGGGTAGCCGTCGTCGTCGGCATCGGGACGGCGTTCGCCCCGGCCCTCGGGGGTCGAGCGCGTCAGCTGCTCGTCGACCTGCTGGATGAGGTTCTGGCGGGTGGCCTGGGTGATGGCCACCGCGGCCACCGCGAGGGCCATGCCCACCACCAGGACGCCGAGCAGCAGCCGGGCCCGCAGGCTCACCGCATCACGACCGCGGCTCGCGGATCGTGTACCCCACGCCCCGGATGGTCTGGATGAGGCGGGGCTCGACGTTGTCGACCTTCTTGCGGAGGTAGCCGATGTAGGTCTCGACCACGCCCCCGTCGCCGCCGAAGTCGTACTGCCAGACGTGGTCGAGGATCTGCGCCTTCGACAGGACCCGGCCCTGGTTCACGAGCAGGTATCGCAGCAGGTTGTACTCGGTGGGGGAGAGGGCGACCTCCTGGCCGGCGCGCAGCACGAGGTGGGCCTCGTCGTCGAGCTCGAGGTCGACGCAGCGCAGCACGCTGTCGTCCTTGGCCGCCCCGGTGCGGCGCAGCACGGCGCCGATGCGCGCCACCAGCTCGTCGAGGCTGAAGGGCTTCACCAGGTAGTCGTCGCCCCCCATGGTGAGGCCGCGGACCTTGTCCTCGGTGGCGTCCTTCGCCGTGAGGAACAGCACCGGCGTCCGGTTGCCCTCGCTGCGGAGCCGCTGGCAGACGGCGAACCCGTCGAGGTCCGGCAGCATCACGTCGAGCACGATCAGGTCGGGGTCGACCTCGGGCACCGCGGCGAGGGCCTCGCGGCCGGTCGCCGCCGGGTGCACGTCGAAGCCGCTGTGGCGCAGGGCGGCCTCGAGCATCGAGCGCAGGTTGTCCTCGTCGTCGACGAGCAGGAGCTTCTCACCGGTCACGGGCCCATGCTGGCACCGTTCCCTGGGAGGTTCCTGGGAGCGCCCTGGGAATGTCGGCGGCGACCTGACCGAGGTCCAGGCCGTCGCGCCGGCGGCCGTAGCCTTGGGCGGTGCCTTCGCCCGCCTTCGACGACCGCCCCATCGGGATGTTCGACAGCGGGTTCGGTGGGCTGACGGTGGCCCGGGCGTTCCTCGACCTGCTGCCCGGCGAGGACCTCGTGTACGTCGGCGACACCGGGCGCTACCCCTACGGGCCGCGACCCCTCGACGAGGTCGCCGGGTTCGCCCACGAGATCGCTCGCTTCCTCGTGGCCGAGCACGACGTGAAGCTGCTGGTGGTCGCGTGCAACACCGCCGCGGCCACGGCCCTCGACGAGCTGCGCGAGGAGCTCGACGTGCCCGTGATGGGGGTCATCGAGCCCGGGGTCCGCTCGCTCGTGCGGGCCACCGAGACGGGGCGGGTCGGCGTGATCGGAACGGTCGGCACCGTGCGGTCCGGCGCCTACCAGCACGCCGTCGCCGACACCGGCGCCCCGGTTGCGCTCACCATCGCGGCCTGCCCGGGGTTCGTGGAGTTCGTGGAGCGAGGCGAGACCGGGAGCGACCAGGTGCACGTGCTCGCCGAGCGGCTGCTCGCGCCGGTGGTCGAGGCCAAGGTCGACGCGCTCCTGCTCGGCTGCACGCACTACCCCTACCTGGCCCGAACGATCACTGACGTGGTCGGTCGCGACGTGGTCCTGGTGTCCTCGGCCGACGAGACGGCGTTCGAGGCACTCGACCTGCTGGCCACCGGCGAGGGCGTGCGGGGGGCGACGCCGGGCCGTACGGGGACGCCAGTGTTCCTCTCCTCCGGCGACCCGCAGCGCTTCGCCCAGCTCGGCGGTCAGCTCCTCGGCCCCGAGCTGGTGCACGCCGGTCCGGTGCCCTGGGCCCGCTGACGCTCGATCAGCCCGTGTAGCCGGCCGACCCGGAGATCGGCACGGCCGGCTCGGGGGTGGCCGGCGTGGTGGTGCCGAGCGGCGCGGCGGCATCGGCGACGAGGACCACCGGCCCGTACCCGACGGCTCCACAGCGGGCCGTGACCGTCGTCGGGCCGTCGAGCTGCGCATCGGGCACGTCGACCGACCAGTCGCCCCAGAGGTCGATCGTCGCCGTCGCCGCGGAGGTGCCGCCATCGCTGGCGAAGGCGACGGAGACCTCCGAACCGACCGGGCAGTCCGTGCCGCTGACGATCGCCCCATCACCGGCTCGGGCGACGGCCATGGTCGGGCGCTCGACGTCGTAGCGGATGGACTCCTCGGCGCGGCCGCAGCGGACCGTGAGGGTCAGATCATCCTGGCGCGCGGTCGCCCGGACCTCGTAGCGAGGCGGCGAGGCGATCCAGGTCACCTCGACGGGCACGTCGCCCTCGACATCGTGGGCCGAGGTGACCGGCGGCTCGTAGCACGGGTAGCGGCCCACGAGGGTGCTGCCCGGCGCGCCGCCGCCGGCGTCGACCTCGAGTACTCGCTCGGCCGGAGTGGGAGGGGGGCCCGCGCCGGTCCAGTGTACGACGGGGATGTAGTTGACGCCGGTGCACCAGGCTCGGACGTAGAGCAGCTGGTCGGGCCCCACCGCCGGGGCCGGGGCGCGGAAGTCGCCGCGTTCGTCGGTAGGCGCCCGCACGACCTGGATCCAGTCGCCGACGCGGTACTGGACCGCCGCGGTCGGCTCGGGGCAGTCGGTGCCGATGGAGGCGTGCAGCTGGTAGTCCGGCGCCTCGGGGCCCCGCCACGGATCGAAGCCGAGGATCGGGGTTTCTACGTCGACGATCGCGGTGGCGGATCGGGCGCCCGACGGGCACACGGTGGTGAACGCCACGTCGCCGCCCGAGAGCGTGTAGGACATGCTCGCACTGCCGGGCCCGGTGGGCGGCGGCGAGCGGAGCTCGCCCTCGCTCGGCTCGAAGAGGTCGACATCGACGAGGATCTTCGGCGTCCCCTCGCAGCCGGACGCGTCGACCGTGATGATGTCGTCTCGCTGGGCGTCGAGCGTCGACGGGGCGATGGTCGGCGCCTCCGCAGCTGCGGCCGGTGGGATCGGTGCCCCGATGAGGACCGCTGCGGTCGCCATCGAGATCAGGACCGCTCGCCGCCATCGCACGCTGCGACCGTACCCGACGAGCCTGCGCCGGTGCTCGTCTGCAAGGCTTGCCGTCCCCGCACCCAGGAGGATCCCATGCGACCCGACGGCCGCCAGCCCGACGAGCTCCGACCCATCGACTTCGAGCGCGACTTCACCGTGCAGGCCGCCGGCTCGGTGCTGGTCTCCTTCGGTGGGACCCGGGTGCTGTGCACGGCATCGGTCGACGAGTCCGTGCCCCGTTGGATGAAGGGCTCCGGCAAGGGGTGGGTCACCGCCGAGTACTCGATGCTCCCGGGGCATCGGCCGAGCGCATCGGGCGGGAGGCGGCCAAGGGCAAGCAGTCCGGCCGCACCCAGGAGATCCAGCGCCTCATCGGGCGCTCGCTGCGCTCGGTGTGCGACATGCGGCCCTCGGCGAGCGCCAGGTCATCGTCGACTGCGACGTGCTGCAGGCCGACGGCGGGACCCGCACGGCGTCGATCTGCGGCGGCTACGTCGCCCTGCACGACGCGCTCACCCGGCTCGTGCAGTCGGGCTCGCTGAAGGCCAACCCGCTCACCACCGAGTGCGCGGCGATCTCGGTCGGCGTCGTGGGCGGCACCCCGGTGCTCGACCTCCCCTACGTCGAGGACAGCACCGCCGAGACCGACATGAACGTGGTGATGACCGGCACCGGCGGCTACGTCGAGGTGCAGGGCACCGCGGAGGGCGCGCCGTTCTCGCGCGGCGAGCTGGAGGCGCTGCTGGGGCTGGCCGAGAAGGGCATCGGCGAGATCGTCGCCCTCCAGCGCCAGGTCCTGGCCACGCCGCCCTCGCCCCGCTCGTGAGCTTCCTGGCCGCGGGCACGCCGGTGGTGCTGGCGTCCGCCAACCCGAAGAAGGCCGGCGAGATCGCCGAGATCCTGGGCGACCGCATCGCCCTGGTCCCGCGACCGCCGGAGGTGCCCGACGTGGTGGAGGACGCCGACACGTTCGAGGGCAACGCCCGGCTGAAGGCGGTGGCACTGGTGGATGCGACCGGCCTGGCGGCGCTGGCCGACGACTCGGGCCTGCAGGTCGACGCCCTGGGCGGCGAGCCCGGGGTCTTCTCGGCCCGCTACGCCGGCGAGGGCGCGAGCGACGCCGACAACGTCGCGACGTTGCTGGCCGCGCTGGAGGCCGCTGGGGCCACCGACCTGGCGTCGCGCACGGCGCGCTTTCGCGCCGTGCTCGTGCTGCGGCGCCCCGACGGCGCCGAGGTGGTCACCGAGGGCGTGGTCGAGGGCACGATCGCCCCGGCGCCCCGAGGCGACGGCGGGTTCGGCTACGACCCGGTGTTCGTGCCCGACGACGGCGCCGGCCGCACCTTCGCCGAGATGGATGCCGCGGCCAAGCACGCCATCAGCCACCGGGGCCGCTCGCTGCGGGCGCTGCTCGACCTGCTCTGAGCCGAGGCGTCACCAGCCCCGCAGGTCGACCGCCCACTCGTCGACGACCTCGTCGCCCCGAGCCACCCAGAGCCGCTCGTGGTACGCGACCGTGGGGTCGACGTGGGCCGGCCAGATGCGGACCCGGCCGCCGACCGCGGGCAGCGTGGCGCCCTCGGCCATCGAGAACACGGTGTGCTCGTCGGCGCAGTACCAGACCGCCGCACCCGCGATCGTCGGGTCGCCGTGGTCCATGCCCAGCGCCTTCAGCCCACCGTCGGCCGCCGCCCAGCCGCCCTCGGGGTGGCGCGACACGACGGTGGTCTCGAGGTGCATCGCCGCGGCGAACCCGACGCCGGCCGCCTCGTAGTGCGTGTCCATCAACGTGAAGCTGCCGGCCTGGAGCTCGGTCACGTGCTCGTTGCAGTCCCACGTTCCGGTGCCGCCGCCCGAGACCACGTCGCCGCCGACCTCGGCGTGGGCGGCGAGGAGGGTGGCCATCGCCGCCGCCACCTTCGCCGCCCGGTCGGTCGGCTCGGCCATGAGGTGGCCCTCGTAGCCCATGACGCCGCGCACCGAGAGGCCCCGCGATCGGGCGAGCTCGGCGAGCGGCCCCGCCTCCTCCGGCCGGCACCCGCAGCGCGGCATGCCCACATCGACGTCGATCAGCACCTCGCGGACCCCCGCGGCCGCCGCGACCTCGATGGTCTCGGCCGAGTCGACGGCGATGGTGATGCGCGCCTCGGGGGAGCCGTCGAGGGTGCGGCGCAGCCGGGCGACGTCGACCGTCTCGTTGGCGAGGAGCAGGTCGGCGCCCAGCCCGGCGGCGGCGAGACCGGCGACCTCGCGGAGCGTCGCCGCGCAGAAGGCGTCGTGGCCGGCGTCGGCGAGGCGGGCGGCCAGCGCCGTGCTCTTGAACGCCTTGACGTGGGGTCGCAGGCGGCGCCCCGGCCAGCGGGCGCCCATGCGGGCGATGTTGGCGTCGAGCGCATCGAGGTCGACCACGAGCGCCGGCGTCGGGACCTCGCGCATGTGCACGGCCCGAACCTACCGAAGGGGGATCAGGCGGGCTGGCAGGTGGGGCAGCTCCAGGTGGTGCGCCCGGCGAGCGGGTACACGTCGAGCACGGTCTGGCACCGTCCGCACGCCTCCTGCTTGTAGGCGTAGCGGCCCTCGCCCCGCCGGAGGCGGTCGAGCGGGCGAGGGAGGTCCTCGGCCGACATCGTCACGATGCGGTTGCGCTTCACGCCGAGCTTCAGCTGGCGCACCGTCTCGGCCCAGATGGCGTCGAACTCGTCGCGGGCCACCTGCCGGCCCGGACGGCGGGGATCGACGCCGACGATGTTGAGGATCTCCGATCGGTACACGTTGCCCACGCCGGCCACTACGTCCTGCTCCATCATCAGGAGGCCGACGGGCTTCGACGAGCGCTGGAGCTTGGCCCACATGCGCTCGGGATCCGCATCGCTGCGCAGGGGATCGGGTCCGAGCTTGGCCACGACCGCCGCCTGCTCGTCGGGGGAGACCAGCCGGCAGGTCATCGGGCCGATCAGGTCCCAGGCCACCTCGTCGCCGGCGAGGCGGAGGCGGGTGGTGGGGGTGGGCTCCGGGCGGGGGTCCGCGGTGCGGCGGAAGAACTTGCCGATCAGCCCGAGGTGCACGTGCAGGACGTCGCCGGCGTCGTACTCGTGGAACAGGTGCTTGCCCCACGCCTCGGTGCCGAGCAGCACCTGGCCGTGGAGGCGCTCGGCCCCCTCGGCGAAGCGGGCCTGCCCGGCGGTGGCCTCGACCCAGCGGCCCTGCAGGTCTCGGGCCTGGTCGCGGGCCAGGCGGTGGATGGTGTGGCCCTCGGGCATCCGGAGAGGATGCCGGGAGATCGGTACCATCGGCCACCCCGCCGGCGTAGCCCAATCGGCAGAGGCACCAGGTTTAGGTCCTGGCCAGTGCGCGTTCGAGTCGCGCCGCCGGCACGGACGAGCTCGGACCCCCGCCCGAGCTCGCACCGCGAGCGCGAGGCGTTCTTCGCCGGTTCCTCGCGCCTGCAGCGCGCGATCGGGGCGAAGAAGGTCGGCGGGGCGGCCTCGGTGGTTCTTCGCCGGTTCCCCGCGCCTGCAGCGCTCGATCGAGGCGAAGAAGACTCGGTGGGGCGGCCTCGGTGGTTCTTCGCCGGTTCCCCGCGCCGAGAGCGCGCGATCGAGGCGAAGAACGATGGTCGCGGTGGGGCGCGGCGCGGGTGGCGGGCGGGCCGGCGAGGGGTCGGGCAACGGGGTGGGCCGCCGCTAGCCTGCGACGCCATGGATCACCCGCTGCTCGTCCCGTCGCTCCAGGGGCCCGGGGGCATGGACCCCGGTGCCGACATCTACAACCGCCTCCTCAAGGAGCGCATCGTCTTCCTGGGCACGGACGTCAACGACCACATCGCCAACCAGCTGGCGGCGCAGATCCTCTACCTCGACGGCCAGGACGCCGAGAAGGACATCTACCTCTACATCAACAGCCCCGGCGGCTCGATCTCGGCGGGCATGGCCATCTACGACACCATGCAGTTCGTCACCGCCGACGTGGCCACGGTGTGCATGGGCCTGGCCGCCTCGATGGGCCAGTTCCTGCTCTGCGCCGGCGCCAAGGGCAAGCGCTCGGCCCTGCCCCACAGCCAGATCATGATGCACCAGCCCTCGGGCGGCATCCAGGGCCAGGCGTCCGACATCGCCATCCAGGCCGAGCGGATGATCTACATCAAGCGCCTGATGGCCGAGAAGATCGCCGAGCACACCGGTCAGACGGTGGAGCAGATCGAAGAGGACTCCGAGCGCGACCGCTGGTTCACGGCCGACCAGGCCAAGGAGTACGGGATCATCGACAACGTGATCACCCGCCGCTCCGCCATCGGCGACGCCTGAGGGCCGCCCTCCCGGCCGTCAGCCTCCGGTCGTCGACGTCTCGGCGTCGGCGACCGCGGTGGTGGCGGTGGCCGCCGACGTGGTCGTCCCCTCCGAGGGGGCGAGCGTGGGGTCGAGTCGCACGTCGCACTCGCGCTGGGCGAAGGACGCCACCTTGGCGCGCGCCTGCTCGGCCTCGGGGTGGTCGGCCACGGCCCGCCGCAGCTGGTCGGCCGCGGCCGCCGGGTCGGTGGGGTGGTCGGTGACCGCGTCGAGCACCTCGTCGACCAGCGCCACGACCGAGGCGGTCTCGTCGCGCACGTCACCCGGCGCGGCGTCGGCCAGCGCGTCGTAGGCGGCGCGCGCCTTGTCGATGCGGTCGGCCAGCACGTCGGGGTCGGTCTCGTCGAAGCGGGCCAGCACCGTCTCGAGGGCGGGCACCTGGCGGACCTGGGCGCAGAACGAGGCGGTGGAGCCGCCGTCGTCGGTGCAGCCGGCCGAGGTGGCGGCGAGGACGAGGGCGAGGGCGGCGACGGCCGCAGGGCGAGGGGCCACGGGCTAGGCGGCGCTGGCGCCGCGCTGGGCGGCCTCGGCCCGATCTCGCAGGTCGGCGATGGCCGCCGCCAGCCCGCCCGGCGCCTTGAACACGGCGTTGCCGGCGACGAACACGTTGGCGCCGGCCGTGGTGATGGCGCCGATGGTGGCGGGGGCGATGCCGCCGTCGACCTCGATGTCGACGTCGAGACCGCGCTCGGTGACCATCCGGCGCAGCTCGGCGACCTTGGGCTCCTGCGAGGCGAGGTACGCCTGGCCGCCGAAGCCGGGGTTGACCGTCATGATCAGCACCATGTCGACCAGGTCGAGCACGTGCTCGAGGGTCGAGCACCGGGGTCGACGGCACGATGGTCACCGCGCGCGAGCGCCGAGGTCGACGATCTGGGCGAGGCAGCGGTGGAGGTGGACGGTGGCCTCGGCGTGGACGGTGATGAGGTCGACCCCGGCCTCGACGTAGTCGGCGAGGAGCAGCTCGGGCGTCTCGACCATCAGGTGGGCCTCGAAGGGCAGCGACGTGGCGGCCCGGCACGCGGCGATCACCGGTGGCCCGAAGGTGAGGTTGGGCACGAACTGCCCGTCCATCACGTCCCAGTGGATGCGGTCGGCCCCGGCGTCCTCGAGGGCCCGGCACTCGTCGCCGAGCTTCGAGAAGTCGGCCGAGAGGACCGACGGCGAGATCTGGACGGGTCGGGGAGCAGCCACCCGCCCATCCTACGGGCCGCCCGCGGGGCGGTAGCCTCGCCGGGTGACGACGGTCGAGCTGCGCACCACCGCGCCGGCCGTGGGCGGGGAGTCGGTGGCTCGCGACGACGGCGGCCGGGTCGTCTTCGTGGGCGGTGCCCTGCCCGGCGAGGCGGTCGTCGTCGAGCTCGACGAGGAAGCGCGACCGCTTCGCCCGGGGCCACGTGGTCGACGTGCTCGAGCCCTCGCCCGACCGGGTGGCGCCGCCGTGCCCGCACCTGGCCGAGGGGTGCGGCGGGTGCGACTGGCAGCACGTGGCGGTGCCGCGCCAGCGCGCCCTGCGTCGCGAGGTGGTGGCCGAGGTGCTGGCCCGCGCCGGTGGCATCGCCGAGCCGCAGGTCGCGCCAGGCCCGGAGCTGCCGGCCGAGCGGCTCCGCACGACGCTGCGCGGGGTGGCCGACCACGAGGGCCGCTTCGCCCTGCGCCGGCGCCGCTCGCACGAGCCGGTGCCGATCGCCTCGTGCCTGGTGGCCCACCCCCTCGTCGACGAGGTGGTGGCCGCACTGCGGGCCCCGGCCGGCACCACCCTGACGGTGCGCGTCGGGGCGCGCACCGGCGAGCGGATGGTGGTGGCGGCGCCGAGCGCGGCGGGCGTGGTCGCCCCCGACGGGGTCGTGGTGGTGGGCGACGACGAGCTGCGCGCCGGCCACCGGGCCTGGATCCACGAGGAGGCGGCCGGTCGACGGTGGCGCATCTCGGCGGGCTCGTTCTTCCAGGCCAGCCCGGAGGGGGCCGAGGCCCTCGTGGCGTCGGTCGGCGGGCTGCTCGCCGCTCACGCACCGGACGACGGACGGCTGGTCGACCTGTGCTGCGGCGTCGGGCTCTTCGCAGGTGCGCTGGGCGCTGGTCGATCCGTGCTGGGCGTCGAGCGGAGCGCGAGCAGCGTCGCCGACGCCCGCACCAACCTCGCCGACCTCGACGCCCGCATCGTGAAGGTGGCCGTGGACCGCTGGCGTCCGGCGCCCGCCGACGTGGTCGTTGCCGACCCGGCGCGCTCGGGCCTGGGCCGACGGGTGGTGGGGTCGGTGGCGGCCACCGGTGCCGGGCTGGTCGTCCTCGTGAGCTGCGATCCGGGTGCCCTCGGGCGCGACGCCCGCCTGCTCCTCGACGCCGGGTACGAGCACGTCGGCTCCGAGGTGATCGACCTCTTCGGCCACGCCAGCCACGTGGAGGTCGTCTCGGGGTTCCGAACCGCGCACCGAGCGGGTAGTGGGACCCCGTGACACGCGACGACCTGCCGGCCGATCCGTCATCCGATCGACGGGAGCGCTCCGTACAGGCTCACGTGGAGGGCGACCTGCGAGAGACGAGCGACGCCGGGTTGGTGGTGGCGATCAGCCGCTACCACCAGGACGCGCTCGCCGAGGCGTACCGGCGCCACGCCGGGGCCGTGTTCGGCCTCGCGCGGCGCCTGCTCGCCGACGCCGCCCTCGCCGAGGAGATCGTGCAGGAGGTGTTCCTGCGCCTCTGGAACGATCCCGACAAGTTCGATCCGGGCCGGGGCTCGCTGCGCTCCTTCCTGCTGGCCCAGTGCCACGGCCGGTCGGTCGACCTCCTGCGCTCGGAGACCTCGCGGCGCCGTCGTGAGGAGAAGGACCTGCGCCGCACCGCCGAGGGCGGCTACGACCTCGAGCGCGAGGTGTGGGACCTGACGCTCGCCGATCACGTGCGCGAGGCGCTCGACGCCCTGCCCGAGCCCGAGCGCCAGGCCATCCGGCTCGCCTACCTCGGTGGTCACACGTACCGTGAGGTGGCGACCATGCTCGACGAGCCCGAGGGCACGGTGAAGAGCCGGATCCGCTCGGGGCTGAAGCGCCTGCGCGTGGAGTTCGCCGCCGCCGGCGTGGGGTTGGGTGATTGGACGTGAACGACCTGTTCGACGAGTACACGGACCTGCTCGGGGCGTACGCCCTCGATGCGGTCGATCCGGCCGAGCGGGAGGCCATCGAGCTCCACCTGCTGTCGTGCCCGCGCTGCCGGGCCGAGGTGGCCGAGCACCGCGAGGTGGCCTCGTTCCTCTCCAACACGGGAGGCGCCGCGCCTGACGGCGTCTGGGACCGCATCGCCTCGGAGCTGTCGCCGCCGGCGCCGCCGATGCGCCTGGCCCCGGTCGCGCCTGCGTCGCCCGCGCCCGCCGCGCCGACCACCTCGCTCGACGAGGCCCGTCGCGCCCGCCGCGGCACGCGCACTGCGCTCGCCGTGCTGGCGGTGGCCGCCTGCATCGTTGCGGTCCTCGGCTTCATCGCCGTCGGCCAGAGCAACCGGCTCGACACCCTCGAGAGCGCGCTGCGCGACCAGTCGATCGAGCGCCAGGCCAACGACGCGGTCGCCAACGCCGAGCTCACCGTGCGCATGGACGGCGAGGCGGGCAGCGGCGAGGCCGTCGTTGCCCCCAGCGGCCAGGGCTACCTGATCCTCGACGGGGTGGCCGCCCCGGCCGACGGCGACGTGTACCAGCTGTGGGGCAAGGTCGATGAGACCATCTTGTCGCTCGGCACGTTCGGCGAGGCCAGCCGCACCGACGACGGCCGCACCATCGTCCCGTTCACGGTCGATCCCTCCCGCCTCGACGACCTCGAGCTCTTCGCGGTCACGCAGGAGCGAGCCCCGGGCGTCGTCGCCTCCGAGCAGCCAGCGATCCTCGCCGGCACCGTCTGACCCCACCGTCCCCCTGGACCACGCACCGGCCCCGCCCCCGGGGCCGGTGCGTCGCGTACGGTGAGCGCTCGTGCCCCGGACCATGCGCGCCTACCGCCTCGTGGCCTGGGAGCGCCCACCGGAGCTGGTGGAGGTGCCCGTGCCCACCCCCGGGCCGGGGCAGGTCGTGGTGCAGGTGGCGGGCTGCGGCCTGTGCCACTCCGACCTCGACATGATGGCGATGCCGGCGGCGATGGGCGAGGCGCTCGGCTGGTCGATGCCCTTCACGCTCGGGCACGAGACGGCGGGCTGGGTGGCCGCGGTCGGCACCGGGGTCGACGGCGTGGCCGAGGGCGATGCGGTGGCGGTCTCGTCGCCCTCGTCGTGCGGGCGGTGCCGCTGGTGCCTCGCCGGGCGCGACAACGCGTGCCCCCACGGGCTGGTGGGGCGGGGCTATGGGCGAGATGGCGGGCTGGCGGACGCGGTGCTGGTGGACGACGTGCGCTCGGTGCTGCCGCTCGCGCCCGGCCTCGATCCCACCGCGGCCGGCCCGCTGACCGACGCCGCGGCCACCTCGCACCACGCCGTTCGCCGGGTGCTGCCTCGGGTGCGCCCCGACGGGACCGTGGTGGTGATCGGCGTGGGCGGCCTGGGTGCGTTCGTCGTCCAGATCCTCCGGGCGACGACCACCGCCCGGGTGGTGGCGGTGGATCCCGATCCGGTGCGCCGCGAGGTCGCCGTCGGCCTCGGAGCCCATCACGTCGTGGACGGCGTCGGGCCGGGCACGGCGCGCGCCGTCGCCGCGCTGGTGGGGGAGGGTGGCGCCGACGCGGTGATCGACCTGGTCGGCAGCGATGCCACGATCGCCTGCGCCACGCGGGTGTGCGGGCCGGGCGGGGCCATCGCCGTGGTGGGCGCGGCGGGCGGCACCCTGGCCCGTCCGTGGTTCGGCTCGCTGCCGCGCGACGGCGAGGTGTTCACCTTCCAGGGCTCGGATCTCGCCGATGCCCGCGCCGTGCTCGACCTGGCCGCGAGCGGGGCGATCGAGGTCCCGCTCGTCCCGTTCGCGCTCGAGGATGCGGCGGCGGCCTACGACGCGCTGCGCGGCGGCGGGCTGGCCGGACGGGTGCTCGTGCGGCCGTGAGGGGGCCCGGGCGCGCCACGACCCGGCCCTCGGGCCGGGTCGCGGTGGGTGGTACGCCCCGCGGGATTCGAACCCGCAACCTGTGGATTAAGAGTCCATTGCTCTGCCATTGAGCTAGAGGCGCGGAGCGATTGTAGTCGGTGGGATCTGACGCCGGTCCAACCAGAACGGCGCAGGGCCGGCCACCGAGACGGCGACCGGCCCTGCGATTGGGCTGACCGAGGGGATTCGAACCCCCGACATCCGCGACCACAACGCGGCGCTCTGACCAGCTGAGCTACGGCCAGCAAGGGCCGTCACCCTAGCGCGAGGGGCTCGATGGCCCCGAACCGGTTGGCGCCCCGTAGGCCGCCGTCAGGGCCGCTCCCACCCGGGCGAGCTGCGCTCGCAGGGCGTCGGGCTCGTCGACCACCAGCACCTCGGCGAAGCCGGCCAGCTCGGCCGCCAGGCTCTCGGTGCCGTGGCCCCGGACCTCCACGTGGACCCGGTCGCCGCCGTCGTCGGCGCTCACCGCCAGCCGGGTGCCCAACATGGCCGCCAGGTAGGGGAGGTGGCTGCGCTCGATGGTGCCCGACGCCCGCACGGGCGTGCGCAGGTCGTCGACGCGCTCGCGCACCGCCGACCACTCGGCGGCGAGGTCGAAGTCGGCGGGGCGCTCCGCTCGCTCGCCGGTGGGCTCGACGGCCTGCAGCCGGTCGATCCGCAGGGTGCGGCGGCCCCGGTCGGTCTGGGCGAGGAGGTACCAGCTGCGGCCCTTGGCCACGATGCCGAGGGGCGCGAGCTCGCGCTCGGTCTCGGCGCCGGTGCGGTCGACGTAGCGGGCGCGCAGCTGCTCTCGGTCGACCACCGCCTGCTGGACCCGGTCGAGCAGCGGTGGCCGCGCGACCTCCTCGCCGCCGCCCCACGGCGAGGGCTCGACGAGCACGGCGTCGGAGGCGGCGAGGGCGCGCTCGCGCAGCGGCTCGGGCAACGCCCGCACCAGCTTGCGGAGCGCGGCCTTGACCTCGGCGGTGGCTGCGGCGTGAGGGCCGGCCACCTGGAACAGGGCGCGGGCCTCCTCGGCGGTGAGGCCGCTGAGGTCGGTGCGGCCACCACCCGCCAGGCGCCACCCGCCGCCGCGCCCCTGCACGGCGTAGACGGGGATGCCCGCCATCGACAGGGCGTCGAGGTCGCGGCGCGCCGTGCGCTCGGACACCTCGAGCTCCTCGGCCACCTCGGCGCAGGTCACCTGGCCGCGCTGCTGGAGCAGGAGGAGGATGGCCACGAGTCGGTCGGCGCGCATGGATCCATCGTCGCACCGAAACCGGTCATCAGGTGGCCGGTTTGGGATGCGATGGTGCCGCCATGGACCACACCACGACCACCACCTCCTCCCGACCCCTCGACGGCGAGCTCGCCGCCGACGATCCCCGCCTCGCCTTCGCCAAGGCCGTCGCCCTCGCCGGCGGCGTGCTCGACGGGGTGCAGCCGAGCCAGCTCGAGCAGCCGACGCCGTGCGATGCCATGGATGTGCGCACCATGCGCCGCCACCTGGTGACCGTGCTCCGGCGCGTCGCCGCCGCCGGGCGGGGCCTGCCGCTCGCCGAGTGGCCGGCGGAGCAGGAGCTGGCCGACGACGCCATCGCCTCGGCCTGGGACGACGCCGCCCACGACGTGCAGGCGGTGTGGACCGATGCGTCGGTGCTCGACCGCCAGATCGCCGTGCCGTGGGCGGTGCTGTCGGGGGAGCAGACGCTGGCGATCTACACGAACGAGGTCATCGTCCACGCCTGGGACCTGGCGACGGCCACCGGCCAGCGCCCCCAGTGGGACGACGACGTGCTCGCCGTGTGCGAGGCCGCGGTCCACGCCGAGCTCCCCGACGCCAGCCGGGGTGCCATGTGGGAGGCCGCCGCCGCCGAGGTGCCGCCCGGCGTCCCGTGGTCGCCGCCCTTCGCCGACGCCGTGGAGGTGCCCGCCGATGCGCCGGCGATCGATCGGCTGGTGGCCTGGAACGGGCGTCGCCCCTGACCGCTGGGCCGGCGGTGTGCACGTCTGCTCACCCGATGCGCAGATGTGCACACCGAGGCCGCCGGCGACCGCTCGCCGCGGTGGCCGGCGGCGCCGAGCGCTACGAGCCCGTGGTGCTCCAGTGCCAGGCCTCGGACGGCAGGTTGTAGAAGCCGTAGGCGGCGGCGTTGGCCGCCAGCCAGCGGTAGCACTGGGTGCCGCGGGTGGAGCAGTTGGCGAAGTCGATGGCCAGGCCGATCTCGTGCTGGCTGGTGCCGGGACGAGCGGTGGGCGGGCGGCAGGCCGACGGGCTCATCTGGTAGATGGCGTAGGTGCTCGAGCCGCAGTGGGCCCGGCGCAGCTCGATCTGGCGCGCCGGGTCGCGGTAGCCGCTGCCGCTGAGCGACACGCCGTCGTTGGCCGCCGCGCTGAGCAGGTTGGCCAGGTTCGTCTTGATCGCGCAGTTCACCGTGATGTTGCCGACGGTGCACAGCGGGATGCCGCCGGTGCCGGTGCCGGTGGGGCCACCCGGGCTGACCGGGGCGACCGGTGCGAGCGGCTCGGTCTCGCCGCCGCCGGGCGCCTGGTTGCCGGGATCGGGGGCGGCGGGCGCCTGGGCCGCAGCGGCCGCCGCCGCCTTGCGCTCGGCCTCCTCGCGGGCGGCCTTCTCGGCGGCGAGGCGGGCGACCAGGGCGGCCTGCTCCTCGGCGATCTGCTTGGCGAGGGCGCGATCGGTGGCCTGGAGCTCGATCGAGCGCTGGATCTGCGCATCGATGGTGGACTCGAGCTTGTCGGCCAGCTGCTGCTTCTGGTCCTTGGCCGTGCGGACGGCGTCGGTGCGCTCGGCCTGCTCGGCCTCCTTCTTCTCCGCCACGTCGCGGGCCTCGGTGGCCTTGCGCTTCTGGAAGTCGAGGTCGGACAGGGCGCCGTCGAGGCGATCGGCGATGTCGGCGTCGTCCTGCGAGCGGAGCTCCAGGTAGAACTTGCGGCTGGAGGCGGTGACGAAGTCGTTGGTCTCGAGCACCGACAGGGCGTCGTCGCCGGGCGGGCTCACGTAGGACTGCACGGCCCGGCGCTTGATCTCGTCCTTGAGCTGGGCGACCTCGCCGTCGAGGCGCTCGATGGCCGCCTCGGCGTCGGCGATGTCCTGCTTGGCCTGCGCCACCTCGTCCTGCACCCGGGCGAGGGCGGCCTCCTGGGTCTGGAGGTTCTCGTCGAGGACGTCGAGCGCCTGGTTGATCTCGTCGCGGCTCGCCTTGTTGGTGTTGAGCTCGGAGGCCAGCTCGGCCTGCTCGGCCTGGACCTTCTCGCGCTCGGCGCGAGGGTCGTTGCTCGGTGCGGTCTGCGCCGCCTGCGGCACGACGAGGAACCCCAGGGCGAGCGCGGAGGCGGCGAGGGTGCCGGCCAGCGAACGTCGACGCACGAGGGTTCCTCCTCACCGGTCGGGTCGGGTGGATGACCGGTTCGTCACGAAAACGTAACAGATGAAACGCTTCGATCAAATCGCCCCGACCGTAGCTCCGCGGAGCGTGCCCGTCGGGGCACCCCGCGTCACCAGTAGCCGAGGGCGCGCGCCTCGCGCTCGAGGTCGTCGCGGAAGGCCGGATCGGCGATGGCCACGAGCGCGCGGGTGCGCTCGCGGATGCCCCGGCCGCGCAGCTCGGCCACGCCGTGCTCGGTGACCACCTTGTCGACGGTGTTCTTCATCGTCGTCACCGCCGAGCCCGGCGACAGGCGGGGCACGATGCGCGAGATCGTCCCGCCCCGCGCCGTGGACGGCAGCACGACGAAGCCCTGCCCGCCCCGGGAGTACATGGCGCCGCGGGCGAAGTCGGCCTGGCCCCCCGAGCCCGACCAGTACCGCCCGCCGATGGTCTCGCTGGCGCACTGGCCGAGGAAGTCGACCTCGGTGGTGGCGTTGATCGACACCATCTGGGTCTGCTGCGCGATCACGCGCGGGTCGTTCACCCAGTCGACGGGCAGGAGCTCGACGGCGAGGTGCTCGTCGAGGAAGTCGTAGAGGCGCTTGGTGCCCAGCGCGAACGTCGTGACCACCTTGGAGGGCCGGCGCACCTTGTGGATGCCGGTGACCACGCCGGACTCGACGAGGTCGATGACGGGATCGGAGAGCACCTCGGTGTGGATGCCGAGGTCGCGGTGGCCGTGGAGCTGGCGGAGGATCGAGGTCGGGGTGGCGCCGATGCCGACCTGGAGCGTCGCTCCGTGGGGGATGCGCTCGACCACCAGCTCGCCGATGCGGTCGTCGACGGCGTTGGGCTCGGGCGGCGGCGACTCGACGAGCGGGTAGTCGGCCTCGCACCAGCCGACCACCTGGCTGACGTGGATCTGGTTGCGCCCGAAGGTGCGCGGCATCTGGGCGTTGACCTCGACGAAGAACGGCACCCGCCCGATGAACGCCGCCGTGTAGTCCGCGTTGGTGCCGAGGGTGAAGTAGCCGTGGGCGTCGGGCGGCGACACGCTCGCGGCCACGAGCATCGGCCCGGCGAGGCCGCGCAGCAGCAGCGGCACCTCGCTGAAGTGGCAGGGGACGAGGTCGATGGTGCGCTGGTGGAAGGCGGGGCGGGTGACCGCTGAGAGGAAGTACGAGACGTGGTCGAGGCGACCGTGGGCGCTGCCGTGCAGGTGCGGGCGGTCGTGGAGGGCGTGCATCTGGTGCACGCGGACGCCCTGGAGCCGATCCGCGTGGGCATCCATGGCGTCGAGGACGGTGACCGGTTCGCCGTTGGCCAGCGGGACCACCACGTTGGTGCCGGGCTGGAGGTGGTCGAGCACCGCCTCGGGGGCCACCGGCCCGGGGCCGCGTCGTGCGCCGTTCATGGGTCCTCGTCGGATCGCGTGCGGGTCGCCGGCGACGCTACCGGGCCGTCGGTGACGCCCGGGTCGACGCGCGGTGAACACTGTTCACTATGGTGGGCGGGCCCGGGCCGCCGGGCGACGACCACCAGGGGGGACCGTTGCACACCACCACCACTCGTCGGCCCGTGGGCCGCCTCGCCCTCGGCCTCGCCGTGGCCGGGGCGATCCTGCTCGCGGCCTGCACGCCGGTCACGCCGCCGAAGCGCCCGACCTCGGGGCCCGGCTCCACGGCGTCGTACATCTCGTCGGGTGCCACCGAGCTCAGCGAGGGCTCGGGCACGAGCGGCACGCGGGTGTGGTGGTACGTGCCCAAGACGCTGAAGGGCGGATCGAGCGCCCCGGTGGTCGTGCTGCTCCACGGCTTCATGCTGCTCGCGCCCGACATCTACCGGCCGATGATCGACCACTACACCCGCCAGGGGATCATCGTCATCTACCCGCAGTTCAACAAGGGCGGGTTCGACGTGCTGAGCGACACCGACCAGAACGCCATGCTCACCAAGGCCATCGCCGGCACGAACCTGGCGCTGTCGCGCCTGGGCGCCAAGGCCGACACCTCGAAGCTCTACCTCTTCGGCCACTCGCTGGGCGGCCTGCTCGCCTCGGTGTGGCAGGGTGCGGGCGGGCCCACCCCGAAGGGCATCGTGCTGGCCAACCCGAGCACCGACGCCAGCGTGGGGATGCCCGACTTCGTGAAGGGCCTCGTGAACATCACGCCGATCCCCTACACCAGCCTGGTGGGGGCCACCACGGCCCCGACCGTGGTGCTCACCGGCGATGCCGACACGATCGCCCCCTCGTCGCAGTCGATCGACCTGTGGAACCGGATCCCGTCGGCCGCGGCGCGCTCGGTGTTCCAGGCCCGCAGCGACGACCACGGCAAGCCGGCGCTGACCGCCGACCACATGTCGCCGATCCAGGACTCCGGGATCATCCCGAGCTGGCTGATGGGCACCTTCGGCGGCGACGCCGAGGACGACGCCATGGACTGGCGGTTCTACGAGTCGGCGCTCGACCAGATGCTCGCCGGCACCACGGTGCCCGCCTTCGACCTGGGCCGGTGGTCCGACGGCGTCGCCGTGAAGGCGCCGGTGCGCCTGCGGTAGGCCGCGGGGCGGGTGGGGCGGGGCCGCCGGCGCGTCAGCCGGCGGTCCACGCCTCGGACCGCGCCCACAGCTCGGCGCCCAGCTCGGGCGTCGCCACCGGGTTCGGGGCCTTCGGGCGGCGGACCGCCCAGTAGCCGCCGCGGTCGGCGAGCACGTCGTCGGAGGTGGCCAGCAGCAGCGTGGTCTGCGCGCCCTCGTCGGTGCTGCGCATGAAGCGGGTCATGATCGGGCGGATCGGCCACGGCACCCGGCGCCACACGTCGGACGCGATCACCCCGGGGTGCAGCGAGCCGACGAAGACCTCGTCGGGGAGGCGCCGGGCCAGCTCCTGGGCGAAGAGGACGTTGGCGAGCTTGGACACGGCGTACTCGGGGAGCCCGGTGACGCTGCGCGTGGGCCGCTGGAGGTCGTCCCACGGGATCCCGTCGGCCTGCTCGTGGCTGTCGCTGGCCACCACCACGATCCGGCTCGGGGCGGGTGCCGCCTGCACCAGCGGCAGGAGCATCGTGACGAACAGGAAGTGGCCGAGGTGGTTGGTGCCGAACGCCAGCTCGAAGCCCTGGGCCGTCTGCCCGCGCTGGCCGGCGAGGCCGGCGTTGGCGATCAGCACGTCGATCGGCTCGCTGCGCTCGAGCAGGTCGGTCGCCGCGGCGCGCACCGAGCCCAGGTCGGCGAGGTCGAGGGGGAGGTGCTCGACGTCGGGGTTGCCGGTGGCCGCGACGATCGTGGCGACGGCGTCGGCGGCCTTGGCGGCCGAGCGGCAGGCGACGACGACCCGGTCGCCGCGGCGGGCCAGCTCGCGAGCCGTCACCAGGCCGATGCCGGTGTTGGCGCCGGTGACGAGCGAGGTGCGCTGGCGATCGGTCACGGTGGGCCGGCCGTGGTCAGGTGCTGGCGGTGCCGAGGCCCATCGACCACCACAGGAAGTTCGTGGTCTGGTCGATGATCTCGGTGCGGTGGGCGGCGTAGGGCACGTGGCCGGCGCCCTCCCAGTAGGTGGCCTCGGCGGTGATGCCGGCGTCCTTCAGCCCGCTCATCGTCGACTGGGCCCAGGCGTAGGGGACCACGACGTCGCTCGTGCCGTGGAAGAGGAGGGCCCAGGCGTCGTCCTTCTCGAGGGTGCCGAAGATCCGGGCGCCCGAGAGCGAGATGGCCGCCCGGACGTTCGAGGGGTAGCCGGGGTTGCCGCTCGAGCCCGGGTTGTCCTCGTCGTAGCCCACGTTGAGCGCGGTGATGGCGCCGGCCGACGAGCCCCCGATGGCGATGCGCGTGCTGTCGATCTTGTAGGTGGATGCGTAGCGGCGCAGCCAGCGGACCGCGGCCTGGGCGTCCTCCTTGGCCCAGGCGATCGCGGTGACGCACTGCGCGGTGGGGGCGCCCGCCGAGCAGCCCTGCGGGTCGAGGCGGTAGTCGATGGAGATGGTGACGAAGCCCTTCTTGGCGAACGTCTTGGCCTCGTCGACGATCTCGGCCGACGTCTTCGAGCCGGTGCGGAAGCTGCCGCCGTGCACCCAGACGATGGCGGGGCGCTTGGCGTTGGTGTCGCCGCTCGGCTGGTAGAGGTCGAGCTTGAGGTCCTGGGCCGACCCGCTGGCGCCCACCGCGCTCCCGTAGACGAGGTTCGACGTGGTGGTGACGGTGCCGAACACCTCGTCGCGGTAGCGCAGCGGCCCGTCGCCCACGGGCACGTTCGTCTTGTACTCGCACCCGGCGAGGACGGCGACGAGCAGGGTGGCGAGGACGAGGCGGACGGCGCGGGACCTGGTGACCATCCCCCCAGCCTCGCGTGGAATCCGAGGGCGTGCTCGGATCGCCGAGGTCAGCCCCAGTAGGCGATGCCGCTCATCTCGGCGTAGCGGACCCGGAACGCCTCGTCGTCGAGGAAGTACACCTCGAAGAGCTCGTCGCCGTGGTTCTCCTTGAGGTCGTGGAGGACCTGGGCGTCGCCCACCATCGTGCGGATCGGCGGGGCGTCGGCCTCGACCGCGGTCGCGATGGCGTCGGCCACCGCCTCGGGCGCCACGCCGCTGGTCGTGAGCTGGTGGGAGAGGACCTTGAGGAGGAACTCGCGGGCCACCGGGTAGGCGGTGTCGTCGGGCGGTGCCTCGGACTTCCCCCAGATCGGCGTGAGGATGGTCCCGGCCCGCACGGCGATGACCCGGATACCGAACGGCGCGACCTCGGCCTGCAGCGACTCGCTGATCGCCTCGACGGCCGACTTGGTGGATGCGTACGGGGCCATCAGCGGCGGGGAGGCGATGGCGGACGACGACGAGATGTTGACGATCCGCCCGGCGCGCGCCTCGCGCATCGACGGCAGGACCGCCTGGGTGCAGCGCACGACGCCGGCGACGTTCGTCTCCCACATGGCCCGCCACTGCTCGAGGGGGGTCTCCTCGACGCTCCCGGCGCCGGTGATGCCGGCGTTGTTGACGAGCACGCCGATCGGGCCGTCGGCGGCGATCGCCCCGATGGCATCGGCCACCGACGCGTCGTCGACGACGTCGATCAGGGTGGGGTGCACGCCCTCGACCCCGGCGGCCGCGGCCGCCGCCGCGACGTCGTCGAGCGCCTCGGGCCGGCGGGCCCCGGCGAACACCTCGTAGCCGTCGCGGGCCAGGCGCAGCGCCGTCGCCAGCCCGATCCCCGAGTTGGCCCCGGTCACGATCGCCCGTCCTGCCACGTTGTGCCCCTTCGTGTGCCACTTGTCCGACGTCGCACCGTACCGTCCGGCGCGGGGCGTCAGGCGGGCGACAGCCGCTCGACGCCGGGCGTTCGTCGCCGAGCCCCGCCGACGGCGCCCGCCCCCCGTAGGGTTCGAGGCCGATGGACGACCTCGACCACCAGCTCATCCTGCGGGCCATCGACCTCGGCCGCCAGGGGGCGTCGGCCGGCGCCGGCGGTCCGTTCGGCGCCGTCGTCGCCGTCGACGGGGAGGTGGTGGGCGAGGCGCACAACGCCGTGCTGGCGACCAACGACCCCACGGCCCACGCCGAGGTGGGCGCCATCCGGCTGGCCGCGGCGGCCCTGGGGCGGCCGCACCTGTCGGGCGCCGTCCTGTACTCGAGCTGCGAGCCGTGCCCGATGTGCGCCGGCGCGGCCATGTGGGCCCGCGTCGACCGCGTGGTCTACGCCTCGTCTCGCGAGGACGCCCGGCGGTGGGGTCGCTACGACGACGACGCCTTCTGGGACGACCTGGTGCGACCGGTGCCCGAGCGCCACCTCCGCCACGCCCAGCTCGACCGCGAGGCCGCGCTCGAGGTGTGGCGGTGGTTCGCCGCCGAGGCCCCCGACCTGCGCTACTGAGCGAGGCGGGCCAGGAGGTTGCGGGTGATCTGCTCCACCTGGGGGTCGCGCTCGGCGAGGCCGTGGGCCCACTCGGTGGAGCCGGTGGTGACCACCGTGCCGCCGCCCGGCGAGGTGTAGCTGCCGAGCACGGCGTGGCCGTGGGCCAGGCGCTCGGGCGCGTCGCGGGTGCCGAACACCCGCGAGGCGATGAACTCGAGCTCGGACGGCTCGTGGTCGGCCGGCGGGCGCGGTGCGGTGTGGCGCTGGAAGTGGGCGGCGGGCGCGGTGGCCAGGACCTCGAAGCTCGCCGGGGTGCCATCGGCGCCGGTGGCCACCGGCAGGCCGTCGCGGAGGGCCAGCTCGCACCCGTCGCACTCGTAGCCGACGACCGTGGCCTCGGCGCCGAGCACGTCGCCGTAGGTGAGCTCGGTGCCCTCGAAGAGCCAGTGGTCGGGTCGGTGGACGGTGTAGCCGCCGGCGCCGTTGGCCACCACCTTGCCGATGCGGTGGTAGCCGCCTCGGCTGAACGAGACCCCCGTCATGAGGTTCTCGGGGCGCTCGACGAGCACGTCGGACCAGATCGAGGTGAGCTCGGCTTGGCGGTCGGTGCCGTAGACCGGGTCCTGCTTGAACTGGGCCTTGTAGCCGACCATCGTCGCCGCCGGGCCCTCCGGCGTGCGGTCCTCGAAGCGCACCTGCCAGAAGGCGGTGTTGCCGGAGAGGAACGCGGCGTTGCCCCCTCGGGCGATGAAGCCCTCCACGGTGTCGCGCATCGGGCCGGACCAGTACTCGTCGTGGCCCACCGAGAGGTAGAGGCGGTACCCGTCGGGGCGCTCGGCGAGCAGCTCGGGGTGGTCCTCGAGGTCGGCGTTGGTGCACACGTCGACGGCGACGCCCTCGCGCTCGCACCACGCCAGGAACGGCTGCTCCCAGTCGGGCCAGCCCGCCGAGCCGGCCCACGACGAGAGCCGGTTGAGGCCCACGTAGCCCACGTGGGCGGCCATCTGGCGGTCGGGCGGGCCGATCACCGTGACCCGTCGGCCGACGCCCGGGGGCTTGTGCAGGTAGCCGGGCGCCATCGGCCGCTGCAGCGACACCTGGGTGGCGCCGGTGTAGAGGTTGCGCCCGCCGGTGTCGTTGTAGGCGTGCCAGGTGTCGGTGGCGAGGGCGAGCAGGGCGCGCGCCCCGGTGGGCCGCGCCGGATCGGGGCGGACCACGAAGAAGGCGCGGCTCTCGCGCGCCCTGCCGTCGACCTCGATCGTGAGGAGGACCTCGTGGTAGCCGGTGCGCCACGCCGGGTCGACCGTGAGCACGTGGGCCGCGGGCCAGCGGCAGCCGTGCGTGGACGCGTCGTCGGGGAGCGGATGGTGGTCGGCGGGGACCTCGTCGACCCACACCACCTCGCGCGTGGCGCCGATGCGGGCGACCTCCACGCGGACGGGTCGACCGCCCGGTGAGGACAGGTGGAGCCCCACCGCCTCGCCCGCCGCCGCGGACTGGGGCCAGCAGTAGCCGAGGACCGTCTCGAAGGCCATCGCCCGACCCTACGGCCGGGCGCCGTCGCTCGCGCCGCCTCCGTCGCCGGCCCTCGGGTCGTCGAGGCCGTGCGCCCGGCGGCGCCACTGGTAGGTGGCTTCGCCGAGGCCGCTCACGACCAGCAGCCCGACGAAGAGGGCGACGCTGATCGCCGAGCTCCGGGCGGTGTGCACCAGCAGCGCGCCGAGGGCCGCGACGCACGCCACGGCGGCCGTCGCGGCCACGATCCGGTTGGCGCCGATCTCGTCGGCGAGCCGGTGGGCGGCCAGGTTGGTGGCGGCGAAGACCAGGAGGAAGGCGGCGCTCGCGGTGGCGGAGATGGCGTCGAGCGGCACGAGGTTGGCGAGCAGGATGGCGGCCCCCGAGGTGGCGAACAGGCCGATCAGGGGCCGTCCGGCGACCCGCTCCTCGAACCCCTCGGGCAGCTCGCCGTCGATGGCGAGCTCGGCGGTGAGCCGGGCCGTGCCGTAGAGGGTGGCGTTGATGGCCGAGGCCGTGGACAGCAGGGCGGCCAGCACGATCAGGTCGAAGCCGACGTCGCTCCACACCTCCCGGGCCGCCTCGGCGAGGGCGAAGTCCTGCGCGGCGACGATCCGGTCGAGGGGGAGGAGGCCGACGACGACGATCGCGACCAGCACGTAGAGGACGATCGTCAGCGCGACCGACAGGTAGTAGGCGCGCGGCAGGGTCCGCTCGGGGCGGCGCACGTCGTCGGCCGAGTTGGCGATCAGCTCGAAGCCCTCGTAGGCGACGAAGATCAGCATCCCGCCGGCGAGCAGCGAGCCCGGCGACGCCCACTGGGACGGGGCGCTGGCGCCGAGGTCGGTGCCGTGGTGCACCAGCAGCGCGTAGGCCACGAACCCGACGAGGATGGCGAGCTTCCCGGCCACGATGACGTCCTCGGCCTCGCCGACGAGCTTGGCGGCCAGCAGGTTGAGGGCGGTCATGAGCACGATCGAGCCGGTGATCAGGGCGTGCACCACCACCGGGTCGTCGCCCACCAGCGCCCCGCCGTAGGACCCGAACGCGTAGGCGTAGAGGGCGACGGTGACGATGTAGGCCAGCCACAGCAGGGTGGACAGCCCGCCGCTCAGGGTGCCGCGCCCGAACGCGCGGGCGAGGAAGTCGACCGTGCCGCCCTGCGACGGGAGGGCCACCGACAGCTTCACGTAGCTCGACGCGGTGAGCATCGCCACCGCGCCGGCGATCAGGAAGGCGACCCAGGTGCCGCCGTCGCCCACCTCGACGGCCAGGCCGAGCACGGCGAAGATGCCGCCGCCGATCATCCCGCCGATGCCGATCGACAGCGCCTCGAGCAGTCCGATCGAGCCACCCTCGGCGTCGTGGTCGTGGTCCGGCACCGCGCCATCTTGGCCCGAGGGGTGGGGCGTTCCACCCCGTGCGGGTCGGCGACGCCCGGAACGGGTACCTCCTCGTCGACCATGGCCCCGCTCGCCCCGATCCCGCTCCTCGCCGTCCTCGGCCAGGAGGTCGACGTCGACAGCCTGCGCGATGCGGTGGACGCCGGCGGCCTCGACGCGTCGGACTGGATCACCGCGGGCGTCGTGCTCGGCGTCGCCGTCGTCGGGTCCGCCGTGGCGGCCCGGGCCGTCGCCGGGCTGCTGCGCCGCCGGGGGATCGAGGGCTTCGCCGGCGACCTGGTGGGCCGACTCCTCGGCTACCTCGTGTTCGCGATCGGGCTCTTCTACTCGCTCTCGGTGCTGGGGGTGCGGGTGGGCCCGCTGCTCGGTGCGCTCGGCATCGCGGGCGTGGCGCTCGCCTTCGCCCTCAAGGACATCCTCGAGAACTTCCTGGCCGGGGTGCTGCTCCAGGTGCGGCGGCCGTTCGACAAGGGCGACCAGATCGCCACCGGCGATCACGAGGGCACCGTGCGCGAGGTCAACGCGCGCTCGGTCGTGATCGAGCAGCCATCGGGGGAGCGGGTGGTGGTGCCCTCGGCGGCGCTGATCCACGACCCCATCGTGAACCTCACCGCCCATCCCGTCCGGCGCACGACCCTGGCCGTCGGCGTCGGCTACGACACGGACCTCGACGAGGCCCGGTCCGTGATCCTGGGGGCGCTCGCCGGGCTCGACGACGTGGTCGACGATCCCGCCCCGCAGGCCCTGGTCGAGCAGTTCGGCGAGTCGTCGATCGACCTCGCCGTGCGGTACTGGCACCGCTCGACCATCGGCGACATGTGGGCGACCAGGGACGTCGCGGCCCGGGCGATCAAGGCGGCGCTCGACGGCGCCGGCATCGAGATCCCGTTCCCCCAGCGGGTGCTGGCCTGGGCGCCGGGGTCGGCGCCGCCTCGCTCCTCCGACCGCCCGCCCGGCTAGCCGGCGCGCCCGGCGTCGGCCTCGATCGCGCGCGCCGCCGCTCCCGCGGCGGCCTTGGTGGCCCGGGCGCCGCCGAGGCCGAGGCGCACGAAGCTCCGCACCAGCGTCGGCCGCCGCACCAGGGCGCGCAGCGCCGCGGTCGGGCGGGGCGCGCCGTCGGGGCCGAGGATGCCGAGGATGGCCGGATCGGCCAGCAGCCCCTCGTCGACGTGGTCGCTGATGCCCCGGAAGGCCGTCCACGGGAGCCCGAGCTCCTCGCACACCTCGGCGACGGCCACCGTCTCCATGTCGACCGCGTCGACGCCCGCCGCCTGGTGGGCGTCGTGCACCGCCCGCTCGGTGATCAGGTCGCGCGTCGTGATCAGCGTGCCGGCGAGCGGCGTGGCGCCGAGGGGGTGGGCGGCCAGCGGATGGCCGAGATCGGTCGGGATGCGGTCGTCGGTGGCGCGGACCTCGGCGGGGACGACCAGGCTGCCCACCTCGAGGTCGGGGCGCACGCCACCCGCCACGCCGACCACGAGGACGTGCGCGGGCTGCGCCGCGCCGATCCACCGGCGGGCGGCGGCTCGGGCGGCGTCGGGCCCGACGCCGGCCAGCACGGCCACGACCTCGGCGCCGGCGACGCGTCCCCGGTGGGCGCCGTCGTCGGCGCGGTGCAGCCCCATCGCCCGAGCCACGGGCCGCAGCTCGATCGGCATGGGCGCCAGGACCAGGTACCGCCGTGCGCTCGGCTCCATCGTCGGCCCCCTCCGTCCTCGGCGGATCCTGGCACGGTCGGCGCCGGCGCGCCGGGTGCGTCAGTGCGAACCGTGGATGGGGCAGGGACCGATGGTCGGTGCGGTGCAGCGCATCGGGGGAGGGGGCGGCAGGTCGGGGATCGGCCGCGCGGCCACCGGGCCCCGCCGCCGAGCCCACCACCGGTACGGGGCGGAGACCACGCCGATCACGAGGAAGGTGATCGCGGCGAACGGGATCAGGGCCCCGCCGCCCAGGGCGATCGTCGCCCCCACCGCGACCACGAGGACGACCGCCCGCCACGGTCGCTCCAGCAGCCAGCGCCCGCTGCGGTACAGGACGAGGAGGAGCCCGACGGCCGCCGCGGCGGCCCAGAGCGGGTGGTCGCCGATCCACGCGCCGAGGTCGACCTGCGACGGATCGTCGCCCTCGGCCTGGACGACCCATGCCAGCAGCATCGCTCCCACGCCCACCCTCGCCCTCACCGTGTCCGGTCGCCCCGACGTGGGCCGAGGCGTCGGGCCCGAGCGTAGGACGGGGGTGGGGCGAGGGCAACGCCTTCGGAGGAGGTGATCTCACCCGGGGGTCGGCGGGGTCGCGGGGGTGGCGTCGGCGGCAAGATCCCGGTGGATCGCGCTGACGATCTGGTCGGGCTCGGCGCGGGTGACGTCCACCGCCACCTGGGCGAGGGACCGGTACCAGCGGGCCCGGCGGGCGCGCGACGCCGCCAGCTCCTGGCGCACGGCGCCGCGCACCAGCGGGCGGTGGCGGCCGGACGACGCGCGGGCCGCCAGCACGCGGAGGTCCCCGTCGAGCCACACGACGGTGGCGCGCACCGCCAGCTCGCGACGGCAGGCGGGAGACTCCACCGTGGAGGCGGCCGCGGCGATCACCGATCGCTCCGGTCTGCGGAGCTGGTCGAGGAGCACCTCGGCCTCGGCCGCGTGGAGCGCGGCTCGTCCGTCCCGGTCCTGCAGGTGGGCGGCATCCAGCCCCGATCGGGCCTCGAGCGCCGCATCGTTGTCCCGGAACGGCAGCCCGAGCCGGTGGGCGAGGGCGGCGCCGATGGTCGACTTCCCCGACCCCATCGGGCCCACGAGCACCAGGTGGCGCGGCCGATCCTCCACGGGGCCTGGTACCCGGACCGGCCACCTGAGCATCGCGGGGCGCGAAGTTGAGCAATCGTTGCTCAGGCCCGCGCCCGCTCGGATCCCCACGATGGGGCCATGAAGCGCACCACGACCTCCGCCCCCTCCCTCCGGCCGATCCGCCGCCTGGCCGCCGCCCTGCTGCTGGCGGGCGTGCTGGTCGGCTTCGCCACCGCCTGCGAGCCGCCCGGCTGCGCCAAGGACTGCGTCACGAGCGTGGCGTTCAGCCCCGGCACCGACAGGTACACGGTCGTGCTGACCGATGACGCCAAGGTCCGGGTCACCCTCTACAACGAGTCGACCCGCACCAACGCGGTGGCGTCGAAGTCGTCGAACGTGCTCCAGAAGACCCACGTCCTCACCAACGGGGCGGTCGCGCCGAACCGGACCTACTGGTACACGGTCACCGCCACCGATGCCGCCGGCGCGGTCTACGAGGAGAAGGGCTCGTTCAAGGCCCAGAAGCGCACGCTCACCGTGAAGATCACCAAGATCGTCCTCACCGACGACTCCGACTCGGTGGGCACCGGCGAGCTCGACTTCGGCATGAAGGTCGACATGGCGGGCTACGGCGCGAAGGACTTCGGCACGGTGTACACCAACCACGACTTCGGGTCGGGCACGAGCAAGGACGTGTCGATCTCCCGCTCGATCCCCGACAACGCCCCGAACTTCTTCACGGTCTTCGTCGAGGGCCTGGAGGACGACTGCGAGGGCATCGGCTCGCTCTGCACCGGTGGCCTCTCGTACAGCTACAGCGCCGGCGGCAGCAACAGCGACTGGGACTGGGCCACCGCGAGCAAGGCGGTGAGCGGGCTGCCCGGCACCAACGGGTCGGGCACCTGGTCAGCCACCACCTCCGCCTACGCCCTGAAGTTCACGGTGTCGGGCACCTGGACGGTGACCTACGCCGCCTGATCGGGCGTCCTGCCCCTGCTCGGACCACGACCGCACCCGGGGCAGCCGCCCCGGGTGCGGTCGCGTCGGGGCAAGATGGGGCGACTCGACGAGGGGAGCGGCCATGGTTGCGGGGCGGGCGGTGGGGATCGCGATGGCGGTCGCGGTGCTCGCCGCCGGGTGCAGCGCCTCATCGGACGACGGCCCCTCGGCCGACGGGCCCGTGCGCTCGACGACCTCGCGGGTGCCGGCCGTGGTCGAGCCCTCCGGCGATCTGGGCGACTGCCCCGAGGGCTTCGGTGACGGTCCGCTCGAGGCGGGTCGCCACGATGGCTTCGCCTCCGGCGGCCAGGAGCGGTCCTTCCACCTGCTCGTCCCCGACGACGCCCCCACCGAGCCGGGCCCGCTCTTCGTGTCGCTCACCGGCACCGTGCAGGAGGAGGTGGCCTTCCTCGAGCAGTCGGGGCTGGACCAGCTCCCGGCCACCGGGTGGACGGTCGTCGCCCCGGTGCGCGAGGACAACGGCCTGGTGTGGGGGCCGTGGGACGCGATGCGCACGCCCGCCATGACCGGTCCGAACCCCGACGAGCAGCTCGTCGTCGACCTGGTGGCGTGCACGGCGGCCCACCTGCCCATCGACCCCGACCGGATCTTCGTGGGCGGCATCTCGATCGGCGGCACTTTCGCCAACTACCTCCTGCGGCGCCACAGCGACCTCTTCGCCGGCGGGATCGTCGGGTCGGGCAACCTGATCCTGACCGAGCCGGCCGATCCCCAGCCGCTCGATGCCATGACGGTGGTGGTGGCGTGGGGCGGCGACGGCGACCAGTGGACGGGCTGCCCGGACGGGCGCATGGGCGAGCAGTACGCCGGCGAGCCGGGGTGCGTGAGCGCCGACTTCGTGGCCGATGCCGCGGCGGCGGTCGAGCTCTACGGCGGCGAGGAGGCGGTTCGCACCCTCGCGTGCCACGAGGACGTGGGCCACCTCTGGATCGCCCACGCCACGCCCTACTGGGCCAGGCTCCTGGCGGCCAGCCCGAAGGGGACCGACGAGCCGCTCGAGGTGGGCGACCCGCCCGCCCCGCTCGAGTGCGAGGTGGCCCTGGCGTGAGGCGAGCCGCCGCCCAGCCCTCCGATCCCGCCGAGCCGGTGGGGGCCGTGGCGGCTGACGGGGCCGCTGCCCCCACCCGGGCGGGGGAGCGGCTGCGGTGGTGGGCGGTCGCGACGTTCGTGCTCGTCCTGGTGCCCCGCCTCGCCACCGCCGGGCGCTACGTGACCACCGACGAGCCCACCTGGATGCAGCGCAGCGTGCGGTTCTCCGACGCGTTGGCCCACCTCCGGCTCGGCGAGGCGACGGCGAGCCTCGGCGAGCCGGCCACCATGCCCGGCGGCACGACGATGTGGCTCGGCACGATCGCCCGGGGGCTCTGGCGCGCGGGGGTCGGCGTCGGGTGGCTGCACGGGTCGAGCTTCCTCAGCCCCGACGGGCTCGCCACGGCCCAGGTCGTGCACTCGATCGCCACCTCGGTGCTCATCGTCGTGCTGCTCGTGGCCGTCGCCCGGTGGGCGGGCCTGGTGGCCGGCCTGGTCAGCGCCGTGCTGGTCGGCCTGGGCCCGTGGTGGGTGGCCCTCGGGGCCGTGCTCCACACCGACGAGCTGACCGCCCTGCTCGGCACCATCGGGCTGGTGGCGCTGGCCCACGCCCTCGGCGTGCCCGGTCGCGCCGGCCGGCCCGCGCGACCGGGGCTCGTGGCGGCCGGCGCCGGGCTGGCGCTGATGGGCTCGGCGATGACCAAGGTGACGGGGGCGGGCTTCTGGCTCGGTGCCGCCGCCATCGCCGGCTGGGCGATCTGGCGCGACCGGCGGGCGGGGCGCCCGCTCGCCGCGCCCGGCTCGCCGCTGCGCCTCGTGGCCATCGCGGCCGCCTGCGGGCTGGCGGTCGTGCCGGTGCTGTGGCCGGCGCTCGTGGCCGACCCGGCCTTCCAGGTCCGGCGCCTCGGTGCGTCGATCGGGCTCAGCACCCAGGACCCGGGCGGCACCGCTCGTCGGGGCACCCGTCAGTTCTTCCGCGGGGAGCCGGTCGACTCGCCGGGCTGGGCGTACTACCCGGTGGCGCTCGCCCTCCGGGTGGCGCCGTGGACCTTCCTCGCCCTGCTCGTCGGCGTGCCGGCGGGCTTCGCCTGGCGCTCGACGCGGCGCTTCGCCCTGGCGCTGCTCCCCGCGATCGTGGCCCTCTTCCTCGTGCTCAGCGCGTCGCCGAAGAAGTTCGACCGCTACGGCCTCGTGCTGCTCGCGCCGATGGCCGTGATCGCCGGGCTCGCCGTCCAGCGGGCGCTGCGCGACGCCGTGGCGCCCCGCACCGCCACCCGGGTGGTCGGCGGCGTCGCGCTCGTCGCCTTCGCCGTCAGCCTGTGGGTGGCTCCGTGGGGGCTGGCGTACTTCAACCCGCTCCTCGGCGGCAGCTCGACGGGCGAGGAGCAGCTGCTGGTCGGCTGGGGCGAGGGCAAGACCGAGACGATCGAGGAGATCCGTCGGCTCGAGGGCGGCGACTGCTCGGGCGTCACGATCGCCGGCGTCCAGCAGGAGTTCCTGCTGGGCTTCCCGTGCGCCACGTTCGCCCCCGCGACGACCGCCGACTACGTGGTGGTCTACGTGTCGTCGCTCCAGCGCAGCCCTCGCGCCCGAGCCCAGGTGAAGGGGCGCGAGCTGGTGGCGACCGTGGAGATCCGCGGCATCACCTACGCCGAGATCTGGAGGTGAGCGCCTCGCCCGCGGAGGTGGTGCGACGCCACCTCCGCCGATGCCCCGACGGGGTACGCTTCGCCGCGGTCGGGGCGAACGGGCACGGGCGCCCCTGGGCAGAGCGGAGGGCAAGATGGCGCACGACCGGTGCGGTGGGCAGGAGCGGTCGGCGCGGCCGACGGTCGTCGGGCGGGCGTGCTCGCTGGGCAGCTCGGCCGGCGGGGTGTGACGGCGATGGAGGACCTCGACCTCTCGATCGTCGACGACCGGACGACGGAGCTGTGGTCCGGCCTGGTGCCGGTCCTCTCGGACTACATCGCCATCCCGGCCCTCTCGCCCGGCTTCGACGCGGACTGGGCGGCGAACGGCCACCTCGATCGCGCCGTCGAGCTGATCGTGGCCTGGTGCGAGGACCGCTCGATCCCCGGCCTGGACGTGTCCGTCCACCGGATCGAGGGACGGACCCCGGTGATCGTGTGCGAGGTCCCCGCCACCCCGGGCGCCGAGGGCGCCGCGCCGGTGCTGCTGTACGGCCACCTCGACAAGCAGCCCGAGATGGAGGGCTGGCGCGACGACCTCGGACCGTGGAAGCCCGTCCTCGAGGGCGATCGGCTCTACGGCCGCGGCGGGGCCGACGACGGGTACGCCCCGTTCGCGGCGCTCGGCGCCATCGAGGCGGTCCAGGCTGCCGGCGGGGCGCACCCGCGCTGCGTCGTGCTCGTGGAGGCGAGCGAGGAGTCCGGCAGCCCGGACCTGCCGGCCTACGTCGATGCGCTCGCCGACGTGATCGGCACGCCCCAGCTCATCGTGTGCCTCGACTCGGGCGCCGCCGACTACGAGCACCTGTGGCTGACCACCTCGCTGCGCGGCATGGCCGCGGGCAACCTCACCGTGCGCGTGGTCGAGGAGGGCCTGCACTCGGGCGGCTACGGCGGCTTCGTGCCCGACGGCTTCCGCATCCTGCGGCGGCTCCTCGACCGCATCGAGGACAGCGAGGACGGCCGGGTGCTCCTGCCCTCCGCCTGGGTCGAGGTGCCCCCGGAGACCGAGGCGGCGCTGGAGCGAGCCACCTCGAGGGTCGGTGCCGGACGGGTGGCCGAGGCGCCCCTGACGCCGGGGGTCGACCCGGTCACGGGCGACGACCCGCTCGAGGCCATGCTCGCCACGACGTGGCGGCCGCAGCTGACCGTGGTGGGCCAGGACGGGCTGCCGCCCTCGGCGCGAGCGGGCAACGTGCTGCGGCCCGAGACCACGCTGCGGCTGTCGCTGCGGATCCCCCCGCACGTGGACCCCGAGGTGGTGCTCGCCGAGCTCGAGGCGGCGCTCACCGAGGACCCGCCGCACGGCGCGCAGGTGACCTTCACCGATGGCGCCGGCGCGTGGGGGTGGGCGGCCCCACCCACCGCCCCCTGGCTCGAGGCCGCGCTCCAGGAGGCCTCGGACCGCTTCTTCGGGGCCCCGGCCCTGCACTTCGGCGAGGGCGGCACGATCCCGTTCATGGCGATGCTCGGCGAGCGCTTCCCCGGGACCCAGTTCGTCGTGACCGGCGTGCTCGGCCCGCACAGCAACGCCCACGGCCCCAACGAGTTCCTCCACCTCCCCACCGGTCGCCGGGTCACCGCGGCGGTCGCCGTGGTGCTGCACGCCGCCGCGGCGCGGCGCTGACCTCGGCGGCCTACGCCTCGGCGTCCTCGCCCGAGCCCGGCTCGAAGGGGACCGAGGCAAGGAGGTCGAGGCCGAGCCGGCGAGAGAGCAGCTTGGCGGCCGCCAGCCCTCGTACGCTGTTGCCCGCCGCATCGAGCGGCGGCGAGAACGTGCCGAGGCCGCCCTTGCCGGGCGACACGGTGACGATGCCGCCGCCGATCCCGCTCTTGCCGGGGAGGCCGACGTCGTGGAGCCAGTCGCCCGAGGTCTCGTAGAGGCCGGCGGTGACCATCGACGCGAGGACCGCGTGGCAGACCTCCGGGCTCACGACCCGCTCGCGGGTCAGGGGGTTGACGCCGCCGTCGGCGAAGGTCGCGCCCATCACGGCGAGGTCGCGCGCGCAGACCGCGACGCAGCTCTGACGGGTGTAGAGGTCGAGCGCCTCCGCCGGGTCGCCCCGCAGGCGATCGCGAGCCGCCAGGAGCGCGGTGAGCTCGCGGTTGCGATGGTTCGTCCCCGAAGCCGACTCGTAGGTGTCGACGTCGAGCTCGAGGGGGCGTCCGGCGAACCGGGACATCCCGTCGAGGATCGCGTCCCACCGATCGTCCGGGCCCGCCCCGGGGATGAGGCTCGTCGTGGCGATCGCGCCCGGGTTCACCATCGGGTTCGTGCGCGCGTCGGGCGTGCGATCGAGGGCCTCGACCGAGTTGAAGGGGAGGCCCGTGGCGTTCGCCCCGACCAGGCGTCGAACCTCGTCGGGGCCGACGGCCTCGCCGGCGAGGGCCTGCACGAACGGCTTGGCGACGCTCATGATCGGGAACGCGACATCGGCGTCGCCGACCTCGACGACCCGACCGTCGACCCCCGCCACGGCGATCCCCACGTGGTCCGGCGACGCGTCCGCGAGCACCGGGTACACCTGCGAGACCTCGCCGTCGCGGAGGCCGCGCACCAGGCGGAGCGCCTCGACGAGCCGCGCTCGGATGTCGTCCCCGGCGGGCAGGTGGCCGGTCGAGACGTACGCGTCCCCCGCGTGGCTCGAAGGATCCACGCCGGTCACGGCCCCCAGGGGATGCCGAGCAGGTACCAGCCGGCGAAGAAGGCCGTCCACACCACGGTGAGCGCGGCGAAGTACGGCAGCATGAGCGCGATCACGGTGCCGATCCCGGCGCCCTTGTCGTAGCGCAGCGCGAACACGACGATGAGGGGGAAGTAGGCCATGATCGGCGTGACGATGTTGATGGGCGAGTCGGCCACCCGGTAGGCGGCGAGCACCACCTCGGGATCGATGCCCAGCCGCAGGAACAGCGGGATGAAGATCGGCGCGAGCAAGGCCCACTTGGCGATGGCCTGCGGCATGATGATCCCGACGATCACCGTGATGAGGATCGCGACCAGGAGCAGCCCGAGCGTCCCGATGCTCCAGTCCTCGATGAGGTCGCCCAGCTTCACCGCCGCCACCTTGGGGACGTTCGAGTAGTTGAAGTAGGCGATGAACTGGGCGATCAGCAGGAAGAGGAAGAGCAGGCCTGCCATCCCGGCCCACGACTTGGTGACGGCGTCGATGGCGTCGGTCGTGGTGGTCAGGGTGCGGGCGCCACGCCCGTAGCCCAGCCCGGCGGCGAGGAACAGCATGGCGATGATGGGGATGAGCCCGTCCATGAACGGCGAGGTGCCGATGAGGCTCCCCGTCTCGGGGTCGCGCAGCGGCGCGCCCGAGGGGACCGAGAGCAGCAGGATGAGGCCGAGGGCGGCCGCGAAGGCGAGGCCCGCCCACCGCAGCCCACGCGAGTCCTGCTCGGGGGTGATCCCGTCGAAGGTGTCGGGCTGGTCGCGCAGCTCGTCGCCGGTGGGGGCGAGCGCGGCGTCGTAGGTGCCGAGGCGGGGCTCGACCACCCGCTTGCTGACGATGGCCAGCAGCACGGTGATCAGGATGGTCGAGCCGATCCCGAAGTAGAGGTTCGCGGTGATGTCGATGGTCCGCCCGGACTCGACCAGCCCGATGGCCTCGTTGGTGATCTCGGTGAGCACCGCGTCCGTGGGGGTGATGAGCAGGTTGACGCCGAAGCCGCCGGCGACGCCGGCGAAGGCGGCCGCCATGCCGGCCAGCGGATGTCGTCCGACGCTGAGGAAGGCGGCTGCGCCGAGGGGGATGAGCACCAGGTAGCCGGCGTCGGAGGCGATGCTCGACACCACGCCGAGCCCGACGATGATGTAGGTCAGGGCGCCCGGCGACGAGGCGGCGACGAGCTTGCGGATGAGCGAGGCGATCAGCCCCGACGCCTCCGAGACGCCCACGCCGATCATCACGATGAGGATGATGCCCATCGCGGTGAACGCCATGAAGTTCTGGACGAACGAGGTGAACAGGAAGCGGATGCCGTCGGTGGACAGCAGCCCCTTGATCTCAGCGGTCTCGGTGACGACCTCGTAGGAGTCCGCGTCGGCCTGCTCGCCGGGCACCAGCTCGGCCGGCAGCATCGACCCCCCGATGTCGAGCTCCTCGGCGACCTCGGCGGGCGGCTTCACCACCTCGTAGGTCGCGCTCCATCCCGCCCAGGCGAGGACCTGCGACAGGAGGATGAGGCCCACGCACAGGCCGAGGAACAGCACCGCCGGGTGCGGCACCTTGTTGCCCACCCGCTCGATGAACCCGAGCATCCGCTCGAGCAGCCCCGCCTTCGCCTCCGGTTCGGCCTCGCCCATCTCCGCCCCTCCTGCCCCACCAGGGTGATGTTCGGATCGTCGTGCGCCCTCGGGAGCATCGGGCCGGTGGCCTCGCCGACGTAGCGCACGCTACCCCGTCGGGTGAGAGGCGGCGCGCCGATGGGGTGGCGCCGGATGCGTGGAGGGCGCTGGCCTCGCCCTGACCGGGTGGGGCGGCGCTACCCTCCTCCCGTCGAGCTCGGAGGGAGGGCGTCGATGGCCGACGACGAGGCAGCGGAGGGAGGCGGGGTGTCGTGGTGACCGCCGTCGTCGTCGCTCGCGTGGTGCTCGCCGTGGTCTTCGCCGTCGCGGGCATCGCCAAGGCGCTCGACCGGCCGACCACGGTGCGCGCGCTGCGCGACTTCGGGGTGCCCGCCGCGCTCTCACCGGTCGCTGCGGTGCTGCTCGTCGTCGCCGAGCTGGCGACCGCGGTGCTGCTGGTCACCGGGCCGACGGCGTGGATCGGCGGCCTCGTCGCCCTCGGCCTGCTCGCCGCGTTCTGCCTCGCGGCGGTCGTGAACCTCGCCCAGGGTCGCGCCCCGGCGTGCAACTGCTTCGGGCAGGTGCACTCGGAGCCGATCGGCCCGGCGCTGCTCGTTCGCAACGGCGTGCTCGCCGGCCTGGCGCTCGTGGTGGTCGTCGGCGGGGTCGATGACGCCGGCGGGTCGCTCTGGTCCACCGCCGGGGACCTCTCGAGCTCGGAGGTCGCCCTCCTCGCCGCCGTGGTGCTCCTCGGGCTCGCCGTCGGGGGCCTTCGGGCGAGGGTCCGGTCCCTGGCCGCCGACCACGAGCAGCTCGCCGCCGCCCACGAGCGGCTGAGCGCCACGGTGGCCGCCCTCGGCGACGGGCCGGTGGCCCCCATCGCGGCACCCGCCCTCGCTCCCGCGGAGCTGGCGTCCGATTCGCCCCCGGTGCCGGCCACGCCGACGTTCGCGCCGGGCCTCCCCGTCGGCGTCGCCGCGCCCACCTTCGCCCTCGAGCGCGCCGACGACGGCGACCGCACCACCTCGCTGGACGACCTCCTCGCCGCCGGTCGACCCGTCGTGCTGCTCTTCGTCGCCCCCACCTGCGGCACCTGCCACGGGCTGCTCCCGAAGCCGGCGACGTGGGCGTCGACCTACGGCGACGTGCTGTCGTTCGTGCTGGTCACCACCGGGACGCGGGAGGCCAACGCCGGGATCGACGAGGGCACCGGCGGGTTCGAGCCGGTCCTGCTCGACCCGGGATCGACCCGCAGCGCCTACGAGGTGGCGGCCACCCCGGGTGGGGTGGTGGTGGGCCGGGACGGCGCGATCGCGAGCGAGACCGTGTACGGCGTGGCCGAGATCGCCATGCTCGTCATGCGCACCGCCGCAGGCGAGCGAGCGGCCACGAGCGCGACCGGCTGACGCTCGGGGTCAGCTCCGATCGGTCCCGGTGGTCCAGATGGGCCCGTGGTCGGCGTCCTCGGCATCGGGCGGGTGGTGGGCGTCGCCGCACAGCACGTTCCACGTGGCCTCCGGCGACCACCGGCCGCTCGCCGTGCGCGCCTCTCGGACCGCGGCGGTGGCGCTCGAGCCGCGGGTGCCGAGGAACCAGGTGCTCCGCTCCAGCACGGTCAGCGCCACGAGCTGGCGCCGATGGTCGGCGACGGACGGGTCGACGAGCTCGTCCAGGTCGACCACCTCGAGCTCGATGCCCGTGGCATCGAGCGATCGGCGCAGCTCGTCTCGCTCGTCGGGGGCGGCGTCGGTGGCGAGCGCGACGGTCGTGAGGCCGTGGGCGAGCGCGACCGAGGCGATCTGCCGTGCGGCGATCGCCGGGGAGGGCACCGCCTCGGGGTGGGCCCAGGCGAACGAGCCTCGACGCCAGTGCACGCCGAGGTGCGGGCGCCGCGGCGCGATCCGCTCGGCCTCGGCGGCGATGGCGGCGGCCGGACGCAGGGCCCGGACGATCGACCAGAACTCGAGGGAGTCGTAGGTCGCGCCCCACCCGATCCGCTCTGCTCCGGTCACGACCACGCGGCGCACCGGATCGTCGGTCCGGGTCGAGAGCGTCCACCAATCCGGAAGCGTCCAGGTCGCAGTTCGCCTCGACCGTCGCCGCGGTGCCCCATCGCAGGCGGCGGAGCGCGGGCTCGTCGGGCGGGGGTGCCGGCGCGGGCGCGAGCACCCAGGTGCCGCCGGGCGGTCGTGCTGGCCCCGGCGCCACGAGGTCGAGCCGATCCCAGGCCGCGTCGGGCTCGGCGGCGACCACGTCGGCGAGGTCGCGCACGGTCACGCCCGTCTCCGCCTCCAGGCTGGTGAGGTCGTACCGCTCGGACCAGGCGATGCCATCGAGCGGGGCCAGCGCGAGCCCGACCGGACGACGCCGCCCCGACGCCCGGGGCGCGGAGGCGGCGCGTGCGGCGAGCAGCATGCGCATCAGGAGGTGGCGAGCGGCGCCCGGCCCGTGACCGGGGTGCGTCGTGAACGCGACGAGCGAGGGCGCCGCGTCTCCGGGAGGGCCGCCGGCCGCCAGCAGGATCTGGGCGGCGGCGAGGTCGGCATCGCCCGCGGGCCGTCGAGGACCCGCGCCGTCGAGGCGACCGGGGCCAGGAAGGCCAGGGCCGCTCGGGCTGGGTCCTCGCCACGATGGCGTTGTCGAGCAACCGCAGCAGGCCGTCGGCGTCGTCGAGCACGGTGGGCTGCCACCGGGCGCCGGGCACGTGGCGGGTGTGGACCACGAGCCCGATCGGGAGCGGCTCGGTGCCCGCGGTCCCGCCGATCGCGACCACGGGCGTCGGCGAGCCGGGGCCCGTGGTGCCCTCGGCCCGGACGCTGAGGGGCCGGGCGTGGGGCCACACCCGGCCCTCCCGGTCGACCGGGGCGAACTCGTCGGACAGGAACGTGGCGCCGGCTCGCACCAGCGCCGCCACCAGGGTGGTCTTCCCGCTGAGGCTGCGGCCGGGGATCACGATCGCCCGGTCGCCCCAGGCGACCACCCCGGCGTGCAGGTAGACCCGCTCGGTCGCGTGCTCGGCGACGGCGAAGTCGAGGGCCGAGGCGAGCTCGTCGACCAGGGCGTCGCGATCGGCCACCTCGGCGACGAGCTCCCCGCCCACGAGGACCCGCGACCGATCCCCAGGCCGGCGTCCGGCGACCTCGATGGTGCACACCTGATCGACCTCGTCGCCGTCGACGGACCGGGCGTCCGGGGGCCACGCCGCCTCGACGACGCTCGACGCGCCCGGGCTCGCGGCCTCGACGCCGATGCGGGCGCCGTGGAGCTCGAAGGCCCAGCGCCGGATCGGGCCGACCTCGTCGCCGTCGCCCCAGGTCACCCCCGATGATGGCCACGGCTGGGGCCCGGGCGGCAATGGGTCAAGGTGGCCCATTCCCACGGCCGGCCTGGTCACGGATGCTTCCTCCGCGCTCGTGCGCACCGTGGGAGCCGGCTGCGGCCGGATGGAGGAGGGAACATGGAACTGCTGGCGCAGCGACCCGTCGCTCGACGGGTCGGGATCCTCATCGAGGAGCTCGGCGACGAGACCGTCCTCTACGACCCGGTCGCGAACCGGTTCGTCCGCCTGAACGGCCCCGCGTACTTCGTGTGGCAGCGCTGCGACGGCTCGACCAGCGTGGGCGAGATCACCGACGCGCTGGAGCAGGAGCTCGCGGTGGAGGACGGCGCTGAGGTGGCGTGGCTGGCGCTCGACCTGCTCGTCGCCGAGGAGCTGCTCGAGGGCGAGGTGGCGGTGCCGGCTGGCGAGGCCGACGCGGAGGGCCCGATGAGCCGGCGCACCATGCTGGGCCTGGCCGCCGCCGGGCTGGCCGTGCCGATCGTGGCGAGCATCGTGGCTCCGTCCCCCGCAGCGGCGGTGAGCGGCGGGTCGGCCCCGCCGCCCGACCCCGAGCCGGTCGCCACGGACTGCGTGGTGTCGGCCTGGTCGGCGTGGTCGCCGTGCTCGACGCCGTGCGGTTCGGGGACCCGCACCCGCACCCGCACGGTCATCACGCCGGCGGCGAACGGCGGGACGCCGTGCCCCGTCCTGTCGCAGACGGACTCGTGCAACACCCAGCCGTGCCCGGTCGACTGCGTGGTCTCGGCCTGGTCGGCCTGGTCGCCCTGCTCGGTCGAGTGCGGCGGCGGCACCCAGAGCCGGACCCGGACGGTCACCACGTTCCCGGCCTACGGCGGGACGCCGTGCCCGACGCTGGTGGAGACCAACCCCTGCAACACCCAGCCCTGCCCCTGACCGATCGTCAGGGCGACGAGGGGCCGTCGGCCGCCGGGCCGTCGCGCTCGGCGGCCGCCCGCGGGTGCGGCTGTGGTGGTCGGTGGTACGTGGCGAGCAGCTCGACCTGGCCCGTCACGTCGAGCTTGTCGTAGATCGCAGCGAGCTGGTTGCGGATGGTCTTGACGGCCACGCCGTGGCGCTCGGCGATCTGCGCCACCCGAAGGCCGTCGAAGAGGCCGGCGGTCACCGACAGCTGCCGCGCCGTGAGCTGGCCGGGGTGGATCATCCGCCGGGCCACGTTCACGTAGCGGGCGATCACGAGCAGGAGCGGTCCGTCCACGCCCTCGAGGCGGCGCACCTCGATCTCGGTGGGCAGCCAGCGCCCGCCCTTCGCCCGAAGGCGCGCCGAGTAGCTCACCGTGCGGAGCCGGCCGGCCATCACCTCCGCGGCGAGGGGTTGCACGGCGGGCACGTCGTCGGGGTGCACGTAGAGCCACGCCATCACGCCGAGCTGCGATCGCGGGTCGATGTCGATGTCGGCGAACGACGGGTCGGCGGCGATCATGCGCCAGTGCGAGTCGTAGAGGCCCCACAGGTCGCCGAGGTCTCGCGTGCTCTCGTGCGCCCGGGCCTGCCGCTCGTCGCCGGCCCAGAGGGTCACGACCGCGGCTTCGGCGTCCAGGTCGGCGCGGCGGTGGACGACGATCTCGAGCTCGAGGTCGAGCGGTCCAGCACCCGGTCGGTGGATGCGCAGCTGGTCGGTCCAGCTGTGCGTCGACTCGTGGCCCTCGCGCTCGAGGTCGTCGAGGCGGTGCCACGTCTCGAGGTGGCTGCGGAGCCGGCGCAGGTCGGGTCGGGCGATGGTGCCGTCGTGCACGAGCTCGGCCAGGTGCCGTGGCAGCTCGCTCTCGACGAGCGCCCGCGCGCCGCTCGTCGCGCCGACGAGCGCGCCGGTGGCCACGTCGAACACGACGATCGACATGCCGTAGACCTCGAGCCGCGGCAAGGTGCCGGCGAGGTCGGCGAACCACCGCACGCGCGCCTGCTCGCGATCTCCCGATGTCGGCGCTCCCTCCAGCCCCACGGCTCCATGCCAGCGGACGGCGGGCCGGCTCGTCCAGCCGGCGGCGGGGGCGAGTGGATCGGCCCGAGGCGCCGTCCGCGAGACGGCGCCTCGAAACCGGCCTAGCGTGAGGCGGTGGGCGATGTGGAGGGGGCGGTGGCGTATCGGACGCGCTTGCGCGTCTTCGTGAGCCACGCGACCCCCGACAAGCCGGACGT
>JAWKIT010000018.1:0-49544 GCA_041394165.1 Acidimicrobiales bacterium
GCGCCGCGCTGCTGATCGACTGCCGGTCCCTCGAGGTGGCCCCGGTCGTCCTCCCCGACGACGTCGAGGTGCGCGTGGTCCACTCCGGCCAGGAGCGCCAGCTGGCCGGCAGCGAGTACGCCGAGCGCCGCGCCGCCGTGGAGGCCGCCGCCGCCCGCCTCGGGCCGCTGCGCGACCACGACGATCCCGGGGTGGTGGACGAGCTCGACGATCTGGTCCTGCGCCGGCGCGCCCGGCACGTGATCTCGGAGAACGGACGGGTCCGGACCGTCGTGGGGGCCCTCGCCGCCGGCGACCTCGACGCGGTGGGCGCGGCGATGGCCGCCAGCCACGCCTCGCTGCGCGACGACTTCGAGGTGTCCACCCCCGTGCTCGATGCGCTGGTCGAGCACCTGGCCTCGACGCCCGGCGTGATCGGCGCCCGGCTGACCGGCGCGGGCTTCGGCGGCTGCGCGGTCGCCCTCGCCCACCCCGGGGCCCTCGACGAGGGGTGGCTCGTCCGCCCCGCCGCCGGCGCGTCGGTCATCGTCGGGGGCTGATCGCCGCCTGGCGGATCGCCTGGTGGAGCCGACGCTGCGCCGCCGGCGTGCGGACGCCCCACCAGAAGAGGTCCTGGCCGTCGACCTCGACGACCGGTGCGACCTCGCGGAGCGCGTCGAGGTGCAGGGGCTTGAAGGCGTAGGGCTCGCTCGGGGCGAGCACCACGTCGGGTGCCCGCTCGTGGACCTCGGCCAAGCCCACCGTCGGATAGCGGCCGTCACCATCGGCGAACACGTTGGCCACGCCGAGCCCCGAGAGCAGCGAGGAGCCGTAGGTGTCGCCGGCGAGGGTCATCCAGGGGCGGCGCCAGATCGGCACGAAGGCGCGCAGGCCGAGCGGTGGGAGCGCCTCGGGCACCACCGGCTCGGCGTCCGCCCCGACCGCGACCGCCAGGGCGGCCATCGCCGAGCCCACCTCGGCCACCGACCGGGGCGAGCAGGCGTGGACCGCCAGCCCGCGCCCGGCGAGCGCCTCGGCATCCTCCCGGCGGTTCTCCTCGTCGTTCACCACCACCAGGTCGGGTGCGAGGCCGACGATGGCGTCGAGGTCGGGCGTCTTGGTGCCGCCGACGGCGAGGAGCGTGGGCTGCTCGCAGAAGCGGGTGACGGCGACCGGCACGACGCCCCACGCGAGGAGGACTCGGTGACCGAGGGGACGAGGCTGACGGCGCGGAGCCCGTCGGCGCCGCGCTCACATGCGGTCGAGCAGCTCGGCCTTCTTGCGGGCGAACTCGGAATCGGAGATCACGCCGCGCTGGTGGAGCTGGGCGAGCTGCTCGATCTGGTCGGGGATCGAGGCGCCGGCGACCGTGGTGGGGTCGGGCGCCGCCGGGGCCGGGCCGCGCGATCGAACTTGCGGTTCTCGTTCGCCTCCATCTGCAGGTGGATCTCCTTCTGCACGATGTTGGGCTGGCGGACGTTCTCGAAGTTGTTGGCGCCTGTCTCGCTCGCCGACTCGATGACGAGGTCGCCGGCGCCACCATCCGCTCGAGGAGGCCCTGGTGGAAGATCACCGTGTTCACCCGGTCGAGGGGGATGTCGACCCCGCTCTTGCGGATGACGCCGTGGCGGCTGATGATCCGGTCGGTGGTCAAGACGAAGTGGGTGGTGGACCAGCGGCGCGTAGCGATGCCGACCCACGCCAGCGCCACGACGAAGGCGACGATGCCCAGGTAGTCGATGAGGCTGCCGAAGCCCCCGCCGGGGTTCCAGGCCTTGCCGAGCAGCAGGCCGAGGATCAGCGCGCCGAGCAGGGTCGACGACGGCAGGGCCAGGAACAGCCAGTGCGGGCGGAGGTCGAGCACGACCTCCTCGGTGTCGTTGAGGAGCGAGGGAGGGAAGGCCACGGGCGGAGCTTACGACCGCATCGCCCGGTCGGCTGGTGACCCGGAGCCCACCCCGGCGCCGCCGCGTACGCTCGGCCCATGGACCCCGACCGGCTGCTCGACGGGCTCGACCCGTCGCAGCGCCGGGCGGTGACCTCGACGGCGCGCCCGCTCGCCATCCTGGCCGGCGCGGGGAGCGGCAAGACCCGCGTCCTCACCCGGCGCATCGCCCACCGCTGCCTCACCGGCGATGCCGATGCCCGCCACGTCCTGGCCATCACCTTCACCCGGCGCGCCGCCCAGGAGCTCGACGGCCGGCTCCGGGCGTTCGGCCTGCGCGACCTCCCTGCGGCCGGCACCTTCCACGCCGTGGCGTACGCGCAGCTCCGCACCCGGTGGGCCGCGGAGGGCCGCCAGGCCCCCACCCTCCTCGACCGCAAGGGCCGGGTCCTCGCCCGGGTCCTCGGCGGGACCACCCGCGTCTCGCCCGCCGACCTGGCCGCCGAGGTCGAGTGGGCGAAGGCCCGGCTCGTCACGCCGGAGCGCTACCCGCACGCGGTGGCCCGCGCCGATCGGCGCGTGCCGGTCGACCCCGAGCGCATCGCGGGGTGGTACCAGCGCTACGAGGAGCAGAAGCGCTCGCGCGGCCTCGTCGACTTCGACGACCTGCTCGCCCTGGCCGCCGACGCCATCGACCGCGACCCGTCGTTCGCCGCCGCGCAGCGCTGGCGGTTCCGCCACCTGTTCGTCGACGAGTACCAGGACCTCAACCCCCTCCAGGAGCGGCTGCTGCGCGCCTGGCTGGGCGACCGGCGCGACCTGGCGGTGGTGGGCGACCCGAACCAGGCGATCTACGGCTGGAACGGCGCCGACGCGTCGTTCCTCCGCGACTTCGCGCAGCACCACCCGGGGGCGGAGGTGGTGCGACTCGAGCACTCGTACCGCTCCACGCCCCAGATCCTCGCCGTCGCGGCCTCGGTGCTCGCCGGCGACCCGGGCGCGACCTCCCCGCTGGTGCCCCACCGCGGCGACGGTCCCGCGCCCTCGGTCGTCGGCTACGCCACCGATGCCGACGAGGCCAACGGGATCGCCCGGGCGGTGCACGACCACCACCTGCCCGGCCGGCCGTGGTCGGCCCAGGCGATCCTGGTGCGCACCAACGCGCAGACCGCCCTCATCGAGGCCGCCCTGCGCCGGGCCGCGATCCCCCACCGGGTGCGAGGCGCATCGGCGCTGCTCGACGCGCCCGTGGTCCGCGACCTGATCGGTCGCCTCGATCGGCTCGACGAGCCCCTCGTCACGACGCTCGCCGACCTCGATGCCCGCATCGCCGAGCGCCGGGCCGACCTGGCGGCGGCCATCCCCGACGATGCCGAGGTGGCGCCGGCCGACGAGGCCACCACCGCCGGCCGCGAGCTCGCCGCGCTCGAGCAGGTCCTGCGCCTCGGGCGCGACCTGCTCGTGGTGGAGCCGCACGCCCGCGCCGACGGCTTCGGCGGCTGGCTGCGCACCACCTTGCGCGAGGACGACGCCGATCGGCGCGACGCCGTGGCGATCGTCTCGTTCCACGCCGCCAAGGGCCTCGAGTGGCCGGTGGTCCACGTCGCCGGGCTCGAGGCCGGCCTGGTGCCGATCGCGCACGCCCGCAGCCCCGAGGACCGCGCCGAGGAGCAGCGGCTGCTCTACGTGGCGCTGACCCGCGCCGCCGACGTCCTGCGGTGCACCTGGGCCGGCGAGCGCACCTTCGGCGCCCAGACCGTCGAGCGGCGCCCCTCGCCCTTCCTCGCGTGGATCCGCGAGGCGGCGCGGTCGCGCGCCGCCGTCGAGCAGCGGGCGGCCGATCCAGCAGCTGCCCTGCACGAGAGCCGGCTCGCCCTCGACGCCACGCCGGCGACGGCCATCGCCGCGCTCGAGGGCGACCACGCCGTGCGCGCCGCGCTCCAGGGCTGGCGCGCCGAGCTGGCCCGCCAGGCGGGGGCCCGACCCACGGTGGTGCTCTCCGACAAGGCGCTCGAATCGGTGGTGCGGGCCCGACCGCAGACGGTCGACGACCTCGGTCGGCTGCGCGACCTGAGCCCGCTCGTGCGCGAGCGCCACGGCGCTAGGTTGCTGGCGCTCGTGGCCGACCCGACGGCCGCCGGCACCGCACCGAGCCCATCGGAGGGGACCTGATGCGCTTCGAGCTCGTCCAGCGCTTCGCCCACCCGCCCGAGGCGGTCGACGCCGCCTACGCCGATGCCGCGCTCTACCCCACCCTGGTCGGGCTGCCGAAGCTGGGCGACATCGAGGTCCTGGCCCACGAGCGCGACGACGCGCGGGCGCGCCTGTCGATCCGGTTCGGCTTCACCGGCGACCTCCCCCCTGCCGTCACGGCGGTGGTCGACCCCCACCGGCTCACCTGGGTGCAGGAGACCGAGCACGACCTCGCCAGCGGGACCACCACGTTCCGCCTGCTGCCCGACCACTACCCCGACCGCCTCGCCGCCTCGGGCCGCGCCATCGTCCGGTCCGACGGGAGCGGGTCGCGCCGCGTGGTGAGCGGCGAGCTCAAGGTGCGCGCCCTGCTGGTGGCGGGCAAGGTCGAGCAGGCCATCGTCAGCGGCCTCGGCGAGTACCTCGAGGCCGAGGCGCCCGCCGTCGATCGCTACCTCGGCAGCTGAGCGAGCTCCCAGGTCAGCGCAGGTCCTCCTGGCGCCGCTCCCGCTCGGCGAGCAGATCGAGGAACTGGCCCGGCTGCATGGCGATGAACAGGCCCGTCGCCGTGGCGGTGACCCGGTCGCCGGCGGTGCAGGTCCCCTCGGTGAAGATCTTCCGGCGCTCCACGCCCACGAGGCGACCCACGAAGCGCAGGGGGGTCTTGAGCGGCGTGGGCGACTCGTAGCGGACCGACAGGGTGCCGGTCATGCCGGGTGCCCCCGAGAGCGACTGCGTCGCGCCGAGCACCTCGTCGAACGCGGCGGCGACGTACCCGCCGTGCACGCAGCCGGGCGGGCCCTCGTAGGCCTGGCCGAAGGTGACCTCGGCGACGATCTCGTCGCCCTCCTGGGCGATGGTCATCGGCGGCGCGAGCGGGTTGGCGATGCCGATCAGCGGGCTGTGGTCGTAGAGCGGGTCCTCGCGCCCGGAGCCCGCGTTGGCGAGCTCGCTGAACCCGTAGAGCGACCCCTGGTGGTAGCCCTCGAAGCGGGCGGCGGCCGCTCGCATGTCCGCCGCCGCCTCCGCGATCACGTCGTCGGGGGCATCCGTGGCCACCAGCCGGTCGACGAGCAGCCGGGCCGCATCGGCCAGGTCCTTCAGCGACTGGCGCCGGGGCGAGAGGTCGTCCTGGCGGGCGGCCGCCCGGAGCCGCTTGGTGATGACGTGCAGGCGCTCGGGGTCGCCCTCGCCCGACATCTTCGGCAGGTACTCGACGGGGGGATCGACGTCGGACACGGCGGCTCCGATCAGGGGTGGTCGACCAGGTCCACGATCACCGGAGCGTGGTCGGATGGCTTCTCGCCCTTGCGGGCCTGGCGGTCGATGGTGGCGAACGCCGCCCGCGACGCCACCGCCTCGGTGGCGAGGACCAGGTCGATGCGCATGCCCCGGTGCTGGTGGAAGTCCCCGGCGCGGTAGTCCCACCAGCTGTAGAGCCCACCCTCGGGCTGCAGCTGACGGAAGGCATCGGCGAGCCCCCAGGCCTCGAGCTCGGCCAGCGCGGAGCGCTCCGCCGCGCTGGTGTGGGTGGACTCGGTGAACTTCGCCGGGTCGTACACGTCGAGGTCGGTCGGCGCGATGTTGAAGTCGCCGGCGACCACCACGGGCTCGGACGGATCGCAGCCCTCGTCGAGCACCTTGCGGAGCTTCGCCAGCCAGTCGAGCTTGTAGGCGTAGTGGTCGTGGTCGAGGGCCCGGCCGTTGGGGACGTAGGCGCACCCGACGCGGATCCCGTCGCAGGTGGCCCAGACGAGCCGCGCCTCGGGATCGTCGTCGTCGGGCCCGAAGCCGAACATCGGCTCGTCCAACCCGACGCGGCTCAAGATGGCGACGCCGTTCCAGCGGCCCTCGCCGTGGTGCACGGACTCGTAGCCCATGGCCTGGAAGGTCAGGGTGGGGAAGGCATCGTCGGCGAGCTTCGTCTCCTGCATGCAGAGCACGTCGGGCGCGACGTCCTCCAACCAGGCCTCGACGCGCGGCAGCCGAGCCTTCAACGAGTTCACGTTCCAGGTGGCGAGTCGCACCCGAGCGACCCTAGCGGTCGTCCGCGGCCGTACGATCCGAGCCGTGCACGCCACCTGCTGGAGCGACTACCTGTGCCCCTGGTGCTACGTGGGCCGGGCGCGGAGCCGACTGCTCGAGGGCCTGGGGGTGCGCGTGGTGCACCTGCCCTACGAGCTGCACCCGGAGATCCCGCCGGAGGGCCGGCGCATCCGCGCCGACGGCCGGCTCGCCCCCACCTTCGAGCGGGTCGCCGAGGAGTGCGAGGCCGTCGGGCTCCCCTGGCGGGCGCCGACCCGGATGCCCAACACCCGCCGGGCGCTGGCGACGGCGGAGTGGGTGCGACACCACCATCCCGCCGCGTTCGACTCCCTGCACGCCTCGCTCTTCGACGCGCACTTCGCCCGCGGCGAACCGATCGACGACCGCGACGTGCTCGATGCGCTGGTGGCGGCGGCTGGAGCTCCGGCGTCGCGCGTGCGCGACGCCGTGGAGGGCGGCGAGGGGGACGCGCTCGTGGATGCGTCCATGCGGGCCGCGCGCGAAGCGGGCGTGGGGTCGACGCCGACCTGGGTGCTCGACGGGGGCCTCGTCATCCCCGGAGCGCTCGATGCCGCGACCCTCGAGCGCTGGGTGCGCAAGATCGCCGGCCGCAGCACCGGATGATCGCCTCGCGGACCGGGGCCGGGCGCCGCTGACGCCCGACCCCGTGTCGACGAGGAGTCCGCTACGCGTCGGTCAGCGAGCCTTCTTGGCCGGAGCCTTCTTCGCGGCGGCCTTCTTGGCCGGCGCCTTCTTCGCTGCGGCCTTCTTCGCCGGAGCCTTCTTCACTGCCATGCTGGGTGCCTCCTCGGCTGGTTGGTGCTCCCCGTCGGAGACGGCGTCTCCGAGGAGATCTGGTGCTGCAGTCGCTGCAGCGTCCGCGATCCCCACACCTGGGACCGCGAGATCGATGCCCCGTCGAGGGGTGTCGAAGGCGAGCCTTCTTCGCGGGCGCCTTCTTGGCCGGAGCCGGGCGCCTTCTTCGCGGGCGCCTTCTTGGCCGGAGCCTTCTTGGCCGGAGCCTTCTTCGCGGCGGCCTTCTTGGCCGGCGCCTTCTTCGCTGCGGCCTTCTTCGCCGGAGCCTTCTTCACTGCCATGCTGGGTGCCTCCTCGGCTGGTTGGTGCTCCCCGTCGGAGACGGCGTCTCCGAGGAGATCTGGTGCTGCAGTCGCTGCAGCGTCCGCGATCCCCACACCTGGGACCGCGAGATCGATGCCCCGTCGAGGGGTGTCGAAGGCGACGACCACGAACGATCGGACCTCGCCCACCGAGAGCACCTCACGGGCCTTGGTGGGCGGCGGATCAGCCATGGCCTTCAGCGAGATGTAGCACTGCGCCTCGCCGACCGTGGCGTAGGCACCGTGCGAGGAGAACCGGTCGACGGTGGCCTCGACCACCGAGCCGACGGGGTGGTCGCTGACGAAGCTGATGAAGGGCATCGGCTCGTTGATCGGCTCGGTCGCCTTCGACGAGCCGCGACGGCGCTTGCGCCCGCTCGAGCTCGAGTCCCCACCGGCCGGGGCCGCCGACTCGGCCGCGGGCGCGGCCTTCTTGGCCGAGCGCGAGGCCTTGGTGGCCTTCGCCGCCTTGGTGGCCTTCGCCGCCTTGGTGGCCTTGGCCGGCTTCGCCTCGGCGGCATCGCCGTCGGCATCGGCCTTCTTCCGGCGCCGAGGCGGCGGGTTCTTCGGCACCGGCATGGGGAGGTTGGCGAGCTCGGAGCCCGACGACGTGCCACCGCGCTTGGCGCGCTTCTCGCGCGTCGCCCGACGGCTGGTCGGGCCGCGCACCGGCGTGCGCCAGACGAACACCCAGCCGACGCTCGGCACCGGCTTGGCCCCGAGCAGCCGACCCTCGTCGAACAACCAGTCGTAGCTGCCGTGGAACTCCTGGAAGGAGTCGTTCGAGAAGACGGTGGCGCCCGCCTTGTCGGCGACCTGGAGGATGAACGCGTCGCCGCGACCGATCGCCCCGGCGGGCGGCGTCACGAGCTCCCCGTTGACGATGCCCTCCTCGAAGAGGGGGCGCTCGCTCTCATCGATGCGGTGCCCGAAGGTGGCGTCGACGATCACCGTGAGCTTGACGTCGGGGTACTCGTCGAGGAGGGCGCGCACCGCTTCATCGAGCTGCTGCAAGCTCGGTGCGGTCCGCCCTTCGGTGGCGATGTTCGATCCGTCGACGATGACGTGCGTGATGGCCATGTGAACGCAAAGTCAAGCAGAGGGGGAACGACCCGCGAGGGATCGTGCGCGCACCGGTGCCCTCCGTACCATCGTGCGATGGCCATCGACGCGGTGCTGTTCGACTTCGGCGGGGTGCTCTCGACGAGCCCGTTCGATGCCTTCGCCCGCTACGAGCGCGAGCGCGGGCTGCCCCACGGCTTCCTCCGTCGGGTGAACGCGACCGATCCGGATGCCAACGCGTGGGCCCGCCTCGAGCGAGCCGAGCTCGCCCTCGACGCGTTCGACGAGGCGTTCGCCACCGAGTCCGCCGCCCTCGGCCACCGGGTGCCCGGCGCCGACGTGCTCGGCCTCCTCGCCGGCGACATCCGGCCCGAGATGATCGAGGCGGTCCGCCGCTGCGGCGAGCACCTGAAGACCGGGCTGCTCACCAACAACGTCCTCGGCACCATGGACGACCCTCGCGTCGCCGAGCTGCTCGCCCTGTTCGATGCGGTGGTCGAGTCGAGCGTCGTCGGCGTCCGCAAGCCCGAGCCGGCCTTCTACGAGCTGGCGTGCGACCTGCTCGGGATCGAGCCCGCCGCCGCGGTGTTCCTCGACGACCTCGGCATCAACCTCAAGCCCGCGCGCCAGCTGGGCATGACCACCATCAAGGTCGTCGACCCGGCCGCCGCCCTCGACGAGCTCGAGGCGGTCGTGGGCTTCCCCCTGCGCTGAGCGCCCGGCCCCGGGCGCTACTTGTAGCCCGGCGCGATGTGGTCGAGCCACCAGGCGGGCGCCGCGTTGGTGAGCGTCGCCAGGTCGAGGTAGTCCCACCAGCGCGCCACCTTGCCGTCGCGCACCTCCATCACCGACGTGAAGGGCAGGGTGACCGTGTGGTCGTCGTCCCACGTCCACGTCTCGCGGTGCTCGGTGACCACCAGGTCGCCCGACGCGACGATCGGGCCGTCGTGGAGCTCGTAGGCCTGGAGCGGTGCGATGCCGAGCGTCAGGCGGGCGGTCGTCTCGGCGGGCCCGTACGCGCCGTCCTCGATGCCGATGACGGGGACGTCGACGTAGTGGCCGTCGTCGGCCATGAAGGCTCCGACGGCGGCGAAGTCGCGCCGCCCGAGGGCGGCCCAGAAGTCGGTGACGAGGGCGACGTTCGCGGCCACGGTCTCGGGCGAGGTGTCGGTCATGGCGCCGCAGCCTCGCGCAGGCCCGCCCGCCGCGCTCGCGCTACTTGGCCTCGGCCCAGGTGGCTCCGAACGAGAGGTTCACCTCGAGCGGGACCGACAGCTCGGCCGCGCCGCGCATCACCTCGAGGGTGAGCTCGGCGACGGCCTCGCGCTCGGTGGGGGGCACCTCGAGGATCACCTCGTCGTGCACCTGCAGCACGATGCGGCTCTCGGCGTCGCGGTCCTGCAGCGCGGCGTGGAGGCGGATCAGCGCCACCTTGAAGATGTCGGCGGCCAGGCCCTGGATGCCGGCGTTCATCGCCTGGCGCTCGCCCGCCTGCTTGATCTGGCGGTTCGGCGACGAGAGCTCGGGGATGGGGCGCTTGCGACCGAAGAGCGTCTCGGTGTAGCCGCGCTCGCGCGCCTCGTCGACCGTGCGCTCCATGTACGCCTTCACCGCCGGGAAGGCCACGAAGTAGGCGTCGAGGATCTGTGCCGCCTCGGACCGCTCGATGTTGAGCCGCTGCGCGAGCCCGTAGGCCTCCATCCCGTAGGCCAGCCCGTGGGAGACCATCTTCGCCTTGGCCCGCTGTCCGCCGTCGACGTCGCCGGGCTCGACGTGGAACACCCGGGCCGCGGTGGCCGTGTGGATGTCGTCGCCCGCCTCGAACGCGCCGATGAGCCCGGGATCCTCGGCCAGGTGGGCGATGCAGCGCAGCTCGATCTGGTTGTAGTCGGCCACCAGGAGCTCGAAGCCGGGCGCCGGCACGAACGCCTTGCGGAACTGCTTGCCCTCCTCGGAGCGGACCGGGATGTTGTGCAGGTTCGGGGCGTCGGAGGAGAGCCGGCCGGTGCGGGCGACGGTCTGGTTGAAGGTGGCGTGGATGCGCCCGTCGTCGGCGATCTCGGCCAGCAGGCCGGTGCCGTAGGTGCTGCGGAGCTTCTCCACCTCCCGGTAGCGCAGCAGGTGCTCGATGATCGGGTGCTCGCCCAGGAGCTTCTCGAGCGACTGGGCGTCGGTGCTGTAGCCGGTCTTGGTCTTCTTGGTGGGCGTGAGGCCGAGCTTGTCGAACAGGATCGTGCGCAGCTGCGGGGTGGAGTTGACGTTGAACTCCTCGCCGGCGTCGGCCTGGATGGCCTCGGCGAGATCGCGCACCTCGGTGGTGAGGCGCTCGTTGAGCCCCTCGAGCTCGCCCCGGTCGACCCCGACGCCGACGTGCTCCATCTCGGCCAGCACGGCCACGAGGGGCGTCTCGATGTCGTCGTGCAGCGCCCGCATGCCGTTGGCGTCGAGGGAGGCGAGCATCGGGTCGATCAGCCGGTCCACGGCGAGGGCGCGCCGGGCGGCGAGCAGCCCGACATCGACGGCGTCGCCGCCGAGGTCGAGCTGGCCGGCCGGCGCCTCGGTGCCCGCCGGCAGCTCGAGGTGCGCGTAGCGGGCCAGCACGTCCTCGATCGAGTACCGGCTCTCGGCCGGGTCGAGCAGGTACGCGGCGAGGGTCGTGTCGATGGCGACGGTGGGCAGCGGACGCCCGTCGTCGGCGGCGAGGAGGCTGCGGAGGATGGGCTTGGCCGGATGGGCCGCCATCCCCCGCGCGCCGAGGGCGGCGTGCAGGGCGTCGCCGACCTTCGCATCGGCCAGCACGTCCGCGGGCAGCCACGCCACCTCGGCGGCCGCGGGGCCGACCACCACGGCGAGGCCCTCGAGCGGGTCGCGGCCTTCGGTCCCGTCCCACGTGGCGGCCACGGCGAGCGGCCCGCGGCCCTGCTCGGCGGCGGCGAGCAGCTCCACCGCCCGCGCCGCGTCGCCCACGTGCTCGACCTCGGCCTCGAGGACGTCGTTGCCGGTGGGCAGGTCGCCGAGGTCGGCCTCGAGCGCTTCGGCCAGGCGGTCGTAGAGCGTGCGGAACTCGAGGAAGTCGAAGAGGCGGTGCACCTCCTCGGTGTCGGGCTTGGGTCGGCCCAGGTCGTCGAGGCCGATCTCGAGCTCGACGTCGCGCCGCAGCACCATCAGCTCGGCGTTGCGCCGAGCCTGCGCCTCGTTGGCCTCGAGGTTCTCGCGGAGCTTCGGGGTCTGGTCCTCGGTGTGCTCGAAGATGCCGTCGAGGCCCCCGTACGCGTTGATGAGCTTGGCCGCCGTCTTCTCGCCCACCCCCGGGATGCCCGGCAGGTTGTCGCTGGGGTCGCCGCGCAGGGCCGCGTAGTGCACGTAGTCGCGCGGGTGCACGCCGGTGCGCTCGAGGATGCCTGCCTCGTCGTAGAGGGCGTAGTCCGACACGCCGCGCTTGTTGTAGACGACCTTGACGTGCGGGTCCTCGACGAGCTGGTAGCTGTCGCGGTCGCCCGTGACGATCAGCACGTCGTCGCCGCGCTCCTTGGCCTGGGTGGCGAGGGTGGCGATGATGTCGTCGGCCTCGACGCCGGGCTTCTCGATGGCGGGGACGCCCAGGGTGTCGACGACCTGGCGCACCAGGCCGAGCTGCTGGCGCAAGATGTCGGGCGCGGCATCGCGGTTGGCCTTGTACTCGGCGTTCGCCTCGTGGCGGAACGTCGGCTCGGGCCGGTCGAACGCCACCGCGATGGCGTCGGGCTTGTGGTCGCGGACCAGGTTGATGAACATCGATGTGAACCCGAACACGGCGTTGGTCACCTGCCCCGACGCCGTGACCAGGTCGGTCGGCAGCGCGTGGAACGCCCGGTACGCGAGCGAGTTGCCGTCGATGAGCATGAACCGCATGGCGCCGATCGTACGGGGTGGGTCCGACATCGGGGTCCGACGTCTGACGGAGCCCGACGCTGGGGTATCCGACCGCACCACCCCCACCGGACACCCAGGAGGCAGCCATGGCCACCACCCATCCCCGTCGCACCGAGGAACGCACCTACGGCACCGAATCGGTCGCCGTCCGAGAGGACCGCCCGGCCTCGTCGGGCCTGCGCGTGTTCCAGATCCTCGCCGCCCTCGGCGGCGCCGCCCTCTTCGCCCTCGGCCTCTTCGCCGTCTTCCAGGTGGACTTCGGCGACGGCTGGCTGCGCACGACCGGCGACGTCGCCGGCTTCGGCTTCAGCTCGGTAGCCGCGGTCGCCGCGCTGGTGCTGGGCGGGCTGATCCTCGTCTCGGCCCTCGCCGATCAGGATCGGGGCGCCACCAGCATCGCCGGCCTGCTCACGCTCGTGGCCGGCATCATCGGCTTCATCGTCCAGGACAACGCCGAGACCGACATCGAGGTCGACGGCCGGGCCGCCACGCTGTTCGTGGCGATCGGTGCCGCCGTGTTCGTGCTGGCGCTCGTGCCGTGGTGGAGCCGACGCCGCACGACGGTCGTGGACCGTCGCGTCGACGCCTACTGAGCGGGGGCCAGCTCCCCGTCGAGCACCCGCTGCGCCACGGCCTTCATGGTCTGGCGCTCGGCCATCGCCGTCTTCTGGATGAACGAGAAGGCGGCCGCCTCGGTGAGCCCGGCCTGGTCCATCAGCTGCCCCTTGGCCCGGTCGACGGTCTTGCGGGTCTCGAGCTGATCGGACAGCGAGGTGGCCTGGTCGTGCAGGGCCTTGAGCTCCTGGAACCGGCCCAGGGCCACCTCGATAGCCGGGAACAGGTCGGCCTTCTGGAACGGCTTCACCAGGTAGGCCAGCGCGCCGGCGTCGCGGGCCCGCTCGATCAGGTCGCGCTGGCTGAACGCGGTGAGGATCAGCACGGCCGCACGGCGCTCGCCGGCGATCTCCCGAGCGGCGGAGAGCCCGTCGAGCCCCGGCATCTTGATGTCGAGGATGGCCACGTCGGGCTGGTGCTCGCGCACCAGCTCGACGGCCTCGTCGCCGCGACCCGTCTCGGCCACGACCTCGTAGCCCTCCTCTTCGAGGGTCTCCTTGAGGTCGAGGCGGATGATGGCCTCGTCTTCTGCGATCACGACACGGGTGGGCACCGTTGCTCTCCAGTGTTGGGGGTGGTCAGGTGGCGGCGACGAGCCGGTCGAGCAGGTCGTCCTGGGCCTGCTCGAGCTGCGCGAGCTGCTCGGCCAGGTCGGCGTGGTGGCGGCGCATGGCATCGGCGTGGCGCTCGGCCTCGCGGTGCTCCTGCTGGGCGATCGGCGTCTCGGAGACCAGGGCGCGCAACCGCGCCTCGTCGGCCTCCTCCGCCAGGTGCTGCAGCTGCTCGGCGGCGACCGCGAGGTCGCGCTCGACCGCCTTGCGGCGGTCGGTCACGTCTCGAAGACGCCGTTCGATCAGGGCGCGGCCCACGGCCGGGAGTCTACGCAGGGCGCGCGGCGGCTCCGGCCACCCCGCTGCTGGCCCGGCCACGAGCCGACCGGTACCGTCCGCCGACGTGACCGACCCCGCCGCGCCCCGCTGGACCGACGTCACCGCAGAGCGGGCGGCGATCGAGAACTGGCACGAGGCGTACCTCCCCGAGCCCACCGAGGCGCAGCGAGACCGCATCGCCGAGCTGAACGGGCGCGACGGCTACCACCTCCACCCTCGGGCGTACGTGGCCGACGGGGCCCGGGTGATCGCCGACCGCCTCGCCATGGGCGAGCACTCGACCATCGCCTCGGGCTGCACCATCCGGGGCGACATCGCCATCGGCGCCCACACCGCCTTCAACGCGGGATCGGCCACGATCGGGAAGGTGACCCTGGGCGACGGGGTGCGCATCGCCTCCTACGCCGTGCTGGTCGGCGAGAACCACGGGATCGACGACCTCGAGCTGCCGATCGCCATCCAGCCGCTGCAGACCGAGGGCATCGAGGTCGGCGACGACGTCTGGATCGGGGCCAACGCCACGATCGTGGACGGCGTCCGCGTCGGGTCGCACAGCGTGATCGCCGCCGGCGCGGTGGTCACCGCCGATGTCCCGGAGTGGGCGATCGTCGGCGGCGTGCCGGCGAGGGTGATCCGCGATCGGCGCGACCCGAAGGGCGGGCGGCGACGCCGGCCCGCCCTGGAGCGCTACGCCGCCACCGTGGCCGAGCAGTGGCCCGCCGTGCTCGAGCGCTGCGCCACCGCCCACGAGGACGAGGCCACCTACGTCGACGTGCCGGGCCACGTGTGGGGGCCGCGGCCGCTCAACGATGCCATCGAGATCGCCGGCGCCTTCGGCGAGGTCCCACCGGTCGCCCCGCGCGACGAGCTGGTGGCCCGCATCCAGGCCATGCAGGACCCGGCGACCGGGATGTTCGTGGACCCTCGGGTGGGGCCGGCCGAGGATCCGCTCGGCTTCACCGAGCGCGAGTGGGACCTCTACGGCGTGCTCTCGTGCGGCTACGCCCTCGAGGTCCTGGGCGCCGGCCCGGCCCACCCGATCCACGCCGTCGAAGCCTGCGGAGCCGACGAGCTCCAGCGCCGCCTCGACGAGCTGGAGTGGACCTGGTTCGCGTGGCCGTCGGGCTCGTGGATCGACGGGTTCGCCACCGCCGCCCACCTGAACCGCCGCCACCACGGATCGCTCCGGGCCCACGAGGTCCTGTGGGGGTGGCTCGCCGCCCACGTCGATCCGGCGAGCGGCATGTGGGGCGTCCGCCTCGCCCCCGAGGGCGGTTGGGACCCGCGCTGGCTGATGGCCGTGAACGGCTGGTACCGCCTCGTGCGCGGCACCTACGCCCAGTTCGACGTGCCGGTCCCCTACCCCGAGCGCGCCCTCGACACGGTGCTCGCCCACGCGTGGGACCACGGGTGGTTCGAGCAGGAGGAGCGCAACGCCTGCAACGTGCTCGACCTCGTCCACCCCCTCTGGCTCCTCGGCCGCCAGACCGATCACCGGGCCGCCGAGGTGCGCGACGGCGCCGCCCGCATCCTCGGCGCCGCGGTCGCCGACTGGCAGGACGGCCGGGGCACGCCGTGGCAGGTGGGCCGCGACGAGCCCGGCCTCCAGGGCACCGAGATGTGGCTCTCGATCGTGCACCTGGCGGCCGACGCGCTCGACGAGTCGGACGGCCTCCCCTGGCGGCCGCGCGGCGTGCACCGGCTCGAGCCGGCCGACCGCCTGGCCACCGGCCCCGCGCCGGGCTGATCGGCGCGCGCCGCGCTCCGGCCGCGCCACGATGGGGCGATGCCCCGTGCCGCGCCCGCCCCCGCTGCGACCGTCGATCGCGAGGCCGTCCTGGCGTTCCGCTGGGCTCGCCACCAGCTCGGCCGCGCCCCCGGCTCGGGCGATGCCGAGGCCCTGGACGTCGACCTCCTCGACGCGGGGGTGCAGGACACCGGGCCCGACGGCTCGGCCTGGGCGCTGGCGCTCCGGGGCCTCGATCCCACGCCCGCGACCGCCGACCGGCTCGCCCTCGCCTGGACCCTCCGGGGCGCCCCGCACGCCTACCGACGCGCCGACCTCGGCGCGATCGCGGTGGCCACCGCGCCGTGGGGCGAGGCCGATGCCGCCAAGCGGATCTTCGATGCATCGAAGCCGCTGCGAGCCGCCGGCATCGACGTCCTCGACGCGCTGCGGACCCTCGCCGACCTCCTGCGCGACCTCGCCGCCCAGCCCATCGTGAAGGGCGACGCCTCGGGTCGGCTCAACGCCCTGCTCCCCGACCCGTTCCTGCGCGACTGCCGCCCCTGCAAGGCGCGCCACATCTACGAGCTGCCGTTCCGGCTGGCCACGCTGCAAGCGGGCCTCGAGCTGCGCGCGGGCACGTCACCGCCGGTGCTCGAACGGGTACCGGGGCTCGTGCCCAACCGCCTGGCCCACCTCGCCGACGACGCCGACCCGCGCGTCGACGTCATCCGGTGCGCGCTGCGCTTCTGGGGACCGACGACCCCGAAGGAGGTGGCCGCTCTCCTCGACGTGCCCGCCAAGGACGTGCGGGCCCGCTGGCCCGAGGACGCCGTCGAGGTGTCCACCGAGGACGCCGAGGGCCGGGCGGGCGCGGCGATCCTCGGCGAGGACCTCGAGGTGCTCGTCACCGCCGGCGACGCCGGCCGCCCCGGCGAGCTGCGCCTGCTCGGCCCCTACGACCCGTACCTCCAGGGGCGCGACCGCGAGGTCCTCGTGGCCGACCCCGATCGGCGCCGCGCCCTGTGGCCGGTGCTCGGTCGCCCCGGAGCGATCGCCGTCGACGGTCGCATCGTTGGCCTCTGGAGGCCACGCACCGCCAAGGGCGCCCTGACCCTGCGCATCGAGGACTGGGACGACCTCGACCGCTGCCGCGGCGCGCTCGACGAGCAGGGCGAGCGCCTCGCCCGCCACCGCCAGGTGGCCTACGCCGGCACGGCGCCGATGGACGCCGCGTGACCGAGCCCGACGCCGATCCCTGGGGGATCCAGGGGGCTACCACGACGTGTGGGGCGGCTGGAGGGAGCCCGGGACCGAGGTGGCGGCCGCCCTGCGCCGGGCGATGGGCGCCGACGACCACGGTTCGGGAGCCGGACCGCCCGCTGGCCCCCGGTTCCTGACCGCGCTCGCCGGCCGGAGCCAGGAGGTGCGCGTCGACGAGCCGGGGTGGCTGACCCTGGAGGACGGCAGCCAGGTCCGGGTGCGTCGCCACCTCCCCGCGGACCTGCCGCTGGGGGTCCACCGCTTCGAGGGCGAACGGGGTCGGTCGGGGCCGAACGTGGCCCACGTGCTCGTCCGGCCCGGTACCGCCGCGCCGCCGCCACCCGGGCGGCGCTGGGGCATCACCGCCCAGCTCTACGCCGCCCGGTCGACGGCGAGCTGGGGCATCGGCGACCTGGGCGATCTCGCCCGCCTCGCCCGGTGGGCCCGAGGGCGGGGCGCGTCGACCATCGGCCTCAACCCGCTCCACGCTCCGTCGCCGGGCGGGCCGCCGCCCAACAGCCCCTACTCGCCGAGCACCCGACGCTGGCACGACCCGCTCTACCTCGACGTGGCCGCCCTCCTCGCCGCCGACCCGGGGGCGGCCGACGAGCTCGGCGAGCCCGCGGACGCCGTCGCCGCCCGGCTGCACCTGCCCCGGATCGACCGGGACGCCAGCTGGACCGCCAAGCGGGCCGCACTCGACGTGCTCTGGGCCCGGCAGCGGGCCCGCCCCCCGGCCGGCCTCGGGGCCTACCTCGCGGAGCACGGTGGCGCCCTGCGCCTCTGGGCCACGTACTGCGCCCTCGCCGAGCACCACGGGCCGAGCTGGCACCGGTGGCCGGACGCGCTCCAGCGGGCCACGACGCCCGAGGTCGGGCGCTTCGCCGACGACCACGCCGATCGCGTGGCCTTCTGGTCGTGGGTGCAGTGGCTCGGCGACGAGCAGCTGGCGGCGAGCGGCGCGGCCGACCTGGTCGTGACCGACCTCGCCGTCGGCTTCGCGCCCGACGGCTACGACGCCTGGCAGTGGCAGGACCTGCTGGCGCCCGGCTGCCGCATCGGCGCCCCGCCGGACCTCCTCGGACCCGACGGCCAGGACTGGGGGCTGCCGCCCTTCGTGCCGTGGAAGCTGCGGGCCGTCGGCTACCGGCCGCTGCTCGAGACCCTGCACGCCAACCTGCGCCACACCGCCGGGCTCCGCATCGATCACGTGATGGGGCTGCTCCGCCTCTTCTGGATCCCGCCCGAGCACGGCGCGACCGACGGTGCCTACGTCGCCTGGCCCGGCACCGAGCTGGTCGACCTGGTCGCCACCGCCAGCGCCCAGGCCGGATCGTTCGTGATCGGCGAGGACCTCGGCACCGTGGAGCCCGGGGTGCGCGAGCTGCTGGGCGACCGCGGCCTCCTCTCGACGCGCCTGCTGTGGTTCGAGGACGAGCCGCCGGAGGCCTGGCCCGAGCAGGCGATGGCGGCGATCACCACCCACGACCTGCCGACGGTCGCCGGGGTGTGGAGCGGCGTCGACCTCGCGGACCAGCGCGCGGCCGGCGTGACCGTCCCGGCCAACGGCGACGAGGCCTTCCGCGACCGGCTGCGCCGGGCCGCCTCGTGCGACGACGCGACGCCTGTCGACGAGGTCGCGGTCGGCGCGCACGCCCGCCTCGCGCAGGCGCCCTCGGTGCTCGTGACCGCCGCGCTCGACGACCTCGTGGGCGCGGCGCACCGCCCGAACGTGCCGGGCACCGTCGACGAGCACCCCAACTGGCGGATCCCCCTCCCCGTGCCGCTCGACGAGCTGGCCGAGCTGCCCCTCGCCCAGCGGATCACCGATAGCTTGCGCTCCACCCGACCGAGCGACGGAGGCGATCGTGGGCGCTGAGCGCTTCGAGGGCTTCGGCCCGAGGCTGTACGAGTTCTTCGAGGACCTCGAGGACCACAACGACCGCGAGTGGTTCGCCGAGCACCGCCCGACCTACCTCGACGACGTGAAGGCGCCGATCGAGGCGCTGCTGGCCGAGGTCGAGGCCGAGCGGGGCCGGGGCAAGGCGTTCCGCATCAACCGCGACGTCCGCTTCAGCAAGGACAAGGCGCCCTACAAGACCCAGCAGGGCGCCACCATCGACCGGGCCGGGCGCGGGATGCTCTACCTCCACGTCAGCGCCGACGGCCTCATGGCGGGCTCGGGCGCACCCCACCTCGATGCCGCCCAGCTCGCCCGCTACCGCGAGGCGGTCGCCGGCGATGCGGGCGAGGAGCTCGCCGCCATCGTCGTCGCGCTGCGCGAGGGAGGCTTCACCGTGGGCACCCTGGGCGGCGACGGGCTCACCGAGGAGGGCGACCTCAAGCGGGTGCCCAAGCCCTACGACGCCGACCACCCCCGGGCCGACCTGCTGCGGTTCAAGAAGCTCGTGGCCGCCCGCTGGTGGGACCGACCGTCGTGGATCACCAGCCGGCGGGCCCTCACCGAGGTGGCGAAGGCGTGGGATCGGGCCGAGCCGCTGGCCGGCTGGCTCGACGAGCACGTCGGCCCGCCCGACCCCTCGCTGCGCCGCGAGCGGCGGTGACCCGCGTCAGCTGCCCCGCGTGATGTCCCACTCGAGCACCTGGGTCAGGCGCAGGTTGTTGCCCGACGGGTCGCGGAAGCCGCAGTCGATGCCGTAGGGACGCTCGCTGGGGACCTCGGTGAACTCGACGCCTCGGGCGAGGAGCGCCTCGTAGGACGCCTGGCAGTCGTCGGTCTCGAGGAACAGCGTGGTGCCGCCGCCCTTCGCCGTGACCTCACCGATCAGCGCCTTCATGTCGTCGTCCCACGGGGCCATGGCGTAGCCCATCAGCACCACCCCGACCTCGGGCTGGTCGGGCGGGCCCACCACCAGCCACCGGAACGACCACTCGGGCACCGAGACGTCCGAGCGGACCTCCCAGCCGAGCGGGCCGGTGTAGAAGGCGAGGGCTTCGTCCTGGTCGTGCACCCAGAGCTGGGCGCTGGAGAGGCGGATCACGTCGGGGTTCCTCCTGGGGTTCGGTTCGACGCGACGGACCCTACGGACCGGGTGGCGCGCCGGCTTCTCGAAACGTGCGGTTCTGGGGCCGCCCGTAGGCCCGGACGACGCAGCTCGGCAGCCGGACGTGGCGCAGCGCCGGGGGCGACGACCTCCGGTACTCGGTGGGGGTCGTCCCGAACATCCGGGTGAAGCTGGTGGTGAACGAGCCCTGGCTCGACCAGCCGACCGCGAGGGCGATCTCGGTGACCGGCCGGTCGGTGTCGCGCAGCAGCGCGGCCGCCCGCTCGAGGCGGCGGGTCAGGACGTAGCGGTGGGGTGGCTCGCCGAAGGCCTCGCGGAACGCCCGGCTGAAGTGCGCCGGCGACAGGCCGGCCGCTCGGGCCAGGTCGGCCACGGTGAGCGGCTGGGCGTACGCCCGATCCGCCAGGTCGCGGGCTCGGAGCAGGTGGCGGGCGGGGTGGAGCATCGGCGGACCGTGATCGATGGGTGCCCGGGGCGGGAATCGAACCCGCACGCCCTCTCGGGCAAGGGATTTTGAGTCCCCCGCGTCTGCCTGTTCCGCCACCCGGGCTGGATGGTGCGGGCCGAGCGTAGGCGCTCGACCCGCCCCGCCCAGCAGCGGATCAGCCCTCCTCGAGCGCCTTCAGCAGCTTGGTGGGCGTGTCCTTCGGGCTGATCTTCGGCCAGGCGTGGCTGATCTTGCCCTTCTCGTCGATCAGGAACGCCGAGCGGATGATCCCCATGTAGGTGCGGCCGTAGTTCTTCTTCTCGCCCCAGACGCCGTACGCCTCGGCGACCGCGTGGTCGGTGTCGCCCAGCAGCGTGAAGCCGAGCCCGTACTTCTCGTCGAACCGCTTGAGCTTCTCGGGGGCGTCGGGGCTGATGCCGACGATCGCCGTGTCGCCGATGTCGCCGGCGATGTCGCGCAGGGCGCACGACTGGGTGGTGCAGCCGGGCGTGTCGGCCTTCGGGTAGAAGTAGACGAGCACCTTGCGACCCTTGAACGACGACAGGCGGACCTTGTCGCCGTCCTGGTTCGGGAGGTGGAAGGCGGGGGCGCGGTCGCCCGCGGTGGGTGCATCAGCCATGGCCCGCACGGTACCCGAGCCGCCGCGCGCCGAGAACCGCTCAGCCGCCCTCGGGATCGCCCTTCGGCACCGGCTTCACCATCAGCCGGCGGCGCCCGTCGTCGGGCTCGACGTTCACCATGAACTGGCTGGCGCGCTCGAAGTACTCGACCACGACGGCTTCCACGTCCGGGGCGAGGCCGCCGCTGCGCACGGCCGCCAGCATGTGGGCGAGCCAGTGGTCGCGCGCCTCCTGGTCGATGGGGAACGGGGCGTGGCGCATCCGCAGGCGCGGGTGGCCGCGCTCCTCGGAGTAGTACGACCACCCGCCGCCGAAGTACTGGGCGAGGAAGCCGGCGGTGTGGGCCACCGACGCGGTGAGGTCCTCGGGGTACATCGGCCGCAGCACGGGATCCGCCGCCACGCCCTCGTAGAACCGCTCGACGAGCGCGGTGAACCACGGCAGGCCGCCGACCAGCTCGAACACGTTGACCTCGCCACCAGCGCCGGCGGCCGGCGCGCTCCCCTGCTGCTCGCTCACGGCACCAGCCTCCCGGGGCCGCCGCCGGGCCCGAAGAACCCGCCCTCGGGGCGGGCGTGGGCGTGGAAGTGATCGGGGATGTTGCGCATGTTGCCGTCGACCCAGTGGGCGCCGAGCCGCTCGGTGGCGACCCGCAGGAGGACCGCCATCATGTGGCCCCGCTCGTGCTCGGGCGGCTCGGTGCCGTGGCCCTTCCAGACCACCATCGGCGTGGCGCAGATCGTGCAGTCGGCCACCCAGCAGACGTCGTCCTCGTGGTGCCACACCGTGAGGCGCTCGGCCACGCACAGGGGGCAGCCGTCGTCGAGGTGGCGGGGCTCGGGGCTCGGCACGGGCATCGCCGCCCAGCGTACGAGGTGCCCCGACGACGCTCGCACCCCAGCGGTCGCCGCGGCCCACGCCGATGCGAACCTCGGCCGTCGGAGCCGGGGCCCGAGCGGGTGGGGCGCCCGACGATGGCCGCTACGGTCGGACCGATGGCGCCCTCCCCCTCCTCCGCCGGCTCGGGCTACGTGGTCGCGCCCGACGCCGGGTCGGGGCCAGGCGTGCTGGTGCTGCACGCCTGGTGGGGGCTCACCGACTTCTTCCGCGAGGTGTGCGACCGCCTCGCCGACGAGGGCTTCGTCGCCCTCGCGCCCGACCTGCACGGCGACGGGCGCACCGCGGAGACCCCCGATGAGGCCGAGGCCCTGCTCGCCTCCACCGACACCAACCGGGCCGCCAACCTCATCGTGTCCTCGCTCTCGGCCCTTCGGAGGATGCCGGCCACGCCCGAGGGCCGCGTCGGGGTGCTGGGGTTCTCGATGGGCGCGTCGTGGGCGCTGTGGGCCGCCACCCGCTTCCCCGACGACATCGCGGCCGCCTCGGTCTTCTACGGCACCCAGGACATCGACTTCGCCCCCGCCCGCGCCGCGTTCCAGGGCCACTTCGCCGAGCACGACGAGTTCGCCTCCGACGACGAGGTGAACTACCTCGAGGCCCAGCTGCGACTGTGCGGGCACGCCGTCGACTTCCACCGCTACCCCGGCACCGGGCACTGGTTCGTCGAGGCCGACCGGCCGGCCGCCTACGTCGAGCACGCGGCCGACCAGGCGTGGGCCCGGACGGTCGCCTTCCTCCACGAGCACCTCGACCCCGCCCGCTGAGCTGCGCTCGGTAGCGTCTCGGCCCATGGCCCTCCCGCTCGCCCGTGCTCGGACCGCCCTGCTCGCCGCCGCCCTGGCGGGCACCCTCGCCCTCGCCGGGTGCAGCGGGTCGAGCTCGGGGAGCAGCGAGGGGGCCGAGGTCGGCGAGGCGGCCGCCGTCGAGTCGACCACCACCACCGAGGCGGCCCCCACGACCACGGCAGCCCCCGTCGCCACCACCGCGCCCGCGCCGATCGGGCTGTTCAGCCCGCAGGAGTCGGCGCAGAAGCTCTACGACGCGTGGAAGGCCGACGACCGGGCCACCGCTGCGACCCTCGCCGAGCCCACCGCCGTGGAGGAGATCTGGGCCACCGCGCCCGGCGACTACGCCCTCTACAACAAGTGCGACTCGGGCGAGTTCGGCACCTCGGGCTGCCTGTTCCGGGGCAACAACGGTACGATCCAGTTCACCACCGAGCGGCGCGGCGACCGCTGGGTGGTGATCCAGGCGTTCTTCAGCGGCCCCTGACGGCGCCGGCCGCTCAGGCGCCGTCGAGTGCGGCGCGCAGCGTCGACACGAAGGCGTGGACCTCTTCGGGCGATTCGCCCGCGAGGATGCGCCGCACCACCGCGGTGCCCACGATGGCGCCGTCGGAGTCGGCGGCCACGTCGACGGCCTGCTCGGGGCCCGACACGCCGAAGCCCATCAGCACGGGCGTGTCGGTGCAGGCCTTCATCCGCTTGGCGAGCACGGCGCTGCGCTCGCCGATGGCGGCGCGCTCGCCCGTGATCCCCATCAGGTTCACGCCGTAGACGAAGCCGCGGCTCTGCTCGCACACCCGGGCCAGCCGATCGTCGGGGGTCACCGGCCCGGCCATCAGCACCGTCTCGATGCCGAGCGGCTCCGACGCCGCCCGCCACGGGCCCTGCTCCTCGAGCGGCACGTCGGGGAGGATGGCCCCGACGAGCCCGGCCTCGACCATCTCGCCGGCGAAGCGCTCGTCGCCCAGGTGGAAGACGAGGTTGTAGTAGGTCATCGCCAGGAGCGGGACGCCGGCGTCGACCGTGCGCAGGGCGGAGAAGATCTCGCCCGGGGTGGTGCCCTCCCGCAGCGCCCGCTCGGAGGCCTGCTGGATCACGGGCCCGTCCATCGCCGGATCGGAGAAGGGGATGCCCACCTCGATGGCGTCGGCGCCGGCATCGGCGAGGGCCCGGAGGTGCTCGGTCCAGTCGCCGAGGCCACCGGTCAGGTACGGCACGAGGAGCTTGCGGCCGGCGTCGCGGCGGGCGCGCAGGTGGGCCTCGAGCGAGGCGGGGGCGCTCACGCCAGCTCCTCGCCGATCAGGTCCATCATCTGGGCCACGTCCTTGTCGCCGCGGCCCGACAGGTTCACGAGCACGGTGCGCCCCTGGAGGTTCGGCGCCTCGCGCAGGACCCAGGCGAGGGCGTGGGCCGGCTCGAGCGCCGGGATGATCCCCTCGGTGCGGGTGAGCACCTGGAACGCGTCGATGACCTCGGCGTCGGTGACGGGGTGGTACTGGGCCCGGCCGATGTCGGCGAGGTGGGCGTGCTCGGGCCCGACGCCCGGGTAGTCGAGGCCGGCGGAGATCGACTGGGCCTCCTCCACCTGGCCCCACTCGTCCTGCATGAGGAACGAGTGCATGCCGTGGACCACGCCGGGGACGCCGTTGCCGACCGCGGCTCCACCGGCGGGCTCGACCCCCACCAGCTCGGCCTCGGTGTCGGCGAAGCCCGAGAAGATCCCGGCGGCGTTCGAGCCGCCGCCCACGCAGGCCACGACCACGTCGGGGTCGGCGCCGTCGAGCAGCGCCCGGCTCTGCTCGCGCGCCTCGTCGCCGATCACGCGGTGCAGCTCGCGCACCAGCCACGGGTACGGGTGCGGGCCCATCACCGAGCCGAGGCAGTAGTGCGACGTCTCCACGGTGGCGACCCAGTCGCGCATCGCCTCGTTCACGGCGTCCTTCAGCGTGCGGCTCCCCGACAGGGCCGGGCGCACCTCGGTGCCCAGCAGGCGCATCCGGAAGACGTTGAGCTTCTGGCGCTCCATGTCGACCTCGCCCATGTACACCGTGCACTCGAAGCCCATCAGGGCGGCGGCGGTGGCGGTGGCGACGCCGTGCTGGCCGGCGCCCGTCTCGGCCACCAGGCGGCGCTTGCCCATGCGCTTGGTGAGCAGGGCCTGGCCCAGCACGTTGTTGATCTTGTGCGAGCCGGTGTGGTTGAGGTCCTCGCGCTTGAGGAGCAGGCGGAGGCCGAGCTGCTCGGAGAGCCGGTGGCACTCGGTGAGCGGCGAGGGGCGCCCGGCGTAGCTCGACAGCAGCTCGTCGAGCTCGGCGCGGAAGGCCGGGTCGGCCCAGGCGTCGCGGAAGGCGGCGTCGAGCTCGATGCAGGCCGGCATCAGGGTCTCGGGGATGAAGCGTCCGCCGAAGCGGCCGAAGCGGCCGGCCTCGTCGGGGTCGCCCATGAAGGACGAGGAGGTGGTGGGTGCGGTCATGGTGCGCTCGCGGGCTGGAGGTCGGACGGTGGACGACGGGTGCTCAGCGAGCGCGCCATCGCCCGCGGTCCGAGGGCACCGGGGTCGTCGACGTCGCGGCCATGGCCGCCATTGTGGTCACAGCGACCCGTCCTGCATCCAGTCGTACGGCGCGCCGGTGCCCGGATCGGGGCCGAAGCCCTCGTCGTCGGGGGCGCCGCCGCACGGGCGGCCTCGATGAAGGCGCGGACCCGGCGGGCGTCCTTGCGGCCCGGGTCGCCGTGGTCGGCCTCCACCCCGGTGGCGACATCGACGCCCCACGGCTTCACCCGGCGCACGGCCTCGCCCACGTTCTCGGGGGTGAGCCCGCCGGCGAGGATCGTGCGGATGCCGTCGGGGCGCTCCTCGGCGAGCGACCAGTCGAACACCTGGCCCGTCCCGCCGCCCGGGGTGTCGATCATGATGGCGTCGGCGCCGTAGGACCTCGCCTGGTCGAGCGCCTCGTCGCCGGCGGCGAACACCTTCACGACGAACGGCACCCGCTCGCGCACCCAGCGGGTGGTCTCGGCGCTCTCGTGGCCGTGGAGCTGCGCCCCCTTGAGCCCCGCCGTGTTCGTGATCTCCACGAGCCTCGACGCCGCCTCGTCGCGGAAGATCCCGACGGTGAGGATCTCGGGCGGCAGCCGACGGGCGATGTCGCGGGCCACGGCGGGGGCGATCTGGCGGCGCGATCCCGACACGAAGTTGAAGCCGACCGCGTCCGCGCCCATCGCCACGGCGAGGAGGGCGTCCTCCTCGCGGGTGATCCCGCAGATCTTGACGAACACGCTCCGAGGCTAGGAGGCCCCGGCCGCCGCGCCTCGGATGGGTTTCCCGTCGGCCGGACCGCCGGTGCCCGGTCGACCGCTGCGCCGCTGCTCCTCCATCTGGGCGTAGCCCCAGCGCAGGAAGCGGAACGAGATCTGCAGCCAGAGCACCACCATGCCGCCCACCTGGAGGATCGCCGCCGCCGCCTGCTGGTCGTTGACCGGATCGAAGCCGTCGACGACCCGCGGGGCCAGCTCGTACACCCGGTAGATGGGGAAGTCGGCCCAGGTCATCCAGAAGCCGGGCAGCACGGGGACGATCGACTGGAGGATCAGGTAGGCCAGCGCCGCGGGGCCCTCGAGGCGGCGCACGCCGGGGTGGGGGCACTGCACCGGCATCCAGAGCACGAAGCCGGCGACGATCCAGATGCCGTCGAGGAGGAAGGCGCCGTAGGGGGTGCGCACCAGCGGGTCGACGAGCGCCGGCGCGTTCACGGCCAGCAGCGAGGCGGCGGCCACCGGGACGGCGACGATGGGCCGGGCGGCGAGGCGCAGCACGGCGAGGCGCCGGCCCCAGCCGACGAGCCGGACGGCGAGCCCGGCCGGGGTGGCGTAGAGGAGGAGCGGTGCGACCACGAGCACCATGAGCACCTGGCGGGTCATCTGGGCGGTGGCGAGGTAGCCGGCACCGAGCGCGGCGAGGGGCCAGTCGAGGCAGGCCCACAGCCCGACGAGCCCGAAGGCGAAGGCGACGGCGCGACGCGCCCCCGCTCGGGTACGGGCCGCTCCCCTGCTCGAGGGCGGCGGCCTCGCGGGCGTCGAGGCGGGGCTCCTGGTGGCGGCCTCGCGCCCGCCACCACACCGCGGTGGCGATCACGCCGAGGAGGATCACCCAGGCGCCGACGTAGGGCGACGGGCTCCACGTCCAGGCCCGATCGGAGGACGAGCACCACCAGCTCGCCGCCAGCACGGCCGTGGAGCTCACCGGTACTCGCCCTTCGAGAGCTTCGGCAGGTCGCGCACCCACTGCTGCTGGCGGACCTCGTCGGACGGGTACATCCGGTGGGCCACGTCGTCGCGGGTGAAGGGCCACGCCTGCTTGCCGTGGCCCACCTCGTAGACGCCGTCGCCGTCGACGTCCTCCTCGATGGTGATGGGCGGCATCTTGAGGTGCGCGTTGGCCGCGGCGATGACGTCCTCGGAGCCGGTGAGCCCGATGAACGAGGGGTCGATGCGCCCCAGGTAGGTCCTGAGCTGCTCGGGCGTGTCTCGGGCGACGTCGACGCCCACGAAGTACACCTGCACGTCGCTCCCCGGGCCCGAGCCGATCGCCTGGATCGAGCGGGAGATCGTGCTGAGGAACACGGGGCACACGTCGGGGCAGTTCGTGTACCCGAAGAACAGCATCGAGAAGGTGCCCGCCGTCCGCTCGACGAAGGGGAACTCCTCGCCGTCCATGGTGGTGAAGGTGACGTCGGGCTTGGTCATCGGCGGGTCGAGGAGCTGCCCCGCCCACCCGGCGCCCGCCGCGGGGTCCTTGGACTCGTCGGGCGACGCCGCCTGCTGCAGGCTGCACGCGCCGAGGCCGGCCACGGCCAGGCCCGATGCGGTGAGCCCGAGGAAGGCCCGTCGCGAGAGCGCGGTGGGGTCAGTGGTCATGGGCGGCCTCCTCGGCTCCATCGCCGCCCAGCGAGGCCGTCCCCGGCTCGACGACCGTCGCGGTGGCCGTGACCGGCCCCGCATCTCGGAAGATCATGGTGACGTCGACGCGATCGCCGACCTCCAGCTCGCGCGTGAGCCCGCTCAGCATCACGTGCAGGCCCCCCGGCTCGAAGGTCACGGTGGAGCGGGCGGGGATCTCGAGGCCGCTCACCATCTCCATGCGGGCCCGGCCCTCCGCGTCGGTGACCGACCGGTGGACCATCGTCGAGGTCGCGGCATCCGAGGACGCCCCGACCAGCTCGTCGGCCCGGGGGCCGTCGTTGTGGACGAGCAGGCGCACCGCGCCGACCTCAGGGTTCGCGGGCCAATCGATCGTCGCATCGGAGATGCGGATGCCGCCGTCGGCGGTGGCGGTGCTGGCCGGGTCGGAGCCGCAGCCGGCCACGAGCGCGGCGCCGACGATCAGCAGCGCGACGAGCAGGGGGCGGGTGGGGGTCATGGCGGTCTCCGTGGTCCAGCATGGCCTGCGAGGCCTCGGTTCCCGTAGTCGGCGGCCGCCCGATCCGGGTTCCGTGACCGATGGCTCAGGCTGGTGGCGCCCCGTCGCGCCGGCCGATGGCTCGCAGGGCCGCCACCGCCGCCCGGTGGTCGCCCGCGGTGACCAGGGACTCCCCCACCAGCACGGCGTCGTAGCCCGCCTCGTGGAGCCGGGCGGCGTCCCCGGCCCCCCGCACCCCCGACTCGGCGACGCGGACCACCCCGGCGGGCATCAGGGGCGCCATCCGCACCGCCCGGTCGGTGTCGACCTCGAAGGTGACCAGGTCGCGCTGGTTCACGCCGACGAGCGTCGCCCCGACGGCGAGCGCCCGCTCGAGCTCGGGCTCGTCGTGGACCTCCACCAGCACATCGAGGCCGAGCTCGCGCCCCAGGGCGTGCAGGTCGGCCAGCTCGGCATCGTCGAGCGCCGCGGCGATCAGCAGCACGGCGTCGGCACCCATGGTGCGCGCGTCGCACACGTCGGCCGCGGCGACCGTGAAGTCCTTGCGCAGCACGGGGACCTCGACCGCCCCGCGAGCCGCCTGGAGGTCCTCGGGCGAGCCGGCGAACCAGTCCCGGTCCGTGAGCACCGACAGGCACGTGGCCCCGCCGGCGGCGTACGCCGAGGCGACGGCGGCCGGATCGAGGTCGCGGTGCAGGTCGCCCTTGGACGGCGACGCCCGCTTGACCTCGGCGATGACCGCGAGTCCATCGGCGGCGGCGAGCGCCCGCTCGAAGCCCCTCGTCGGCGGGGCGGCGCGCGCCCCCTCGAGCAGCCGCCCGACCGGACGGTCGTCGGCCGCCGCTGCCGCCCGGTGGGCGGCGAGGATGCGATCGAGGTAGGTGGCCACCCGGCGACCGTATTCAGCGCCGACGGCCGCGAGCCATCTCGAAGAGCGGGAGCAGCACGAACAGCCCCGCCGACAGCACGAGGAGGATCGCGGCGACGGCGATCATCGGCCGCGCCGAGTAGAGCGCGCCGAGGAAGAGCGACGCCCCGGCGGCGGCGAAGAGGACCACGGGCGCCACCAGCGCGAGCCCTCGGCGGGCCGAGGGTGGGGCGTCGGGCGCCAGCTCGTCGCGCTCGGACGCCCACGCGTCGAAGTCCTGCATCCAGCCGTCGTCGCCCGCGCGGGGGGTCCACCCCTTCCCGGCGGGCATCCCGGGCTCGCGCGCCGCGCGCCGGGCGACGCCCGGATCCTCGGCGACGAGCCGCTCGCAGTCGTAGCGGGCGCGGGCGCCGGGGTCGCCCAGGACCTCCCAGGCCTGGTTGAGCAGCTGCATCCGGGCGGCGTTGGCCGCCCGCGTCGCCGGGTCGGCGTCAGCGTGGAAGTCCGGGTGGTGGCGACGGGCGGCCTGGAGGTAGGCGCGACGGATCTCTCCCGCCTCGGCCTCCGGAGCCACACCCAGCGCGTCGTAGTGGTCCACCGCCCCGCGATCGTACGAGGCGCCCCGGCGTCCGAGGTGCTCTTCGTCCGTTCACGGAACGCTCACGGATCGGCGCGACGATGGGCGGGTGGGCAGCGAGCCGACCATCGTCGTCGTCGAGGACGACGCCAACATCGCCGGGCTCGTCGAGCTGTACCTGCGCGACGCGGGCTTCCGGGTGTCGATCGCCGACCGCGGGGAGCGGGCGCTCGAGCTCATCCGGGCGCGCCCGCCCCAGCTGGTCATCCTCGACGTCGCCCTCGCCGGGCGCCTCGACGGCTACGAGGTGTGCGCCGAGCTCCGCCGGTCGAGCGACGTCCCGATCCTGATGCTCACCGCCCGCGACGGCGAGGACGATCGCGTGCGCGGGTTCGAGGCCGGCGCCGACGACTACGTCGTCAAGCCGTTCTCGCCGCGGGAGCTGGTGGTGCGCGTCGGCGCCATCCTGCGGCGCGCCGACCCGGATCGCTCGCGGGGCACGGCCATCGTGGCCGGCGGGGTGGAGATCGATCCCGTGCGCCGCGAGGTCCGGGCCGGGGGCGAGCCCGTGGCCCTCGCCACGCGGGAGTTCGACCTGCTCGCCCACCTCGGCGCGCACCGCGGCCAGGTGCTCACCCGCCAACAGCTCCTCGACGGCGTCTGGGGCGAGGGCTGGGTCGGCGACGAGCGCACGGTCGACGTGCACGTCCGCCAGCTGCGCAAGAAGCTGGGCGACCACCTCCCCTCGCCACCGTCTGGGGCGTGGGCTACCGCTTCGACTGACCCGTGCGCCGCCGCCTGCTCATCGCCATCCTCGCCACGGTCGTGCTGGCCCTGCTCCTCTCGGGCACGGGCACCTACCTGCTCGTGCGCCGCCAGGCCGCCCAGGCGGTCGACCAGAGCCTGCGGACCGAGGCCGACGCCATCGCCGGGCTGGTGCGCCAGGCGCAGGAGGCCCGGGTGCCGATCGCCCAGAGCAAGGTGGTCGCCGGCCTGCGGCTGCAGGGCATCTCGGTGCTGGTGATCGGGCCCAAGGGGAGGCTCGGTGGGGAGCTGCCGACCGGCCTGACCGCTCGCCAGGTGCCGCAGTCCTCGATGGTCCCGGGCACCACGCGCAGCGGTCGGGTGGGCCGCCTCTCCTGGGCTGCGTCGACGGTCGCCGGCGCCAAGGAGTCGATCGTGACGGTCGTGCTGACCCGGCGGGCCGATCCGCCCCGCCCGCCCGTCGGATGGTTCCTGGTGGGCGGCGGGATCGCCCTGCTCGTCGGCAGCGCCGTCGCCGCCTGGCTCGCGGACTCGCTCACCCGACCGCTCCGCAACGCCCAGGCCGCCACGCTGCGCATCGCCGAGGGCGACCTCGCCATCCGCCTGCCCGCGCCGGCCGCCGGCGACCACGACGAGGTGGCGGAGCTCACGAGATCCATCAACTCGATGGCCTCGTCGCTCGCGACCTCGCGCGGCCTCGAGCGGCAGTTCCTGCTCTCGGTGTCCCACGACCTGCGCACGCCGCTGACCTCGATCCGCGGCTACGCCGACGCCATCACCGACGGCACCATCACCGACGCGACCGATGCCTCCCGCGTCATCAGCGGCGAGGCGCAGCGGCTCTCGCGCCTCGTCGCCGACCTGCTCGACCTGGCCCGCCTCGACGCCCACGCGTTCTCGTTCGACCTCCGGCCGGTCCCGGTGGCCGAGGTGGTGACCGATGCCGCCGAGGGGTTCCGACCGACCGCCGAGGAGGCCGGCGTGGCCCTGGTCGTGACCGAGCCGCGCGCGCCGCCACCGCGACGATCGATCCCGACCGCCTGGCCCAGGCGCTCGCCAACCTCCTCGAGAACGGCCTCAAGCACGCGACCTCGACGCTCTGGGTCGAGACGGTCGCCGGCGATGCGGGCGACACGATCGTGCTGGTCACCGACGACGGGCCGGGGATCGCGCCGGGCGACCTGCCCCACGTGTTCGAGCGGCTCTACGTGGCCGACCGCCGCCCGCAGCGCCAGGTCGGCGGCACCGGCCTCGGCCTCGCCATCGTCCGCGAGCTCGTGGCGGGCATGGGCGGTCGGGCGTGGGCCGACTCCCCCGCGCGGCCCGACGGCCGAGGCGCACGGTTCGCCATCGCCCTCCCGCCGCCGGCGCCCGCCGCTCAGCCGTAGCTGACCGAGGCCACCAGGTCGGCGAAGGCCTGCTCGGCCTCCGGCGTGTCCTCGCCCTCGGAGAAGGTCACCAGGTAGAGGATCCGGTCGCCCAGCGGCACCATGGCGTGCCGGGCGATGCCGACCACGCCGTTCGACTCGAAGGTCGCGACGAGCATCGTGCCCGACCGCCCGGCGATGGTGACCGCGCCGGGGCCGCTGATCACCGAGCCGCCCGAGCTCGCCACCGCGCCGCGCAGCCCGGACTCCAACGAGAACGCGCCGCCGCCGACGTCGTAGATCCCGACGGTGTCGCCGCCGAGCCCGAACGAGCTGGTCCACAGGCGGACGCCCACGTCGACGCCGGGCGCCGGGTTCAGCTGCATCGAGCCGGCCTGCGGGTCGCCCCGCATGGTCCAGCGGATGCCATCGCCACCGTCGACCGTCGTGCGCGCCGCGCTCGACGCACCGGCGACGGTGGTGGGGGGCGCGGTGGCCGGGGCCGCGGGCTCGTCGCCCTCGTCGTCGACGGCATCGACCCGCTCCGAGCGCTCCGGGGTCGACGCCGCGTCATCGTCGTCCTGGGTGAGCGCCACCAGGCCCACGATCCCGAGCCCCACGACGAACGCGACGGCGAGCGCCACGAGGACCGTGGTGATCCCGCTGCTGCTCCGCTTCGGCATCGGTGCGAGCGGCGGCCGCTGGCCGTAGGCGGGGGCGGCCACGTACGCCGGCGGGGGCGGCTGGGGCTCGTAGCCCGGCGCCACGGGCGGCGGGTACGACGGCGCACCGCCGGGGGTGCCCGGCGTCCACCCGGGCGCACCGGGCCGCGGGACGCTGGGGTCGCCGGTGGGGGCGGCCGCCTCGGCGGGGACGCCTGTCGTGGGGTTCAGGCGTCCGCAGGCGGGGCAGACCGAACGGCCCTCGTCCAGCGCAGCGCCGCAGCCCCGCAACTCCGCCCACCGTCCACGGTCCACCTCCCGGGCGGGCACGCTAGCCTCGGCCCGCTGCGCCGCCGAGCTCAGACCGGGAGCGGCAGCGGGCGCAGGCGGCCGGGCGCAAGCCACGACGCAGGCGACGCCGTCGGGGCCCAGCTCGATCGAGCGCGGGCGAAGGCGAGGCCACCGAGCCCCGTCCGGGCTCGTCGACGGCCGAGGTCACCGGTGACCTCGGCGTCGCCCACCACGACCGTGGCGCCGGTGGCGGGCGAGGGACCGTCGCACTCGATGCCCACCAGGCGCCGGGGCACGTGACCGCCGCGGCTGTCGATGCGCGCCACCAGCTCCTGGCCCGTGTAGCAGCCCTGGTGAAGCTGACCGAGGCCCGATCACCCAGTCGCCGAGGGTCGCCGGGATGGTCTCGTGGTCGATCTCGCGGCCCCACACCGGGATGCCGGCCCGGATGCGCCGGGCCTCGAGCGCGGCCGGCCCGACCTCGACGGCATCGGGTGGGACGTCGCCCGGCCACGCGTCGGGGTCGACGCGGAGCAGGTCGCTGCCCACGAGCGAGGGGCCGGCGAGCGGCAGCGTCCACGACGGTCGCGCCGCGGACGGCCAGCGACGCCACCCCGGCTCCACCAGGATCTCGGCGCGGGTGCGCAGCAGGAAGCGCCGGAGCCGGGCCTCCCACTCGAGCCCGGCGCCGGGGTCGACGTCGATCTCGAAGGCGTCCTCGGCGGTCCGGTGCACGCGCCCCCAGCCGTCGACCTTGCCCTGCGGTGCGAGCACGAACGAGCAGGCCGACTCGCCCACCGGAAGCCCGGCGACGTCCTGGCTGAGCTGGCCCTGCAGGTAGGTGACGGCGTCGTCGCCGCGGACCAGCACGAGGTCTCGGCGGGTGCGGGCGGCGATCACCGCAGGCCCGCTCACCGCGACGCCACCCGGGCGGCGGTCATGCGGCGGGCGGCGGGGACCGCGGCGAGCAGGGGCGCCTTGTTCCGGGTCTCGAGCTCCTCGTGCGCCGGCACCGAGTCGACCACGACGCCGGCCCTGGCCTGGACACAGGGCTCGCCCGTCGGGCAGGCACCATGGTGCGGATGGCGATGGCGGTGTCGATGTTCCCGGAGAGGCCGAGGTAGCCCACCACGCCGGCGTAGGGGCCGTTAGGCTCGAGGTCGTCGATGATCTCCATGGCCCGCACCTTGGGCGCCCCCGACACGGTGCCGGCCGGGAGGTCGCTCGACGTCGATGGCCCGAGGTCGGCGCAGCTGACCGACCACCTGCGAGGTGAGGTGCATCACGTGGCTGTAGCGCTCGAGGGTCATCATCTCGGTGACCTTCTCGGTGCCGAACTCGACGACGCGGCCGACGTCGTTGCGGGCGAGGTCGACGAGCATCACGTGCTCGGCGATCTCCTTGGGGTGCTCGCGCAGCTCGGCGCCGAGGCGCCGGTCCTCCTCGTCGGTGGCGCCGCGGTACCGCGTGCCGGCGATCGGGCGGCTGATGACCTCGCCGTCGAGCAGCTGCACCATGGGCTCGGGCGACGATCCGACGAGGGTCACCCGGCGTGCGCACCAGGTACATGCATCGGGCTCGGGTTGATCTGGCGGAGCACCCGGTAGACGTCGAACGGGTCGGCCTCGAGCGGGAAGTCGAACCGCTGGCTGAGCACGACCTGGAAGATGTCGCCGGCGAGGATGTGCTCCTTGCTCGCCTCGACGGCCCTCGTAGGCCTCGGCCCCGAGGTTGCTCGTGACCTCCGGCAGCGGGTCGTCGGGGTCGGGCGGCAGCACGAACGGCTCGTCGAGCGGCGCCGCCGTCGGCGGCGAGCTGCTCGAGGCGGGCGACGGCGTCGTCGTAGCGCCGGTCGAGCTCGGCGTCGTCGAGGTCGCCGAAGGCGTAGGCGTTGGCGATGAGCGTGACCCGGCTGCGGAAGTGGTCGAAGGCCGCCAGCTCGCCCGCGATCGACAGCACCGCCTCGGGCAGCTGCTGGTCGTCGTCGGGGACGGCAGGCAGGCGCTCGACCTCGCGCACCACGTCGTAGCCGAGGTACTCGACGAGCCCGCTGCAGCGGAGGGAGGCCCTCGATCGGCGGGCGACCGGTAGATCCTGAGGAGGTCCTCGACGGCGGCGAGGATGCCCGGTCGAGCCGCACGCCCTCGGGCAGGGTGCCGCCCTCGACCTCGACCGCGCCGGTGCCCCGGCTGACCAGCGTGGCCGCAGGGCGGCGGCCGACGAAGCTCCACCGGCTCCACCGCTCGCCGTGCTCCACCGACTCGAACAGGAAGCCGGGCTCGCCGCTGCGGGTGAGGCGGGCGAAGGCGGCGACCGGGGTGATGAGGTCGGCGAGCAGCTCACGCCAGACCGGCACCACCGTGTGGGTGCGGGCCAGCTCGCGGAACTCCTCGCGGGAGGGGCGGATGGTCACGGCGGCGGGAGGCTCAGCCGCCGAAGGCGCGGTAGAAGCAGGTCTTCTCGCCGGTGTGGCAGGCGCCCTTGCCCTCCTGCTCGACGACGAACAGCAGCGTGTCGCCGTCGCAGTCGAAGTAGGCCTCGCGCACGAACTGCCGGTCGCCCGAGGTGTCGCCCTTGCGCCACTCCTCCTGGCGGGATCGGCTCCAGAAGACGGTGCGCCCCTCCTCGAGGGTGCGGCGGAGCGTGGTCTCGTTCATCCACGCCATCATCAGGATCTCGCCGGTGCCGTGCTCCTGGACGATCGCGGGCACCAGCCCGGCGTCGTCGTACTTCACGTTGGCGAGGTCGGCGTCTCGCACGGCGATGGGGGTCACGGCAGGCATGGGGTCGATCGTAGGGGTCCCTCGTGCCGTCTCCGAAGCCCGTTGCGGCGCCGTCGGCGCAACCTCAGAGGTACAGGCCGGTGGATCCCTCTTCGAGGCGCTTGGCCGCGACCGCGTGGATGTCGCGCTCGCGCAGGATGAGGTAGTCGCTGCCGCGCACCTCGACCTCGTAGCGGTCCTCGGGGTTGAAGAGCACCTGGTCGCCGGGCTCCATGGTCCGGACGTTGGGCCCGACCGCCACGACCTCGCCCCACGCCAGGCGGCGACCCATCTGGGCGGTGGCGGGGATGAGGATGCCGCCGGTGGAGCGACGCTCGCCGTCGGCCTCGAGGTCGACCAGGATCCGGTCGGCCAGCATCTTCACCGGCAGCTTGTCGGTCCGCGACGAGGCGAACGTCTTGGGCTCGGGCTCGGGCGCCACCTCGGCGGGCCTGGGCGTCTCGGTGTCGGGCTCGTCGCTCACGGCACCGACGGTACCGGCCGCACCGCGATGCCGGCGGCGGCCATCACGTCCTTGGCCTCGGCCACGGTGTGCTCGCCGAAGTGGAAGATCGACGCCGCGAGCACGGCGTCGGCCCCTCCCACCGTCACGCCCTCGGCCAAGTGGTCGAGGGTGCCGACGCCGCCGCTGGCGATGACCGGGACGTTGACGGCGTCGCTGACCGCGCGGTGAGCTCGACGTCGAAGCCGTCGCGGGTGCCGTCGCGGTCCATCGACGGTGAGCAGGATCTCGCCGGCCCCTCGCCGGACTGCTTCAACGCCCACTCGATCGCATCGAGGCGTGGCGTTGCGCCCGCCGTGGTGAACACGCCCAGGTCACGGTGGGGTGTCGCGTTGACGGCGGCGGGCGTCGATGGCCACGACCAAGCACTGGCTGCCGAACTCCTCGGCGACCTCGGCGATGACCTCGGGCCGGTCGATGGCAGTGTTGAGGCTGACCTTGTCGGCGCCGGCGCGCAGCATCTTGCGGGCGTCGTCGACGGTGCGGATCCCGCCGCCGACGGTGAGGGGGATGAAGACCTCTTCGGCGGTGCGGGCCACCACGTCGACCATGGTGTCGCGGGCGTCGGAGCTGGCGAGGATGTCGAGGAACACCAGCTCGTCGGCGCCCTCGCGGTCGTATCGAGCGGCCAGCTCCACGGGGTCGCCGGCGTCGCGGAGGTCGACGAAGTTCACGCCCTTGACCACCCGGCCGGCGGTGACGTCGAGGCAGGGGATGACCCGGGCGGTGCGCACGACGGCCGACCGTACCGTCGCCCGGCCGCCGCCCCCAACCACGATCTCGCCGGCGCCCCGCTCCTCGACCTGCCCTGCGTCAGCAGCCCTGGGTAGTCGAGGCCCTCGAGCGGTAGTGGTAACGGTGGCTGACGGTAGCCGAGGCGCTCGTGCGCAGGCGATGGCGGCGGCGTTGTCGGTCTGACCTGAGTGGTAGGTCTTCCTGGTGGCACCCCGCTCGGTGGCCTCGTCGGCCAGCGCCCGCACGATGGCGCTGGCGATGCCTCGGCGTCGATGCGCCGGGGCCGTGCCCATGCCGAAGATGCCCAGCCACCCTCGGTCGAGCACGCCGTACCGAGGCCGACTGTCGCTTCCCGTCGTCGACGACCGTGGCGGCGTAGGCTCGTCGCCGAAGGCGGCGAGCATCCGCCGTGGTCAGCCTGCCCTCCTGGTCGCGCCCTGCCGAGCAGACCCTGAAGGACCGGGCCCAGGGCTCGTCGATGCCCGCCGCCACCACGGCGGACGTCGGGTCGATCTCGTCCCGTGGCGGTGGATGATCGACTCCCGGCTCGCAGGTCGCCCACCGCCGCGACCAGACCAGCACGGGCGCCTCGATCGAGAGGCCCTCGGCGGCGAGCACCGCGCCGAGTGCCGAGGGCGGACGGCCGGCTGAGCTGACCGACGATGGTCCGCTGCCCGAGATCGATGTACCACCCGCGCACCCCGGGCAGCGCCGTCCGGGCGCGCTCGGGGTCGTCACCGGCGCCGAGCGGTGGGCGGGCGACGTTGCAGCAAAGGAAGGTCGGGCGCCGCCTTGCACCACCAGCCGGCGATGCCAGCCTCGAGGCGTAGGGTCGTTTCCGAGGCGATCTCGTCGAGCGCCTCGAGGTCCCCCACGTCCACCATCGCCGCCGGCCCATCGCACGGCGCGGCGAGCGATCGTCCGACTTCCGCGACCATGCGGCCATGACCGAGACGAACCGCCGCATGATCCTCGCCCAGCGCCCGACGGGGATGGTCGACGACACCATCGTCACGATGGAGCAGGCGCCGGTGCCCGAGCCGGGCGAGTGACAGGCGTGAGAAGGTGAGCCACGTGTCGATCGATCCGACCATCCGCACCTGATGACGACGCGCTGGGCTACCTGCCGCCCATCGGGATCAGCAGGTCGCGCCTGGGTGGCTGGGCACCGTGCGGCCAGCCGCAACGACGAGTTCCCCGTGGGCACCACCGTGTTCGGGGATGCTCGGCTGGCAGGACTACGCCCTCGTCGACGCACCCCCCGGCACCGGCAACGTGGTGCCCGACGGGATGGACCCGACCGCCGTGCTCGGTGTTCGGGGTCACCGGTACGACCGCACTGGGCTGCTCGACGTCGGCGAGCCGAAGGAGGGCGACGGGTGGTGGTTTCGGGCGTGGCGGGCGCCACCGGCCTGGTGGTCGGCCAGATCGCCAAGCTGAAGGGGGCGGGGGAAGGTGGTCGGCATCGCCGGCGTGCCCAGCGCCAGATCGTGGAGGAGCTCGGGTTCTGACGAGGCGATCGACTACAAGGCGGGCGACGTGGGCGAGGCACTGTCGGCGGCCTGCCCCGAGGGCATCGACGTCTACTTCGACAACGCCGGCGGCGAGATCCGACGCCGTGCTGGAGCGCAGTCTGATCTGGCGCACGGGTCGTCCTTCTGCGGCGCCATCTTCGGCCTACAACGACCGGGCCGGCCTACCGGCTGAAGAACTCGTTCATGCTGATCATGCGCCGGGCGAGGATGCAGGCTTCCTCATCCTCGACTACCTGACCGGTTCCCGGAGGCCCAGGGCGAGATGTTCGGCTGGGTGCTCGACGGCAAGGTGAAGCACGCGGTCCACGTGGTCGAAGCGCCTGGAGCGCACGCCCGAAGCGCTCAACCTGCTGTTCACGGGCGGCAACACGGGCAAGGTGATCGTCGCCCTCGAGGTTCGCCCGAGGTCCCGGGCCGCCTGCTACCTGCCGGTGGGCGGCGGCGAGGGCCTCGTCGATGGTGAGGGCGCTCGTAGAGGGCCTTGCCGACCTGCGCCGAGAGCGGCGCCCTCCTCGCCGAACGCGCGAGCGTGCGGAGGCGCTCGGCGCTGCCGACGCCGCCCGAGGCGATGACCTCGAGCTCGGTGGTCTGCACCAGCTCGGCGTAGAGCTCCACGTCGGGGCCGCTGCCGACGCCGTCGACGTCGATCTGGGTGACGATCAGCGCGGCGAACGGGGCGTCCTCGAACTGGGCGACCACGTCGGCGAGCTGACGGCCCGAGCCTTCGGTCCAGCCGCGGACCGACACCTCTCGGCCGCGCACGTCGAGGCCGAGGGCGACCCGACCCGGGTACCGCTCGGCCAGCGACCGGGCCCAGTCGGGGTCGTCGAGCGCCGCCGTGCCGATGACGACCCGGCGCACACCGGCGTCGAGGAGCGCGAGGGCGCTGGCGTCGTCGCGGACGCCGCCGCCGGTCTGGATCGGCACCGCGACCGCCGCAGCGATGGCCGCGATGACGGGCCGGTTGACCGCCTCGCCCGTGCGGGCGGCGTCGAGGTCGACCACATGGATCCAGGGGGCGCCGGCGTCGGCGAAGAGCCGGGCCTGGGCGACGGGGTCGTCGCCGTACACGGTCTCCTTGGCGAAGTCGCCCTGGTACAGGCGCACGCACTGGCCGCCGCGGAGATCGATCGCCGGGTACAGGTCCATGGGCGTGCATCTTCGCGGGCGGCGGCGATGCGCCCCCAACGGCGGTCTTCCAGACCGGCCCGGCGGGCCGCCGATGCCATCCGCTTCGCCACCAGCGTTCAACAGGTGCGCGCCGACCAATCACCAGCGACAAGCGACAACGCAGGCCACCGGTCGCCGGCTCGATGCGTCGCCTCGTCGCCGAACCAGCCCCGTGCCGTCGGCGCCCGGACCTGAGGCAACCAGGCGAGCCCGAGGGCGTGAAGCCCAGCGCGGCCATGGAGCGCGTGAGCACGCCGTCGTGGTGCACGACGCGACAGCAGCATCCCTGGTCCCAGCCGACGGATAACCGTGGTAAGTCAGTCCAGCTGCCGGTCCTGACGGTGGGCCACCAAGGCGTGAATTCCCAGGAGCGCCCCGCCGGCCACGGCGAGACCCCCGACGGGGTACTGCCACCACCGGTCCCCGCCTGGTGTCGATGAGCGGAGGTAGCTGCCGTCCAGCGCGGTGGTACCCGCCCGTGCCGCAGGCCGTGTGAACTGGCATGCGCGATCTGGAGGCGACCCCCGGAGCGGTAGGCCCACCCTTCACCCGGTACCGCCCTTCGAGCACGAGGCGGCGCGGCGTGGTGTCGTAGTGGACCACCACCGTTCCGCCGGGGTTCGGCAGTCGCCCCGCACCGACGGGGTCGTCCTGTCTCACCCGGTCGACGCGGAAGGTGACCAGCCGGCCGTCGATGGCGGTGACGGTGCCATCGAAGTCGGCGGTCATCGCCGCCAGGAGCACGCCCCGCCAGACCCGCCAGTTCAGGGCTCCGACGCTGCCGCCGACCGTCAGGACGATGGCACAAGACCGTGGTATACGCAGCCTCGCTTCTTCTACTCGCCGTCCCGGTGGCCGTAGTCATCGAGCAACAGGACCGGCGCTCGCCCGGCGGGTCCGTCGCCTAGCACGCCGAGCCGTCGCTCCCGACCCAGAACGGTGCATACCTGGGACATATCGACGGGGGCTGATTGGGGACATGCAAGGTTCGCCGAGCCGGTCGGCCTCTGACGCTGAGGCGAGCTCTCGTGATGCGAGCTGGTCACCATCGCCCGAGTGGCCTGGCGCCGAGCTTCGCCGCTGGGGCTGGTCACCAGCGGGCGCCGAGGCCGCGGCGATCGTCGGGGTCCCGACCGAGCCGCAGCACGTGGCGGTGGATGCGGCGCTCGGTCGACGGGGGCATCACGCCCGGGGCGTAGCGACCCCGACCGAGGCGGACGACGCGCTTGCGCCCCACCTCCCAGCGCAGCGCATCGGAGATCTCCTTCGACGGTCGGCCCCGGACCGCGAAGCCCTCGGCCTCGAGGAGCGTGACCAGCCGGGCCACCGTCAGCGGCCCGGAGCGGTGCAGGAGGATCGTGAGCAGGTACCGGCGATCGCGGCCGCCCACCACGAGCGGCGGCGGCGCAGCACCCCACGGGTCGGGTCGGCGGAGGAGCGGATGCGAGGGCGCGGTCATGGCCCCAGCCTCCTCGAGGGGTCTGACAACGAAGCGATGGCGGCGCCCGCCGAGCGCGCCCCCGGTTGTCGCTTGTCGCTCTGAGGTGGTGCGAACCGGACCACCCCTGGCGGCGGCGGCCGCAGCCCGACCGCTACACCCCCGCCTCGGCCCGTCGCACCTCGACCAGGCGGGCCACCAGGGCGTCGGGCAGCGGCTCGTCGACGGCGAAGTGGAGCGAACCGTCGGTGTAGGTGAACCCGGCCAGCTCGTCGGCGAGCTGCGGGAAGACGGAGCCGCTGTGGGGCAGGTACGCGAGGTGGGCCTTGAAGGCGGCGAACCCGGCCACGACCTTCCCGCCGAGGCGGAACGCCGGCATGTTGTACGAGATCACCTCGTCGGCGTCGGGCACGGCCCGCCGGATCGACGCGCGCACCGCCTCCAGCGTCGAGCGCTTGGGCTCCTCGACCCCGGCCAGGTACTCGTCGACGGTGGTCGGCTTGTCAGGCGCCGACACCGGACCCCACCCCACCTCGCACTGGGCGACGAAGTCGCGCAGCAGCTGCAGCCCGTTGGCCGACGACTTCTCCGGGTGGAACTGCGTGGCCCACAGCCGCCCCCGCTGGACCGCCGCGGTCACCTCGGTCCCGTAGTCGCACGTGGCCGCCACGTCGGACGGCTCGGCCGGCCGAGCCCAGTAGAAGGCACGAAGTACATCCAGCACGATCGGGCTGGCCGTCGGACAGGTGCACCACGCCCTCCTGCGAACGAGGGTGCCAGCGCAGCGTGTTCCACTGCATCTGCGGGCGCTTCACGTCGTCGGGCAGCAGCTCCACCCGTCCGGGGAGCACGCCGAGACCGACCGCATCGGGCGACTCGTCCGAGCCCTCGAACAGCATCTGCATCCCACGCACACGCCGAGGAAGGCCGCCCCTCCCTGCCGCCGCCGACGACGCCGCCTCGAGCGCCACGTCGTGCAGCCCGGCGTCGCGCGAGGCCATGCAGCGACCGAACGCCCCGACCCCCGGCAGCACCACGCCGACCGCCTCCGCGATCAGCCCGTGGTCGGCGGTCAGGCGGGCGTCGGCGCCCACGTGCTCGAGCGCCTTCTGGGCCGAACGCAGGTTGCCGATCCCGTAGTCGAGGACGGCGATGAGCGTCACAGCGAGCCCTTGGTCGACGGCACGCCCGTGCCCTCCACCCGCACCGCGTCGCGCAGGCACCGGGCCACGCCCTTGAACGTCGCCTCCACCACGTGGTGGGTGTTCGTGCCCGCCTTCTTGCGCACGTGCAGGGTGATGCCCGCAGCGGTGGCGAACGACTGCCAGAAGTGCTCGGCCATCTCCGGGTTGAACGGCGGGTCGCCCAGCGGCAGCACCTCGCCGAACGGCACCTCGTAGACGCAGAAGGGACGGCCCGACAGGTCGAGCGCCACCTCGATCAGCGCCTCGTCGAGGGGGTAGAGCCCGGACGCGAACCGCCGCACGCCCGCCTTGTCCCCCAGCGCCTCGCGGAACACCTCGCCCAGCAAGATCCCCGTGTCCTCGACCGTGTGGTGCCCGTCGACCGCCAGGTCGCCGGTGGCCTCGACCGTCAGGTCGAACCCGCCGTGGCGGCCGATCTGGTCGAGCATGTGGTCGAAGAACGGCAGCCCGGTCGACACCGACACAGCGCCGGTGGGCCCGTCGACGTCGAGCGAGATGGAGATCGACGTCTCCTTGGTGGTGCGGCTCGCCGAGGCAGCGCGGCTCATGTGAGGACCTCCGAGAGGGCGTCGAGGAAGCGGTCGTCTTCGTCGCGGGTGCCGACGGTGACCCGCAGGCAGCCCGACAGGCCCGGCCAGCCCGAGCAGTTGCGCACCAGCACCGAGCGGTCCACCAGCGCCTGCCACACGGCGTCCGCATCCGCCTCGGTGGGCCGGAAGAGGATGAAGTTGGCGGCCGATGGCCACACCTCGCACGGCAGCTCCCGCAGCGCGGCATCCACCCGGCCCCGCTCCTCGGTGAGGATCGAGACCCGGCGCTCCATGTCGTCCACGTAGTCGAGGGCGATCAGCCCGGCGGCCTGCTTGAGGGCGTCGAGGTGGTACGGCAGCACGACCTTGTCGAGCTCGGCCACCAGCCAGGCCGGCCCGATCAGGTAGCCGAGCCGGGCCGCCGCCATCGACCAGGTCTTCGAGTAGGTGCGGGACACCACCAGCGGCGCGTCGTCGGCCACCAGCTCGAGCGCCGACCACGGGGCGAACTGGCTGTAGGCCTCGTCGACCACCAGCAGGCCGCCCACCTCGCCCACCAGCTCGAGCACCGCTCGCACCGTCTCGGGGGTCTCGGCGATGCCCGTCGGGTTGTTGGGCGAGCACAGGTACGTGATGGCCGGCCGAGCGGACGACACCACCCGCCGCACCTCGTCGAGGTCGATGGCCAGGTCGGCGCCCCGGCGACCCTCGGCCACGGTCGCGCCGGTGACGCGAGCGATCTGCGAGTGCATGGCGTAGGTCGGCTCGAAGAGCGCGACCGACCGCCCCGGCCCGGCATAGCTGAGCGAGAGGGTCTGGAGCACCTCGTTGGAGCCGTTGGCCACGAAGACCTGGTCGGCTCGCACGCCGTGCAGCTCGGCGAGCCGGGCCCGCAGCTCGCGGGCCAGCCGGTCGGGGTAGCGGTGCCAGCGGACGTCGCCGACCGCGGCAGCGACCGCGGCCACGAACTCGGGCGAGGGCGGCAGCGGCGACTCGTTCGTGTTGAGGCGGACCTCCACGTCGACCTGCGGCGAGTGGTACCCGTCCATCATCGCCACGTCGTCGCGCGGGGCGACGGGGACGCTCACGGCCGGTCCAGCCGGCGCAGCACGGACTCGGCGTGGGCGGCGAGGCCCTCGGCCCGGGCGATGGCCGCCACCGTGGGCGCGGCGCGCTCGACCGCCACCCGGTCGAGCGTCACCACGTGCACGTCCGTCTGGAAGTCGCTGACGGTGAGCGCCGAGCCGAAGCGGGCGGTGCCGTCGGTGGGCAGCACGTGGCTGGGCCCGGCGAGGTAGTCGCCCACCGACGCCGGCGACCACGGCCCGCAGAACACGGCCCCGGCGTGGCGCACCAGCGGCACCAGGGCCTGCGGGTCCGCCGTGATCAGCTCGAGGTGCTCGGGGGCGATGGTGTTCGAGACGGCCACCGCCTGCTCGGGCGAATCGACCAGCACCGCGTAGCCGCCCTCGGCGAAGGTCGACTCGATTTCCCCCCGGCGCGGCGCCACCGCCACCTGGGCGGCGATCTCGGCGTCGATGCTGTCGAGCGCGGCCTCGTCCCAGCTGATCAGCCAGGCGAGGCCGCCCGGGCCGTGCTCGGCCTGGAGGATGACGTCGACGGCGGCCAGGTCGACCGGCGCCGAGCCATCGGCGATCACCACGACCTCGGAGGGGCCGGGGAACGACGACGGCACGCCCACCAGCCCCGCCACCTCGCGCTTGGCGATGGCGACGAACACGTTGCCCGGGCCGACGATCACGTCGACCGGTCGCACCGACTCGGTGCCGTAGGCCATGGCCCCCACCGCCTGGGCCCCGCCCACGGCGTACACCTCGTCGACCCCGGCCACGGCCGCGGCGGCCAGCGTCACCTGCGGCACCGAGCCGGTCGCGTCGGGTGGCACGCACAGCACCACCTCGGGCACGCCGGCGACCTTGGCCGGGATGGCGGTCATCAGCACCGTGCTCGGATAGATCGCCCGGCCACCGGGGACGTAGCAGCCGGCCCGGTCGACGGGGACCTTGCGGCCCTCGACCACGATGCCGTCGCGCTCGTAGGTGTGGTCGCCCACGAGCTGCGTGCGGTGGAAGTCCTCGATGCCCGCCGCCGCCGCCTCGAGGGCGGCGCGCAGCTCGGGGTCGATCGCCTCGAGGGCCGCGGCGATGTCGCCGGGCGGCACCCGCAGCGACGCGGGCCGCACGCCGTCGAACCGCTCGGTGAGGTCGCGGACGGCTTCGTCGCCCCGGTCACGCACCGCGGCGAGGATCTCCTTCACGGCCGCGACCGGGCCCTCGGCGGCCTGCGCCGGGCGAGGGAGCTTGCCGCGCAGGTCGTGGCCGACGCCGCGCAGGTCGAGACGGTTGAGCACGGCGGCGAGGCTACCGGTCGCCCCGCAGGCGCCCGAAGCCCGAAACCGCCCAGGTCGGCGCCCGGCTCAGGACGGCAGGGTCCGGCGCGCCCGATCGAGCGAGCGGACGGCCATGCGCAGCGAGCGCTCGACCTCGAACAGCGAGGCGGCCGGCTCGGAGGCACCGTCGCCCTCCAGCGCTTGGGCCAGCTCGGCCGCCCGCCGGGCGAGGTCCTCGATCGAGGCACCGAGGGACGACAGCTGGGGGTCGGAGGCGGCGGGCATCGATCCAGTCTGCCGGGAAAAACAGCACCGCCGCCCCGAAGGGCGGCGGTGCAGCGACACCAGGCGGCGGATCCCGGCGTCGCGTCCAACGAGGTGGCGGGTACCTCGTCGGCCGTCACTGTAGCGACACCGACGGGCCGAGTCACGTCCATTGCGACCGCAACGGTCCATTTCTAACGTGACATCCGTCATACCCGCACAGACTTTCGGCACGATCCGTGCCACAACTTGCGCTTTCCGGTCGGCGCCGGGCCCGGCGGCGCGCTCAGACCCGGCCGGCCGACGGGCAGAAGTCGGCCAGGACGCACGAGCCGCACGCCGGCTTGCGGGCGAAGCAGACCCGGCGACCGTGGAGGATCACCCGGAGGCTGAACACGCCGCGCTCGCTCGCCGGCACCATCGGGCTCAGCTCGTGCTCGACCTTCACCGGGTCGGTCTCCTCGGTCAGCTCGAGGCGGTGCGAGAGGCGCAGGACGTGGGTGTCGACGGGCAGGCCCGGCAGCCCCTGGGCCACGGAGCGGACGACGTTCGCCGTCTTGCGCCCCACGCCGGGCACCGTCACCCAGTCGCGCATCGACGTCGGGACCTCGCCGCCGAAGCGGTCGACCACGGCGTTCGCCATGCCGATGAGGCTCTTGGCCTTGTTCCGGTAGAAGCCCGTGGAGTGGATGACCACCTCGAGCTCGGCCGGGTCGGCGGCGGCGAGGGCCTCGGGCGTCGGGTAGCGGGCGAAGAGGTCGGGGGTGACCAGGTTGACCCGGGCATCGGTGGACTGGGCGGAGAGGATCGTCGCCGCGAGCAGCTCGAAGGCGTTGCGGTGATCGAGCTCGCACAGCTCCACGGCGGTGCCCGGGTACTCGTCGGCGAGGCGCTCGTGGACGCGGCGAGCGCGGCCCGGCCGGGGTGCGGGGTCGGGCCATGGCCGGAGGATACGCACCGCCCGACGGGGCGCGAGGCGTCGGCCGGTGACGTCGTCGGGGTGGCACCCGACGGCACCGGCGCGCACCGACGACGCGCCGACGGTGCGCGCCGAGGCGGTCGACGACCACCTGGACCTGCGCCTCGTCGGCCCGCTCGACCGAGCCGACGAGGACCTCGTGGCCGAGGCCGCCCGGCCTGTGGCCCAGGCGCGGTGGGGCCGACGGCCGATCGATCCGCCTCGTCGCCGACCACCCCGCCGACCACCTCCCTCCCCCTGCCCGAACGGGTGGCCGACCGCCCGGGCTCGATGCGGTCCGCGACGTCGTGCAGCTCCGCGCCGCCCTGCCGATCGCCGCCGACCATCCGGTCCGGGCCGCCGCGCCCCGCATCGCCTCGGCCCTCGACCCCGCCGCCGACGTCGACCGGTGGATCGCCACCAACAACCGAGCCTCGCGTGGCACCCCGACCAGGCCGACCGACCCCCGAGCAGCTCGAGCGCCAGCTGGCCGAGCCCTGGGTCGAGCTCCCCGGGTTCCTCGTGCTCGACGACCCCGACCGGGGCGACCGCCTCGCCGGATCGTGCTGGACCCGCGTCCACGAGGCGACCGTCGACGACCCCGCCCTCGGCGAGATCTTCGTGATCGGGGTCGACCCCGACCGCCACGGCCGCGGCCTCGGCGCCGCCCTGGTGCTCGCCGGCCTCGACCACCTCGCCGCTCGTGGCCTCCGCACCGGGATGCTCTACGTGGAGGCCGACAACGCCGCCGCCCGCCGCCTCTACGAGCGCCTCGGCTTCACGGTCCACGAGCGGCGGCGGATCCGGTCGTGACCGCCCGATCCCGCTACGACTGGACGCGGGCCGAGCTCGCCGACCTGCTCGCCGGCCAGCCCCGCTACCGGGTCGACCAGGTGTGGCAGGGCCTCCACGACCAGGGCACCGAGCCCGAGACCTGGTCGAACCTTCCGAAGGCGCTGCGCAGCCAGGTGGCCGAAGCCCTGCCGAGCGCCCTCGTGCCGGTCGCCGAGTCGGTCAGCGACGACGGGGAGACCGTGAAGTGGCTCTGGTCGCTGGCCGACGGCCACCAGGTCGAGACCGTGCTCATGCACTACCCGGACCGCACCACGGTCTGCGTCTCGTCGCAGGCGGGGTGCGCCATGGCGTGCGGGTTCTGCGCCACCGGCCAGGCCGGGTTCGACCGGCACCTCACCACCGGCGAGATCGTGGAGCAGGTCGTCCGGGCCCGACGTCGCTCGGCCGAAGCGGGCAAGCGGCTGTCGAACGTGGTCTTCATGGGCATGGGCGAGCCGTTCGCCAACTACGACCGCACGTGGGAGGCGGTCCGGCGGATCCACGACGACCTCGGGCTCGGCGCCCGGCACCTCACGCTGTCGACCGTGGGCGTCGTGCCCGGCATTCGACGCCTCGCCGAGGCCGACCTCCCGGTCAACCTGGCCGTGTCGCTGCACGTGGCGAACGACGCCGAGCGCGACGAGCTCGTGCCGATCAACCGGCGCTACCCGCTCGACGTGCTCGCCGAGGCGTGCGCCGCCTACGTGGCCGCCACCCGCCGCCGCCTCTCGTTCGAGTGGGCCCTGATCGACGGGGTCAACGACTCGGGCCGCCACGCCCGTGAGCTGGCCGACTACGCCCGCCCGCTGCGAGCCCACGTCAACCTGATCCCCCTCAACCCGACGCCGGGGTACCCGGTCCGCGGCACGCCCCCCGACGGCGTGCGCGCCTTCGCCCGCCACCTCGACGAGCTCGGGGTCAACGCCACCGTGCGGCGCACCCGGGGCACCGACATCGACGCCGCCTGCGGCCAGCTGCGGGCCAGCCACCGAGGTGGCCCCTCGCCCGTGCCCTCCCCCACCCGGCGCTGAGGGCCGCCGACCTCAGCGCCACCACCCGCCGTCGGCGGGCGGGCCCGGCGCGTACCAGAGGATGCCGTCGGCCCCTCCCGCGGAGAACGCGCCCACGACCGCCGTGGCCGAGCCGTCGGCCACCATCGGCTCGGACCGGATCGCCCGAGACCGGTCCCACCGCCACCACCGATCGGCACCGGTGCCCGGCCGGTACCAGAGCACGTCGTCGGCGCCGTCGCCGCCGAGGTCGACGACCACCGGCTGGTACTCGCCGGACACCACGACGGAGGTCTTGGCGAAGCCGCCGCTGCGCCCGAACCACAGGCTGTCCGCCGCGCCGCCCGGGCCGTACCAGAGCACGTCGTCCGCGCCGTCGCCGTCGTAGTCGCCGATGAGGGGCCAGTAGGCCCCGTTCACCGTCGCGTCGATCGAGGTGTGGGTGCCGAGCCCCGTCGAGCGCCACAGCCGGTCGGGCGCACCGCCCGGGGCGTACCAGAGCACGTCGGTGCGACCATCGCCGTCGGCGTCGAGGGGGAGGCCGAGGTAGCTCCCGTGGATCGACTGGCGCACCGAGGCGAACGACAGCCCCTGCCACCGCCACAGCTCGTCGGGCCGCGAGCCCGGCCCGTACCAGAGGATCTCGTCGGCCCCGTCGCCGTCGGTGTCGACGACGATCGGGCGCAGGCCCGCCGGGCGCGACAGCCGCACGGATCGCCACGTGCCGTCGCCCACCGCGCCCCACAGGTAGGCGGTGCCGGTCCCTCGGGCGTACCAGAGCAGGTCGTCGTCGCCATCGCCGTCCACGTCGAGCGGGAGGACGTCGTCGAAGTCCCCGCCGACGTTCGCGGGCATCGAGGTGAACGACCCGCCGCCGGCGCCGCGCCACAGGTAGTCGGGCGACGGGCCCGGGGCGATCCACAGCACGTCGCCGCGCCCGTCGCCCTGGGCGTCGAGGGCGATCGGCCGGAACGTGCCGTTCACCGGCGTGCGGGTCAGGTTCACGCCCGCCGGCGGCACGGGGAGGCAGTCGCCCACGCCGCGGTCGAGGTCGCACAGCCCCGAGCCCGACCGCCAGGTGACCCCCGAGCCCGCCTGGTCGGCGCGGGGCCGCTCGTTCTTGCCCACCGTGCGCACGCCCGACACGTCGATGGCGTAGCCGGTGTCGGCACGGAGCCAGTGGCGCTCCTCGGTGGCCCCGCGGTCGACCACGTAGAACGCCGCGCTCAGCGGGGTGGGCGCCACGGTCGGGCTGCCGCCGTCGAGCGGCGCCGTTGTGGCCCACCCGGTCGCGCCCTCGATCGTTCCCGGGCGAGGGTCGACGTACCAGCAGGTGACGGTGCTGGCCACGCCGGCGAGCGTGCACGTGCGTCGCTGGGCGCCTCCGGTGGTGGAGATCCCGTCGACGAGCACGAGCGAGGCGAAGCGCGGGCTGGTGCCCACCAGCTCCTGGAACAGCCCCTCGCAGGTGGAGCAGGGGTAGCCCCACGGCGCCCAGGCGCTGTACCGGCGCTCCTGGTCGCTGAACGGCGCGCCGTGGCCCACGAGCGAGCTCGACGGGTTGCAGTACCGTGCCGCCATGCCCGCCGCCACGTCGGCGGCGCCCACCGCGACGTCCATGCGCTCGATGGCGGTGAACGGCGCCCCCACCCCCGCGCTGTCGTACTGCCAGAGCCCGATCCCCGGGTGCCAGAACGCTCGCTTGTAGGGCGTCGACGGATCCCGGAAGGCGTACAGCCCGTGGTTCGCCGATCGGTTGGAGGTGGTGGCGAACACGCCGTTCCACTCGTCGTAGCGCGACAGCGCCATCGGG
>JAWKIT010000019.1:0-22160 GCA_041394165.1 Acidimicrobiales bacterium
GGTCGTCGGCCGCCCCCTGGCAGAGCCGGTGGTACAGGGGCAGCCGGGAGACGACCTGGTCGGCGAACTCGCGGAAGCGCTGCGCCATCGCGGCCGCCTCCGAGGTGTCGGTGCCGACCCCGGAGGGCTCGCGCGGCTCCCAGCTGAGCGGCCCGGGCTTCACGCCCTCAGCATCCCAGGCGGCGAGGGCGCCCAGGAGGATGCGCTCACCCGGCCCCGTACACGGGCGCCGGCGCCGGCGCCTCGGCGAGCAGCTCGGTGACCGCCGCCCCGACCTCGATGGGCTCCCAGCGGGCGCCCTTGTCGATCACCCGCCCGTGCTGGTAGCCGTCGGCGACCGAGACCTTGCCGCCCTCGACCTCGAACACCCGCCCGGTGACCCCGGCCGAGTCGGTGGAGCCCAGCCACACGACGAGGGGCGCCACGTTCTCCGCGGCCATCTCGTCGAAGGCGTCGGGGTCGTCGGGCGCCGCCATCGTGGTGGCGAAGACCTGCTCGGTCATCCGGGTGCGCGCCGCGGGGGCGATGGCGTTGGCGGTGATGCCGTAGCGACCGAGCTCGGCCGCCTGCACCAGGGTGAGCGAGAGGATGCCGCCCTTGGCCGCCGAGTACGCCGCCTGGCCCACCGAGCCGAGCAGCCCGGCGCCCGAGCTGGTGTTGATGATCCGGGCGTCGACCGCCTCGCCCGCCTTGGCCCGGTCGCGCCAGTAGGCGGCCGCGTGGCGGGCGGTGGTGAAGTGGCCCTTGAGGTGGACCTGCATGGTGAGGTCCCACTCGTCCTCGGTGGCGTTGGCGAACATGCGGTCGCGCACCACGCCGGCGTTGTTCACCACGACGTGGAGGTCGCCGAACGCGTCGAGCGCCGCCCGCACCAGGTTGGCGCCGCCCTCCCAGGTGGAGATGTCGTCGCCGTTGGCCACGGCCTCGCCCCCGGCGGCCACGATCTCGTCGACCACGTCCTGCGCCGGACCGGTGGAGCGACCGCTGCCGTCGACCTCGCCGCCGATGTCGTTGACCACCACCCTGGCGCCCTGCGCCGCCAGCATCAGCGAGTGCTCGCGGCCGATGCCGCGCCCGGCTCCCGTCACGATGCACACGCGCCCGTCGCAGATCCCCACGGCCGTCCCCTTCGCTGTCGTCCCTGTCGCGGACGCCCATCATGACAAACCGACGAACGCTCTCGCGCGGTCTCGCGTCGCGGCACCGCAGCGAGCCCGGCGCGTGCCAAGGTGGTCGGATGCGTCGTCCCCGGCTCCGCCTCGTGCTCGGCATCGCCATCCCGCTGCTCGTGGTGGCCACCCTGCTCGCGACCTGGGCCATCGACACCTCCAGCGCCAGCGGCAAGGTGCCCCGCAACGTGACGCTCGCCGGGCGCGACGTCGGCCGCTTCCCCGAGGACGACCTGGCCGCCACCGTGGCCGACCTGGCCGAGGAGCAGGCCGACGCCGAGGTGCGGGTCCGCACCGACGAGCAGACCTACACCACCACCGCCGGGGAGCTGGGCCTCCAGCTCGACGAGGAGGCCACGGTCCGCGATGCGCTCGACCTCGACCGCGAGCGGGCCTGGGTCGCTCGCCCGGCCCTGTGGCTCACCTCGTTCCTCGACGAGCGGCCCTCGCCGCTGACCTTCACCCTCGACGAGGCCCAGCTCCAGGCCGGCCTCGACGACCTCGGCGGCAACGCGGAGCCCACCGAGCCGACGATCGTCGCCACGGGCGACGGCTTCGGCATCGTGAGCGGGAGCGCCGGGCGCCAGATCTCGTCGGAGGGCGTGGGCGACCGGCTCGTCCGGCTGGCCGAGGAGCAGGCGCCGCTGGTGGTCGATGCCGACACGATCGACGCCGACCCCGACGTGAGCGACGAGCAGGCCCAGCAGTTGGCCGACGCGCTGACCGCGGGCACGGCCGACGGGCTGGCCGTCACCGCCGGCGACCAGCAGGTCACGGTCCCGGCGCCCACCGTGCGGGCGTGGGTGGGCTCGGAGGTGGCCGACGGCGCCATCACGGCCACGCTCGACGCCGAGAAGGCCCTGGCCGACCTCCAGAAGCTGCTGCCCGGCACCACCGAGGCCGAGGACGCCTCCTTCACCGTGGCGAACGGCGCGGTGCAGCTGATCCCGAGCGTGGACGGGACCCGGTGCTGCGCGGCCGACACCCCCCAGCGCCTGCTCGCCGCCATCTCGGGCGGCACGGGCACCGTCGAGCTGGCGCTCGACGTCGACGAGCCCGACTTCACCACCGAGGACGCCGAGGCCCTGAAGATCGTCGAGCCGGTGGGCACCACGGTCGAGTGGAACGGCCAGCCGCAGGTGAAGAGCTTCACGACCTACCACCCGTGCTGCGCGTCGCGGGTCACCAACATCCACAAGATGGCCGACATCGTCCGCGGCACCCTCGTGAAGCCCGGCGAGCGGTTCTCGATCAACGACGTGGTGGGCGAGCGCACGGCGGCGAAGGGCTTCGTGCCGGCGGGGGCCATCGCCGACGGCGTGCACGTCGAGGAGGTCGGCGGCGGCGTCTCGCAGTTCGCCACCACCATGTTCAACGCCGCCTTCTTCGCCGGCCTGCCGATCAACACCTACCAGGCCCACTCGGAGTACTTCACCCGCTACCCGCGCGGGCGCGAGGCCACGATGGGCTTCCCCAACCCCGACCTGGCGTGGACCAACGACACGCCCTACGGGATCCTGGTGTGGACCAGCTACACCGACACGAGCATCACGGTGACGCTGTACTCCACCCAGTACGCGTACGGGGAGCAGACGGGCCAGAGCGAGGGGCGCAGCGGTCGGTGCACCACGGTGTCGACCCAGCGCACCATCCACTACCCCGACGGCCGCACCGCCACCGACACGTTCAACGCCCGCTACCGCGACGAGGGCGCCACCTCCTGCTGAGCGCTGGCAGACTGTGACCTCCGCCACCGGGAGGTCGCCATGGGAGAGCTGCGCTTCGAGCACCGCATGACCGATGCGGACGCGCTCATGTGGACGATCGAGAAGGACCCGCTCCTGCGGTCGACGATCACCGCGGTCCTCCGACTCGACGCCGCCCCCGACGAGAAGCGGCTCCGCCAGCTGCTCGAGCGGGGCACCCGGCTGGTGCCCCGGATGCGCCAGCGGGTCCGGGGCAACCCGTACTCGATCGCCCCGCCTCGCTGGGAGGTCGACCCCCACTTCGACCTGGACTACCACCTGCGGTGGGTGCGGGCCGCCGGCGACCGCGACCTGCGCTCGGTGCTCGACCTCGCCGAGCCCATGGCGATGCAGGGCTTCGACCGGGCCCGCCCTCTGTGGGAGTGCCTGGTGGTGACCGATCTCGCCGACGGCGGCGCCGCCCTGGTGATGAAGATCCACCACGCCATCACCGATGGCGTGGGAGCCGTGCAGATCGCCCTGGTGCTCTTCGAGCTCGAGCGCGAGGCCGACCTCGTCGAGCTCCCCGACGCCCCCGACGCCGTCGTGATGGGCCAGCTCCAGCGGTTCATCGACGCGTTCGAGCACGAGCGGCGCCGCAACCTGGGCATCGCCAAGCGGGTGCCCGACGTGGCGGCGGGCGCGGTGACCTCGGCCCTCGCCGACCCCCTCGGCACCGCCCGGCGCCTCGGGGAGACCGCAGCGTCGGTGGCCCGCCTCGCGGCGCCGGCCAACGTGCCGCTGTCGCCGGTGATGACCCGGCGCTCCCTGTCGGTCCACTTCGACACGGTCAGCCTGCCCCTCGCCGACGCCAAGGCCGCCGCCAAGCGGGCCGGCGGGCGGCTCAACGACGCCTTCCTCGCCGCCACCGCCGCCGGGCTGCGCCGGTACCACGAGGAGGTGGGCGCCCCGGTGGAGGCGCTGCGCATCTCGATGCCGATCAACCTCCGCGGCGACGACGAGGGCGAGCGGACCGGCAACAACCGCGCCCGCCCGCTTCGTGCTCCCCGTCGCCGAGACCGATCCGGCGGCCGCCATGGCCACCATGCGCGAGCTCGTGGCCGAGCAGCGCGCCGAGCCGGCCCTGGCGATGGTCGATCCGCTCGCCCGCGTGCTCAACCGGCTGCCGACGTCGGTCGCGACCGGGCTCTTCGGCGCCATGCTGCGCGGCATCGACGTGGTCGCGAGCAACGTGCCCGGCGCGCCGATCGAGCTGTTCACCGCCGGCGGGCGGGTCGAGGAGATGTTCGCCCTCGGGCCGATGGCGGGCGCGGCGGTCAACCTCACGCTGCTCTCGTACCTCGACACGATCCACATCGGCGTGAACCTCGATCCGGCGGCCGTCGCCGATCCGGAGCGCTTCGTGGCCTGCTGCCGCGCCGGCTGGGACGAGGTGCTGGGCGCCTGAGCCGGTTGGCCGCCCGGTGGGAGCCGCCGTACCCTCACGGGCGATGACGGATCCGACCGTGGCCGACGTGGCGATCGTGGGCGCCGGGCCCGCGGGCACCGCCGCGGCCATCGTCCTGGCGGAGGCCGGGCGCACGGTGGTGCTGGCCGACCGGGCCACGTTCCCCCGCGACAAGATCTGCGGCGACGGGCTCACCACCGGCGCCCTCCGCCTGCTCGAGCGCCTGGGCGTCACGCCCGAGGCCGTCGCCTCGTGGACGCCGGTGCACGACATCCACGTCGGGTCCCCCAGCGGCCACGTCGCCACGTTCCCGCTGCCGCGCGATCGCGGGCAGTTCGCCGTCGTCACCCGGCGGACCGACCTCGACGCGGCGCTCGTCGACCGCGCCCGGGCGGCCGGCGCGAAGGTGCTCGAGGGTATCGGGATCGCCGGCGCCTCGGACGACGGCCGCCACGTGACGCTCCGCTTCGATGACGGCACGGTGCTGCGCGCCGACCACCTCGTCGCCGCCGACGGCATGTGGTCGCCGACGCGGAAGCTGCTCGGGACGGCGGCACCCGGCTACCTCGGCGAGTGGCACGCGTTCCGGCAGTACTTCCGCGACGTGGGGCCCGAGGCCCGCGACCTCTGGGTGTGGTTCGAGCCCGACCTGCTGCCGGGCTACGCGTGGAGCTTCCCGCTGCCCGACGGGCGGGCGAACGTGGGCTTCGGGATCCAGCGCGGCGCCAAGATCGCCACCAAGGAGATGAAGGCCCTCTGGCCCGAGCTGCTCGCCCGGCCGCACATCGCCCGGGTGCTCGGGCCCGACGCCGTGCCCGAGGATCGCCACCAGGCCTGGCCCATCCCCGCCCGGGTCGGTGAGCTGGCCCTGGCGAAGGGCCGCACGCTGTGGACCGGCGACGCCGCGGCCGTGACCGATCCGATGACGGGCGAGGGCATCGGCCAGGCGCTGCTCACCGGGGTGCTGGCCGCCGAGGCCATCCTCGCGGGCGGGTCGCCCGCCCGGGTGGCGGCCGCCTACGAGGGCGCGGTGCGCCGAGAGCTCGTGGCCGATCACAAGATGTCGCTCCTGCTCATCCGGGCGCTCAAGCACCGCAAGGGCGCTCGGGCGGCCATCCGCGTCGCCGGGGCCACCGGCTGGACCCGGCGGAACTTCGCCCGATGGCTGTTCGAGGACGAGCCGCGGGCGATCGCGGTCACGCCGCGGCGCTGGCACCGCAAGGTCCTGCGCCGCGACGGCGCCTACGCCGAGCGCTGAGGGGCTGGCCTACGGTGCGCCCATGCGCACCCGCCTGACCGAGATCCTCGACATCGAGCACCCGGTGATGCTCGCCGGCATGGGCGGGGTGTCGTACCACCGGGTGGTCGCCGCCGTCTCCGAGGCCGGCGGGTTCGGCTGCCTCGGCGCCTCGGTCATGGGCGCCGACGAGATGGTGGCCGAGATGGCGGCGGTGCGCGCCGCCACCGATCGGCCCTTCGGGGTCGACCTGCTCACCGCGGCGCCCGGCGACCTCGAGGCCAAGGTCCACCAGATCGCCGACGCCGGCGCGACCGTGTTCGTCGCCGGCCTCGGGGTCCCCCGCGACGTGATCGACCTCTGCCACCGGCGCAACCTGCTCGTGGTCAACATGTGCGGCAAGGTGCGCCACGCCATCGCCGCCGTCGAGGCCGGGTGCGACATCGTGGTGGCCCAGGGCACCGAGGCCGGCGGCCACACCGGCCAGGTGGCCACCATGGCGCTCGTGCCCCAGGTGGTGGACGCCGTGGGCGATCGGGTCCCGGTCGTGGCCGCCGGGGGCATCAGCGACGGCCGAGGGCTCGCCGCCGCGCTCGCCCTGGGCGCCGACGGCATCTGGGTGGGCACCCGGTTCATCGCCACGCCCGAGGCCCGGGCCGTCCCCGGCTACAAGGACGCCCTGCTGGCCCTCGCCGAGGACGGGACCGTGATCACCCGGGCCTACACCGGCAAGACCTGCCGGGTGGTCCGCAACAGCTACACGATCGAGTTCGAGGCGTCGGGCGGCGTGCCCGAGCCCTTCCCCGGCCAGGTGCTGAAGACGATGGTCGAAGGGGTCAACCACCTGGGCGGCGACGAGCACGCCGAGGGGGTGGACCCGGACCGCGAGTTCATGCCAGCGGGGCAGGGCGCCGGCGCCATCGACGCGCTCGTGCCCGCCGGCGAGCTGGTGGCCCGGTTCGTCGCCGAGGCCGACCGGGCGCTGGCGCGCGCCGCCGCACCGGCCACACTGGAGCCATGAGCCAGGTCGAGACCACCACCGACGAGGTCACCCGGAGCACCACCGACGACGGCGACCACGAGCGCTTCGCCCACGTGGTGGTGCCGGCGTCCGCGGTGACCGAGGCGTACATCACCGGCACGCCGGTCACCGCCCTGTGCGGGAAGACCTGGGTGCCGACCCGCGACCCCGGGCGCTACCAGGTGTGCCCCACCTGCCAGGAGATCCTCGACGCGGCCCGGGCGATGGGGTCCGACGAGTAGCGGGCGCGCGAGACTGCTCCCTCCCGGAGGCGACCCCCCGGGCACGTCAGGGGTCGCGGCGGTGTCGGCACCCCGCCTCAACAAAACCGAGGTGTTCCCGTGACGTCCCCCACCACCGTCGACGCGCCCGTGGCGAGCGTCGATCGCCCGTCGGACGGTCAGCTGCTCGTGAGCCGGGTGGCGCTCGTCGCCGTCGGCGTCTACGTCGGCGCCCAGGTCATCTCGCAGGTGACCAGCCTCAAGATCGGCACCGTCGCCGGCCGCGCCGTCGACATGGGCACGTTCATCTACCCGATCACCTTCACCCTGCGCGACGTGATCCACAAGGCGGCGGGCCGTCGAGCGGCTCGGATCGCCATCGTCACCAGCGCCGGGGTGAACCTGTTCCTCGCCGCCTACCTGGCCTGGGCGGCGGCGTGGCCCACCGACCCGAGCTACCCGCTGGGCGAGGAGTTCTCCGCCGTGCTGGGGCCGTTGTGGCGGATCGTGATCGCCTCGCTCCTCGCCATGGTGGTGAGCGAGCTGATCGACACCGAGGTGTACCACTGGTGGGTCACCCGGGTGACCACTCGCCACCAGTGGGCCCGCGTGCTCGTGTCGAACGCGGTGAGCGTGCCGATCGACAACCTGATCTTCGCCATCGGCGCGTTCGCCCCGCTGCTCTTCCTCTCCCAGCACCAGCAGGACATCTCGCTGCCGTGGGAGGCGGTGTGGGACATCTTCTGGGTGAACCTGGTGATCAAGTTCCTGGTCAGCGTGGGCTCGATCCCGTTCATCTACGTGACCAAGGACCGACACCTCGACGACGCGTGAGCACGCCTGGGCGGCCGGGCCGCTACCGGCGCCAGTAGAGGAGGTGGGTCACCCCGCTCGGGCTGGGGACGACGTCGCGGTGGAAGCGGTCGAGCAGGTCGTCGGGCGACTCCCACAGCCGCTCGCCGCGCCCGAGCTCGATCGGCGCCACGGCGATGTGCAGGGTGTCGACGAGGTCGGCCTCGAGGAACTCGCGCACCACCGTGGTGCCGCCCCCGAGGCGCACGTCCTTGCCGTCGGCTGCCGCCTTGGCCGCCTCGAGCGCCTCGGCCGGGCTGGCGTCGAGGAAGTGGAACGTGGTGTCCGAGAGGGTGAAGCTCGGCCGGACGTGGTGGGTGAGCACGAACACGGGCGTGTGGAACGGCGGCTCGTCGCCCCACCACCCCTGCCACTCCAGGTCCTCCCACGGGCCCCGCTGGAAGCCGAACTTGTTGCGGCCCATGATCTCGGCGCCGATGCCGTGGTGGAAGTCGCGGGTGAAGTAGTCGTCGAGGCCGCGCGAGCCGCCCGGCTCGGTGCGGTTGGGCCAGCTCGCCGTGGCCCCGGCCCACGAGAAGAGCGCCCCCGGGTCGGCGTGGCCGAAGGGCCGCTCGAAGCTCTGCCCCTCGCCGGCGCCGAAGCCGTCGCTCGACACCCCGAAGTTCTGGACGCGCAGCAGCTGGCTCACGACTCCTCCTCCACGGCGAGGCCGAGGCCGGCGTAGGCGGCGCGTCTCGGCGAAGCGGTCCCAGTCCCAGGGGATCGGATGGCCGGCGAGCGCCGGCTCGAGGCGGCCGAGCGACGTGTGCAGGCCCACCACGAAGCCCTGGCCGATGGCCCCGTCGGGGTCGGTGACGTGGTGGCTGAGGCGGAGCGTGCAGCCGGCATCGGTGGGCTCCAGCTCCCAGCGCATCCACGAGCCGGCGTCGACGTGCGTGTGCTCGAGGAGCATCGGCGCCTCGACCCGCAGGATCGTGCAGGTCATCTCGATCTCCTCGTCGCCGCGCCCGACGAAGCGCATCTCCCCGCCCTCGCGCAGCTCGACCGTGATGTCGGCGTCGAAGGGGAGCCACCAGTCGGCGAGGCGCTCGGGATCGGTGATCGCGGACCACACCTCGCGGACGGGGTACGGGAGCTGCCGCTCGAAGCGGATCACCCCGCCCTCGGGGGTTCGCTCGACGGTGCCGTCGGCGGCGGGCTGGGTCGGGTCGGTCACGTGGGCTCCTCGGGACGGGGATCGATCGGGGTGGCGGTGCGGGCGAGGTGGACCTCGAGCGAGTCGAGCCGGGCGGCCCACTCGGCGCGGTAGGGCTCGAGCCAGGCGTCGAGCGCCATGAGCGGCTCGGGGCGGAGGCGGTAGAGGCGACGCTGCGCGTCGCGCCGCACCTCGACCAGCCCGGCATCGCGCAGCACCCGCAGGTGGCGGGACACGCCCGGCTGGTGCATCCCCAGCTCGTCGACCAGCTCGCCGACGGACCGCTCGCCCTCGCGGACCACGTCGAGGATGCGTCGGCGCGTCGGCTCGGCGATCACGTCGAGGACGGCGAGGGAACTGGGCACCCGTCGAACATACACGTTTGCATATATACGGGCAAGCGGATGTTCCTGCTGGACGCGCCGAAGCAGCGCCAGCGCGCGTCAGCCGATCAGCTGGTCCACTCCTTCAGCATCGACACGACGCTGGCCTGGGTCTGGTCGCCCGTGGGGACCGGGATGACGTTGAGGTGGGTCACGCCGGCGGCGGCGAAGTCGGCGATGCGCTCCTTGACGTAGCCCTCGGGACCGCAGAGCGAGATCGCCTCGAGGAACTCCGTGGGGACGGCGGCCGCCGCCTCCTTCTTCTTGCCGTCGAGGTAGAGGTCCTGGATCTCCTTGGCCTCGGCTTCGTAGCCGTAGCGCTGGAACAGCGAGTTGTAGAAGTTCTTCCCCCGCGCGCCCATGCCGCCCACGTAGAGCGCGACCATCGGGCGCACGAAGTCGAGGAACCCCTTCACGTCGTCGCCGATGGCCACGAGGCCACCCGCCGTGATCCACAGGTCGTCGAGGTCGTCGGCCCGCTTGGCCCGCCCGGCGGCGAGGTCGTCGCCCCAGACGTCGTTCGCCTTGCCCGGATCGAAGAGGATCGGCATCCAGCCGTCGGCGATCTCGGCCGTGAGCGCCACGTTCTTGGGGCCGAGCGACGCGATCCACACGGGGATCCGCGGCCGCACGGGGTGAGCGATGATCTTGAGCGGCTTGCCGAGGCCGGTGCCCTCCCCATCGGGGAGCGGCAGGTGGTAGTAGCGCCCGTCGTGGGTGAGCTTGTCCTCGCGGGCCCACACCTTCCGGCAGATCTCGACGATCTCGCGGGTGCGCCCGAGCTGGGCGTCGTAGCGCACGCCGTGGAAGCCCTCGATCACCTGGGGCCCCGAGGCACCGAGACCGAGGTGGCAGCGCCCGTCGGAGAGGGCGTCGACGCCCGCCGCCGTCATGGCGATCAGCGTGGGGGTCCGGGTGTAGATCGGCAGGATGCCCGACGCGATCTGCACCGTCTCGGTCTTGGCGGCCAGGTAGCCCATGAGGCTGGCCCCGTCGAAGCCGTAGGCCTCGGCCACCCAGACCAGATCGAGCCCGGCCCGCTCCAGCTCGGCGACGGTGTCGGCCGCCTCCTTGAAGCCGCCGCTGTAGCTGAGCTGCATGCTGATCTGCACGGGTCCCCCTGGGTGCGCTGGTTCGATCCGGCCGGACTTGACCGACCGGTCAACCCTAGGCGCCGAGGCGGACGCGGGCCGCAGCGCTGCGGTCGAGCAGCTTCTGGGGCACGAGCGTGCCCGACGGGGTGGCCTTGCCTCCCCCGCCGTCGCCCTCGCCGGCGTCGGCCGCGGCCCCCCCCGGCCTCGCCGGCGACCTCGAGCTCCTCCACCTCGTCGCCGCGCTCGAGGTCGGCCTTGGTGGCGAGCTTGTCGCGCGAGATCGAGCCGAGCTGCACGCCGTTGTCGAAGCGGACCCAGTAGCGGATCCACGAGAGGCCGGCGACCATCATCACCCGGCCGGGCGTGCCCTCGGGCACCCCGCGCAGCTCGGTGGTGGCGACGACCTTGGCCCCCTTGCGGAGCTGGTCCCGGGCGACGGTGGTGGCAGCCATACGGCGATCATGGTGGCCGACCACGGCGCCGCACCGCCACTCCGCTCGCACCGGCGAGAGATCTCGCGCCACGGAAATGCTTTCCCAAGCGAAGGGGTTGTGCACCACGATGGCACCCATGGCCCCCACTCCCGACGTCGCGACGACCCCCCAGCAGCTCGCCGACGGGCTGCGCCTGAGCGTGACCCGGCTGGCCCGCCTGATGCGCCAGCAGTCCGACACCGGGCTCACCCCCACCCAGCTCGCCGCCCTGGCCACCATCGACCGCTGCGGCCCGCTCCCGCTCGGCGCCCTCGCCGAGGAGGAGCAGATCGGCGCCCCGACGGTCACCAAGATCGTCGACAAGCTCGAGGCCGCCGGCCACGTCGAGCGGGTGGCCGACGCCCACGACCGTCGCGTGACCCGGGTGCGGGCCACCACCAGCGGCCAGCGCCTGCTCACCGGCCTCCGCGCCCGCAAGACGGCCTGGCTGTCCACCCGGCTCGCCGAGCTCTCCCCCGCCGACCTCGAGGCCCTCGAGGCGGCCACCGCCGTGCTCGAGCGCCTCGCCGCCCCGCCCAAGCCGCTCTCCCCCGAAGACGAACGATGACCGAGAAGCTCCACGCCGCCACCTCCGACACCTTCCGCTCGCTGCGCCACCGCAACTTCCGCCTGTTCTTCGGCGGTCAGCTCATCTCCCAGACCGGCACCTGGCTGTCGATGGTGACCCAGACGCTGCTGGTCCTGAAGCTCACCGGTGGCTCGGGCGTCGCCCTCGGGTTCCTCACCGCCTTCCAGTTCGGCCCCATGCTCGTGCTCGGGGCCTGGGGCGGCGCGGTGGCCGACCGGGTCGACAAGCGCCAGCTCCTGGTGATCGTCCAGAGCCTGGCGATGGCCCAGTCGGTGGTCCTGGGGCTGCTCGTGCTCGCCGACCTGGCATCGGTGCCCGTGATCTTCGGGCTGGCCACGGTCCAGGGCGTCCTCAACAGCTTCGACAACCCGGCCCGACGGGCCTTCGTCGTCGAGATGGTCCCGGCCGAGGACCTGCCCAACGCCGTGAGCCTCAACTCGGCGGTCATGACCGGCTCGCGCGTCGTGGGCCCGGCGCTCGCCGGCGCCCTGGTCCTCACGGTCGGCTACGGCTGGCCGTTCATCCTCGACGGCCTGACCTACACCGCCGTGATCGCCGGCCTGGTGGCCATGCGACCCGACGACCTCTACCGCTCGGCCCCGGTGCCCCGCCGGCCCGGCGCGGTGCGCGAGGGCCTGCGCTACATCCGCTCGGAGCCCAACCTGTTCGTGCCGCTCGTGATGATGGCGCTGATCGGCACGTTCGCCTTCAACTTCTCGGTGACCGTGCCCCTCCTGGTCGACGGCCCGCTCGGCGGCGGCACCGGGACCTTCACCCTGCTGTTCTCGGTCCTCAGCGCCGGCTCGCTCGTGGGGGCCCTGGCCACCGCCCGGCGGTCGGTGGTGACGCCGCGCCAGCTGGTGCGCTCCTCGGCCGCCTTCGGGGCCAGCATGGTGCTGCTCGCGCTCAGCCCCTCGCTGGCCGTGGCCTTCCCGGTCGCGGTGCTGCTCGGCCTGGCCTCGATCGGGTTCATGACGACCTCGACGGCGATCGTGCAGCTCCTCGCCGGCCCCGAGTACCGGGGTCGGGTGCTGGCGATCCAGGCCATGGTGTTCCTCGGCTCGACGCCGATCGGTGGGCCGATCGTGGGCTGGCTGTCCGACGTCGCCGGGCCGCGCTCGGGACTGCTCGCCGGTGCGCTGGCCTGCCTGGTGGCCTCCGCCTACGGGGCGCGCCGACTCGACCTCGACGAGGTGCCGGTGCCACCGGCCCTGGCGCCCGCGGCCATCGCCTCCGCCGAGCCGCCGACGGGCGAGGTCGACGCGGTGGCCCTCGCCGACTGATCGACGGTCAGGACGGTGCGACGAACGCCGCGGCCGACGGCGGGTCGGTGACGTTGCGGTCGCCGATGACGAGCCGGATGGCGGTGCGGGGCTCGCCGTCGATCTCGACCTCGGCGAAGGTCGGGACGCAGACCAGGTCGATGCCACCGTTCTCCACGTAGCCCCGGGCGATGGCGATGGCCTTGATCGCCTGGTTGGGGCACCGGCGCCGACCACCTGGACCATCACCTCGCCCTCGGAGCGCACGACCCCGGCCATGGCGCCGGCGACGGCGTTGGGGCTGGACTTGGTCGAGACCTTGAGCGTCTCCACGGGGTGCTCCTGGCAGCGTCGGGGGGGGTGCGGTGCTCGGACGAGCGGTGCTGCGGTCCGGTACCCGATCTACGAGGCCGAGCGTCCCGGCGGATGACCCGAACGCCGAGGGCGCCCGGAACCCAGCGGTCCGGACGCCCTCGACGGGTGTGGGGGAAGCCCCAGAGCTGACGGCTCAGTCGAGCGTGATGGGCAGATCGTCGGGATCGAGCTCGCCGTCGAGCGCCCCCTCGGCCTCGGCCTCGGGGTCGACGTCGATGCCGACCTGCAGGCGGATGCGCTCGGAGACCTCGACCATGATCTCGGGGTTCTCGGAGAGGAACGCCTTGGCGTTCTCCCGGCCCTGGCCGAGCTGCTCGCCCTCGTAGGTGTACCAGGCCCCCGACTTCTTGATGAGGCCGAGGTCCACCCCGATGTCGAGCAGCGAGCCCTCGCGGCTGATGCCCTTGCCGTACATGATGTCGAACTCGGCCTGGCGGAACGGCGGGGCCACCTTGTTCTTCACCACCTTCACCCGGTGCGGTTGCCGACCACCTCGACGCCGTCCTTGATGGACTCGATGCGGCGGATGTCGAGGCGGACCGAGGAGTAGAACTTCAGCGCCCGACCGCCCGGGGTGGTCTCGGGCGAGCCGAACATCACGCCGATCTTCTCGCGCAGCTGGTTGATGAAGACGCAGATGGTCTGGGTCTTGTTCAGGTTGGCGGTGAGCTTGCGCAGCGCCTGGGACATCAGCCGGGCCTGGAGGCCGACGTGGCTGTCGCCCATCTCGCCCTCGATCTCGGCTCGGGGGTGAGGGCGGCCACCGAGTCGATCACGACCACGTCGAGCGCCCCGGAGCGCACGAGCATGTCGGCGATCTCGAGCGCCTGCTCGCCGGTGTCGGGCTGCGAGATGAGCAGCTCGTCGATGTCGACGCCGATGGCCTTGGCGTAGACCGGGTCCATGGCGTGCTCGGCGTCGATGTAGGCGCAGATGCCGCCGTTGCGCTGGGCCTCGGCCACCACGTGCATGGCGAGGGTGGACTTGCCCGAGGACTCCGGGCCGTAGATCTCGACGACGCGGCCGCGGGGCAGGCCACCGACGCCCAGCGCGAGGTCGAGCGAGAGCGCCCCGGTGGGGACCGTCTCGACGGCCATCGAGCCCTTCTCGCCCATCTTCATGACCGAGCCCTTGCCGAACTGCTTCTCGATGCCGGCCAGCGCCATGTCGAGTGCCTTGTCACGCTCCACTGCGTTCTTCCTTTCGTGAACCACGGGTTGGTGGCTGCGGCGAACGCAGCGATCCGATGCGATGGACCCTACGAAGGGGGTCTGACAACGAAGCTCGACCGGACGGCGCCGACCTGCTCCGATGGCGTGCCCGGGCGACCGGAACGACAGGCATGGTATTTCGAACAGGTGTTCGTGGCAAGGACCCTCGAGCGATTTCTCGCGGTGACCGCCCCCTCGGCGGTGCCATCCGCACCTCGCCGGACGACGGCTGGAAGGATCGACCCATGGCGTTCGGACAGCAGAGCGGCCCCCGGCCACCCACCGCCAGCTGCAGGACCTGCTCGAGCTGGTGATCGCGGCCGGCCACGTCGACCTCCGCGAACGCTCGGGGCCCGCTCGGGCTGACCCAGCGCCAGGCCGCCGGGCGCTTCACCCGCGACAGAGGCCGACGCGCTGATCGAGCGCCTCCAGGCCGAGGCCGATGCGCCCGACGACGAGTCGGCGCCGGTTCGGCGCCCGGTGCCGCAGCCACCGACGAGGTGCCGGCCGTGGCGCCGCGCCCGAAGTCGGCGCCGGCGGGGCGGTGGCCGCCGCCCGCGCCCGCCGCGAGGCCGAGGCGCTGCGCCGCCTGCGCGAGGTCCCCGACCACCTCCTGGCGGCCGAGCTCCAGCGGCGGGGTGGGCGGTGATGGAGCCCTAGCGGGCGACCGGCGGCCGATCAGCGGGCCGTGGCGGCGAGGAAGCCGAGGCCGAGCACGACGAGGGCGATGCCGTAGCCCCGCTCGAGGCGGGTGGGATCGGTGCGCACGGCGACCTTGGCCCCGAGGCTCGACAGCGGCACCGAGCCCACGGCGAAGGCCACCACGACCGTGGGGTCGAGGTGCCCGAGGGCGAGGTGCACGAGCGTGCCCGGCACGGCGAGGGCCGCGGCGACGGCGAGCGAGGTGCCGAGCGCCGGCTTGATCGGCAGGCCCAGCACGGCGATGAACAGCGGGGCGAGCAGGAAGCCGCCGCTGTTGGCCAGCAGGCCGCCCGCCAGGCCGACGATCACGGCCACCGCGGCGATGCGGCGCGGCGTGAGCTCGGCGCCGTCCTCGCCGACCTCGTCGACCCCGGCGTGCAGCACCAGCCGGAGGCCGAGGCCCACGAGGATGGCGTCGGTCACGACCACGAGCGCGCCGGCGTCGATCCAGCGCGAGGCGAGCGCCCCGACGATGGTGGCGGGCACGCCGGTGACGAGCGACCAGCGCAGGACGCGGCCGTCGACCAGGCCGCGCTCGCGGTAGCGCTGGGCGGCGACGAGCGTGCCGGGCACGGTGGCGGGCAGCGGGGCGGCGAGGGCGACGATCGGCGGGACGCCCATGGCGGCCAGCACGGGCGTGGCGATGGCCGAGCCGCCCTTCCCCAGCAGCCCGCCGAGGAAGCCGATGCCGGCGCCGACGGCCACGATGAGGAGGAGGTGCTCGGTCACGCCACCAGGGTCCTCCCGTCCGCACCAGAAGTCCAAGACGCATCGCGCATCTGATCGATAAGCTCTGCCTATGGATCTGCGACAAGCGGCCTACGTGGTGGCGGTGGTGGACCACGGGACCTTCACCGCGGCCGCCGCCTCCATCCCCGTGAGCCAGCCCGCGCTGTCCCAGGCGATCGCCACCCTCGAGCGGGAGCTGGGCACGGCGCTGTTCCACCGGCTGGGCCGGGAGGTGGCCCTCACCCCAGCGGGCGAGGCCTTCGTGGAGCCGGCCCGCCGCATGCTGCGCGACGCGGAGCTGGCCCGGCGCGTCGTGGCCGAGGCCGCCGACCTCGAGTCCGGCCACCTCGACCTGGTCGCCCTGCCCACCCTCGTCGCCGAGCCGCTCGTGGCGCTCGTCGGTTCCTTCCGGCGCGCCCACCCCGGTGTCGTGGTCCGCATCGCCGAGCCCGAGGACGCCGACGCCGTGGCCGCGCAGGTGCGCTCGGGCGAGTCCGAGCTCGGCCTCGGCGACCACCTCCCCGACGACCCGAGCCTCGACGGCGATCGGCTCTCCCGCCAAGCCCTCCACGCCGTGCTCCCGCCCGGCTCGGCGCTGCCCGCCAGCGGGCGCCTGACGGTGGCGCGGCTCGCCGCGTTCCCGATCATCACCACTCCCCGGGGCACCTCGACCCGTCGGCTCCTGGCCGACGCCCTGCGCCAGAGCGAGCCCGACGAGGTCCGCATCGGGGTCGTCACCGAGCACCGCGAGGCCATCGTCCCGCTCGTGCTGGCCGGCGCCGGCGCGGCGATCCTCCCCGAGCCCCTCGCCCGGGCGGCGGCCGCGCTCGGCGCGGCTACCGCACCCGTGTCGCCGGCGATCGAGCGCGACGTGGTCCTCGTCCACCGGCGCGGCGCCCTCTCCCCCGCGGCCCGCGCCTTCCGGGCGCTGGCCGTGGGCGACGGCGGGTGAGGGGCGCAACAGATCGCGCCCGTCGTTCGTCTGGAGGGGTGTGCGAGGCGACGGGACGGCGATGGTGAGCGACGATCCCACGACCTCGCGCCGTGCGCTCGAGGCGCTGTACCGGGATCGCTACGAGCCAAGCGTGCGCCTCGCCCACCTCCTCGTGGGCGATCGGGCGCGTGCGGAGGAGCTGGCCCAAGACGCGTTCGTGCGCATGCTCCCCCGCCTCGACGGTGTCGGCGATCCGGCCGCCTACCTCCGCACCGTCCTCGTGAACCTCTGCCGCGACGCCAGCCGCCGGAGCACCCGGGCCCGCGCCCTGCGCGCCGAGGGGACCGCGACGGCGGCCCCGCCCGACGTCCCGGTCACCTCGACGGCGGTGTGGCAGGCCCTCCAGCGGCTCCCCGAGCGCCAGCGCCTGGCCGTCTGCCTGCGCTTCTACGACGACCTGCCCGACGACCGCATCGCCGAGCTGCTCGGGGTGCGCCCGGCCACCGTCCGCTCCCTCGTCCACCGCGGCCTGGCCGCCCTCAAGGAGGTGGTCCCCCGTGGCTGAGGACGATCGCACCTGGTTCCGCCGACACGTCGCCGCGATCGTCGATGACGGGGCCGTGCCCGAGGGGTGGACGGCCATCGAGGCCCGCCTCGATGGCCTCGGGAGCACCCCGGCGGCGGGGCGGCGACCCCGTGCGGCCCGCGCCGTGCTCGCCGTGGCCGCCGCGCTCGTGGTCGCCGCGGTCGCCGTCGGCGTGGTGCGCAGCCGTCCGGACCGCACGGCCATCGAGGCCGGCCCCGAGCCCGCCGCCGCGGCCGGCCTCTGGGTGCTCGACGACCTGCCGGCCGGCTGGCACGTCGTGCGGGCCGAGGTGCAGGGACTGACGACGGGCGCCGACCGCTGCCCGTGCGAGCGACGGCTCTGGAGCGACGGGCACGGCGGCCACCTGAGCTACACGGTCGAGCAGCAGAGCGACGACTTCGACGAGGTGCCCGGGACCGACGTGGACCTGGGCGACGACGTGGCCGGCCGCATCGACGACGGCCAGACCGGGTTCGCCTTCTGGCGGGCCGACGGCCGTGACCACCGCCTCTTCGCCGCCGGCACCGACGAGGCCGGTCTGGTGGCCGCCGCCCGATCGCTCGTGGGCGACGATGCCGCACCCGAGGGCTGGACGCTCCGGTCGAGTGCGACCGCCGAGCGAGGCGCACCGCAGCGCCGCATCGTCCTCGAGGTGCGCACCGACCCCCGGGGCACCTCGATCGCCCTGTCGCTCTCGGCGCCGTGGACGGCGCCGCGCGCCTTCAACCTCGAGTACCCGACGATGGCGCTGCTCGAGCTGCCCGGTGGCCCCGCCCTGCGCACCCCCGACGAGTGGCAGGCCGAGGGCTACCTCGAGGCCTTCCTCGCCGCCGCCCACGTGCAGGTCGGCTGGGGCGACCTGCCCTACGACGGCAAGCCGAACGCCACCCGAGCTCCCGGCCTCGATGCCTACGAGACCCTCCTGCGCCACCTGCGCCCCGCCACCGCCGATGGGTGGGACCGCTTCCTCGACGAGGTGGAGGAGCCGGTGCCCGACGAGCTCCGTGACCTGCGGTCGCTCGGCGACCTGCTCGGCCCACCGGGCACCGTCACCGGGTGACGGCTCGAATCGACCGATCCCCGCTCAGCCGAAGGGATCGGGATCGCGCTCGGAGGCGAGCAGCCGCAGGCGCAGGGCGTTGACCGCCGTGATCACCGCGAACTGGCGGATCTGGAGCCGGTCGCCGAACAGCGGCACGTGGAAGGCCTCCGGCCCGGCCTCGCCGCCCACCGGGCCGAGGTCGAGGCCCACGAACACGGTGCCCACCGGCTGGCCCTCCTGCTCGTCGGGGCCGGCGACGCCGGTGACGCCGATGCCGATGTCGGCGCCGAGCACCCGGCGGGCGCCGGCCGCCATCGCCGCCGCGGCCTCGAGCGACACGACGGGCCCCTCGGGCACGCCCAGGACGTCGAACTTCACGTCGCTCGCGTACGACACGATCGAGCCCCGGAACACGTCGGAGGCGCCGGGGACGTCGGCCATGCGCGACCCCATCATCCCGCCGGTGAGCGACTCGGCCAGCCCGAGGGTGAGGCCTCGCGATCGCAGGAGCGAGAGCACCGACGCCTCGATGGTCTCGTCGTCCACGCCGAACACGAGGTCGCCCAGGATGGCGCGGATCTCGCGCTCCTCCTCGGCGACGAGCGCCTCGGCGGCGGCCTGGTCGGGGCCCTTGGCGGTGAGCCGCAGCTTGATGCCCTCGATGCCGCTGGCGTTGTAGGCGAGCGTCGGGTTGCCCGACCCGTCGAGCACCTCGATGCGCCCGGCGAGCCGCTCGGCCAGCCCGCTCTCGCTCTCCCCCCAGGTGCGCAGGGTGCGGGAGAAGATGGTGGCCGCCTCGCCCGAGCGGGCCACCAGGTCGGGGACGATGGCCTGGGCCACCATCTCCTTCATCTCGCGAGGCACCCCCGGCACGGCGTAGACCACCTTCTCCTCGCCGTCGCGCACCACCGGGCAGATGAGGCCCGGCGCCGTGCCCGGCTGCGGATCGCGGATGACCGTCGCCCCCACCGGCACCTCGGCCTGGAGGAGGTTGTTCATCGGCATCCGCCGGCCCCGCGACGTGAACATGGCCTCGATGCGGGCCGCCACCTCGTCGTCGAGCTCGAGGTCCACCCCCATGATGCGAGCGATCGCCGCCCGGGTGATGTCGTCCTGCGTCGGCCCCAGCCCGCCACAGCAGATCACGGCGTCGGAGCGGGAGAGGGCGAGCTCCAGGGTCTCGACCATGCGGTCGAGGTTGTCGCCGACCTTCGTCTGGTACAGCGAGTCGATGCCGGCGATGGCCAGCTGCTCGCCGATCCACGACGAGTTGGTGTCGACGATCTGCCCCAGGAGCAGCTCGGTGCCGATGGCGACCACTTCGCAGCGCATGGGCGCCGACCCTACGACGCGGCGAGGTCGGCGAGCACCGCCTCGGCGCAGCGACGGCCCGAGAACAGCGCCCCCTGGATCGACGGCGTGTCGCGGTGGTCGCCCGCCACGTACCGCCCGTCGCCGAGCGCGACCCGCCGCTTCGGGGAGAAGGGCACCGTGGCGAGGGGCTGGCCGTGCTCGATCACGTCGCAGCGCAGCACCTCCCAGCGGTCGACCACGTCGCCGAACCAGCGCGACATCTGGAGGCGCGCGGCGGTCTCGAGGCCGTCGCCGCTCTCGCCGGGGCAGGCAGCCACGAAGAGCGGGCGCCCCGGCGGCGCGTACGAGGGCGCCACCTCCGAGTGGACGGCGAGGTTGGCCACCGGGCCGCTCCTCCCCGTCGAGCACGATCGAGCGCCCTCGGACCGGGGGCTCCGGCGCGGTGAACCAGAGCGCGGCCACCCGCTTCGAGCCCGGGTCGCGCACCCCCACCAGCTCGGCGGCGCGAGGCCCCTCGGTGGCCACGACCACCGCCCGACCCGTCACCCGGCTGCCGTCGCCCAGCACCGCCGAGGTGCCCTCGAGCCGCTCGACCCGGGTGCCGAGGCGCAGGGAGCCCGAGGGGAGCCCCGCGGCGAGCTGGTCGGGGATCGCCTGCATGCCCAGCGCCGGCACCGCCGCGTCGCCGACGGCGAGCGTGCGGAAGATGACCTCGAACATCCGGGCCGAGGTGGACAGGTCGAGGTCGAGCTGGATGCCGCCCACCAGCGGGCGGAAGAACCGTCGGATCGCCTTCGCCGAGAAGCCAGCGTCGGCGAGGGCCCGGGCCGTGGTGCGGTCGGGCGCGCGGAGCAGCTCGACGGGATCGGCGCGCACCAGGCGCTGGCGCAGCAGGCCGATGCGGGCCTTGTCGCCCAGGCCGCCGACGTCGGCCGTCAGCGTCGGGAGCGCCGACGCGGGCTGGCGGAGCGGATCGGCCACCCGGTCGAGGCCGGAGCCGGTCCACACGAGCGATCCCGGGTCGAAGCGGCCCAGGTCGAGGTCGGCCAGGTCGAGCTGGCGGGCCACCTCCGGATAGGCGGTGAGCAGGATCTGGAAGCCCCGGTCGAGGCGGAACCCGTCGACCACGTCGGTCCGCACCCGGCCGCCGACGCCGTCGGATGCTTCGAGGACCCGCACCGACCGACCAGCGTCGGCGAGCGTGCGGGCGCAGCTCAGCCCGGCGAGGCCGGCCCCCACCACGACGATGTCCACCTCTGGATCGGCCACGACGCCCCCCTACCCGATCGGGGGACGACCATGCCGATCCGGGTCAGGCGCGTGCGGAGCGGTGGCCGAGGGTGGTGGCGGCGCCGCGGCCGTCGAGGAGGTACTGGGCGCCGGAGGTCCAGGTGATGGCGACGGCGATCCAGAGCGTCGCCGTGGCGAGCAGGTGGTAGTCGCCGGTGAGCGGCAGCAGGGCGAAACCGACGGCCATCTCCTGCACCACGGTCTTGACCTTCCCCGAGAACCGGGCCGGCACGGCCAGGCCCTGGCGCCCGAGCTGCGTCCGGTAGACGGAGATGGCGACCTCGCGCACGGCGATCAGCAGCACCGGCACGATCCAGAAGCGCCCCGCCGCCACGAGGGCGAACAGCGCCCCGAGCACGAGGACCTTGTCGGCGAGCGGGTCGAGGAAGGCACCCGAGCGGGTGGTGCCGTGCTTGCGGGCCAGGTGGCCGTCGATGCCGTCGCTGAACGCCAGCACGGTCCAGAAGCCGACCGCCGCCCACGAGGTGGGCTCCTTGACGATCATCACGAGCAGGGCGGGGGTGAGCACGAGCCGCAGGACCGTGATCATGTTCGCCGGGGTGAGCAGGGCGCCGGGCCCGTAGCGGTCGTCGATCGGCACGGGGCCGGTGGCGGGAGGCTCGTTCGTCATCAGCGGGCTTCGAGGTCGGGGCCGAGCGCACCGGTCACGGTGAGCGTGGCGAACGTACCAGCCGCGAGGGCCTCGGGAACGGAGACGATGCCGTCGATCTCGGGGGCCTCGCGGTGGGTGCGGGCGATGCCGGGGGCGTCCACGAGGACTTCGACCTCGCGACCGATCAGTTCGTCACGTCGCTGCGCCGTGATCTGGTCCTGGAGCTCCCGCAGCTCGGCCAGGCGCTCGGCGACGAGCCCGGCCTCGACCTGGCCGTCGAGGTCGGCGGCGTAGGTGCCGTCCTCGGGCGAGTAGGCGAAGAAGCCGCACCAGTCGACCTGCGCCTCCTCCACGAAGCGCAGCAGCTCGTCGTGGTCCTCCTCGGTCTCGCCGGGGTAGCCCACGATGAAGTTGGAGCGGAACGCGGCGTCGGGCTCGCGCGCTCGGATGTCGGCGATGCGCCCGAGGAAGCGCTCCCCGTTGCCCCAGCGGCGCATCCGGCGCACGAGCGGCGCCGAGACGTGCTGGAGGGAGAGGTCGAAGTACGGCACGCCGGTCTCGCAGATGGCGTCGATCAGCCCGTCGGTGAGGTCGGAGGGGTACAGGTAGAGGAGCCGGGTGCGGGCGACGCGCTCCCCGACCGCCCGCACGAGCGGGACGATCGAGCGCTCGCCCACCCCCTGGTCGCGTCCGTACGCGGCGAGGTCCTGGGCGACGAGGACGATCTCCTGGGCCTCGAGGGCCTCGACCTCGT
>JAWKIT010000020.1:0-7930 GCA_041394165.1 Acidimicrobiales bacterium
CGATCCCCACCGCACCCGGGCCGTACTCGGCCCAGAAGGCCCGACCCTCCGCGTCGTCGGGGGCCTCGTGCACCAGCTCGAGGATCGTGCCGTCGGCATCGGGCGACAGCCGCAGCTCGAGCCACGAGATCCGCTCGCCCATCATCCAGGTCAGCGACAGCAGCGATGGCGCCTCGCACCGGAGGATGTCGCCACCGGCGTTGCCCTCGGTCTGGTACGTCCCGCCCTCGCGCAGGTCGCCGCTGACGGGCAGGAACCAGCGGGGCAGGCGCTCCGGGTCGGTCAGGGCGGTCCAGAGGTCGTCGACGTCCGTGCCGTAGCGCCGCCGCGCCACCACGATCCGCGTCGCCTGCCCATCGCGCTCGCCCGTCCGCACCTCCCGCTCCACGAGCTGGGCCATCGCCACCGAGTCATCCATCGCCTGCCCTTCCATAAGCCTGTACTTATCGGGGGAAGCTAGCCCCACCCGGCCGGTCCGACAACCGCCGGGCGACGAGCGACGCGGTCAGCGCGCGGCCCGGGCCAGGCAGGCACGGGCGAAGCGGGCCGGCGCACCGGGATCGAGGTCGACCGAGAGCATCGGCTCGAACAGCTCGGCCTCGAGCAGCGCCGGCTCGCCCGAGGGCAGCTCGACCAGGTCGATGCGGGCGTAGAGGAGCGGCCCGGCGCCGAGCGCGCCCGCCGCCACCAGCAGCTCGCAGGCGACGTCGTGCACCCGCCGCGCCAGCTCGACCCACGCGGGCGGCGCCACCACCGGCTCGCGCACCTCGACGTACTCGTCGCCGCTCAGCAGGCCACCGCCCGGCGCGAGCAACGGGCCCTTGCGGTAGGCGTGCGAGAGCTCGCCGTCGACGAGCACCAGCGCCACCTCGCCGCGCTCGGCCACCGACGGCACGGCGGGCTGCACCATCGCGGTCCGGCCGCCGGCCACGATCCGCTCGGCGAGGGCGAGCGCCGCCGGGTCGGTCCGGACGAAGCGGCCCGTGTCCCGGCTGCCTGCCGACACCGTCGGCTTCACCACCACCTCGCCCGCGGGAGCACCGTCGAGGGCCACGGAGCCCAGCGCGACCACCGCGTCGGCCACCGACGACGCGAAGGCCGTCGGAACCGCCGGCACCCCCTGCCCGGCGAGCGCCGCCAGGTACCGCTTGTCGAGGTTCCACCGCACCACGCCCGCCGGGTTGTGGAGGCGAGCCCGGCCGTCCACATCGTCGAGCCACGCCAGGAACGCCGGCAGCCGCTCCGGGTAGTCCCACGGCGATCGGATCACGACCAGGTCGCAGCCACCCCAATCGACGCCGGGCTCGTCCCACCCGCGGTGCTCGAGCGTCGCCCCGAGCTCGGCGAAGGCCCGGTCGTGGAGCGGCCGATCGGTGTCCTCGGCCACCACCCGGGGATCGGTGGCCGTCACGAAGGCCACCCGCACCCCGGCCCGACGATCGTGCACCTCCCCCACCACCGGCACGCTAGGGGGACCTTCGCCCGTGGCCGAACCGGACGCCGGGCCAGTACCGTCGATCGCCATGGCCGCCCTCGCCGGACCCCTCTACGCCGCCGCCGCGCTCCTCGCGCTCGCGGGCGTCGGCAAGCTCACCCGGCCCGCCGCCACCCGCGTGGCCCTCCGCCAGGCCGGCCTCCCGAACAGCGCCCCGGCCACCCGGGCGCTCGGCGCCGTCGAGATCGCCATCGGCGTCGCCGCCATCGCGGTCGGCGGGCCGCTCCTCGCCGCCGCCACCGCCGCCAGCTACGCCGGCTTCGCCTGGTTCGCCCACCGCCTCGACCGCGCCAGCCGGGGCACGGCGGACTGCGGGTGCTTCGGTGACCGCAGCGCCCCGGTCGGGCCGATCCACGTCGACGTGAACCTGGCGGTCACCGCCGTGCTCCTCGCCGCCGTCGCCTGGCCGGTCGACGGCATCGCCACCACCCTCGACGGGGCCGACTGGGGCGGCGTCCCCTTCGTCGGCCTCACCCTCCTCCTCACCTGGATGCTCTCCGTGTCGCTCACCTCCCTCCCCGCCGCCCTCGCCGCGGCCAAGCAGGCCGCGGCCGGCGCGGCCGCCGCCTCGAGCGCCACGGGCGGCCCGGCGTGACCGCCCTCGTCGTGCTGCTCGCTGCGGTGGTCGGCGTCCTCGCCCTGCTCGTGGCCGGCGTGCTGCGCACCCAGGCCGAGGTCCTCAAGCGGCTCCACGACCTCGGCGCCGGCGTCGAGTCCGACCCCAGCGCCCCGCAGGCCAGCCCGCCGCCCACCCCGGTGGTCAACCGCGAGGACTTCCAGGTGATGCCCCAGGTCCCCGCCCCGCCCGACCGCGAGCAGTTCGGCGGCGCCGCCGACCTGGTGGGCCTGGCCCCCGGCGGCCAGGAGGCCCGCAGCATCCGCATCACCGGCGTGGAGCACGACACGATCGTCGCCTTCCTCTCCTCGGGCTGCATCACCTGCCAGAAGTTCTGGGACGCCTTCGCCAAGCCCCGCAAGCTCAAGCTGCCCGACGGCACCCGCCTGGTCGTCGTCACCAAGGGCGTCGACGCCGAGAGCCCCTCGGCGGTGGCCGACCTGGCCCCGAGCGCGGTGCCGACCGTGATGACCAGCGAGGCGTTCACCGACTACGACGTCCCCGGCTCGCCCTACTTCGTGTACGTCCACGGGCCCTCCGGCCGGGTGCGCGGCGAGGGGACGGGCCCCGACTGGGAGCAGGTGCGCTCGCTGCTCAGCCAGGCCACCGTCGACGCCGGGCTGACCACCGCGCTCGCCGACCAGCAGGTGGCCAAGCCCGACGCCGACCAGGCCCGCGAGGAGCGCATCGACCGCGAGCTCTGGGCCGCCGGCGTCCGGCCCGGCGACCCGAGCCTCTACGCCGTCGAGGGCCAGGGGGCCGAGGCGGGCGGCGGCGAGCACGGGCACGACCACGATCACGACCACCCCCACGGGTGACGCGCCCCGACCGGGCCGCGACGGCCCGTCCGTTTCCGCGATGATGGAGCGGTCATGAAGCTCCAGGCCCACGGCATCGAGACCGACCTGCCCACCGGCTGGGAGGGGCGCATCGGCGTGCGCACCACCCCGGCCGCCGGCACCAGCAGCCGCTCGATCGGCGACCCCGACGAGATCCCGCACCCGATCGTGCACCTGGCGAACTTCGCCCTGCCCGAGGACCGGGGCGACTTCGGGTCCGGTGCCGTCGACGTGATGGACGAGCGCCACGTGCTCGTCGTGCTCTTCGAGTACGGCCCCGAGTGCGTCGGCACCCCGCTGTTCTCTCGCCAGGGCCTGCCCACCGAGCTCACCCCGAACATGTTCTCGGCGTCCGCCCTCCAGCGCACCCTGCCCAACCAGGCCGGCTGCCAGGTCTTCTTCACCGAGGCCGACCGCGCCTTCTGCCTCTACACCGTGCTCGGCCGCCAGTCGGCCGCCACCCGGGTCCTGCCCGGCGCCAACGCCACCCTCTCCGCCACGAGGATCTCGCCCCGATGACCGTCGCGCTCCCCCGACGCCCCCGTGCCGCCCGCCGGGGCCCGACCGAGGCGGTCGACCTCGCCAACGAGGGCATCCACCGCGACCCGGTGAACCACGACCCGCTCGCCGGGGCGACCTTCTCCCAGCGCCTCGCCCACCGGGCCAGCGCCATGATCAGCGGCCGCAGCAGCCGCCGCTCGTTCCTCACCCGCACGGCGCTGGTCGGCTCGGCGCTCGCGGTCGGCCCGATCGACTTCCTGCTCAAGCCCGGCACGGCCTACGGCTACCTCTGCGGCACCTGCTCCGACGGCTGGACCGCCTTCTGCTGCACGGTCAACGGCGGCTCCAACACCTGCCCGCCCAACAGCTTCGTGGCCGGCTGGTGGAAGGCCGACAACGCGGCGTACTGCTGCGGCGCCGCCCGCTACATCATCGACTGCAACGCCACCTGCCCCACGCAGTGCTCGTGCCGCTGCGCCGGCGACAGCTGCGACGGGCGCCGCACCTGCTGCAACCAGTTCCGCTACGGCCAGTGCCACCTCGAGATCTCCTGCTACGGCCCGGTGGTGTGCCGCGTGGCCACGTGCACCCCGCCGTGGAAGTACGACCCGAGCTGCACCACCAGCTCGGCCACCGACAACCGCACGGTCAACCACGGCTCGCCCTGCCTCACCACCGACTGCGGCAGCCCCATCGCCAAGAAGTACGCCGAGCTCGGCGGCGCGAGCGGCTTCCTCGGCGCCGTGACCTCGCCCGAGAAGGCCAACAGCGACCGGCGCGGCCGCGTCGCCCGCTACCAGAACGGCAACATCTACTGGACGTCCACCACCGGCGCCCACGAGGTGCACGGGGCGATCCTCGACGAGTTCGCCAAGCAGGCGGGCGTCAACGGCGTCCTGAAGTACCCCACCTCCGACACCCGCAGCTCCTCGGACGGCAAGAGCCGCTACTCCAACTTCGAGAACGGGCGGATCTACTACCTCGGCTCGGCGGGCACCTTCACCGTGCCGGCGCCGTACTTCGCCAAGCACGAGGGCCTGGGCGGCGTCCACGGCATCCTCGGCTACCCCACCGCTGCGGTCCGCACCTCGGGCGACAAGCGCAGCCGCTACCAGAACTACGCCGGCGGGCGGATCTACGTGCGCGAGGGCACGGTCATCGAGATCCACGGCGCCGTGTTCACCAAGCACGAGCAGATCCAGGGCGTCTACGGCCCCCTCGGCTACCCCGCCAACGACCTCGTCCCCGCCGGCGACGGCCGCGGCAAGATCCAGTGGTTCGAGAAGGGGCTGGTGTTCTACACGCCCACCACCGGCGCCTTCGGCCTGTGGGGCGACATCCTCAGCCGCTACGCCGACAACGGCGGCGTCACCGGCTACCTGCGGTACCCCACCTCCGAGCCCACGCCCGTGGGCGACGGGCGGCACCTACGCCACCTTCGAGCGGGGCCGCATCTACGACTCGTCCACCACCTCGGCCTTCGAGGTCCACGGCGCCGTGCTCACCACGTACCTCGACGAGGGCGGGCCCACCGGCGCGCTCGGGTACCCCACCTCCGAGCTCGACCCCCGCGGCACGCCCGGCGGCCGGTTCCAGCGCTTCGAGAACGGCACGATCCAGTACGTGAGCGACAGCGACGTCCAGGTCACGCTGAACCCCTGACGCAGCCCCTCCCGTTCGGGCCGGGCCCGCGCCGCCCGGTACGGTGGGCGCTCCCGCGGGTGTAGCTCAATGGCTAGAGCTTCAGCCTTCCAAGCTGAAGATGCGGGTTCGATTCCCGTCACCCGCTCTCGCCCCCCGCCCGTCGCGCGCAACCCGACCTGCGGTGGAAACCCGGCGGCAACGCGCCGTCCGTACCGTCGCCCCCGACCGCTCGGGGGGCGACGTGACGCAGACCAACAGCGAACCGCACGACATCCGCACCTCGCTGATGTCGCCGCTGCGCAGCCACGTCATCGTGCTCTTCGGCGGCACCGGCGACCTGGCCCGGCGCAAGCTGCTCCCCGGCCTGCTCCACCTCAACCGGGCTGGGCTGGTGCCCGGGTGCCGGATCGTCGCCACCTCGCTCGAGGAGCTCGACGACGACGCCTTCCGCGCCCTCGCCCACGACGCCTGCCGCGAGTTCGGCCGGGGCACCTGGGACGAGGCGGCCTGGGAGGAGTTCGCCGCCACCATCGCGTACGTCCCCCAGGGCGACGGCGCCGACGCCCTGGCCGGCGCGGTCGGGCGGGCCGAGGCCGACCTCGGCGGCGACTGCCGCCGGCTCCACTACCTGAGCGTGCCCCCGGCCGCCGCCCGGCAGGTGATCGCCATGCTCGCCGACGCCGATCTCGTCGAGCGCTCCCGGGTGATCATGGAGAAGCCCTTCGGCGTGGACCTCCGCTCGTCGCGGATCCTGAACGCCGCGGTGCACGAGGTGTTCCGCGAGGAGCAGGTGTTCCGCATCGACCACTTCCTCGGCAAGGAGGCGGCCCAGAACATCCTCGCCTTCCGCTTCGCCAACGGCCTGTTCGAGCCCATCTGGAACCGAAACCACATCGACCACGTGCAGATCGACGTGCCCGAGACCCTCTCGCTCGGCACCCGCGCCGGGTTCTACGAGTCGACCGGCGCCTACCGCGACATGGTCGTGACCCACCTGTTCCAGGTGCTGGCGTTCATGGCGATGGAACCGCCGACGGCCCTCGAGCCCCTCGCCATCAGCGAGGAGAAGAACAAGGTGTTCCGCTCGATGGTGCCGATCCCGCCCTCGCAGGTGGTCCGCGGCCAGTACCTGGGCTACCGCGACGAGCCGGGGGTGTCGGCCGAGTCCGAGACCGAGACGTTCGTCGCCCTGCGCTGCGAGATCGACAACTGGCGCTGGGCCGGCGTCCCGTTCTTCCTGCGCACCGGCAAGCGCCTGGCGGAGGGCGCCCGGATCATCTCGATCGCCTTCCGGGAGCCGCCCAAGAGCATGTTCCCCGCCGGCTCCGGGGTCGGGGCCCAGGGCCCGGACCACCTCACGTTCGACCTGGCCGACGCGTCGAAGCTGTCGCTGTCGTTCTACGGGAAGCGGCCGGGCCCGGGCATGAAGCTCGACAAGCTGAGCCTCCAGTTCGCGCTGCACGAGACCGGGCGGGCGGTCGACGTGCTCGAGGCCTACGAGCGGCTCATCTACGACGCTATGAGCGGCGACCACACGCTGTTCACGACGTCGGACGGCATCGAGCGGCTGTGGGAGGTGTCGACGCCGCTGCTCGAGGACCCGCCCCCGGTGCGGCCCTACGCCCCGGCTCGTGGGGCCCCAACGCCATCCACCAGATCATCGCCCCGCACACGTGGCGCCTGCCCTTCGAGCGGGCCTGGCGGGAGTAGCCCGGCGTGGCCGCCGGATGGGAGATCAGGCGTCGGCGAGCAGGCCGGCGTCGTCCTCGACGATGAGCAGGCCCGAGGCCATGTCGTAGAGCAGCCCGACCACGAACGCCTCGTCCCCGTCGGGGGTCACCAGCGTCTCGAGGTTGCGCAGGGCGGCGACGGTGGCCTCGAGGTTGGCGCCGGTCGCGCCCACCGGGTCGTGGCCCACGACGTTGGTGAGCCGGCCGGCCACCTCGCCCGTGAGCTCGCCCAGATGGCCGTCGATCGGGTCCTTCGACAGCGCGGCGAGCACGGCGCCGCAGCCGGTGTGGGCCATCACCGCGACGAGGGGCACGCCGAGGATGCGCACGCCGAACTCGAGGCTGCCGAGCGCCACGCCGGCGAGCGAGTGGCCGGCGGTGCGGACGGTGAACAGGTCGCCGACGCCCTGGTCCATCACGACCTCCGGGGGGACGCGGGCGTCGACGCAGCCGAGCACGACGGCGACGGGGTGCTGGGCGGGGAGCAGCGCCTCGCGCTGGGCGGGGGTGAGCACGTGCGAGGAGGGCTCGCCGTCGGCGAAGCGCCGGTTCCCGTCGAGGATGGTGCGCAGCGCGGCGGCGGCCTGCTCGCGGGCTTCGGTGCTCCTGGTCGACTCGCTCACGCGTGGTCCTTCCCGATCGTCGGTACCTGCATCTTGGTTCCCGAAACGGTCTTCGCCAAAGCCGAGGTCAGGCGTCCTCGTCGAGCTCGGCGAGGCGGGCCAGGAGCTGGTCGCGGATCGACACGCCCGGTTCCCGCGCCTTGTCGCCGGTGGCCCGCCAGCCGTGGCGCGACGAGTACAGCAGCGGCGGCTCCTCGAGGCGGCCGGTGCCGCTGGCGACCACCCGGGCGAAGAACAGGTCGTGGTCGTAGCGGCCGACGATCTCGTCCTCGATCTCGCAGCCCAGCCACGCGACGGCGCCGGGGACGATCGTCCAGCCGTCGTGGTCCACGAGGTGCTCGGGCGCGAGGTAGCGGAACTTGCGGCCGGGATAGGAGAAGTACTGGCCCTCGGCGATCTGGTCGGCGGCCAGGATCGACACGGCGAAGCGGCGGCTGGCGGCGATCAGCGGGTGGGTGTCGTGCTTCGGCGACACGGAGGCC
>JAWKIT010000021.1:0-7352 GCA_041394165.1 Acidimicrobiales bacterium
CGAGCGGGGCCTGCGCACCGTGGCCGACGTGGCCGCGGTGGGCCCCGGCGCGCTCACCGCCATCTTGGGCGGCCACCAGGGGCGCCACCTCGATGCCCTGGCCCACAACCGCGACCCGCGCCGCGTGGAGACGGGACGGCGCCGGCGCTCCATCGGCTCGCAGCAGGCGCTCGGGCGACGCCCCCGGACGGCCGCCGACCTCGACGCCGTGCTGGTCGGGCTGGTCGACCGGGTGGCCCGCCGGCTCCGCGCGGCCGATCGGGTGGGGCGCACGGTGGTGCTGCGGCTCCGCTACGGCGATTTCACCCGCGCCACCCGGTCGCACACCCTCGCCGAGCCCACCGACGAGACGCCGGTGCTGCTCGCCGCGCTGCGCCGCCTCCTGGAGGCCGAGCTGGCCGACCTGCGGCGGCGCGGCGTGACGCTCCTCGGCATCGCCGTGGCCAACCTCGACGACGCCCGGGCGGTGCAGCTGTCGCTGCCCTTCGGCGGCACCGACCGGCGGGGCCTCGATGCCGCGGTCGACGCCGTGCGCGAGCGCTTCGGCTCGGCCTCGGTGGGTCCGGCCGTGCTCGTGGGGCGGGCGCGGGGCTTCGAGGTCCCGCAGCTCCCGGATTGAGCCTCCGGCGGGCTTCGCTGTCAGACCCCCCGGGGATCATGTCCTCGTCATGGAAAGCCCGTCCCTCCACTTCGCCGCCACGGTGCGCACCCTCGGCACCGCGGCCCGCGCCCGGGGCCTCGTCGTCCCCGGGTTCCGCTCCCCGCCGCGCCGCCCGGGCATGGAGCGCACCGTCCGTCGAGCCGCCGACGGCACCGCCACCATCTCGGTCGCCCTGCGCGACCGCCCGTTCCAGGCGGTCATCGCCGACCTCATCGAGGGGATCGTGGTCGTCAACGAGCTCGACGGGGTCGAGGCCGCCCGGCTGCGCACCGCGCTGTGGGAGGCGGTCGTGGCCGCCGAGCCCGACCTGCTCCTCCGCGGCGCCGCCTGAGGCGCCGCGCCTAGCGTGCGGGCCGGTCCGGCCCGGGTGGCGGAACTGGCAGACGCGGAGGGCTTAAACCCCTCCGGCGCTTCGGCGCCGTGCGGGTTCGATCCCCGCCCCGGGCACCACCAGCCCCGCTGACCTGCGGGTTCGCCGCTCCGAGAGAATTTCTTGCGCGCGCACGCATGAAACCGGCCCGCTCGGCGCTCGAACTGCTGTGATGATCGTGGTGGAACCGACGAGCGACGCGCGAACGGGCCCCGAGCCCGCCCCGGCCTCGTTCGCCGAGTTCTACGCGGCCCGCCACGCCGGCACCGTCCGCCAGGTGGCGCTGATGGTCGGCTCCGTGGCGGCTGCCGAGGACCTGGTCCACGACGCCTTCATCGAGATGTACCACCGCTGGGACCGCATCTCGAACCCCGGCGGCTACCTGTACCGCTGCGTCAGCCGGGCGGCCATCCGCCACCTCGAGCGCGGCAACCGCTTCACGGGCGAGGTGCACGACGGGCCGGCGCCGGTGCCCTCCATCGAGTTCGTCGAGGTCGCCGACGCGCTCGGCCGGCTCACGCACCAGCAGCGGGTGGCCGTGGTCCTGCGGTACTACGCCGACCTCACCGAGGCCCAGATGGCCGACGCCCTCGGCCGCCAGCCGGGCAGCATCGGCCCGCTGCTCTCGCGCGCCCGGGCGGTCCTGCGAGAGGAGCTCCGAGGATGAATGACGACGACGACCTGCGACGACGGCTGCGGGATGCGGTCGCCGACGTGCACCCTCCGTCGCGCCTCCACGAGATCGAGGCGCAGCCCCGTTCCGACGCCCGGATGCTCCCGCCGCTGCTCCTCGCGGCTGCCGCCGTGCTCGCCCTCGTGGCGGTCGGCGCGCTGGTCGCCTCGCGGCGCGACCCGGACCCGACCGTCACGGCTGGCCGCGGGATCCCCTCCACGACGATCGACGTCGGGCCGGTGGTCGGCGAGGCGGTGGCCGTGCCCGAGCGGCTGCTCCCCGAGGGCTTCGTCCTCGTCGACGAGCAGGAGGCGATCGCGGAGCCCGCCGGGGTGCCGGCGCCCTACGCCGTGCTCACCTTCGCGGCGTCGCCCGCTGCGCTCGATGCCGGCGGTCCGGCGATCCGCGTTGCGGTCCTCCGGTCGCCCACCTGGGTCGACGAGCTGCGCAACGCCATCGAGTCGCCCTCGGTCCCTCGGCCGCGCCCCGAGCAGCTCCTGCGGCTCGACGCGCCCTACGCCCCGCTGGGCGCCGAGGGGCTGCTCCCGCTCGACGACGGGCCCTGGTCGCACGTCGGTCGGGCGGTGAGCGAGGACGTCCTGCTCCTCGTCGACGGCCGCGACGTGGACGGGCGCCTGCTCGACGCCCTCGCGCCCGAGGTCCAGCCCGCGGTCTGAGCTGGCGGCGGATCGTCCGGGTGTCGCCCTCCCCTGAGGGCGGCACCCGGCCCGGTCGACCGACCAGCACCCGTCCGTCGTCGCGCCCGTCCGCCCCGGCTCGACCTCGCGCTCGCGCGCCCCTGCTCCCACCCCACCGGAGGTTGTCCCATGACCCCGTTCCTGCGAGGGGCCCTCGTGGCCCTCGCCCTCCTCGCCCTGCTGGTCCCGCAGCCCGCCGCGGCGGCGGAGCCACCGATCGCGCTCCAGCCCTACGCCATCTGGCCGCCCGACTACTGCTCGCAGGCCAAGGGCGACTGGTCCCTGGTCTCGAGCACGGGCCCGATCGTGAGCGTCACGGTCACGACCTACTCCCGTCGCGCCCCCTCGGGCGTGTGCGACACGGCGAGCACCGCCGGCGCCGGCGTCTTCGCCGCGTGGGCGAAGGTCGAGCACTACAGCGGCGGCTCGTGGTCGGTGTGCGCCTACGCGCCGTGGACCCCCAACTCCGCGGGGACCTTCTTCGTGCAGTCGATCGACACGACGCTCGACCTGTGCGGCACGGGCCTCTACCGGCTGCGGTCCGAGAACCGCATCACCTACGGCGGATCGAACCAGTACTCCCCGCCGTTCCTCAGCAGCTCGACGTGGCTGTGACCCCGATGGACGAGATGGACGAGATGGACGAGGAGCAGACCAGGGACCAGCACCGCCTTCGCACCGAGGGGCGCGCCGCGCCCGCCCGCACGGGGCGGGCCGCCGTCGCCGGCTTCGCCGTGACCCTCGTGCTCGGCGCCGAGTCGCGAGGTCCGGGCCGGTGGGCCGGTGGCAGCCGCCCCCACCACGCCGGAGGTGGCTCCCACGGGCGCACCCGTCGACGACGAGCCGCGCATCGAGCAGATCCCCGGCATGACGCCCGTCGTCGACCACCAGGGCCGCTTCGCCGGCTACCTGCCCGATGCGGCCTCCCAGCAGGCCCTCGCCGAGGGCGAGCCCGCCGCCCGCCTCGGCGACAGCGAGCTCGAGGTGCGGGCGATGGTCGTCGTCGATGCCGATGGGGAGCAGGTCGGCTGGTTCCTGAGCGGCGACGTCGGCTTCGTGTCGCTCGAGGAGGTCGCCGACCCCGAGCGCCGGGCGGAGATCGAGGCCACCTGGCAGGCCGACCGCGCCGCGTCGGCCGCGGCGTCCGAGGCCGCGGCGAAGGCAGCCGGCGGCTGACGCTCGTCGGGAGGTCGGGCCGGACTGGAGCCCCGGCCCGGCCTCCCGCCGGCAGGGGCCCGGCACCGCTTCGACCTCGTCGCCGTCGGGCCGCTAGACCACGGGGCCGTGGAGGCCACCCGCGCCCGGACCGTCGACGAGCTCCGCGAGGAGGGACGGGCTGCCCGACAGCGCGTGCCCCGCCGCCACCTCGGGAGCTGGGCGCCGCCCGACGATCGGGCCGACCCCGTCGAGATCCTCCGCGCCGAGGGCGCCGACCGGCTGCCGGCCATCGCCCCGATCCGGCTCGGGCGCATGGCGGTCGACCCGTTCGCCTTCCTGCGCGGCGGGGCGGGGATCTTCGCCGCCGATGTGGCGCCGAGCACCACCTCGGGCATCGGCGTCTGGGCCTGCGGCGACGCCCACCTCGCCAACTTCGGGCTCTTCGCCACCACCGAGCGCAACCTCGTGTTCGACATCAACGACTTCGACGAGGCCCACCCCGGCGCCTGGGAGTGGGACCTGCGCCGGCTGGTCGCCAGCCTGGTGGTGGCGGCGCGGGTGAACGGGCAGGGCGAGGCGGCCGGTCGGGAGGCCGCCGGGGCGGCGGTGCGGGCCTACGCCCGCCGCTGCGACGAGCTGGCCGAGCTCTCGGGGCTCGAGCGTCGGTACCTCCGCCTCGACGTGGACGACGTCTTGGCCCTGGCCCGCTCGTCGGGCCTGTCGAAGGGCGGCGTCGCCCGGGCCGAGCAGCAGGTCGAGCGCGCCCGTCGCCGCGACCGGTTCCACGCCCTGGGCCGCTTCACCGAGGTGCGCGACGGGCGACGGGTGCTCGTGGAGGCGCCGCCGCTCGTGCAGCGCCTTCCCCCGGACCGGTTCCGCGACGGCCTGCTCGAGCTGTGGGACGAGTACCGGGCGTCGGTCCCGCCGCACGTCGGCGCCCTCCTCGAGCAGTACCGGTTCGTCGACCTGGCGCTGAAGGTGGTCGGGGTCGGCAGCGTGGGCACGCGAGCGGCGGTCGTGCTGCTGAGCGGGGTGGTGGGCGACGATCCGCTGTTCCTCCAGATCAAGGAGGCCGGTCGCTCGGTCCTCGAGCCCTGGGCGCCGGTGCCGGGCCCCGAGCACGCCGGCCGCCGGGTGGTCGAGGGCCAGCGCCTGCTCCAGGCGGCCGGCGACCTCTTCCTCGGCTGGGGCGCCACCGGCGGTCGGGAGTACTACGTGCGCCAGCTGCGCGACATGAAGGGCGGCATCGACCTGGCCGCGCTGCGCCCGGCGGGCTTCGTCCGCTACGCAGGCCTGTGCGCCACGGCGCTGGCCCAGGCCCACGGGCGCACGGCCCACCCAGCCCGCATCGCCGGCTACCTCGGCCGGGGCGAGCCTGCGGTCGAGGCGCTCACCGCGTTCGCGGTCGCCTACGCCGACCAGACCGAGCGCGACCACGCCGTGCTCGTCGAGGCCATCCGCCGGGGCCGCGTCGAGGCCATCGAGGGCGTGTAGCCGCCCGTCAGCCGACCGAGGCGACCACCTCGGCCACCCGCCGGACCTGATCGGGGTCGGCGTCGCCGGGGACGAGCACCACCTCGTCGCACCCGGTCGCTGCCAACCCGACCAGGAACCCGTGGAGGGCCTCCTCGGTGTGCAGCGGCATCCGCTCGGCGAGCCAGGCGGCCACGTCGGTGCCGAACACATCGAGGTACCGGCGGACGAAGGTCGCCAACCGCTCCTCGGCGCCGGGCCCGAGGCACACGAACGCGCCCGTGACGTGGCGCGGGGTCGACGGGCGCCCGGCGGCGGCCCACGCGTCGTCGGCCAGGGCGAACGCGGTGGCGGCCTCCGCCGGATCGGCGGCCAGGGTGAAGTGGGTGGGCCCGTCGGCCCACCGGGCGGCCCGGGCGAGGGAGCGCGGCCCGGTGCCGCTGCAGAGGAGCGGGGGCCCGCCCGCCTGGACGGGGGTGGGGCCGACCGCCGCCCCGTCCACGACCGCTCCGCCGGCCCACAGCCGACGCAGCTCGGCCACGGCGGCATCGAGGCGGTCGAAGCGACGGGTCGCGTCCTGGCCCAGCGCCCGATAGTCCTGCTCGCGGCCGCCGACCCCGACGGCCACGTCGAGGCGGCCGCCCGAGAGCACGTCGATCGACGCCAGCTCCTTGGCCAGCAGCGCCGGCGCGTGCCAGGGTGCCACCACCACGTTGAAGGCCACGCGCGCCCGTTCGGTGAGGGCGGCGGCCGCGGTGACGAGGGTGAACCCGTCGAGGTTGTCGAAGGCGATCCGCTCGCCCGCCGACACCGAGGAGAAGGGGCCGTCGTCGATGGCCCGGCACCAGGCTCGGATGCGGGCGCCGTCGAGGTCCGGGGTCATCTGCGGGAGGGCGAGGCCGACGTCCATCGGGGGAGCCTCCCACGCTCCGGCGGGGCGGGGGACCTTGGCCCCTGGTGATCGTGTCCCCGGCGGCTGTCTCTTCTCGGGACCTGGGTGACAGTTGATGTCGCGGGACCTGGGTGACACCTGATGGGCGGTGACCATGGTGGTCATGGCCAGGGAGCAGACACCCATGCAGGTGAAGTTGTTGGCGGCGGTGGTGGCCGCTGGCGAGGGCGAGAAGATCAACGTGTCTCAGGTGTGCTCGGAGGCGGGCGCCTCGCGCAAGACCTTCTACAAGTGGGTGAAGCGCTACCGCGAGCACGGGATGGAGGGCCTCGAGGACCGTTCGACGCGGCCGTTGTCCTCGCCGAACCAGATCAGCGGCGAGGTCGAGGACCTGATCGTGCGCAAGCGCAAGGAGCTGCGTGATGCGGGGCTCGATCACGGGGCGACGACGATCCAGTGGCATCTGGGTCGAGACAAGGCGGTCAGCACGGTGCCGTCGGTGGCGGGGGTGCATCGGGTGCTGGTGCGGCGAGGCCTGGTCGATCCGCAACCGAAGAAGCGGCCGAAGTCGTCGTGGAAGCGCTTCGAGGCAGCAGCACCCAACGAGCGCTGGCAGATCGATGCCATGGACTGGGTCATCGCGACAGGCGTCGTGCGGGTGTTCAACATCATCGACGACCACTCGAGGGTCGTGGTCCGTTCCGCGGCAGTGCCCGAAGCGACCACCGAAGCAGCGTGGGCGACGTTCTCACAGGCCGTGGCCGTGTGGGGACCGCCCGCTGGGGTCCTGTCAGACAACGGGCTGTGCTTCTCGGGGAAGCTGCGCGGCTTCGAGGTCCTCTTCGAAGCCAACCTGCGCGACGCCGGCATCCGGCCTTCGAACGGGCGACCGTTCCACCCCCAGACCACCGGCAAGGTCGAACGGTTCCAGCAGACCCTCAAGAAGTGGCTGCGCAAGAAGGACCTCGCCCGGTCCATCGTCGAGCTCCAGCAGCATCTCGACGCGTTCTGCCACGTCTACAACCACGAACGGCCCCACCAAGGCATCGGCCGGGCGATCCCCGTCGATCGCTGGAACGCAAGTCTCGCCGCTCGTCCATCCGAGGAGCCACTGCCCCACCCCAGCTACATCCAGCACCGCTATGACAAGAAGGTCTCCTGCGAAGGGGTCGTCAACGCCGACTGGACTGCGATCCACATCGGCGTCGAATGGGCCGGCGAGGACGCCACCGTGCTCATCAACCACGACCGCGCCACCGTGCTCGTCGATGGGCACCTCGTCCGCCATCTCACCCTCGACCGCACCCGCCGCTACCAACCCTCCGGGCGACCCCGCGGCGGCACCCGCAAGCCCCGCCTAGCCTCCTGACCGTCACCCAGGTCCCGCGACACACGTGTCACCCATGTCCCGCGACAGAACATGGACG
>JAWKIT010000022.1:0-2523 GCA_041394165.1 Acidimicrobiales bacterium
ACTTCCTCGTGGCGGCGCTCGGCGTGCGTCGCAAGGACGGGACCGACCACGAGTCGCTCGACGAGCTCGTCGAGGCCGCAGCTCGCCGCAACCTCGCCACGCTCCCGGCGCCCCCGCTCATGCACGGGGCCGCCATGTGGAACGCCCTCAGCACCTGGATCGGTGGCGGCACGATCGTGATCCAGGACCACGTGGACCACCTCGACGCCGCCGACGTGCTCGACACGTGCGAGCGCCGGCAGGTCACCTCGCTGCTGATCGTCGGCGACGCCTTCGCCCGGCCGCTGCTCGACGAGCAGCAACGCCGGCCCCGCGACCTGTCCGCGCTGCGGTTCGTCCTCACCGGTGGGGCGATCCTCTCCCCCGCCCTGCGGCGCGAGCTGCTCGACGCCGTCCCCCAGGTCCGCATCGTCGACGTGCTGGGGTCGTCGGAGTCGGGGCGCCAGGCGGTGGCCAGCACCGTCGCCGCCGACGAGGTCGGTCCCACCCGCTTCGCACCGTCGTCCACCGCCGCGGTGCTCTCCCACGACCTCACCCGGATCCTCCAGGCGGGCGACGACGAGGTCGGCTGGCTGGCCCAGAGCGGTCGGATCCCCCGGGGCTACCTCGGCGACCCGACGAAGACCGCGGCCACCTTCCCGGTGATCGACGGTCGGCGCTGGTCGGTGCCGGGCGATCGAGCGGCGCTCCGCGCCGACGGGACGGTCGAGCTGCACGGCCGGGAGTCGGTCACGATCAACACCGGCGGCGAGAAGGTGTTCGCCGAGGAGGTCGAGCAGGCGATCAAGCACCACCCCGGCGTCTACGACGCCCTCGTGGTGGGCCGCCCCTCCGAGCGCTGGGGCCAGGAGGTGGTGGCCGTGGTCGCGCCGGCCGAGGGCGCCGAGGTCACCCTCGAGGCGCTGCGCGCCGTCGCCGAGCCCCACCTCGCCCGGTACAAGCTGCCGAAGGCGGTCGTGGTCGTCGACCGGATCTCGCGCGCTCCGTCGGGCAAGCCGGACTACCCGTGGGCACGCCAGGTGGCCGAGGGCGCGACCGCTCCTCGCTGAGCGCGGTGGCGGCACCACGCCGCCGACCGCTACGGTCGCTCTCCCGGCGGAACACGCGTTCGCCGTCCACCCATGCTCGAACGGACCGTCGACCTCCCCTTCCGCATCGACCTGCGGCGCACCCTGCACGGCATCCGTCGCGGCCAGCACGACCCCACCGTGCGCTTCGACGGCGACACCGTCTGGCGGGCGTCGCGCGCGCCGGGTGGCGCGGCCACGGTGCGCCTGGTCCCCGACGGGCCCCGCACCGTCCGGGCCACGGCCTGGGGCGATGGGGCCGAAGCCGCCCTCGAGGCGGTGCCCGACCTCATCGGCTGCCACGACGACGCGACCGGGTTCGCGCCCGACCACCCGATCGTGGCCAAGCTCTGGCGCGACCACGCGGACGTCCGCCTGCCCCGGAGCCGGGCGGTGGCCGAGGCCCTCGTCAACGTGGTGCTCGAGCAGCGGGTGACGACCTACGAGGCCCGACGGGCCCAGCACCAGCTCGTCGAGCGATGGGGCGAGCCGGCGCCCGGCCCGACCGACCTGCTGCTCCCGCCCGATCCCGAGGTCCTCGCCGGCGTCGCCTACTACGACCTCCACGTCCTCGGCGTCGAGCGCAAGCGGGCCGACACCGTCCGTCGGGTGGCGGCCCAGGCCCGCCAGCTCGATCGGCTGGCCGACGCCCCCGTCGCCGACGCCCACGCCCGGCTGCGGCTGATCCCGGGCGTGGGACCGTGGAGCGCGGCCGAGGTCGCGCTGGTCGCGCTCGGCGATCCCGACGCGGTCCCCGTCGGCGACGTCCACCTCCCCTCCCTCGTCACGCACGTCCTCACGGGCACCGCCGTCGACGACGACGACGCCATGCTCGAGGTGCTCGAGCCCTTCGCCGGCCACCGCGGACGGGTCATCCGCCTGCTGCAGGCCGGCTCGCTCGCCGCCCCCCGCCACGGGCCGCGCTACGCCCCGCGCGACATCCGCCAGCAGTAGCGGGCCTGTGGACAACTTCGGCAATCCACAGGGTTGCGCCCCTTCCTCCGCACATGCCCGCCGCCGTACGGTCGAGGTCGAGCACGAGGAGGCCGTGGTGGCGAGCTACCGCATCACCCTGAAGGACCGCACGACCGAGCAGATCGACGAGGCCGACGCCTACCAGCAGGAGGGCCAGATGACGACGTTCTTCCGGCTGGGCGACGGTCGCCACGTCGTCGACGCCTGGAGCGTGCGGACCGCCAGCTTCCGCACGTCGGAGATCGTGGCCATCCGGCGCGTCGAGGGTCCGGGCGCCGCGCTCGCGGGGGCCGCGCCGTCGGGGCTGCGGTCGGCGTGACCGCCGTCGACGACGCGACCGCCTCGGCGGGTGCCATCGCCCCCGGTGCCGCCCCGGCGCGCGAACCTGGGCGCATGTCGTTGACCGACCCCGTCCCCGAGACCCTCGAGTTCACCTGCCCTCGGTGTCGGGCGGAGGTCGTGGAGCCGTGGTTCGGCCCGT
>JAWKIT010000023.1:0-1829 GCA_041394165.1 Acidimicrobiales bacterium
TCACCCGCTCGAAGGCACCGAGGTCGCCCTCGGTCTCGTCGACGACCGCGACGGCCGAGGCCAAGGGCACGCCGAACACCGGCAGCACGGCCTCGAGCGCGGTGGACGCCTCGGCGGCGCGCTGGCGCAGCTGGTCGCGCTCAGCCGTGCGCTGCACCTGGTACGCCGAGGTGGCGAGGAGCGCCACGCCGATCGCCCCGACCAGGACCACGACCACGGGCGCCCACGCCCGCCTCGGGCCGACGTCGGGACCGGCGGCCGCCGCCACGCCCGGCCCGCTCAGTCCGTGAGCAGGAGGTTGCGCAGCCCGGTGACCTCGAAGATCCGCCGCACCGCTCGGCTGGCCCCCTCCACGCGGAGGTCGCGGCCCTCGTCGCGCAGCTCGCGAAGGGCGGCGGTGATGGCCTGCAAGCCCGAGGAGTCGATGAAGGTCACGTCGCTCAGGTCGATGCGGACCTCGTCGGCGCCGGCCGATCGGGCGTCGTCGAGCGCCCGGCGGAGCTGGGGTGCGCTCACCGCATCCAGCTCGCCCCGCACGACGAGGACGGAGGGGCGGCTCGCATCGCTCGCGACCTCGAACGGCGGCTCGGCGGTGTCCACCGGCTCACCGTACCCCGGCCCGGCCTGGCGATCGTCCGGTTCGCGGGCGGCGGTCACGGGTCCTCCCGGGGGCAGGCGACGAGGCGCACGGCGAAGCTGTCCGGCTGTCGGTGCAGGGTGACCGAGCGGCAGACCTGGCTCGCGATCCACAGGCCGAAGCCCCCCTCGCCGGGCTGGCGCACGGCCGGCGCCAGCCCGACCGTCGGGTCGCTCGGGCCGTCGCCGCGATCGGTCACCGTCACGACCACCTCCGAGCCGGCTCGCCAGGCGCACAGCTCGACGGGGCCTCGTCCGTGGAGGTGGGCGTTCGTCACGATCTCGCTCACCGCCGACACGAGCCCGTCGGCGTCGTCGCCGTCGAGCTGCGCCGCGGCGGCGAGGTCGCGCGCCAGGTGCCGCGCCGAGGTGGGCGAGGGGTCGACGAGCTGCGCGAGCGGCGGACCCGGGCCGGTGGCCGGCTCGTCGACGAAGAGCAGCTCGTCGAGGAGCTCGCCCGGCGGCGGGCGGTGGACGACCTCCTGGTGACCGTCGCGCACCGTGGCCAGGTGCGTGTGGCATCGGAGGGCGTGGGCGAGGGCGAGCGGGCCGGCGGTGCGCTCGTCGACGAGGCAGAGCTGCCAGATGGGGCAGTCGACGAGGGCCACATCGAGGTAGGCCTCGTAGCGGGCCCACGGCTGCCAGCTGACCGCGTCGGCGCCGTCCGCCGGCAGGGCGGAGACGATGCGGACCCGCTCGGCTCCGGCGGCCAGGTGGACGTCGACCGCACGGCGAAGGGTCTGGAGTCGTACCGCCGGTCGTCGCATCTCCTCGGAGTTGGGCACGACGATGAGCTCGTCTCGGTCGGGCGCGAGGTCGAGCAGGACCTCGGCGCAGGCCGAGCCGACGGCCACGATCGTCGGCTCGTCGCGATCGATGCCGGCCGCGAGGAACGGCGTGACGATCGCGGCGAGGTCCTCGTCGCGATCGAAGAGCGCTGCTTCGTGCCGAAAGGAGGCAGGCGGGTCCCCTGCTCGAGCTGCGATGGGCGTCCTCTCCGACGGTCGGCGTCTCGGCCACGGGCAGTACCCGGCTCCTCCGGCCGGGAGACGCGGCCCGCTCGGGATGGGTCGAACGGCCCATCCAGACGCGACGATGCCCGCCCCGAGGGGCGGGCATCGCTCGGGTCGGGGGGCGATCAGCCGGCGGCGTTGATCGACTGGCCGACGGTCTCGAACTTCGACTTGCCGGAC
>JAWKIT010000024.1:0-1757 GCA_041394165.1 Acidimicrobiales bacterium
CGTCGGCGTGCTCGACGGGCTGGTGGCCGTGGTCGCCGACCGACCCCCGCTCGACCCGAGCGTCCTCGCCCGGCTCGCCCACGAGGTGGAGACCGTGCGGGCCGGACGGGAGGCCGGGGTGCAGGACCAGTGGGCGGCGGCGCTGGGCGGGACTGGCTTGCTGGCCATCGGTCCCTACCCCGAGGTGCGCCACCGGTCGATCGAGGTGCCGGCGCGCGCCTCCGTCGAGCTGGGCGAGCGGCTCGTGACGGTGGTGTTCGGGCCCCACGACTCCTCGGCGGTCCACCGCCAGGTGATCGACGCGCTGGTCACCTGCAGCGGGGTCGAGCACCACCACGCGCGCGAGGCCCTCAAGGCGCTCTCGCGGCTCGCGGGCGACGCCGCCGACGCGCTCGGCGACGGCGACCTCGACCGCTGGGGCGAGGTGCTGCGGCGGTCGGTGGAGGCGCAGGCCGCGCTGCACCCCGACCTGGTGGGGGCGCCGCACCGGCGTGCGATCGAGGTGGCCCGGTCCCTCGGTGCCATCGGGTGGAAGGTCAACGGCGCCGGCGGCGACGGCGGATCGCTCACGGTCCTCGCCGGGGAGGCGCCCGGCGCGGCCGACGCGCTGGCGGACGCGCTCGGTGCCGCCGATCCCACCTGGGCGGTCCTCCGCCTCCGTCCGGCGCCCGGCCTCGCCGTCGCCCCCCTGGTCTGAGCCGCCGCGCGTTCGGTGCGCGTTCGGTGCGTCGGTGGCGCGGGTTCGGGGTGGAGAACGCCGACCGCTGCCGGTGCACGTGGTCTGTGCGCGCTTCGTGTGCTGGTGGCGCGGGTTCGGGGTGGAGAACGCCGATCGCTGCCGGTGCACGTGTTCTGTGCGCGCTTCGTGCGCTGGTGGCGCGGGTTCGGGGTGGAGAACACCGAACCCGGTCCGGCTCGGCGACGAGGGCGGGCTCGCCGGTGGCGCGGCGGGGGACGTTCGGGCCACCCGCATCGGTAGCCTGCACGCATGGCCTGGCTGTTCCTGCTGCTGATCGTGGCGCCGCTGGTCGAGCTGTACGTGATCATCCAGGTGGCGCAGGTCATCGGCGGGTGGGAGACCATCGCCCTGCTCGTCATCGAGAGCGCCATCGGGGCCTGGCTGCTCAAGCGCCAGGGCCTGTCCACGCTCGGCAAGATCTCCCAGGCGGTCGACCAGGGCCGCGTGCCGAGCAAGGAGCTCGTCGACGGCCTGCTGCTGCTCGTGGCCGGTGCCCTGATGCTCGCCCCGGGCTTCCTCGGCGACGTGATCGGCTACCTGCTGCTGCTCCCGCCCACCCGGGCGCCGATCCGCGCCCTGCTGATGAAGCGCTTCGCGGCGGGCCGCTACGGCAGCTTCGTCGCTGCCTCGGGCCCCGGCGGCACCCGCTTCGTCGGCACGTTCTGGGCCGGCCGGGGCTCGACGTTCGACACCACCGGACGGGCCACGCCCGGCGCCGGCGGCGAGCTCGAACCGTGACGGCGCCCGGCGAGGTGGAGCTGCGCGACGCCGCCACCGTCCTCATCCTGCGCGACGGTGACGAGGGGCTCGAGGTCTTCATGCTGAAGCGCAACCTCAACTCCGACTTCGTGGGCGGCGCCTACGTGTTCCCCGGCGGCGCCGTCGACCCCCACGACCGCCACGTCGACCTCGAGCCCGTCTGCGAGGGCCGCACCGACGCCGACGCGTCGCGCCGGCTCGGCATCGAGGGCGGCGGCCTCGCCTTCTGGGTGGCGGCCATCCGGGAGTCGTTCGAGGA
>JAWKIT010000025.1:0-1671 GCA_041394165.1 Acidimicrobiales bacterium
CGATCGTGGCCGTCGCGGCGGCGCAGGCGACCGGGTTGCCGCCGTAGGTGCCGCCGAGGCCGCCGACGTGGACGGCGTCCATCACCTCGGCCCGCCCGGTCACGGCCGCGAGCGGCAGGCCGCCCGCGATGCCCTTGGCCGTGGTGATGAGGTCCGGGACGATCGCCTCGTGCTCGCAGGCGAACCAGCGGCCGGTGCGGCCGAAGCCGGTCTGGATCTCGTCGGCGACGAAGAGGATCCCGTTGCTCCGGCAGAACTCGACGAGCGTCGACAGGTAGCCCTCGCCGGGGACGATGAAGCCGCCCTCGCCCTGGATCGGCTCGACCAGCACCGCCGCGACCCGCTCGGCGCCGATCTCGGTGCGGATGTGGTCGATCGCCTGGGCCGCCGCCTCGGCACCGGCCCGCTCGGCGCCGCCCGGCCAGCGGTACGGGTAGGCCATCGGCACCCGGTACACGTCGGGGGCGAACGGGCCGAAGCCCGCCTTGTACGGCATGGACTTCGCCGTCAGGGCCATCGTGAGGTTCGTGCGCCCGTGGTAGGCGTGGTCCATCACCACGATCGCACTGCGGCCGGTGGCGTGGCGGGCGATCTTCACCGCGTTCTCCACCGCCTCGGCACCCGAGTTGAACAGGGCGGAGCGCTTCTCGTGGTCGCCCGGGGTCCGGGCGTTGAGCTGCTCGCACACGGCGACGTACCCCTCGTAGGGCGTGACCATGAAGCAGGTGTGGGTGAAGGCGGCGGCCTGCTCGGCGACGGCGCGAGCCACCGGTGCCGCGGCGTTGCCCACGTTGACGACCGCGATGCCGGAGCCGAGGTCGATCAGCGAGTTGCCGTCGGCGTCGACGATGACGCCGCCACCGGCCGCCACCACCTGGATGGGCAGGCCGCTCCCCACGCCCGCGGCGACGGCGGCGAGGCGCCGCTCGTGGAAGGCCCGGGAGCGGGGGCCGGGGATCTCGGTGGCCAGGCGACGGACCTGGGGGAGCGACGGGCCCCCCGGGAGGGGTGCGGCGGGAGCGCTCGGCGCAGGGGAGGCGGCGACGTCGGTCATGGCCGAGAGTCTGCCGGACGAGCACCGGGCGCGCCCGGGTGCGATCGCGTCAGCGGGCGGCGGCCAGCTTGCGCCAGAGCGGTCGGGGCAGGACCTTCAGCACGGCGAACACCCACCGCAGCTTCGCCGGCGACCAGACGGTGTGGGCCCCGCGCTTGAGCCCGGCGACGATGTCGCGCGCCACGGCGTCGGCGGTGGTGGCCATCGGTCCGTCGGCCATGCCCTCGGTCATCGCCGTGCGGACGAAGCCGGGCCGCACCACCAGCACCGATGCCCCGCTGCCGGCGAGGTGGTCGCCCAGCCCCTGGGAGAAGGCGTCGAGCCCGGCCTTCGTCGAGCCGTAGACGAAGTTGTCGGCCCGCGCCCGCTCGCCGGCGACCGAGGTGATGACCGCGAGGGTGCCGTGGGCCTGGGCGCGGAGGTGCTGGGCGACCGCCAGGCCCGACGACACCGCGCCGGCGTAGTTGGCGATCGCGGCGCGGGCGCCGGCGGCAGGGTCGTCGTCGAACTCGCTCTGGCTCCCGAGGACGCCGAAGGCGAGCAGCACCAGGTCGAGGTCGGGGTGGCGGGCCCACACGTCGGCGATCACCCGTTCGTGGTCGTCGATGGCGGTGGCG